>CAVTBZ010000011.1:0-100745 GCA_963733045.1 uncultured Methanoregulaceae archaeon | reverse complement strand
CTGACCATTGGTGCACGATCCGTCGTGACAAAGAATGTAGACACCGATATAATTGTTGTAGGAAACCCTGCCCGGGAAATCGGGCGATCTTCCGAGAGAATAAAAAAATTGAACAGAGAGGATAAAAATGAAATTATTAAAAATATTTTAAATGATTTTGTAACACTATATTCAGAAAAAGTTCATCTTGTAGAAAATCAGGAAAACTCATATTGTATAAAAATGGATACCCTGCACCTCGTCTATCTTTCCCGGATAGAAAATTTTTCCTCTATTGATGCATTATTGGGAAAATATGGTAAGCCGCTTTCCATCATCTCATTCGAAATCCCTGATGCAATAAAAGAGATGTGCACAAAGCAGGAAATTATCTGGATGGATCTTGAGAAGAATACGCGATCCTCAAAAACGAATTCTATTATCAGATTTTTTGAAAAATTTCTGGGAACGTATGCTATTAAACTTTCCTGATTATTTTTTGGAATTACAAAAATAGAGCAATTATATTATGGATTTCTTCAGAGAAATTTTGATTGATCTTTTTTAACCTAACAGAGCTGGCTTTGTTTTCAATACCACAATCAATATTAAAGTTGTTGGATTTCAGGATAATTTTTTTTAATCGGAAAAGATTCAGGCGTTTTTGTTTTTTATTTGGATTATTTCCATCAGAAGATTTTTATCGAGATATCCGGAACCAATTATCAATACTGCAAATATCACCGTCGCCGTTATCACTCCCGGAATCAATGAGAACTGTAATAAATACATTATCAAAAATGTCACTAAAACTGATAGGATAAGCCGGTCAATTTTCTTCAATAACAGGAATAATGGTCTCCGGTTCTTTGATGAGAGCGATTGTTACCAGGGTATAACAAATAATAAAAATTGTCGTTGCAAGATAGACCCCCATAAATTTAAAATTAAGGATCATGAAATGGGTGAAAAAAGGAAATATTACGAGACTGCCAATCGTGATCAGCGAAAGTCTGGATACTCCTTTCTCACCTTCAGCAGCAATATTGAGGAAGGCAACATATTGTTGTATAAATAAAACGGTATATCCAATGGCCAAGATGATTAAATAATCACCGGCAATTGTGTAATCTTTTGTGAACAAAAGTACAGTCAACTGATGAGCGTAAAAATAAATAATTATCACACAAAGCAGGCACAGTGAGAAGAGAGATTTCCCGATATCTCCAAACCCGCCTCGTTTTAAAAGGATATCAGATCGGTCGTTTTTTACCGTTGTTTCCGGGGCAGATATCATATAAACAGCAGCAGAAAAAAAAGTGAGGACTGCAACCATACTCATGGAGACATCATAATATCCCTGCCAGGTTACTCCGAGATCGTGGCTGATAACAATAGAATTAATATGCTGGCTGAATGACAACCACGCATTGAGGATAAAAAATGAAAAGCCAAATACCATCATTCCTTTCGTCGGGACGAAAACAGACTGAAGTGATGAGGATATCGTTTTTCTTTTAATAATAATTACCGGAATGAGCACGATTAATGCAGGAAGTGCAAAAATACCGAGAATCAGGTAAAAATCAGTCATGCCGAAGATATATATCGCAAACAGAATGAAAACAACTCTTAAAATGCTCGGAGCCATAGAAAAAGATGCAGCAAGAGAATGGTTTCTCACCCCTCGCAGGATTCCGGTAATATCTCCACCGATAGTAACGGCAAACAGCACTCCAATTAAAATTACAGACAACAGGCTCCATGAACCAGGAGGAATATTCAGGAATGTAAAGATGGGTTCCGGAAACAGGAAAATGATCACTGCAAGCAGGGCGGTTGTTATTGTTCCATAAATTAACGAAAAACTAAAATATTTTTTCCCTTCGGTCGCATGACCCAGAACATCAAAAAAGCAAAAATTAGTAAATAATTGCATTGTCCCAGGCAGTGCCAGGACAATTAAGGTAATTAAACCGTATTCGTAGGGAGTAATAGATCGTGCCAGAAGTATCTTTGCAATAATTCCGCTTGCCCGCATGAGTATGAGGGACATAAAATAATAAAAAGTATAAAGTGAAAGATTTTTTTCCATTCTGTGTCCCCCGTTATGGATATCCTGAAACAATAATTAGAAAATTTTGTATCGGTCAGATTTTTCCCTAAAACCAGGGCTTTTTCCACCCAGCAAGGATAACCCTGTTGTTATCAAATCAGGCATTTCCCCCGATAAACTGTTCAATCCAATGAATTCTCCCTTTAACATTCAATCCTGCACTATATGTTTCATATCCAGGAGACTGGATCTGGATGGTGTGGTTGCCACGTGCAAAGTCAATTATAACATCGCCTTTTGTATCAGAATGATAATATTTTGAATCGATAATGACATCTGCGCTTGGTAAAGTGTTTCCCTCCGAATCTCTGACGGATATAGTTATCGGACCTTCAATCAGCTGAGGAGGTAAGGTTACAACGATCTTTTCCCGTGGATTTTCAGGTTCAACAATAATCTCCTTGGTGTCATGTGCTGGAATATCGATGCTTACGTATACAGTCACAAAATCTTTATCAGTTTTCGTTTTTACAATTGTTCCTTCACTGGTCTTATAAATCCCGTTTTTCAAAGCAGGTAAAACAAGCCTGAAGGTTACTCCCTGAATTATTTGATCATTATTGTTTGTTAGATCAAGCGTGGCAGTATCGCCGGTAATTGAGCCGGAATACTGGACATTCTGGATCTTCTTAAAATGATTTACAATAATATCAGGCGTTGTAAATGTCATGCTTTGATTTTTCGCCTGTGCTATCAGTGCCTTAAAATCTTCGCTATAATCAGGATTGCCAATATCTGCTGATCTGAAGATAAACAGGACCATTCCGTCTTCGGTGGCGGCTTGATCAATCGTGGATTTCCACGAAGAAATAGTTCCGCTATTATCTCTCCGGGAGGAGAGCGAAGTACTCAAAGGATAGGAAACAGGAAGTAGCGTTATATTGGATACTCCACTTTGATAAAGCGCTATCTGCGGATTTCTGTTAACCTGCCCGATAGATCCACTAAACTGGGCTCCCACAGGATTTGAAAGAATAAAAGGAATTTTTTTATCGGAAATAATTATCAGTGTATCGAGGTTATAGTCCAGCCCGTCAGGCATATACCCAATCAGGGTTACATTCTCGTTAGATGCAGATTCAATCAAGGATGAAATTGATTGTTCCTGCGTAGTGAAATCATCAAAAATATTGGATCTGGTGCTTCCCGAACCAATAATTTTGATAGAATTATTTGTAATAGTTCGCATATCGATTGAGTGAAAGGTCAGGATTGGAGTTTCTGTTACCTGCTCAGGTACTACAATTTCAGAATAGGGTACTCCCTCGTTGTGTAAAATATCGTACCCCTGCACGATGGCAGAGGCAGTCCCTTTCTCTGATAATGGCGTACGATATCCGGAAAGAATGATAGGGGTTATCCCGTCAGGAAAGTTCAAAAGACTGATCCTTTCCTGGGTCAGGATATTATTCCTGGCGGTAACTTCGTCACCAGGGGAGAGGAACTGGGTGATGTGCAGGGTAGCGCCAGGTTTGAGGGCCCCGGATTGTACAAAACTCATCCCACTCATATTATAGAGTGTAGATCCTTTATAGGACAATGAAATGGGATAGACGGTGGTAGGTTCATTTTTAAAATATATACCTCGATCTCCGTCATAGACATATAAGTCCTGAATAATTTCGTTTATTCCCACGTTGTCTTGTGATGGATAAATATGTCGTTTAACCTGGGTCTGATCATTTATTATAATAAAATCATTCAAGGGTACAAACAGGTTTGTTCTGAAACGTACATTCATGTATGACGAAAATGGAGAGTTTACCCAGTCATTGGAAATAAGAAATTCTCGTTTAATGGTTGTTGGATAAAATGAATACCGTACGAGTAATGATGCCTCATTACCACCGTTTTGCTGATCTTTTAAGACGGTCCGATAGACGATTTGGTTATTGATTATTTCGTGGGTAACACGGACATTGTTCAGAATGAACTGGTCAATTGTTGAATTCACCCAGGTTGATGATTCATCAAAAGAACCTGATGGGTCACCAAAATCATCTTGTCCTATTCCGGAGATCTGAACAGAATTTTGGATAAAACCATCACCGAGATAATTACTATTCGGGGTCCCAATCTGTTCTAAAACCGGGTAATCTCTATTCAAAACGACTTTATATACGTCTGTTTCGATTTGGAGGGAAGACCCAATCTCTTTAAGAGAAATACCCTCCGCCATAATTTTTTCCTCATTTTGTTGTTTTGATGACGCGATAAGCCCATATACACCGAAATCTTTGGAAGAATAGATCTTATCGAGGTCCTGGTTATTATCGATTACCAGTTTATCACTACTACTCCCTAAATTTGCAGCCAGTTTATCGGATGAAAGGATATACCCTACACCGAAATATTGTCTGAAATCATAAACATTGGTTTTGCCGGAAGAGAAATAGATACCTTTCAATAAATTCATAAAGGTCCTTGTTTCATAACCATTCTGGAGCCCATACGAGGCATCACTCATGTTCGTGTATATGGGAACGGTCCGGTAACCATAACCGACAACTTTTTCCTGCAAATTTCCTGTTTCTCCGAGCCATTTCATCCCGTCAATAACGTAATTTTCTCCGGAAAGTTTTGGCAGATAGTAGGTCGTAGCTATAGTAGGAGTAATAATGACTGCTAATAAAACAATTACCCATACTACGAATGTAATAAGTTTTTTTAAGGAATAATTGATTGTATCCAGGTACGAAATCACCGCCCAGAGTCCAAGGACTGCGGTGATGGGCACAATAATGGCAAGATAACTGATCTCCCTTAAGCGCACCTGTAGCAGCCTGGGAACCTGAAGCGCTTGAGAGGATATCCGGGATAAAAGTGATTATAAAAACTGAAATAAGCATACATTTTCCCCTGTTGTCAATCCGGAAAAAACCGATAATGGAAAATAACAATTGAACCGGGCCAATCCATATCGGTGCAGCAGCAACAGAATGCGAAATATTGGTGATGGGGAGTGTTAACGGGAAAACATGTTTAAATCGGGAGTAATTCTCTAAAACCTTATGGTGAATATACAGGAACAACATACCAAGACTGTAAATGAAAGCCCCCATAATAAGAGTATAAACAAACTGCTGGTTAACCAGCATATTCTGGTAAAAAATATTTGCAATCTCCGACGGCAGAGTAAAATTGAAATGTGTGGCCAGAAAATTACCCGGGGATAATAATAATGTGGATTTTACTTCATACTGGTTTGCGATTTGGGGGAACCATCGAGTGAGAATATATAGATGATAAACGTGCTCAATAGGACAATAAATATGGGAACTGAAGATCTTCCCCATATCAGACAATACAAGAGAAAAAAGACGACGGAAAAACTAATAAGAAAAATAAATGTACCCGTATGGCTTATAATGATGACAAATATTGACAGCCATGCAAACGGGAACAGTTTCCACTGGACTGGCTCGCGAAATGCGATATACAGAAGGATAAACAGGAAAGGCAGGATAAAAATTGATGGACGGTACGACAGGAGGGACAGGGAAGCACTGGGCATCGAAAGCAGAAAAAGTATTGCCATTATTTTCTGCTCTTTTGATTCCAGAAAGATACCGGAATATACATAAAAAGATCCGATGAGAATTAATAAAAATAGTATGACAAAAAGTAATTCCGCGCTTAGGTATGTAATACCGGTTACCTTTACAATCGTTGCTCCAAAAAGCCACAATCCGAAAGGATAGTTAAACATGTTCTCATTATTGTCGGGATTGGAGACCTGAGTCCCCATTTTTTCATAAAAATCTGAAATTCCCGTTGAGGAGGTCATTTCCTCAGTGTGGAACAGATGAGTGTAATCATCAGTTCCAAAAAATCGCCCGAAATCCAATATTGGGAAAATGAACGAAAAAAGAATAACCACGAGTAAAAAAATGAACAGCAGAATAAAAATACTGCTCATCGAATATTTTGATTGGAACTCCTCAAAAAAGGACTGGATTTTTTTAAGACCGCTTCGTGGTTGCATCTTTTAATCCTGTTCTCATTAGCAAACCTATGCTATATTTATTATATTAAGTATTTCGAGATGAATTGTTAAAGCCTTTTACATGGGGAAGTGACTTCAGGTATTAGAATACAATGAAAGTCGGGGTAACTCCCAGAGCACCAACTGATTTTAATCTGAATCACGTGAATATAGTACATAAAAAGATGATATACAGATGAAAATATTCATTTTTTTAAGCATCCTTGTATTCCTGCTTATTCAGCTTCCCGTCATTACTTCAGCAGCCACTCTAACGCATCCCGCATTATTGTTTAACGACATAAAAGATACGCCGGGGTATCAATTTAATACTATTCAGCCTTGGAAAGGGTTCCAGGACCAGGTTATACGTTCTGCAGATGGATCATTATCCCGGAAATTTTCTTCTAATCTTATCAGCTATGATCGTGTCATGTATCGGGGTAATTTTGCCCGTGATCTCGGTCTTGCTTATCAGATTACAAAAAAAACCCAGTATTCCGAGAAAGCAAAAGAAGCCCTCTTAAATTTGGATATTGGCACTGTGACAGCAAAAGCCGACAAAGCTATCGCATTGGGAGGATACTCACTTGCGTATGACTTCATCCAGCCCACCTTGGACCCTGCAACAGATTCTATTATCAGGGATAAATTAGCCACTTTAGTCTGATTCCGTCTACAGGGATCTCAATGATAACGGGACAACGAAAAATTACGTCACTTTCGGTGACTATCATGGGCAGGCATATCCCAATGGTGGGGATAGCCGGTGCTGCATTGTCCGACTTACACAAATCCGAACCATCTCCCGTTATCCTCAACACCGGAGGACTGGCAAAAAGTTGGAACGGATTATCTGTTTCATTGATGACAAACTCCATTCCTATGGACGATCTCTCTTTAGTTTTGGATTTGATGAAGTATCAGGAAAACATCTGAATGGAGCATATAAATCATATATTTTCGGAGAATTTTATGTGGTGGCTTCAGGTCTATAACCATTTGTATCACGAAAACCCTTTTGAAAAATACCCTGCAGCAAAACTAGCATTCACTTCAGAATTATGGGAATCTCTTCCCAATGAGTATAATAATAATTATGTCACCATTGGGAACACGAAATGGACGTATCACAAGGGCTTTTTGAATCTTCTTGATAACCAGTCAAAATCAAATGCTCTAAACTATGACGAATTGCTGGAAAAATCAACAATTTTCCCTATTCCAGTACCAGTGAGGGCTCTACCACTGCCTCCTTTATTGTGTTTATGAAAACTATAGCACTATTCCACGATCGTATCCGAATACCACCAGTCATCTGGATGAAAATGCGATTTACCAGGTATTCAGGGGCAGCTGGAAGGAAGATGCAGACTGGCTCTCACTGGTTACATGGAATTATCAGTCAAACAGTAACCGGGACATGGCACATAATGACCAGGCATCTATTGAATATTACAGCCGGGGTGATCTGCTCCTTGCCGATGCCGGGGAAGATAAATATGTCCTCCCAAAATTATGGAGAGTTTGAAATCCATCATAATATTGTTGCAATTGAAGATCCTCGTAACCCTTTTACCGTTGCGGTTTGGTCTGATAGCAAGGTCACGGGGGCGTATAAAGGTGACTCCGGAGGAATGGTCACTCCGGTTTCGATTAAATCCAGTTCTCCAGACAGCCTGGATTGAAGTTTATTGACCTCTCTGAAATTATTACTACGGTTGTTAGTAGACGGATCTGGTAAAAGCCAAAAACTTTCTTCTCCAGTAACACCATGAACGGGTTGTATTTTTTCCTGATACTGATTATTTCATTATCGTTGACCGGATGGAAGGCACCGAACCTTGGATTTATCGTAATATTTTCCGACCGACAAGTCTTATGGTCACACCGACGATTGATGCAAATAAAGACGGGATATATAAGATATCTGAAGTCGGGCATGTCAATGGAAATCTGACGATTGGTTCAACATCTTACAACTGGCAGGCACTTCCCTATAAAATAGAAACTAATACCGGTATCACCACCAATTCTTTCACCTGGACTACAACAAATCCCTATGGAAAGGATGTCCGGTTGAACCTGTATTCATCCCCATCATCAGAAATCCTTATGGAAAAGAATGTTGGCAGAATTGGCGGATATAATGCCACCGTCAGAAGTCTTTTCTCCTGTAGTATGGTTCAGAACCCCTCAACATACGCTGAATACCGTGTCACTGCACTGCTTTCCAGTTATTCCAATGAAGAAGCAAAAACAGCAAATGAAATCGCAGTTACCGGCACAGGACATGCAATCCATGTGCACTCATCCGCAGCTGACGATTACATCTACACCGGAAAAGGCAATTCAACATTTGCCGGATTCACCACCGATGCTGATACGGCATTCGTCCGCCAGCGGGGAGCTGCGGTGGAGATCACCCTGCTCGCTGGATCGTATCTCGATTACCAAAACGAGCGGTGGGTAGGTCTTTCCGAAAAGGCGGATTATGTTACGGTGAAAAAAGAGAATGGGTCAATTGATTATCGTATCCAGGCGGACACTGATCTTCGTGGGGAGCTGTTCAATATACAGGTAGACCCGGCAGAGATTCAGAATAGCACCGCTGCAAGGGAGCAGAAAAATACTGTGATTGCGAGCAGTTCTACCAGTACGAATACCGGATTTTTCTCCGACCTCGTGGCATTTGTCAAAAAGATTGGGAAACAGGTTATTTCATTTTTTAATATCAGGCTGTGACATAAAAACAAGTATCTTGAGGAGTCCTTTGAAGGAATTGTTTTCTTGCCAGTCATTTATTGAAATTTTTTAACGATAGTTTCGGTATTTCAATGATAACATCAGGTATTAAAATACGAGAAAAAAAGGGGGAAAACGTGCATGGAAAACGGTGACTAATAATCACTTGTTGGGATAGGGACATTTTCTACATCGCTTTTCAGGCCCTTTCAGGAGACTCTATCTCCCCACAACCCAAATAAGCCCGAATCGGGCTCTGTTTCCTGATCACGAATTCCGGTGATCAGAATAACCGCTTCCGACCTGTTCACCGCAGGAAAAATGTGTGGAAATTGTGCCCGGAATGGCAGAATACGCATAAAAGATGGCATAAAGAATTTCCTCTTTCCTGGTGTTCAGAAAGGCACGTTTTTTCTGCATATTTCACTATGTGGGGAACCTGATCCCGCGACCGGTCACGCCGGTGACCCCAGTTTTTGTGACGACGAGCGGGGAAAAATTGGTGAATTACTAAAATTTTTTGGGAATATTCTGGATCATTTGTAGTGGGTTTAAGGGAATTTATGTCGGTTTTGTTCATTCTGTTCTCTTGTTTCAGGATAGTGCGAGGACCCTTGGATAGTGTTTGATAGTATCCAGCTACGGGAAATTTTACCTTGATAAATAGTATAATTTCGGATGTAACCTGAAGTATCCAATGAATTTACTAGAGGTGAACTTCAAAGCTAGCATGTATGAGTGATACCCGAACCAGAAAATTATATAATCTTCATACAATATGCGGATTTATCTTAATATTTCTGGTAGTTCCGTGTGTGTCTGCAAGCGGACCAGCAACCGGACATCCTTTCCTGCTATTCCATGATAGTAGTGAAACTCCGGGTTTCCAATACCGGACCCTGGATCCATGGAAAGGATGGGAATCAGGTATCATATCCGGAGCAAATGGATCCTTATCAAGGAATTTTTCCGCAAATCTCGGAAGTTATGACCATATATCCACACGCGGTGAACTTGCCCGTGATCTTGGAATGGCCTACCAGATCACCAAAAATTCCCAATATGCCCTGAAGGCCAGGGAAGCGCTCCTGAATATGGAAATCGGCACTATCGGCGAAGAGGGTTCAAACGCAATAGTCCGGGCAAAAAATGATAAAGCCGGGGCGCTTACCGGGTATTCGCTGGCGTACGACTGGGTTCAGCCAACCTTAGACCCTGCCACCGATATCATCATCAGGGACAAACTGGCCGTGCTCGGAGATACTGTATACAAAGATCTGAACGATAACGGGACCAATCCCGGTTATGTATCCTTTTCTGATCATCTCGGACAAGCCTACCCCACAATGGGTGTTGCTTCAGCAGTCCTGTATGACTATTCCAATCCAAATCATCTCCCCCTCATCTCAACACCTTCATCCTGGCACCGTGTAGCAACTGAATATCTCTTTGAAAACGACCTGCTTCATTCCTACAACTGCTCACTTCTCAGTTTTGGATTCGATGAAGTATCCGGTAAATCTCTAACTGGAGCTTATAAGGCATATGTGATGGACGATTTTGCCCTCTGGTTCCAGGTGAGCAATTATGTCTATGGTGAAAATCTCCTGAACAAATACCCGGCAGCAAAGAAAGCATTTACCTCAGAATTATGGGAGTCACTTCCCAATGATTACAGTGATAATTACATAACAAATGGAAACATGAAATGGACGTATCATAAAGCCATCATCAGCCTTCTTCCCGATAGCGAAAAATCAATGGTGCTCAACCATCTGGACCGGATAGAAAAATCCACATTGCTCCCCTATTCCGGTGCCTTGGGACTCCGGTAAATATTGGAGGTATGACTGAAGGTATTTCCCCCAGTTTTGTCTACTGCGTCTTCGGAAATTATGCTGCGCTACCCAGAACATTCCCAAAAAATACCAGTCATCTGGATCCCAATGCCATTACCCAGGTATTCACGGGGAAACTGGAATAATGATTCTGACTGGCTTTCCTTGATTACGTTTAACAAAGTCACCCGGAGCAACCGGGATATGGCGCACCATGACCAGGTGCTTTCTTTTGAATATTACAGTCGTGGAGATCTTTTATTGGCCGATGGAGGTGAGGAGAAATATGTTCTTGATAAGACCTATGGCATGTATGATATATCCCACAATACCGTTGCCATAGAAAATCCCCGGACGCCCTTCCCGGTATCACCTCTGACGGGCAGTTCATCGCTGGGAATATTCAAGGGATATAATGTTAATCTTGTTACCCCGCCCACAGTTGATACGATTGTCCAGGCTCCCTGGATCCAGGCACTACAAACTCATGTTTCCATTACAAAATTATCTCCCGGGAATGGTATAACGTATACTCCTCAGAATCTCTCATCACCGATTCATACACGCGGACAATCCTCTACCCGGAGTCCGATTATTTCGTCATCATTGACCGTATGGAAGGAACAGAGGCATGGACCTATCGCAACATTTTCCGGCCCACCAGCCTGATGGTCACTCCTACAGCGTCCGCAGTGGGACATGTGAATGGGAATCTTTCCATTGGAGCATCCCCGTATAACTGGCAGGCTCTTCCGTATAAAACTGAAACCGCTACCGGAACCGACAACGAATACCATCTCATGGGCAACCCGGAATCCCTACGCAAAAGATGTCAGGCTCGATATAGTTTCAGCACCGGTGTCCGAGATCCTCGTCACTAAATATGTAGGACGGATTGGGGGATATGGATCTGCGTCTGAAGTATACAACCCGGTTGTGTATTTCAAAAGTCCTCCGGCGAATACCCTCTACCGGGTTACTACCCTGCTTTCACGATATTCGACTGAGGAAGGTAAAACCGGGGGAGAAATTCCTGTGACGGGAACGGGGAATGCACTCAAGGTTCATTCTGCCCTCTACGAGGATTTCATCTATACCGGTAAGGGTAATTCTACATTCGATAATTTTTCCACTGATGCGGATTCTGCTTTCATAAGAAAAACGGATCAGACATCAGAATTCACCTTGCTCAAAGGATCCTCACTGAAAGAGGGAAGTGGATATCTTGTCACACTTACAAAGAAAGTGGACGATTTTACCCTCAAAAAAGAGGATGACACAATCAAATTCAAGATACAAGGGCAGACAAGTGGAGACATAACATTGTATAATACAACCCCGAGTTCTGTAAAACGGGATGGAATAACGTATACGAATTGGATTTCGCAGAATAATGGAACGCGATTAAAAATTTCAACAGACTTCAATGACCATGAATTCGAAATTTTATTAAAAACCACTACGATCCCCGAGCCTGCAACCGGGAATGATGCAATAGCACTATTCCGACCATCAGCACGACAGTTTATCTTTAACACTGCACCCGTTACCCGGACCACCTTTGGCCTGAGCACTGACAGTCCCATAACCGGGGACTGGAATGGAGATGCTATAACTGATATCGGAGTTTTCCGGCCATCATCTCGTCAGTTCATATTCAATACAGCACCCATTACCCGGACTACCTTCGGACTCGAGTACCGATATCCCCATTACCGGAGACTGGGATGGCGATGGAATAACCGACATCGGTGTATTCCGTCCATCTTCCAGGCAGTTCATTTTCAATACTGCACCGATAACCCGTACAACGTTTGGCCTGAGCACTGACATTCCCATCACGGGAGACTGGAATGGAGATGGAATAACAGACATCGGAGTTTTCCGTCCATCTTCCAGGCAGTTCATTTTCAACACTGCACCGATAACCCGAACCACGTTTGGGTTGAGCACGGATATTCCCATCACGGGAGACTGGAATGGCGATACTATTACTGACGTGGGTGTATTCCGATCATCAGCGCGTCAGTTCATTTTCAATACCGCACCGATCACCCGTACAACGTTTGGCCTTAGTTCCGATAAACCGATTACCGGGAAATGGGGATAATTCTTTTTTTATGCATCGATAATTTTCTGGACCTGGATTTCCCACTATGAGATGAATGCATTGTTCTTGAGCACTTTTACGATAAAATTTGTTATTTTATATTCTGAATACAATCAAATTCTTTTACTGATAATGAACAATATTGTAATCAAAATACCCAGATTTTCAATGTGGCGAATAATTCTTAAGACACCAGTACAATTCCAAGGACCCGGTTCTGTCCTGAATCTAAAAGAAGCGAGTAACAGGACGGTATGAAATTGTGCAGACTTATATCCGAGGTTGTGCAATCTGCCAAGATAACCACAATATGAGTTTTCTCATTCCTTAATGCTGGATTTCCGGGATGCTATTCCTCACCGGCACAATAAAAAAAGCGGTATGTATATCCCACGCATGAGATTATACAGCGATTACCGCCTTTAAAAAAAATCCACCGGTTTTCCCAGGAATCAATTCAATACATTTTTATTTATTTATAAATATAGTCAATCGTTATGGCGATGACGCGGGTTTTGTACATCAGCATTATTTGTATTGGTATTCTTATCTCATGCTCCATCATTCCAGGGTGTGTCAATTCACACACAACAGAAATCAACCATGCAAAATCACTGGTAAAATCTGCAGAGTCACGGTTGTCATTCATGAAATCAGCAAATTTTACCACCCTGTATGTGGGCCAGATCAGGGCGAATGCATCAGCGGCAAAAAGTGATATGACCGAGGCAAAGAACATTCTTGTGCAGATTCCTCAGAATGAACTGAGCCCGCAGGACCAGGCGGATATGAAAGTCTTGCTCGCAATGCTGGACATAGACATCGAACTGGCAGATATCCTCGGGAATTCTTTTGCAGACGTTATTGAGGATGCCCAGACGGTCCTGGTATCTAAGGATCCAACAGCAGTTACCGAAGCGGGACTCAAAATGAAACAGGATATCCTGGTATTAAACCAGAAAATCAGCAGTCTGAGTGCCCGGATAAATTCAATTAGTGAAACCGGTTTATCCCCGGAATTAAAAGGCGATCTTATTGGTGCAAAAACCCTTTTAACATCAGCTTCCGGGGATATTAATAAACTTAATAATCAGGCTCGCAGGTGCATGCATCAGGAAATGTGCTGACGGAGAAGTGCTCGGGCAGGACTGCGTGTGCCACCCGGCATGCGGAAAATCCTATTGTGGTTCTGACGCAGTCTGCTGCAAGAATATGTGCTATATTCCTGCGGGTCCGAACTACCGGATAAATATGGATACCTGCTATTCGTATAAGGTGTGGGGGTAAGATACTGGTGGTCAGCACCACCAGGTGATCGCGAATTATATCCCGGGAAAACGGGAACTGCCAAATGAAGGGTCAACGTATCTCTCCTTATTTTCCCGTGCCGGGAGCCTTCCCGGTACATATACCCTGATCTCCCCGACTCGGGCTCCGTCTGACCGTTCCTGGAGGCTTTTTCGCACGTATTCGGGAAAATGCAGCACTCTTGTCCGGGGCATGCTGCGCTTCTTTTGTCCGTTCGGTTATCGGAAGTTATTCTGGAGCTGAAAATGACCGCTAACAGCACCTGTTGATTAATCCTTGCTCTCATACAAGTACTCTCTCCCCCCGTTATCACCACCTCCCGGGACTCTATCTCCCCCTTATACCCCAAAATAACCCCTATCCTGGCTTTGTTTCCTGATCACGAATTCCGGTGAGCAGAATATCCCCTTCACACCGTTCACCGCAAGAGAGAAAGGACAAAATTGTGCCCGGAATGGCAGAATACGCATAAAAGATGCCATAAAGAATTTCCTCTTTCCTGGTGTTCAGCCAGGCACGTTTTTTCCTGCATATTTCACTATGAGGGGAACCCGATCCCGTCACCGGTCACTCCGGTGACCCCTGTTTTTTGGGACAGGGGGGGCGGGAAAAATTGGTGAATACCGGGGGGTTATTGACTTTTCCTATCCCGGTTTTTTCCTGCAGAGTCAGAACATCAGTGCCAGGCATATGTTTAATATATAATGAATCACAATAAAGGGTTCTTACCGTAAACAGAATTTAGCTATACCGCGGTAGAAGAGAGGAGACTGAATCATGAATGCGAAAATGAAGAATTTCACGGGCAAAGTACTGGTGATTGCCGTCTGTATGTTGGCATTACTTGTTCTGACATCCCCGGTTGCGGCCAAATTACAGGTCGCTGTTACTGTATATGACACAAACAATCACTTAAATTTCAACAACAGTCTCATTGTTGACGGCGGACCAGGAGATAGCGACGGTATAGTAAATAACCAGATTGATATTAATAGTCCTTACGAACCACTTCCAGGATTCTCAGTGCAGGGTTCCTTCCATACTTCGAAACAGGGCGGGCTAAGCCTCATCACCAGCGGCGAATCAACGGTGACGAACGGCAGAGCTACTACAACACGCGCTTATGTTGCAGTCAGCGATACAGACTTTCCACCAACGGCCAACCTCGCCAGCGTCACCGGTAGCGGTACATTTACCAGTGCACAGGGTTCCACAATGTATATGGGCTTTTATGATGATCCGGAAAATGGACAGGGAGCGAATTTAGCTTTTGCGGATTACGACGATTTTATTGCGAATGCCGCTTTGCTGACACCCGGAAATAAGATCGATGATTTCACCTTCACATCAAGTACCCTCAGGGGAATCGTTCTCTCATAACAACTACGACATTGTTGTGTCTGATCCCAACCCGTATTCGATGACCTTGCTCTTTGATTTCACCCTTACTCCCAACGGATTACTGACTGCCCGCGGTCAGAGTATGTCGAAAAACCATACCTCCGTTCCTGAATTCCCGTCACTTGCTCTGCCAGCAGCAATGGTCTTCGGTCTCCTTGGAGCCGTGCTGTTCGTCCAGAGAACGAAGGAACAATAACCTTTTTTTCCACCAACAAATACGGGATTTACCCTATCTCAAATTAATTTAGTCAGGAATCGTTTCCCATGATCGGGGAATGCAGATTATCGGGAAGAAATCGATAAAGCCCTGAAGTATTCTGAGCATTTCTCACCGACCCCCAAAAACATAAATACACAGAGAAGAATGAGACACTGGTGGAAACAATGCCGTCCTTTAAATGTTTTGCCAAGAACTGTGGGTTTGAGACCTCAGCTCCTACCGAAGCCGAACTGATGAAAAAAATTGCAGAACATGCAAAAACTGCGCATAAAATGGACCCCATCCCGCCGGATGTCATGGTCAAAGTGAAAGCTGCAATCAAAAAGTGAACATCACGTTACCCGGGCAGGACTGCAGGGAATGGTTACGGTTAGCTGGGGATATTCAAAATCTCCCTGGATATCTGTTATCAGAAAACCTGTACCTTGTTTTTTTAATCAGTTTTCCTTGTTCTCTTGACAAATTCAGGACATGAAAACAAAAAATACAGATTCGAAAACATTCACGGAAAAAGGCAGTGATTATCCCTGCTCTAATCCGTAATCATCATCTCCCGGGACTCTATCTCCCCACAACCAAAATAAGCCCGAATCGGGCTCTGTTTTCTGAGCACGATTCCGGTGAGCAGAATAACCGCTTCCGACCGTTCACCGCATGAGAAATATGCGGAAATTGTGCCCGGAATGGCAGAATACGCATAAAAGATGGCATAAAGACTTTCCTCTTTCCTGGTGTTCAGAAAGGCACGTTTTTTCACCATATTTCACCCTGTCAGGATCCCGATCCCGTCACCGGTCACTCCGGTAACTCCTGTTTTTTTAGACGGGGAACAGAAAAAACTGGTGATTGCTACGGGGTTATTGACTTTTCATAGAACGGCTTTTTTCTGACCTGGGCTTTTCTCCTGCAGGGTCAGGGAATACATTGCGTGAGTGGTGCGTGAAAGAGCACAGGAACATTTTTGTTCCTCCGGGATACGCCAAAATCTTACGTATTTTCCCCATAAACGCGTGAATTTGCCGTTGTTTCAGTGGATTTTCATTTCATAATAAAAGCCCATGACGGACTTCATCCAATAGTTTATTGCCACACGGTCTTTGTATCGTCCGGCAGGACACCAACCGGCGAAAACCTCTCCTCTGGTCGTATCAGCGGATAGCGGACGCTCCGGTTCTCTCCTCGCCGGGCTTTCCTTGGGCACGCGGCAGGAGAACCTATGGAACTCACAGGAGAACAGGAACAGGACCAGCTGATGAACGGGGAGAACAGTAACGGGGATACCATCGATACCATCCCGGACCCCCTCCCAGCTGGTCCAGGGGACAGCAGCGAAGAACAGCAGGATTACCGGTTGTACCCGGACCGTGGAGCGGTGGTTGAACCCATGCCCGCCGGCCCGACGGTCATCCCTGCAGGGAACGAAAACCAGGCCGGTGCCGGAGGCGGGGACCTGATAAAACGGCGTTCACGGCCGTTTGTTGCAATCAGCGAGGCAAAACAGATGGCGATGGCCCTGGGCTTTGCCGTGATCGAACTGGTCATGGAAGAGCCCGGCCCGTTCGATTTTGCAATCGATGACTGCGGGTCTTACCGCCTTGTGCGGGTCAGGAGACTGAGGCAGAATCGGTACAGGATTGAGAGTATCATCAGGTCCTGTGCCCGGGAGATCAGTGAATTCCGGGACCTGGACATTCCGGAAGGGATCGGGCGGGAACTCTGGGTGCGGGGACCGCAACGGACCTTCCGCCGGTACCGGGTAGCACCGGAAACGATTGAAGTGATACCGGTCGTCCCGCGATCCGGATCGCTGCCGGGAGAGACGGGAACACAAGGGATAGAGGGTACATGTAAAAAGGGAGAACCCGGATAACCCAAACTTTTTTTTTTAATGGTACACAACGCATTGTGTGTTTTTGCCAGCGACCAGGGAACCCGATCCAGGAGATATGTATACATTTTTTTAAGATAGCCTCCCTTATGGGAGGACGGGCTCCAGACCGGGACCCATGAACATCGCCCAGGTGATCCACTTGTAGCGAAGCGTCACTCCTATCATTTTTGCGATTTTTCACAGTGGACTGGGTGTTTTTTTTTAAAAATATCTACCACGTGTCAGTAAAATTTTTCCATCCAAAAAAAGAATGCAGAAAAATCTCTTTAGTCTGCTGTCAGATTACCGTTATCCCCCTAAAAGTTGTATACATCTTTCATGCCAGATATCAAACACCCAATGCAGCCACCCAACGTGCGGTGCAAAGATGCAGCACGTATACAAAAGGGAGGGATCCACGTTCACCCCATGTGGGTGGATGTGTATTGATTGTGGTTTATTCATAAAGGACGATTAGCCGCATAGAATGATACGCGAGCCCAATTATCTGCCAACAGACTCCTTCCAGTTTCCCCCAAACCTTTAATTTCCCATCAGCTGAATCCAACATAGATCAAGGTGATATGATATGCCTTCAAAACTCATGGATTACTTCAACAAAGCACCGAGGATCGGAACGCTGAGCACCGCGGACAAAACGGGAAACGTCGATTCCGCCGTCTTCGGCTCACCCCGCATGACTGACGAGAAGACTGTAGTCATGGGGCTGGGTAAGAATCGGACGTTAACCAATCTCCAGCAGAACTCGAACGCCGTGTACCTGATCATGGAGCCAGGAAAAACCCTCATGGACTGGAAAGGCATCCGGGTCTACCTTAAAACCAAGAACATTGCGACATCCGGGCCGGTGCTCGATAATTTCAAGGCGGAGATGGCAAAGGTCGCCGGGAAAGAGGCGGCAAACATGATCTATGCTGTGGTAAACTTTGAGGTAGGTGAAGTACGGCCACTCGTTGATATGGGCCAGGGATGGGAGAAATCAGTATAGATCTCCCATCTACACATACCTAATCTCATGTGCATCGTTTGAAACGTACCTCTCCCCTTAAGATCTGACATCAGAACGCGAATATGCGATTCATAAAAAAAAGTATCAGACCCATTTCCCGATACTGAGGATATCGGTGCATAACCCAATGAGTATCCGTGTTGCGGTATAGTTTAGACAATAAATCACGTGCTTCCTGGAAAATCAAAAAAAAAGGGTTATGGTGAACATCTCATATCATGTCATTTGCTTTTATTGACGAAATCATCCTGTCTTTTAAGTTTCGGTATTTATCGAAATTCTCATTATCCGTTACAAATGCGAATGTGTAAATATGGCGCATGGTAACCACAGCTTCCTCTGTATACGCTGATGGATAATATTTTGAAGTCTTGGGTAATTTTACATCAAATGTTGAAGTCAGTTTATTCTCATTCTTAAAATATTTGTAATTTGAAATGTAGGTTGACGCTGCCAAATCCGGATATCTTAATTCAAATTCATGCCTGGCCCAGTCCATATTTGGATTGAGAACCCAATGTCCGACCATGGTATCTAAGAAATCTTGAGTAAACGATACAAATTTTAATGTGCCATCGGCACTCGTGAACGTAACAATCCGCGATTGTTTCTTTACATTGTCATCTTCATAAAAACTGAAAGGACCAATAGATTTTGTCTCGTTTTCAAAGCACACATGGTAATCGTTACGACTGGTATCAACAACACTTTTGCAGTAGTAGGGGGTATAGGTTGATTCTTCTATATTCCACGTTGAGGGATAATCAACACTGAAATCACTGTCAGAATAATGTAAAAAATTAATTTCGGACACATCGGTTGGATCCGGCTTTGGTGTTGGAGTTGTTGTTGGTTCGGTTGTTGTTACATTTGGCGTTGTTGTCGGAATATTCGAAGGGATTATCTCAGTAGGTATGGCAGTTGCAGGAATTGATGCCATGGTCGTCGCCACTGGTGTAGATTCCGAAGAGAGCGTCTGACTTGTGCACCCTGAAGTAAAAATTACTGCACCACAGAGAAAAATAAGTAATAGCCCGGAAAAATTTTTCATGATATTTTTGAAATTATTTTAATCCACGTTAATTGTATTGTTTTTTGCCTGACATGGAGTGTTACTATAATTAATCAATCGCCGTTCCAAAAAAAATCCACATCTTAACGAAAATGGGCTGGGATTAGGAGGATGAGTGGTGCTGGTGCTTTCCAATTACTTCATAAAAAAAAAGTATTAGACCCATTTCCCGGTAATCGGGATATCAGTGGGGAGACCAAAGGTAGTCCGTGTTATCGGTGAGGTATTGAATATGAACTGCCGTGCTGATGGTCGGAATACACCGATGTCGGATATTCCATCGCCATTCCAGTCTCCCGTGATGGGGATATCGGTCGGCAGGCCAAAAGTTATCCGTGTTATTGGCGATGTATTGAAGATAAATTGCCGAGCAGATGGCCGGAAAACACCAATGTCGGTTATGTGATCTCCATTCCAGTCCCCGGTAATCGGGATATCGGTACTCAATCCAAAGGTAGTCCGGGTAACTGATGATGTATTGAAAATGAACTGACGGGAGGAAGGACGGAACACGCCGATGTCTGTAATTCCATCTCCATTCCAGTCTCCGGTGATGGGGATATCGGTCGGCAGGCCAAAGGTTATCCGTGTTATTGGCGATGTATTGAAGATAAATTGCCGAGCAGATGGCCGGAAAACACCAATGTCGGTGATTCCATCATTGTTCCAGTCTCCGGTAAATGGGACATCAGTGCTCAGGCCAAAGGTGGTTCGGGTAACCGGTGAGGTATTGAAGATAAACTGCCGGGAGGATGACCGAAATACACCGATATGTGTAGTCTTATTCACGACAGAATTATGTGTCACATTGATATAATTTGGTTTTATTTCACTATCACTTCCAGCTACCCCAGTGACAGTGAGGTTTATGGTGTAGATACCAGCAATGTTGTAAATATATTCAGGATTTTGGATGGTGCTGTCAACCGTTCCATCATTATTAAAATCCCAATTCCATGATGAGATTTCAGTACCTGTGGATGTGTCCGTGAAATTCACCGAAAGTGGGACTGTGCCGGCAGTGACATTTGCGGTAAAGTTTGCAACTGGTGCACATGTTGGGGTAAATTTTTGAATTCGGTTGTTACCCGAATCAGCAACATACACATCCCCACTTGGGGCTATTGCTATGCCACGAGGATAATTGAACTGCCCATCGCCAGTACCATATCCTCCGAACTCCGTTAATAAACTGCGATTTGCTGAAAATTTCTGGATACGGTGATCTCCTGGGAATTCGTGTTGTTCCGCATGACCTTCGCTAACAAATATATTTCCCAGGCTGTCAATTGCTAAATCATCAGGCCCTGGAACATAAATCCCTGGCATCGATGTTCCGTCCGAAGAATATTTATGAACTGCATTATCGTCCCAATTTACACCATACATATTCCCACTGCTGTCCACTGCTAAATCATATATCCAGTACAAACCCCCGTATTTTGTTAAAAAAACCCCGTCTGAGGTAAATTTCATGATATTCTGGCCGTCGCTTCTAAGGGTACTAATATATACAATCCCGCTGTTATCAATTGCAATATTTCCAGATGACGGCCATTGTGTCAGATAAGAACCACTTGATGTAAATTTTTGAGTCCGGTTATTCCCCATATCAGAAACATACACATTGCCTATGGAGTCTGTTGCGATGCTGAGGGTACCATTGAATTGACCATTTCCACTCCCATATCCTCCCCATTGACCAAGATATGTACCATCTGCTGAAAATTTCTGGATGCGGTTATTTCCGGTATCAGCAACATACACATTTCCACTAGTATCTGCCGCAATATCTCTAGAATTATTAAACTGCCCATTACCTGTTCCCAAAGATCCCCATTTCGTTACAAACTGATACGGTGGACCCAGCAGAATATACGAAATGGATGTCCTTTGTGATCCATACGTGCCGACAACCTCCATTTCTACCGTATGTGAACCCGCAGATGATTGGTTGAAGGATACACTTATCGGGTTTACCGAATCTGTCTCTGCCCCATCAATCCACCAGTTATATATTAGGTTTCCTCCAGAGGCGTTAGCGCTCCCTGTAAATACAATAGTATGTGGTGCAAAGGCAGTTCCGCTGTAGATATCAGGCGTTATCGCAAGGTTATATGGAGGAGAATTGACGTTTATAAACAATGTAGCCGACGTATTTCTTCCATACTGATTTGAAACGGTCAGATTGATAGCGAATGGAAGACCTTCGCGGGTAAATGTATGCACGGGGTTTTGTTCGGTGATATTATCCGTTGTACCATCGCCCCAGTTCCATAACCAGTAGGCAGGGGAGTTTGTTGATGTGTCAGTGAATGCAACCGTATAGGGGGCAACCGCAACGTTATTTGTGTGGTTCGTTGTAAACGATGCGACAGGAGCAAGCAGATGTGTACCATCATAGAATGTACTGAAATATACCCTCATGGAATCACTGAGTTGTTCCAATATGTACACGGTTATGTTGGTACAGTGCACCGGAATACCTACGGGAATCTGGTAGCGAAACAGGACTTAATTCCTGACCGGGAATATAAAAATCGTTCATATCAGGAAAACTATATCCCGTTTCGATTTCTTCAAGACCATCCGCTTCCATCAGGCGGAGCAGTTTATGGTTTGTATATGAATTGTCATAAGCAAAATTCCTCCCATCAGGTGTGAGGGTTGCATCCACATGCCAGATCCAGACTGATTTTTGGTTACCCCACCGAGGATAATCATTTCCGTTTTCATATGCGTTCCCCAGTTCCCGGTACTGGACTAAGAAAAACTCATCAAACGAATCCGGTACTGCATCCGGCATAATTAATACAGCATTGGCAGACGATGCGGTACCTGAAGGTGGCAGAATTATTTCTTGTGTTCCCGAACTGATAATAATGGGATCTATCCATCCGAGTAAATATTTTGAAAACGCGTTGTGATCTCCCCAGTTGGAATCCATCATATCCCAACCCCCAACACCCCCTTTTGGTCCGATGCTGGCATCATAATCATAGTAGTCCGGTAAACCAAGCAGATGCCCGGTTTCATGGATATCGACCAAAGGAGTACCACCAATCGGATTCGAATACCATGACCATACATATTTATTCGGCATCACCCCATCGACCGTTGTGGGTGAACTTGCTGTGGACATACATGCCCACCAGAATGTGGCCCAGCCGGTATCGGAACCCGCCCATTTAATAAAAAGGGCATCTATCTTTCCATTGTTGTCAGCATCATACATTGCGAAATTAATTTCATTATCGTATGCCTGTAGAATTTCGTTTATTAGAACTTCATAACCATTTCCACGCCCCAAAGACTGATAATAACTTCTTGGATGAGCAGCCCGGTACCATCCGTAAACGTCACCGGATATGTTCAACTGGTTATATGAAGATCTCTGGTAATAATTCTTCAGACTCTCATAAGGAAAAACGTTGATATCCCCGTTCCCAAACATTTTTGATTGAATATCGGCAACTGACTGGGATGGATCGTGGGGTGCATCAGAAAAATCTACGAGGAATACAGGAATTTTGACTGCACCTTTTGTGGGCATTCCACGCCAACCGGGAGGTGGTTGTAGACTCGACACGGTAGTCTGAATTTGCTGGGTGGTTTTTCCCTGTGCCATCAATTTAGCTGTTACAATTTTCTTTTGGAAATCGTAAACAAGGAACGGATCTGTTTTTGAATGATCTCCATCCCAGATTGGATAATATTTACCTATAGAAGTATTATCCGTCAACTCAAAACCGGTTTGCTTGGAATCATTCCGAAATATCAAATCGGATGCAATGGAGGGGGTAACACATGCCAAAATTAACACAAAGACAGCGAGTAATAGTACTCGTGTTGATTTCATTCTATTCGCTCTCCACTCCAGCTTCGCAATCAAATATGTATTTTTGTAAAATAAAGCGGATGCATGATACTAAAGATTGTATGACGATAAAGTTAGCGAATTGATTTTGTGGCTTCCTTAATTCGGGAAAATACAACAAGAGAAGAGTCTATTTTTATACCATGCAGTTGGCTTTGTACTGAGGACGGACTCTTCCAAATCCAAAAATGAGATCGCACAGATTCATTCTGTTGCCATTTCATGAGGACCGGAGATCAATTTTGAT
This sequence comes from uncultured Methanoregulaceae archaeon, assembly GCA_963733045.1. Classification (GTDB taxonomy): domain Archaea; phylum Halobacteriota; class Methanomicrobia; order Methanomicrobiales; family Methanospirillaceae; genus Methanoregula. The sequence goes on along the minus strand of CAVTBZ010000011.1, from coordinate 76,947 downwards.
ATGCCACCAGCAAAGTAATCCAGAACACATCTATAGCATTTTCAAGGCAAAACCGGGTCAGAATTAGGAGGATTAGTGGTGCTCTTTCCAATCATTTCATGAAAAAAAAGATTAACCCCATTTCCCGGTAATCGGAATATCGGTACTCAGGCCAAACGTTGTCCGTGTTATCGGTGCGGTATTGAATATGAACTGCCGGGCTGATGGACGGAAAACACCGATGTCTGTTATTCCATCGCCATTCCAGTCTCCGGTTATGGGAATGTCAGTACTCAGGCCAAAAGTTGTACGGGTTATCGGTGCAGTATTGAATATGAACTGCCGGGCAGATCGCCGGAATACTCCGATGTCGGTTATTCCATCGCCATTCCAGTCTCCGGTTATGGGGATATCGGTACTCAGGCCAAAGGTGGTCCGGGTAACGGGTGCAGTGTTGAAGATAAACTGCCGGGCTGATGGCCGGAAAACACCAATGTCTGTTCTGTCATCTCCATTCCAGTCTCCGGTAATGGGGATATCGGTACTGAGTCCGAAGGTAGTCCGGGTAATCGGTGCGGTATTGAATATAAACTGCCGGGCTGATGGCCGGAAAACACCGATATCAGGTATAGTATCGCCATTCCAGTCCCCGGTTATGGGGATATCGGTACTAATCCAAAGCTAGTGCGTGTGACAGGTGCAGTGTTGAAGATAAACTGCCGGGTGGAGGGTCGGAAAACGCCGATCTGCGATCCGTTTTCCATGGAAGATGCGTTCTTCTTCGTTTCACTTAATCTTGCACCTCTTCCATATTCGAGGAAATAGTTCCACGTCAGAGATACATTCTGAGACGCAGTTGCATACGTCAGGTGTGGTGGCAGCATATCAGAGGGCATGGATGTTGAAACTCCAGGTGTTCCCGAATTGCGGGATGTGTAGTTGAACAGGGTCACACCAAAATATGGTTTATAGATTACAGGCACCGTCCCATTCGGAACGACATGAATCACCATCGAAAAGTTATATGCATGGTTCAATGCCATTTCAGATTTATCAAAAACAAAGGTGAATGAATGACTTTTATTGTTATAAAAAGTGCCTGGGGCATCGGTGGAGACCGTATCAAGGAGTATCGTTGCATTCAGGTCATTGTTTTCATTGGCATGAATTCCGAGCTCTACCGAATCGCATCGCTTATTTTGGTACGCATAGGTTATGTTTTCGAACGCGATGTCAAAAAATACCTTTTGATACCCTTCTGCTGAAAACTGAGTCTGGTTCATTGTCCGCGAAAGTGATATCGGAATGTATTGCGGGCTATACAAATCGGTTCTGATTTGGACAAAATGATATTCATTATGTGTCAGCACAAGACTATTCGGGAAAACCCACGAAATATCCGTGCTGTTTTTCGTTACATACTGGGATTCATCGATCGAAATTATATGCTCCATATTATCGACACCCATCGAGTAAGAAATAGTGCTGACAGCTGTATCATCATCGACGAACGTGCTAATTGAGGTTACATATTGCAACGGATACATTCCCGCCGGGATCGTATCGTTATCAGTATAATAGTTTTCTGAACCTTGTACATTGAGGGATGCCGATACCCCCATAACAAGCATGTGAATACATCCAAGAATACATAGTACTATAAGGAATTTTTTCTTTCTGTCCATACCTGCGCTCACCCCGGAATACTTGAAAATCGAATGCCACGATATAAAATCCAGATATAATCCCATATTTTTTGTGAGATTTATATTCTTCGAAATTAATTTTAATTCATAAAAAAATGAAGGTTACAGGAGTATTACTTCCCTATTTTTGATTATCCTTGTTGAATAACCTCAATGGAAAAATGTTCAGTTTGAAATCCGACTATTAATTTTTAAGAAAAAACACACAGTCCACGGTGAAAAATCGCAAAAATGATAGGAGTGACGCTTCGCTACAAGTGGATCACCTGGGCGATGTTCATGGGTCCTGGTCTGGAGCCCGTCCTCCCATCAGGGAGGCTATCGTAAAAAAATGTATACATATCACCTGGATCGGGCTCCCTGGTCGCTGGCAAAAACACACAGTCCGTTGTGTATTATTTAAAAAAAATGGATATCATCCTATGAAAATCCATTCTGTTCCCAAAATGCGGTGCAAAGATGCAGCGTATCTATAAAAGGGATGGATCTGCTTTTTTGTACCATGTGGCTGGATATGTGTGAGTGCGGACCGTTCAAAAAAAATAATTGCCATCGTAAAACATACGCGATCCCGGGAGATCTGCCAACAGATAGCAAATATGACCGCCGTAAAAAAAATTAACCCCATTTCCCGGTAAATCGGGATATCAGTGGGGAGACCAAAGGTAGTCCGTGTTATCGGTGAGGTATTGAATATGAACTGCCTTGCAGATGGCCGGAAAACCCCGATATCAGTTATGTCATCACCGTTCCAGTCACCGGTTATCGGAATGTCAGAACTCATCCCGTAGGTAGTCCGGGTGATTGACGCGGTATTAAAGATAAACTGCCGTGTTGATGGCCGGAAAACCCCGATATCAGTCCTGCCATCTCCATTCCAGTCGCCGGTTATGGGAATATCGGTGCTTTGACCAAAGTTGATCCTGGTAATAGGGACGGTATTGAAAATGAATTGCCGGGCAGATGGCCGGAAAACACCGATATCCGTAACAAAATCTCCATCCCAGTCACCGGTTATAGGGATATCGGTGTTGAGTCCGAAGGTAATTCGTGATACTGGCGAAGTATTGAAAATGAACTGTCGGGCAGATGGGCGGAAAACACCGATATCCGTTATGTCATCTCCATTCCAGTCTCCGGTGATTGGGATATCGGTATTCAGGCCAAATGTGGTACGGGTTATCGGTGCGGTATTGAAGATAAACTGCCGTGCGGATGGACGGAATACGCCAATAGTACTGGTAACGGGTCCAGCAGTAACGTTGATGAACGTTACCTGGGTTGAGAGGTTATACCCTGCACTGTTGCTGGCATTCAATACCATGGAAAAGTTACCGATACCAAATGTATAATGTGGATTTTGTCCTGTGCTGAACCAAACCTGCGTGTTGTTTCCTGTTACATTCTTAAACGACCAGCTCCATGAGGTGGGGGTATTTTCTGAAGCATCGGTGAATGAAACAGATAATGGTGATACTCCATTGAGTGGATTAGCGGTGAATCCGGCAACAGGAGTTGTGGTAGGAACGCACCCCCAGGCTGGAGTTGTATGCACAGAGGTATCATTGGTCAGTTGTGTCCAACCGGACCCATCTACGTTTGTAACAAAAATCTCATACCAGGCACTCAACTGCCACTCATCTGATCGGTACACAATCTTCGTTCCATCCGGGGACCAGGCAGGGTCTTTGCCGTGGCCATTCGTGGATATAACGGTGTCGCCCGTCCCGTTGGTGTTCACCGTATGAATAATATCAGCTTCGGCACCAAAATGCCATTTATACGCAATTTTAGAACCTTCTGGTGACCAATCGGGTTGCGAACACGTTGCCCCAAATTCAACACTCTCCAGACAACTGGTGAATTTGCTCTGACCTGATCCATCCGTGTTCATGACATAGATCTCACCATTGCCACTCCGGCCGGAAGTGAAGGCTATCTTCGTGCCATTCGGAGACCAGGTAGGATCTTCATCAAACGCCGGATTATTGGTGAGGAGGGTTTGTCCGGTTCCATCCGCGTTCATGACATAGATCTCACCATTACCATCACGGTCCGAAGTGAAAGCTATCTTCATGCCATCCGGTGACCACGCAGGAAGACTTTCATTTGCTGTATTCGTCGTGATACGGTTCTGATCGGTTCCGTCCGCGTTCATGACATAGACCTCACCATTACCATCACGGTCTGAAATGAACGCAATCTTCGTGCCATTCGGGGACCATGCCGGTTGCCTGTCTGAAGCTGGATTGTTCGTGAGGCAGGTTTGTCCGGTTCCATCCGCGTTCATTACGTAAATCTCGTTATTGCCATCAGGATTCGAAGTGAAAGCTATTTTTCCATTTTGCACTGAAGCTACAGGCAACACTATTGACCCTAATACAACCAGAATTATGAGTACACCAAATCTCCATTTTTTCATTATTATGCACGTTCCTCTCTTTCCGCTATCAATTGATTACATTTTATAAAATGAGTTGGATGTTTGATACTGGAACTGGCGAACGATAAAATTTGGTATTTGATTTTGATTTTTTCTTAGAATTGTTCAAAATTCAAACAGCTTTCACTATGATAGGGTGGTTTTTGAAACTGACGAGCTAAATCCCCATACTTTTCTCCAGCCGGGAATAGTTTCAAACTTCGTTTCATTGTTCAAGGAGATCTTTGAAATAACATTTAATTTCACGACAGATTGCTAAAAAACTCACTCCAATCTTCCTCCTGCATCATGATACCCGGGTCCAGGGAATGATACTCCTTAAAAAACTTCAAACTGTGATTCTGATGGCTGATTTTTATAGGGATGATTTGGGAAAAGGGGGAACAGGGGAAAACAGCACTAGGTTTTGTTGCTATATGAACAGGAACGCGATATTCCCGGACAGGCCAAGCGTATAATCAACAGGTTCTATCATGGTCCTCGCAGCGGTTGGTGAATTTAAATGCGTGTTTGCCGTTATTTTTTAGGTTCTATGGGATCACTCCACTGCAAAGATCTTGGAATGAATTGTTCTTTTTCCGCAACAGGGACAACTGAACAGGATATTATGAGACAATTTATCGAGCATGCAGAATCTGCGCATAAGATATCGGTATTTTCTGCTGATTTTCTCTATCGGGTACAGAAAGCGATAAAAAAATAGGCCTTTTTTGACCTCCTGCATATTCACGGTCTTTTGACCGATATGGATGGCAGGGAACATGAAAAACGCTTATTGATTACGTCCTGAATCTTCAGAATCGGGTAGGATGAAAAGGGGGACAGCGCAGGGTACGTCCGTTCTGATTTTTTAAAAATTACGTCGTGAAAAAATTTAATTCAGATAGCATGTAGGTTTTTTTGTAAAAAATCTTTAAAATCAGATTTGATTATATAGAAAGATATATAAATTATAAAGATTGATGAGCTTTTTACCTACATTGGATGATCGGTATTCGCAGATACGCATCGCATCCAATGTGTTTTAAGGAGGATTGAATGACGTGAAAAAAGTATTAGTATTGGGAATCGTCATGGTGCTGCTCCTTGCAGGTATGGGGGTGGTGTCGGCGGCAAATCTTGTATCGAATCCAAGTTTTGAATTACCACTGATTGCAGGAGACTTTGTGACATGCCCCGGGGGAACCTGTCCAGCAGGCCAGATTCCCCAGTGGACCATTGGTGGAAACCTGAATATTATCAGATTATATTGGACAAGCATTGATGGATCGCAATCGATCGACATGTCTGGAGAGGGGGCACGGGGAACTCTCAGCCAAATGATACCAACAACAACAAATGGACCGTATAAACTAAAGTTTTTAATGTCGGGAAATTTTATGTGCGATCCAACTACCAAACAAATTGCAGTTTATTGGGATAACAACCCATCAGCAATTGGTACGGAAACTTTCACACGATCAGCGACGTGGAGTGTAAGTAATATGGAGTGGGTTGAAAAATCGATGACACTTCCTGATCCGGTTGGTTCTCCTACAGAATTGAGATTGGTTGATATATCAGCTGGAGTGACAAACTGTGGAGTAGCTTTAGATAATGTCATAGTCGAACCGCTGGAAGATTCAACACCAGTTCCCGAATTCCCCACCATAGCACTCCCGGCAGCGTTAATTGTCGGGCTCATCGGTGCGGTCCTCTTCATCAGGAAATCCAAGGAAAACTAATTTTTTTTATCCAGAACCATTTGCCAGCGGACTTCATGAGCAAATTATATACGATTATAAAAAATGCAGTTCACCGGTGCCTGGTAACGGAATAGTATACAAGAATTATTACATGTCGCGTACCAGGTTTGCGTTCTATTCACGTTTAAGGACGTACCGTGTATGAAAAAAATTCTGATGTGATTGAAGTATTGTTCCTCTGCGGGGGTAGTATCACGTTTCTGCCAATGAGCTTTCAATCACTGGACGCCATCACTCTCAATAGCATTATCCCACCCTCCCGGATTGAGGGTATAGGTATGGTGCAGGATCAATTGAACGATGAACTGCTTATCAATGACGACAGCCCTCCGGCAGCTGCAGTATGCAGGAACGATCTTTGCAGACATCCGGTGCCTGCATCTCAACCGGAGTTACCGTCAATCGCCCTCCTGGTTACGACGATAATCAGCTTCCCTGGAGCTCTTCTGATCGTCATGAAATCCGAAGAACACTGACTTTTTTCTATCCACGACATCGCATCCAGTCAGCCCGGACACTTACCTTTAAGCACAATTCCATCAAATGAAATTAACTTAGAAAGAATGTCCATAGCCTGACAACCCCTGACCCCTCATGCTCGCTGAACACATCGTCTACTCCGCCGCCATTGCAATCCTCGCCGGCATGGTCTTTTATAAGGTTACCGGAAGGGACACTTCATGGATCATCATCCTGTGTGCATGGGCTCCGGATATTGATTTTGTCGTGAACCGGGTCTTTTCCCGGTTCGGGTTCACCATTCTGTTTGAGGGGCACAGGATTTCCCACGGGGATTTTCATAATATCGCGGTTATGATTGTTTTTGGCATAGTGGTGGCGTTCCTGCTGCACCCGATCGGGATAAAATTTTTTGATGGATTCCTGTTTTCCACCCTCGGGTTTTTGTCTCACCTGTTTGAAGATGCACTGGTGTATGACCCGGGGTATAAGTTCCTCTGGCCGTTTTCACAAAATGTGCTGGGTTTTGGTTTACTGCCCGGCATCATTTCAGAGGAATACTATATCAGGAACTTTTTCGGGATTGCGAATACTATTGTGCTTGGGGTCGGCATGGTGTTCCTGCTGGTCGCAATCATCATCCGGACCTGGTATGAAGGGCCGGCATGGATCAGGTGGTACATGCCCGGGGCCGTGTATGAAAAATTATTCGGGAAAAAAACGGGGAATCCCTGAACAGTGCATCGTGTGTGTGGTGCGTTCACCATCCTCCACAGGATACCAGTATACCTTTTGAATCGATCCAGGGCTGCACCGGTGCAGGGATAGTATATCGGAATACATTGGATCTCTTCAATTTTTGGCTGTTTTACGCACTTTATATAAAGTCAGACGCAGATTCTGGATAATTTTTATATAATATAACCACACAGTGGTTATAGGATATTGAGGACGATGGATATCTGTACCTGAGTATGAACCGGCAGTAGTTGGACCAACGGGAAAGAAGAATGTATCTGAACCGTTATGCATATGTAAAGATCTCGGGATGGATTGTTCATTCGAAGTGACCGGAAGAACACATAATGAAATTATGAGAAAATTTATCGATCATGCAGGATCCGCACACGATATGAATGTCCTCACCGCGGATGTCATTTACCGGGTACGCAAAGTGCTGGTAAAATAAATCCCTTTTTTTGATAGTCCGGCCCGGGTACGGTGTGTGACCAGCACCGGGACATAAAAACTTAAAAAAATCAGGTACCCTGCACGGTTCAGGGATTTTTGGGGTTTCTGGCGGGCACATAAGGCCGGTATAACCAGGCCTGGCTTTTTTTATAGACGTCGTTATTGACTGCTGGTCCGGTGGACTGGTTCTTTAAATTGTGCATACGGCCGGTATGCCATCTGCAGCAGATGAAAAACCCGGAATCCGGTTATACCACTTTTCAGGTCAGACCGGGTTCATCGTTTTTATAAAAATACCTCACAAGAGAGACCTGGCTGAAGGGATGAATTGGATCAGGGGGTACATGCCCGGGACCGTGTATAAAAGATTATTCGGGAAAAAACGGGGAGTCCCTGGACAGTATAGGATGTTCTCTCTTTGCAGGGCAGAAAAACGCCGGATGGGTGGAGAGATTATCGCCATAAGTCATTCACACCATTTACTGACGGAGATCCCTGACTAAAATGAGCGGGGCGGGCCGTCCACGTGGCACAAAAAACATGCGCGAGTCACAACCAGTGAGCTGTAGACTGGATGGTTCCGGGTACATGCTGGACCCCCAAAAATAGTTCCTGGAACCGGTTCGTTACTCCTCACCGGAACAAAAAAATTCTGTTAAAACCTTTCCGGCATTTTCTGCACTGATTTTCGGGTTACAAACTGTAACCTTCGGGGTAAATTTTCGAGCCCTGAGGTTCGATCCATCCACCCGCTGTGGTTTGATATTTTATAAAGCGTGCCTGATAACCCATGGAGTCATGAAAATATTTGCCAAATCACGAACCATAAGTCTGATCGTCGGACTTTTCCTCCTGATAATGATACTGCCCGGGGCAGTATCGGCAGCATCAGGCTCACCCCCGGTCGCACAGTTCACGTCCAGTGCCACCCAGGGACAATCCCCGCTGTCCGTGCAGTTTACCGACAAGTCCACCGGGACAGCACCCATGACCTATCACTGGGACTTTTCCGATGGAGCAGGGAACCTTCCGGAGAACTCGCAACAGAACCCGACATGGAGGTTCTGGGACAATGTTGCCACCTCCTATACGGCAACCCTGACCGTGACAAACGCCTATGGTTCTGATACCATCGTCAAACAAAATTATATCTCGCTGGGAACGAGCGGGCAACCGGCAGCTACGCCAACGCTGATTCCAACACCCAAAGCAACCACAACACCCGCTCCAGCAACAGCTAAACCAACAGCTTCACCAACTCAGGCTCCCGTATCTTCGTCAGGAGCACCAAAAGCACAATTCACGTCCAGTGCCACCCAGGGGCAATCCCCGCTGAGCGTGACGTTTGCGGACCAGTCCACCGGTGCAAAACCCATGACCTATCACTGGGACTTTTCCGATGGAGCAGGGAACCTTCCGGAGAACTCACAGCAGAACCCCACGTGGAGATTCTGGGATAATGTTGCCACCTCCTATACGGTAAAACTGACCGTGACAAACGCCTATGGCTCTGATACGATAATCAAACAAAAGTATATCACGCTGGGAACGAGCGGGCAACCGGCAGCCACTTCTACTCCGACACCAAAGCCAACTGCAACGCCAACACCCGCTCCAACCACAACACTTTCACCAAAGCCAACTGCAACTCCAACACCCGCTCCAACCACAACACTTACACCAAAGCCAACTGCAACTCCTGTCCCGACCACCACTCCGACTCCGGTAACGACAGCAGGATTGCCCACGGCACAGTTCACTGCAACCACCACATCGGGACAGGTACCCCTGACAGTCCAGTTCACCGACCAGTCGGTCTCAACAGGAACGACCGTATATAAATGGGACGTCAACAATGACGGGGTTACCGATTATACAACAAAAAGTCCGTCACATACCTACACAACCGCCGGGACCTACACGGTAAAACTTACCGTGACCAATGCCGGCGGCAGCACCAGCATTACGAAGACCAATTATATCACGGCTGCTTCATCGACAGTCGGAGTGAGCGGGGAATGCTATGGCGCAGAGGCCTGCAACCCGACCGGCAATCCCATTGGAGGAGGGCCCGGGTATACCAGGATAATCTCCGAGACCGATTCCCGCGTGAAATATGTCGTATCCACCGCGTCGCAGTTGATCACAGCGCTCAAAAGTGCGAAATCCGGTGAAGTCGTATTTATCAAAGGAAATGCGGTCATTGACATGACCTCAAACCCGAAAATTACCATCCCTGCCGGGGTAACCGTTGCAAGTGACCGGGGACTGAACGGTTCTCTCGGAGCCCTCATCAAGCGTACCAAAAATGTCAACGGTGGGTGGGGCGAGGAGACATTTATCGCCGGCGGTAACAATGTCCGCGTAACCGGGTTACGGCTCGAGGGTGAAATGTATCCCCAGGACTACGGGAATGCACCCGGCCAGACTTACGAGCAGCAGTACCTGGTTGGTATCTACGCAAAAGAGCGGACCGGATTTGAAGTCGATAACTGTGAACTCCGTGGATTTGCATGGGCGGCGGTTGTCTCAGATAACTGCGTCCAGTCCTATGTCCACCACAGTTATATCCACCACAACCAGGCCCGTGGAGAAGGCTATGGTGTTGCCCTCTATGGTGGATCGTCGATTATTGAAGCCAACACCTTTGACTATAACCGGCACTCCATCACCGGCACCGGATATCCCGGGGAGAGTTATGAGGCCCGGTACAATGTCGTTTTAGGGAACGGGAATCCAATCGGTGGTCACCACTTCGATGTCCACCAGGACGAACGCGGCGGGAGTTTCGCCGGGAGCCTGTACAAGATCCACCACAACACCTTCAAAGACGGTAACGGTAAAATGGCCAGCATTGCAATCCGGCAGAAACCAACAACCGGGATGTACATCGACCACAACCTGTTCGAGACCATCAGCAATGCAACAAGCGGCGGAGTCCCGATCTGGGAACGGGACAGTACCCAGAACATGTTTGCCACCAACAACAAATGGATGGGTAAACTCTATACCTCCAACAGCGGGATCGTCTGGTTCGTATAACCGATTGACAGAAAGGGCACGGTACTTTTCCGGGGTAACCCCGGTACCTTCCCACCGTTTAATTTTGATACTGATTGCTATGATGATTAGGTTCATAAATGATCATTGTATATCATTGTAGTGAAGTGTTTCTAATCGGTACTAATAATCATCAATATGAGCAAATATTAAATACATTCAAAAAAAGGAGCTACACACACACCCAATTGGATTGGTCAACACAGGGGCAATGTGGTTCCGGGTTTCGAATAAGGAAGTGAAAAGGAGTGAATGAAAACCATGAAAACAGGAATTACAGGAATTACAGGAATGATGTCATCACGGGATAATCCCGCGAAAGATAATCTGAGGGATTATTTCACCGTACTGAACGAACTCTCTGCCAGAAGTAAAGAATATTACGCTATTCTGCAATGCCCATCGGCGATTTATGTTATCGAAAAAGATGAGGACTGGAAACGCAGGAATGTCGGTTCCAATGCAGTTGAAGCAAAAAATTTGGAAAATTCAGATAGTACGTCTGCACCGGAGATGACTGAATGGTTTTAACCGGAATCTGCAGGCATGATAAAAGGGTACCGCGACGTCCATTGGATCGATTAAAGACCCCCCTTATAAGAGTACCGGTATTCATTTTCATTCTTGCAATCATGTCCCTGGCAATACCCACGGTCGAAGCTGCAACGCCGGATTATACTGCATTAAAAGCTGATTATATCAAAAACCACCCCGGGCAGTCAATCATACCATTTCCCTGGGAACCTAGCGACGTCAATAAAAGTGCTACCGGTGAACTACATCGTTCCTGCAGCTCCGGCCAATAATCTTTCCAGTTACGGCCTGCCGGGACCAGTTTGAAGCGGCATCATTCATTATTACTGCTCAGAAGGATCTGACAGGAATCGGGATCACGGTTCCCAATCTGTATAATGCGCAGGGAAACAGTATTCCGTGCAAATGCCATTAATGTCCGGCTCGTTAAGGTATGGTACCAGGCTGGTGATGCGGAAAATTATGGATCGATCACACCGGAAAAAGTCTCTTGCTCCGGAACTCCTCCTCAAGGATGACAGCCTGGTGAAAGTCGATTATACCAACAAGGTCAATTATCTCAAAGTGACGATAAATGGTGTCCAGCAATATATCGATATCAGTAATCCGTCCGGCACGTTTCCGTCAAATGCCCAATTCCAGGATGCCCAGACACTTCAGCCATTTTCCCTTGCAGCAAATGAGAATAAACAGGTCTGGCTGACCGTCCATGTTCCGTCAGGCACACCCGTCCGGTGACTATTACGGGGATATCACCATCACAACTCCCTCCGAAGCCCCTGTGCTGATGAACCTTAAAGTGACCGTTCTCCCCTTTGATCTTGAGCCTGCACCTCTTGAATATGCCATTTACTATACCGGTGAAAATGCCTCAGGGGTCATTAAAGGGGATAAACAACGAGTGGAAAACACCGCAGCAGTATGCCCTGCGAACTCAAAAATATGAAAGAACATGGGATCGCGTATCCGACATTGTTTGAATATGAATGGAATTTGATAACCGCACTTTCGATAGCGGCAACAAAGTGGTCTTCCCAAGGATCATATCTATCTTCATGACGGAATGGAAACCGGAAATCCAACGACGCCAGACCGATATTAACAACCTGAGAACCAGCATTAACCCGATGGAAAAACATTACGCTCCAAATACGGATACAGGGAGGTCTATATTTATGGAATTGATGAAGCCAGAGATGATCTTCTGCGATCGGAAAGACCCGCATGGCAGGCTGTCCATGCCAGTGGTGCAAAGGTCTATGCAGCCTGTCCAATAATAATGACGCCGTTAATGTTGTCGGTGATCTTTAGATGTTGCAGTTTTTGCCGATGCGCTCAATACAACCCAAGTCGCGGAATGGCATAAGTACGGTCAAAATTTTTCGTACGCATAATCCCCGAGACCGGGGTGGAGAATCCGGAACTTTATCGCAAAAATTATGGGTTTGCCTTATGGAATGCCGGGTATGACGGCGAATGATCTATGCCTACCAGATCCGGGTTTGGCCATCTCTGGAATGACTTTGATGATTCAGTTCTCCGGGATCATGTATTTGCCTACCCTACGAGCAATGGCGTCATCGATACCATCGAATGGGAGGGATGGAGAGAAGGGAGCAGACGATACACGCTACCTGGCCACGTTCATGAAAAACGGTGCAAGTGCTTCTTCTGCCCGCGACTTTTATTACTGATTCTTTGTCCAAGGGTGATAGCATGGCCACCATCAGGCAAAAAGTGATCGCGCAATCCCCGTTTCTCAAACACCTACTCCCCTCCAACAGACACCAACTCCTACACCCACTCCAACTCCTACCCCAACTAAAACACCAACTCCTACACCCACTCCAACTCCTACCCCAACCAAAACACCAACTCCTACACCCACTCCAACTCCTACCCCAACCAAAACACCAACTCCTACACCCACTCCAACTCCTACTCTCTAAACATACACTCCCTGCACCCGCAGCCAGCGAACAACAGACCGTGGGAATTTATCGTTCAGGAGTCTGGAAACTCGATTCAAACGGGGACACAGACTTTACCGGTGATGATACCACGTTCTTCTTCGGAACCAGAGGAGATACTCCGGTGACCGGGGACTGGAACGGTGACGGGATTACTGATGCCGGGGTTTTCCAATCGTACAGCGGGAACTGGATCCTCGAAACAGCAAAAACCGGTGCAGTGTATAAAAAATTCCAGTTCGGAACACTACGGTGATATACCGGTTACCGGAGACTGGAATGGTGACGGGAACACCGATATCGGGGTTTTCCGCCATCTACCGGAAACTGGATCCTGGAGACAACAAAAACCGGCGCGGTGTATAAGAGATTCCAGTTCGGAACAAGAGGAGATATCCCGGTAACCGGGGACTGGAACGGTGACGGGAACACCGATATCGGGGTTTTCCGCCAGTCTACCGGGGAATGGATCCTGGAAACAACAAAGAATGGCGCGGTGTATACGAGATTCCGGTTCGGAACACGAGGAGATATCCCGGTAACCGGGGACTGGAACGGTGACGGGAACACCGATATCGGGGTTTTCCGGCCATCTACCGGAACATGGATACTGGAAACGACAAAAACCGGCGCGGTTTATACGAGATTCCAGTTCGGAACACGAGGAGATACCCCGGTAATTGGAAACTGGGGTAATGATGGAACAACCGATATCGGGGTTTTCCGGCCATCTACAGGGAACTGGTATCTGAATTACGATGCAACCGGTACCGTGGATAAGTCATTCCAATTCGGAACATCAGGAGATATCCCTGTTGTTGGATACTGGATTTGAGTAAAAAAGAATCCATGAAGTTCCTTTTTTTATATCTCTGTGTCCGGGAAATACTTCGGGAAATATACTACGGGATTCAGACCATTGTTCAGCTACGGAGTTCTCTGCAACAGATGGTATATCTGCCTTAAAGGGCGTTCCTTACATAACGTCCTTTTGGAAACGATAGATTTTGCCTGTGTATTCCAGATCCAGTGCCCTGATGAAAGCGATAAAAAATCCTGGACACTACCTTACAAACAAGAGTACCATGAAAAATATTCGATCACTTGAATCGCAATATCCCTTCTTTTTATTTACCGTACCTCATCACCGGGCATCACACTTTTTTCGGCACAGTATGGCAGCCCCGGTGAGAAGGAGAAAACCGGCCATCACCGTGGTCACCGGATTATAGAGGGGTGTAATGAAAGTGCCTGCCGGATCGAGAAGTCCTGATGCGACTACGTACAACCCTATGCATCCGAATACCGGGACAACGAATACATATACTCCTCTTTGCAGGAAGTCCGGCAGCGACGGGACACGGACGAAATTCACACCCTGGTACGATTGTAGGACAATCAGAGTGCCGATCATAAACAACCATTCGCCTGGATTGGTAATTTCAAACCAGAAATAGGTGCCGAGATAATCCGGGATCATCGTGCCCTGGAACGGACCAAAAAGTGGATAGAACCAGTTCGCCGGGAGGGTCCACATCTCATCAAGAACCTGGTGCAGGAGGACTGCACCTGCCACTCCGGCACCCGGCAACCTGTTGTTGGATTGGAAAAACAAGAACGTAACGATGAGGATGAAAAGAACGATACCGAGCGAGTGGAAAATCGTTCTGCCACTGCCAAGAATTTCCGGGAACAGAAATCCAAGTGGCTTGTCAACCAGGTCAGGAAGGATTGACCCTGCAATACAGAGGGAGATTGCCCGGCGGTCATTCGTCAGGTGCCAGAGGAGAAGACCAAGTAGAGCACCGGCGAAGAGATGGGCAAAGATGAACATGTAATTACGCGTTGATGGTTGATTTTAATAATCCTGCTGCAGTATATGTGGTTTCCCGGGATACGGCACACGCTTGTGCTATCGGAAAAAATGTTGCCGGATTATCCTTCCTGCCAGCGGTTGTAGGCAAGGTTGGGGAGCGGTAAGGACACCCCTGTTGCCTTCCGGTTGCCTGCTGCCGGGATGGTCGTCGTAAGACGCAGGTGCACAGGCTGTGGTATCACATAGGACAGCCCCCTGCCTGTTTCCACGGTGCCGGACAGTATTATTCCACCAGCGGTGATGATTCCCTGTTTCCTTACCACGTCGCTGGTATCCGTATTCCCCCCGTTGGTGGTCAGAACATTATAGAAATCAAAAACTGCAACATTAGTATACGGATAATCCTTCAGCCAGTCATTGACCAGCCACTGGTTGAAGGACCTTGCATTCGATGAATACCTCCCGTTGCTGACAGGAGGTGCGGTA
Organism: uncultured Methanoregulaceae archaeon; assembly: GCA_963733045.1. Taxonomy (GTDB): domain Archaea; phylum Halobacteriota; class Methanomicrobia; order Methanomicrobiales; family Methanospirillaceae; genus Methanoregula. The sequence goes on along the minus strand of CAVTBZ010000011.1, from coordinate 61,558 downwards.
ACCACAATGAACAGCGTATCCTGGTGCTCCTGGAAATACGGCAACAGGTCAATATAGATGCCCTTCGCATTTGCAACCGTGTGGTAATCAGATCCGGGTCGAGACCCTTTAACGGGTTTGCATCAATGGACGGTACCGGGTCATCAGGATTTCCTTTGAGGTTTGAGTTCGGGAAACAGGATTTGAACATGACAATCCGGTTTTTACCGCCGGGATCGGGGTTCAGCCGTGAATAGTCTGCATGCTGGCCGCTTTCGCTGTACACGGCATCCATGATCTCTGCGGATTGCGGGCCGCGGAACCACGTCCACCAGAAGCCGATATCCGTCAGCGACCCGATCGGCACAGAACCGCCTTCAGAACCGTCCCCCAGCCATAATTCGTATCACTCACGAAGTAATTGTTGTCCCGCAGTGCAATGCCCAGTCCCCCGTTCGTATCATCCAGCCAGTTCTCTCCGCACGAGTGGTGGATGAAGATGAGTTTGACGGGTTGTGCCAGGGGGAGCAGGGTTGCACGGTTCGCAGGCAGGGGCATTTATGGATAACGATGTTGCCGTTGCCTGCATAGGTGTCTACCGGATTCACCGTGTCTTGTGGAACGCCTATCGATACACAGGGCAGTGCTGCACAGTACCAGGATAATTACCGCGAGGATTATTCTGTTCAGCGTTCTCACCGTCCTATGTTAAAAATCTCTTTCCTGAATATTCCTGTTGTAACCATAAAGTCATTGAGCATGGCAATATAAAAAGGGAGTTCTTTTTATGCTCATGGGGGTGTGGCTTCTATAAAAAAACAGGTGGCTGTTTCTGGTACACTTAAAGCAGAAGCACAATAAAGGAATACCAATAATAAAAATATTGGAATTTGCCAGGAAAATAAAAAAGGAAATTATCACTCCGGCTTCTCTTGAGGTTTGCATGATTCTCATTGTCATCGGCACGCGCCCGGAAATTATCAAAATGTCGCCTGTCATCCGTGAATGCACCAGGCAGGGACTGGAATTCTCGGTGCTTCATACCGGCCAACATTATTCCTACGCAATGGACAAAATTTTCTTCGAACAACTCGAACTCTCTTCCCCCACCTATAATCTGGATGTCGGATCCGGTACACAGGGTGCCCAGACCGCCGCGATTCTTTCGGGTATTGAAAATATTCTTCTTAAGCGCCCCCCGGGAATTGTCCTTGTCCAGGGTGACACAAATACCGTCTGTGCAGGTGCCCTTGCTGCGGCAAAACTGCACATCCCGGTCGGGCACGTTGAAGCAGGTTTACGGAGTTTTGACCGCAGCATGCCAGAAGAGATCAACCGCATTGTTGCCGACCATGTATCCGACCAGTTATATGCACCAACAGAAAATTCCCGCCGGAACTTACTGAATGAAGGGATACCTGCAGAGAAAATCACGGTAACCGGTAATACAGTTGTCGATGCGGTACACCAGAACATCAGGATTGCACAACAAAAAGTGCATCCCGTTGAAGAGCTGGATCTCACACCCGGGAACTATTTCCTTGTCACTGCCCACCGTGCTGAAAATGTTGATGATCCCATTCGTCTTGCCAAGATATTGACCGGGCTTAAAAAAGTCTCAGCACATTTTGGTGTCCCCGTTGTCTTCCCCATGCACCCCAGAACGCAGAAGATGGTGCGTGAATTCTCCCTCTCAACTGAAGGAATCCGGGTTATTGATCCCGTTGGCTATCTTGAATTTCTCGTGCTGGAGTCAAAGGCATCACTCCTCCTGACCGATTCCGGGGGATTGCAGGAGGAGGGGTGTATTTTAAACGTACCCTGCGTTACCCTTCGCGAAAATACAGAGCGGCCTGAAACAATCGATGTCGGCTCGAATATGCTCGCAGGCACGGATCCGGAAAAGGTGCTGGAAGCGGCAAAATATATGATAGACATTCCGCGTACGTGGAACAATCCATTCGGGGATGGTGATGCGGCACATCGAATCATTGATGTCTGCAGAAAAAAGGGGACGCTGTAGTGACCTGAAAAGTCCATATTTCATCGGATTGTACTTTGAAGGGTGTAAGTATCATTGCCTTGCATTATATTATATAATAAAAATTTCAAAAACGATTATATTATAAGTAAAAAATTTATAGATAGATAGAATTTTTCTTAAGGATGAATTGAATGAATACATCACAATCATTTATCGTGCACCCGGTCCAGGTAAATGATATAGATAAACCCCAAAAAGGTATTTTTGCGGTCCTTCCTGCGTTTAATGAGGAACTGGTCATTGGTTCTGTTGTACTTCGGACACGGAAGTATGTCGATAAGGTAATTGTTGTTGATGATGGTTCCTCCGATCTCACGGCTGAGGTAGCAGAATCAGCCGGTGCTGAAGTAATTAAGCTTGAACATAATACCGGAAAAGCATACACAATTCTTTTAGGTCTCCAACGTGCCCGTGAAACAGGTTGTGCCGTCGCAGTAATGCTCGATTCAGACGGCCAGCATGATCCCAAGGAGATCCAAAGAGTTGCGGGATTGGTCAGAGCAGGCAAGGCAGACCTTGTCATCGGATCTCGTTTTCTCGAAAAAAATAGCGGAATACCTGCTTATCGGCAGATTGGACAGAGAATACTTGACCTTTTCACGAATATGGGGGCAAAGAGTAACGTCACCGACTCACAGTCGGGATTCCGAGCACTTTCCTGTAAAGCGCTTGATAACCTGGACTTCAAATCTGATGGATACAATATTGAATCAGATATGATTGGTCACTTCTCCGCACTGGGTCTTTCTATTATGGAAGTTCCCATCTCGGTGAACTACGATGTACCCAATAAACACAAAAAACACCCGCTCACTCACGGAGTGGGTGTGCTCACGAGATTAATTAACCTGATTGGTTATAGGAGACCCCTGCTTTTGTTCGGGGTTCCAGGGATTATTTTTATAATTATTGGTATTGCGACCGGTTTTTATGCTTTCAGTGAATATACTTCCACAGCAATTTTTCCCTTTGCGCTGGAGATGATAAGCATGCTGTTTCTTATTATGGGGATGCTCATGCTCAGTGTGGGACTGAATGTTGAACACGCTGGTGATAATAATGAAGGAGCACCGGCATTAAAAAAATTTACACAAACTGAAAAATAAAGAATTTTTGAAAGAGATTAAATTCTAAATTATTTTGTCTGAATATCTATCTCAAAAAAAGATTCATGAATCGAAAATATATCGAGTAAGGAAGGATTACACGAAATCAAAAAAAAATCTTGTACCAGAAAAACTTCTCGTCAGGAAAATCTGTGTTCGCATTACATAGGTAGTGTTGCCATGCACGTGTGCATTGCATCTTTTAATTATATTCCATGCAGTAAATCACCATAATCCACGGAGGTGAGGTTCATAGGAAGGTCACGATATGAAAAACTCATGGGACATTGGGACAGGGTGCACAAGCGCCTCTCCCGACTCAGGTCACTGCTGCATCGAAACGTATCCGGGCGCGGCAAAGTTATCTGAGTCAGCAATTAACATCCGGGGAAATATCTACCCTATACAATGTGCAAAAGGGTGGTGTCGGGTCTGGACAAGGCAGGTATGCCCGGGGGTCACACGCAGGGTGTGTCCTTTATTGCCTTGTTCACCGTCATTGTTTTGCAGGGAAACAATCATCGGTACGATGATACAAAGGACTTTTTTAATGGCTCTGTAGAATTCCTTTTATTCTAGCACAAAATAAAAAGGACACATGCTTTGAAGGAGGGGACAGTGCCTGTCACCTCGGGACCGCCCCTGCGCAATGTGATAGTGCTGTTCTTACCTTGTCGGGGGTCATCGCATTGGGGGGAGCCAAGTGGCGGGGGTGAAACCCCCATGAACGTTCGAGTTTTTAAAAACATTTCTCCAGAGCCTTTTTAATCGGTTTTTTGTGTACCGGGAGTATCTGGAACGTCTCCGTCACCCTGAATCAAACCACAATCTTCATGTAGTTCATATTTCTCTTATTATTTTTAGTGGTTATATGCGTCTCACGGTTATTGCTATCCCGGTAATCTGTATGATGCTCCTCCTGGTCTCAGGTGGGTGCACGGGGAATATCCTGCCAAAACCGGGTGCCAGGGGGCTTATGGAATACCGGGATAACGACAACCTGTTCTCCATCAGTATTCCCGAACACTGGACAGTATCGGTTGGTGATGCCATTGTAGTCTGCTGATACAAAGGATAACGGTGTCACAAAAGTTACCATCCAGCCCGTGCACCTGAGTGGCAGATACCTGAGAGTATCAGCCGGGGACATCGCGAACTACCTTATCGGGAAAGAAAGGCGGGGGTATTCCCAGTTTACTGTCGATAGTGTGCGGGCATCCGGGGATGGCAAAGTCCTCGAGATGACATCTTCCTATGCGGAAAACGGCAGAAAAAAACTGGCTGTATATTCCATTTTTGTCAACAGCCCGTACGCGATCATGAGCAAATATGAGACCCTGAGCGAATCCATGAGCGAAAAAGAAGAACAGTTACGGGCAATCGTTCAGAGCTTCCGTCAGTTTAATCCCCCGGTACCCGACTATTCCTCCCAGGGCAACAGCGCAAGTGACCATCGGTCAGTGCAACCAACGGTCCAGTCCGGAGGAGTCAGCATGCTCCTCCCAAAAGGCTGGAACGCCCTGGTCCTGCCCGGGTGTTCGGGCCTGATTGCAGCTGACTCACAGATGCCCCGGGGGGTCGTGTTCTTAAACGGGCTTCACCAGAGCGTCCAGCCGCTCCCGCAGGATATCACGCCCGAGCGCTATGTTACTGATTACATGGCACAGGACTTCTCTGTCGGGGGTAACCGGGTATCGGATGTAAAAATCCTGTTCTATGAGAACGCGGATATTTCAGCCCTGAACACCGGGGGGATAACGGCTAAATCCATGCGAATCTCGTACATGTCAAACGGCATGCCGTGCACAGGTTCTTTTACCGTTGCTACGTACCAGACGGGTATATCCACTGCAGTGGGTTATCTCTGGGGGATTTATTCCACCACGGATAATTTTTATGCTGACGCTCCGGACCTTCTCCGGATTTTCTATTCCATAGATTACAGCAGTTCGTCCCTGACCACCTGCAGGAATATCATGAATACTGCATGGGAAGGTGCAAATAAAATTGGGGATACCATCAGGAGGACCGGGGAACAGATGCGGCAGGAGAACCTGAAACTATACGAAGACCGGCAGGCAGGAAACGACGAGTTTCTGGAAAAGTTCAGCGATTCAATCCTTGACCGTGACCGGGTATATAATCCGGATACGGGCGAGGTGTATGAAGTTGACCCCAATTTCTATGCCTATTATGATCTAAACCGGGACCAGTAACAACTACCAGAACATGCGGGAACTCCAGCCCGGAGAATGGCTCAAGTATACGCCTCTTGATGGCAATCTCCATATCCAGTAAATGCCTTTTTTTTACCTGTTCATTATTTTGGCTCTGGAGAAACGGTCATGAACAGAATGTTCGCACCCAGACCATGAAAATCGTACAATATACGAAAGGGCCCCGCCTCAGGGCCGCTCAGAGGCACGGCGGGACAGGGAGGTTAATTGTATTTTTGGTTGCTAATCCGCCGCTGGGGCGTCCATTAGGGGGCGGCGGCGTTCATCGTACCTGAAGAATAGAGATGATAATCCCCTCATCATACCAGAATTTTTTTAATTTTCATGGGAAATCCTGGTATTGTGCACAAAATAAAAAGGACACATACTCTGAAGGAGTGGACAGTGCTTGGTCACCTCGGGACCACCCCTGCGCAATGTGATAGTTATTACCTTCTCGGTGGTTATCGCATTAAGGGCCAAGGGACGAGTGTAAAACCCCCATGAACGTTCGAGTTTTTTTTAAACATTTCTCCAGAGCCATTATTTTCTGGTTTCATGTGCTGATGATTTGAAGATTCCAGGAAGATGGAAAAATACACCATTAACCATCTGAAGGGGCCGGGCGGAATCCGGTTTTTTAAGGAAAGCGACTTATTCCCGGTTGTCAGGTTCATCCGGAGATGCCTTTTTGTCCCGGTCCAGCAGTGACGGGTCGATATGCCACTCGCTCCGCCGTAACAGCCCGTGCAGGGTACTTGCCTCGCGGACCGTCAGATTCGCTCTCCCGAGAACCCTGCGGATGAGGATCAGGGTATTCTCGCGTTTGAACGCCGGGTGATGAACAGCATCCAGGTAGCGGTCTATGTGACGGTACAGGTACCCCATGTCGTTTGGAGAGGCAAGGGCATAGCGGGGAAGGGGAAGATTTGAGAGTTCATAACAGACAACCCCGACCGCATGCGAGAGGTTGAGGATAGGGTACTCGTCTGCAGTCGGGATCGTGCAGATCATGTCGCTGCGTTTGACCTCTTCGTTGTTGAGCCCCCAGTTCTCGCGCCCGAACAAAATCGAGATGCGCCCGTCCACATCGTGTATCCGCTCCCGGAGCTCTTTGGGAGAATAAAACGGCATCCGCATCGAGTGGCAGACGGACTTGCTTACCGTGCCGGTCGTGGCAATTACGATAGTGCTCCGCGCAAAAACATCTTCGATGGTGCACACTTCAGCATGGTGAAGCACATCATACGCATGGGATGCCCGACCGTCCGCTTCATTCCCGAGGGGGCACGGGTCGATCAGGACAAGACGGGAAAAGCCAAAGTTCTTCATAACCCGGGCAGCAAATCCCACATTACCCTCGTAGAGGGGGGCAACAAGCACGATATCAATTTCGGGCATAAAAAAAATTACTGGATGGCGTCAACCGTCGCTTTCAGGACCGCGGCACCCTGGTCGTACACCGCGTTGCCCACGACAATCGTATCTGCATACTTCGACATCTGTGCAGCCTTTTCTGCGGAGTTGATCCCGCCGCCGTAATAGAGGATTGCTTTATCCAGCGCATTCGAAGCAGCTTTGACAACCTCAGGATCGCCAAAGGTCCCGCTGTATTCGATATACACGATCGGGAAGTGGAAGTAATGATCGGCAACAGCCGTATACGCCGCCACTTCTTCGGGCTTTAAGGTGCAGATGGCTTTTGTCAGTTTCCCCACCGCTGAGTCCGGGTTAAGAACGATATACGCTTCCGGTACAATACTTTCCCACGGTATTTTTCCCGTCTGGTGCTGGACCCACATACGGTGCTTGCCCACGATCCATTGCACGTCCTGCGAATTCAGCACGCTGGGCACAAAAATATAGTCAATACCCTGTGTCAGTACCGCTTCCGGTCCCGCTGGTTCCATGACGAGAGGAAGGTCATATGCTTTCACCTGCTTTAACAGTTCAGCAAGGTTCTCCTTTGTCACGTTGAGCGTACCGGAAAGCATCAGGGCATCGGTACCGCTTGCTGCAATCGCATCGATATCACCGGGTTTCAACTGTTTGTCCGGATCGAGTTTGGTCACATGCACCCAGTCTTTCCACTTCATTTAGTATCACCAGTATATGTGTTGCGAACGCCTTTAAACCGTTAGGATCTTTTGAGTACTTTTTCTCATGTCGCCTCCCTGATACGGTTCCAGGTTTTCGTACACTGATGGACCAGCAATTGTTCGTCTTTTTGTTCTGCCTGATCCGGAAAACCCATATGGATCGTGCAATTGAACCTCAGGTCATTAAAATCAGGATTAACTACGCAACATATATTAATAATTATAAGAAACGGGCTATAATGGCAAATGAGAAGGTCCTGATCGTAGATGATGATGAAATAATTGTCTATGTTGAAAAATGGCGCCTGGCAAAACTCGGTTATGAGGTCTGTGGTACAGCAGGAACCGGGGCAGAAGCCTTACAATTAGTTGCAGACACCCGGCCTGATATCATTCTTATGGATATCAACCTCAAGGGGGGAGGTGACGGCATAGAAACAGCACGGCAGATAAAGCAGGATTTTAATATTCCGGTTATTTTTGTTTCAGCGTACATTGATAAGGAAACCATCTCACGTGCAAAGGCAATCGGCCCCGATGGATTTCTCAGAAAGCCGTTTGATGACGATGACATGAGAATCGCCCTTGAAATGGGATTAAAAAAATAGATATTTTATAGATCTGTAGAATTCATTTTTATCAGAGTATAAAATTAAAAGCACAGAATATGAAGGAGGGGACACAGTGCCTGTCCCCCCCGACCATCCCTGCGCTGCACGATAGTGCTATATACCATTCTCAGGAGTTATCGCATGTGTGGGGGAGCCAGGCGGCGGGGGTGAAACCCCTATTGAGCGTTAAAGTTTTTTCAAACATTTCTACAAAGCCGATATTTTATATCTCTATTATCGCATTATCCCGCTTTTTCCGGATTGCTTTTTTGATGTCCTCGATGACATGTGCCATAATACCGGTCTCTGCGGCAACCTTCGAAGCCTCCGCTTCAAGGAGTAAGGTGGCATTGATGATGCCGGCACGGGACAGTTTTTCAACCATCGCCTTATCGATGCCCTTAATGCCGAGAAGTTCTTTTTTCCCCCGTTCCAGCTGGGTTTTTGTGAATTTTTTCGGCACGGGTTTTTTCAGGTACGTGCAGACCAGTCCGACATGCCGCTGGACAGTTGCCGGGGACATACCGGTGAGCCGACTCAAAGATTCCGGTGGCTGGGAACAGAACGCTTCCGGGCTGGTAATGCCGGCAGACACGTATTTTTTCAGGCTGACAGCAGGAATCCCGATCTCTTTGAGCACCTGCCCGTAATAGACGGTTTTTGCCTCAGTGAGGACACGGGCTGCTTCCTCCTCTCCGATGCCCGGCCGATTTCAGCATCGCGATATCTGCATGGGCAAGGCCGGAAAGTTCCGTGATCCCGCTTGATTTGAGCGCGGTCAGGATCTTTGAATAACTGCGCCCTTTGCGGGGGATCAGGTGGTCACGCATGAATTTCCTGCATTCGGAGCGGCGGCGGAGTTTTTCCAGTACCGAGCCGGCATCGCTGATGAGGTTTTGTGCAGAATCCGAAGACAGGTCAAGGCGCCGGGCGAGAGATTCGGGGGTACTGCGTGCCAGTTCTGCCACAGTGTAGATGTGCTGCGAGAGGATCTTTTTGGCCAGCGCCTCGTTCATGGACGGGATCTCGGATAAGGATTCTGTGTTCGAGTTGATGTGGTGGCAGAGCGGGCAGCCGATATCCCAGGGCCGGGCTCCCTTTCTCACGAGACGGACAAAGTTCAGGTGATGCTTGTCGCACACCTCGTCCGTGCGGACCGCAAAACCCCATTGCGCCATGGGAAGACCGATATTGAACGTGCATTCCGGATACCGGGAGCACCCGATGAACTGCGTGTTGCCCCGCAGGTGTTTAATCGCCAGGGTGCCTTTGCAGACCGGGCAGACACCCAGATTCATCTCCTCTGCCGTCCTGTTCCGGATATCATCGCCGATCACGGCCTCATTTGCCTCCAGCTGGTCAAAAGCCTGGTGCAGCATCTGGCGGGATTCCCTGATCACGTCCTCCCGTGTCCGTTTACTCTCCTTGATCTGCTGCATATGGGATTCGATGGTCTGGGTCATGTCAGGCCGGGTGATCATATCGGCATGCTGCTCTAACGATTCAGTCACCACCCTTCCCACGAGCGTAGGGCGAAGCGGGGAACCTTCGACATATTTTCTAGAAACGAGTTTTGCGATCACTTCATGGCGGGTGCTCTTGGTGCCAAGGCCCAGCTCCTCCATCCGCTGGATCAGCTTGCTCTGGGTATACCGTGCAGGGGGCTGTGTCTCTTTTTCCTCAAGGGTGACCTTCTTTACCGGGAGGTGTTCACCCACGGCAAACGGGGGCAGGAACGTCTCCTGCGCCTCGCTGAACGGATAGACGGTATGCCAGCCCGGTTCGACCAGCTGCCCGCCCGTAGCGGTGTACTCTTCGCCACCGGCATCGAAGAGAATTTTTAAGGTCTTCCAGCGTGCATCCGGAGCAAGGGTGGCAAGGAAACGGCGCAGCACGAGCTCGTAAATCCTGAATATATCATCGCCCAGCAGCTCGCGGGTTGCAGCGCCGGTCGGGTGGATGGGCGGGTGATCGGTAGAGGATTTTTTACCCCGTGTCGGGACAGCCCGGCGGTTCGCCATCACCCACTCCACGTCTTTTTTAAACGGGGAGGCGCGGATAGTCTTTAAGATGTCCTCAATATCCAGCGAAGGCGGGTAGACCGTGTTGTCCGTCCTCGGGTACGAGATAAAACCGTTCATGTACAGGTCTTCTGCAATCCGCATCGCATTGGCAGCCGAGAAACCCAGCCGGGCTGCTGCCACGATATAGGTGGTGGTATCAAAGGGAGAGGGCGCCCGGTCCTGTTTTTCTCCGGTCCGGACTTCCGTAACCACCAGAGGGGCCTTTGTGCGGTCGCGGGCGAGTTCTGCGGCTGGTTTTTCATGGAACCGCCCGTGAGTGTGCCGGGCTTCGACCTGTTCTGTGGACTTCTCGGTATCCAGGAAAAGCTGCCAGTATTTTTCCGGGACAAACGCCTCGATCTCTTTTTCCCGGTCAACAATCATGCCCAGCGTCGGGGTCTGCACCCTGCCGACCGAAAGGATATTTGAACCTCCCCGCCGGGCTGCAAGCGAGATGAAGCGGGTGAGCGAGGCGCCCCACATCAGGTCGATGGACTGGCGGGCCTCCCCGGCTGCTGCCAGCGCAAAATCGAGTTCTGTGGTATTGGTGAACGCGTGGTGTAACTCGTGCGGGGTGATTGCGGAGAACCGTGCACGGTCAATCGCAACTTTGGGGTTCACTGCCCGGATCAGCTCGTATGCTTCTTTGCCGATGAGTTCTCCTTCGGTATCAAAATCCGTTGCTATCGTGACCAGGTCAGCACGCTTTGAAAGTTTCTGGAGGAGCGAGACGATCTTTTTTTCCGTGGGGATCTTGATGGTCTTTGCATCAACCAGGCTTCGCGGTGTTGACGCTTCACTGCGCCAGTTTTTGTACCCGGGCTCAAAGTCTATCTCGACTACATGGCCCCGCAGACCGACCGTGGTGGTATCGCCAAAACTATAGGTGGAAACTCCTGCATCTTTATGCTCGGTCAGCTTCTTTCCTTCGCCCAGGATCTCTGCAATACGGCGTGCCGATATGTTCTTTTCTGCAACAATCAGGTGCACGGCTCTCACACCTCCTTTTTGTTCAGTTCTTCGGTCAGCAGCCGGTTCAGTTCACCGGGATCGGCACATCCCCTCGTCTTCTTCATGAGCTGTCCGATGAGGAAGTTAAATGCACCTTTCTTGCCCTTCCTGAAATCTTCCACTGCTGCGGGGTGCTCTGCGAGCACTTCTGAAATTGTTGCCTGGATCGGGTTGAGATCCGGGATGCACCGGATACCCGGTTCTGCACCGGCCGTAAAAGTGACTTTTCTCAGGTCCAGCCGGTCGACAATTGCCGCGGGTGTTTCGATGGCCTGGTTCCTGAGGTGCTGATCAAGCATGACCCGCAGCACTTCGGTCCCGCTTTTATCAGTAATCACGCCCTGGCAGAGCAGGTGTAAAAGATCCGCAAAACCGGCAGCATCCACGGCATCGATACTCAGGTTCCGGTAATTCAGTTCACCGATGAGTGTATCGGCAATCCACGTGGCAGCCGGCGTTGAGAGTCCTGTGGGATCTGCTGCAACAACCTTTTCGTAAAAATTTGCCAGTTTGAGTTCACCGGTGAGGGTCCGGGCATGGTTCAGTGAGCACCCGTACTGGGTGATGAACCGTTCCCGGCGGGCATCGGGGAGTTCGGGAAGCACGATCCCTTCCAGCCACGAATGTACGTGGAGCGGGCGCAGGTCGGGTTCCGGGAAATACCGGTAATCATGCTCCTGCTCCTTGGAACGGGAGGACTGGGTGACCCCCCGTGCCTCGAGATAGTGCCGGGTCTCCCGGTCGACCTTCTGCCCGCGGCGGAGCAGGTTCTTCTGGCGGGTGACTTCAAACAGGAGAGCTTTTTCCACCCCTTTGTACGAAGAGATATTCTTGACTTCCACGCGTTCGCTGCCTTTGATGGAGATATTGGCATCCACCCGCAGGGATCCTTCCTTCTCGGAATCAAAGACGCTGAGATATTCCAGCGTGGCCCGGAGCTTGTTTAAGAATTTCCGGGCCTCTTTGGGAGAACGCATATCCGGTTCGCTGACGATCTCGATCAGCGGGATACCGGAACGGTTGTAATCGACCAGCGAGTACTTCCCCCGTTCGGCATTGCCCATATGCACGAGCCTGCCGGGGTCCTCCTCGACATGGACACGGGTGATCCGGACCCGTTTCTCTCCTCCCTCGTCAGATTCAATCTCAAGATATCCTCCCTCAGCGAGCGGTTTGTCATACTGGGTGATCTGGTAGGCCTTGTCAAGGTCGGGATAGAAATAGTTCTTCCGGGAGAATTCGGATTCGTGAAGCACGGAACAGTTCAGGGCCTTTGCCACCCGCATGGCATATTCAATCGACCGTTTGTTGAGCACCGGCATGGCACCGGGCAGGCCGAGACAGACCGGGCAGACATGGGTGTTGGGGCCATCGCTGCGGTAATCGGTGGAACAGCCGCAGAACAGTTTGCTCTTCGTATCGAGCTGGCAGTGCACTTCGAGCCCGACAATGACCTGATCTTCAGCCATTTCAGGTCACCGCCTGTTCATAGGCATACGCAACATCGATCACGCGCTCGTCTTCCCATGGCCTGCCCATGATCTGGAGCCCCACCGGCATGCCCCCGGCCTTCCCGCAGGGGACGGATATGGCGGGGATACCGGCAAGGTTCACCGGGACCGTAAGAATATCTGACAGGTACATGGAGAGCGGGTCGCTCTTTTCTCCCAGTCTGAAGGCAACCGTGGGCATGGTGGGCCCGGCGATTACATCGACTTCCGTAAATATGCGGGCAAAGTCCCGTTTCACGTTCTCGCGGGCGATCTGTGCCTTGGCATAGTGACTTCCCGTAATACCCCGAGGAGAGAGCATAGGTCCCCAGCATGATGCGGCGGCGCACTTCCGTGCCAAAGCCGGCCCGCCGTACTTCCTTGTAGGCGTCATGCCAGGACTTCTTTGTGTCAGCCGCAGGCCCGTAGCGCACACCATCGAACCGGGCAAGGTTCGAGCTCGCCTCGCACGTGCAGATGACATAGTAGGCGGCAAGGGCGTACTCCATGGACGGAATACTGCACGGGACGGTCGTCGCCCCGAGTTCTTCGAGCAGCCCGAGTGCGTTGTGCACGGTGGCAGAAACATCCGGGTCAACACCGTCACCGAAATATTCCCGGGGAATGCCGATCTTCAGCCCTTTGATATCAGCGGCGGGAGTGTGGGTGTAGGGTTTGTTCCATGAAGTCGAGTCGCGGCGGTCATGGCCGGCGATGACCTCCATGAGGGTCGAGACATCGGTGACGGTCTTTCCCATGGGCCCGATCTGTTCGAGCGAGTTTGCATACGCGATAAGACCGTAGCGCGAGACCCTGCCGTACGTGGGCTTTAATCCCACGATCCCGCAGAATGCGGCAGGACAGCGGATTGACCCGCCGGTATCCGTGCCGAGCGCCATCTTCACCATGCCGCTGGCGATCGCTGCAGCGCTTCCACCGGACGACCCGCCCGGCACACGGCCGGTGTCATGAGGGTTCAGCGTCGGTCCGAATGCGGAGTTCTCGGTGGTGGTCCCCATCCCGAACTCGTCCATGTTCGTCTTTCCCACAATCGCTGCTCCCGATTGCCTGAGGAGCTCAACGACATGCGCATCGTAGGGGGGGATATAGCCTTTGAGGATTTTTGAGGCGCAGGTGGTCTCTATGCCCCGGGTGGAGATATTGTCTTTTACCGCTACGGCAATGCCGCCGAGTTTTCCTTTTCCGTGCGGTGCTTTTGTGCAGGTTGTAAGAAAGGCATTATACCGGTCATCCGGTTCAAAGGTGAGTTTTTGCTCTGCCACTACATCACCCGCGGCGCTTTGATGAATCCGTCTTCCTGTGCCGCAGCGTTCCGCAGCACCTCTTCTGACGGGAGCGAGGGTTCAACCACGTCATCCCGCATCACGTTGCAGAGGTCGCGGGTGACTGCAGTATCTCCCGAGACACGGTCCAGCACGTCAAAATATTCAAGAATTGCATTGAACTGGTGAGTAAAGGTACCCAGTTCTTCCGGGTTGATGCCGACATCGGCAAGTTCTGCGATATGGTGTACTTCGAGTTCAGTGGCCATGTTCCACCCTTCTGATGTGGTCTATGTAATCTTGTATGGACACTTTATAACCATTTTTTCGGGCAAGCTTCTGCAGCTCCTTCCAGACCCCGCTCCCGGTACTGCATCGCCTTCTTCTCGTACCAGGCCAGTTCTGCAGGGATATGGCGTTCTGCGACCTCCCGGAGCGGTATTTTCCGGCGCCCCCCGTGCACCTTTTCATGGGCCGGGATCGCGCGTGCAGCGCGCACCACCCGCACGTCCAGGTAGGGCATGGAAAAGTTCGTTCCATGGAGCGCTGCAACTGACTGGTCCCGGTCGGCCTGCTGTTCGAGCCCGAGAAAATCCCGTTCGAGGTCGTCTTGGAGCGTGGGTGTTTCCAGGTACCGGGAGGTACCCGCCAAAGAGTTCGTCTGCACCCTGGCCGGTGATGATGCGCTTATACCCCTGCTCCCCGGCATAGCGGGCAACAAAATACTGGGTCAGGGCGATGCTCGTATTGACCGGATCTTTGAGGGGGATGGCGCCGATGACCGCGGGAAGTGCAGCTTCGACCTCTTTTGAGGTAATCGTAACGTAGAAGCAGGAAAGGCCGAGGGTATCTGCTGCATATCGTGCCTGGTGAAGGTCATGGGAATCTAAAAGACCCACCGCCACGCACTCACGGCCGGCCAGATGTGCGACAAGCGTCGAGTCCACGCCTCCTGACAGTGCACACACGCCCTCGTCGCTGCGCAGGTTCACGGCGGTGATAATCGCTTCTTCAAGCGGCAGATCCGGAACATGAGGGTTGATGCTGCCTTTAACTACGTCATCGCAGATGAGCGTGCCTTTCGGGCAGTTGCCCGGCATGATCCCGAAATGGTCCCGGGCCCGGCACCCGCTCCCGGCAAGGAAGAATTCTCCGCCAAACGAGAGTATCTCTTCCGGGCGGTCTTTTACTATCGTTTCGATCTCCTGCGGTGAGAGCCGTTGCCCGTCGACTTCCACCCATCCGGTAAGTTTTAACATACTGATCAGCAACTCATTATTCTCTGCTTGTCCACATTCAAAACTACTTTAACGTTTTGTATATGCAGTGTCTCTTGTTTTAAACGAATCTTCATAATACCATGCATCCGATCAGCAGCGAAAGGCAGCCTGATCCCGGTATTATCCGCCATTCTCCCGGATTGATCCGGATACCCGGGAAGATGTGCGGAATGCCTCGTACCATATTCCCGTTCAAAGATAACGGAGGGGTACTGTGCCTGTCCTCCTGCAATGCCCTTTCGCTGAGCGCACCAGACCTGTATTGTTTGGTTTAGGGTCTTCATCAGGGTTCGGGGATGCCAGACATTTGAGAGCGATTAACCTGACCGAAGGGAAAAACGAAGCAATCGTTATTTTTAGTTGTACGGTTAATAATTCAGAGCATCAGGATAGTTGTGCCCGGTCATCCCGCCGGGCTTAAGAGATCAGGATGCAATTTCAGTATATACTGTGTGTGCGAGGGTAGGAAAGCCCGGCCAACTCCGATGGACTTAAGATCCATTCCTGCAGAGGTTCATGCGTTCGAATCGCATCCCTCGCATTTTTCTCAATCTTTGTGGAATTTTTTTAAGTGATGATGTACATTCATCGTTTTTATTAAAGTTCAGATGACCTTTCGTTTGCTATGGCGGGAAATACGGAGGGTAGCATTGGAAAAAAGGGGGTTAGGTTATTTTGGTGGGGATGCCACGCAGGAATTTTTTAATTTTGATAAACCAGTTTTGGATCGTACCAATAAAAAAGGGGAGCTGGAAGGATTCTTACGGTAATCTGAAATGATAACTCACATCCAGAATGGTGGTTCGAAACCTCATCTCGAAAATTATCCAGGTGAATACAACTCTCGAAATCTATGCTGTAAAATTATTGGTGCAAAGAATTATTCAACGGTATGAGAAAAAAGTCAGGGAATTGGAATTGGATCTTACCCTGGTGAAAAGAATTATGGTGTTTTTTCAAATCAAAAAAAAGAAAAATTTATTCGTTTTCCCTGGATCGCTGTATGAAGAGGACTGCGCCCAAGAGTCCAATGATAAGAGCTGCAGGAAGTGCCAGGGAGGGGAATTCAGGTGCCGGGGTAGGATCCAATACAGTGATGTAGGCGGTTTTTTCCCGTTACTAAATCCTCATTAAGATAAGTACTATAATTAAACCAAATACAATGGAGTTTCACGGTATATGTACCTGGAGCGGTGTAGGTATGGGAGGCGGGACAGGGGTGAAAAAGCGTGCAACTCATAATAGAGTGTACTATCACCAAAGTCCCATTCAAAGTGATAAAAGGTTATAATAGGAGCAATAGACGTCGTGAAATCAACAGGCAGCGGAGCATACCCCGATACGGGTGTTCCGGTGAAATCAACGATCGGGGCTGCTGATACCACACTCACGCATGCCAAAAGGCACACGAAAACATAAAGTATAATTTTTACAGTGCGATTCATTTTTTCAGTCACATTTATTCCAATTATTCCTAATGTATCAATTAGGTAAGGCGTAATTATCTGTGGATATCATATACTAGCGCAACGCGCCGGTGCAATGCAGGATCATACCGCTAGTGCTCTGCACACAATTCGTCACGGACAAGACATACCATTTTAATCCTCAATCCATGATTATACCGGCATCTGTTGCTCCTGCCCGTGTTGTGATCGGCTTTATCGTAGGGTTCATACTCACGATTTTTTTCATACGAGGACAAAAATTGTCTTCTGCGCTATCAGGAGAGTTCTTCCGGATCTTGCAGACAATGTGCTCGGGCAGATCATCTTCAGCTCAAGTCCTGACCATAGCAGGATCTTCTTTCACAGCCTCAGAGCATTCCGGCCAACTCCTATGGACTTACAATCCATTCCTGGAGAGGTTCATTTTGTTCGAATCGCATCCCTTCACATCTTTTCCGGGAAAAAGATATCATTTCTACTATTTATCTTAAAACCCTGATACCGAATTCTGGATTCATTCTCTTGACATTTTTTTTGACAGCAATAATTGAATATGAAGATGCAATGCATTGGTGCGTTGCATTTCATCATATTATAGGAAGTATATTTTCAGAGTGCTATATTTGTCAACAGTCATTGTTGTTGGAAATAAGAGGAGGTTATGAAAAAAATGAGAAAAACATGGATTATCCTTACTATTCTCATAGTAATGGCACTTGTCAGCACAGTAGGAGCAATTCCAATTACGTTTGATCAGGATTGCTCTGTGTCGGTAAAATATCTTGGTACCGATGCTGGTTATAGCAATTTTTTCGGTTGGGTAGAGGGGACACCACCTGGGACATTACATGAATTGGGACAAGGCCATGTCACCGTGGCAGATAGTATTTTTGCAATAGGTCCACGATTTGCAAATGAAAATATCATTCTTTATATAAAGAATGATTATAATGACGTATTTTTTTCAGATCCAGCAGAAGCGAATCCAGATGGCAGGGAACACGTGCAGGTAGTGCCAATCGATCCTACTGCAGTTCTCGTTACGGTTGGATTTGAAGACCTTTATGGTGGCGGGGATAATGATTACAATGATATTTTCCTTCAGGTATCATGTGAGCCAATTATTAATCCCCCCCCACCTGTCCCCGAGTTCCCGACAATGGCATTACCTGTTGCGTTAATCGTAGGAATGCTCGGTGCAGTCTTCATTGCTCCGGAAAACCAAAGAACAATAACTTTTTTATTTTCCATTCACGCAGCCGATACATCCATCGATTGTCAGGGAAAAGCTCACTCATAAGATAGAATAATTCCAGTTTTGGTTATTTTGTTTAATTTTTTGGGATCTATCAATTTATCAGATACTCTGGTGATTTCAAAATACAGGAAAAAAAGGAACAGAAGTACTGAAGAATGGATGCAATGCATTACATCGATGCATTGCATTTGTTTAATATATTAAGATAGTTATGTAACTATGCTAGATCAGGAGGATTGATTGACGTTGAAAAAAATATTAGTATTGGGAATCGCTCTCGTGCTGCTCCTTGCAGGTGTGGGTGCGGTATCGGCGGCAAATCTTGTTCAGAACCCGGGATTTGAAAATCCGTCTGTAGGTGGATCATTTACCACCTTAACGGGAAACGGATTAACAGACTGGACTATTGAAACCGGTGGAAGTATTGATCTCATCAGTGGATATTGGTTACCTCATTCAGGTGTCCAATCAATCGATCTGGCCGGGAATGAACCGGGAAAGATTAGCCAGACAATCAACACCGTAGTTGGTGGAACCTATACCCTCTCTTTCTGGATGGCTGGTAACCCGGACCTTCAGGGAATTAAGGGTACTTGAAGTCTATTGGGACGGCGCTCCACTCAGTCCCACAATAACGTTCGATACAACAGGTAAAACTAGATTGGGCGATATGGGATGGACATTGATTACAATTCCAAATCTGGTTGCAACGAGTACTCAAACAGAAATAGCATTTGAACATGAAAGCCCCAACGGGCCATACGGCGTAGCTTTGGATGATATTTCCGTAGAGCGCACTGATCAAACAACACCCGTCCCCGAATTCCCCTCAATAGCACTCCCGGCAGCGTTAATTGTCGGACTTATCGGTGCGGTCCTCTTCATCAGGAAATCCAAAGACAACTAACTATTTTTTAAATACTTCGTTTTTTATCTTTGAGTGTGAGAACTATCACCCTTGACGAATATCGCTTGCTGAAATATGTGAGATGCAATTGGCTTTTTTATTTGAACTTCTACTGTATAAGTGGAGTTGAACCAATCAGCACTCCTGAATCAATCGCGGATTTTTCGTTTCGGAAGGCATTTTTTATTGGCATGCAATGCACCGATGCTTTGCATCATATTATAATTTGAGAAGTATACTTCCCAATGTCATCTATTGACAACAGACTGCCAATTTTTAGAGGGGTTGGATAAAATGAGAAAAATGGTAAGAATAGTTATAATTGCTTTGATACTGCTAATAAGCATTGGTACAGCATCAGCCGCATCCTTTGAGAACGGAGGATTTGAAAATCCACATGTTATCAATCCATTAGGATGGGACATATATCAAGATGACACACTTTTTCTTGTATGGGATGTTCAATGGGTAAACGACGGTACAGCTGCTGCACTCAAACTGCAGGAGTCACAATAGCAAACGCAGAATTCCAGAATGTAGGTGCCATATCCATTACTCCAGCTGAGGGAGGCCAATATGCTGAACTGGATACAGACTGGGATGGTCCGGGTGGTTCAATTAATGATGAGCCCGCAAATGTGATAATCTCGCAAACATTTGACACAGCTCCCGGTGCAGTATATCATATATCGTATTATCAGCGTTACCGGAATGGTCAATGTGACCTTCAGTTTGACTGGACTGGAGATTCCCCTGTCACAACCACGGGTGACTTGAATGCCTGGAAATTTATAGAATTTGATCGTCACGGCTCACCGGATCTCAAACAACTATCTCATTTACTGGTCTTGGCACCCCAGATTCTTATGGGGCACTGTTAGACGGTGTAGTTGTTGAACAAAGAACCTTCCCTCCACCGGTTCCAGAGTTCCCGACCATAGCATTACCTGTTGCAATGATTGTCGGAATACTAGGTGCCGTCCTCTTTATTAAGAGAAATAAAGAGAACTAATTTTTCCCTTTGAATATGATTAAATTTTCAGAGATCAAGAGTATCCCTTGATTTATACGTGTAAATAGGATACCAAGGAAATGGCATTATCTTTTTGAAACGCAGTTATATTTATATCTTATTACAAATTAATTTACATTAATTTGAGTTTATATGATAAATTGGGGGTACTTTCGTGGGTTCTGAGATCAACATGCACATATCCCGGTATTTTCCGGTTAAGGTTTTTTTTATTCTGATGTGTGCAATTGCACTCCTGGTCCCGGTATCAGCAGATCCGTTCTCTTCAGATATTCAACCAGATCATAATTCTCTTTCCCTTTTGGATAATTCATCAGATTCTGTTCCGGATTCTCCGGTTAATCCAGGAACCCCAATACTGGGGGATCAGAATACCGGTAAAAAAGTACCAGGCGTAATTGTGGTTACTGTTAAAAAAGAGCAAAATACCTTCCAGATCTCAAATGGTCAATCGTTGCATAAAATCGGCAACATTCAGATAATGAAAGGTACGCTGCCAATGACCCGGCAAAGTAACTGGCTCTCAACAAATACTGTCAGTAATATGCCAATGATTGAGATTCTCAATCAGAACAATGAGGTTCTCTATTCTAAAAAATTCGGCTACCAGAACCTGATGACGGTCCCCATGAAACTTCCTGGACAGGCCGATGATCAGGTTCCTCCTGTTATCTCCACAGATCCTGAAATTACTATAGTCGTTCCCTACCCAGAAGGGGGACAGAAAATCCGGGTTATAGATGAGAATGGTCTGAGCGGAGATATTGTAACATTGGAGGATTCACAGATTACGGATCAGGTCACCGGTTCCCTTTGATCAACTTTCCTCACCCCCACCGGCAAACCCAGGATCTTTCAATATTCTTATTCTTGCAAGCGGATATTCGCCTTCTTCTATCAGCAGTTTTACAACCAAGGCAAATCTTGTAAAACAGAAAATTCTAAGTTTCTGAACCTTTTACTTCCTATAGTTCTTCCACGTCGGTGAATATCTATCCTGATACCCAGGATCTCGGTTGTTCCCCTGGGTGCGCAGGGATTGCCCGGCTCATGTGCTGCGATAGCAATAAAGTAATCACTGCGGCAGAAAATTCTGGATATTTTTACGATGAAATAATTGTGATTGATAATACTGCAACTTATTCTGGTGGAGGTATGAGAGATAGTGGAACAACGGCTTATAAGACCGAAAGTTATAGCTCTTTCTGCCAGGTTTATGATGGATCGTATACCGTTCCCATGGCACTCCATGAGTTTGGGCATAGTTTCGGGGACTTGTGCGATGAATATTCATATGGCTCAGAAGGGTACACGTATAGTCCCTGCGTAAATTGCCGGGCCAGTTGTTCCGACTGGGCTGCCTATTCGGGCATCTGTACCCTTGGCTGCGATGCACGGAGTGATTTCTTCCGGCCGGAACGCAGTATTATGCTCGATCTTTCATCTCCAACCATCTACAATCAGGTAAGCATCAAAGACTGATTATTCACCAGACGGACTGGAAAAACGATTGAACTTTTTTATCGGGGTTCCCCCGGCTGCTCCGGTTGCTGCATTCACCGGTACACCACTTACCGGTTCATGCTCCTATGGACGTGACATTTACTGACAGTTCCACCGGCACTTCAATTACCAACCGTCACTGGGACTTCGGGGACGGTAATATCTCCAATTATGGAGCAGCTACCAACCCGGTCCACCAGTACACCAGTCCCGGGACCTATTCCGTAAACCTCACCGTCACCAATGCCGGCGGATCCAACTCCCAACTCCGATCCAGTTACGTCACGGTCTCGGCTCTCCCGGTTGCACCGGTGGCAGCATTCACCGGTTCACCACTCACCGGTACTGCTCCTCTGGACGTGACATTCACTGACAGCTCCACTGGTACTTCAATTACCAACCGTCGCTGGGACTTCGGGGACGGAAATATCTCCAGTTATGAAGCAGCTACCAACCCCTCCCACCGGTTCACGGGTGCAGGAACATACAGCGTTAACCTCACGGTCACCAATGCCGGCGGGTCCAACTCCCAACTCCGATCCAATTACATCACGGTCTCGGCTCTCCCGGGTGCCGCGGCATTGCATTCACGGTTCTCCAACTACCGGCACTGCACCCCTGGATGTAACCTTCACGGATAGTTCAACCGGTTCATCAATCACCAACCGGCAATGGAACTTCGGTGACGGTAATATCTCCAACTATGCAGGGAGACCACCAACCCCTCCCACCGGTACACCAGTCCCGGGACCTATTCCGTAAACCTCACCGTCACCAATGCCGGGGGGTCCAACTCCCAACTCCGTCCAGTTACGTCACGGTCTCGGCTCTCCCGGGTGCGCCGGTAGCTGCATTCACCGGTTCTCCAACTACCGGCACCGCACCCCTGGATGTAACCTTCACGGATAACTCAACCGGTTCATCAATCACCAACCGGCAATGGAACTTCGGTGACGGAAACGTCTCCAATTATGCGGCAGCTACCAACCCGGTTCACCGGTACACTGGTGCAGGAACCTACAGCGTGAATCTCACGGTCACCAACGCCGGCGGGTCCAACTCCCAACTCCGATCCAGTTATATCACGGTCTCTGCTCCACCGGGTGCGCCGTGGCACTGCATTCACCGGTTCACCACTCACCGGTACAACTCCTCTTGATGTCACATTCACTGACAGTTCCACCGGCACTTCAATTACTAACCGTCGCTGGGACTTCGGGGACGGAAACGTCTCCAATTATGCGGCAGCTACCAACCCGGTCCACCGGTATACCGGTACAGGAACCTACAGCGTGAACCTCACGGTCACCAACGCAGGCGGGTCCAACTCCCAACTCCGATCCAGTTATATCACGGTCTCGGCTCTCCCGGGTGCGCCGGTAGCTGCATTCACCGGTTCACCACTCACGGGTACTGGTCCTCTGGACGTGACATTCACTGACAGTTCCACCGGCACTTCAATTACTAACCGTCGCTGGGACTTTGGGGACGGAAATATATCCAATTATGGAGCAGCTACCAACCCCTCCCACCGGTACACGAGTGCAGGAACCTACAGTGTGAACCTCACGGTCACCAACGCAGGCGGGTCCAACTCGCTTGTCCATGCGAACTATATCACAGTTACATCCGGTTCGACAAATTCGACCTTAAATGTAGGTGTATTTCGTCCATCCGCCCGGCAGTTCATCTTTAATACTGCACCAGTTACGCGGACAACGTTTGGATTGAACACCGATATCCCGATTATTGGAGACTGGGATGGGGATGGTACTGAGGACGTCGGCGTTTTCCGACCGTCAGCCCGGCAGTTTATATTCAACACCACACCGGTTACTCGGACTACATTTGGGACTGAGCACTGATATCCCTATTACCGGGGACTGGAACGCGGATGGCCGTACAGACATTGGTGTATTCCGACCGTCTGCCCGGGAGTTTATATTCAACACCACACCGGTTACTCGGACTACCTTTGGACTGAACACCGATATCCCTATTACCGGGGACTGGAACGCGGATGGCCGTACAGACATTGGTGTATTCCGACCGTCTGCCCGTCAATTTATATTCAACACCACACCGGTTACACGGGTTACCTTTGGACTGAACACCGATATCCCTATCACCGGGGACTGGAATGCGGATGGCCGTATCAGATATCGGGGTATTCCGACCGTCTGCCCGGCAGTTTATATTCAACACCACACCGGTTACACGGACTACCTTTGGACTGAACACCGATATCCCTATCACCGGGAACATGGAGGTAATCCTTTTTACAATCTGTTCCGGCGAGAGGAAAGATACCGGTAGCAGGTTATGGGGATGGCAACGGGTTTTAGATCCAGGAGTATTCAGGATCTGATGGGAACTGATATCTGAATAACAACAAGAATGGTATTACGGACACGAGGTTCCACTTTGGTATATCTGGGAATTCACCAAAAATTGGAACATGGATTTAAGGGTTATACGAAATATCTTTAATTTTTAAAAAAGGAGAATTTGGACTTCCCACAATCCTTATAGGTCTTCTCCCTTCCCTTTATTTTAGTTTTGCAAGAGCAAGATCCCGGTTTTGTTTCGCTGCCGGGGAATCAGGAGCTATCTGGAGTGCTTTATCAAAGGATTCAAGCGCTTCACTGTACCTGCCGAGATTCATTAAGGCTTCTCCTCGCATGTTCCATATCTCCGAAATATTGCTTTCAAGGGCAAGCGCTGAATCATACGCTGATAATGCATCTTGCGACCGATTAAGTCGGATGAGAATATTCCCTTTACTGATCCAAGCTCGTGTATACTTTGGATCTGCTGAGAATCGATTTATTATAATAATCAAGGGCAGATTCATATTTCCCGTCCACCTGTGCCTGAAATCCACTCTTATAAAAATCTTCAGATGGTGCAGAGGTCGTGGTCTTCATACCGGGTTGATTTTCTGGAGTATTGCTCACACACCCTGAACTTATGAGCAGTACTGCCAGTACTGCAAGAACTACCAGATTAATTCCATGGATACGCATACATTTCGTATTGTATATGGATGAATAAAGATGCCGTTTCTCCAGATAATTCCAAACGTGTTCTGTGTAGATTTTCATACTATCAGAAACCTGAGAGATTAAAATGCTAAAAGACGGGATGAAGGATCATTTCCTCAACGTTAAATAACATCTTCCGAAAATCTGGAAAAAATTTGATTAATATTCCCTTCCTCGTACAAAATACACTAAGCCCAGCATACCAACTATCATCCCTGCAGGAAGTGCCAACGAGGGGAATTCTGGGAGCTGGCGGGGGATTGATACAATTGTCAGGCATATTTACTTCTACAAAGATTGGCTGATATCCCACCTTATACAGGATGACTGCATATTTTTGGTTGCAAAACGGCGTGAAACCTGTGCCATACTTATCAGCATCAGTAATTAATTCATTATACTTGGTTTCAGACCATCCATTAATAGATGAATGAAATGGAGCAGATTGTCCTAAATAATGCCAAATAACAGCCTGGACAGTCATCCAGTCAGCACCGTTTTTGTGGTTGATTACATAATTGATTTTATCCCAGTTTAGTTTTACTATCGCGGTAGGTAATGATGATGGATTAAGACTGGAGTACACGGTGAAGGTGTGAGTACCCTCACCAATGGATACCCCCATATCTGCACACCACCCTGCATAATCGTTCGCCTGGGGAAGCAACGTACTGCCAGAAATCACGTCAACATCCCAGTAGACTTTTTTATTTATATCATTGGGGTAAAAGTGAATAGTTGCCTCCTCGGCCGATACAACTGATACCATGGCCATAGCGAGCAATGCTATGACCAATATAATTCCAAATCTGAACTTCCTCGTAAAAATCGTCTCCGTGATGATATCTTACTGTTGAAACAATAGATTATCAACAAATGCGAGGCAGCAGTGCAAGGCAACAAGACAAATATGACCGAATCCGGATATTTTTTACAACGTAAATTTCTTAAACTCAACTTTTTTTATTAAACAATAATTATACCGTGAAGAGATGGATTTCTCTTATGGCCTATTATCCTGCAATGAACACAGGAAAGCTCAGGAAGAATGCAATTTCTGTATGTGTGCCAGCATTCATCAGAATAAAGATACGTGAAGTTGAGGCAACAAACATAAAAAAGAGTCGGCCTTTGCCCTGCAAATAATATCAGGTACATTTTTCAAAGAGGGTGGACAGAGGGATGGCAGGTAAGAACAACTACATTTTTTGTAACCAGACATACCCTTTTTACCCTCCGCCATAAGATTATTCTGTTACATGCTCTTCCTGGGCCACCTGGTCATTGGCCTGATTATCGGGTTCATTCTGTATGAGATTTTTCATGCACGCTCGATGATCATCTTCTGCGCAATCGGGAGCGTGCTTCCGGACCTCGTGGATAAAGTGCTCGGGCGGATCATCTTCAGCTCAAGCCTTGATAACGGGAGGATCTTCTTTCATTCCATCGGTATCGTGCTGCTGTTTATGATCGTTGGGCTGGTTGTCTGGCGCTATTACCACTCCTTTTCCTTCCTCGTGGTGGGTTTTGGCGTGCTCCTGCACCAGCTCGTGGACATGATGTGGAGGAGCCCGGTCTCCTGGTATTACCCGTTGCTGGGACCCTTCCCGGTTGATGCCACTCCCGATTATTTCCTCCGGGCAGTCCTGGCCGAGGACTCACGTCGGTCACCGAATGGATATTTTTTGCCGCCATTGCAGTTGTGACCTTTGTGCTGTACCGCAACCTTGCCATTAACCATACCCTTTTGGATCCCGACCCCCTGACACAGCAGAAGACAAGGAAATTCTATTTCGGCCTCATCGGGGTAGGACTGTTCGTGCTGGCCCTGTCAGTGATAATCATCGCCCTCTGGGACCCCAACTTCACGGTCTAGAGCAGGGTAAGAAGAGCAAACGCACCACCGGCAAGAATGCAGTACCAGGCAAAAAAATTCAGGTGTTTTTCCTGCAGCAGTTTCATGAAAAAACCGATACTGGCATACCCTGCAATAAATGCAGCAATGACAGCCACCGCCAGTGGTGCAAATCCCGTCCCGGAAGCCGGTTCATCGAGAAAGGTGATCGCGGATGCGATGGTCATGGCAGGAATGCCGACGAGAAAGGAAAATTCAGCCGCATCTTTTGGCCTTACCCCTAAAAGGAGTGCAGCGCCGATGGTAGACCCGGACCGTGAAATACCCGGCGCGACAGCAATACCCTGGGCAATACCCACCATGAGAGCGCTTCGTGTGGTGATCTCATCATTCTGGACCCGGGGCAGGGATGCAATGAGCAGGAATATTCCCGTTGCAACGAGCAGGAGACTTACGATAAACGGCTGTGCGAACAACCCGATAAAGAAAGGCCTGACAGAAAAACCGATCAGTGCGGTTGCAATACCGGCGATTACGATAAAAAAAACATAGCGGACTGCCTGCCGGTCTGCGGTGGCCAGCCCGAAAAGCAGCGAAAGGATACGTGCACGGAAATACAGGACCAGTGCTGCGATCGTCCCGAACATGATCACGATATCAAATTCCGGGGGGACCGTTATGCCCAGCAGGGACTGGATGATCACCAGGTGCCCCGAACTTGAAACCGGGAGCCATTCCGAAAATCCCTGGACCAGGCCTAGTAAAAGCGCTTCCGGAATCGTTACCTGGTGCATTATGAAATAGTTATGATAATCATGATATATGTATTCTGATGTAATCATTGACCAGATCAGGTAATGAAGAGAAAATTCTGGAGAAAAATTACCATGATTTGAAAAAGGGCTTTTCTCTACTTTTTTAACAAAGATCGTGAAATAATCTTTAAAAATCAAAAAAGTATTAAAAAAAGCAGATGCCTTGCAGCACTACTAATATTTATATAGGTTCGTGTAAATACTAACTTGATCGCGTTTGGGGGCAGCATGAATACAGAGGATCAGGAGCTTACGCAAATAAAAACCCACCCCTATGACCGGGAACTTGCCCGGATTAAATCTTTTCTCAAGGGCAGCTCAAAGGGGTATACCGTTACGGAGATATCCCGGAGCATCGATATCAACCGCAATTCTGTTGCAAAATATCTCGATGTCCTCTGTATTTCAGGAGCAGTGGAGTCTCAAAGTTATCGGATCTGCAAAAATATACACCCTCACCAAAAGGATCCCGATCTCGTCGATTCTTTCCCTCTCATCGGATTATCTCATCGTGCTCGATGATGAGTTTGTTGTCACGTACATCAATGAAAAAGTCCTGAATTTTGAAAATAAGACATCCGAAGATATTGTGGGAAGATCGGTTGATACTGCGGGTTTCAGTCTCCTGTCAATTCCCGACATTGACACCACACTCAAGGAATGCACGCAGGGCAAGGATATTTTTAAGGAAATCGAAGTCGAAAACAATGGCAAGACCTGGTATTTCCGGGCAAAGTTCGTTCCCAGCATCCTTGAAAACGGAAAACGGGGAATTCTGGTTATTCTCGATGACATTACCGAGCTCAGGCAATACCAGCAGGACCTGGAAAAGACGGTCATCGATCGCACCAAAGAACTGTCCCATACCTCCTCAAGTTTGAAAAAGGAGATAAAAAACCACCAGGAAGTCAGGAATGCATTTGAAGACAGTGAACGCAAATACCAGACTCTGATTGAACTTGCACAGGAAGGTGTCTGGACATTTGACGCTGACGGCAATACTACCTTTGTAAACCAGAAGATGTCTGAAATTCTTGGCTATTCTGCCGACGAAATGCTGGGGATGTCCATACTCACCTTCAGTGGTGAACATGACCGTTCATATCTTGAAGAGAGACTTCAGGAGATAAAAGCCGGAAATACCGCGCACTTCGAACTGACGTTTCTTAAAAAAGACAATACGCCTGCATATACCCGCCTTTCGGCATCACCCAATATCGATGAAAAAGGAAAATTCATCTATGGGCTGTTTCTTGTTTCAGATATTTCCGCACTGAAAAAAGCCGATGATGCACTCGTGGAGAGCGAATTGCACTACCGCACCATTATCGAGACCTCCCCGAACGGAATACTGGTGCTGGACCTTGAAGGGATCATACAACTGGGAAATATCCAGGGCGCTGCGATGCTGGGGTATACCACCACCGGAGAACTGGCAGGGAAGAATTTTTTTGACTACGTTACTCCCGGTGATCTGCAGAACAGCAGGGATTATCTGAAAAAGACACTGGAGAAAGGGTTTTCAAAATACCTGGAATGCAGGCTGATTTCAAAAGACAGCACAGCATTCTGCGCAGAAGTGAGTATTTCAACAATTCCTGACCACACCGGCAGGCCAAGCGGGTTTGTATGTGTCCTTTCTGATGTTACCGAACGGCGCAAAGCAGAATTCCTGGTACGAAAGTCCGAGGAAAAACACCGTGCTCTTGTCGAAGGCATCAGTCACATCATATTTACCACGGATACCAAGGGGCGTTTTACCTATGTCAGCCCGGTGGTCCACCAGGTCCTGGGATACAGCTCCGCGGAACTGATCGGCAAATATGTCTATACCCTGGTACCCTCTGAGGAACGACATATCCTTGGAGAGAGACTAAAAGAAGCCCAGGAAGGAAAGACCTCCCCGAACGATTTCAAAATGGTGGATAAAGCCGGCACGATTCACTGGGGCCGCTTTATTGCCCAGCCACTCATCGAGGGTGAGAAAATAACGGGCATTACCGGGCTTATCGGCGATATCACCGATCTCAAACACGGTGAAGAGGCATTGCGGGAGAGCGAGGAGAAACTCAAATTAGCCATCGAGGGCTCGGGCGTTGGCCTGTGGGACTGGAGAGTGCAGACCGGAGAGACGGTAATAAACGATCGCTGGGCTGAGATCATAGGGTACACCGTGCAGGAGCTCTCGCCGGTGACCATTGATACCTGGAGGTCCCTGACCAATCCCGATGACCTGCTGAAATCTGATGAAATTCTCCAGAAGCACTTTGCCGGGGAATCTGCGCATTTCGAATGCGAATCAAGAATGATGCACAAAGACGGTCACTGGGTCTGGGTCCTTGACCGGGGCATGGTAACGGAATGGGATAAAAACGGCAAACCCGTCCGCATGACCGGGACTCACCTCAACATCTCCGAGCGCAAATCCGCAGAAGAAGCCCTCCGGCAGGCAAACAAAAAATTAAATCTCTTGTCAAGCCTGACCCGGCATGATATCCTCAATAAGGTCTCCATTCTTCTCGGGTATATCGACCGGGCAAAATCCGTTTCACAGGAACCCGTACTCCTTGACCATCTCAACCGCCTGGAAACGTCAACCAAGGCAATCGGGAAACTGGTCAAGTTCACCCGGGATTATAAGGACCTTGGCATGAAGCCCCCCCAGTGGTTTGCCATCAGGGACTGTCTGAACTCAGTGCACGGAATGGATCGATCCGAATTCAATCAGGCTCACGGTCGATGTTGATGAATGGGAGATCTTTGCAGATTCACAGGTAACCAGGGTTTTCCGGAACATTTTTGAGAATACACATGTCCATGGAAAGAACGTCACAGAAATTTTTGTTCAGTGTGACAAAAGACGACCGCGGGCTGACCCTCGTAATCGGGGATAACGGCGTTGGGATTCCCGAAGAACTGAAAAAAGAAATTTTTGAACCGGGCATGATGCGGAACAGGGGCCTGAGCCTGTTCCTGGCAAAAGAGATCCTGTCCATCACCGGTCTGACCATTGAAGAAACCGGTGTGCCCGGCAAAGGTGCCCGGTTTGAGATCCACGTCCCGTTAGGATGTTTCAGGATGCCACAGGATGACCACGGCGGAAAGAAAAAACACACCCCGGTACTGGAGACTGGTGCATGATCCCGATCCTTCTTGTGGATGATGATAAGGATATGCTCGACCTGATGAACCTCGCGTTTAAAGAGAACGGGAGTTTTGAGGTGACCGCATGCCTGGACGCACGGGAAGCCGTTGAAATCCTGAAGCAGCGGCCCATAGAAGTAGTCATTTCCGATTACCGGATGCCGGTCATGAATGGCGGTGTATTTGTCAGGGCTGCCCGCGAAACGGGATACAAGGGATTGTTCATCATCTATTCCGGAAGAGGTAAAGATCCCTTAATCGACCAGGCCCGCCGCGACGGTGCGGATGTATATATACCGAGATCCGGTGATTTCAGAAAAGAGTTTGCGTCTATAAAAACGTTCATCCGCGATCACGAGCCGGATGCGGTTACCCAATAAAAAAGTCCTGGTCAATAGGTGTGGGAATAGACCTGTTTTCATGCGTAATTACTTGTAGCCTTGGACAGAGAGGCTCCAGTGGGATTCATACATCTCCTTAAAGGGATAGTATATCAGATACCGCTGACCGAAAAAGGAGCACAGGGTATTTTTTTTTTTACAAAAACAATACACAGTCACTTGGTAAAAAAACAAAACTATCACTTATTATCTCCCTCTGCACAGGTGTGCGTGATACGCCTCCGCTTCGCTTCGGACGGGCACCTGGATTAGCCGAGATGCCCTGATACCTGCCCGTCCCCCACTCAAGGGGGTTATCCTGCCACGCTCCCTCCCCCTTGGGGGATGGTGAGCGTAAAGGGGGGGGCGGACGTTATGGCTCTCCGGAATCCTCCCAAAAGGCTCATAGATTCGTTCTGATAGTGCCGATGAATCAATCAGGGAAAAGAGCCGATCCTGTCGGGTGCGAATCGCCCGCCTTTAAACCTGACATCTTCTGTACCTGACAGAATCTCTCAGGTCAAAGAAACTGGAAGATTTTCAGGAATCGGATTAAAAAAAAATTTAAAAATAATCACAGTTGACCGTGTAGTATTAAAAAATATTATTGGTAGGATACATCCGTGATTGTAGGTTCATCAAAAGTATAGGCGCTGCCATAGGAAAAATAGAGATTTACCGTCTGGGTTACACGACGACCAGCTTCCACCCATGCCGTTGACTTGGACCGCACGGAATCTCCCATCCGAAGACTGGTCCTGCCGTCAATATAGGTGTACCCGCAACCAACCTCCGCGACCATAGCGAGATCTTTTTGCGTGGGGTTGATAAACTCCACATTTACGCCAACACCATTCCCGTTCTTGAAATAATCAATCAACCTCACGGTAGGTACGGAGAATTCAGCTTCCTGTCGTAATCGATCCCCAAAATCAAGATATGACCGTTTTGCAAACTGAATGTCCACATGCTCTGACGGACATATGACACCCACACAGACCTGGACAAGATGGTCCCCTTCACCTACCACCAGGTCCAGGGGTTTTTCACGGGTCACATTTCCCACGGTCTTATTGTCAATCATGACCATCAGGGGTATTCCGGCATTATAACCGCTGATGGATACACGCAGAGGACCGGATAATCCCGAGGTTAGATTTCCGCTGGTAGCATTCGTGGTATTGGTAAGGTTGGTACCTGGAACGGTGGTAGTATTCACAAACGGGGTAAATGTATTTGTGGGAGAAACGGTTGTGTTCCCGGGATCCTTTTTGGGCTGGGCAACACATCCTGTAGCAAGGATGCAACCGACAGCAATGAGCAGGGCAAAAAGCATTATAGGTTTCATGGAAGGTTCACCATTTTAATGTTGAAAGTATCGAATTTTTACTCTATGATGTATTTTTACTGTGTTCTTATAAATGTATTAGTGCCATTCACCGATGCTTTGCATGGTTCACTACACATTTCTCCGGATTTACGTTTATGGAATAAGAATGGCAGGGGAAGAGAACAAGATAGAGAGTAAGATGGTAATCAATTATTCTCATAATAAAAGCAAAATCATTGACAATAATCCAACATTTATAGTATGATTTTTTTGAACACACCCACGCCTTCCATAAATTTATACCCCAGTCTATTGGATATATTCACTATTTATTAAAAATGTTATTTAGTATAAAGTATTGAGCCAGTTAATTTGTCTCTCAACCATTTCTCAACCATGAATGACACAATAACAATACGGGAAAAACCTCGTTCAGAGGAATCGAATCGTAATGCAAGTATCCATCAGATCTCTATAAATATTCTGGAAAAACAACAGCAGCCCCTATCCCGAATTGCCGTAGTAATCCCGACCCGTAATAATGAACTTACTATTGGCAGCATTGTCCTTCTGGCCCACCAGCACGCAGGTCACGTCATTGTGGTGGATGACGCATCAAATGACCGTACAATCGATATTGCACAACAGGCAGGGGCTGTTGTTATTCCCGCCGGGTATACCGGAGGTCGGGTGAATGCCATCCTGACCGGCTGCAGGCACGCACTCGGCTATTCCTGTACAACTGTTGTGTTCCTCGATGTCACCGGCAGCCACCTTATACGCGATATACCACGGCTTACTGCACCTGTACTTGCCGGTGAAGCAGATCTTGTTATCGGATCCAGAAATCTCATGGGGAGAAAAGGGATTCACCCATACCTGTTTGATGAGGCAGGCAATAATCACACGCCACCCAACACCTGCCGGTGTTTTACAATTCCGATCCCGGCTCCCCGTTCCGGGCTTTGAGTGTCCGGGCTGTATGTCTGCTCGACCTTCTGCCCGACTCTGATCAGTTCGAACCAGCGATGGTGACACTGTTTTTAAGAAAAGGGTTTGCAATACAGGAAATTCCAGTCAAACCGCGGGCTGCATTGTCATCAGCGATTAGCGATAATACCCCGCGATACCGGGACAAGCTCGTTGGAGTTGTTGTGCCCGCATATAACGTGGAACTGCTGGTCGGGGACACGCTTGCGGGGTACCGGAATTTATCGCCCGGATCTATGTGGTGAATGACCATTCGACTGACCGGACTCAAGCGGTCATAGATTACTATGCAAAGCATGACACTTCAGTTGTATCTATCCAGCACGAAGTGAACCGGGGGGTTGGTGCCGCAATTGTCACCGGATATAAAAAAGCACTTGAAGAGGGCATGGATATTGTTGCCGTCATGGCCGGTGATTTCCAGATGGACCTGGCATTTCTTCCCGAGCTCCTCGACCCCATCGTTGACCGGAAATGCGATTACACGATGGGAAACCGGATCGCCAATCCCCGGTATCGTGCAGGAATGAATACCTGGCGCTTTATTGGCAACAGCATCCTCACCATGCTCACCAAAATTGCCTCCGGCTACTGGCAGATGATGGACCCGCAGAACGGGTACACGGCGATTTCCAGCCGGGCACTCAACCAGATCAACTTAGAGAAAGTATACCCGAGATATGGCTACTGTAACGATATCCTGGTAAAGCTTAATGTCGAAAGCTTCAGGATCATGAATGTTCCCCACCCGTCCCGGTACGGGCTGGAGAAGTCCGGGATAAAATACAGCACTTATATCGTACACGTATCCTTCCTCCTGCTGCGGGACTTCCTCTGGCGCCTCAAGAAAAAATACATCGTCCTGAACTTCCACCCACTCGTCTTTTTCTATGTTGGCGGCAGCCTGCTCACGCTCATGGGACTCCTCGGGGGGCTGTATGCCCTGCATTACAAGTTCATCCAGCACCAGCCTGTTTTTATTCCCGGTATTGCTTCCCTGATTGCACTTTCCATCGGGCTCCAGACGGTATTTTTTGCCATGTTCTTTGACATGCAGCAGGAGAAGACTTCAAATGGGTGGTACTGATTGGCAGGTATGTGATTGTAAAAGTTCAGGGGTGCCACGTATCACACTTTTTGAATAATTGGAAAGTGCCGAAATAACCTGGATACAGGTTCCGTTTGCCCATCAGATAGTCTCTTCGGGTTTGCAAGACCTTGATTTTCGAGCAAGTGACATAGGATTTGCGATATTTATAGGATATCAGTTCCTTCTTACCAGACGAATTTCAATGAAATGTAACATTCCCTGTTTTGAGAAACTTTTTTTTATAACCTCATGCAATTGCACATTCATCCATTCTTTATTCATAAGATATCATGTCACTAATTAAAAAAACCTGATTGCTCACCAGTGATTTTGCTCCTGACATTGTATCCTCCCCATCTTCGATACCTTCTGAATAATAATCCGTCATCATCAATCTCAGGCACGAAAGTAAAAGTACTCAGGTACAATTCTCTCTGTAATAGTATAGAGAATTTTTACATTCGTCTCACGGGAAAATGCATCTTCTCAAGCCGAGAATTTAAAAAGTAACCTCGTCAATATGTACAAATAAAATTTTAAAGGAGAGATCAAGTGGAACTGCGGTGCACTGCCATGACTGCGAACTTTCCTGCAATCAGGGCATGGTCGAAAAATTCAGAAAACCTGGGTGCACCGGAACTGATTCCGCTGTACTGGAAAACGCACGATGTTATCACGTTCCTTGCAGATACCGGGCTGTATGATGCATCCCTGTACGATAACCTTGACCGTGCGGAGAAAGAACGTGTCCTGCAGTTCAAATCAGACTATTTCAAAAAGAGGTTCATTGTTTCCCGGAGTCTTGCAAAGTGCATCCTCCACTGTCTCCATGGAACAGGAAAAATGGAGAAGGTTGTCCTCTCCAGAGGGAAAAAAGGGATGCTGGTGCATGGCAGGAACGACCTCTTTTTTTCCCTGTCCTACTCGGGCAGCTGTATCGCACTCTCCATAGGAAAAAGAAAGATCGGCAGCGACATTGAAATGGTAAACAGCGGCGAGATCAAAAAAGTCCTTTCCTCTCCGCTCTATAGCGCCATACCGTGCGGGAACGGAAACGAAGAATCCGTCAGGGCCCTTCACCTGTGGACGCTGGTAGAAGCCTATGCAAAATTCAAGGATGAAAACCCGTTTCCTCTCCTTGCTGCAAACACCTTTTTTCCTGATGCCGGCTTTGTGTCGTACTGTTATGACCGGCACGCAATTCTGTCCCTCGCATACGATTCCGGCACCATCGACCACGCGGTGTTCTGGATTGATCCTGCAACATTTGCAACAATTATGGAAACGAAACCTGCACAACTTCCCTGCCCGGCGGTTACCTGAATGCTTGTTCATGAATTTTTGGAAAACAATGTAAAAACACACCCGGAAAAAACTGCACTTATCATGGGCGACCAGCGGCTGAGCTACCGCCAGCTCGATGAAATGGCTGCCCGGTGTGCCTCTGCACTCAGAGAACACGGCGTACAAAAGGGTGACCGGGTTGTCATCGTTGCCCCGAATTCAGTTGAAACAATCGCTGCCATCTTCGGTATCCTGAAAGCCGGTGGAGTGTTCCTGGTTGTCCACCATTCCATAAAAGAAAAAAAACTCTCGTATATCCTGAATGACTGCGGTGCATCGGCAGCGGTCCTTTTCAAAAACCAGTTACCTGCCTTCGGGCCCGTACTGGATGCCTGTAATTCGTTGCGCTGCATGATTGTCTGTGGCGATGAAGACACAGAACAACCGGCAGGAAACATCCCGGCGGTATCCTGGTCGGATGTACAGAAAAATTATTCCCCGTCAGGGAAATCCCCCGAAGTGTCAGGACATGACCTCGCCTGTCTCGTATATACCTCGGGGAGCACCGGGGAGCCCAAAGGGGTCATGGAACCCCACACCTGCGTGGATTTTGCCACAAGCTCAATTATCACGTATCTTGAGAACACCGAAAATGATATTGTCCTCAACTGTCTTCCCCTCTCATTTGATTACGGGCTGTTCCAGCCGCTCATGGTCTTTAAGTTCGGGGGCACGCTGGTTACTCGAACGGTCGTTCATGTTTCCCACTTCAGTTTTTAAGAAGATGGAAAAGGAGCGGGTGACCGGGTTCCCTGCCGTTCCTACAATCTTTTCCGTCCTGCTCCAGATGGACCTGAGTGCCTACGACCTCTCGTCCCTGCGGTACATAACAAACACCGCAGCTGCCCTGCCGGTTTCCCACATTGAGCGGGTGTGTGCAAAGTTCCCCCAGGCCAGCCTGTATTCGATGTACGGCCAGACGGAGTGCAAACGGATATTGTATCTCCCGCCATCTGAACTTAAAAAACGTCCTGGTTCTGTCGGGATCGCCATTCCCGGAACCGAGGTATGGATCCAGGGGCCGGATGGAGAGCGTCTCCCGCCGGGCAATATCGGCCAGCTTGTCGTGCGGGGAAGGCACGTCATGAAGGGTTACTTAAACAAGCCCAAAGAGACCGCCTGCACGTTCGGGCCGGGGAGATTTCCTGATGAAGGGCTGTTATATACCGGTGACCTCTTCAGGCAGGACGAAGAAGGCTTTCTCTATTTCATCTCCCGGGCCGATGATATCATCAAGACACGGGGAGAGAAGGTGGCTCCCAAGGAGGTAGAAAATGCCCTCTACCTTCTCCCGAGTGTCCTCGAAGCAGCAGTCGTCGGTGTGCCCGATGAACTCGAAGGTGAGGCAATCAAGGCATATATTGTTTCCAGTGACCCGTCGTTATCTGCAAGGGATGTTATCAGTCATTGTAAACAACACCTGGAAAGTTTCATGGTCCCGAAATATGTTGAGTTCCGGGACTCATTACCCAAAGGGTCCACCGGAAAAATTGCAAAACGGGATATTGTGTGAGCAGATAATAATTTATGATCTTGTCAGGTAAAAATTTTTATAAAAAATATACATTTCAACGCAGGTAAACTACCGAAATTCTATAAAATACGGTTAAAACCAAATTATCTCTCCTTCATCTATCTCTACACATTCCACAAAAACCCGGGGGTAATACCCCACGTGGTTCATGGGAGGAATTTTTCATCACCGGAACAGCAGAAAAAGCCTGAGATGAACGAGCCTGGTGGCGCTGCCTTGCACCAGTGCATCGCCACACTTTAATAGGAGAAAGAACAGGGAATGATCGGGGAAAACACCACCGGCACCAGAGATAGTATTCAATGCATGACCCCGGCTTTCCCTAAAAAAGTGGGGTAGTGCTTTATTATACGACACCTTTCAGGAATAATCCTGTTTGGGACGGGATTTATGCTATGTGGGGGGTCTGCATTGTCAAAACCACCTGAGCTCTGGAGTCAGGACAAAAATGTCCGCAGGTATCGTCATGAACGGAGAATCGGAGGAGGAAGATCCAACATCGTGATAACAGCAGGAGACAGGAAGGAAATGCAGTATTCTCTGATTATGGTGTGTCTTGTGCTGCTTATCATCCCCCCGGTAGCAGCGGGAGCAGTACCTTCAGTGACCGGTATTCTGCCGGTTTCCGATTTCAATACATCAACTCCAGTGATCACGTCCATTTCCGGGGCCAATTTTACACCAGGTGCGACTGTGATACTGACTCCAGTCACGGTCAACCCGGTCCATAAAGGCAGTATATCAAACGGCGCCGGTGGGGCTCTGCTATCTTGCCCGCAAAGCGTCTTCGTTTCCGGTAATTACGCCTATGTGGCAAGTTCCGGAAGCAATGCGCTTGAGATCGTGGATATCACGAACCCGGCGGCTCCGGTACATAAGGGCAGTATATCAGACGGTACCGGTGGGGCTCTGCTGTCGAGCCCGCAAAGCGTTTACGTTTCCGGTAATTACGCCTACGTAGCAAGTTACATAAGCAGTGCACTTGAGATCGTCGATGTCACGAACCCGGCGGCCCCGGTCCATAAGAGCAGCATATCGAACGAATACTTGTCGAACCCCCAAAGTGTATTCGTTTCCGGCAATTACGCCTATGTGGTAAGTTCCGGAAGCAGTAATGCACTTGAGATCGTGGATGTCACGAACCCTGCAGCCCCGATCCATACGGGTAGTATAGCAAACCCGGACGCATACTTGTTGAACCCAAAAAGCGTCTTCGTTGCCGGCAATTATGCCTACCTGGCAAGTTCCGGAAGCAATGTATTAGAGATTGTGGATGTAACGGATCCGGCACACCCGGTGCGTAAGAGCAGCAGTCCAACCATATTTTCTCCATCGGGCGTTTATGTTTCCGGAAACTATGCGTATGTGACAAGTTATGGAAGCAATGCGCTTGTGATCGTGGATGTCACGAACCCCGCAACCCCACAAAATATAGGCAGCATATCGAATGCATACCTGAATAACCCCCAAAGTGTCTTCGTTGCCGGTAATTACGCCTATGTGGGCAGTGCGGGAACCAGCAATGCGCTTGAGATCGTGAATGTCACGAATCCGGCAAACCCGGTCCATATGGGCAGTATATCGAATGCATACCTGAATAACCCCCAAAGTGTATTCGTTGCCGGTAATTACGCCTATGTGGGCAGTGCGGGAACCAGCAATGCGCTTGAGATCGTGAATGTCGGAACTGTGACCGCTACCGGTGTAAATGTAGTATCATCAAACAAAATTACCTGTTCACTCAACCTCATCAACAAAGTATCCGGAGCTTATACTGTGGTAGTCATCAACCCGGACGGTAAGTTCGGTACGCTTCCCGGCGGATTTACTATTAATAATGCCCCGTCAGCCAGCTTTTATGGCACGCCACTCTCCGGGACTGCTCCGTTAACGGTTATATTCACGGACACCTCGGTAAACAATCCAACGTCCTGGAACTGGTCGTTCGGAGACGGGACCTTCAGCACAACGCAGAACGCAGCACATACCTACAGTCAGGGCGGGGGATACACGGTCTCGTTGACCGTGACAACCGATAAAGGGACTGGTACGTTGACTCGACCGGATTATGTTATTGTAAATGGAGCCAAAATCGGTATATTCCGGACAACAACGGGCGACTGGAAACTTGATTTTAACAATACCGGTGTCGTTACTACAGCATTCCACTTCGGAACAATGGGAGATACTCCTCAGGTGGGGGATTGGAACGGGGATGGGATCTCTGATGCAGCAGTATTCCAGCCATCAAATGGGAACTGGTATCTGAATTATTTCAAAGATTCGATCGTTGATAAGACATTCAATTTCGGAACAACGGGCGATACCCCTCAGGTGGGGGACTGGAATGGGGACGGGACTACCGATATCGGGGTATTCCGGCCATCCAACAGGAACTGGATTCTCGACATAACGAAATCCGGTGTGGTTTATAAAAGAATCTCGTTTGGATCCATGGGTGATATCCCGGTAACCGGCGACTGGAATGGGGACGGGACTACCGATATCGGGGTATTCCGGCCATCCAACGGGAACTGGATTCTCGACATAACGAAAACCGGTGTGGTTTATAAAAGAATCTCGTTTGGATCCATGGGTGATATCCCGGTAACCGGCGACTGGAATGGGGACGGGACTACCGATATCGGGGTATTCCGGCCATCCAACGGGAACTGGATTCTCGACATAACGAAATCCGGCGTGGTTTATAAAAGAATCTCGTTTGGATCCATGGGTGATATCCCGGTAACCGGCGACTGGAATGGGGACGGGACTACCGACATCGGGGTATTCCGGCCATCCACGGGGAACTGGATTCTCGAAACAACGAAAACCGGTGTGGTTTATAAGAGAATCCATTTCGGAACAACCACGGATTCTCCAAAAGTAGGAATATGGACCACCGGAAAACTGGTTCCCGATGAATTTGACGCAAATTTCACGAATGCAACCCCCCGTACAGGTACCGTCCCGCTGACCGTTCAATTCACTGACAAGTCAATAACGAATACCCGATTAACCTGTGCATGGGATTTTGATAACAATGGGATTGTGGATAGCACTGCAAGGAATCCCTCTTACACGTATACATCAGCAGGTGATTATACGGTAAACCTGACAGTCAGGAATAGTGCCGGCAGTGATACTGAAGTCAAGATTAATTTCGTCACGGTGAACCCGCAACCGTCAGCCCCGGTTGCTGCCTTCACCGCAGATCCAGTCTCCGGGACTTCACCACTGACCGTCCGATTCACCAGTCAGTCAACCGGGAGGGCACCATTGACGTATGCGTGGGACTTCGGGGATGGAACTACATCGGCCATCGAGAACCCGGTGCATACCTACACGAGCACAAAAAAGACGCAGACATATACGGTTATCCTGACAATAACCAATACTCTGGGGAGCATGACCGTAAAGAAAAACGCGTATATCACGATGAAAAAATAATAAAAAATCCTACTGTGGGGGGTAAATCAGCGAGGGGCAGACATACCCGGAATTATCGCTGACCGGACGCATTTCAGGAGTGTCTGAAAATTTGAGATAGCGGAAATGACGGGCTGCCCTTCTCAGGAGAAATGTCCTTTTGAAATACCGGTCTGTTTCCGTGGTGTTTGCAAAGACCACCAGCAATGCGGCATTATTCTTTTTTCCGGTTTCAATGGCACAGGTGGTCAATGATGCCAGCACCCCGGGATTGTCATCCGCTATGAACATCTCCATGAGCCGCATATTTCCCGGTTCATGAGGTGTTATTCCGTTCGATATCGAACACCATGTAACCTGCCAGGCTGTTATCCCGCGACCGCCGGCACTGGATCACCACCCGTTTAAACCATCTTGCCTTGGGAAAATACAGCCAGTTTAAGGTTCTGGTATCATGGGACAGGGCAACATTACAGGATTTCAGGAAGTGCCCGCATACCGGTAAAAACGCATCGTCACAGGAAGTACAGAGAGAAGAGGTATATGCTTCACCGATGGAAGCGTCCGGTCGTGTAACAGATCTCTGGAACATATACCCAAGGAGTAAAAACCAGAAACGTTTATACAATTCCGGTAAATCCGCTATTTTCGGGATATGTTTGCTGAAGATGAATTTTGAAAAATTGAAAAACACATGGTTCTTATTCAGAATATACGCGTATTCTTTCCTTGATTTCGGGAGGATATATTCTTCAAAATGATACCGGGATAAAAACTGCATAAGCTGTTCATCCTCGGCTTTGAAGAGGAACAGGGAGGCACTTTTTTGTTTTAAGAATTCATTGAAAAGCCTGAGGCTGGCCATACCACGGATCGAAGGATCCACAAACCAGCTTGAAGAAGCAGCAGCAATCCTCTCCTGGCCGGAAATGAGGAATTTTACCGGAATATTCCCGATAAAGCCAACAAGAGCACCATCATTTTCCAGCACCCAGCCCCTCGGGAATTGCGGAGTGAAGGCCGGGTTGCCTGCCCACCACATCTCAAACCGGGCTGTCCAGAATTCTTTGGTCGTGTAGGCGAATCCCCGGGGTAAGAATTCAGGCTAAGGGGAGAAGGTCTTTCTCTTCAACTTCTCTGAGTTTTATCATTGATATCAGATACCATTACGCTTTTTTTCCGTACAGGAAACTGCAGGAAAGAAAACCTGCACATTCCCGTCCGCTGCTGATAAACCGGGGGTGACAACTCCGAACACACACATCCGGAAAGCATTCTTCATACCGTGAATATATTTTTTGCCGGCTCAATTTCGGCCGGAAGCAGGGGGTTTTTGAGTTTTTCTCAAATGAACTCCCTTTTGGAGACCATGTTCTTTTGTATACAGAATCAGGTCAGAAATATCGCAGGGCAATCTCAACTACGAAATCTTCACCGGAGGCATAATACCACCGGGAACCGGGGTATTTCTGTTTTATTTCAAACCTGTTTCCGGAGGTCTGGTTATCCATGTGACACCATTATTTTAGTCTGATCTCTTACTAGAAATACTATATCAAACAATTTATATCAGACAATTTGCAAAATTGTACATCTGTTTTAAAAAAAACGATGTGAACCCCCATGAACGAGATAAGCAAAGATATTCTGCAATTTTTGAAATCACGTGGATTTCTCGATGGCAGGAGTTCATTGAAGGACCATGAATCATTGACAGAATCCGGTGTTATCGATTCAATCGGGTTACTCCAGCTCGTGGATTATCTTGAGAGCACCTATAAAATCGAAATTCC
Source organism: uncultured Methanoregulaceae archaeon (assembly GCA_963733045.1). Taxonomy (GTDB): domain Archaea; phylum Halobacteriota; class Methanomicrobia; order Methanomicrobiales; family Methanospirillaceae; genus Methanoregula. The sequence goes on along the minus strand of CAVTBZ010000011.1, from coordinate 19,479 downwards.
CATGGAACTCATCACCCCGGATAATTTCGATACCCTGTCCGGGATCAGCCAGTCGGTAATAAAACTCAAAAAAATGACAGAAAGTTCGTGATACCAATGGATACGGTTATTTGCAAAAATTGCGCCCTGGATTCCGAAACACCCGGGATTACCATAAATCCTGATACGGGACTATGCCAGTTCTGTGAACACTATACCCCGGTTTCCAGGGAAAAAAAAGAGGAATACAAAACCCAGATGGACACCCTGTTCACATCCATAAAAAAACAGGGAAAGTACGATGTGATCTTCGCCCTTTCAGGGGGGGTTGATTCCACGTATGCACTGTACCGGTTAAAGAAAGAATACCCGCACTTACGGGTGCTGGCAGTTCAGTTTGACAATGGGTTTATTTCCGATACCGCTTTTAAAAATGCGAGAAAATTCTGCGAGATGACAAACAGCACCTATTTCTGCCTTTCGCTTGATGAAACGAAAATGCGGGATATATTTTGTAAAGCAGCCGTGTCAAAGGATGCCTATCCGGGTTTTGCAAAATACCGGGCAAGCGATATGTGCAATACCTGCATGAGCATCATCAAGCAGAAACTTGTTGAAATGGCCATACATGCAAAAATCCCCTATATTGTTTTTGCATTCTCCCCCGGCCAGACCGAAGTTCCCTTTGTTACCCTTACAAAGCCATTCATGAGCTGGATACGAAAACTGTTCGATGCACAGCTGAAGACCATGGGGGTGAAGGAAAGGGACCTGTACCTGATGGACAAGGACACTATCACCGCAAGTCCTCCTGACACCGAGGTGATGATCGTTCACCCGTTCCTTGTCTGGGAATACAATAAACACCAGTTCAAAAAAGACATCATCAGACTGGGCTGGACAGAACCGGATTTAAAAGATCCCAATTCATCCAACTGCCTGCTGAATGCCTATGCAATAAAAAACCACTTCGACAAGTACCATATCCATTCATACGCCTATGACCAGTCAGCCCTTGTCCGCCAGGGGAACATAACAAGAGAAGAGGCATTAAAAACCCTGCATACGAAATTTTCTAAAGCCGCCATGAAAGAAGTGGACCGCCGTCTGCACCTGCCGGAAAAATGACATGGGTTCACTTCCGGAATACCAGCTGAATGCACCGTCCGGTGCACAAATCCTCATCCCGTAATCAGGAGCTGCCAAGTTTGAAACAAACAACACTATCCACAAAAAAAATTTCTTCCCCCTGCCTGCTTTGCCTCTGCAGATATAGTGGTGTCAGTGAAATGAGTCTTCTTTGGGCAGGAGTGAGTCCATTGTATGAAGAAACGTTTACCCGGAAGCTCCATTCAGCCTTTGTCAGGCAGGCGTTTCCAAACGACCTGAAACTGGTGATAGTATGGCTTGCAGCAGCGATCAGCGCGATCTATCTCCCGGTCATCAGCGAGACACCCGTGAGGGTTGTGCTGGCCCTTCCGGTTATACTTTTCATCCCGGGTTATTGCATTATACTGGCACTCTTCCCAAAGGAAGGTGATATCGATCTCACCGAGCGGATAGTGCTCTCCGTCTGCGTGTCCATTGCCGTTGTCCCCATTATCGGTCTTGGATTAAATTTTACCCCGTGGGGGATCCGGCTTGATCCTATCGTGACAGCACTTACGGTATTCACGCTTCTGATTACCTGTGTGGCACACTACCAGAGAGCCATGCTTCCGCTGGAAGAACAGTTCAGAATGCCATTTTTAAGCTTTGCGGAAACGGTCAGAAAAGAAATTCTTCCTGCAGGACCGCACAGACGTGACCGGCTCCTCGGTGCTGTCCTTGCTGCTGGCATCATTATTGCCCTCCTGACAACAATCTATATCATCGCCGTTCCACGGGGAGGTGAACAGTTCACGGATTTCTTCGTTCTTGGGGAAAACCAGACAGCCGCACATTACCCTCGCAATATTTTTACCAACCATTCATATCCATTGTACGTTGGTGTTGAAAATCACGAGAACCGGAGGATCACGTATACCATTGAGACATGGTTGATGCTCACGCATTTCGATAATGCCACCAGTACCTACCGTATTGATACTATGGATCCCCAGGACCGTCTGTCGCTTTCCCTTTCCCCGAACCAGACCGCAATAATTCCCTATAACCTGTCGGTGAACAAAACCGGGTATAACCGCGTGGAATTCCTGTTATTTAATGAAAATATCCCGGGTTTTGATGTTGTCGCCATGAACCGTATCAACGCGAGCCACCGGAACCTCCATATCCTGCTGGACGTCTGGGAGGGGCAGGATCCGGAAGACCAGGTTAACGTCACGGGATGAAGTGCCGGTTGAACATTGTTCAAGAGCAACCGCCTTGTCGGTTCCCGCCGCTAACAGCACCCCGCAAAGGCTGCATGCCGGGCAGGGATTCCGGGAACAACATCCCGGGGATTCCAGAAAAATATGCTGGCACCCTGCAATGAAGCGGTACCGCTGGAACGTTATGGTGACCGTATTACCATGCCAGCGGGTAATAACCCGGGGAGAAAACTCAAAAATCTCCCCGGTTGCTTCACGGATGAGCTGGCATAAATTTTCATTATTATCCGGAATTTTCAGATCGTTTCTCTTCATCGAGCTGCTGGATGAGCGGATCGCAGGAAGGAATGGTAACAAGCCCTTTTGGCCCTGTCTCCGGAAAAGATGTTTTTGCATAAATCATTTTTCCATCGTAGGGAAGAGCCGGGTTAAACTGCATGACCCGCGTTTCTCCGGAAATCCTCGGAGGAAGGAAATATGCATTGCCCTGGATACCGAGGTCCGACGCGATACGGCAGATATTCATACAACCCTGTGCAGGAAGGAGCCCGACCAGTTTTGGATCTACCGGTTCGCCTCCAGAAAAGGTCATCATGAAAATCCCTGTCATAACACAGACCATGCCGGAAATCACAAACGCAGCAGTTATAAATTCCCCGAGATTGGTAATCAGGGCCATCGCAACGAAAACTGCACCTGCAATCAGGAAGAGAATTGCTGCCGTCAAATACTTGTTCAGGTGAAATGCCTTCATGTTTTATCCCCGGCGTACGCCTTTTTTTTGGCCCCGCATTCCTTTCACTAACATCATATCTCCCTGGTATTTTAAAAGGTATTTCATATCCTTTATAAAAGGGGATGACAGAGAAGAGCGATGTTCAGATGTCATGCCAGGACAATTTCCAGCCCAAGTATATCCAGTACCTTTTGTGCGACAATTGAACCGAATACCACGATCCCCACGAGTATCAGAAACCGGATATACCACAGGTAACCGGGCTTGACATAGTGTGGCTCCATGAGTCCCACGATCACCAAAAAACCGATGAACCCCAGTAACAAGAACAGAGCAAGGTCAAATCGTTCCGTCACGAGCATAGTGACTGCCAGGATGGAGAGCCAGAGCCCGAGGATAATTGTACCGATTTGTTTCTTTCTCATCAGGATTCCGTACCAATAGACAATATCCCTGTTCCTACAAAAAGGTCACCGATCCAAAAAGAATGATAAAAATCAAAAACCGTTCACCCTGCCAGAAATTTTCCCCTTTTTATACCTGATATCATTCCTGTGCTACCGGGACATGACGGGTCGATGTTTTTTAATATACAGCAGAAGAAGTGTACGAATGGGTGGTACCGGGCAGCATGGCTTCTGAATCCCTTGATTTTACTCTCGATAAATATCAGGAACTCTGCAGGGTTGTGGGAGAGCACTATTCAGTGTATACGGTTTCAGATTACCTGTCAGAGAAACCATCAGGAAATGTCGTGATAATACGCCATGATGTTGACCGGATGATAAAAAACTCCCTTAATATGGCAAAACGGGAACATGAAATGGGTATCCGTTCTTCGGTACTATTTCCGGTATCCTTCCACATTCAGACCTGATATCATACGAAAAATCAGGGATCTTGGCCATGAAATCGGGTATCACTATGAAGTCCTGAGTAAAACAAACGGGGATTATCCAAAAGCGATCGCCCTTTTTTTACAGGAACTCGAAGAGTTCAGAAAACTATGTCCTGTCGATACCATCTGCATGCATGGCAGCCCGCTCTCAAAATATAATAATCGCGATCTGTGGAAACACTATGATTTTTTTGCATATGGAATCCGCGGAGAGGCATTTTTATCATTTGAACAGGACGACATAACCTACCTCACCGATACCGGAAGGACGTGGAGCAATAAGCATTCACTCCGGGACGTGATGAATTCAACACGGGGAAAAGATAATCCGGTCTCTCTTGACACAACCGATGATCTTATTGCATGGCTTCCGGCAGGACCCAAAAACACCATCTACATAACGGTGCATCCGGAACGGTGGTCTTCAAATCCCGTTGAATGGCTCGTATGGTCATTTCTGGATTTTTTAATGAATACCGGGAAAAAAATTCTGCGATACATGCACCATGATTAAAAGAGATCGCCAGAGTTACGGGGCACGTATTTTTTTAAACACTATTTTGCTCTTTTTTCCACAGGTTCGTAAACCGAATTCGTAGAGCAGCCTGCCCCCCACCAACAGCGCAAGTATACCGATAAAAAACAGGAATGCTATCAATAAAGGTATCAACACGATCTCGGCATTCATGGTGCTGGCACCATCCTTTCACGCCGAAATTTAATCAGTCCTGCCGCATCGTCGTATTCCATCACTACCCGCAGGAGAAAATACCGTTGGTGGAATGCTTCAATGCCCGGTGTATGCATGGATCGTAATCTCCAGTATATTCTAATATAAATTGATTATATATATACTTTTTTATTTCTGAATTTGAGAAATTTGGGGGTATAATTATAAAATAAACACAAATTATACGATCATCTCATTGTTTTGTGGAGTTCAACTCAAAAAAGATGTAGAAACCGTTTCATCTGCTGCAATCCGCGTGCTCTGCTTTTTCGCCGGAGCCCCGAAAAAGAAACCATAATCGCGTAAAACAGGCTAAACTCAACAGATCCATCAAAATACGAAGCCCCGTGGGATAAGAACGCTTCAGATACAGGATCATTTTTTTATGGTTAACCGGCGAAAATCGAGCTATGCCTGAGTACGGATCCGTTTCCGGGTACACCCGAAGCGGTCTTTTTTTGCGAGGTGCAACCTGCACCATGAGAATTGTCGTTGATATCAATCACCCGGCAGATGTCCATTTTTTTAAAAACTTCATCCGGGAGATGGAGAAGCGGGGACATACTATCCTCATTACAGCAAGCAGAAAAGAGGTATCGTACCATTTACTGGACAGGTATGGATTTCAGTATGAAAAACTGGGGAGTTACGGGAAATCCCTGGCAGAAAAAATGATAAACATTCCCCTCCTCGACCTGAAAATGTACCAGGCAGTAAAAAAGTTCAATCCTGATATTTTTGTCGGATTTGGCTCCATTCGCGCAGCACATGTATCGAAAGTATTGAAAAAACCCTGCATCAACTTTGAAGACACTGACCATGCAAAATGGGAACACCTCCTCTATGTCCCGTTTGCAGACGTAGTCCTTACCCCCAGGTGTTTTACCAAAGACTTTGGGAAAAAACAGGTAAAAATTGATACCTATAAGGAGTTATTTTATCTTCATCCCGATTATTTCCACCCGGATATCTCGGTACTTGCTGATGCGGGCCTCAGACCCGGGGAGCGGTTTATTGTCCTGCGGTTCGTTGCTTTTGATGCCCAGCACGATCTGGGACAGACCGGTTTACAAAACCGCGGGGAAATTGTGGAGCAGCTGGAGAAATTCGGGAAAGTATTCATTACATCTGAGCAGGCATTACCCGATAACCTGAAAAAATACCAGCTCACCATACCCGTGGAAAAATTGCATGATCTGCTGTATTTTGCAACCCTGTATTTCGGAGAAGGATCGACAACAGCTGCCGAGGCGGCGATGATGGGGACACCTGCAATTTATGTCTCCTCCTTATCAGGAGGGCTGGGATATGTCAGTGACTTAGAACAGGTCTATGGACTGCTCTGTAATTTCAGGGAACAGCAACCGGCATTAAAAAAGGCCGTGGAATTGCTGGAAAACCCGCAGGTAAAAGAAGAATGGATCCGGAAAAGAGATGCTTTTCTGAAAGATAAACTCAATGCAACCCAGTTCCTGATCTGGTTTGTGGAGACGTATCCTCAAAGTTATCTTTCCATGAAAAAAGAATCAGCCGTGCCATGATGTGTCTGATACGGGACGATAAGACGATGGAAAAACCCAGCCTGTTGATTATTTCCCACACCTATGCAACCTTTGTCAAGGACCAGGTCAACCAGATGGCCCCTGATTTCCAGGATATTTTTGTGCTGGTCCGGACCAACCCCCTTGCAGAGATATCACGCATTATCCCGGTCAGTTACCTGGTACCTTTTTCCGCAGCCCAGAAAATTGATCTCAGCAATAAACCGGACAATGTCCATGTTTTCCCGACACCGGTCCTGTATCTCCCGACAGCATCAGGATATGAAAATCTCGGCAGGAGTCATTTGAAATCAGTTGAAAAGGTCATTTCAAAATATTCCCTGAAGTTTGATATAATTCATGCACATTTCACCTGGTCTGCAGGGTACGTTGGTTCAGAATTAAAGGAAAAATACCATGTCCCGTTTATTATTACGGCGCACGGTATGGATATTTATGATTTGCCGTTTAAAAACGCTTTTTACAAAGAACAGGTATCCCGCATCCTGAATTCCGCGGATCATATCATTACGGTCAGCCGGAATAATCTTGTCTCCATTGAGAAGTTAGCCATAAAAAAACCGGTATCAGTAATTCTCAACGGGTTTGATGATCAACGTTTCTTCCCCATGGACATGAATGAATGCAGGCACACGCTCCGCTTACCCCGGGATAAAAAAATCCTGGTAAATGTTGCAAAACTGTATGATGCAGTCAAAGGCCATGAAATTTTAATCCGGGCAATGCATGAAGTGAAAAAAAAGAGGGATGATGTTGTCTGTTATATCGTAGGAGACGGGGAACTGAGAACACCCATGGAGAGATTGATCGCAGAACTGCAGCTGGAAAACCATGTAAAAATTGTCGGGGCAAAACCCCATAATGAAATACCCATATGGATAAATGCCGGTGACATATTTGTCCTCCCCAGCCTGAATGAAGGAAACCCGACCGTCATGTTTGAGTGCCTGGGGTGCGGAAAACCCTTTATCGGGACCCGGGTCGGGGGAATTCCCGACACCATCTCTTCTGACACCTATGGAATACTGAGTGAACTGGGCAATGTACAGGAACTGGGCAATAATATCCTCGAATCATTGGACCGGGAATGGGACAGGGATGCAATCATTGCGTATGGCCGGCAGTTCACGTGGAAGGAAATTTCAAAAGAGATAGTTATGATTTATCATTCGTTCGTATGACCAAAAAAAGCCCGGGTGGCAAGAGACACAAAAAATTTAATCCGGCGGCATCACTTAATTCCATGGACATCACGTTAATTCTCGATTATTCTGATAAAAGAGAGACAGGGGGTCCGCAAGGGGTCGCATACGACACCGTTGAGGGATTGAAAAAGAACCACAGGAGGCTGGTAAATGAGGACATTTTTTTCCACATTCTCACAACAGCCGAACCCGCCCTGCATCCGGTTTCCGGAAAAGACGATACATACAGCAATATAACGGTTGAATATTTCAGGAGGATGGTCCCCACAGCATTATTGAGTGATGTGAATTATTATCTCCGGATTAAAAAAAGGAAAGAGAAGATCGACCTGATCCATTCCCATACTGTTTCCGGTGCATTCGTGGGAACCCTCATGAAAATCCCGACAATGTTTACCCTCCATGGGATGATGTGGAGAGAGAAAAACTATGTTCAGGGTCTGTATCCGAGATTTGCGTATGAAGTCAATATAAAGAGGTTTAACTATTTTTCACGGCGGTTAAAAAAATTAATCGCAATTTCCCCGTACGTGGTCAGTGAAGTCGATCACTATCTGAAAATGAGGATCCCGGACACAGAAGTGATTGAAAATCCCGTATCCGATGCATTTTTTGAACAGGAAAAAAGAGAACATGAGGGTCTGATCCTCTATCCTGCATATTTCAGCCCGTTAAAAAATCAAAAAAACCTCATTGAAGCGCTGTACCGCTTAAAAAAAGAGAAGGTCGGGTTTCATTGTATTTTACCCGGATTAATTATGGATAATGGATATTATGATACCATAAAAAAATTAATCCGGAACTATGACCTGAACGATGATATTACCATCCCGGTCCCGTACCCTTCGATCAGATGCTCAGGTTATATGCTGATGCCAGCGTTATGGTAATTACCTCATATCAGGAAACGGCCCCGCTGGTAATATCCGAGGCGATGGCAACCGGGACTCCGGTGATTGCATCACGTATTTCAGGTATTCCGTATATGGTTTCAGAAGGTAAATCGGGATTCCTGATTGATCCACACAATCCGGTGGAAATCGCTGATAAAATAAAAAAAGTCCTCGATGACAGTTCGTTGAGGAAAAAATTCAGCGGGGAATCACGGCAAATCGCAGCATCCCGGTGGAAAAGTGAAGTTATCTCAAACAGACTTCTCGATGTCTATATGCACCAGGACCTTTAGAAGACGCCGTAATAACAAAAAAGGGTACTGTACGAAATCAGCCCCTTAAATTTTTCATTCTTCCGATGATATTTTAAAAAAAAAAATTCGCAACTAAAATTGAAATGAAAAAAGCGACAGTGATTTTCATGCATCACTTTTTCCTAGGATGTACCCGGTATTTGGGGATTATCGCATTGTGGGGGCCGCCACAGCGGCTGGGGCGGAGGCTTTGCCAAAGCCCCCGGGAGCGTTATTACTATTGATTGAAGAATTATATACAGCCGGTTTTTTAGAAAGATACAGGGTTAAAATAACACTTTACCCAAAAAAAATGTTTATTTCCTTTATAAAATCCTGGTTTTACACAAAGGGTATTTTTGAGGCTCTGTAGAATTCATTTTTATCAGAGTATAAAATTAAAGCACAGAATATGAAGGAGGGGACAGTGCCTGTCCCCCCTGACCGCCCCTGCGCTGCGCGATAGTGCTGTATACCATTCTCAGGAGTTATCGCATTTGGGGGAGCCAGGCGGCGGGGGTGAAACCTCTATAGACCGTTAAAGTTTTTTAAAAACATTTCTACAAAGATATTTTTTTAGTAAACGGTTCAATTTCCCAAATTTTAATCGACAGATCCTGCACTATCCAGTGAAGGTACGAATGTTTTTATAAAGTTGCAGGTTTATCGGCTCTGGAGAAAACCTGATATTATGTATTGTTTTACTGACTTGAAAAAAATCCGAAGGTAACCCCCTCTCTTCTCCGGTGGGGGAAGCAACCCAGGGAGTGTGTCCCCCTTCCCCCATTTTTACAATCAGGTTAACCATTTGGTGGTAATCGCAATGAAGAGACACACGGTGGGGATGTGAAAACAAAAGCCCCGTGGAATGTTATAATTTAATTTTTTTCTGAGCGTTTCAAAGAGAGCCGGTTCATCGTCTTTCCCGACAGAGCCAGTCGGATCGGACATTGCAGGCAAAATAAGAGGTTACTACCTGAATTACAGAAGATAGTAAATGATTTAATCCTGCCGGTATCACTTAAATTCAATGGATATCACATTAATTCTTCATTATTCCGAAAAAAGAAAGTCCGGGGGGCCGCAGGGAGTTGCATTTGATACGGTCGAAGGTTTAAAAAAGCACCACTCGAGGCTTGAAAAAGAGGATATTTTTTTACATATACTATCAACAACCGGTACTACCCTGCGTTCGGTTTCTGCAAAAGATAATACCTATAGCAATATATCTGTTGAATATTTCAGGGAATTTGTCCCGACAGCATTATTGAGCGATATAAATTATGTACTCCGGCTTAAAACCGGGAAGAAAAAAACTGACCTGGTTCATTCCCATTCAATTTCCGGTGCATTCGTCGGAACACTGTTAAAAATTCCAACGATTTTTACCCTCCATGGAATGATGTGGAAAGAGAAAAACTATTTTCAGGGTTATCCGAGATTTGCGTACGAAGTCAATATAAAGAGATTTAACTATTTTTCACGCAGGTTGAAAAAATTAATCGCAATTTCGCCGTACGTGGTCAGTGAAGTCGATCATTATCTGAAAACGGGGATACCGGACACAGAAGTGATAGAAAATCCCGTATCCGATGTATTTTTTGATCAGGAAAAACGGGAAAACGAACGATTAATTATCTATCCGGGAAGCATTAACTGCCGTAAAAACCAGGTAACGCTGATAAAAGCACTGAGTCTTTTGAAAAAAGATAACGTTAAATTCCGTTGCGTGTTGCCAGGCCCTATTTTAGAGAAGGATTATTTCAGTGAATTACAAAAAACAATAAAAAAATATGATCTTGAACAGGACATCACCGTACCAGGACCGGTCCCGTTTGAGCACCTTCTCAGGTTGTATTCTGAAGCAAGTATAATGGTTATGACCACTCTCCAGGAAACGGCTCCGATGGTGATTTCCGAGGCAATGGCTATGGGGATCCCGGTAATTGCACCGCCTGTTTCAGGTATTCCTTACATGGTTTCACCCGGAAAAACAGGATTTTTAATAAACCCGCAGTCAACGGAGGAACTTGCCAGCCACATGGCAATGCTGCTCGATGACGCTGTGTTAAGGAAAAAATTTTCTGAGGAATCCCGAAAAATTGCAGCATCCCGGTGGAGGAGCGATGTGATCACAAACAAACTCCTCGATCTCTATGTGAAAGAGAGGTCATCGTTATCATGAATTATGTATTCAAAGTTATGAAAGGGATTTTTCAGCGCGGCAAAAAAACCTGATCGTGTTCATTTTTTTTCAGCTCTGCAGAAATGCTCAAAAAATCAAATGCTCACGATGGGTTTTTAATCCAATACCACCAGGGTTCGACCCCCCAAAAAAGGTAATACTGCACCATCGAAAAAGCGCAGGGGCGGTCAGGGGGGACAGGCACTGTCCCCTCCTCTCTACCAATTATCCTTTTCTTTGATTAATTACATGCTTTCCACAAAGTTGAAAAAATGGCTCTTTGAAAAAATCTGATTTTGCTTTCATCTTTTCGATGACATAAAAAAAATACGAAGGTGACCCCCTCTTTCCCCCAGAGGGGGAGGCACCCCGAGGGGTGTGTCCCCTTGACCCCTCCTGGCAATCAGGTCAGCCTTACGAGAGGTAATAGCACTATGGGGGATACCCGGGTTGCGGGGGAGGAGGCAAAACCAAAAGAAAATTATAATGTACTTTTTCACCGGCATTTCTGCGGAGCCGGTTTTTAAATATTTGAGACCGTATGGTATGCACTCCGGAAATTTTTGCCCTGATTTCCGCATGAGGTAAATAAACGAAATACATTTCAATTCAAACCGGAAATATGAATAATAAAATCCGGGTTTTAAAAAACCATATTGTGTCATATCGTACCAGATAATTGTCCCGCTGAATCAATTGAAATACATGGCGTGAAATAATGAAGTTGATATACAGTGTTCTGTTTTTTGAAAAGGAAGTATCCGGTGTACAAAAAAAAATACTGTCCCAGGTAAAGCAATTAAATAACCTTGGATTAACGTCAGAAATTTACTCATTGACCGGAAACTGAGGATAATTCCCCGTCCTGTACCTTTTGTTCATAAAATTATCGTGCCTGGTCTGGAATTTCATTCTCCAAAAAATTTTTTCGCAAAAATGAGACGTACAAAAATTCGTGATAATTCCATTAAAAAAATTATTGATGCATTGCATTCAGATGAAATTCTCTATACAAGAATTCTTTCACCTTCAAAAATAACCTCTGAAATAGTAAAAAGTCCGAGAAAATGCAAAATTGTTATTGAATACCAGTCCATAGAATCAAACGAACGTCGCCTGGTGGGGGATTATGTCTCTGTACTGTTTGATTTTTTTTACGGAGGCGATATTCGTAAATACAGTGATGGAATCGTCGGTGTCACCGACCAGATCACACGCTACCAGCTATCCCGTTCGGGTGATCCCGACAAGCCCCACATCACGATCGGAAACGGGTTTAACGTCGATTCAGTCAGCGTCAGGAAACCGGTTTCCTGTCAGGTACAGGACCTTAACCTCCTGTGCGTAGCCAATGTCAACCGCTGGCACGGGCTTGACCGGCTCATACGGGGTCTTGGGGCCTACAAGGGCCCTGTCAGGGTCACGCTCCATATCGCGGGGGACGGCCCCGAATTATCTGGTCTGAAAAAAATAATGAACGAGTCCGATGTCGGAGATAAGGTTATATTTCATGGATTCTCCACAGGCAAAGACCTGGATGACCTCTTCAACACGTGCGATATCGCCATAGGCAGTCTCGCCCTTCACCGGATCGGATTGACAGAGGCATCAGTCCTGAAAGCCCGCGAATATTGTGCCCGGGGTATCCCTTACATCATTGCCAGCGCCGATCCGGACTTCCCGGAAGATTTTCCCTTCATTTTCAGGATCCCCGCAGACGAAACTTCCGGTTGATCTGGAAAAAGTCATTGAATTTGCCCACAGGGTATGCACCGATCCGGAACATCCCCAAAAGATGAGGACCTATGCAGCAGAAAATCTGGACTGGTCCGTAAAGATGAAACGGCTCAAGGCATTTCTTGAGACCCTGGTTGACAAAACGCCATAAGGGTATATCGCCAGGCTGACAGTTCAGGTCGAGGGAAGAGTAATCACGGGACTGGACATTTTTTTTAATACTACACGGTTAATGGTGATTATTGGTAAGTATTCCCTATTCACAGATTATCACCCATTTAAAAAATTATTGGAAAATGTCAGAAAATCAGTCAAAAACATTTTTATCCCCCTTTACGCTCACTATCCCTGAGGGGAGAACGTGTGGCAGGATAACCCCCCTGATAGAGGGACAGGCAGGTGCCAGGGTATCTCAGTCTGACCCACGTGCCCGTCCGAAGTGTAGCGGAGGTGTATCAAGCCCCCGATATCGGGAGAGATAATTGGTACCGGATATTTTTTTTCCAGTCGACTGTGGGAGTGTTGAACAGATCCCGATATTCCGGAATACCCTTGAATTCTACCGTGTTTTTAAAATAAAGTCTATATATTTTTCAATGAAACGTTAGTATGTGAACGTGCCAGATCAAAACATTGCGTCAATAATTAAAATACTCTTAACCTTATCATTGGCAATAATTCTTGCCTGTATCTGCTATCTGGTATTTATCAGCGTATTCGTTAACCCATGGCTGGAGAACAACCAGAGAGAACTCTGTGTCCTGAACTTTTATTCGCAAAAAAACACTTCAACGGTACCTGATGTGTATTTTATCGGTACCAGCCAGATGAAAGAAGGACTCGATTGTTACGCGGTCGATGAAGATTTGAAAAAGTCAAACATTTCATTCAATTGTTACAATCTGGCAGTCAATGCGGATTCACCTTTGCGACGGTTAATCGAGTTAAATGCTATTATTTCATCAAAACCGGAAATTGTCGTTATCGGTACCGATATCAGAAATATGTACAGTGATGGAGAAATTGATAATTCACGGCTGATGTTATTAACCGGCAGAGTGGTTTTCGATAATACCACAACGTATCTGTTTGATGCAAAACAACGTGAATTATTGAATTCAGACCCGTTTACGAGAGATACATCAAACAGGATCTATATTATTTCATATTTGAATTATATGACATTGAATAAATTAACACCAAATTCATTTGCTGATTATGCATACCGGAATAATTTTAAAAATCCTTTCCAGAATGTAAAAAATTTTTCAATAGAAGAAAAAACAGAGAAAATCAACCAGTATGATCCCGTCAATGATACACTTTTTTCCCAGTATACGAAGATTCCATAAATAAACGTGCTTTGCAGTATATGGTTCAGGAACTGCATAAAAACAATATTACCGTGATAATCATCAACATGCCCACAGATCCGATATCAACAAAAAGGATCTCGTATACAACGAAAGAAAATTTCCGATCCTATGTAACTACCCTTGGAGTGCCCTATTATGATTTCCTGGACCATACCGAGTGACTATTTCTCTGACACATCGCATATGAATGCCCAGGGAAGAATTTCATTTTTCTCAGGATATGGCACAGATCATTGTGCGGGAGGTTGGGAAATAATGCAGTTTTATTCCGTGGAATTTGCGGTTTTTTTCATCGTAGCAATGGTGGTGCTGATTGCACTTAAAAAACTGAAGTTCCAGCATGTTTTTCTGCTCGCAGCAGACTACGTGTTTTACTGGACCACCAGTGACATTTTCCTGGTAATCCTGATTCTTATATCCCTTATCACATTCTATGCCGGTGAAGCGATATACAAAGCTGAAAACGCCAGGGCGGAAAAAGACCATTTTTATTATTGCACTCGTTACAACATGAGTTTTCTGGGATTTTTCAAATATTATAATTTCGGGATTGAGAATTTCAACAGCCTGTTAAGTTTTCTGAATATCGATACAAGATTTTCGTCACTGTCCATTTTTTTACCCATAGGGTTGTCCTTCTATACATTCTCACGGTATCAGTTATATTTTTGATATCTACCTGGGAAAACTTAAACCGGAAGAGCATTTCTATAAATACGCGTTATTCATTTCTTATTTCCCGCATCTGCTCTCAGGGCCGATAGTCCGTGCAGGACAATTTCTCCCCCAGTTAAAAGAAAAATTCGAATTTACCTCCGAAGGGTTGAAACTGGGGATAACCTTAATCGCATGGGGATTTTTTAAGAAAATCCTGATTGCCGATAATATTGCACCCTTTGTTAATGCTACCTATGCAAACCCACAGGGATTGCCCTCTATTACGATTATTATCGCTGCTGTGCTCTTTGTTGTCCAGGTCTATTGTGATTTCTCCGGGTATATCGACATTGCACTGGGTTGTGCACACATCATCGGCCTCCATCTCCCCCAGAACTTTAACCGGCCCTATCTGGCAAAAAGCACCACGGAACTCTGGAGACGATGGAACATCACTCTTTCGAGTTTCATCAGGGATTATGTCTATATCCCTCTCGGGGGAAACAGAAAAGGAAGAATAAGGACATATATCAACCTTATCATAGCCATGTCCCTTTGCGGACTGTGGCACGGGGCGGCATGGAGATTTGTTTTATGGGGAGCGTATAATGGTATATTATTATCCCTTGAAAAGATGACCCGGAACAGGATCAGCCTGGGAAAAACGCTCGACCAGTTTTCAGAAACACCCCAGGGACATTTCTTAAAAATTCTCGCCACACAAATTTTGTTCGTCCTTGGCCTGGTGATATTCAGGGCCCAGACTCTTGAAGATACAGCGTATTTTTTCCAAAAAATTATTTTTTTGGATTTTATTTTAACACGGATTGAACTACTGGCAGTTATCATCCTCATTATCTCAGCAATTTCATTTTTCCTGTTATTGCTCAATAAAAAATTTTCCGATTTTATTGTCAGGATTTACCATATAGACTGGATTCCTGCCGTTTCCGGGCCTGAGATTATCTTACTGGTTTATCTATCTGTGCAGTATCATAATTTTGTTATTTATGTTTTCACCCAGTACAACCCGGAATTCATCTATTTCCAGTTTTAACCGGGGAAATACACATTTTTTTCCCTGGAGGAATACACAGGTGAAATGTGCAATACGTCTGAACCCTCAACGGGCGATTTTTTCTGCCGCTTTCCTCCATTCATAGAAAAAAACCTGGCTCTGCCGGACTGGTAATGTATCATCATCGCTCCCTGATACAGCGCCAGGAAAGAGGAATACAGGAATGATCACCACTATCGCTATAAAGACGTATTATTTTGGTTTTGTAGAAATGTTTTTAAAAAACTCAAAACGCTCAATAGAGGTTTTTTCCCCCGCCACCTGGCTCCCCCCAAATGCGATAACTCCTGAGAATGATATATACAGCACTATCGCGCAGCGATTGGGCGGTCAGGGAGGACAGGCACGATCCCCTCCATCATATTCTGTGCTTTAATTTTATACTCTGATAAAAATGAAGGGTATAGTCACATTCCAGCAACTAAAAATCTCGGATTTGTTAATTAAAAAGGCTCACTCAGACGCTCCTGGGGACTCGCTTTTCATCGTCCCCGCCGCTATGGCGTCCCCAGGATGCGATATAACGAGTTTTGGTAAACATACTCCGAATTTATGTTATCAAAATCAGCGTTTCACTTTTTTAAAAAATTATTCTGGTTATCGAATTATTATTTTTTCCCGTCGAATATTTTAAAAAAAGTTGGTGGTTAAAATGACACTATACCCAAAATGAATTCTACAGAGCCACTATTTTACCACAAAATCTGATTACCCCCGTCCAAAAACATCGCTGCACCACATACCAAAAACAGAGGGAATTCTACCGTAAAAAAGGTGGATTTATGGAATAATTTTTGAATACGATTAATAACCGGTGGTATTCCTGTGGTGAACAGAGTCCTTCCCTTCACCTCGCTCAAAATGGTAACCTTCCGATTATCGAAAATTTTTTGCGACCTGAACGTCAGGTTCGCAAATTTATCCATGATTTCCGGTGTTGGCAGGAGCGTCTCACCATATTCCGCATCCCTTGAAAAAAATCCCAATCCACTTTGTTCCAGTTCCTGGTTCCGGAGAACAAAATAGCCGGTTTCAAAGGTTAAGGGATCCGATGTATAGAACCGGCAGTGGTGTAATATGATGGCAGGTTCAGGGCCTTGGTTTCACTGAAATACATTCTCTCAAACATCCTGCTTGCATATTTGTCGGATGAAACCGTTGAGTTATATTCGATAAATTGCGGAACAAAATTAAATGCGTCAAGTTCTGATTCGATAAAATAAACTCTGCCCGATGATAAAGGCAGATCTATTGGAATCCGATGCGTTGTCAATGGTCAACGCAGAGAAACAGATAATAGGAGAATATCAGTATACTAAAAAAAAACGTAATATTTCCGGGTATATTTATTGTCATAAAAGATATAGAGCAGGACCAGAAATCCTATTGCTGTTGCACATGCAAAAAATGGCGCGACAAGTAAGGTGAACCGATCGGTCCTGAGCGTTATCATTGCCATCCTTGATGCTGTTATGGGACTGGGGAAAAACAGGGGAAAGGTGAACAGAACGAAAAGTCCTATAACGGATGGATATTTTGACCTGTACGCCCAGCAAAGGTAACCTATACCTAAAATCGTGAAAAAAATAACAATTGCAATATGGATATTATCCTGCAAAAAAATATACTCGCTTCCTTCCTGAATATGGGACCTCATCTGGGATAACTCCGGAATAGTGGCAGAATCGGCTGTCTGAATAATAACGCTGGTAAAGAAAAATGAGGTGAACATCCAGTAGGTAATAAAAGTAACACTGATAAAAGCAATAATTTTGGTCTTGATCGCAAAAAAATCATTGATCAATACTTCCAGCAGGACAAAAATAACCAGCAGGAAGATTATCTGGATGATCGATACCTGGTGCACGAGGATCAGGTATATGGAAAACAGCATAGTTAATACTGAAAAAGATCGCCACTTTGGAGGTCTTGATTTGTTTATGGGCCAGGAATAAAAAAATGATGAACCCGATAAACGCCATAGTCCGGGTTACCACGTAGGTGGAATAGGTGATTACGATCGGTGTTGTCGAAAAGATCAGACAAATCAGCAATGATGTCTGCTTGTTATTGAGCAGGTGATTGAAGAGCAGATATATAACCCATACGAGAAGGATGAACGATAAAGAAGTGAGGATAATAAATGTCGTTTTTTCGTCAATCCCAAAAAGATCCGTACCTGTTGCGATGAAAATGTGGTACAGGGGAAACCATGCGTAACTGTAATCAAGATCTGTCGGTATGATGTGCCCTGACAGCAGGGTAATTTTTGCCAGATACAAGTGTGGCATAATATCGGTAAGCCCAAAAAAGAAGGGATATTTAAATTGCAACCCGAATATGATGTTTCCCAGTCACAACGCTGATTTCAAACAGGATACCTGAGGGTTTCAGATTATCACTGAAGATCTGTAAAAAAATCACGCAGAAAAGTGCCGTGATCAAAATAAAATAATACCATGGCCGGTAGGATGAAAAATACAGGGCAAGAAGGGAGAATACAAACAGCAGGACAAAGAGTGATCTGGAAAAATTTCCCGTTTGCCTGGATGAGGATGAGCGAATCGGGATACTTCCTGCCTTTCCTGTAGAGGACGAATAAGAGGATCGCGACAAGGAATCCCGGAATGAAATAAATCAGACCCCGTACAGTAAAATCCGGTCTGTCGATCAGGAGAGTTATTGCAATCCCGCAAATTATTCCAAAAATAATCAGGTAATGAAATTTTGTAGCAAGTATACCTGTCAGGAACGAGCGGAGATCCGATAACTTCTTGTTTACATCCATAATTTATTCCATCACGAGAACCTGGCAAAAAAATGGGGTTTTTTAAAGAAAAGACCTGCCCGTCACTGCACCCGTTGAATTATTCCTGGAATAAGCAATCATGAAGATTGGTCCTCCTCCGGCAGGCTTTTATCAATATATAATTTAAACTGGCATATCGTATAAATTAGTGAGTTATCAATGGACAGGGAAACCAATCAGCCCGAAAATTTCATCGCCGGGCTTAAAACATATGGTAATTGCTCCGTAAGAAAATCCTCGCCAAGTTCCTGTCAGATCCTCTCCTGAAAGGTATTGTAATAATTGGCAGTGGCACAGCAGTTGCACAGGTACTCGGGATAATTTTTATCCCGATAATAACCCGGATATATCCTCCGGAAATTTATGGAACCCTGGCAGTTTTTTCTTCATTGATTATCCATATTGATTGTCGCGAGGACTCGTTCAGGTATGAACTTACCCTCCCTTTACCTGAAAAAGACGATGATGCCGAATATCTGCTCATCCTGTCTTTTTTTATTGTATTCACTTAACCGTTCTTCTGTTTGTTGTTCTGGACAGTATCCGGAGATTTTCTTGCCGGGATTCTTCATTTTGAATTCATTAAACCGTATTATTGGTTATTCTGCATTGGTTTTTTAGGTATTTCCGTATTTCAGATATTAACCTACTGGACACTCCGTTCAAAAGATTATGTGACTATTACACATACCAGAATCGCTCAGAGTTTCAGTGGTTCAGTCAGTAAGATTATTCTCGGGATTCTTGCTTTTCGATCATTTGGCCTGATTTGTGGGTGAGATTATCGGGCGGATGGTGGGCATCGGACACTCTGGGCAGAACAATTTTACCCAAGATATGGCTGACAATCCATAATTTTGATGGTAATAAACTGAAAACGCTTGCCTACAGGTATAGAAAATTTCCAACATTTTCAATGCCATCCAGTTTCATTAATGAAATATCATTACAGGTGCCGGCACTTTTTATATCAGAGCGTTTTTGGTTTCCATGTTGTCGGGCTGTATTCACTTACCTATTCGATGCTGC
>CAVTBZ010000010.1:0-376052 GCA_963733045.1 uncultured Methanoregulaceae archaeon | reverse complement strand
TTGCTCACCAGAAATGTCGTATATCCGTTCCGGTTAAACAGTTCGATAAGTTCCGGAAGCGGCCGGTAAAGTGTAGGTTCACCGGAAAGCGAGATTGCTATGTGTTTTGGTTCTAGCGCCTCCTGCCACCGCTCATCAGTAACCGTGTTGTCGAGCACTGCATTATACCCGGCAAGCGCCTTTTTCTGCAATTTATGTATGCCTGCCAGTATCGTTTCCGGGGGGCATTCTTCTTCGTTTCGGACTTCGTGTTCAAACGAGCGCCAGCAGAACCGGCACCGCTGGTTGCAGCGCAGTGTCGGGGTCATCTGGACACAACGGTGGCTTGCAATCCCGTAGAACTGGTGCTTGTAGCACATGTCCCCACCGGCAAGCGCACGCTTGCTCCACATACATGGCTTGAGCGCGGCTGACGATGACGGTGAAAAAAACTGGTACCCCTGCCTGCGCAGGGCGTCACATGGTGCTGATGGCATCGATCCCCAGCGTTTCGAGGGATTCTTTTAAGGTATTCTGTACAGCCTTCACCAGCGTCAACCGTCGACTTCTGGTATTCCCTTCGCTCTTTAAAACCTGCTCGTAATGGTAAAACGTATTGAAGGTATCAGCAAGTTCACGGGAATACGTGGCGAGCACGTGAGGGTGGAGCTCAACCGCGACCTTTTCGATTACCGACGGGAACTTTGCGATCTGCCGGGCAAGTGCGATCTCCTGATTGGTTTCAAGTTCATAGCACAGGGAAAAAGTGCCTGCCTTCTCAAGAATGCTGCAGGCACGGGCATGGGCATATTGTATATAGGGCCCGCTCTGGCGCTCGAAGTCCAGCGCCTCCTTCCAGTCAAAAACGGTGCTCTTCTCCGGAGTGACTTTAATGATATCGTATCGGATGGCGGCAAGCCCGACCGATTTTGCGATCGATCTCCTTGTCTCTTCATCCAGCTCTGGTCTCCTGACCGTTACTTCATCAAATGCCCGTTTCCTGATCTCCGTGATCAGGTCATCGGCTGAAACGAATTTTCCGGCCCGCGTGCTCATGGAACCTTCCGGCAGGGAGACAAATTCGAAGTGGACGATTTCCGGTGCTTTTTCACCAAGAAGTTTCATGGTGCACTGGAGCTGCGAAGCGATCAGCTTGTGGTCGGCCCCGAGCACATCGATGACCCGGTCGAAGTTAGCCGCCTTCCAGGCATGGTAAGCAAGATCGCGGGCCGCGTACACTGAAGTCCCATCACTCCGGCGGATCACGGTACTTGTTGCTGAAACCGAATTCCTTCAGATCGAGTGCAAGGGTCTCTTCCTCCTGTGCCTGGGGGAGTTTTTTTAACTTTGCGATAATCCGGTCGGTATACCCGTTGCGGATAAAATCACTTTCCCAGACAAACCGGTCATGTGCAACGTTGAGATCCTGTAACGTTACTGCAAAGCCCTCGAGGCAGCGGGAGACCTCGCTGCGGAACTTTTTCACAATAGCCGGATCGCCATGTTCGATGAGCTGCATCAGGGTGTTTACCTGCTGGGTTATGGACGGGTCCTTTTCTATCTCCCGGTTGGCTGCAATGTACACCCGGGCAATATGGGCATCCTCTTTCTCCCCTTCCTGCTGTGCACTGTCAAGGTTATCAAATCCCCATACTACGATTGCAATCTGGCGTCCCATGTCATTGACATAGTACTGCACTTCAAGGCCGTAGCCTGCTTTCCGGAATACCCTTGCAAGCGTGTCGCCAATGATCGAGTTCCTGATATGCCCCACGTGGAGGGGACCGTTCGGGTTGGCACTGGTATGCTCGAGTACGACACGTATTCCCTTTTTTGGGAATGAGCCATCAGCCGGGTTGAACCGCGGCCTGCAAAGACTCAATAAGGTACGAAGTATCCAGTATGAAATTGATATAGGGTCCTTTTGCTTCAGGTACTGGCACCTGTTGCCTGAAATTCAGGGTTTTTATTGATTATCCCCACAAGGTCCTGCGCTATCTGTACCGGGAATGTTTTTTGTTTTTTGGCCAGCGTAAAGGCAATAGTCGAAGCGAGATCAGCATGTTCTCCCCCATCAACCACCTGGACATCCTGTTCCTGGGTTATCTCCTGCAACACCCTGACTATGACATTTTTTCTTTTTTTGAAGGGGTCTTTTATATCTTCCATTCAGCATCCCGTCCTGTAGCGTAAAATTGCGGCAATCCCGCCAAATGCGGAGAAGAGGATCGACCCCTCTTCAAAATCATCTGAGATGAGCTCGACTTTGGCACTGCTCTGTTCAGCGAGTTTTGTCAGTTCATCGATGATATCTATCTCCTCTTCGAGGATAAGCGGAGCAGTACATTTCGGACATGAACCCAGCGGGATGTCCAGGGCCGATTTTCCTGCATCGATGTGAACTGTCTTCTCGTCGGTGAAATCACAGTTCTGGCATTTTATCCGGAGCCGGGATTTACGGAGGTTTGCCGAGAGGAGCAGGGTGTCGACAGACCCGAGTTCAAGATTTTTCCTGATGCTATCTTCCCCGTAGGCCGCATTGCTGGCATCCTTCACGAGTTCTCTTAAGAACTTGTCCATCAACGCTTTTTCCTTGACGACCCCCATGCCTTTAAGAGCGTCCTTTGCTGCATCCACAAGTTCGGAAAGCCCGTCTTCGTTGGTATAGGCTACATCGAAGATCCCGATGATCCGCTTCTGGATCTCGTGGTGGAGAAAGTTGCCTGCTTCAAACTCTTCCTTTGTCGGGCTGGGACCCCCAATAAGCACGCCCTTGAACCGGTTGAAAAAATCTTTCTCCGCAAGGAATATTGCGCTGGCCCGTTCCCCAATTTTTGTATAGAACTCAGCAATTGCAATCTCTCTGAGACGCCCGAACCGGGCGGCGGACTGCCCGCCTTTGCGTGTCTTTCCCGGGACCGTTGAGTTTGCACCTCCCATGGGCTCGATCCGGTTACCGCGTAAAAAGCCCCAGAAAGCTTCCCTGCGGTCAAGGACAAGCAGCCCGTAGACATACTTCTCCTCGAGCATCTGCTTGAGGGGGTCGAGCTCGAAGTTCGAGCTGCAGCGATACATGTAGAGGTTGAGAGGTTCGGGTGGCTCAACGATCGTGCACTGGAGATCAGTGCGATCACCGTAGAGTTTGACCGTACCACAGAAAATCGCGAGCCCATGCTGTGGAGGGCGCTTGTAGTACTTGAGCCGGGAGAGGATGGAGGAGATGGCGCTCTGGACATTCGTGCGTGTCTGTTTGCTCTTGATGTTGGCGCACTGGCCGAACTCGTCCTTAAGCTGGTTGGTAACGTCGAAGATCTGCTTGTCTGGGGGAATATAGATGGTGATAAGTTCCGTCCCGTCTCCCTGCTGCAACTCGAGTTTCTCGAGTGCCTTTTTGAACTCGTAGCGCTTCCGCGCATCGTCCATCTCCCGTTCTTCTGCCATTGCCGGTCTCAAACCTCTCTAGAGCTATTACTTATTCACTCGCGTGTGGCATAAATTTGCGCCCATTGCATAATGATGCGGTCATCAACATTGGGATTGATGCCATGTCCTCCGGAAAATTCAATGAATGTCTTTGGCTCTTTTGCATCCTGGAAGAACTGCTTCCCGTTATTGAACGGGATAACAGGGTCGTTTTCGGCATGGAAGACCCAGACCGGGCGGGGGGATATTTTCGTAAAGTATGTGCCCGGTTCCAGTGAAGCGGCAAAGCGTAGAAGGGCCCCTCCATAACCCTGCTGGATCACTGCGTCCCGAATTCCCCAGTCAGATGTGGAGATTCCCACGTACCCGGCAAAGTCCGGATCAACGCCGGTTGCAACTGCTGCATAGCGGCCCCCGTTGCTGGACCCCATCGCATATACGGGGACAATAAACCGTTCAGAAAGAATCTGCTGCGATGCAACGAGATCACAGACGGTAAGGTAGTACTCAGGCCAGTCGCCTTTTTCAAACAGGGAAAAGTCCAGTTGAGGGCTAAACGGGTAACCGGGTGTCTGCCCGCCATTGCCGCGGATATCGACAAACAGGAACGCATAACCCGCCGCAGCGTAGCGTACCATGCGCTCTTCATGTCCTGCAGGTTTTTCGCCGGCCCCGGTACATAGACTATTGCCGCTTTGGGATGATCCGGTGCAGCCAGATACGTGACCACATCCCCGCTCTGTGTATGCAGGACGATTTTTGTCTTCGTATAGGTCTCGTTTTTGAATACTACCTCTTCACTGGTTGTCACGGGGGCACACGAAACCGAGAGAATACCGATATCGTCAACGGAATACGATGATGAAGTCCTGGTTCCCGTGCAGCCGGCAAGGACAAGGCAGGCAACAAGAATTCCTGCGAGGATGATACCGGTCCTCATGGTTCAGCACCCCAGGCAGTGACAGACCAGGCAGATAGTCTTGGCATCAACAATACTCCCATCCCTGATCATGCGCTTAAGATCAGCTGTAGCAATGTCCACGACCTCGATCACCTCATCCTCATCTTTCCCGTACTCATCGGACGGTGAGAGGTCCCGGGCTTCAAATAAATAGATTTTCTCGTCTGTATAACCGGGCGTGGTATATATGAACCCTTTTTCTGTTATTATTTTTGCTGCAAAACCGGTCTCCTCGATCAGTTCCCGCCGCGCTGTTTCCAGGGGATCTTCGCCCTGTTCCATCGTACCTGCCGGTGCTTCAAAGATGTATTGGTCAATCGCATACCGGAACTGTCGTAACAGTTTGCAACGGTTACCATCTATCGGTAAGATAACGACAGCATTACCGGGATGGACGATTATTCGCGCTCTCTCATTACCATTCGGTAGTCGTATCGCACGCTTCTCGATCCAGAGCCGCCTTCCACGGAAGATCTCCATTTACTCCTCGGTACTCGATTGGGTCCCGCCTGCCGACTGCAGCGAATGCCTCTTTACGGAAATGGCACGACCCGCAGGTGCCGCATGCTTTGCCTTCATTACGGTAACAGGACCAGGTATGCTCATAGGGAACACCGAGCTTCAGACCCTCATGCAGGATATTGGTTTTGGTCTTGTTGATGAATGGAGTGAATAGGGTGATTTTTGTCGTGTCCTTTGTTCCCAGGTCAATCACGCGCTGGAATGCCTCAATGAACTGCGGGCGGCAGTCCGGGTATCCGCTGTAATCGAGGGACTGGACACCGATAAAGATTGCATCCGCACCCCGTGCTTCGGCAAAGCTCGTTGCTATCGAGAGGAGATTTGCATTCCGGAACGGGACATAGGTGTTGGGCATATGTGCCCGCCCGGGATCGTAATCCTCGACCGCAATTTTTTCATCGGTCAGACTGCTTGCCCCGAACTTTGTAAAAAAGTCCAGGTCGATTTCGATAAACACCTCTGCATTCAGCAGGGATGCTATTTTTTTTGCACATGCCAGTTCTTTTCGCTCGGTCCGCTGCCCGTAGTTCAGGTGGAGGGCAAGGATGTCATAACCCCTGCTCTTTGCAACATAGGCAAGAGTAGAAGAGTCCATCCCGCCCGAGAGTAAACATACCGCTTTCATTATTTCACTCCAACGATTTTGTGCAACTGGAGCTGGAACCGCACCGGAGGGTTGTTTTCCAGGATAAACTGTATTATTGGTCCGTAATCGCTGCCGGAAACGGGAGAGATGAAGATCTCACAAGGAATCTTATGGCTGGTGATAATATCCAGGGCGAACTCGCAGTCCGTCACATCCTGTACTACAAATTTAATCGCATCCTGCTGGCGTAGCGCATCAATCAGCCGGGGGTCGCTCTGCTCTCCAGATGACGGACATTTGACATCCATGCAGATGGAGGCATATGGCTGCAGGCGGGTAAAATCGATCGTGCCGTTCGTTTCGATATCGATCGCGGCTCCCCTCCGGTGAAGCCGGATGAGCAGCTCTTCAAGTTCATCAGCCTGAAGGAGCGGTTCTCCACCGGTAATACAGATATAAGAAGGATTTGAGTGCCCGGCATGTTCCAGGACTGTATCGACACTCATCTCAGTTCCACCGGTTTGTGCGTTCGCTGTATCGCACCAGAGGCAGTGAAGATTGCAGCCCGCAAGCCGGATAAACAGGCAGGGTCTCCCCTGATTTTTGCCCTCTCCCTGCAGGCTCCGGAAAATTTCTGCGATCTTCATTCAGTGAGCTCGGCACACGATGTCGGGGATTCCCAGACACGGATCTTCGGTATTGTTGCCTTAATCCCCAGTTCCCGGCAGACTGCATAGAGATCCTCTCGGATAATGGCTGCCATCAGTTCACTGGTGGGATCCCCGGGTGTCGTGATAACCGGGTGGAACTCCTCGATACGGGATACCATCGGGTCATCGCGGTTCAGGATAATCTGGTGATCGTACTTGTTAATGACCTGCTTGATCAAACTGTAATCGATCAGGATTTGCGTTGCCGGGTCAGGTTCCCCCTCCAACCATACCTCAATCCTCCATCGGTGCCCATGAAGGTTGGCGCATTTGCCGACATAATGGAGCAGTCGGTGGCTGGTATCAATATGCACCTCTTTATAGATCCCGGTTTTCATTGTATGGTATAGGTCTGGAAGGATATAATATTATTACGAGCAAGGGATAATAGTATAAGACAGGCAGGTGGGGTGCCACAATTTATAAATCGGTTACCCGCGATTGTATATATCTCAGTGCGGGTTATCGATAACCACAAAAACAACAAAAATGAGGCTATTTAATGGGACAGGGTAAATTTGCAGCCAGAAAATTGGTTCGGGACTCAAATAAGTTCCGGTGGGCGGATAAAAACTATGCCCGCCGTGAACTCAATCTCGATGTGAAGTCAGACCCTCTTGAGGGTGCTCCACAAGCGAGAGGTATAGTGCTGGAGAAGGTCGGTGTTGAGGCAAAACAGCCAAACTCCGCAATCCGGAAGTGTGTGCGTGTGCAGCTGATCAAGAATGGACGACAGGTCACTGCGTTTGCAGTCGGCGATGGCGCAATCAACTTCATCGATGAGCACGATGAAGTCGAGATCGAGGGAATTGGCGGCCGTCTCGGGCGATCCATGGGAGATATCCCTGGAGTGCGGTACGTCGTTACCAAAGTGAACAATGTCTGCCTCCATGAAATGGTCATTGGCAGGAAGGAGAAACCGCGCAGGTGATCATTATGAAGGAAACAGAAGGCAAAAAACTGCTGTTTAACAAGTGGGACGCAAGCGAGGTCAAGGTTAATGACCCGGGTCTTGTGCGCTACGTGAATCTGACCGCCCTGATCATCCCCCATTCCTGCGGTAAATTCTCAAAGCAGGAGTTCAACAAGGCTAACATGCCGATTGTCGAACGCCTGATAAACCGCCTGATGCAGACCGAGAATAATACCGGCAAGAAGCAGATGACGATCAGGATCGTCCGGGAAGCATTTGAGATTATCAACAAGAAGACCAAGCGCAACCCTGTTGAAGTCCTCGTCGAGGCAATCGCAAATTCCGGTCCAAGGGAAGAGACCGTCCGTCTTAAATATGGTGGTATCAACGTCCCGAAATCTGTCGACACTGCACCTCTGCGCAGGGTCGATTCAGCACTCGGTTTTATTGCTGAAGCAACCCTGAAGGGATCGCGTTCAAGCAAAAAGAAAGCGAGTGCAATCCTTGCCGATGAGCTTATCGCCGCATCAAAGGGCGACATGAAATGTTACTCGGTGGGAAAAAAGGAAGAACGCGAGCGTATTGCTAAATCCGCCCGGTAATATCTTTTTTTGAGGTTATTTCATGGTCCGCGGCAAAAAATCTATTGAGCGCGCAACTGAGCTCATGAAGGATCCGAAGCACATTCGGAATATCGGTATTGTGGCACACATCGACCACGGTAAGACGACCCTGTCCGACAACCTGCTCGCAGGTGCCGGCATTATTTCAGAAGAACTTGCCGGTAAGCAGCTCTTCATGGATTCGGATGCAGAAGAGCAGGCACGGGGAATTACCATCGATGCATCCAACGTCTCGATGGTGCACGAATATGATGGCCAGGATTATCTGATCAACATGATTGACACTCCTGGTCATGTCGATTTTGGTGGCGACGTGACGCGTGCAATGCGTGCAGTCGATGGTGCAGTGGTACTGGTCGATGCGGTTGAAGGCACCATGCCCCAGACCGAGACCGTGCTCCGCCAGGCATTAAAAGAGCAGGTTCGCCCGATTCTCTTCATCAACAAGGTCGACCGTCTCATCAACGAGCTGAAAGTAGACGAGATGGAGATGCAGATCCGGCTTGGCAAGGTGATCGATAAGGTCAACAAGCTGATCAAGGGAATGAACGAGGAAGCCTATAACAACGGCTGGAAGCTTGATGCGGCAAAAGGCACGGTTGCCTTTGGCTCCGCGCTGTACAACTGGGCAGTGTCTGCCCCGTTCATGAAGAAGAGCGGTATCTCGTTTAAGGATGTTTATGAAAAGTGCCGTTCCGGAGACATGAAGTACCTGGCAAAGAACAGTCCCCTATCAGAAGTCCTGCTGGACATGGTCGTTCGCCAGCTGCCAAACCCGCTTGAAGCCCAGCCCCGCCGTGTCAACGTTATCTGGCATGGTGACAAGACAACTCCTGAAGGCAAAGCCATGCTTGCCTGTGATGCAAAGGGACCTGTTGCGATGATGGTCACTGACATCTCCTTTGATCCCCACGCGGGTGAAGTTGCAACCGGGCGCCTGTTTTCAGGCAGCCTCAAGCGCGGCGACGGACTCTATGTCATGGGCTCGGCAAAGCGGGAAAACCGGCTCCAGCAGGTCGGCATCTTCATGGGCCCCAAAAGGGTCGAAGTCGAAGAGATCGTTGCGGGGAACATTGCCGCAGTTACCGGTCTTAAGGACGCAATGGTCGGCTCAACGGTAACATCTCTCCTGGAAATGACCCCGTTTGAGTCACTCAAGCACTATTCTGAACCAGTCATGACGGTTGCCGTAGAGGCAAAGAACATGAAAGACCTGCCAAAACTCGTCGAAGTACTGCGGCAGGTGGCAAAGGAAGACCCGACACTGGTCATCACCATCAATGAAGAGACCGGTGAACACCTGATTTCGGGTATGGGCGAGCTGCACCTTGAGATTATCACCGGCCGTATCAAGCGGGACAAGGGTGTAGAGATCGTCACCTCGGAACCGATTGTCGTCTACCGTGAGACCGTAGTCCAGAAGATTGAGTCCGTGGAAGGGAAGTCCCCGAACCGCCACAACCGGTTCTACTTCGATCTCCAGCCACTGCCCGATGAGATTGTCGACCTGATCAAGAAAGGCGAAGTCTCCATGAACCAGCAGATGCTCGAGCGCCGTGACATTCTCATGAAGGCAGGCATGGACAAGGACGAGGCGAAAAATATCAAGGACATCAAGGGCACCAACATGCTCATCGATAAGACCAAGGGTGTCCAGTACCTCAACGAGACCATGGAACTTATCATCGAGGGTATCCACGAGGCACTCGCCGGTGGTCCCCTTGCCGATGAGCCGGTCCAGAACCTCAAGATGACACTCGTCGATGTCAAGCTGCACGAGGATGCAATTCACCGCGGTCCCGCACAGGTTATCCCGGCTGTCCGTGGTGCAATCAAGGGCGGTATGCTGGTTGCAGGTGATTCCCTGTTAGAGCCCGTCCAGAAGATCCAGATCACGGTCCCGATGGACCAGATGGGTGCAGCGACCTCCCAGATCCAGGGACGGCGCGGACAGGTCTTTGACATGCAGAGCGAGGGTGACACGATCACTGTCGTTGGCAAGGCACCCGTTGCCGAGCTCTTCGGATTCGCCGGTGACATACGGTCTGCTACCGAGGGCCGTGCGATGTGGAACACCGAATTTTCAGGATTCGAACTCGTGCCCAACAGCATGCTCAAGGAAGTTGTAGTTGCGATCCGCAAGCGCAAAGGGCTCAAAGAAGTCCTTCCAACCCCGTCCGATTATCTTGCGGGATAATTTTTACCCCGTTCCCATTTTTTCTTTTTTAATACTGCTGGTTCGTACCGAAATGGTAAAATGAACTCCCGTCACATTTTCTCATAATGGCTGACGAAAAAAAATGCAAGATTGTTGTTTTCGGGGCGTTCGGAGCAGGAAAAACCACGTTGATAACGACCCTCGATCCGGGGTCCAGCCATGTGGAAGCTAATTGTACCGGCGGGACCACAACGGTCGCACTCGATTACGGCCGGGTCAAGGATGATGGAAATCATATCCATATTTTTGGCACCCCGGGACAGGAACGGTTTGAGTTTGCCCGTGAAATTATCGGGAAAGGAATGGACGGGGCAATCCTGCTTGTCGATGTTACGAGCCCGGTGGACGATTTTATCCGCCACCTCCACGATTCGCTGTCCGGTGCCAGGATCCCTTTTGTAATATTTTTAAACAAGTGCGACAGTATCGGGGCACGACCCGAATTGATCGAAAAAGCGTTCAGCGGTGCCGCCATCGTGAAAGTATCTGCAATCGACAGGAAACAATCCCTTGAAGCACTGTGCACCTTTGCACAGACCCTGCCACCGCACCGGAACGGGTATTCACCCGGTCAATAATGTATTCATTAATCTGGCTTTAGCACGTCACGTGGATGATCGCAACAAATGTGCGATTTTCGTGTTCCAGCATATCCAGAATTTCCGGAGTTGGAAGGATGACCGTCTCAAACCGGTTGAGTAGAGTTTTTGCTTCCGGTGTGAGGGGGAGATCCCCATATTGTCCGGTTCCGATATAGACGATTTCTGGTTTTTCCCTGTCTAAAAATTCCAGTTCGTGATCGGAGAGAGGGGTGTGCCCGTACGTACTTTTGAGTTCCTTTGATTTTTTTTTGGACCGTTTGCTGACAGAACCGTCCCTGTGAATAATCACGTCATGGTCATACCGGACATTGCCGGTCTCGATCCAGCCGAATGCCGATTTCATATATGCACGGTCATATGCACGACCGGAATAAAAAGGAAACGTGAATGGTGTAAAAAACGATCAATGACCGGATGGAAAAAAAATTTCTTTTCAGGCCATCACAGCGTGGATAATGGTGACGTTCTGGACGGGGCGATCGTTTGCGCCGGTCTTTACACTGGCGATTTTATCAACAACATCCATCCCCTCAACAACTTTCCCGAAGACCGGGTGCTTTGCATCAAGGAAGTTATTTCCGACAAGGTTGATGAAGAACTGGCTCCCCCCGGTATTGGGGCCGGCGTTTGCCATGGAGATCGTACCCGGTCATTCCGGTTGTTTTTCGTGAACTCATCCTTGATTGCGTACCCGGGCCCGCCCATGCCAGAGCCGGTCGGGTCACCGCCCTGGATCATAAAACCCTTGATTATCCGGTGGAAAATTACACCGTCGTAATACCCTTTCTTCACGAGCGATTCAAAGTTGCCTGCGGTAACGGGCATGGCAGGGTCGAGCGCAATGGTAATGTTGCCCATGTTCGTCTCGAGCCGTACAGATTTTTGTGGTTCTGTCATGATTATTATATTTCGTTTCCCGGCTTTTCTGTCTTGTGAAGAACTTCTTTTTAAGGCTGTACAAAAATTGTCATCTTTGATGAATCGCGAACCCGGAGATGCTTGTTAAAAACGCAGGAACGTCATGAATCAGTTCCAAAAATACAATTCCGCACTGCAATTGTATGCCATATCAAAGGGCCGGCATTTTCCCTGTGCTGCAAATGTGTTAAAAATCCCGGAATTACATGAAAAATTTTAGATAATTTCTGCCCTGATTATCGTCACATTCTGGACCGGGCGGTTACTTGTTGTGGTCTTCACTTTGCCAATCGTATCAACCACATCCATGCCTTCCACAACCTTGCCAAAGACCGGGTGTTTGTTGTCAAGGTAGTTATTGTTCACCAGGTTGATGAAGAACTGGGAATCACCGGTATTGGCGCCTGCGTTTGCCATTGCAACAGTGCCGCGATCGTTGCGGTTATGGCTGGTGAATTCGTCTTTAATCGGGGAACCTGAACCCCCAAAACCGGTGCCAGTCGGGTCACCGCCCTGGATCATGAAACCGTCCATGACCCGGTGAAAAGTAACACCATTGTAAAAGCCTGTTTTTACAAGCGATTCGAAGTGTCCTGTCGTGATGGGCATTTCGTTATCGAGGGCGATCGTAATCGTGCCCATATTCGTTTCCAACCGTACCTGTTTTGATAATTCTGTCGAAGGTGTTGTGGTTCCCGTTACTTTACTGGTATCGCTTGTCGCCGGGGCTGACTGTGTGCACCCTGCACAGAGTATAAAGCATGCAATAAGGAGAACTGACAGGATACAGGTACGCACTGGTGACATCGCTATTCAGGTTAGCAGGGGAATAAATAAAAGATTGTGGGAGGTGGTTTCCCCCCGTTTTGTTGTCGCGGTCAGCCGGATTTTTTAATTCTCATTTCTGCAACTTTTTGTGCCGAAATATAAGATCGCGCCTACAGCAAGGATCATGGATATAATACCGGTCAGGATAATGAGTATGCCTTGCGAGGTAGAATCGATATAGTCCCGGGCCGTGATATCAATGGCGAGGACGGCATAGGTGTCGCCACTTGAGTCAGTGGCGGAATTATCAATAGGAGCGTAGGCAGACATGAACGATCCGTATTTTGTTGTATAGGGCGCTTTGGATGCAGTCGGACCCGAGAGTGCACCGAGGATTTCCAGTGAGTCCGGGGCGGTTGAGACTTCGCCGATCTTTGCCGAACCCTGCGGGTCATAGGGATAGAGATCATCTACCAGGAAGGTTATCGTCCCGTCAGGACTCACCTTCAGGATATACGCGTTCAGGATGTAATCATTCATACTGCGCATCGTACGCAGTTTGTGGGCAACTGCCACGTACTCCGGTGAGGTTTCGTCACCAGGTTTGAAACCGGCGATCTCACTTGCATTGATCTGGGTTGCTATCACTCCTGCAGTGTTTTTCATACCTATCTGGGTAGCACTCCTGATTGCATTTTCTGAATTCGTGTACACGAATGCAGTGAGTACACTGATGATGGCAATCACCAGGAATGCACTAATCCATACTTTTGTGGATGATGAACAAGAAGAAGTCATTTTAAACTCGCCTCCGAAGAACCCCGACGATCCCCACTATTGCTGCCAGTCCCCCTGCCATGATAACCAATGACGGGGCAGATTCCGGAGTGGGAGTTGGTACGGCTTGCATGCTTATTGCAAGCGGCGTGATCTGTCCCGGATTCACCGAAGTAGTTGTCGTGGAATCCAGGTATCCGGTATACTTGAGCAGGACGATATGCTGTCCGGGAGTAATGCCGTTGAGAGTTGCCGGCGTATACCCGCGGAACAGGTTATCGACGAAGAACTCTGCACCTGACGGGGTTGATACTACCGAAAACCCTCCTGTGGCCGGTACCGGTGTCGGGTTGGGCCCGACAGGAACCAGGACTGCCGTGACAGGTACCAGGGTGTTGGGGATCACATAAATGGTGTTGATCCAGTCATTGGTCCCTGGAGAAGTCAGCTTGAAAAGGTGGTTCCCGTTGGCGATATTGTTGAGCGTCAGGGTTCCCGAGGGGGGGATTCTTCCCTGGGAATTGCTGTCCAGATAAACCGTTGCACCGGGCGTCGAGGTGATGGACACGGAACCGTAGACCGCCGGTGTCATCACCGTGTTCAGGTTCTGGGCAGTCCCTCCATTTACGTATACCGACGTGGTGTAGTCATTGTACCCGGACAGTGTCAACCTGAAGGTATGGCTTCCGGGAAACAAGGTGACCGTCAGCGGAGCTTTTCCCTGGTAATTGCTGTCAACAAAGACCAGTGCGTATTCCGGGCTGGAGGTCACGGAAACCGTCCCGGTCTGACGAGGTGATGGGGGAGATGGCTGGAGATTGGGGTAATACGATGCAGTCTGCCCAGCGTATACATTGACGAGCCGGGTATCCGGAGTATATCCGTTCAGGGAAGCTTTCATAGAGTAGGTGCCAGGCGCGAGATCCGTAATGGTAACCGGGGAATAACCGTAAAGGTTACCGTTCATTGAGATCGCAGCACCTGCCGGGTTAGAATATGCATAGATTGCGCCTTTCTGGACCGGTGGAACCGGGGTCTGGGTGGGGACGGGGTTTAACGTAGCATACACCTGAACATGCTCGCCACTGGAGGGCATGCGGGAGAGCTGACCCGACCATGCCGTATATCCGGATTTTGACACCCGGATAGTCCTGACCGGTGTTGCAGTGGGAGTTACGGCGACCGAGAGGATGCCTCCGGCCGTGTTACCCTGCGGAATCCCGTCAAAATAGACAATCGCACTGTCAATATTGGCGTAGACATCAACCCACCCCTTGCCTCCCCCCACGGGAACTGGTTCGGTTGTGGGGACAAGGGTCGGGGGTTCTGTTACCGGATTAAATATCACTTCCGTGGGAAGGGGCGCCTCTCCCGCCCCGGCCACGGGAGCAACCGTCAGACAAAGCAGTGCACACAGCACAAGGATTACCAGAAGAACAGTAAATGATTTTTTC
The DNA here is from genome assembly GCA_963733045.1 of uncultured Methanoregulaceae archaeon. Classification (GTDB taxonomy): domain Archaea; phylum Halobacteriota; class Methanomicrobia; order Methanomicrobiales; family Methanospirillaceae; genus Methanoregula. The sequence continues at coordinate 361,598 of CAVTBZ010000010.1, read as the reverse complement.
AAAGTATTCTCTCCTCTCTTACATCAGGAAAGCACGCTATATATTTATCGTTATTTTACGAGGAAAAATGTGTTCGAATCGCATCAGGGTTTACCGGGACGTGGAATCTGCAATAACCTGTGCCAGCCGGGCCATCCCTTCATGTATCTGCTCTTCGGATGCTGTTGAGAAATTCATGCGGATCGTATCTGTGCCTCCTCCGTCGATATAAAATGGCAGTCCGGGCAACACGGCGACTCCGCGTTTGATCCCTTCTTCAAAAACCTTACCGGAAGAAAGACCCGGAGGGAGCGTAGCCATCAGGAACATACCTCCTTCCGGTGGGTATGTGACAACTGCGGCAACAGGTCATCAAGGAGCTCGCACATCAGCCGGCATTTCCTGCTGTATATCCTGACAATATTCCTGATATGCTCGTCGATATCATGTGTGGTCAGGTACCGGTGCATTATTTTCTGGCAGAAGAAATTGGAATGCAGGTCTGCTGCCTGTTTTACGATATTAAACTGCGTGAGGATCCCGGAAGGTGCATATATCCAGCCGATACGCATGCCGGGTGCGATGATCTTTGAGAATGAACCGGAGATCACTGCCTGGTCCGGTATATGCCGCTTTATTGGCAGCCGGGGCCGGTTGTCAAAGAAGAGTTCCCCGAATGCGTCGTCCTCGTAGAATACCGTGTCGCTGTCCACGAGGATATCCGCAAGTGCCCGGCGTTTCTCCTGAGAATAGGTCAACCCCGAAGGGTTCTGGGAATTGGGAATCCCATAAAAAAATTTTACCGCAGTGCCGCGAACGAGCCGCTCAAAAGCAGCCAGATCGGGGCCATCATCTTCGAGCGGTACCGTGTCAATGACCGGTTCGTAGAGCGAGAACGCTTCGATCGCACCAAGGTAACCGGGGCGTTCTATACCCACGTGGTCACATGAGTTGAGAAAAATTTTTGCAAAGAGGTCAAGGCATTGCTGGGACCCGTTCACGATCTGGATCTCTTTGGCCGTTGCCGGGATGCCGAGCCGGGAAGCGGTACCTGTCGGCAATATATTCACGCAGGGGGAGGTAGCCGTCCGTTGTGGTGTACTGGAGGGCAGTGGAAGGGTCCTCTTCCATGACGTGGCATGTGGCCTCCTTTATCCCTTCGGTATCAATCAGGGCGGACGATGGAAGTCCGCCGGCAAACGAGATGATAGCGGGATCTGCAGAGACCCTGAAGAGTTCTTCAAGAAATGATTTCGGGGCGTGCGAGAGCCTGTCGGCAAAATGGTACTGCATGGGACCAGTCCGTGATCTCTCCCTAAAAAAAGAGAGCCTTGTAAGTATGTTGCAGCGGGCGGGAAAAAACCTATGGAAATGAAGGTCTGTTGAAGTGATACCTCGTTATCAGTCCACCAGGCCTCATTTTGCAGGTTTCCTTCTCTTCAGTGACTCGTCATCCACTACTAATAAGTTGATCACTGTTTCAGATATATCTCCCGCATATTCCCCTGCTCTCCGTATACTTTCAGAAATATAGTTTAAGGAGATGGCTATCAGTGTATTTTGCTTAAGTTCTATACTATTGATCTCTCCACAGAGGTCTTTTAAGGCATTGATTGATTCAATATTCCGGTTGGCTTCTTTCAAATTTAAGGTGAAAAAAGATACAATACTCCGGTCAAAAATTTCAAGCGACATTGCACTTGCCTTTTTTATAACCGCGAGGGTTTTTTTATCGAGATCTGTATCCATAATGGGTAGAGCATGTTCTGCAATTCTTACCGCATGGTCGCCTACCCGCTCGATAATCCGGCTGAGTAAATAATAATGCATTGCCATGTCCGGTGATACCCCCATCTTCCGGGACAGGGATGCATGCCGCATGATCATATTGGTCTGGCGGGCGATCAGCCAGTTCAGCCGGTCTGCATCTATGTCACGTTTTATCACATCTTCTGCAAGGGATTTGTTGTGGGTATCAAGTGCACAAATTGCATCCTTATGCATGTTCTTGACGATTACAAACATGCGCTTGACCGTATTGTCAAACGGCATCTCTGCCGGGTTGAGCAGGTCTTTTATTGCGATAACTGTCTCGGTTTCCTCGACAACTTCCTGCCCGATGGTCATCTGGGTGAAATCCCGCACCACAGACCTGACAAACGGGGGAAAACCCTGTTTTGAGGTAAGCCGGATCATATTGAAACCCATGATATAACTACCAATTAAAAGACGGAATAAAAATGCCGGGTCTGCAATGGTGCCACAGTCAATTTCCTTGAGGCTGCTGGAGAATCTCATCCGTGGTATTTTTCGTAATCAGGAGTGTTCCATCAGGCTGGACCGTCATTCCAACCGGATCGTTCTTTTTGATCTTCTGCCCCTCTGCCCATTCCTTGGGGAGTGTTACCACAAAGGAGGAGCCCCCCGTGAACTGAACCCGTCGAATCTCCATCTTTATCACCAGATAATAATAGAAAACTGATTTCTCTATTCTTCTCTATCTGTCTATTTTCTATATATATGCTACTATAGTTTATGGCGAAAAAAAGTATATTAACCCGGGTAAAATGGATGATAGAATACCATGAATGCAAAAAATAGTTCGTTTTTGTTAATTCTCCTGAGCCTGATCGCAGTTTTCATGCTGGCGTTCGCTGCAGGCTGTACAGGCAACGGAACACAGACTACACAGGTCCCGGCATCCCCAACCGTTGGTGCAACAACACCGGCACCGGCATCGACTTCAGCAGCGCCGGTAATGACTACAGGTACGGTCTCAACCGGCCAGAAGCAGACTATCAGGATCAGTGGTTCGACCACCGTGCTTCCGATTGTCCAGAAGGCTGCCGACCAGTATATGGCAACTCACCCTGATGCAGATATCCAGGTATCCGGTGGTGGATCCGGAGTTGGTATCCAGGCGATTGGTGCGAAAACTGTTGATATCGGGATGTCCTCCAGGGAAGTCACCAAAGATGAAATGAAAAAGTATCCCGGTTTTGTCGTTACTTCTGTAGCACAGGATGGAATTGCGGTCATCGTAAACCCGGCAAATGAGATCCAGTATATCACGCTGGACCAGGTGAAAGGCATCTATCTCGGCACTATCACCAAATGGACCCAGATTACCGGCGCGAATGTTCCCGGGACCAATAACCAGATCGTAATTGTCGGCCGTGACAGTGCTTCCGGTACCCGTTCGTATTTCGATGAAACAATCCTGCTCAAAGCAACCCCGACAAAGACCATGCTGGAAAAGAATTCCAATGGAGTGTACCTCCAGACCATTGCACAGACTCCTGGTTCTATCGGTTATGTCTCGATTGGATTTGTCAGCAAAGATGTCAAAGCCCTGCCCATCTGGTACAATGCCCAGAAGTTCGTAGCACCGACGATTGATAATGTAAAATCCAAGGTATACCCGGTTTCCCGTGACCTTTACGTGATTACCAATGGTCAGCCCTGCGGACTTTCAGGTGACTTCATCAGTTATATCCTCAGCCCCGAAGGCCAGAAGATTGTCGCTGATGAAGGCTACGTGACCATCGGCTGAACGTGATAAGACAAAAGGAACACCAAATTTTTCTTTCCAGGGGAGGCGTACATGGTGAAATTTTTTAAAAAAATGAATGGAGTCCTGAACGCCTCCGAAAGCTCTGCCCGTTTGTCATTGGTAAAAGAGCAGGCAATCAAAACCGGATTCTTCATCACAGACTTTCTTTGCCGTTATTGTTGTCTTGTTCATTCTTCTTTTCTTATTACGGGACGGGTACGCGATCTTTGAGCATGTTGGCGTATTTACATTCCTGTCCGGTGAATCCTGGGCCCCGACAGCAGTTGAACCGCTCTATGGTATCTTCCCGCTCATTGTCGGTACGCTCCTGGTCACCATCGGGGCAATGGTCTTTGCTGTCCCGCTTTCCATCGGCTGTGCAATTTACATTTCCGAACTCGCTTCCCCACGGGTAAAACAAGTCCTGAAACCGGCAGTAGAACTACTGGCCGGTATCCCATCAGTCGTATATGGCTTCTTCGGGCTCATCGTTCTTACCGATTTTATCCGGGTAACCTTCGATCTCCCCACCGGTGAAACATGGCTTGCGGCTTCGATCCTTCTTGGGATCATGGCACTTCCCACGATCATCAGTGTTTCTGAGGATGCAATCAGTTCAGTGCCTCCCGAGTATAAGGAAGGGTCACTCGCTATTGGTGCAACACGGTGGCAGACAATCAGCCAGGTCCTGGTACCTGCTGCTCTTTCCGGCATTGCTGCTGCAATAATCCTTGGTGTCGGAAGGGCAATCGGCGAGACCATGGCTGTCCTGATGGTTGCCGGTAACGCGGCGATAGTCCCGGATCCTATCTGGAATATCCTCTCGCCATTAAGGACACTTACCGCAACGCTGGGTATTGAAATGGGTGAAGTGCCTGTCGGCAGTGATCACTACAGTGCCTTATTCGGTGTTGCAGTTGTCCTGCTCGTAATCACGCTCATCATCAACCTGTCCGCAGTTGCGATTTTGCGCCACCTGCACAAGGGGAGGGCTGCCGGTTCCAGCCGCAAACCTTTCCTCCCGACTTCCCTCCAGTATTCCCTGAAACGGATCCTGGGGCTGGTTGTAATTGCAGCCCTGCTCGTATTCCTGCTCGTAACCTTTCCCTGGTGGCTTGCAGCAGGTATCCTGCTTGCCGGGGGGGTGTGGTATCTTGGCAGGGACCGGCTCTCAAGGCACCATATCGAGGTGATCTCATTTGGTTTTATTATACTGGCGGCAATCATCGTAATCGGTATCCTGGTCATTATCCTCCAGGATATCATTCTCAACGGCCTTCCTGCACTCTCCTGGGAGTTCCTGACCCAGCCTCCAAAGGATCTTGGCAGGGCCGGCGGAATTTTCCCGGCAATTATCGGCACGCTCTATCTCGTCCTGGGTGCGATCGCGATCGCTCTTCCTCTTGGCGTGGGGGCGGCAATTTATCTTGTAGAATACACGAGGGAAGGTCGCATAACCCGGCTCATCAGGACCGGTGTCGACCTGCTCAATGGTACTCCATCGATCGTTTTTGGCCTGTTCGGGTTTGCCTTCATTGTGCTGTATCTCAGGGTCGGCGTGTCGATGCTTGCCGGCCAGATCACGCTTGCACTGATGGTCCTGCCAACGGTAATCCGGACAACTGAAGAATCATTAAAAAACATCCCTCAGTCGTTACGGGAAGGCAGTCTTGCACTGGGTGCCACCCGGTGGCAGACGATCAGCAGGGTAGTCCTGCCACCGGCAGTACCTGGTATAGTGACAGGTGCGATCCTCTCGATCGGCAGAGCGGCTGGTGAGACCGCCCCGATCATGTTCACTGCGGTCATCTTCTCGTCCCGGTTCCTGCCCGATTCGGTATTTCAGCCAGTGATGGCACTACCCTACCATCTCTTCATCCTGGCAACCAATGTTCCGGGCGCATCGACGAATAAATACGGCACCGCCCTGGTCCTGTTGCTCCTTGTCATCGGGTTCTATGCGGTCGCTATCATTGTACGGAACCATTTCCAGAAAAAAACACGGGGATAAACAATGTCTGAATCTGCAATTATTACAACAAATAACGTAAATCTCTGGTATAACGGGAAACGTGCACTTGAGTCGGTTTCAATGACGATCCTGAAGAACAATGTGACTGCCCTGATCGGGCCCTCCGGCTGTGGGAAGTCAACACTGCTCCGCTGTTTCAACCGGTTAAATGATCTTATCGATCACGTAAAAATCACCGGTGAGATCACGCTTGATGATAACAACATCCATGCCCCGGGAACGGATGTGGTCATGCTCAGGAAAAAGGTCGGGATGGTCTTTCAGAAGCCCAATCCTTTCCCCAAATCCATATACGAGAATGTGGCATACGGCCCGCGTGTGCATGGAGTAAAGGACAAATCCAGTCTCGATACAATTGTTGAACAAAGCCTGCGCGATGCAGCACTCTGGGACGAGGTGAAAGACCGCCTGAATGATTCAGCACTCGCCCTGTCAGGCGGCCAGCAGCAGAGGCTCTGCATCGCCAGGACCCTTGCGGTAGAGCCGGAAGTGATCCTGATGGATGAGCCCTGTTCGGCGCTTGATCCTATCGCTACTGCAAAAATCGAGAACCTTATCGATGTGCTCAAGCAGGACTACACGGTGATCATCGTCACCCACAATATGCAGCAGGCTGCACGGGTGAGCGATTATACCGGTTTCATGTATCTCGGCAGACTCATCGAATGCGGGAAAACAGTGCAGATCTTCGAACATCCAAAAGAGGAACTGACGGAGAATTATATTACCGGGCGGTTCGGGTAGGTCAGTAGTATGGCAGAAAAATTTCATAATGAACTCAAAAACCTCAAAAATGAAACGCTTGAGATGGCTCACCTCGGGCGGTTCATGTTGCGGACGGCAGTTGATGCACTCATCCGCCAGGATAATGAACTGGCAGAATCAGTCGTGGCAAGAAAAGAAGAGATCCATGCGATGGAAGTCCGTCTCGAAGAACGCTGCTACCATCTTATTGCCCTGAACCAGCCGATGGCAAAGGACATGCGGGTCATCGCCTGCACGCTTAAGGTAATAACGGCATCGCTCCGTATCGGGCGGTACGGCAAGGTAATTGCAAATATCGTGAAAAAAATTTCAGACCAGCCACACATTGCGAACCTTATGAGTATCCCCCACATGGCGGACCTGGCGATTGAAATGATTGACGATGCAATCGATGCATACGAGAAAGATACTATCACGGCGATCTCAGATTTTTCAGCACGGGATGACACTATAGATTCACTCCGCCAGTCGATCTTCCGCGAAGGGATTACCTATATGATGGAAGATCCCAAGAGCATCCCCCGATGCACTAACTATATCCTTGTCGCCCGCTATCTCGAACGTTGCGCCGACCATGCATGTAAGATCGCGGAAAATGTGAATTACATGGAGACCGGAGAGCGTATCGAGATCCACTGAAACGGTGGGGTAAACGGAGTCCAATTAAGGAACAACCAGTGAGGAATATCATGAATCTACCCGATGAGAAACGATTTCTTACCCGTGCAACCGGTGTGCAATCATCACGGGGCCCTACTGAGAAGGTGCCTATGCACCCGGATGATTTCGAGGCACACCTTGCCTGGGTGACGGCAAAGCGGTTCCATGATCTGGTGCCCAGGAAAACCTTTCGGGATAAACCCGAATATTACCAGAACATCGGATGATGCCAAAACTCATATGCTCAATTCTTCTTTTCCTTGTTTTTCCAGTATTCCGACGAAAAATTCTGGCGGGCCTCACCGCTTTTTCTTATGACTGGCGGTGATGGGGGGCATAACTCCTCTCCCTCAAAGAGATTTCGTATATGCATCTGACTGAACATTTTCATGTGCATGATCGCTCCCTTGTTCCGGGTATTGAGTACAGAACTGCTCCCGCCGATAAAGGGCGGGATCATGACAAGTTCCTCGTCATCGACATTGAGCTCCAGAACATTTCCGAGGTTCATCAATTTCTTTGCCTCGAGAAATTCCTTGGGTGCAAATGGAGGCATGGTATGGAATCTTTCCGGGGAAATGGCGTGAATCTCGGAATTCTCCCCCGGGAACATCCCGCGTAATTTTTCAGCAAGCCCCGGCGTTTCGGATATGACAATTAATCGTAACCGAATGTCCCGGATTTTTATGTTTTCAATAAACGGGAGGTACCGGTCCCCAATCACGCACTCGATATGCTTCTTTGCCTTACCGAAAAGGTCCCGGATTTTATACTCGATGTTGGCATCCCCGTAGATCGTCCAGAGGGCATCCTCCTTGTCTGTCCGTACCTTCTCCTTCTCCAGCGTCCTTAGTGCTGCAAGTGCCAGTCCGGCTGCTTTCCGGTGCCTGTCTAAGAGGAGGTCGATGGCCATTTCAGGAGAGATCGCGCTGTACCGGGCAGGTTTTGAGCATCTTTTTACGGCAAGTCCCATTTCCGCAAGACGATCCAGGGCCTGGTACACGCTCGGTTTTGATATAGAGAGAAAATCGATGATCTCCTTTGCTTCCGCGTTGTCGTACAGGACAAGCGTGGAGTAAACCCTCGCCTCATAGTTGGACAACCCGAGATCAATAAGCGATTTAATGAGGGCCGGGGGAATATTCTCCATACTATAATCATCATCATTCAGTAGATAAAAATTTTACTACTTCTTTGGAAACCTTTTTACATTCCGGGTTACAACCTAGTAAAGAAAAAGTAGTAAATTTTTTTACTATCAAATCTTTGCTATCAGACTGAGGAAATCCATGTTCAGTAATGTAAAACAAAAGGCAATTCCGGCATGCCGTGAATTGAAAGTAAAAACCAGGCCGGTTCTTTCTGGAACCGGGAATGTACTGCCGACCCTTTGTGCGATGTCACGGTCCGGAATATTCCTGGGTACTTATCGTAACAATGGGGCTTCTGGTACCTCCGGTAACCGCATTCCAGAGCACCGGAATCCATTATTGCTGCCGGCAATGTGTATGTATCGAATGTTACGTTTGATCCCGGATCTTTTTTTACCGATGATTCAGGAACTGTCACGGTCTATGTAACCAATGGCAATGCTGACCAGAGTGTCGTCGTGAATCATGTAACCTTCGGTGACAAAGATTCAGGCTCACGAGTTCCACCTACGATTCCACGACTAATATCGGTCCCCTGCAGAACCTGCCATTTGTTTTTTCCGTTTCCGCTGATGCCCCGGAGGGGACATATTACCCCACATTCTCGCTGAGCTTCCGCGACGCAGACAGCCTTCACTTCCGGGCAGTGATACGGGTGGATAACACACCACTCGAACTGACAATTGTCGACAAACCCGATGCATTTACCCGGGAAAAGAAGAAAACGATTTTCGTACAGGTTGCAAATCCGCGAAAAAATGATGTAAGAAACGTTATACTTGAAGTTTCCGGTACGGGAATAACAGCGAGCCCGGACAAAATATTTATCGGGAACCTAGCACTCCGGGTGCGAAAATACCGGTGAACTTCACCATATCGCCCGAACAGGAAACCGACCTTATCCTGGCATTAACGTATAACAATGGTAATAATCCTCATAAAGTGACCACGTCTCTCCCGATTGCCTTTGGAATCGATAAAATGCAGGCAGATCCGGTAATCAGCAATATCCTGGTTACCTCCAGCGGCGGCATTTACCATATCACCGGGGATGTGAATAACGCAGGACTGGAAACGGCAAATACGGTTACGGTCACTTCGCTCTCACCAGCGGTTCCACAGGACCCCTACAAGACCTATGTTGTCGGAGCCCTCAAACCCGACGATTTCGGGAGTTTTGAGGTGACCTTTACCGCAGACGGCGTGAAGAGTGTCCCTCTCCGGATGTCTTATAAGGACGCGGACGGGAATATCATCGACTCCCGTCAGGATGTGACATTGACAGTTACAGGTCCCGAACAGCAGCAGGACCAGTCAATCCTGCTCCCGGTCTTTGCGATCGTTGTTGTCATTGCATTCGCAGGCGGGTATCTCTACTACCGGCGAAAAAAGAACCAGTGAGAGTGTGCATCATGCAACCGGTAATCCAGTTTGACGATGTAATGAAGGTCTACCCGCTCAAGGCAGGGGATGTGACGGCACTCAGTCACATCTCCTTTACGGTGGAACGGGGAGAATTCATTTCCATTATGGGACCTTCAGGATCAGGAAAGTCCACGCTGCTTAACCTGATGGGATGCCTCGATCCTCCGACCTCCGGGAACATCTTTATCAGCGGGATCGGCGTCCGCACCATGAATGATGTGGAGGTCGACAAACCTGCGGAGGGACCGTATCGGGTTCATCTTCCAGTACTTCAACTTATTTCCCCTGTTAAATGTCATCGAAAACGTGAATTTCCCCCAGATGCTGAAATCAGGAAAGAATGTGAACCCGGATAAGGCAAAGGAGGTGCTCCATGCTGTCCAGCTGGAAGATCACCTCTATACCCACACACCTATGGAACTCTCCGGCGGACAGCAGCAGAGAGTCGCGGTAGCCCGGGCCCTTATTAACGATCCCGATATCCTGCTGTGTGATGAACCGACCGGCAACCTCGACTCAAAGACCGGGGCAAGTATCATGGAGTTGATGACCGAGCTGAACCATAAGGGTGCGACCATCATCTGTGTAACACATGATCCGACCGTAGCGAAATATTCAGACCGGTACCATTCCGGATTGTGGACGGGTGCATTGCCTCATGATCTTCTGGGAAATTGCAAAACGCAATATCCGGATCCACATGCTCCGTTCAACCCTCGCGATGCTCGGCATCGTGATCGGGGTTGTAGCCATTGCTTCGATGGGCATACTCGGGAACAGCCTGGTAGCAACGGTCTCTGAAAGTCTCTCATCGGTAGGGGACAGCGTCATCGTGACACCCTACTCAGGGAGCGGCGGGGGTTTTGGATCCGGCGGAGGTGGCGGTGGGAGCAGTACAGGGGCCCTGAAGTCTCCGACCAGAATTTCCAGCAGATCAAACGGGCCGTGGCTCCCAACGTGGCAATACCAGTGCTCTCGACATCGGAACGCATGAAAGTGGGTGTTGGCAGTGATGATATTGTAGCAATGGTCTATGGCGTTGATCCACAGTATATCCCGGATCTCAATCTGATATTAACCGCTGGTGATTACAACAACGGGAATTCCGGCTGCCTCGTGGGATCCACTTTTGCCGAAGACCATAATATCAAAGTCGGCTCACGGATTTCCGTGGGCAGTGATGGCGGGAAGGGAACGCTCCGCGTCACCGGCATCATTGAGGAACGGGGGATGAGCTTCGATATCAGGACCGATAATGCGATTGTGGCTACACAGGACTGGTTTGAGAACACCTACAACCAGAATGATTACAATCAGGTCATCGTCAAGGTAAAAGAGGGGCAGGATACAGCGGAAGTCAAAACCATCATCGAAAAACAGTGAACAAGCGGGACAAGATCGTCAGTGCGACGGACAGCAAGGCGACGCTGGCAACCATTTATTCGACGTTTGGCATGGTAACGACATTCGTTACTGCTATCGGCGGTATTTCAATGGTTGTCGCTGGTGTCTCGATCTTCAACATCATGATGATGTCCGTGAATGAGCGGATCAAGGAGATTGGCATCATGCGCAGCATCGGAACGCAGAAAAAAGAAGTGATGAGCATGTTCATCTACGAGGCAGTTATCATCGGAGTCATTGGCAGCATCATCGGCGGGATATGCAGCGTCATTGCCGGGTATGCCATCAGCGTCCTGATGCTGAACTCAACCAAATACCTTTTCACGATGGCCAATGCATTGTCTGTTGCTGAAGGGGTCTGCTTTGGGATCGTGGTCTGTCTTGCCTGCGGCATCTACCCGGCTTGGCAGGCGGCGAACTTAAACCCCATCGATGCCCTGAGGCATGAGTGAGTAAAAACGGCAATAAGCATTCTTTTTTTCACACATGCGAAAGGCACCAGCTCGCCTATGGGAAAACGGGGTGCTGCAATCCTGACCGGTGAGTAACCTTTCCCTGGACTCAAGGAAGATCAGGCTTGTCAGACTGGGACCTCTTCATTGTTGATCCGCCGCTCATTGATAACAACATCACCGTATGAAATTTTCCTGTCCTTTAAGTACCAGACTCATCACGATCCCTGCGGAGTGATATCGCTACGATATGGGCAAACGATTCCAGAAGTTCTGTTGAGGGATCGGGTTGACCGGCTTTCATTGCAAGGAGTGTGGTACCATAGAGCTTCCCCTCAATGACATATGCAATCCCAATGAAACGATCGATACCCAGCATCTTCTGGATACTCATGCTGACTAACGGGGGGATATGGCCAAAACTGGCCTCTGTCAGGGTCTTTCTCCTTCCTGTTATAGCGCTGATCATCTCCTGGTACATTTCGGCACTGACGGGTGTTTTCACATCGCCCGGTCGTTTCCCCAGCAACCGGATAACCTTCTCAAGCATACCCGGTGCAATCTCAAAATTGGTTACCTGCAGGGTGCGGTCAGAAGGATCATAAACTAAGAACAGTGTCATGGCTGCCCCGGACAATTCCATGAGCTCTTTTCACTGCCTGTTCCGGAACGGATTTACCCCTGGGCAGGGATGCGAATTCAAGGGCGAGCTGATTTATTGTCTCAAGCACCATGTTCTGCAGGTGCAGCGCTTCTTCTGCATGCTTACGATCTGTTATATCTTCTACCATCGAAAGGATGTGAGACCTGCCGCCCATCATAATAACCTTGGATGAAAACCGGGAGGTTCGGATTTCACCGGTTTTTATCCGGCACGCTAATTCCATACTGGTTACCTGACGCTTGTCCCGGAGCCGGGAGACCATCTGTGCATATGCAGCCGTATCAGGAAAAATTTCCAGTTCCTCTGACGTTTTACCAATTATCTCTCCTCTTGCATACCCGGTATTTATCGAAAAGGTGTCATTGACATCGACAAATACACCATCAGTTGCCGATACAAGTGCAAGAGAAACCGGGTTGCTCTGGAAAATAGTGGCAAATTTTTGTTCAGATTCGCGTAATTCTTTTTCAGCCCGTTTTCTTTCGGATATGTCCGTGGCAATACCGATGACCACGTCCCGGTCTCCCCACCGGGCGGTCTTTGCGTGGACCTCGAGTGGAATCTGCTGACCATCTTTTCGTAAATGCAGGACTTCAAATGATGTCTCACCGGATTTCTTAAGATCCTCTAATCGTTCGGAATGGGGTTTTTCAGGATTTGGAATATCGAGGTCCTTAAGATTCAGATCAAGGAACTCACTGAGTGAATATCCATGAAGATCGAGATTCTTTTTATTCGAATACAGAAAATTTCCCATAAAATCGGAGACCGTGATGGCAGTCTGAAGAGACATTGACCAGCTCGGCAAGAAGAGCGCTTTCTTCATTGGCCATTATCTCCCCTGTCCGATCTTCAAGCATGATAACAACTCCCTTCTCTCCCCAGCCAAATACAAGAGGGATTATGCGGATACGGAATACCTTCCAGTCTTTCTGTAACGGGATCCATGCATTCGCAACAGACTCTTTCCCTGCCATTCCCAGTTTTACGTGATCGCGGATCCGATCGATCAGGCCGGGGCCGATGAATGTCGTGTTGATATCCATGTTTTCTATCTGATCCTTACTGATTCCAAATGCCTGAAGAAAGGAATCATTTACCTTCCGAACCGTATACGTTTCATCAAAAACAAGGATGAGGTCAGACGATTGGCCGAGGATCTGGTCGAACGGGAGTCTTGTCGAGAGGGTATACACTTTCGCCGGGCCGGCTTTTCTCATATTCACCTGACCGGAAACGAAGAGGGAATTAAGATATTTTGTCGTTGTTATCCTGCTTAGGTTCAGGTTTTTTGAAATTTCTTCAATAGTCAGCCCTTTTTGCGCATCCTTTAAGAGGCCAATTATGTTCTGGTAGTGGTTCTCGTTCAAATATACTCCCCCGTCAGCAGTCCTGATTGGCGGATGCAGGATAAATAATAGGAATAATCAATCTTTCTGGAAATAATCATTGTGAATCCGAACACAGATTGAATAGGCTTTTAGTAACTAAAAGTAAAAAAATTTATATATTAAATAAACAAATTTTGTTAAATGCAAAAATTTCAACAATCATTTGATCAATATTCGATAAATCAACTGAAAATATGGAGAATAATCAGGTTTCAGATTAACCGGGTATCATAATTGAAACGGTGTGAATTGACCAGTTCCTGATTTTTTATAGGTGTTCAACGTGTCTGTGCCCTGCAATCCCATCTCCCTTCTCTATGTTGACGACGAGCAATATCTTTTGGACTTGGTAAAAGAATTCCTTGAGCAGGATGCGTTTACAGTCGATATCGCTCATTCTGCTGCGGAAGCACTCGGTATCCTGAAAAAGAGAGATTATGAGGGCATTATTTCTGATTACCAGATGCCGAAAATGGACGGGATCGAGTTGCTTAAATGTATCCGTTCCCGGTATCCCGATCTTCCGTTCATCCTCTTTACCGGTAAAGGGCGGGAAGAAGTTGTTATACAGGCAATAGATGCCGTGAGCAGATTATTATGTACAGAAAGGCGGTGAAATCCGTTCACAATTCCGGGAACTGAGTCATAAAATCAGACTGGCGGTTGAAAAACGTCATGTCGAGAAGGCGTTGAAAGCCAGTGAGGAACGGTACCGGAGTGTTGTCGAAGACCAGACTGAATTCATCTGCCGCTTTAAACCGGATGGGACCCATAATTTTGTAAACGAAGCATATTGCCGGTGTTTCGGCGTGCAGAAAGAGGACATCATCGGCAAGAGGTTCATACCGGAAATACCTGAAGAGGACAGGGAATTAATCCGCTCGCATTTTGCATTCCTGACGCAGAACAATCCAAACGGTACAGTAGAACACCGCCTTATTCTGCCTGGTGGTTCTGTCCATTGGCACCAATGGTATGACCGGGCAATTTTCGATGAATACGGGAATCTGGTCGATTACCAATCGGTCGGTCACGACATTACCCACAGGAAAACTGCAGAACAGGACCTGGTGAAACTGAATGATGAACTTCAAGCCGCGTATGAACAGACTGGCTGCAACAGAGGAGGAGCTCAGGTCCGGTTACAATGATCTTGTGAAAAGCCAGTGTTCTCTTGAAGACAAAGAGACCGCCCTGAATGCGATCCTTTCACAATCCCCCATTGCGCAATTCGTGATTGACCGGGATCACAGGATCCTGGTACTGGAACCATGCGCTTGCAGCGCAAAGCAGGGTAATGGCGCATGAAGTGATTGGAACCGATCAGCACTGGAGGGCTTTCTACACCTCTAAACGACCATGCCTGGCTGATTTTCTCGTGGATGAATCACTGGACAAGATTCCGCAATGGTATGAGGATAAATGTGCCAAATCTGCTCTCATCGATAATGCATATGAAGTGACGGACTTCTTTCCCCGGATAGGAAAGAAGGGAAAATGGCTGCACTTCACGGCAGGTCTTATCAAAGACCGGAACGGGAATATCATAGGAGCCGTCGAGTCGCTGGAAGATATCACTGCCCGGAAAACTGCAGAACAGGACCGGACGATGAGGAATGACGAGCTTCAAGCCGCGTATGAACAGCTGGCTGCAACAGAAGAGGAGTCAGGTCCGGTTACGAAGATCTAATGAAAATCCAGCACGTTCTCCTGGAAAGTGAGGAACGGTACCGGAATGTTGTCGAGGACCAGACCGAATTCATCTGCTGCTTTAAACCGGATGGAACCCATAATTTTGTAAACGACGCATATTGCCGGTATTTCGGTATATCGAAAGAGGACATCATTGGCCTGAGGTTCATTCCAAAAATACCCGAAGAGGACCGGGAATTAATCCGCTCGCATTTCGCGCTGTTGACCAGTGAAAATCCTGTCGGGAGTGTAGAGCACCGGATTATTATGCCTGATGGCGCTGTCCGGTGGCACCAATGGAGCGACCGGGCGATTTTTAATGAATCCGGCGTTCTTGCCGAATACCAGTCAGTTGGCCGCGATATTACTGACTGGAAAACTGTAGAACTTGACCTGAAGAAAAAGAATTATGAACTTCGTAATGCGTATGAACAACGTAGTGCACGTGAAGAAGAATTCCAAAAACAACAATGACGAACTATCGGGTCCTGATGTGTTCAGGGTCATACCTCACCGTGTCGGACGCTTAAAAAAAACGCCTTACGCATCAGAAATTTAAAAAAAAAAGTATGGATGTGACCAATGAACACTGAGAAAGTGATGTATTTCACGGAGAAAGAAGAGGAGTTTGTAAACCTCCTTATCGGGATCGGTACAAAGAGAAATGTCGCCAAGGTGCTGGTTTTTCTTGCCAATATTCCGGAAGTAACCTCGCGTGAGATCGAGCGCGGCACAGATCTCCGCCAGCCTGAGGTCAGCCTTGCAATGAAGGACCTGATGGAGAAGGGCTGGATCAGGAACAGGGAAAGCAAGGCTGAGACCAAAGGGAGACCGGTCAAGATTTACGAACTCGCACAACCGATTTCCGCGATCCTGGAGAGCATTGAGAAGAAGAAAGAGATGGAAGTCAGCAGCCAGTTCGCACACATCCAGAAACTACGGGGTTATCTCAACTGAATTTTTTCCTTTTTTTTGTCCCGCCCGCTCCCCGCATCATTCTTGTCGTTGTTGATCGTCCTTATCACTGGCGACCGATGTTTTTTACATCCCCTTCATCATATTCCTTTTCTGGATGACCCGTGCTGCAAGAATAAACCCGGCACAGACGGCGATGAGCACACCACAGTCCAGAAGCGGAGAAAATACTGATTTTCCGGACATAGCGGCGTTGAACAGGTCAACCAGGTACGTGAGCGGAGAGCAGTATGCAAGGAACTTCCCCCACCCCTGCATATCCGCAAGGGGGACAAAGATACCGGAGATGAAGATGAGCGGGAACCGTATCAGGTTTGAAAATATCATCACATTGGGCGGACTGTCGGATGCAGGAGCCGCAAGCAGGACCCCAAGTGCGGCACAGGATAGTGTGCCAAGCATGAAAGCGAGGACAAACAATCCCGGGTTTACGATCGCAACCGGAATGAAAAATGTACATTGCTATCCATACGAGCAATGAGATGCCTATCCCGAAGATAGCGCCTGCGATGACATCTCCAAGGATAATACTGTCCTGTGTCACCGGATACGAGAGGAGGCGTTCATACGTCTTTTCCCGCTTTTCCCAAGGGGTGATCAGCGGGCCCACCGATGACGCAGTGAAAAACAATATCATCGCGAGAAACGCCGGGAAAAATGTGGTCAGATCGAGATGGCGTCCGACAAAGAATGCAAAGAACATGAAGAGCGGGAACAGGAGCCCGAACATCAGGACAGGCGGTTTGGTATAATAGAGCCTCATGTTTTTCCCGGTAATAACGATGATGCCACGGAGGAACAGTGGTATCTCCATCATGCACGCTCCGTCAGGTGCACAAATGCCTCTTCCAGGCTCGGGCCCGATGTCGTGAGGGAAGTAATGCCCAGCGATTCGCGTTCAGCAATCCTGATGAGGTATTTCAGGACACGGTCCGGGTTGTCCGTATACAGTCGCCACTTGTCACCGTACAGGGTCTGCCCGCAAAATCCCTTCCGCTGTGAACAGGTCCCGGGTCACTGTCCGGTCAAAGGAAACCTCGACCGATTGCGTTGTATCAAACATTTTTTTGAGCCGCTCAGGACTGTCCTGTGCAACAATCTTCCCCTTGTTGATAATGCAGACCGTCTGGCAGAGGGTATTTGCCTCTTCGATGTTGTGGGTGGTAAGGAAGATCGTGCTGCCCAGTTCGTTCATGGTACGGATAGTCTCGATCACGAGCCTGCGGCTCTGCACGTCAAGCCCGCTGGTCGGTTCATCGAGAAACAGGACACTGGGCCGGTGGATAATGGCGCACGCGATACTCACCCGCTGTTTCATCCCTTTCGAGAATGTCCGGACCGGGGTGCGTCTTCGTTCGTTCAGGCCCAGCTGCGAAAGGACTTCATCGATCCTCGTTTCCCGCAGTGCCCGCGGCATGCCATACATCTTTCCGCTCAAATGGAGGTTCTGCTCTGTGGAAAGGTCGCCATAGATCGTGCTGCTCTCCGGAATAACACCCATCTGCATCTTGGCATCCAGCGGGTCCCGGTGGATATCAATACCATTGATACGGACCTCTCCTGCATCTGGTGTGAGAACACCGGTAAGCAGCCGGATCGTTGTGGTTTTTCCTGCCCCGTTGGGGCCGAGGAACCCAAAGGTCTCTCCTTTGCGGACCGCAATGCTGACATCGTCCACTGCGGTTACGGTACCAAATCTTTTGACCAGATGGTCGACCTGTATTGCGTTCATGGTTCATTCACGGTCTTTCAGACCAGTGATCTTCGTATCAATACTATCAATCCTGTCCTGAAGGATTTTTTTGTTCTCTCCGGGTTTCCTGATCTCATCATCGATCGGGAGAGGGACCTGGCAGCAGCACCCACAGGTGCAAAGGGCGTTCATCTGCGATTCCTGTTTTCCTGTTGATACGTGGCACATATGTCTATACCCCACACTCTGTTTCTTCCCTTAATTACTATCAATTGAATAGTATTAATAGTGTCAAGTTTATAGTAATGAAGTGACTATGGAAAACGATAGCAATCACATCTGCCTGTGCCCACTTGAAGGAATCATTAATATCATTGCAAAAAAATGGGCGATCCTGGTCATCAGTATCATCGGCCACCACCAGAAGATCCGGTTCAATGATATTATGCAGCGGCTTGACGGGATCAGTCCCAAGACCCTGACCGATGTGTTAAAAGATCTCCGGAAAGAAAACCTGATCCACCGGGAATCGTTCCCGGAGATCCCGCCACGAGTTGAGTATTCGCTGACTGAAGACGGGAAACACCTCTGTGAGGCCGTGCTCCCCCTGATACGGTGGGCAGAGAAACGTGATACTATCAATAAGCACACCTGCAGGGGGTCCTGCCATAATGACAACATCTCTTCAAAGAAAGCAATAAAATCCAGACGTGAGTAATCTATGGCCGGACCGGGGAATAACACATGTATTTATCGTTTTGTGTAATACGGTAATGAAATGGCAGCCTTCGATCCTTCAATCCTCGGCATCTTCATCTTCGGGCTGATTGCCGGTATCTGCCCATGCAACAGCGTCCTGTGCCTCGGACTGATAGGATACCTGACAAGCGGGAATACCCATCTCTCCCTTACCAATATTCTCAAACTGACCCTATCGTTCTGCATCGGTACGGTACTCGTGCTCCTCCCGCTCGGCGTAATTGCGGGATTTATCGGAAAATACCTGCTGTTCCTCAACAGCACCATCGCATGGGCGATTGGCGGGGTGCTCCTGATCCTGATGGGATTGCAACTCCTTCTTCTCTACAAACCGCCTATACGAAGTATTTTCAATTTCTTCAAAGTGCCAATGTCATACACGATAACCGGTGCATTCCTGCTCGGGCTCTCGTTTGGTGCAATTACCGTTGGGAGAGGGGCCCCGATGCTCCTCATTGTCCTGACATATATCGCCCTCTACCAGACCGCGTTCCAGGGATTTTTCACGATGCTGATTTACGCTGTCGGGCTCTCCATTCCCCTTATCGTCATCAGTTCGGTGGGAGGAGCGCTTGGTAAAAAAATCAAGGATACGGCACGGGTGAGTGGCGAGGCATTCGATAAAATCATCGGCATCGTAATTGTCATAATCGGAATTTATTTCCTGTATCTCGCGTTCCAGTAACACCTTTCCGGTCCGGTGCAGCCAGGCCATCAAAAAAACAAAGAACCGGCACATCACAGGTCATCATAATGAATCCCGAACCGCAGGATGCACATCCCTCCGCTCATCTACCTCAACAATGCCGCAACAACGTGGCCAAAGCCGACTGAGGTCCTTAATGAAGTTGCACATTGCCTGCGGCAACCGCTGCACGAACCGGGAAGGACAACGGGTAATGGATCTATCGATTATCCCTCTGCTGCCCGTGAGGCTCTTGCAGATTTTTTCCATGCCGGTCCCCCGGAACACTTTGTCTTTACCCAGAACGCCACTGATTCCCTGAACCTGCTGGTCCATGGATTTGTAAAAAAGTCCGGTATCCCGTTCCATACGATTACCACCGGACTCGAACACAACTCGGTACTCCGTCCGCTTACTGCACTCGAGCAGTACAGTGCAATCAGGCTCTCGGTTGTACCATTTACCGATACCCGCGTGAACCTTGCTGCGATAAAAAAGGCCATCTGCGAGGATACACGCCTTGTTGTCATGACGCACGGGAGCAATGTTCTCGGATCTGTACAGAATATCAGACCGATTGCAGAATACCTCCATGCCAATGATATTTTTTTCATCGTGGACGGTGCCCAGACCGCCGGGCACATCCCGGTAGATCTTTCCGATATCCCGGTTGGTGCTTTCGTGTTTACTGGTCACAAGGCACTCTTCGGCATCCCGGGCATTGGCGGATTCTATATTTCTGAACCGGATACAATTGCGATCACCCGGCAGGGTGGTTCAGGGACGGATTCACGGACGCTCATCCATCCATCCGTAATGCCGATGCGTTTTGAGGCAGGGACCCCCAACTACCCCGGCATCGCATCGCTCTACGCCGGGCTTCAGTTCATCACATCGACCGGCCAGGAAACAATCGAGAAGAAGAATACAGGTCTTACCCGCTGGTTCATCCGTGAACTGAAAAAAATACCTGGTGTCACTCTCTATAATGAAAACCCTGACCTCCCGGTCGTATCGTTCGACATCGCCTGGATCGACAATCATGAAGCGGGATTCATTCTTGCCCGGGCCTACAATGTGATCACGAGGAACGGTCTCCACTGTGCCCCGCTCGTCCATGAACGCATTGATGGCGGGAAAGGGTGCATCCGGGCAAGTTTCTCGTATTTCAATACCCGTGATGAATGCAGCGCAGCAGTACAGGCGATCCGTGAGGTGGCAGAGAGTGCGGATACTCAGGTCAGTTCAGACTAAAGTCTGTGTTGACGGGTCACTCATGAAGGAGTACGTGCTCGATAAACCACTGACCGGAGCCTTCCTGAAATTTCTGGAAAACTTCGGCACAGTCCGGTTCCTTGAGCAGCTCCGAAAACCCTACTTCTCGTTTGAAAAAGAGCAGTTCATCTCCATCAAGGGTTTTGTCGGGGACAGTAATGTCGAGGTGCGGTACAAAAAAGAGTTTCAGGACCTTGTAGCAGACTATTTTCATCTCCTGCTCTACTATTACGACCAGGGCGAACGGGGGATCTCAACACTGAAAGGGCAGGAGGAATCAATCCGGGAAAAGATAAAGATCCGGTCAGGACCCTTCCCCGGGAACAGCTTATGATCCCATCCCGCCGAGCCTTTGATGAGTATGCCAATGAGTATGACCGGTGGTTCGATGAACACGACGATGTGTATCAGGCACAGCTCAGGATGTTCCGCACATCTCTCCCGGTTCATGGTCACGGGCTTGAAGTGGGGGTTGGATCGGGACGGTTTGCAGCACCGTTTGGCATCCGTTGCGGAATCGATCCCTCCCGAAAACTCGCACGGATAGCAAAGAGCCGGGGAATCGAGGCAGTGGTTGGTGAGGGGGAGCATCTTCCCTACTGTCCGGGTTCCTTCGATTACGTGCTGATGATGACGGTCATCTGTTTTCTTGATGATGTCATAGCGGTTTTTCACGAGCTCAACCGTGTACTCAGGCCCGGCGGGACACTCGTTGTCGGGTTCATTGAAGAGGGTGGGAACATTCAGCGGAAATATCAGAACGAGTCAGAAAAAGGAAAGTTCTTACGGTTCGCGAAATTCCGGACTCCTGAAGACGTGGACAGGTTTTTTGAGGAAACTGGATTTACACGGGTTTCCATAATTGAAAGAACCAGCGGGTTCTGTGTCATGCAGGGGAAAAAACCGTGAAACCACATGAATAAACGGGGGAGCTGAAACGGTACTTTAACCTCTCATACGTATTTTACAGGAAAAAAAGCCCGATTCGGGCTCCGAATCACTTCCCCTTCATCAGCACCTCTAAGAAAAAGCCCGCAAAACCGTTTATTTCGGTACAAGTAAAAAATATGCTCAAATATCGCTCTGTTTTCCAAAATACGGCAGATTTACACCTCATACAAAGCCTGCCAAAGGTCATGCAATCAAGACTGTTTTCACCACATTGTATCATCCCAGAGGGTTCCATAACCCCTGCCAGAACACCGCTATGAGGATTATTTTCTCTAACGACGATAGTATAAAAGGGCTGCTTTTTGTTTGGGGGCCGGGTTTTTTTCGGGCAAAGGCTCTTGCTGGTGCAGCCCAGGGTTTCGTACAGAATCGAGAGACCAGGGACGTGGTTCTTCAAAAAACACGTTCAACGCAGATATGAAATACCATAAAAAATGCACAACCGCAACCGGATGAAAGCAATATCAGTTCCCGTTTCCGGTTGAAAATGATCCCGTGAGGTCGTCTTTCTGCGAATGGTACATCCACCAGCCTCCTCACCTCATCTTGCACTTTCTGTTTATCCTGGAATCCGGTAAAGAGGATCCGGACATTATCAATATCGTCCTTCAGGTATGCTGCTTCAGGATACAGGATGAGCACGATCTGCCCGTCCGGCCCGAAATGAAGTTCCTCATGCTCCCCTTTCATGTACCGTTCCCGCTGCTCCTTTGTCGGGGCTGCATATTTGTTCTCGAACCTGAAGACGCCCATACGTTATTCTCGCGATTAATGGTTTTGTGGTGGGGGAGGTTATACTTGTTGAGGGTGAGATGCATTGCTGACCGCTAGGCCTGATCATCATGGGAACTAAATCTGTGAGAAAACCTGTTTCCACCATTGTTATTATCGGTCATAGGCTCTCGAAAAACCCCCCACCTTGCAACACTTGATATACCTCCATCCCCCGTAGATTATTCTATGGATATCGGAGCACTACTTCAAGACTCGATCGAATATGCACAGGAAGCCCTCGTGGGAAAATGGACACGATGGGCGATCTTCATCATCCTCGCCCTCCCGTTCTCGCTTGTCCAGTTCATCTTCGACCCGAAGAAAATCTCGGACGGTACAAAGATGAACTGGAATGCAGTCCCGTGGGGCCAGATTGCTTTCCTCTTCATCATCGGCATCCTCCTCTCGTTCTTCATCTCGGGCTATATGGTCCGGATATACCGGGGAACAAAACCGGCTCCCGACTTCACCGGGTGGACGAATCTGTTTATCAATGGCATCAAGCTCGCTGTCGTGTGGCTTCTCTGGGTCCTGCCCCTCTTCATCATCCTGGCAGCGGGAGCCGCCATCGCGTTCGCAATCTACCTTTCTGCCCCGGCAGCTGCGCCGAATCTCGCTCTCCTGCTCCTCGTGCTGCTTATTCTTCTTGTGGAGTTCGTCCTCTTTGTCATTGTCATGCTCTTTGGGATCCTCGGTGCAGTCCGGTTTTCCCGGACGGGAAGCATCCGCGAGGGGATCCGGTTTTCGGCGATTCTCACGACGATCCGGACCATGGGATGGCTGTCGTATATCCTTGCCTTCATCGTGTTCGTAGTTATCGCGGTCATCTATGCTGTAATTACCTCGGTTCTGTCGTTTATCCCGTATATCGGCTGGGTGCTCGTCCTCATTATAGCCCCGTTTTTCTCGATCCTTTTCGCCCGGTACTTCACGCTCGTGTATGACCAGGGTGAGCCGCAACCGGTCACAGCAGCACCGGCAGAATAATCAAATCCTTTTTAGGCTCTCGTAAAAATCCTGTTCTAATCCAGGAGCCCCTTCATGGAATCCACTTTCGCCCCCCTCATCCCCGACCCTTATCTCTCTCAGCACAGCAGTGATCCGGTGCTATGCTGATCGAACTCCGCAAGGGGATGACGCTCCACCCGGGCACCTTTACCGCAGTAATCGCACCAGAGAAGGTGATGGTCTCCGCTCTCAACACCAACATGGACCTCCAGCGGTTCCTCTTCCTGTACGTGAGCGGCAATTACTCCCGCCTCCTCTCTTCGATCGGCCGGTCATCCAAAAACTTCGAGGTCCGCCGGGCATTCACGGCCCACCAGCTCTTCACGATACTCAAAGAGGCGAGCCACACGATCCTCCTCTTCGAGCACGACCCGACGCTCTTTGAAGGGGCAGAGACGATGCTGCCACAGATTGCGGGGATGCTCAAAGATATCGGCCGCGAGTCACTCGTTATCCTGTACACCCCGTCGGTCGACCGCCCGTTCTCGGTGCTGATGCGACAGGCTGACCGCATCATCGAGATTGCGCCGGCTGAAGACACAGGCGGGACGGCACAGCACCGCAGTTCCCGCCCGCATCGCTCCGGCATGAACCTCCCGTATTCACAGCGGACCCTGGAGGTGTCGTGATGGGAAGGAGTGTTGAGTGCGTCTGTGAGAAAGTGAAATGGATCGCTGACCGATGCGTCCGGTCATCATGGGCACTGCGTTTCTCTCGTGAATCTGTTCAAATTGCCATTCTGCAAGACAGCGGCGCAATGCAACGGTGCCTCGCCAGTCTTTATTATTCTTTTGGGAAGAGTGGTGATAACAAAAAAGAAGGTGTTTTCTTATGGTATCATTAAACAGCAGCGATCTTGGAATGAATTATTCATTCGAACTGACCGGGACAAATGAGCGGGAAGTTATGAGAAAATTTATCGATTATGCAGAAACCGAACTCAAAATGCCAGTTCTTACCGCTGATACCATTCTCCGGGTACAGATGGCGATAAAAAAATAAGGGTAAATAATCAATTCAGCCCCTGGATTTTTTACCCCATATCTGAACACCCTTACGTCTGAATTCAATGAGACCCGGAGTCTAACCCGGGTCTCTTAAAAAAAATCGCCGGAACAAAAATTCATTTTTCTTTTTTCGAATCATCCGGGACGAAAAACACCAACACGCTAAATTTTTTTTCCCGCAATAAGAGTGAAAGCCGGGGTATATAGGACCAAGGTCCACACAACCGCAACGGTGAAGCCCGGAATTATCCTTCAAACCCCGGAAGTTTTCAGGTTCATGCGGTTCATATCCATTCCCGTAATTCCAATACAAAGATATACGGGTTCTGAGATGCTGGCCGCCTGCGGGTAACTTTTCATGAGGTGAACTATCGCTCACCAACTGGTTTGGGGTATCCGGTCATTCTTTTCCGGCAATTTTCATGATCGATAAAAAAGGAGATTTAATGGAGAACATTCATCGATGTAACCATTGCGGGCACCGTCATTGAGAATGGCAATGCAGCACCAGCAGGTGGTCTCAGCTCAACATTCGCGGTTGCACCTGCCGGGACCCCATTGACTCTGAAAGAGATCTCAACCTCATCACCGGGACGTATTGAAGTGATGGCGTAGTTGCCCATAGTAGTGGTAAAAATTCTGGTTGAATCTCTCGTGCCGTGGGTGAGGATTACCGGGGCAGTACCCGTGGTGGAAAAGACAATTTGCATCCTGGTCAGATCGACCGTTGGTGCCTGTGGTGCAAGACCGATGGTAAACGTAATGGTGTCAATTCCCACTTGGGGATTTGATGATAATCCGTAAACATTACCTTTCAACTGGAAGGTTGCAGCAGCCTGGTCAGGATTTGAGGTTGAAGCGGGTACCGGGGATACTGAAGACAGTGGAGATACCGTTGTTGAAGGTAATATGGTCTCCGGAATTGTCCCTAACGGATTGGAGGGAGTTGTGGTACAACCCGGAATCATTACCATAAAAACCAGTACAAGTGAAATACAGAAGGTTGTGATAAGTAACGTTGATCTGGACATTTTGGAACACCCTGTTATAGTAGTTGATTCTTTTTAGACTTGTTTAATCATTGTCATCACCGCTGCCATAAACCCCCGTAGATCCATCGGCCGGCGGGCAGGAACGGGATTGCCATATTTCCCGGAAAAATGAATAAAGCAACAATGAGGGAAAGAGAGGTTCGAATACGGGCACTCGCATTATTATGCATTCGGGAAGAATGAGCAGGTGAAGAAAGTGTTCTGGATCTTGTTCGTTGCGATGGCTGGGCTGATCCTGGCCCGGGTTCTGGACCCTGTGACAGGCTCAGCAGGAAGTGGGGATGATTATGGGAATGTGATGCTGGTTGGGATTGGAGGCAGCAGACCCCGGCACCTCTTTTTCATTCTGATTTACTGTTTGCCAGTAAACCGGTACGCTCCTTTCGGTACGGTGATTTCGAAGCAGGCGCATTTCCCGGCTTTACCGGTATCAGTTCCCCTGGATTTTTCCCAATGCTTCGGCTGCTTTCCCCCGCGTTATTTCATCCTCGTCATTCAACGCCAGCCTGAGTGCGTCGACTGCCGTTTCTGATTTTATCTCACCGAGTGCCCATGCAGCTCCATGCCTGACATAGACATGGTTGTCTTTCAGGGCCAGAATAAGCGGTTCAACAGCCTTTTTCGATTTGCTGTGTCCAAGTGCCCCGGCTGCGGAAGAACGGACAATTTCGTCAGGATCTTTAAGTTTCTGAATGAGTTGTTCAACGGATTTTTCTGCGGGAATATCTGACGGTACGGCTGTATCAGCACGGGCAGGCTCGACTCTATCGTGAACCAATACTTTTGACTTCTTTTTACTTTTTGAGACCATAATATGTCACAACCTCTTGCTGGAACTTTCCTGATATGACGGATATCGGGATATTGTATGGATGTTTTCCTGTAATTTGTGCGTATTTGAACTGTCATATCTGGGCAGAGCATGTGGATATCTATCAAAGGTATATTTAGAGATTTGCAGCTCACGGATTAATGCAAACGTTGCTTTGGAACGGATGAATACATTCCGGATGTGATCTGGCCGGGCTGGTGCTGGCCCGGGTTGCAGACCCGGTGACCAATCAGCAGGTGGTGGGGATGATTACGGGGATGGGGGTGTGATACGATCCCTTTCCCCCATTAATCCTCCTTCGGAGATACTTGATAATTCAGGCCTCATAGGCAACAAGGATTGCCCCGGTGTCCTTTTCTGCGGCTTTTATCTTTGCGATCTCCGCCGCACTAAGTTTCTTGTAAGGATGAACCTTCTCATATGCAATCAGGGTCACTCCGAGTTTCTGTTCGAGGGCACGGATCTCCTTGATGGGTGCCTCAGCGAGTTTTGCCGGTCGTACACACTCCATAAACAATCATCATGGGTCATTATCCTGCACGGTGGATATATATTTTCCCGAAAATGGACTTGGAACATCTCATATTTTTCGAAGTTGTATGAGACAAGGGTTGTTCGATTCCTGATATTATCTTGCTCCCTTTGTCAATAAAAAAAATGCCGGTTTATAGAATAACTATCAATATTCACTCACCTGGCAAGAAGCACGTCTATTTCATGATTGATATCAAAGAAATAAAAATAAGTCCTATATAGGTTCTGATTCCTGCTCATAGGGAATAGGGTGCTCGAGAACAGGGGGCAGTTCGGGAAAGAACGATGATGACAGACAGGAGGGTCAGATTTTCTACCTGTCGCTGCTGGTATTCGTGTTTTTCTGGTCCATCGTAAAATTCCCATAAAAAAATCAATAAGTAAATTTTAATTAAGTTAAAACAAATAAAATTGTGCTAAACTTCATTCCGCCTCCTAATCCGACCCATAATCCTAATTATCCCATGGAGCGATAACCCGCCTTGACCAGAACTATCCCGATCATCATCGTCCTGACCTTCGCTGCTATCCTGACAATTGTACTCTGCACGTTAACCGGCCCGGCTGGCTTTGGCTTCCCATCTCAGTGGGCCCGGTGCTGCTGACATCGTCGGGAGCATACGGCTCCCCCGTGTCCTTGCTGCATTCTTCGTGGGCGCGAGTCTTGCGGTTGCCGGTGCCGCAATGCAGGCGCTCTTCAAGAACCCGATGGCCGATCCCTATATCCTCGGGACTTCATCGGGAGGGGCGCTCGGTGCATCGGTTGCCATCATCTTTCTCGGAGGCCTCTTCGTCCCCGTCTTCGCATGGGTCGGCGCCGTCATTGCAATCCTTATCGTCTGGTCGATTGCCGGCCGACAAGGCGTGATATCTGTCGAAACCCTGCTGTTGACCGGTATCGCCGTCTCGTTCTTATTCTCGGCTATTGTTTCGTTCCTGATCGCAATCGCCGGAGAGAACGTCCACCAGATCATCTTCTGGCTCATGGGCGGGTTCTGGAACGCGTCGGCATCCGATGCGATCCTCTCGGCCTGCATTCTCGTTCTGGCCGGCCTCCTCCTCTTCTTCATGGGCCGTGACCTCAACGCCCTCTCGTTGGGAGAGGAAACCGCCGCCCACCTCGGCATCGATTCAGCTCGTGCCCGCTGGTCGGTACTGGGCGCGAGCACCCTTCTTGTTGCCGGTGCCGTCTCAATCGCCGGTTCCATCGGCTTTGTCGGGCTCGTCACCCCGCACATTGTCCGGATGCTCCTTGGCCCCGACAACCGCGTGGTCATCCCGGCCTGTATCCTTGCCGGAGGGATTCTTCTTGTCCTCTCGGACACCATCACCCGCACGTTCTTCTCCGATCTCCCGGTCGGGATCATCACCGCCTTCATCGGTGCGCCGTTCTTCATCTGGCTGATCCACAATAGAGGGGAAACCCTATGACCGGCCAGGTACAGCATTAATGCCGAAGACCTTCATGCGGGATATGGCACGCAGGATATTGTCAAATCCATAAGCTGTTCTTTTGCCCCGGGCACGTTCACCGGTATCATCGGGCCGAATGGTTCCGGCAAGACCACGCTGCTCAAGGCATTCAGCCGCATGATACCCGCAAGCGGCATCCTTGAACTTGACGGAAAAGCGGTCAGCGACTTTACCCCGGCTGAACTCGGCATGGCGCTCGGGTTTGTCCCCCAGGACGAGGGTCGCCCGTTCTCCTACACGGTGCTGCAGGTAGTCCTGATGGCCCGGTATGCCCGGACCAGCCGGTTTGCCGTGCTCACGCCGGACGATTATGCCCGGTGCCACCGTGCTCTCGATGAGACCGGCGTCGCACACCTTGCCGATCGGTCTATCCGGACCCTGAGCGGTGGCGAGTGGCAGCGGGTGCTCATCGCCCGAGCACTTGCGCAGGATACGAACGTGCTCCTTTTAGATGAACCAACTTCGCACCTTGATCTCGCCCACCAGTCCGATATTCTCACCCTCCTCCGTGATCTGGCGGCTTCAGGTGCCACCATCATCGGTGTCTTTCATGACCTTAACCTCGCCGCGCTCTACTGCGACCGGCTCATCATGATCAAGAACGGGCAGATAGTAGCTCGACGGCACTCCGGATAAGGTCCTGACTCCGGAAAAGATCCGGGAAGTCTATAGTGCTGAGGTGGTCACATCCTGCCACCCGGCCACCGGCCGGATCTTCTTGATGCCTGTCAAAGCCATAAACGGGAACGTATCCCCCTTAAAATCCTTAAACGTACAGGTCATCTCCGGTGGCGGGAGCGGATCCGGACTCCTGCACTTCCTTACAGGTAAGGGGCTGTCCGTCTCAGCCGGCATCCTCGCCACCACGGACACTGATTATATCACGGCAAAAGTGCTGGAACTCCCCTGTATTCCGGTCTTGCCATTCTCCCAGATCCCGGTCCATGCGCTGGAGAAGTTGAAAGCGATGCTGGCACAGGCTGACCGCGTCGTCCTCTCCGTTCACCCGATAGGGGCCGGCAACCTGCCGGTCCTTCTGGCGCTCTGCGATATGGATCCGGCCCGGATCATCATCCACCTGCCGGAAGGCAGGGAGTTTGCCTCGTATGATTTTACCAAAGACACCGCAGCCGCAGCCTACCAAGGTCTGTGCGCTGCGGGTGCACCATGCACTTCGACGTATGACGGGATACTCAGGCTCCTGTCGCCCAACCTTAACGGTGACGAAAACCATGAAACCAGGAATACAAATTAAAACCACGCTCCGCATGACCCTGCTGGCCATGACTGTGATGCTTGTCCTCTGCCCAATGCCCGTATCCGCAATTACCGTCACGGACGATGCCGGTACAACCATCACTCTCAACACAACACCGGAACGCATCGTGTCGCTCTCACCGTCAAACACCGAGATCCTTGCAGCCCTCGGTCTGCTTGACAAGGTTGTCGGGGTCACGGATGTCTGCGACTATCCCCCCGAAGTGAAAAACAAGACCCGGGTAGGGGGCTATTCTGCGATCAGCATCGAAAAGGTTGCGGTGTTGAAACCGGACCTTGTCATTGCATCGGACAAAACACCCAAGGAGACCGTGAGCCGGATTAAAGAGATCGGTGTGCCGGTCATTGTTATAGCACCAAAGAATGTCGATCACGTTATCCGCGATATCGGCATGATCGGCAGAATTACGGGAACAGAGACTCAGGCTGAAGTCATTGTAGCAAATATCACCCGGCGCATTGCAAAAGTTTCAGCCGTCCCCGGTTCCTACAGCCCCTCCGTTGCCCATGTAGTCTATTACAAGCCGCTGACCGTGAGCGGCAACACCACAATGCAGAACGATATTATTTCCCGGACGGGTGGGACAAATGTTTTTGCCGGAATGGCTGGAGAACGGTATCTCTTGAAGAGTTCCTGCTCGCCAACCCCGATATCATCATCGTCAGCGGTGGGGGAGGGATGGATTCCTCAGGGAGGGACGTTATCCTCGATGATTTCATGACCAATTCCCAGTACGCTTCCCTCTCGGCCGTCAAAAACCATCATGTGTATGCCATCGATGCCGACATCATCAGCCGGCCCGGCCCGCGGATCGCGGATGCGGCAGAAGAAGTCAGCCGTATTATTTTGGCTATTGAGGAAGACCGTGTTGCACAACAGCCCGTTCCCATTCCGGGCACGACCGCGAAAACCCCTGGCTTTTCCGCAATCATTGCAGTTCTTGGATTCATCGCTGTTGTTATCGCGATAAAGAAGTAACGGGGGATATTGATTCAATCATATATAACGAGATCATCCTGCCGGAAGAAACCCGGCTTCTTCTCTCAAATGGGGAGACAATAGTGTAAGGGAAAGTTACGTCTTCGTCCACTTTCGTTGTTAAACGGAACGTGGTTTCCCAATCGTGGCTCACGGGGGCCCAGCCTCCGCCAAAGGGGCTATGAGTGATGACCCCAAATGCGTCCAATTCGGGCTCTTTTTCCTTCCCAATATGTCAGCCATTACCGGAAAAACCCGTAAACCCCTCCTTTTCGGTTCCTGTGGAGAATACGTTCAATAATCGCCCCATTTGCCAAAATACGGCATATTTACGCCTCACCTATTAGCAGATAAAGCCCTATAAATCGACTTGTTTTTTGCCACCTGTTTTGGGACATAAAACCCTACATTATTCAGCCTCTTCGGGAAATACAGGTCATTATCAACATTCCGGGAATTCTATGCCAGGATTAGCCCGGGAATCATCGGGTCTGTATTCCCTTTGCTGCCCGTCGGCGATACGCGGCTGTACTGGCGGTAAAGAGCAAAGAAATGAATTTTGGGAAAAAGGAACAGGTACCGAGTGATGCAGCGCTCACCATGTTTTTACCCGGTCCAGTTCGTTTCCAATCAGGGACCGGAGGGTATCATCTTCACTGGTATCCGCATACCGGCTCTCAGCTCCTGAACCGCACTGAAGCTTCTGATGGCAGCCAGTGCTGAAGCTGCACGCTGCCGGGTTTCGGGCAGTTCTTCCTTATCCCTGAGGCGGTCGATGAGCACACTTACTGATCGACCGCTCCTCAAATTTTGCAACCCCTCAATCGCACCGCGCCGGATCTCCGGGTTCTGGTCCTGGCAACAGTCAATCAGCGACCGTACTGCACGGGGGTCTCCGCTGTTCCCAAGGGCAATAACGGCCCACATCCGCTCTTTCAGACTCCTGTTACTCGTTGTTTTTTCGATGAGGCTGTAGATCCCGGTTGTTTTTGCCAGGGAACTGTTCCTTTCATCGACCATACTATCCGCAATCATACCCATGATTCACCTGAAATGATAATCAGAACACGATACCTGTTCTGTCATTTTCTGACAGAAGATTACCAGATTTTTATCCGATGAAAAACAACTTCCGCTTAGTCACTGCGGTATGTACTCGTCCGGATCTGATTGCACCGGGATTCATAAAATGGTACATTAATTCATGTTTCTCCCGGGAATTATAAATAATTAATCATGACAGATTCGGATATTACAGGTCCGACTTCTGGATGTGGCTGAGGTACAGGTTATTTCCGGCCAAAGAATCTCGCAGGTTCCGGTGAAAAAATAGATACGATGTTTATTTTTTCCTTATATTCCACTTGTGTTGCAACCCCGGCTGGTTTTGGGGGGAAGAATTTTAGTGCTGCACTGGCTTTTTACCCCTTGTTCAGGGCCGTCTTCATTGGTGCTGTTTTTTTTATCTTACGTGCTTTGTCTTCCTTACTGCATACCTGATGCTTTCCCCGGGTAAATCCCGCTACGGTTGGTAACCGCCCTCGTTCATGGTTCACCGGGCAGCGTACTGCCTCCTGCATACCACCTCCATGATAGTGATACGCAAGTGTCGTATTAAATATTTTTATTTTCGTATGAAAAATTGCTAAAAAAATTAAATTCTTAATGGGAAAAAGAAGATCCTTTTCCGGTAAAAAACCATGGGAGGAACGTATTGGAGCATGTAATGCTCCATACTGGTTATTCACAACTTCTCAGGAGATGTGCAATCAGAGATGCTCATACAAAGGCGAATACATGACGTTCACTATTTGGTGATCGATTTCCCCGAATCACCAATAAGATAATTTTTATTATTTAGTATTAAACTTTTTTATTTTCGTATGATTTGTTGTATGAACCCGTTTGAGTTTTCTCCCTGCACGTAACGGGGATCAAATAAGCCTGATACGGGCTCCGATTCCTACTTTGGCTCTTCGCTGATATATGGAAAACCTCTCAAAACCCTCCTTTTCGGTTCCTGTGGAAAATACGTTCAATAATCGCCCCATTTGCCAAAATACGGCAGATTTACACCTCATCTATCAGCATCTGAAGGCCTTTACATCGAGGTGGACTTGCCACCTGTTTTATCCCATCCAGTTCCTGTAAACCCTGCCAGAACACCGCTATGAGGGTCTTTTTTCTCCGACGGAAAAAGTATAGGTATTACAGGATTACTTTTCTTTATAAAATCCGCCACTTCCTGTATTCCGGTGAGGCATCCTGCATATCGTTCCAGAGCCACACCATCCGGTCAACAAACCATAATTTGCTCAGATTTACTGTCATGACACCGAACAGGGTCGGCCATGGATCAAACATTACTACACCCCAGATGACAAAGAGCATCCCTATGCCGGAGACTGCTGAAAGAATGTTTGGCACTTTCATGTGATATGATGGCACGGGCACAGCATCGCGGTTAAGCCAGACCCGTTCCCCCAGAACACCTTTTGACGTCCAGTGATCAAGTGATCGGGGTGCCGGAAAGATTCTGGGGTTGGCCCATGTCCACAGGAGGGAAAGGACAACCGGGATAGCTGCCCACCAACCGAGCCAGAGCCGGCTCCAGAAGGCGAGGATGAGGAGGGGAAGAACGGTGAAGCGCAAAATCACGCTCCATGGATTAGCGTGGCACCGCCAGGTTGCATCGTCCATCCTGAACAGCCGGGCAATCGTTCTCTCAAAAGTCATACGATATGTATTTTGGTTTTTTATTAATAATATCGCCATTATTTGTAAAACTGGTCATCGAACGGGGCCGTATCATCCCTGTTGCTTTCGGGAATCCGAAGCATCCGCCCGGTCTTTGCATAGGTATAGAAGTTCAGCGTCGCGATACAGTTCGCGGTTGTGGGCACCAGCCCAGATATCCACATATAATTTCCGATATGCGGGTAATTGTCATACCATCGCCTTTACTTTGGTAAACAGTTCTTCTGCCATCTTTGTCGGGTCAGCGGTCTTTTCGATCCTGATGCCGAGCTCGGTTGCGTAGTCCCAGAGTAGCTCGATACATTCAGTATACCGCTGGCATGTGCCGCAGTCGCCGTCATGCTCGTACCAGACCTGCACGCCGTGTTTTTCAGATACGAAGATAATTGCAGCAGTCTGGAAGGGTATCGAGCGCCCGAGCAGGACCCCCCGTTCCGCGTTGATTCTCTCTATTGCGATCTGGTTTGCCTGTGCCATCTCCCGCAGAGCCGAATTGATCTTTTCGTCCATGATAAGAAGCGCCTTGGATACAGCCTGCCGGGAGATGCCCACCATATTGGCAATCGTAATATTGGGAGTTCCGCTGCGCCGCATCCTCCAGAATCCGAATTGCTTGTCGTTCATGGGCAGAAGCATAAGTGTCCATTAGACTCGCTGAAGAGCGGATGTGAGGGGTCTTATCTCCTCTCCTCCGGAAATCATCCTGATCACCCGGATGAACGGTCACAGTATCCAATCCGGAGCCAGTTGTTTTATTCAGTGATGATTTTTTGCTGTATATCAACGACCCGGAATGCCCCTTTTGGTACGATAATCTCGAACCGTGCCCCTTTTCCCTGTTCTCCGGTTTCACGGATGGTGATACCGGTGATCGAAAGGATCTCCCGGGCAAGGAACAAACCCATCCCGGTATTTTTCCCAAAACCCCGGTCGAAGATCTTCTTTTTTTCCTCTGCAGGGACTCCTTCGCCATCGTCCTCGCAAAGAATCAGGTAGGCATCCACGGATTCCTGTACCGTGAACCGTATCGTCGTGATTTTTCCTCCATATCGCACCGCATTGTCCATCAGGTTATAGAAGACCTTGACAATCAACGGGTCAGCGAACACTTCTGTTCCGGTAGGAAGATCATTTTTTACCATGACTTTTCCGAGCAGGCTTTCCTTTGCTGCTGTCCTGACGATCATACGGGTGTCCTGCCAAAGCGGGACATGGACACCGATCTTCTCGTATTCTTTGGTGAACCGGATCATTGCGGAGATCCTTTTTGCAGTAGTTGAAATTTTCTGGAAATACTCACTGAGAGCTGGATCGGGCTGCTTCTTTTCAAGAATGTGGAGGAACCCAAGGAGCGTGGTAATCTGGTTGTTGATATCGTGACGGGTAATGCCGGTGAGGAGGTTGAGCTTCCGGTTTGCCTGCCGGAGGGCATCCTCCGCCCGTTTCCGATTGGTAATATCCCTGAAGATAACCTGCACTGATGATTTATTCCCAAAGATGATCGGTATCGCTGCTACTTCAACGTCAACGACTGTTCCATCCAGCCGGAGGAACTTCTCTTCCAGGAGCTCAACAGGTTCTGTTTTTTCTGTCATAACCCGGATGCGTTCAAGTCCCTATATGCCGGAAATCCGGATGGACAAAATTCAGGATGGGCTGGCCTGCCATTTCCTGGGGACTCTGTGCACCAAGCAACCTGGTACAGGCAAGGTTGGCATACACAACCAGACCGTTTGTATGGACTATAATTGCATCCGGTGATTGTTCTACGAGATTGCGGTAGCGTTCTTCACTTTCACTGAGGGCTGCCTTAGCTTTTTTCCGTTCGGTGATGTCACGGATCGATTCGATTGCACCGATTATTTCGCCGCGGGTATTGTATAACGGGGACGCAGTGAACCACATGGTGGCACCCCTGCCATTATTCATGTGAGGGACCGTTATCTCGGAGAACAGAGTTTTCCCCGCTCTCGTGATATGAGGATAATGAGCTTCGGTAGCAGGATTATCCGAGAGGACAAGATCGACCAGGATCGGGCGGCGCTTGTGGTAGAGTGAATGAGCATACTCGTAATTCCCCTTCCCGAGACCCTGCTCTGCCGATACCCCGGTCAGCTTCTCCATCGCCAGGTTCCATGCTATCACCACGCCATTGGAATCGATTGCAAAAGTGGCGTCGGGAAGAAAATTGATGATATCGGCTTCCCTGCGCTCATGGTCCCGGATGCTCACCTCTGCCTGTCTCTGCCTGATAGCCTGCAGCACGTGATGAGCGAGCTCGGTGAACTGTGCGAGCGGTTCCCCCCCTTTCTGGAGATAGAAATCGGCCCCTTCGTTTAAGGCCTGGATAACAACCTCTTCACGCCCTCGTCCGG
Source organism: uncultured Methanoregulaceae archaeon (assembly GCA_963733045.1). Classification (GTDB taxonomy): domain Archaea; phylum Halobacteriota; class Methanomicrobia; order Methanomicrobiales; family Methanospirillaceae; genus Methanoregula. The sequence goes on along the minus strand of CAVTBZ010000010.1, from coordinate 326,023 downwards.
TGAAAAGGATAAAAGGAATAGTACTGCCCGTTGACCTTACTTTTTTTAAAAATTCGATACCATCCATCACAGGCATCTGGTAATCTGATATAACGGCGTCGAAGTTTGTGGATGAAAGGAGCATAAGGGCGGCAGAAGCAGAAGTTTTAATGTCAACGCTGAACTGACCCCCGTTCTCTAAGAACCGTTTGCCGATCTCAAGAAGGCCCGGCTCGTCATCGACATAGAGAATTCGATACATTTAAGCTCCCGCTATCTGTCTGGTATGGATTGACGGTTATTTTATAGATTGTTTTTGTTCTCTCCGGTGATACTTTATCATAATTAGAATTCGGGGGATATCCGATGGTCGCAAACAGCTGAGAAAAAATGTATTTTCATGTTTTATGGACGCTTGTCAGAATATATCAGTAATTGTGGTGGGTCATTATGAGGATGAGCAGGATGACCAGGAGCAGGACCGCGATGATAGCGATCATCTGGTACACGCGTTTCCAGGTCAGTTTATGCCTCAGCGTGTACCGCGGCCCGACACCGAGGACGAGGATCGCGATCAGCATCCCCCCAAAGAGCCCGAGTATATTGTTCAGCGTGAGCGAGAGAGCATCTATGATCCGGTCAGGCAGCAGGACCATGGTCATTCCTGTCACGACCGCCGGGGGGACAAGGGCAACTCCCGACCCCGATTACTGCGGTGACAAAGCCCCTCTTGCGGGCAACAATTGCAGTGATACCAAGGAGGATGGCAAGAAGTGCCGAGATCTCCTTCTGATCCAGCCGCGAAAGTATCTCCGGCGTGACCGGTAACGTCGTGATAACGGTAAGATCTGCTGTGACAAGCGCAGATACGACAATCAGGATAACAACGAGAACCCCAGCACTTTTATATGCCGAAAGAATTTTTTCACATTTCCGTTCGCAAGGAAAACAGTGCCTGCATAGATGGGTTCCAGAAGGGGGGAGATCACCATCGCACCGATAATCACAGCCGGGCTGTCCAGAAAAAGACCCCCGAGGGCAACGAGTCCTGCAAGCACCGTCAGGATCACGAGTAGGGAATCGAGGATGTCGGCCCTGGGGGCAAGCACCAGCACTCCTTAACAGCCTGCCGGGAGGTTTTCAGGTCCGATTTCGGATCATGAGATTTGTCAATAGGTTTGTTTCACAATTCTTCATGGGACATAACAATGGAAAAACGTTATGTCCGATTTTCGGGGTGTTATCGGGACTTTTTGTGGTTCGAAAGGATTCCCCCTCTCATATTTTGAAATGACTCCCCAACGAGTAGCGACTTTGTTGCAAATGAAAGATTTCATGTTCACCTGTATTCTCTTACATGAATGAGGTTAATACTGAAAGCAGTCCGTTCTTTTTTCTGAGACAAAAAAAGTCAGCTGAAGAAGGTTTCAGGCAGGTTTTCCTTTTTTATTGACGTAATAGACGACAATCCCCACAGTAAAAAGAAGCAGGCTGTAATGACCGCGTTGGAATTCAGGTAGAACGCAAGGATAATACAGCTAATCATGGCAAAGACAGGAGTATAGGGATACAAGGGAACTTTAAAGCTCCGTTTAACCTCCGGCATGGTCTTGCGGAGTTTAAGTAAACTGAGGTTGATAAAAAAGAACGTGAGCAAAGTCCCGAAATTAAACAGGGATGCAAGCCAGTCAAGGTTCCCACCCGTTACAAGAACAATCCCGCTGATAATAATCCCACATAAAAGCAGGGTGAACACCGGGACATTCTGGCGGGAAATGGTTGCCAGCTTTTTTGGCAGGACTCCCTGGCGTGCCATGGCAAAAAGTGCCCGGGATCCCCCCATAAGAGAGGCCATGATGACCGATGTTGTTGCAAAAAGTGCAGATATTGCCACAAACTGCAGGATGAAGATATTATCAGTAACCGTCTTTAATGCAAATTCCAGTGGTGCACTCGTAGATCCGAGAAGTTTCCAATTTACCACTCCTACAGCAACGATAGAAACGCTGATGTAAATCAGGGTACAGACAGCAAATGCAAATAAAATTGCTCTCGGCACATTCTTTTCTGGATCTTTGACTTCTTCTGCCATGACCGCAATGGTGTTGAACCCGACAAATGCAAAAAAAATGATAGACTGCACCTGACATTACCCCGGAAAATCCCTGCGGGAAAAACGGGTGATAATTCGAAAAATTCCCACTGGCAAGCAGAGAAGATGCGCCTACGATAATAAATACCCCCAACGCCAGAATTTTGAGGGCAACTAAAAGATTGTTGGTCCCTGAAGCTTCCTTTACGCCTTTAATATTCAGGAGCATGAGGATAAGTGGCCACACCGTGCTACAATGACAATTGTCCCCGTTGTTGCCGGGATACCGACAAAATACGCAAAATAAGCGGCAAACCCGACACTGACGGCACTGGTGCCGACAATGTAATCAAACGAGTTCATCCAGCCGACAACAAAACCCGGAAATGCTCCGAATGCTTTTGTCGTGTAAATATAACTCCCTCCCGCTTCGTGGATGAACGAAGTCAGTTCAGCAGTAGAAAGTCCGGTGAGCATGGCGACAAAACCGGCAATGATGAAGGACAGGATCACTGCCGGCCCGGCAATACCTGATGCAACCCCGATGAGCACAAAAATCCCGGTACCGATAATCGCCCCGATACCTATCCCGGTGGCTCCCCAGAACCCCAGGGAGCGAGTTAATTCAGCCATTTTGAAGTCTCCTCTTCTATCAGTTCATTGGATTTCGGATGTATTCTGTATGTTATTCATACATCGGTCCCGGTTCAGATACCGGCCTTGGCGGTGTATGGTCAAGGGCCATCTGCCCCATCTCGGATTTCAGGAATGTAATTCCGACAGCTCCGATACTTACAACTGCCTGAATCGCCTCATCAAGGTCACGTATCGAGAACCCCTCGTGAAACGCATAGATGCTTTTCATAATTGTAAATCCTATTACTCGCCCGCCTTCTACAGCCCTAACAAAGACTGGTCTGAGGCGAAGTGAACACCTGAGTCAGCCTGAAAATAAACTGGTTGTCCTGCTTTTCATAAAAATCGTTCAGGGATTTGATGATCGTTTCATCGGAAAATGTGATCTGGAGTGCAACAACGCAGTATTTTAGTGGTTTCCGGTTTTCAATAAGGAGGGGAAAATCTCCGAATTTTGTCCAGAATCCACAAATGTCATCGGTATCGAAATCCTTGGTAATTTCGAGGTCCATATCCTGCAGATATTTTTTCAAGTCTTCCTTTACCTGTTCGTATGGTTTTAAGGGGGGAGAGGTCATGAACTGCTTTTCACCCCCAAGGTTTCAAGTGCCGTTTTTACTTCTTTTCGCACATCCTCTTTAGGATCCTGAAGCAATCGTTTCAGCGGTTCGACAGCCCGTCCATCACCGAGTTTTCCCAAAGCCCATGCAGCATGTGCACGAAGATCGTGGTGGGGATCATCCAGGAGCGGGATGATAAAGTCTACCGCTTTTTTATCCCCGATAAGTCCGAGGGCCTGGGCAGCACCCAGGCGCACCCACTTCTCTTCTGATTTGAGGGCATTGATGAGCGGGTCCACTGCTCGTTTGTCGGCGAGCATGCCGAGCGATGTTGCTGCAACAAACTGCACAGTAGTTGATGGATCCCTGAGAGCATCGATGAGAGGCAGGACGCCCCGTTCATCCCCGATCTCTCCTATGAATTCTGCAGATTTTCTCCGTTCAAGAAGCGAGCCTGTTTTTAACAGACGGATATAATCGGGTACTTCTGAAACCCGAGTCTTCATCTGATCATAAATTTTTTTGAGTTCTTCATCCACATTTCCTGACTGTGTAGTATCTTTTGCAGTTCCCGTGCTTACCTCTGGATTTTCAGAAACCATCCTTTAAACCCCTCTCCAATTCATTGAATGATAATCCTGTACAGCGTTTTGCTTCCCGTTCCTGATTTTCATATCGTGAAACAAAAGTACCTGTGACGTATATTACCAATAAGCTGTTAAAGAATGTTGTCTGAAAATCAGTTTTTGAAAATAAAGGAGAAATTACGAATTCTCTTTTTCATAAAAATATTACCTCCCGCGATTTCCCATTTTTACCGGCTGCTTAAACAGAAGATCATGAACCAGGGTATGTAATTTATCTCACCGGAAATCTATGTTTCATATAGGTATGGATCCGTCTGTCGCACCCGGTGATGATTTCTACAAATATGTGAACGATGACTGGATCTTAAGCCATCCTGTTCCACCTGACAAAAGTGTATTTGATGTCTTTACCGAACTCAATGACATCACCGAGGAGCATCTCCGATCACTTATTGAAGATGCAGTCCTGGATACAGGTGCAAAACGGGGTTCTCTTACCCAAAAGATTGGGGACTTCTATCGCACTGGGATGGATACGGGATCCATCGATCGCCAGGGGCTTGTTCCTATCAGGGGAGAGCTGGCCCTTATCGATTCAATTCAACGGATCTCAGATGTGCCACTCCACATCGCCTATCTTGTGGCGTGCGGAATTGCTCCCTTTTTTGAGTTGTTTGCTGAGATTAATCCAAAAAACAGTACAATGATGATTGCAGGGCTCGCCCAGGGGGGTCTTGGGTTACCAAACAGGGAATACTATCTCAAAGAAGATACTGCTTCCAACGAGATCAGGACCCGGTACCAGACACATATAACGAACATGTTTGAATTACTTGGTACGCCGGCCGGTTCCGCCATCCACGCTGCAAAGACAATTTTCGATCTGGAGACCCGATTGGCCATGGGGTCTTATTCCCCGGAGGAGAACCGGGATCCTGAAGTCACCTACCATAGAATGAGTCTCGATGATCTGAAACAAACCGCACCTGGGATTGACTGGCACACGTTCTTTCCAGCGATTGGCTACCCGGGGATCCGGGAGATAAATGTTCACCAGCCACGTTTTTTTAAAGAACTAAGTGGAATGATGTCTACGGTCGGGGTGGACTCATGGCGGATATTTCTTCGATGGAAAGTGATCAGTGCTCTTGCTCCGTTCCTCCCTTCACCTTTTGAACAGGAAAACTTTGATTTTTATGGTAAGATCCTGAATGGACAGATACGGATGAAACCCCGCTGGAAGAGGATCCTTGCTTCCGTGAACTACGCGCTGGGAGATGCGATCGGTCGAATGTATGTGGAACGATATTTCCCTCCCGAAGCAAAGGACAGGATGCTCGCGCTGGTTGAAAACCTGAAAGAAACCTTCCGATCCCGGATCGAGAATCTTTCCTGGATGGGTCAGGACACCAAAAATGCGGCTCTGCAAAAACTTCTTCGGATGCAGCTTAAAATCGGCTACCCCGACCGGTGGCAGGACTACCATGATCTGGAAGTGAACACCGATTCCTACGTGATGAACGCTATACGGGCCATGAAATACGATTTCAGCGAAGGTCCCCTGGGATTGAAAAAAGCAGGAAAGCCCGTCGACAGGATGACTTGGTTTATGCATCCCCAGACCATCAATGCCTACTATGATCCCGGCATGAACGAGATCGTCTTCCCGGCCGCCATTCTCCAGCCGCCTTTTTTTGACATGAATGCCAGCGATGCGACCAATTACGGGGCAATAGGGGCTGTCATCGGCCATGAAATGACCCACGGTTTCGATGACATGGGCAGAAAATATGATATGGACGGCAATTTGCACGACTGGTGGACAGAGGACGATGAAAAGAAATTTATCCGGCAGACCCGGGTCATCGTCGATCAGTACAGTGCATGGGAAGTGCTCCCCGGGCTTTTCGCAAATGGCGCCCTCACCTTGGGGGAGAACATCGCTGATCTTGGCGGGCTTACCATTGCATTTCATACCTGTGCAAAACTGCAAAAAGAACAAAAGGACCCCCGAAACACCAATGGATCCAGCGAATTCCAGCGTTTTTTCACCAGTTATGCAACTATCTGGCGGGAGAATATCCGCCGGAATCTCTCAGGAACCAGGTATTATCGGATGTCCATGCGCCCAATCATATGAGGGTGAACTGTGTGGTATTCAATATGCCGGAGTTCTATGCTGCATTTCCGGATATTACACAGAAAAGTGAACTCTATCGTCCTCCCGAAAAACGACCGGCTATCTGGTAATACCAGGAACCTGCCGGAAACTTCAGAAACGAGTGGATAATAAGGATGTTGTATCATGGGAAATGAGTTATCTGACGAAGAGATTTTCCGGAAAGCCAGGGCGCTGATGCCCGATGTTGTTGAAGACCTCAAACATCTTATCAGGTACCGTTCGGTAGCCTTCTCCGGCTCTCCCTCTGAACCCGTCAACGCGATGGCCGATGCAACGGTTGCGGTGCTGAAAAGGTATGGACTGCAGAACGCCCGCCTGATGGAGATTCCGGGAGGATACCCTGCAGTGTACGGGGAGATCCCGCCACCTCCTGGTGCACCGACAATCATGATGTACGCCCACTATGATGTTCAGCCTGCACACAGAGAGGACGGGTGGGACACGGATCCCTGGATGCCCGTGGAGAAGGGCGGGCGTGTATACGGGCGTGGAGCAGCCGATGATAAATCGGGAATCATAATAACAGCGGCCTCCCTTAAGATCTTCGGAGGAAAACCTCCCGTGGGTGTAAAGGTACTCATCGAGGGAGAAGAGGAGACGACCGGCCATCTCGAAGAATTCGTCACCTCAAACCCGGAATTCTTCCGGTGCGATGTGTTCATCATAGTCGATAATGGCAACCTCTCTGTGGGTGACCCGGCGCTTATTACAACTCTTCGGGGAGAAGTTTCCTGCATTATCGACGTTCATACCCTCGATCATGCAGTGCACTCAGGATCGTTCGGGGGGGCGGCACCTGATGCCCTTATCTCCCTGATCAGGATACTGGCAACACTCCATGATGCCCGTGGCGATGTGGCTGTGAAGGGTCTCCATTCTGATACCACGGGAAACATGGAGTACCAGGAAGAAATCTACCGGGCAGAATGCAGGGGTGCTCGAGGGAGTGGATCTCATTGGTACCGGACCACTCAGCTCACGTCTGTGGTCAAAACCTTCCGTGACCGTGATCGGCATTGATGCTCCTTCCATCAGCGCTGCCTCCAATATCCTGATCCCGCGGGCTTTTGCAAAGATCAGCATGCGCATCTCTCCGGGTGCGGATCCTCATCGTGAGCTGCACCTCCTGACGGATCACCTGCATACGGTTGCACCCTGGAACGTTCATATAGAAGTCCGGGAAGTAAGTCATAATCCAGGGTTCATCTGCCCGACAGATGGTGCGGGGTTTGCGACAGCCAGCCGTGCACTGGAGACCGCTTTTGAAAAACCGGTCCGGAAAATGGGAGCCGGGGGTTCGATTCCGCTGCTGCAGGTCCTCCACAACGCTGTGCCACAGGCAGAGTTCGTCTTGTGGGGCGGCCAGGACACCTCGTTTTCACGCATCCATGGGACGAATGAGAGTGTGGATATTTCCGAGATGGAACGGTTGATCGTGGCGCAGAGCCTGTTCCTTCAGTTTATTAAAAAAAAGGGAGATAAGATGCAAATCCGGTAATCAGGACTATACCGAGCCGCCTCAAATGAGTATCGCCAGTTTTTTTGTATCACCCATAGTAGTTACCCAAAAAAATTCCGGAATTATCTCCGGAACCGGGATGACATGACAACCGCACCCAGTGCAAGAGCACCTATGATGACAACCGGGGAAATCCCTGCTCGTGTTGATACTGGCACGGTACCACTTACGGGTGTTAATGTCGCAGATACCGGAACCATCTGGTTTGCGGAAACATCGACTGAAGATGACCAGTCGCTGTAACCGGTAATTTTCAGATCGATGATGTGGGTTCCCGTGGCTACATTATAGATCGTGATAGGAGTAGCGCCTCTTAACTGGTTATCAACATATACCTGCCCGCCGGAGGGTGATGAGGTAGCAACGATCGATCCGGTTGCCTGGGCAGAGGTCGTCGGACTCTGCTGAACGGCAAATCCAGCATAGACATTTGAAATCTGCCCTGCATTTACCTGTACTGTCTGGGTGAAATCTGTATACCCGGGCAGATGGAGAAGGATCGTATGGGATCCTGGATTGACGGAAACAATACTAAAAGTATCTCCGGTTTGGGTGAATCCTTTGTAGATTCCGTCGAGATATACCAGTGCTCCGGGCGGATTTGATGTAATGTCGATCGAACCAGAGTCTGACAATGATGAATAGGGGGCCATGGCCAGATTAACGATGGTTCCCTGTCCGGCTGCCACGTTCTCCGTGGCTGTCAGGACTTCATATCCCACAAGGTGAAGCTCAACCTGGTGTGCTCCGACTGACATCGCGCCGACCGATACCGGCGATGTACCCTGGTAATTCCCATCCACATACACATCCGCTCCCTGGGGGTTTGAATCAATAAATAACGAACCATAGGAGGAATCCAGCCAGTTAAGGTCTGCATTGACCTCGACGCTGGCTCCGTTATCAATGTAAACGTTCGTTACGTATGCTTCATAGCCCGGATAATCAACCTCAACCGTATGGTATCCTGTTGTCAGGCCGGTGAATACATATGGAGTAGTTTCGGAGTCATAACCGTCAACGATGACGGTGGCTCCCGGAGGGTTTGATGTAACCGTCAGCGATCCTGATGAATAGTAAGAGTTAACATCGTAAGGATAATTTGGCGGATAGTAGGAGCTGCTGTCATATGGATAACCCGCCGGATAATAATAGACAGGCCGATAGACCGGACCCGAGCGGTACACTAATACGGTGACTGTAACTACTGGTTGAGTGGTTGCCTGAGTGACAGGAACTGTTGTCTTTGAAACGGTCTGGGTAGCAGATACCGTTGTTTTTAAAATCGTTTGCGTAGCAGATACCGTTGTTTTTAAAATCGTTTGCGTAGCAGACACTGTTGTTTGAGGAATGGATGGGGTAGCTGATATCGTAGTTTTTGGAATAGTCGGGATAACGGGTATTGTTGTGCGGGGAATAGTCGGGGTGGCCGGTATGGTCGTTCGCGGGATTGTGGGAGTTGGAGTTATATGCCTGGTAATGGGAACCACCACCTCTCCGGAAGGGGGTCGGACCGTCTGGCCTGGTGCAATCGTGACTTTTTCAGGGATCACAAGAGTCCGGGTGCTCAAATGAGTCGGACTGGCATTTGGTGACTCAGCCGTTGCCGCGGATACGGTAATTGGCATGATAATTATTACCCCTGTGAGGAGTAAAAAAAGGAGAATTATCAGTTTTTTCATAGTCGACATCCTTGATATTGGTAGTTCAATAGATTCATACGGCTTCTTATTTTTTTTGGAGAATTATAAAATTTATAACAATCATAAAAAGAAGAAATCCGGAACCAACAATAGATTGGTTATTTTCTAACGACCATTGTTGTTATTTTGCTATGGGTAACCACAAATGAACTGACACTCCCGATAAGCAGACGATCAATGTTACTCTTGCCATGAGAACCGACTACAATGAGATCAGATTTCTCCTGTTCTGCAAGAGAAATAATTTCAATTCCTGCATGTCCTTGTTTCAAATGAGTGATGATTACGATACCCTGATCAGCACAGTATTTTTTTGCTCTTTCAAGCACCGCTTCTCCCTCTTTCTCTAAAATGCGATACATAATTTCAACGGTATTTCCCGTTTCATAGGCATTTTCCGTGGAAAGTAAAGAGAACAGGGTGGTTTCCACCACATAGGTGACCCGGACCTTTGCATTCCATACTTTCGCCTCATCAACGGCACGTATAAGCGCCCGCTGGCTGGCTTCTGATCCATCCAGTGCAACCAGAATATTAGTAAACACGGTTTTTCCTCCGAAATAACATGGATTATTACTTAATTTTCATATTAAACTGTTATCGTTAATTATTCTGCGTTGTTTTCCAACCGGGGGATTATTCGCATACCAGGATTGCCTCGTTTAAAAAACGAATTAAAGTTGGCGGCCACGAAATAAATACCGAGGAGCATCATCTTTTCGGCACCAGTCACAAAAATTCACTTTCATGGAATAAAAAATAAAAAAATTTATCAAAAAATACTTAGAAATCCTAAAGAACGATACACAGCTGATTATCAGTACCAGCTGAAATTTTTTTACGGTGAACCCCTATGCGCGACGATATATCCCTTGACCAGCAGCCACTGGGTGCAGTAACCTTTGCAGAAAATCCAGAACCAAGATGTCCCTGTTTATTATTACTTGATACCTCCGGTTCCATGACAGGACAGCCGATTAACGAACTGAATGCCGGCCTTCGGGCTTTTTATGATGAGTTACAAAATGACTCTCTCGCCATCAAACGGGTTGAAGTTGCCCTCCTTTCTTTTGGGCCGGTCAGGATTGTCAGCGATTTCAATACTGCCGAATGTTTCTTTGACCCGCAGTTGGAAGCCGTCGGGGATACACCGATGGGAGAGGCGATTAAAAAGGGCATCGAACTGATTAAAAACCGCAAGGACCAGGTACCGGGCAAATGGCATTTCATTTTACCGGCCCTGGATTTTTTTAATTACGGATGGTGCACCGACCGATGAATGGCAGAGTGCTGCTGCTCTGATAAAACAAGGGGAAATGGCGAAATCCTTTGCATTTTTTGCCATTGGTGTCCAGAAAGCGGATATGAATATCCTCCGGCGAGCTGTCGGTCAGGGAACCGTTAAAACTCCAGGGATTGAAATTCCGGGAATTTTTCCAGTGGTTATCAAATTCCATGAAATCAGCCTCACGAAGCAATCCTTCAGACCGGATCCTGCTTCCTTCACCCCTGGGCTGGAGTGAGATATGACATGGAAATGCATAACAGCATCAGTCACGGGAAAAGCGCACAGCGATCGGAATGAAATTGGGCAGGACCACTGCCGGTCGGGGATAGTCAGGCTGGCAGAAAATGAATATTTTATCGGGTTAGCTGCCGATGGAGCCGGAAGTACCAACAGACGGGGGAACTGGCGCAGAAATCGCGTGTGATACACTCTATACCTCTATAGTGCAGACCCTGGAAAAAAAAGAAGATCTTTCTCTTATTACTGAACAGGACATTACCGGCTGGATTACCGGTGCACGGGATTCAGTCGATGCCTGTGCAAAAAAACAAGGCGGGGTGCTGGTAGATTATGCCTGTACCTGCATCGGTTCAGTTGCCGGCAGGGACCATGCACTCTTTTTCCAGATCGGGGACGGGGGTATAGTAATAAACAACGATCAGGATTACCGTGTTATTTTCTGGCCGGAGCAGGGCGAGTATATCAATTCAACGTGTTTTCTATCCGATGAGGATTACCTTGACCACCTCAATATAACCGTAATGGATAGTCCGTTTGAGGAAATTGCATTATTTACTGACGGGCTCCAGAACATGGTGTTATCGTTCTCCCAAAAAAAAGCCCACACTGGATTTTTTAAGCCGGTATTTGAGGCCCTTAAAAAAGACCCGGATCATGAATTTTTCGGGTCCTCCCCACAATTAAACAGTTTCCTTCTTCACCGTGAAATCAGTGAACGGAGCGATGATGATAAAACCCTGATTCTTGCAGTGCGGATCCCGGAATAACCATGCCCGCTTCATCCTTCCCCACATACTATGATAGTAAAGGCAGCCGCCTTATTTTAGGAAAAAAAATCGGGAGTGGCGGCGAGGGGGACGTGTTTGACATCGTGTCATCCGGCCGGAAATTTGTTGCAAAAATATACCATAAACCGCTTGAGACAGGGAAGCAGGAAAAACTCCGGTTAATGGTACGGGGGTGTAATGCCGAGTTAAAAGGCATTGCTGCGTGGCCAACCGATACCATCTATTCAGGGCAGAATGGTCCGGTCCGGGGGTTCATTATGCCAAAAATTTCCGGTTACGAACCCGTCCATAAAATCTACGGACCATCTCACCGGAAAGAATTGTATCCCTGTGCTGACTGGAAATTCCTTATAAGAACAGCAAAAAACCTGGCCGCTGCTTTTCATGTCCTGCATAAATTCGGGTACATTATCGGGGATGTCAACGAGGGAAATATTCTGGTGAATGACGAGGCATGTGTTCAGTTGATCGATTGCGACTCGTTCCAGGTCCCGTCAAAAGAGTGTACCTATTATTGCGAAGTAGGCGTTGCCCATTTCACACCTCCAGAAATACAGAAATCGGGAAATTTCAAAATGCAGCGATCGAAAAACCATGATAATTTCGGGCTGGCAATCCTGATTTTTCAGTCTGCTGTTTATGGGCAGGCACCCCTATTCAGGTGTCTACTGTGGAAGAGAAGATATGCCGATAGAAAAGGCAATCGTACAACACCGTTTCGCGTATGGAAAATTCTCCCACAAACGATCTATCTCCCCCCCGCCAAACTCGGTCGGATTATCCATTGTTCCTGCCGAACTGGCCGAATTATTTGAACGGGCTTTTTCAGAAACCGGAGTTCAGCCCGGCGGTCGCCCCAGTGCAGCCGGGTGGTGGAATGTCTTAGAAGATCTTGAACAACAACTGAAACGATGCGGACGGGATTCTGTTCATTACTATTACAAGGGCCTGGTGAAGTGTCCCTGGTGTACATTTGAAGATACGTCCGGGGTTTTGCCGTTTTTAAGTGCAGACTCGATCACAAAAATGGATCTCACTGCTGAATGGCGGAAAGTGATGGCACTGAAACCCCCCGGACCAGCACACCGGATTAGCCCGGAAGACTACCCTTTCCGGCCAGACCCTCTCCCGGCTGACCTGGAAAAATCGTTCAGCCGTACAAAACTGCGGTTCATAGCGGGAGGAGTTATCTTGGCCGGAGGCGGAATTGCAGGTTACCTGGTACATTACCTGGTACTTGTTGCAGCATTGATTGTTGCTGAGATTTTATTCCTTCATCCGGGGAAGGAATTTGTCGAAAAGAAGCGGAGGAAGAACCTGCTTGAAAATACGCGGTACAGCTGGCGTTTATGGACTAAAAAATGGCACCATGAAGCGGGTGATGACGCGTTCAGAATGCAACTGGACCGTTTATTCGTCTTAAAATGCAATTATGAGACCATTGAAAAAGAATATAAAACTGCCCTGGCTTCTTTACAGCATGCAACCCGGGAGTGGCAGCAAAAAAAATTTTTAGAACAGTATACTCTAAAAGACTCCGTTATCCCGCATATCCGGGAAGATCAGATAATCCAGTTGAGGTCATATGGTATCAGGACTGCTGCAGATATCACGCGACCGAACCTGGCGGGCAGATGCCAGTTGGACCGTGTCCAGGTCGGGGAAATACTCTCCTGGCGCAAAAACCTGGAAAAACTTTTTTTATTCGATCCCTCAAAAGGACCGGATAAATCGGATACCATGGCACTCATCCACCGGTTCCAGCCGAGGTTGAAACCGGTAGAACGGGAATTGCAATCGGGAATTAACCAGCTCGTCCGCACTCACCGGGAAATTCTCTACAATCGTGCAAAGTTCCAGCCACTTGTGGAAAAAAGTGCAAAAGACCTTTCGCAGGCAGAGGTAAATGTGAGAGCTGATGAAAATACTGGGAATTTTTTAACGAATTCGAAGTGGCAGTATACTGTTGCCTGCACTAAAAAACCGGTCCTTTTCCTGCCGGTCCTTTCCGGACAACACACCCACCGACAGATATCGGACTTTTTTCCGGCACTCTATAAAAAAGGACTTTTAGGGGCTCTGTAGAAATGTTTTAAAAAACTCGAACGTTCATGGGGGTTTCACCCCCGCCACTTGGCCACCCCCAATGCGATAACCCCTGAGAAAGTAATAACAGCACTATCACATTGCGCAGGGGCGGTCCCGAGGTGACAGGCACTGTCCCCTCCTTCAAAGCATGTGTCCTTTTTATTTTGTGCTAGAATAAAAGGAATTTTACAGAGCCCTTTTAGGGTAATTTTATCGATCTTTTGGTATCCTACCTGGTTGTCCCAAGGGTGAATCTCCAGGAACAGTATGGTATGCCAGGGAGAGTTTCGGGCGGGCATGAAAGGCACGTGGTCATTATCCGGGCATCAATAGTGCGGGCAAAGACCGGAAATTCAACCATTCCAACTGACCTGCAGGGGAACGGTGCCATTCCTTTTCTCGTCCGGGCGGCCTGCACCCGGCAGGTTTTTATGGTAACAATAAGGGTTTTTTTATCAGGGCGGAGGATCTCCAGCGTGTTAAGGTGGGTGACAAGCCGGTTATTAAAAGCGATCTCCAGTGCATCCAGCCCTCCGTTCTGTGGCAGGGCAAGCCGTTCCTTTATCCGCCCGGCCTCAATGACGGCAAACTGCTCCCAGACCTCCCTGTCCAGGGCAATGGCTGCCTCCATCCCGTAATTCTGCTCGACAGCCTGGAACCAGAGGCCGTCCATGGCCAGCCAGTTCTTCGCTGCGTCAGTAAGTTCCTCTTTGCAGGCATCCTGCTGCGGTACCATGGATAGACGGTGGAAAGTTCAAGTGCAAAAAGGTGCCGGTATGTTTCCGGAGTTACCGGTCTGCATCCAGTTGCACCTGGATCCTGCCTGCTACGGACTCTGCGGTCTTATCAATCGGGAAAAGCCGTATATCTTCGGCAGATGAGACCCCGACCCCCAGTTCAGCGGCCCTGGTGATCTGCTCCTGGTCAAAGATCCTGCCTTCCATCACATCATGCATTGTCCCGTACCAGCGGAGCAGGGCAACTCCCACAGCATCGATAGCGACCCGGTCAGTACCGGCAATGATTACTTCCGGGTGAATGAGCTTCCCTTTATCCGGCCCGCCGGTTGCAAAACCTTCCGTTGCATCCATAACGACCAGGTCTGTACGGTAGAATTTATTGATCTCTGCAATCATCAGCCGCTGGTGAGGTGAGCTGTGCAGTTCACCCATGAAATCATAGTTGACCCCCGGGACCCGCTTTGCGACAAGCCCGACAGAATTTTTCAGCGACATCGTGAAATTCCCACCAAACCGGTGCGTCTTGAGACAACAGGTCTGGACGACCCTGTCAGCACGGGCAAAAATGCCCGCGATAAAAAAACCGTGGGACCAGTGCAGCCCGGGAGCCTGGACCTCTCTCCATCCGGTGCGGTCGAGTTCATCGAGGATGACTGCGGAAAACCCCCGATCCTGCGCGAGCGCAATCACCCCCCGCTCTTCCAGCACACTGCGGGTGTTTCCCATGCCGCTGCGTTCTGCAAGGGTGAGTTTTTTGGGTTTTTCTGCAAGGATTGCCGTACAGATCGCGTCCAGCGTGTCGATATGAGTGGAGCCCGGCGGAGGATCTGCACTATTGTAATTTGCCTTGAGGGCTACTTCAGCCCCAGGAAAAACCGACATGTCTACGTCCCTCAGCACACGCTGCACGCCAATGGCGCGATCCGATGCACCGGCAATGAATATCTCTGCAATCGCTCCCATGGATAACCCTCGTTAATCGGTACGCTCCCCGGAATATGAAAGCTTGCACAATGCCCGTTTCTACCGGTTCAGGATAATGCAGTTTGACCGGTTCTGATTACACTCTACGATGATGGCAATATAAAAGTGTGGCTCACTCTCGGTGGTGACACTCCTGTGGTACAAGTGGAAGAGAAACTCTTGTGAAAGTGAAACAGTTTCAATATATAACTAAATACTCGATTTACCTATCAAAATATATTCATGTAAATAAAATTAGACAGCGAAGAACACATCTCCAATACACAAGCTAATTCCGATGCACAGGGTCGTCGTTCAAAGGCTGGCAGTAATTTTGAAGAGGAAGTGTTTAATTATCTCAATAAGGAACTTGGTAACAACCCAAAAATTAGATTGCTACGCCCAAGAACGCAAGTTTACTTGCCTGGCTCCAAAAGAAAATGCCCTTTTTGTTGCATGCAAATTAATACCCCTTTTGTGATGTTATTGGGGATACTGATATCGTTGTATTTCATGTAAAAAGAAATACACCACTTATAATAGTAAGTTGTAAAACTTCTTTACGAGAGCGATTGGCCTCATCTCTATATAATTTACACCTATATCGAAAAAATATCCTGGATATTAAATTATTCTTCGTTACTAAAGATAACGATCTGGAATTTGGAAAAGAAAAAAGGCCGAATAAAAATAGAATTCTTGCAATTAGCGAAGGTATTTTTTGTTATTCGCAAAATCCCAAAACAGATTTTGGGGATGTATCCATCCATTTGAGTATATGATAATAGATATCAAGCGTATGGCGGGAATTGAACAAAAAACAAGAATTCGTCGAAAAAGAAAAATTAACAATGAAAACCCACTTTCACAGAACAAAACAGATGCTTAAATCATACAATCAATCCAATACCATAGGGAGGACAAATCGTGAAAAAGAATCATACTTTTTTTAAAATGATCGAGTCCTCATTATCAATAATAGTATATTCCAAACCAAACTGATCAAACCCGAATCCATTGATCTTGGTATTACATCGCCTCCTTATAATGTCGATATAAAATATAACTCACACGATGATCAGATAACTACGAAAAATACAAAAAGTTCAGCGAAGAATGGATGACGTGTTGCTACAAGTGGCTTAAGGATGACGGAAGATTCTGCCTGAACATACCGCTTGACAAGAATAAAGGTGGCCAACAAAGTGTCGGGGCCGATTTAACAACGATAGCAAAAAAAATCGGTTTTAATTATCACTCTACAATCATTTGGAATGAAGGGAATATTTCAAGGAGGACTGCCTGGGGTTCATGGTTGAGTGCATCCGCCCCCTATGTAATTGCTCCCGTTGAATTGATTGTTGTTTTATACAAAAATACCTGGAAGAAAACGAGTGGTTCTAAAATATCAGATATTTTAAGACAGGATTTCATGGACTGGACAAATGGGCTCTGGTCCTTTAGTGGAGAGAGTAAGAAGAGAATTGGCCATCCTGCACCGTTCCCTATTGAATTACCCAAGCGATGCATGAAATTATTCAGTTTCAAAAACGACACAGTTCTTGATCCATTCCTTGGAAGTGGAACAACCCTTGTCGCATCTTACCTCAATGACCGTAAGGGAATTGGAATTGATATCGATCCTCACTATTGTAAGATTGCTCTTGATCGATTGAAAAAAGAAGGTGGAATGGGTCAGACCAACATTACTCAATACGTAACCCCAACAACTCCAAAACCAAAAAATAAGAAAACCGGCACAACCCAAATTGATACAATTTTCCAATTTTTCAAAGATAATCCTTCACGATCTATTACGTATGAAGATGTCGGAGAATGGATTAAACAAGAGGTGGAAAAAAATTCTGTTATGGAAATCAAAGCGTATGAGAAAATTATGAGATCTCTTGCAAAAGAAGGAAAAATTAAAAGACTAGCACCCGTCTTTTCGTTTATAAATAATAATTATACCGGGCTTTAAACTTTTAAGTCAACCACGACTAGGTTTTCAACTTATTAGTGTTTCAACAGTTAATTGTGCAAACCAAAACTGTTTATGATCTGATTCAGATTGTCAAAAAAAGTGATTATCCTGGTTCCTGACAGCCCATTTCAATCGTCCAGCCGGCTCTGCATAGCAGAAGTCCAAAAAATGGGGAACCGTTTGTTTATAGATACTGGTTTCTCCGGGTTTATTGAACAGGTATCCACATTGCAGGTTAACCCGGAGGGACCGGATTTTCATTTTTTGCAATTGCCGAGATATCCCCCTCTCGCCATGCGTGTTTCCGGGACCCGTTCCCACTCACCAACAGTACGTGCACTTCAGGTATTTCTCGTCACTTCAACCGGATCGATATTCGCATCGATCAGGCAGTCGAACGTAACGGTCGAAAGCCACCCGGCTTTTTCAAACATTTTCATGAAGCAGACCCCGATGATCAGTGCGCCGGGGTGCCGGTCAATAACCGCTTTTACCTGCTCCGCTTGTACCGGTACGTTGGGCATGGAAAGCCCTCCCATGATAACGATTGCCTTTGGCTTTAGATTCCCTGTCGCAGCACCGGCCTGCATCCCGATATCGGGGACATTATGGATCGTATGCGCCTTGCTCTCATCGACCATGGGTACAAAGACCTGTTCGAATTCGAGCGAGCGGACGGCAAACCCGAGCAGTTCGACAAACGGTGTGCATGTCCCAGGAACCCCGTAATAGACAACCTGATCGCCCTTTTTCAGGCCCTTCTTCTCCAGATAATCCTTGAACGGGCGAAGGATCCCCGGGACGCCATGAAATACCTCTTTTGTGGTCATTATAGATCTACACTTTCCGGGCGAGATGATAAAAGTACACGGTTTTAATTGTATGACTTAATAAGAACCAGATTTGTATCAACAATAAGTAAATAAACTGTGATTTAATTATTCTTCGTGAGGTATCGCTTATGAAACGCATCACTATAAACGCACTTGTGGACATCGGCTGCCTGATCATGTTCATCCCGTCACTTGTTTCGGGGCTTGTCCTGTATTTTGTTCTCCCATCTGGCGGTGGCAGGGGAAGCGGCTGGGCAGCAATACCTTGGTATCGCCCGCACCCAGTGGGTGACCATGCATGACAATTCAAGTTTTATTTTTGCCGCCCTGCTCATTATCCACCTGCTCCTGCACTGGAAATTTTTCCGGAATATCAACAAGGTATTAAGCCCGAAAGGAAACCAGGAGTCCGAAAACCCTTAATGCGCCGGTTCTCCACTCAAATGGCGTGCCCTTGCCAAAAAACTCCGGTAAAATGGAGCAGCAGTTTACCATTCAAGTTTCATACCGCTGCCCACTTCCCGCATGGGACAATACCCCGCAAGGGCTATTTTTGATGATAATGATGTGCAATGGCAGGCATGCAGTGCTTCGAGACCAAGAGATCCAAGATAGCGGCATGTCTTTTCCAACCGTTCTGTACAGGGATCCCCCAGGTGAAGGCCGCCAATAATGTCACGCACCTGGTTATCGCCGCATACCTTTCTGGCATACTCAACAATATTACATATACCGGCATGTGAGCACCCGGTGACGATCACCAGCCCTTCAGGTGTCCGGGCAGGCAAGTGCAGAATCGTCGCGGAGCTGATCGGGTTCGGTTCTCCCGTCCGGCATGATAATTTTCCGTTTACCCGGATCGACGTATTCAAAATCAAACGTTTGTTCAATTTCCCCGAGGAAAACGAGGTTACTGGTCAGCCAGAATGGCGTACGTGACAGTTTCATGGGAAACCAGTGACCTGCCTCCGCCTCAGTGATTAATGAACCGGAATTGCCAAGCGGGGGCTTCGGTTTTGGGTAAAAACACCAGGGATGAGCGACCAGTTCCGGGTACCGGACCTGCCTTTTTTCAATTGCGGCTTCAGTGAAATGCTTCACCAGGGGGATAAGTCCCCATGTATGATCGAGATGGCCATGGGATAAAATGACATAATCGAGATTGAATAAACCAATCTCCATCTTTTGTGCGTTCCGGATAAAAACATCTGAATAGCCGGTATCGAAGAGAATTTTCCGGGCCTCGGTTTCAATCAGGAAAGAAAGACCTGGCTCTCCCGTCAGATAATGATCTATTAGGGTATTGTTATCGGCAAGAACGGTTAATTTCATCATGTATCATCCAATCGCTGGTGTATGCAGTATCTGTTATTTAAAATCCATCCGGTGAACCTTTTTTACGACGCATCCTCTGGATCCTGATGCGTCATATTCGTATCCGGCAGCATCTTCACGTATTGATTTGATCACAATGTTTAACATATTTTACTCATATGAGTGCTAATAGGGAGATCTGCCCATCATTCAGAACCTGAAAGAGTAATGGGGTGCACCAATGGTCTTGCCTGATGCCAATGTACCCTGAACAGCGTATCAGTCCTGTGACCTTCATCGATGCATGGTGAAAAACCTGTACGCCAGGCAAAAAAGTGCTTCCCCTGTAACAGAATGTTCCGGCGGATCTCTGGCACGGTGATGCGTGATGAGAAATCTTCATGCTCCGGCCCGGTTCCGGCAGAAGAAACATGTCTGCTTCGGTGACATAATTCAGCTAACAGAGGGATTGACTATGGCTAAAAAGGGAACAGAAAAAGAACTCAAAGAACTGGAAAAGAAGATTGGAAAAGTACCCAAATTCTTCAAAGAACTGACTGAAAAAGAGCCTCAGATGTATGAGCTCGTGATGAAAATGGAGGGGCATGTCTGGGATGATGGAGCCCTGACACGAAAAACCAAGAAGCTAATCGCTATTTCGATTGCTGCAGCCCTCCGTGACCAGCACGCAGTTCATGCCCAGATGGCAGGAGCCGCAAATCTTGGTGTCACCAAAGAGGAAGTTGAAGAAGCGCTCCGGGTCACGTTCCTTCTCTCAGGTATGCCTGCCTATGTGTATGGAAAGGCCCAGCTTGATGAAGTGATGAAATAACGGGATGGGCAGGTACCAGTTTCCTGCAATGGAAGAGTACCCGCTTAACAACTATATCTGAAAGAAAGAGGATGGCCAAAATAGATTTTTTTTGCGAATGTTATGCCATCTTGACAACGGTAAATCAGGCATTCTTCGGATTCAATAACGGGCGTCCTGAACAGGTAGTTGCGGAAGTTCCTGTCCTGACCGGCTTGTCATACCCATCGCGATGTGATCATTTTGCCAATCTGGCTCCCCACGGCTGAACCGGACTCACTCGGCTTTAAGAAGAGGGAGCACATCAGCGCTGCCTTTGCATTATACGCAAGCCTTGGAGTACCAGATTCCAGACGGTTCATTCAGGAGTTTTTTCCCTCAGTTTCCCGGCCAGCCAAATATGGTTACTGGCAATTGCTGCCAGCTCGCACATCAGCATGTCCCGCGTCTTTTCCAACTGGAGGGCTTCATCGTATGTAACCCAAAAGGAATCTTTTTCCTTTTCCCTTTCGGTAGCAACCTGGATCTGGTAAGTGTTGACGGATTGCTCCCGGAACCAGCCGGCACTTCCAAACTGGATATGTCCAGGGTTCCGGAATGCCAGCGTTTTGAGATCACGACATAATAAAAATCCGTTATCGCTCTTTTCAAGAACGAAAGCAATGTATGCAATCCGGTAAAGCACCGTGCGAACCATTCCCCGATACGGTGCGAGCCTTGCGGTATTATATTCATCAGATTCCCTTTCGTGAATAAAATGCCCAGAGCAGCTCTGGATGGTGTAGCAATGGGAAACCCGGGAAAAAAGAGTCATCAGGTCAACAAGAGGGGGATCGATCTTTCCGGTTGCAATCAGGACCTCGTAATGTTTTGAGTGCAACAAGACGTGTTTCGCTCATACTCAGGATTATCCACAAACGGTGGCGGTCCGGCAAATTTTCCATTGTTTTACCTGTTTCAGACCCCCTCCTTTGATTTCTTATCTTTAAAACCAGGGTCTGTTTACTGATCAGCTGCACCGGATTGCGTATTGCCCTGTTTTTCCGATCTGTTATTCTGGCAGATTTTTCGAAACCGGCTGATCGATTGGGCGGTTATCGGATCCTTCCTTGCAAATTCTACAAACTGTTCCAGTCGTTTCAGTATTTCGGGACTGACGTGATGTTCTATCTGGCAGGCATCAATTTCGGCTTTTTCCCGTTCAATTCCCAGGATTTCCAGAAGATCAGCAATAACCCGGTGTTTCTGCATCAGTTCCCTTGCCATCTTTTTTCCGGAGCTGGTAAGGGTTGCACCGGTATAGGATTCGTAATGGATAAGCCCTTCCCGTTCAAGTTTCTGCAGCATCTCGGTGATTGAGGGGGGTTTGACGCCCATGTGCAAAGCGATCATTCCGGTCTGTGCACGCCCGTCCCGCTTTTCAAGAACGCAGATGGTTTCGATATATTCTTCAATCGTCTTGTGCCTCATTTTAGGTCCACCTCATATACCTAGTAAAATAAGTTTCATCGCACCGCCGATCAGGAATGCAGTCCCTGCCATGAATGCGGTTGCCTTGATCATATCCCTGATCCCCACTCCCTGAACATCACCGCAAATGTACCGACGCACGGGAAGTAAATCGTGAGGAGGGTAGTTGCAATCACGAGCTGCAAAGGGGACATGCCAAGAGGGAGCAGCATACCAATGGCAAGGTCTTTGCGCAAAAAACCGATCAGGAGCGCTGTGGTGGCTTCCTTGGGAAGTCCGAACCACCCCTGGATGACAGGAGCGAAAATACTGCCAACCCCTTCCACAAACCCAATGGTATAGAGGACATTGATGAGAAGCACCCCGAGAAACAGGAACGGGATAGCTTCCTGAAGAAACCAGCGGATCCGCATCCATGTCTTCTTCAGCACGGTCACGGTGTCCGGCTTCCGGTATGGCGGGATCTCGAGGCAGATCTCCGGGCTTTCCCCTTGTATGAACCGGTTCAGGATAAGTCCTGAGGAGACAAATACGATGAAAAGCGTTGCAAATACCAGAATAATGTAGCCTATACCGTATTGTCCGAGGATACCGAAAACCATCGCATTCTTTGCCATACAGGGAACTGATATCGCGATGAGGGTTGCAGCAATGAACCGCTGCTTTTTTGTTTCCAGGCTCCTTGCCGCCAGTATCCCGGGAACATTGCACCCGAGGCCGAGAAACACCGGGATTATCCCGAACCCGTGCAGTCCGAACCTGTGGAAGATTGTGTCGGTAAGGGTGGCCAGCCGTGGCAGGTATCCCGAATCTTCAAAGACCGCAAGGACCGAGTAGAAGGCTACGATATAAGGGAGCACCATGGCAAAGGGAACATAAATGCCCGTGGTGAGAAGCCCCATCGACTGGATATAATCGATCTGGCCGTCAATGAGTTTTCCGATAATGAGTGCCTGCAGAAAACCCGGCCCGAGCCATGTGCTGATACTCATGGCGAATGGTGTATAGAGGGAAAAGAGCGGGTTGAATATATACGTAATCAGGTTTTCTCCGATAAAAATGACAAGCCAGAGTGCAGCAGATATCACAGCCAGTGCAATGGGAAAACCGGTAAGCGGCCGGATTGATGCTTCGGAAATCCAGTCCCACAACGTGTGATGGCGGTGAGTCACGTGCTGAACATTTCTGATTATCTCCCCGATTTTTATCCACCGGTCGTTTTCGTTCATCGGTTCGATCTCTTCGGGTGAACGGGCTTCTTCGATGCGGGATATCAGATCAAAGATACCCTCCCCGCTTAATGCGACCGTGGGAACAACCGGGATCCGGAGCTCGTTTTCGAGTTTTTTAACATCAATTTTAATACCTGTATGATGAGCTTCGTCCCACATGTTGAGAGCCAGGATCACGGGTTTTTTCCGTTCAAGGAGCTGCAGTGTCAGATACAGGTTCCTTTCAAGGTTGGTGGCATCAGCCACATTGATAACAAGGTCGGCCTGGTCAAACATCGCAAGGGCCACCTCTTCTGCCTTGTTGGAGGGCTCGAGCGAATAGGTTCCGGGGGCATCGATGATCTCATGTCCTTCTTTCCCAAGACACATCTTACCTTTTGAAAAATCAACTGTGGTGCCAGGATAATTTGAAGCGATAACATTTGCTCCCGTGAGACGGGAAAAGACAACACTCTTCCCGACATTCGGGTTTCCCATCAGAACGATTTTTTTCATTCCGGATCCCCGGTGATGATATACTGTGCCATCCTGCGGCCGAGTGTCATTTCCCTTCCGTCAATCTCAATAACTACCGGTCCGTGGAACGGGTGTTTTGCCACGAGACGGATTGTTTTCCGCTCACGAATTCCCAGATCTCCCATCTTTTTCCGGAACAGGAAACCCCCCTCCAAACGAAGAATTACCGCGGTGTTTCCTGTTTCAAGAGAGGTTATTGGCTTTTCCATGATGAAACCTTTAGGTATACCTAATAATGTGCCAACTGCCTGAATAAATATCAATCGGTAAAGATCACTGGAATAGTTAATGATAACTTTCCCAGAAGACATCCTGATATTCTGCTGATTATATCTTCACAATTTTTTTGCAATTTTCTTTTTAAATAATAATGTAAGGCAGGTAAACAATCACCTATAGCAGACTTCATACAGGATAAAACGAGGGGGACAGAAACCTGTGCATGAAACATATGCACGCCGGGTTTTCTCACCATGATGGAAGATGCACCTGAACGTTGCATCAATGAAAACGGATCACCTGCCAATGAATTTTTGAGGTAATACCATGACCACAACACACGAAGTATTCTCTGCATCCCGTGCAAGCCATCTGGACAGCTGGTTGCGAAAGCTCCTGTTCCGTCCTGACCGCCTTGTCGAACGGTTCATCAGGCCCGGTGACAAAGTTCTCGATATCGGGTGCGGACCCGGTCTCTTCTCCCGGGCGATTGCGCGGAGGGTGGGGGACTACGGGAACGTGATCGCAGTTGACATCCAGGAGGAGATGTTGCATCTCCTTGAAAAAAATGCAAGGCGTGAAGGACTCAGCTCCCGTATCCGGCTCCATAAGGCGGAGCCCGATTCGCTGGGTCTTGCAGAGGCTGGGAGCATCGACGTTGTTTTTGCAATTTATGTTATCCATGAAGTTCCCAATGCAGCACGGCTTATACAAGAGGTTTTTACACTTCTTGTCCCGGGTGGGACATTTCTCGTTGCTGAACCGATGTTTGTTGTTTCCGCTGCAGAGTTCCAGAAAACTCTGGCCATGGCAGCCTCGGCCGGTTTCCGCATGGTTGGTTCTCCTTTTATTTTTCTGAGCCATACAGCACTGTTCAGAAAGGACGAATAAGGTAATCGCATTTTCATTCTGGTGTCGGATCTCAAGGACTCTGTCTTCCTGGATCACAACGAAAATGTACCGGGGCCGGAGAGCATTACCTGAAGCACCTGCGCAGCAGGTACCTAGCGGACAGGGGGCAACTGCTGGTATACAGCCTGGGCTACGTACCGGAATGGAAGCCCAAATACTGAGAGCGATTTGTTTCATATCCTCATATTCGGGTTTGACAGCGATGATACGGCCACCTGATTGCGATGTCTTGACCCGTACCTGTGCAGGGATGCCCGTCTACCATTACAGCAATCACCTCATTTTTCCGATCAGCGACCAGGCGGGGTTCTTCCCGTACCCTGACACCAAGAGTCCCGGTCTCGTCCATCAGAATACGGATCAGCTCGTTATAGTGTTCATAGGAAGTGATTACCGATATGATATGAACGGGGCGGTTTTTCTTGCCAAACGCCGGTGTAATAAAAACGTCGACAGCACCGGCAGCAAAAAGCTTCTCACTGGTATAGCCGATCACTTCACCCCCAGTATCATCGAGATTTGTTTCAAGGATAACAATACGTTCCTCTGTCAGATCATGTATCTCTCCTTCGATAACCCTGAGGATATTTGGTCCTGATTCGTTTTTGTGTGAACCGGCTCCATAGCCGATGCGCAGCGGAGTCATTGCCGGAAAATGGGTCACTGCACCTGCCAGGTTAGCAAGGAGGGCAGCACCAGTCGGTGTCGTGAGCTCCAGAGCCAGGGAGCTTTCGGAGACCGGTATACGGTGTCTGGCACAGATCTCAAGGGAGGCCGGAGCAGGCCCCCCTACTTCACTGCCGATAGTCTGGATCATCCCCCCACCAAGTGCCGGAGGTGTTGTGTACATGGGGCAACCAAAAAGTCCGGCTTCCTCCAGAATGGCAAGGGGTCCAATGATATCGAAGATTGTATCAACTGATGCGAGCGTACTTTTTGGTGATGCTGACGGGTGAAGATGATTTTTTACAGAAATAAGATCTGTGAGGATAGCGTTTGCCAGTGTTGCTGCAGAAGCAGAGAGACCGATTTTCCTGATAACCTCTTCCATCTCGCAGGCAATATCACGGTCTGGTCCACCCCGCTCCTCTTCAAGAGTTATCGAAAGGTGTGCTGCACTGCAGGGGTCCTCTACCCGTTCGATAGAGATTTCGAACATAGAACAACAGGGGAGTGTGGCAATCGCTTCTGCCAATGTGTGCAGAGGATCTGCCGAGCCGGTGAGATCTGTAAGGGCGGCACAAAGCATGTCCCCGGCTATTCCCCCCGTCCTGGGATCGAGGAGTATCACTTTCATTTATTGGGGTGGGAACGGTTCGTTGATCTTTTCATACACTTTCTGGGCAAGTCTGGTAACTTCCAGGGCCTTGTCACCGGCACCCGGGATCGCCCGTGTCAGAAAGGCCCCGTTTTCAGCTTTTTGCGCAGCATCTGCTGCCTCCATTCCAAGTATTCCTGCAACTGCTGCAGGTACAGTGATATTGATGATGGTATGGCCGATATACTGGAGCTCCTGAGTAAGGACAGCACCACAGAAAAGGGCAACCGGCCAATCAGGATTATCACGGTTCTTTCCCTTGAGTGCAAAGTCAGGGACCTCTTTTCCGCTCAGATTTTCAACATGATGCTGTTTTCCGTCAATGGAGACATCATACGAAACATTCGAGTCAAAACCCCAGTAGCGTTCGGTGAACTTGTCGGTACGCCTGCCATGGGGTTTGATACCGGTAAACTTCAAAGCAATTTTACGTCCGGTGAATGCTGACAGAACTGCTGAACCCCTGCGCTCAACATACTCCTTGCGCTCTTCATCAAGGATCCGTGTCGCATCTGCGACAGTCTTACCGCTCTTGATGATGTCATAGGTATGTGCAGCACGGCGGTAAATCGCCCTGTCTCTCACACCTTCTGATGCAAGGATACAGGCTTTCGTTATCTTGCCGCGTGTTACCTGTTCTGCTTTTCGTGAAATGGTATTAAGCCCGCAGAGAGCCATTTCAGGGTCTATAAAAGAATTCATTTTATAATCCCTGATTACTTCGGCAACCGCAAAAATATCCCCGTGATGTTTCATAAGGAGCCTGATGGCCGGTACACAATCGCCTTCAAGATGACCAAGTGGCGGATTAACCGGTCCTCCGGAAAATCCCGCCCCGATTGATGGAGATTCTTCGAATGCTGCAAATATCTCAGACAAGGCCATCGAACCTATGACCGAGGGTCCCCCGATATCCTTGAGGATAAGCCCGAATTCACCGATAACCTTGGCAGTGTCATATTCTTCATGAGTTCCCCTCATATGCAGTTTTTCCGGTAATTTTGCAGCGTCCCGGGCACCTTTCCCGGCAAGATATGATGAATCGACCTTCCCGAACTTCCCGAACTCCTCACCTAGCAGAGCGTCAGGATGCACGATCTCCATCGTGACTGCAGCTCCGATAAGGGCAGGCCATAATGCGAGAGGAGTTACTCCGGTTCCTGCCATTGCCTTCATCATGGCAAGGGTACCGATATTTGCGGCGTTGTAGGCCAGTTCAGGAATATTGTAATCTTCACCAAGAGCAGAGTGGCCATAGATTGCTCCTCCCGATATGAAAGGCGGAAGAACAGAGCCGTCTACTTTCGTGAGTTTTTTATCCATCATGGCCTCATAAATGGCAAGGTAAGCCGGGAACGACTGTATACGGTGTGTGGACTTTCCGGTGACAAGCGCAATAGCGCTCGTTCTTGCAGCCCCTGCATGCATCCTTGCGATGGCGCCGAGTTTCCGGTTGCCGAGAGGGACTCCGGATCTGGCGCAGGATCCTGAGAAATACGCAAGTGATGCCACGATAAGAGCAGCATTCTCCGGTGCAGCTCCGGCATTCATCGCAGCCCGGACTGCTTTTTTTATCACCATATCAAGGGGCAGTTCCCCGACTGAGGCATCCACAACAGTCATCCGCCCCATCAGGCTCATCTCGGGTCCGGTTATTGTACAGAAAATGTCTTCTGCAATAGAATTGGCAGCTGCAAAAACCGGTATGACCAGTGAACCGTGCCCTTTGGTTGCAGCTTCAATTTTATCATTGGTCATTGAGTCGGGTTCAAAGGTTGAGGCCATCGTAGCCGCAAAGACTACTTTATCTTTTTCGTGAACATCTGCCAAAATCAACAACTCCTGGGAGAATAATGCAGAATACTTATTTTCCTGTATTTAAATATTGTGCAACCCGCCTCCTGCCTCTCCCCTGCAGTACTACACATTACAGTTCATAAGAATATGATTACGGCTGGGGGGAAGTTGATGTCCGACCTTTCCTGCGTAAGGGGAAACAGATGGGCTCTTTGAACTATCATGATAATAGGGAATTAACCTGAACAGATCCCGCCGGGGTTATATTAAGGTCATTCATGCATTTCATGAACCCCGGAAGGAGAGATGCGAAAGGAGGTTCAATTCCCCAAGCCAATATTCTGCCTGATATTTGGGTAAACACCAAACTTAATCTGACACACGGACATATCCTGTTGTATGGAGCCTGAGCGTGGTCTCATCCTTTCTGCCCGGAAAGTGGAATACCTGAAATTCATCTTCAGAAAGAGTGGCACCGTGAGGACAAATGAGATCGCAACTGCGTTCAGCGTTGATCCTTCGACAATTACAAAAACCCTTGCAGAACTCAATACTGCAGGATATATCAGGCATATCCCGTACCATGGCGTCTGCCTGACCGATTCCGGTAAGCGTCATGCAGAATTCCTCGTCAAACGACACCGCATCCTCAGCCTTATGCTGGTCAGAAACGGGCTGAGCGCACACCAGGCCTGCCGTGAGGCTTCACGGTTTGAAAGCCAGGTTTCCAAAAAGGCAATTGACAGGATTTGCCGGTTTATGGGACACCCCAGGCAGGGAGTGTGCGGTGAGATCACCCATGAAGATGGCTGTATCGTCAGGGAGCGGAACTCATCTGCTCCTATCAATAAACAGGGATCATAGACAACCATAAAAAATTGGATAGACTCCAAATTCAGGTGAGTTGCATGCAGGAACCGAATTCCACCAGGTTGCCGGGGAAGCAGGATCGATTAAGAAAATGCGGTAAAGACAGGATAATCCTGTCATTGTACCTGGCGGTAATGACCATTGTTCTTCTCATGGCGGCCGGATGTGTTCAGCAGCCCGGGGCAGATGTACCTGCCGATAACGGGACTGTCCCATTCACCATCGCCGTTACCATTCTGCCGCAGAAACAGTTCGTGGAGCACATCGCTGGTGAGCATGCCCGCATTATTGTCCTCGTTCCACCTGGGGCAAGCCCGCATACCCATGAACCCACGCCAAAACAGCTGGAGGATATCAGTCAGGCTTCGGTGTATGTCAAGGTAGGATCGGGTATCGAATTTGAACGGGCATGGATGGACAAGCTCAGCAGGATTAATCCCAGAATGACGGTAGTGGACAGTTCCACAGGTATACAGCTCATCTCCGGTTACCATGACGATGATGATGAAGATGCGGCAACGGGTGCCCAATCCCATGGATCCGAAGAGGCAACAGGGACAGATCCGCATATATGGCTTTCGCCGAAAAATGCAAAAATTATGGTAGAGAACACGTACCAGGGAATAGCTCGTGCAGATCCCGTACATGTGAGTGAATACCGGGCTAATACCGATGCATACTTAAAGGAGTCTGATGAGCTGGATGCAGACATCAGCCGCGAGATCTCCCAAAGGCAGATCCACACCATAATGGTCTATCATCCGGCATGGTCGTATTTTGCCCGTGATTATGGCCTTGTACAGATCCCCATTGAAACCGATGGCAAAGACCCGTCCCCGCAGGGAATAGAAAACCTCATACGACAGGCAAAGGAAGGTAATATTACTGTGGTCTTCGCATCACCTGAATATAGCACAAAGAGTGCAGAAGTGATTGCAAAAGAGATCGGTGGCAGCGTGGTACTTCTCGACCCGCTCAAAGAAGATTACCTGGGAAATTTAAGGAATGTAGCAACTGCATTTACACGGGGCAGCAGCAGGTGACAGAAGAACCGGTAATTGAGGTTAAAGACCTCTGGCTCAGGAGGAATGGCGAAGTGATCCTGGAAGGAATCAACCTCCGGGTCTTTCAAGGGGACTTTTTGGCAATCATCGGGCCCAATGGTGGGGGAAAGACGACGCTGCTTAAGGTTATCCTCGGTCTTATCCCCCCTGAACGCGGCACAGTCCGTATCCTGGGCGGGTTACCGGTCGAGAAACGGCACCTGCTTGGCTATGTCCCCCAGCTGCGGACATTTGATTTCAATTATCCTCTCAGCGTCCGCGGGATGGTACTGTCCGGGCTGCTCGGCCAGAAAAAAGGCATTATGAAAACTTTTAATGCTGAAGATACCGGACTTGCAGACAAGGCGCTCTCGACCATGGGAATCGGGCATCTTGCCGACCGCGTGATCCGGGATCTCTCCGGTGGTGAACAGCAGAGGGTAGTGATTGCACGGGCACTGGTGGGCAACCCCCGGGTGCTCCTCCTTGATGAACCGACTGTTTTCGTGGATACACCGACCGAGACGCAGTTTTTTGATATTCTCGAAAATCTGGCCCGATCGATGACGATCGTACTGGTCACCCATGATATCGGGGTAATTGTCTCCCACGTCACCAAGGTTGCCTGTCTCAACCGGCGCCTGTATACCCATGATTCGCGCGAATTAACCGAAGACATGATCCAGGGTGCCTACAAATGCCCGGTTGACATCATTGCCCACGGACACCCCCACCGTGTTCTAAGGCCGCATTCACCGGAGGATCAGCTGTGCTCCAGCTTCTCGGGTACGAATTTTTCCAGAATGCCCTGATTGCCGGGGTGCTTGCGAGTGCAGCCTGCGGTATCATCGGGACATATGTAGTTATACGACGCATGGTGGCAATCAGTGGCGGAATCTCCCATGCGGCATTCGGTGGCATTGGCCTTGGTTACTACCTCGGGATTGACCCCCTGCTCGGGGCACTCGTGTTTACTGTTGGTGCAGCATTGACCATGGGCGAGCTCGAACAGAGAGCAGAGCAACACATGGACACGCTTATCGGTGCAATATGGGCAACCGGTATGGCACTGGGCATCGTCTTCATCTACCTCACGCCCGGTTTTGCACCCGATCTTTTTGGATATCTTTTTGGCAATATCCTGCTGGTGCCGGCAGGAGACCTGCTGCTCATGCTCCTCCTTGTTATTGTCATCGGACTTACCGTTGGACTGCTGTTCAACCAGTTTCTCGCAGTTACTTTTGATGAGGAATTTGCGACGGTTATCAACCTGCCCGTGGAGCGCCTTGTTCTGATCCTGCTGGTGCTGATCGCTCTCACGGTCGTTATGCTTATTCAGGTTGTAGGTATCATCCTTGTCATCGCCCTGCTTACTCTCCCTGCCGCGATCAGCCGGGAATTTACCTCACAGGTGGGTACGATGATGCTGTATGCTGTCCTGCTTGGGATGACATTCACCACCACGGGAATTTTCCTCTCGGCATTTTTGAATCTCCCCTCCGGTGCAACCATCATCCTCGTCAGTGCAGCTGCCTACGGGGCTGTGGTGGCAAAAAAGAAACTGGTCGCCAGATAATAGACTGCCATGGACGATGCATCGTTCAAACAGCATGTGGGTAGCGCTATCTGAAAGAGAATAAATACGCACGGCAGGAAATGGAGAGCCCTGACTGGGAAGTAATTCATCGTGTCTCTGTTCTTATGGATCAGAAACGATAATGTCCCCCTTCAATTTTGATGGATTTTCCATGCGTCAGCGCATCAGCAATCTTTTTCCGGGCGGCTATCACCAGCCGGTGAAATGTCGGCTGAGAAATGTCCATTTTTTCTGCACATGCACTCTGGTCGAGCCCCTCAAGGTCCTTGAGCCTCACCGCTTCAAATTCATCTATGGTAAGGACGGTCTCCTCAGGTTCTGTCATTCCTGATCCTGCAGGTCTGAAGGAAGTGAAGGTGGGTTGAAATCCCACCCTCCGGCAGCGTCTTCGTCTTGGCATTACTCAATAGTAGTAAGCCTTCGTTCGATTTCAGCTTTTTCTGCCTCAAGTCGTCTGAGTGCTGCTTCGAGCAACTGTTTCTGTGCTTCCTTGCTCAAGGGTTCAGGTTCGGTATAATTTCCATACAATCCCGGGCCAGAACCCATACCAAAGCCCCGTCCCCGGCCAAGGCCCCGGGCAATACCCTTGTGGGAATCCTCTCTGGTAAGCCATACCTCTACCACAGGGACCCATGCCCCTTCCCGTACCGGGCCCATACCCGGCCGGGCCAGTCTGATTAAATCCAGGCATTTTTTTACCTCGGTTAATGAATATATATTCATATCAACATTAATTTATTGGTTCGGGCAACACGTGGAGTCGTCTTCCCGTGCGGACAACGATACTAATCGTTACATTCACCATGAATCCTGTCGCACAATAATAACAGAACGACATGACAGACGGGGAAGCGGGGGATGACAGGACCCTTCTCAGGGTTGCGGTATACTCCCTCCTGGTAAATGCCGGGCTTGTAACAATAAAACTTATCCTGTCATTTGCAACCGGAAGCCTGGGACTGAAAGCGGATGCTGTACACTCGTTTATTGATATAATGGGGTCTGGTGCCCTCATCCTTGGGCTCATCATTTCACGGAGAAAGAACAGCAGCTTCCCCTATGGAATGTACAAAGTGGAAAATATTGTTTCAATAATAATCGCTTTCCTGCTCTTTGGTACTGCTTATGAGATTGTGTACCAGGCCATGTTTACCCCGTCAGAAATTCACGCGTTCAGTGGATGGATACTGGTACTGGCGGCGGCACTTATCCCGGTACCTTTCCTGTTCGGCCGGTATGAGGCAGGTATGGGAAAACGGTTTAATTCCCCGAGCCTGGTCGCCGACGGGAAAAATTTCACGGCTGATGTACTCTCATCAACGGTCGTATTCTTCGGTCTTATGGGACAATATATACAGGTACCTGTTGACCAGATCGCTGCGATTATTATAGCAGCCCTTATCGTGAAGGCCGGCTGGGGTATCCTGGTTGATGGTATGCGCGTGCTGCTCGATGCATCAATCGACTTCAGGACCCTGGACACAATCCGGGCTGTCATCAACAACGATCCTGCAGTTGCGGAAGTAAAGGATGTAACGGGCCGGAATTCGGGAAGATACGTGTTTGCAGAGGCTGACATCACACTTCGGATCCCTGATCTTGAACGTGCACATAAGATCAGTGAACGAATCGAACGATCAATCGCAAAAGCAGTTCCCAATATGGATCATATTGTTATCCACTATGAACCACAACATACCACAAAGATCCGGTATGCAGTACCGCTTGCCAATCACGAAGGATTAATCAGCGGCCATTTTGGCGAGGCTCCCTATTTTGCCCTTGTTGATATCGATATCCCAAAAAAGAACGTGGAAAGAACTGAAATCATCAAAAACCCTCACCAGTATGTGACAAAGGGCAAGGGCCTCACCGTAGCAAATTTTCTCGTAACATTCAAACCCGATCGTATCGCAACCCGTGAAGATCTGGCAGGAAAGGGGCCGTGGTATGTCTTTGCGGATGGTGGGATGGCAACAGAACAGACAGATGCACATGACCTGGGCACTTTCATTCAGCAATGCATCGATAACCTGTGATTGTGCTCCGAACGGTGGATAAAATTGACAGGAAAAAAGAAGGACGAAAACGGATCGTGAAGGCTGGAATCACTCCCTGAAATAATAAAAAAGTCCCCGGTCCTCCCTTTTTACTAAAAGATCATGGGTATGTGCCATTTCCCGCAACAGCTTTTCGACCTCCATAAAATGGAGACCGGTTGCAGAGGAGAGGTCTTCAACCGTGCAGGGGCGGCGTTTGAGCATTTCATAGATCTGCTCGACCGGGTCTTCCCCATACGAAGATTTTTGGATACTGGATGGATAAGATTCCACGATTTCCGGTGTTGCGGTATCAAGCATTCTTTGTACCCGGTCAAGTTCAGCCCGGTTTGCTGAAAGCACCCACTCTTCTGTACCCGGCCGGTCAAGAGTGTTTAACTGGACCCGGTCCGGTTTTATTTCCCTGATTATTTCCCGAAGACCTGCAAGTTCCTCTTCAGAGGTATTGATGCCCGGGATGATGAATACCTCCAGCCAGATCTCACCGGAATATTCCTTCCTGAACTGTATAAGCCCCGCAAGCATGCTCTCCAGAGGGATTCCGGGATCCGGGCGGTGAATTTTTAAAAAGGTCTGGTTTTTTATCGTTGAAAGGGTCGGCAGGACGACATCGGCGGAGAGAAGATCCCTGCGCACATCAGGATCGGAAAGAAGGCTGCCGTTTGTCAGGACTGCAACCCGGTATGACGGGTAATTATCCTTCAGGAACCTGATTACCTCCCCAATTGAAAGGGATAGCGTTGGTTCCCCTGATCCGGAGAACGTGATAAAATCCAGTATTGGTGATGATGATAAAAAGTCCGAAAGTTCTGCATACAGCTCTTCTACCGGGAAAAAAGTCTTTCTCCTGGTTGTCAGGTGCGTTGTTGCACCACATTCGCAATATACGCAATTGTAGGAACAGGTCTTAAAGGGTACGAGATCGATACCAAGCGAACGCCCGAGACGCCGTGACGAAACCGGACCGAAAATATGATGTCTTTTCACACTGCTCCTCCCATGCCAATCATATATTATTGAGAAACTAGTATTGATACGAACAGTATGTTTATCTATTTTTGCGCATATGAGTAATAATAAGTTGAGTGAAATCATGAAAATCTGTATTACGTCACAGGGGGCAACTCTCGATGCCCTGGCAGAGGAGCGGTTCGGACGGTCACCATTTTTTATTATCGTTGAGACGGACACGGGATCATTTGAAGCCATTGAAAACCAGTTTGCCGGAGGAAGCGGCGGGGTTGGACCAAAAGCAGCGCAGCTGATTATGGCTCACAAGGTGACAGCACTTGTCAGTGGTATGGTCGGCGGGAATGCCCGCGAGGTGCTCCTTGCGGCAGGCATCCAGTTGTATACGTACCGCGCCGGCGGAAGCGTAAGGGATGCGCTGGACCAGTTCAATAAAAAAACCCTTGATCACGTGGCGTAAAGTGAACCATGGCAGCACAACCGGACCAGAATAGTGCACTGGTGACATTCAAAGGGTGATAAAAATGAAGATTGCGGTTGCAAGCGGAAAGGGCGGTACCGGGAAAACGATGGTTGCCGCAAACCTCGCCTTCACACTCGCCCAAACCTGTCAGGTCACCCTTGTTGACTGTGATGTGGAGGAGCCCAATCTTCACCTCTTCTTTCCGGCACCTGCAACTGCAAAAGACGTGACTGTCCCGGTACCGGTTATTGATGAAAAGATCTGCGACCGGTGCGGAAAGTGCGGGGAATTCTGCCAGTATGGGGCTTTAACCGTGCTTCGCGACCGTGTCCTGTTTTTTCCTGAACTTTGCCACTCCTGCGGGGGGTGCATGCTGGTCTGCCCGAAAAATGCGATTCATGAAGAGCCAAAAAGAGTGGGAATTGTAACGTACGCAAAACCGTTGCCCCGTCTGGATCTTGTCTCGGGTTATCTGGATACAGGAAATCCTTTTGCCGTGCCCGTAATACGGGCAGTAAAAACGGCAACTGCCGGAGACAGCCTGGTAATCCTCGATGCATCGCCCGGGACATCATGTCCTGTTGTTGAGACGCTGGATGGGTGTGATGCCTGTATTCTCGTCACGGAATCAACCCCGTTTGGTCTGCACGACCTGCAGCTTGCAGTGGATGTAACCGCCCGTTTGGGCATCCCCGCTGGTATCGTAATCAACCGGAGCGATGGTAAAGATCAGGAAACACTCGATTTCTGCATGAATCATGACCTTGAAGTTATGATGACCATTCCTTTCGACCGCGGGATTGCCGCTATCCAGAGCAGGGGAGATCTCCTCTGCCGGGTGAGACCGGAATGGCTGAAGGCATTCAGCGCCCTCTATGGCAAATGCTGTGCCCTTTCAGGGGCGGAATAATGATCCGGCTCGCAGTTATCAGCGGCAAGGGTGGCACGGGAAAGACGATGATCACGGCTGCGCTTGCCCAGTCTGCTCCCCGGAACTCTTGTACTTGCGGACTGTGATGTGGACGCGGCGAATCTTGAGCTCCTCCTTAACCCGAAGCTGATCCGCACGGAACCGTTCATGGGGATGAAGTCCGCAGTCATCGATCCAGCCATCTGCATCAGGTGCGGGGAGTGTGAGAGCCACTGCCGGTTCAATGCGATTTTTCCTGAAGGAAATACCTACCGGGTAAGTCCGCTCCACTGTGAGGGATGTGCCGTCTGTACCTATGTTTGTCCTGTCCAGGCGGTTTCCATGCAGCCGCGACAGACCGGGGAAGTCAAGTATTCACAAACCGAACGGGGACATTTAGTGCATGCACGGCTCGTTCCCGGGGCAGGGAACTCCGGCCTGCTTGCCCATGCTGTTAAAAAGATGGCCCTGGAACAGGATCGGGATTGTGATCTCTTCCTGATCGATGGTCCTCCAGGTACAGGTTGCCCGCTCATCTCAACCATCAGCGGTGTCGATGCTGTCCTGATAGTCACCGAGCCGAGTGTATCGGGGCTTCATGATCTCAAACGGGTTGTAGCAGTCTGCCGGGAATTCAGACCACAGATCCTTGTTGCAATCAACCGGTTTGACCTGGATGAATCCCTCACAGGATCTATCCGGCAATGGTGCACTGAAGAGAGCATTCCCGTGGTGGGGGAAATCCCCTTTGATCCCGTGGTTATTGATTCAGTCAGGAAGGGAGTGCCCGTTACACGGGCACGTGACTCTCCCGCAGCACAAGCAATTCAAATATTAAAAAACAATCTTGAACAGGAGCTGAAGCATTATACCAACCAGCGGTGAAGGGGGGGAATGTTGCCGGAGGCGGGGACGACCCCGTATGAACCGGTCTATCGAAGGCGGATCGTCAGCGCGGTGCTATGCGCCGCAGTGCAGCCCGAATGAAGAGGATGAGGTTGTCACACTGCTTCCTGAAGAGATAGCGGTACTGGAATTAATCGATTTGCAGGACCTTGAACAGGAACAGGCAGCAGCGGTGCTCGGCGTCTCCCGAAAGACGATCTGGCGGGATATCCACGAGACGCACCGCAAGATTGCTGATGCCCTTATCCACGGTAAAACTATCCAGATGGCCGGGTGTACGCGCAGGCTCGAAGGGCAATGCCCCCAACGGAACCTCGATATGTGCCCGAAGAAAGGTGGAGGGCTTTGTCCTAAAACAGCACAACCGCTGTGCGGAAATAACAACGAGCGATCAGAAACTCCGGACTCCTGAAGATTTGCCCAAACCCACTCTTTTAAATATTTGTGCGCATATGAGTAAATAAGGTACTGAACGTGGTACCGGGTGGATATCAATGCCAGGATTAAACGGAACGGGACCACAGGGAAATGGTCCGATGAGTGGCAGGGGATTTGGCAGGAGCCGCATGGCACCTGTGCCTGCAGCCACAGCACAGCCGGCTCCCGATGAGAACGGGCCCGCGATGACTCAGGCCTCTGAACAGAATATTCCGATCTACGGCCGTGGGCACGGCGGGATTCCCTGCGGGTGCGGACGGGGCTTTGGATTCGGTGGCGGCAGGCGCTTCCTGGGATAAGAATTCAATATTTTTCGAGGTTATTTTTAATGAAAGTTGCAATCGCAAAAGACGGAGATATCGTGTCAGAGCATTTCGGGCACTGTACTGAATACGCAGTGTTCGTTATCGAAGAGTCAAAGATCACCTCAAGGGAAATTCTCGAGAGCCCCGGGCACGAGCCGGGAAAGTTGCCGCCATTCCTTGCCTCGCACAAGGTCACGCACGTCCTCGCAGGCGGCATGGGCCCACGGGCAGTGGACCTGTTCTGCGCAAATAATATTGAGGTTTTCCTTGGAGTACGGGGTCGAATAGATTCCGTAATCACGGATTTCATATCAGGAAACATTGCACAGGGTGAAAGCAGCTGCACTCACGGCCCTGATCACGAGGGGTGTGCTCATTAGCCCCTGTGAATCACAGCACTTACCTGAAGAGTTGATGATTACGGGCTACGTTTCCTGGTGAAACGATGGCATGCAGACGCACCCGCATGGAATGCAGTGGGTGCCGTGATGGAAAACCTGATAAGACGGGTCAAGTCCTGAAGGCAATCCATTTTAACGGACATCTGATGAAAATTATCGAAGCACCACGATGAGAAAATATCCCGGTATCCCTGAACTGCTCGAAGCGTACATGGAGGAGAATGCTGCCGACGAACGGTGGATAACTGTACACGAACTCCGTGACCGATTCAGCCTGACACGCTACCAGAGCAACACCGTTTCTGCGTTCCTGAGGCGGCTGGAGTTCGGGCCATTCGGACGGTTTCCTTTCATCGTTGCAAAGATCACACGTGAAGCAGGTGTAAATCCTTCCGATCCGAAAAAGTGCCGGTATCTTCTGAAATTACGGGATCGCACCCCTGCACTTCAAAAGACAACCCGGTGCCTGGAATCTACTCCCAGGGAGCCTGTAACTATGTCACTTACCAGAAACCGGGAAAATCCTGTATGAGGTTGGTTTTATTTTCCTTTGAGGTTACACACAATGGCACGCAATAATGAGATTCCGGACCTTCTTGCACAGTACATGGAGACCTGCGGAACGACTGAGCGATGGATTACCGTCTACGAATTGCGTTCTTATTTTAACCTTGATGAATCCGCTGCACACGCTGTTTCAGGATTCCTGCGCAGGATTTATCATGGACCATATTTTTCCTATCAGGTACAGGGTGAAAAGAATCGAAAAAGTTCTGGTGGACACACCGCAACGAAGGAGTATTAACAGATATCTTGTAAAAAAGAGACTGGAACCACGGAAAGGATATACCGACCCTTCAGCAGAATCAACCCCCCCTTCTGGTGTTCACGCACCAAGATTGCCAGAAACGGGTGATTATAATCTTTGTACAGATTATGATGCTGTTAAAATTTTCAACAAAGTCCTGCGTTCACAAACCCGTGGAAGACTTACGTGAGATGCGAATTATGAAATATTCTGTGAATCTGGTTCACTATGCTTAAATCTTTATGCGCATATGTGTAATTATTACTAAAAACAACAGGGAGTAATCGATATGCCTAACTTTGACGGAGCCGGGCCGCTTCAACGAGGGTGGATAATCAGGTTGGGGCCGGATCCCTGTAAAAAATGCAGTGAAGGATGCAGGTATCAGACAAACTTTACCGGTCTTCCGGTTAAGGATGAAAAACCTCTTTGAATGATCCAGAACTCGAGGAACCTATGTCATTGCCATTCATAACCGTAAACGACCTGTGCATGGAATTTGATGGAACGAGGGTATTAAACAATATCTCGTTCGAGATTCCTGAAGGAGAGATTGTCGGTGTTATCGGAAGGAGCGGAGCTGGTAAAAGCGTCCTGATGCACCTGCTCCGGGGAATTGAGCAGCCACCAACACGGGGCTCGATTATCTATCACGTCTCCGCATGCGACACCTGTGAATATATGGACGTGCAGAGCCGGGCTGGCGGGAAGTGCCCGCAATGCGGGGGTGAGCTGGTTGGACGGGATATCGATCTGTGGGATGAGAAGAGCGATGGGTTGAAGTCCCGTGTCATGCACCGTACCGCGATCATGTTCCAGCGTTCGTTTGCCCTTTACGGTGATGACCGGGTAATCGAGAACGTTCTCCACGCGCTTGACGACACCAATTACCCCCAGGAACATGCCATCAACCGCGCTGCTGACCTTATCGACCAGGTTAAACTATCCCACCGGATGATGCATATCGCCCGTGATTTGTCCGGGGGAGAGAAGCAGCGGGTCGTGCTCGCCCGCCAGCTCGCAAAGGACCCGGCTATGCTCTTTGCCGATGAACCGACCGGCACTCTCGACCCTGAGACAGCACGACTGGTGCATAGGATGCTCATCGAGGCGGCAAAAAGGAATACCATGGGTATGGTAGTAACCTCACATTTTTCGCACGTGATCGAAGACATGGCGAACCGTGCGATCCTGCTGGCTGATGGCACTATAGCAGCCATTGGTTTGCCGAAGGACGTGATCAGCTCGTTTGTCAAAGACTATAAGGAGCTGGATGATGCAGCACCCCCGGAACTGGGCGGGAAAATTCTTGCAGCCCGTGAAGTCTCCAAGCGGTATCTCTCCGTTGACCGGGGCATGGTGAAAGCGGTCAGCAGCGTGACATTCGATGTCCAGAAGAAAGAAATCTTCGGTATCATTGGTAAAAGTGGTGCGGGTAAGACCACGCTCTCGCGTATCATCGCCGGCATTATTGAACCCACGAGCGGGGAGATGAATATCCTGATCGGTGATGACTGGGTGGATATGACAAAACCCGGTATTGACGAGAGAGGACGGGCCAAGGAATACATCGGGCTCCTGCACCAGGAGTATGACCTTTTCCCGCACCGTAATGTCCTTGATAACCTGACCGACTCGATAGGTCTCGAGTTCCCCAAAGAGCTTGCATTAAGAAAAGCGGTGGTCACGCTCAGAATGGCAGGATTTACCGAAGAAAAATCCAGGCAGATCCTTGACCGGTTCCCAGGAGAGCTTTCTGACGGGGAACGGCACCGGGTCGCGATTGCGCAGGTGCTCATCAGGGAACCCCGTCTTGTAATCCTCGATGAGCCGACCGGCACCATGGATCCGATCACCAAACAGGATGTCAAACACTCGATCCTGCATGCCCGTGACGAGATGGATGAGACCTTTATTGTTGTATCCCATGACATGGATTTTGTCCGCGATATCTGCGACCGTCTTGCACTGATGCGGGGTGGGAAGATTATCAGTATCGGGACGACTGATGAAATCCTTTCACAAGTTACTGAAGAAGAGAAGAACGACTAACGGCTTTTACACGCCACTTTATGATACATACTGATACACCATCATGACAGTAAATCCAACAACTTCCCCTCAGGAAAGTAATGAAAATTATTCTGCAAGTACCTCAGGACAACCACAGAATGCACCAAAAAGTGCTCCAAAAGGATTGCCCCCCAAAGCGAAGATCGATGTGAAACACGTCATCCTCGTTCTAAGCGGGAAGGGCGGTGTGGGAAAATCCACCGTTTCGGTAAACCTCGCATTTGCCCTTGCGAACCATGGTAAAAACGTCGGGTTGCTCGATCTGGACTTCCATGGCCCTAACATCCCCAAGATGCTGGGTATTGAAGACCAGCGACCGGCTGTGCTTGCGCAATGCCATAGAACCTGTCCATGTGACCGGAAACCTTTCGGTCATGTCGATGGCATTCCTGCTGCCGGATACAAGCACACCGGTTGTCTGGAGAGGGCCGATGAAGATGGGGGCAATACAGCAGTTCCTTGCAGAGGTGAACTGGGGATCGCTGGATTATCTTGTTGTTGATCTCCCTCCGGGAACCGGTGACGAGGCTTTAACAATTGCCCAGCTTGCACCCAATGTTAAAGGAGCAGTCATCGTGACCACCCCACAGGATGTTGCTGTCATGGACGCGATCAAGGCAGCAAAATTCATCGAGAAACTGGAACTACCGG
Source organism: uncultured Methanoregulaceae archaeon (assembly GCA_963733045.1). Taxonomy (GTDB): domain Archaea; phylum Halobacteriota; class Methanomicrobia; order Methanomicrobiales; family Methanospirillaceae; genus Methanoregula. The sequence continues at coordinate 284,758 of CAVTBZ010000010.1, read as the reverse complement.
TAATCGGGATTATCGAGAACATGAGCGGGATGATCTGCCCCCACTGCGGTGGTACGATTGACCTCTTTTCCAAGGGTGGTGGGGAAAAAGCCGCTGAGGATCTGGGTGTTCCCTACCTCGGTGCCATCCCTCTTGACCCTGAAATGGTAAAGGCCGGGGATGAAGGAAGAGCATTTATTCTCCGCCACACGGAATCGCCGACACGCAAAGCGGTGGATGCAGTAATGGAAAACCTGGTAAAACAGGTTGAAAACTAAAAATCCCTTTTTTCTCCATGCCCTGCGGGGCTGGATAACCTTTCGTAAAATAAAAAAAATTTAGATGTATGGGTTGCGGAGTGCCTTGCCCACACCGAAGGTCGCACGCTCTTCGAGCGTCTTTTTGTTCTTTGAGATCTTCTCGTTTGCCAGCTTGGAAACGAGTTCAAGACCTGGTTTGACCTTCTCGATTGGCTGGGTCTCAAAGCATCCTGCTGCCATTGCCTTGCCCCAGACCGAGTCGCCGATCTTGGACCTGACAAAGACGGTGCTCCATCCATCGGGGCTGCCGACGGATCCGGTGGAGATATCACCGAGGTTTGCTACGTAGTCAAGACAAACATGGCATCCGGGCTGCTCGTACTTGTGGGTCACTTTGAGTGGCAGCTGGACGACCTGTCCGCGTTTGCCGTATACCCAGAACTTGCCCTTTCCGATCTCCATCTTCTTGACGGATTCCAGTTTCATGGCTGCGTGGTCTTCCACGAGCTGGAGAATACTCTGGTAGGGGAAGTTCTCCATACAGAAGATACCGACCGCAAGAGCGATACTTGTCGCCCACATCTCTAAGCCCGATCGGGTATAACTGGCCTTTGCGGATTGCCTGCATCTGGCAGGGTGTGCCGACGATACCGACTTTGTCCAGACCGAAGCTGCGGGTTGCTTCCTTGATTAAGGAAACGTTCGGGCTGATGTTGTATTTGGTACCGGCTGAGCAATCATGTCAGCCTTTGATGTGACAATGACCGGAATCGGTCTCCATGGCTCATGAAACTCCATGTTTGAGTTGTCCATCATGGCTTTTTCCGGGTGCTTGTGCGCAAATTCCTTGGTTGCCGCGACAATCGCGCCATCAATAATGCCCTCGTCAAGCGCGAATCCAAACAGCTGGGTGACAATACCGCCATCCTGTGCGTGCTTGAGAATCTCCTTATCGGTGCTCCGTGCTGAGACGCATGATTTGTATTTACCGAGTTCTGCTCCCATTTCAATCACCTCACTGGAGTGCCGCCATTATGGCCTCGTTGATCGCCTCATAGTTCTCGACCACGTCGAAGCTGAACCAGCTCCGCGGGCACTGGTTGTAGCACGCACCGCACTTGATGCACAGGTCGCGAACACCCTGGGGTTTACCATACTCATGGGTAATCGCACGGACCGGGCAGGCTGCTGCACAGCTGCCGCATCCCATGCAGAGACCCTGGTTGATAACCTCGGTCATCAGGTCGCAGAAGCATGCAGATGTACCTCTCTGTGCTGCCATCATGAGCGGCTTAAGATATGCAGTTGCAAGATCCTTTTGCTCCTTGGTTCCCTTGAGCAGCAGGTATGCCATCACACAGACATTCCTGATCTGCTGGGGTGTTGGTGCGCATCCGGGGATATACACATCGACTTTGATAATATCCCCAACCGGGAGGAAAGATTCATGTGCCGGCTGGTTCTGCTGGCCACCGCGTGCGAAACGGGTGATATTGCCGTAACAGGCACATCCACCAACTGCGACAACTATTGCCGCCTTTTCACGGGTTTCCTTAATTTCCTGAACTGCGAGTTTGTCATTAATACAGACAGACCCCTCAACAAGCGCTACATCCATTTTCGGGATGTGACGTACATCGGCAAGTGTCAGACCATATACAAGATCTGCATACCTGTCCAGAATTGTCAATAGCCCACCATAGTTGTCCGCTAAAGACACGAGACAGCCAGTGCATCCACTCATGTGCACATGGCCCACTGTAATTTTGTCTACCACAGGCTTAACCTCCTTTTTTGTTGTTTCCGTTTTTGTTACCACGTCAGCGGGTTTCTGTGGAGCCGCAGCTTTCTGGCGGTTCCTCGCTGGCGCTCTTCTTGAAGACACTTGATAGTAGTCCCATAATCCACTCCTATTGTTTCCAGTATGACCCGTATTGTCTTTCGGAATTGCATTCTGAATTTCTTCAGAAAGTCCGAGTTCAAACTCCGGGAATGTAACCTTCGCTGGCTGGCATCCGATAATCGTCACCTCAATCTGATCCTTGATACGCTGGAGCGGTTCGGTGAGATCCCATGAATGGGCATCGCGATACGCCCCTGGTGGCAGATCCTCAACACGAAGTTTCGTTATGTGATCCGGGTTCCGCCCCAAAATCAGCAATATCGACGATCACGAGCTTTTCTGGTCACTTCGGGGTCGAGCAACGTAAAAATAAAGTGCGGGCCACCAAGGCCCGCATCCACTACTTTTACATTGTCGGGAAGCGAGAGTTTCTGCATCTCTTCAATTACCGCCGGGCCAAAGCCATCATCGGCAAACAGGGGATTTCCACACCCTGCAATTACGATTTCCGGATACAGCATCTGGGTTACACTCACTGGATAAGCTTCTGGGCCACTAGCTTGTTGTCCTCATCCAGCACGATCATGTGGGTTGCACATGATACACAGGGGTCGTACCCGCGCATGATAACCTCTGCAAGCTGCCAGGGTGCACCCTCAAGTGCCTTACTGCAGGTAGCAAAGTTCCAGGTGGTCGGGACAAGCATGGAGATAGTACTGAACCTTCCAGTCCTTAACCTGACAATGTGCGCATCGCATCCACGCGGGGCTTCGTTGGTTGCCCATCCCAGTGAACCGTCGCCGTCAGGGATATAGTCTGCAACTACCTTTCCATTGGGGTTCAGTAAGTCAATGCAGTCCAGCATTTCATAGAAGCAGTCCTGGTATTCCATCTCACGGGCAATATTCTGGCCCTGGTGCCCTTCTCGTCAAAGTACTTGTAGGTAACGAGACGTGCACGCGGACCGACTTCAACGGGTTGTCCGTCGTACATCGGGATACCGGTACAGGCTTCCATCTGCGGGTTGACCTTGGTTCCGACCTTGGTGGTTCCTCCAACCGGGTAGCGTGGCTCTTCGAGCGAGACTTCCATCTCACCCATGTACCAGTCCCATGGGCGGGCTTCCTTGAACCGGTTGGGGTCCCATGCGGGGCATTCTTCAAGGCTTGAGCTGCCATAGAACGCGTGAGTCGCAAGGTAGCCCTGGTCGTGGAAACCGAGAGTCTTGGGCAGCGCGACTTTCATGCCGCCGACATCCACACAGTCTCTCTTGTGGTAGGCGCGGATAACCGCGATCATGAACTCCAGCCTGCTGGTGGGCAAGCGTGACTCCTTCCTTGGCAAGATCGTACATCTTGATCTTTGCCTGCTGGGAGCAGTTTCTGTACATACCGCCGACACGGGTGTTGCTCGGGTGAATTGCCTCTCCACCGGAAATCTGGCCAATAGTCTGAGCAATTTCACGGAGCCGCTGGATGCGTTTGGCAACGCTGCGTACCGGCTCTTCAGGTGTGAACGGGTTGATCTTGGTCTCAGTGCCCGGTATATAGAAGTCGGGCAGGATCAGGATATCGTGCAGTGCAATGACTGTGGACACCGGTTGGCACACTGGAGGATGTGACGGAGCATCAGTGCGTCCTTGGGGATCTCACACTTGATGGATGCTTCCATCGCTTCAGTTGCGGCTATGGTGTGGGCAATCGGGCAGATACCACAGACACGGGATGCAATCTTGGGCACCTGCTCGGGTGTCTTTCCGACGGCGAGTTTTTCAACTCCCCTCACCGGGGTAATGGAGAACCAGTTACCCGTCTCGATGATACCTGCGTCATTAACCTTCAAGACGAGCTTGGAGTGTCCCTCATGTCTTGTGGTTGGGGAAATCTCTACAACTTTCGACAATATTATCGCCTCATTTTATGTTGAGTTGTTCATACAGCTGTACAAAATTACTCTATACTTCTCTCATCTCTAGAGATAATTGAGCGTACAAGGTACGTTCGATCTACTTTACACGATAGATTTTATAACCCTTATTATACGATCTTTGCAAGAGAAGAACCACAAAATTTTTTATAAAACCTGTTATATAATTAAAACGGCTTTTACGTCGGTATTTTTCTTATATATTATTGTATATTGAATAAAAAAGATTTTTTCAAATTTTTTCGAATTTTCTCTCAAAAATGGAATTTTTTATCCAGATATTTGCTTTTCACTGTTTAATTCATCAAATAATTCAGCAATAGTTGCCCGCCGTTCAGCATATGCGTCGTGCTGGTGAATGCTTTCTTCATTCGTTTGCTTAATTGTGATCACCGAGTCTCCGGCAAGGTACTCAAATTCAGCGAGCACTTTCTTTGCCATTTCCCGGACACAGTCTTCGACAAACCGCGGATTCTTGTGCGCGGCGAGAACCACGGCCCCCTCATCACCCCGCTTGAGTAATTCGTAGATCCCCGCACTCATTGACTCTTTCAGGATCCAGATAATCTTTTCAAGGTCTACGTCCTGATCATCGTCAGTTTCAATGCAAAGAAATCCACGACCCCGCTGGTTATGGGTAGCCATGGGGATTTCATTAAAAAATGCCTCGATCTGGTTCTGGCCAACCCCAAGATTCTGGAGAACATGATCTGCCCGCTCCATCATGATATTCTGGGCACAGGGACAGGCAGTCATGCCGGTGACTTCCGCCCCGATGCTTTTGCGCACAATCGGATCCCGGAATGTGCGCTTCGCGACAGCACGTGCATGCACCTTCACTACTTCATCACAGGCTGTGTGACTGATCGGGGTTTCGCGCTTCATCATGTACTCACTGCGCATGAAGACTTCAGTCCGGTCAGCATACTCATGACGATCTAACAGTTTTCGCGCCACTACGCTGCAGAGTTTTTCGATTTTATTGACGTCCCCGTCAATCGCCTGCTGGAGGACTTCGTCAATAACCTCAAAGTTCCGGGAGAGGTTGGCACCTTTCAGGCTCCCGGGCAGGTCTACGAATACATCAAAATTTGAGATAAATATGACCGGGCGCTTTCCATGGCGGTGTACTTCGACCAGTTTTTTTACATTCTTCACACCGACCCGGGTGAGGTTTATCCGGACATCAGGAATTGTTGCCTGGATGTCAGGCAGTTCGCGGGCAAACGTCTGGTCGGGTCTCTCATCTGTGGACAGGTTTTTAATAAGTCATCGCATCCCGGTAATTATATCAAGTTTGCTTCTTTAGTTTTTTTATATAATATTTATGTGCTTTGTTGCAGATATCAAAGGGATCTACTATGTTAAAAAAATATTATGAAGCCGACGCGGATCTTTCGGTGCTGAAAGGGAAGCGCATTGCTGTGATTGGTTATGGCTCCCAGGGACGAGGGCAGTCTCTTAACCTTAAGGACAGCGGGCTGGATGTGATGATCGGTCTCCGGCCCGGGAAGAGCTGGGATGCAGCAGTCAAAGACGGTATGAAAGTGATGCCGGTTGCCGAAGCAGTAAAAAAGGCTGATATTATCCAGATCCTTTTACCAGATGAACATCAGGCAGTTGTTTACAAAAACGAGATCATGCCCCACCTCTCGGACAAGAAATGCCTCATGTTCTCCCACGGTTTCAACATCCACTTCGGGCAGATTGTTCCACCAACAACCGTAGATGTGATTATGGTTGCACCCAAGGGTCCGGGATTCATGGTACGCAGGCAATACGAGGAAGGCAAAGGAGTTCCGGCGCTCATTGCCATCCATCAGGATCCCTCGGGTAAAGCTCACCAGATCGCCCTTGCTTATGCCAAGGGGATTGGTGCAACCCGGGCAGTAGTACTGGAAACCTCGTTCCGTGAAGAAACTGAAACAGATCTTTTCGGTGAGCAGGCCGTGCTTTGCGGGGGTTGCACATCCCTTGTAAAGGCCGGTTTTGAAACGCTTGTCGATGCGGGTTACGAACCAGAAATGGCATATCTCGAAGTTCTCCACGAGCTCAAACTTATTGTTGACCTGATCTACGAGGGGGGGCTTACCAATATGCGCAAATATATCAGCAACACAGCGCAGTATGGTGATCTCACCAGGGGCTCACGTGTTATTGGTCCGGAAGCTTACGAGGCTATGCAGGAAATTCTTGAAGAAATCCAGTCAGGTAAATTTGCCCGTGAATGGATGCTTGAAAATATGGTAAACCGCCCGGTTTTCAATGCGCTTACCAAAGCAGATGAAGAGCATCTCATTGAAGAAGTGGGTAAAGAAGTCCGCGGAATGATGCCCCAGTTCAGGCAATAATTTTTTTTTATTTTCCTTTATAAACCCATTTTTAACCGTTCAGGAAATATCTTAACACTCCTTTTTGTGTTCCCCGTACGTAAAAAAGAGATGCGGTAATTATAAAGAACCGATCACAACATTCCTTACCTTTACCGGCAAAATTCCCTCGATGCGCACTGGTTCTGGTATGGTAGCAGCGGGCATACTCTTTATTGCCGTCCTTGCCCTCCCGATTCCGGATACTGTCCTTCCCCAGGCTGCGCGTTTTACAGCGGCAGTTGCAGTCCTTATGGTCACACTCTGGGTGACCGAGGCCATACCCCTTGAAGTAACAGCACTGATCCCACTTATTTTATTCCCCCTGCTGGGTATTCTTACCGTGCAGCAGTCCGCAGCCCCCTATGCTGACCAGATCATCTTCCTTTTCCTTGGTGGTTTTATTATTGCGCGTGCCATGGAGCGATGGAACCTGCATAAGCGGATCGCCCTGTATATTATCCGCATTGGCGGAACTTCGCCCCGTCGCCTTATCCTGGGGTTTATGGTTGCGACGGCATTCCTCTCGATGTGGATCTCCAATACTGCGACAGCCATGATGATGGTCCCGATAGCTATTTCAATCGGGCACTCGCTGGTCCGCAACGGCAATGGTGACCCGTCTTGCTCAACACCGGGGAAACCGCATTTACCGGCTGCCTGCTGCTATCGGTAGCGTGGGCAGCCAGCATCGGAGGAATCGGGTACCCCTATCGGGAGCCCCCCGAACGGGATCTTCCTTGCCCAGATGTCCCTGCTTGTTCCTGATGCCCCCACCATCGATTTTTTCAGCTGGCTGATGTTTGGCATCCCGATTGTCTGCCTGCTGATACCTGCTGCATGGTTGTACCTAACGAAGCTGGTATATCCTGAGATTCCTTTGACTATCCCGGGTGCACTCCAGGTAATCGAAACCCGAATGGAGGAACTGGGACGCATGAGCCGGGCAGAAATGCTGACCATGTGCGTTTTTGTGCTGACCGCTGCAGCATGGATCTGCAGTGATACCAAGGAAATTGGCGGTGTGATAATACCCGGGCTCGACCAGATCTTCCCGGAAATCAATGATACTGTAATCGCAATGGGCGGAGCGTTTCTTTTATTCATCCTGCCCTCAGGAAAAACTGGTGAAGGCCGGCTCATGGACTGGAAGACGGCAGCGGGGATACCCTGGGGAATCCTCCTCCTTTTCGGGGGAGGGCTTTGCCTGTCCGTAGCCTTCGTAAAAAGTGGTCTTGCCGGTGCACTTGGGGGAGTCCTCAGCAGCATTCCTGCAATCCATCCACTTCTCCTCCTTCTTGCAGTGATTCTTACGGTCAGTTTCCTCTCGGAAGTGGCATCAAATACTGCCATAGCATCGCTCATGATGCCTATTATGGTGGTTTTCGGAGCGAGCTCCGGCATGAACCCGGTCATCCTGATGCTTGCTGCAGCCTGTGCTTCGTCGATGGCATTCATGATGCCTGTTGCAACGCCTCCCAACGCGATTGTCTATGGCACCGGGCGGATCGCAATGAAAGATATGGTCAGGGCAGGACTGATGATGAATATTATCAGCGCAGTTATCCTTGTCCTCATTATCGGTTTTCTCATCCCTGTAATTCTTGGCATTCCGGTAATTTCTTAAAAAATCCAGGGAAACGGTTTTCGGGTGGATTCAGAAGAAGATAATACCCCGATACTGTTCCGAAAAAATTCTCTGCTAACAGAAATAATTGACTATATTTTTAAAAAACTGCATATTCAGTGATTCCTGCGGCAGTTTTTTCCCTTCCCTTTTCATTTTTTCTTTCTGGTACGGCCAGTCATACAGGTTGGTGAAATCCAGAGCCCGTTCCGGGTGCGGCATTAATCCAAGTACTTTCCCGTCTTCAGATGTGATACCGGCAATATCTTCTGTTGAACCATTGGGATTATCGGGATATATTCCGTTTGCCGGGCTCAGGTCATTGCGGCAGTACTGGAATGTTATCATATTCTTTGTCTTCAGACGCATCAGGGTTTCAGGAGAGCAGAAAAAATTTCCTTCTCCATGGGCGATCGGGCAGTACATCCGTTCGATACCCCGGGTCCAGAGGTTGTCAGAAACAGGTTTCAGGGTGGCAAAACGACATTCCAGCACGCCTTTCCGGTTGGGCATAAGGGCAATGTCCCGTTCATATTCTTTATTGAACCCAGGAACAAGACCAAGATTTGCAAGAATCTGGAACCCGTTGCAGATACCTAAAACAAGGTTATCGTTATCCAAAAATTTCTCCAGATCGTCCCAAAGGTTGTTTCGCAGCCTGTTGGCATATGCGTTACCCGCGCCGGTATCGTCACCATATGAAAAACCGCCGGGAAAAACCAGTAAACGGTAATCAGATAACTTTTTTCTTCCCGCAATCAGGTCATTTATGTGAACGATATCCGAATCCATCCCGGCTCGTGTGAATGCTACCTGTGTTTCCATCTCTGAATTGATCCCATACCCACTCATGATAATGGCCTTTTGATCAGTTTTTGCGGGAGTTGATGTATCGTTCTTCCCGGTCAATCCCGAGGGGCTCTTCTTAAAATTGCCTGTCGGTGTCATTTTAATACCCCATGAATGGTGATTTGTAGGCAACCTCAAGTTCCTCAACCGGAAGAGCACAAATGATCTTTTGTCCGGTGATCTGAAAAGTCGTGCCGCAAACGATACCCAGCAGCATCACATCATCGCCCATAATCTCTTCAAATTCCTTCCTGTTATCTTTGTAAACCGTTACAACAAATCTCCCCAGCGATTCGGAGAACAGGAAATAATCCGGACGTAAAACAGAGGAAATTTCGATTTCCATGCCAATGTGACCTGCGATGGCGACTTTTGCAAGAGCCATTGCCAGACCGCCATGGTTGACCGGGTATGCAGATGCTACAATTTCTTTTGCCATCGCAGCTGTCAGTTTCTGATACCGGAGTTTTGCTTTTCCGGTTTCCAGCTTCGGAACGGTATTTCCCGTGCTGCCTAAGAAAGCGAAATATTCAGATCCCCCCAGTTCCGGATAGGTTTCCCCAATGACGTAGACAAAGTCACCTTCAAATTTGGCATCGATTGACACGGCCTTTGCCACATCATCATGAATTCCTATTGAAGAGATAAGAAGCGTCGGGGGCACTGATATCCTCACCGGGTTGTTTTCTGAATCAAACCCGGAAAAATCGTTGAACATACTGTCTTTACCTGATATGTACGGAGTACCAAAGGCAGTAGCAAAATCGTAACAGCCTTGTGCGGCCAGCTTCAGCTGCCCGAGCCGCTCTGGCTCATCTGATGAGCACCAGCAGAAATTATCGAGAAGCGCGATGTTATCCAGTGATATACCTATCGCAATTAGACCCCTGATTGCAGTGTCAATCGCCGCAGCTGCCATGAGGTAAGGGTCAATCTCCGAATACAAAGGAAATATGCCCTGTGATAATCCGACCCCTTTTTGAGAATCGAGTAACAACCTTCGTTAACGAGGCAGGAGGCTGCACACGTCCTTTGCCCTGGACAGGTCCAAGGACATGACCCCCCTGCACCGTATGGTCGTACTGGGTTGAGATAAACTCCTTTGAGCAGATGTTTTTTCTCCGCAGCATTGAAAGGATTGTCTGATCCAGCCGGGCCGGGCAGGTGGTTTTTGGTTCCGGGTTCACTTTTCTTGTATAGGTAGTTTTCAGATTCTTCTTTGGCAGGCCGTCATGCAGGAAATCCAGGTCAATGTCCATAACGACATCACCCTGGTACTCGACAACACACTTCCCGCTATCAGTGAATTTACCAATCACGGTTGCTTCGACTTCCCGGCTCTGAACCAGATCCAGGAATTCTTCGAGTTTTTCCTGAGGGATCGCAAGCGTCATCCGTTCCTGTGATTCAGAGATCCAGATCTCCCATGGTGCCATTCCGTGATATTTTAACGGTACCTTGTCAAGGAAGACATGACAGCCGTTGCACTCTTTTGCCATCTCTGCTACTGAACAGGAAATACCACCTGCCCCGTTATCTGTAATACTATGGTACAGCCCGCGGTCTCTGGCTTCCTTTACGATAACATCGGATAACTTTTTCTGGGTAATCGGATCCCCAATCTGGACGGCGGTTACCGGACTGGCAGGGTCGAGGGCTTCTGAGGAAAAAGTGGCACCATGGATACCATCCTTGCCCACCCGACCCCCCGCCACAACAATGAGGTCGCCCGGTTTTGCCTGTTTTTCAAAGAGACTTCCTGCCTTTGTGTGTGAGCGGCATCACGCCGACGGTACCTGCAAACACAAGGGGTTTACCGGTATACCGGTCATGAAAACAGCACCACCCCTGCGGAGTAGGTATTCCCGAGCAGTTGCCGCCGACACCCACTCCTCTTACCACACCGTCAAGGATCTGACGTGGAGAAAGGATCGGATTTGTTTTGTTTTTACCGCGGAAGAGTACCGGGTCAGTATCGGGGTCTCCTACGCAATACCCGTAGTAATTGAGACATGGTTTTGCACCGAGACCAAAGCCGATCGTATCCCGGTTCACTCCGACAATCCCGGTCAGTGCTCCGCCAAATGGATCCAGCGCTGATGGAGAGTTATGGGTCTCAACTTTATGCGTGATGAGGTAATTGTCGTCAAAGATAATCGAGCCGGAGTTGTCGGTGAACACCGTCACACAGATGTCCCTGTCTCCTTTTTCCCTGCGGATTTTATTGGTGGCTTCCTGGATGTAAGTCTTATAGAGCCCTTTCGGGACGTCGTCATCCATCGGTGATGCAAAGATTGTATGTTTGCAATGTTCGCTCCAGGTCTGGGCGAGTGACTCGAGTTCCACGTCTGTGGGGCTCCTTCCTTTTTTAGAAAAATAATCACGAATAGTATGAAGCTGGGGGAGGTCAAGCGCAAGCGGACCTCTTCTTTGTCCGGTTACAGAATCCGGTATCCCCTCTTTTCCCAGACGGGCAAGATCTTTGTCATCCAGATTAAGATCAACTGCCTCCGCAATCTGAAGTTCGTGTAAGCATACAGATGGCACGGTGGGATTCATGCCCTTACTTCCATATTCCTTATACGTTTTGATATGAACGCGGTTTATAAGCGGATTTGCAAGCCTTGCCGCGAGTTTCTGTAAGGAATCCTCTGAAATGGTTCCGCAAACAAAAAAAAGTTGGGAGTGATAGACCGATTCCCCTTCCTTAAACCGGATCGAGTAGTAATCCTCTATGGTCTGTTTCGCTGTTGTGCCTACATTATCAGTTACTCCAGGGAGAAATCCTACCTCAATTGCATAGTCAAAATCTGCGTCTGTCGCTGTATCTACGGTATATTCCTGAACGACAGGGTTAATGAGTTGTGCGCCAATACGGCAAAGCTCATCAATGGTAAAATCTCTTGAGCTTGTTGCAATAGTATAGACATCGATAAGATGCAGTTTTTCGATGGATATGCCTAAAGAACGGATTTTGTCGGTCCTGGATTTAAGTCTGGGATCCTGTTTATAGTGAACTTCTATCCGGTGGATAAAAGAAGTCATGATCAGTAGTTAAACGTATAATTACAAAATATCTGTCATACAGAGCGGTCGCCGGAATCCGGTTTTACATATACGTAGAGAATGTCTGCTCCACTCACCTTATCCTCAGAGCTGGTGGGAAAGTCTTTTGGCGGGTGGCACCTTTATACTATACAACTATGACGGACGAATATGAAAATCTCCTCAAACAGGCATACTCCAATATCACCGAAAAAACAGAATCTTCAGAGCGTTTTGTAGTTCCTGAAGCCAAGGCATATGTTGAGGGTAAAACAACGGTTCTTGAAAATTTTTCTGAAATTGCGAGTAAGACCCGCCGTGAACAGGATCACCTGATGAAATTTCTCCTGGGTGAGCTGGGAACATCCGGGAAGATTGATGGGAACCGTGCCATTTTTAACGGTAAATTCGAGATTTCGCTCATTAAAATGATGATAAAGAGTTATGTGGAGGATTACGTTATCTGCTCTGAATGTGGCAAACCGGACACCCGGCTTGTTAAAGATGATCGTGTAATGCAGCTTCGCTGCGATGCCTGTGGAAGTCATCGCCCTGTCAGAAAGAGAAAAGCCCGTACTGAACCCGTTTCCGAGAATCTTGAGGAAGGAACAATCATGGAAGTGGAAATCCAGTCCACATCAAAACGGGGAGATGGCGTGGTGAAGATGGGGCGTTATATCATGTATGTAGCAAATGCAAAGCCCGGGCAGAAGGTTAGAATCAAAATCTCAAGGATTTCGGGATCGATTGTATTTACCGAAAGGGCAACTGAAGAATAATCTCCTTTTTTTATCCAGGATCTCTTTAGTCTTTTTTATCCAGGTTCTTTTTTAAAACGGATCTGTTGGAGCAGTATAATGGAATACTATTCAGGTATTTCAGTAATTTATGGTACAGAATTTTTTAAATGGGAAAGCGCTTCAGGGGTAATCAAAAAAAATTATAAATGTCATTACAGGAGTGTGCCGCTTTTTTAGAAATCGAAAGACTGCCTGGTCGGCCCCACGGTCTTTGTAATGGTGATCTCGTAGGTGAATGTCTGGACATTATCATACACGGGATCGTAACTCATCCCCCGCCCGTCAACAACATAGGTTAATGGATGGACTTCTCCTTTTGTCTTAATCATCTCAACGTATTTGACGCCATCATAACGGTACTCGACATAATTTCCGTAGATCAACTCTTTTGTGGAATCCGTTGCTTTCTCAAGGACAAAAGAGGGGTCTATGAGGCCCCACTGGACTTTCGTTGAATAGGATTCATAGTGGGGAATCAGCTGTGATCCCTGCAACTGCCCGGCCTGTTCTGTATTGAGTGCATATCCCATGACGGGTTTTTCTGCCCTGATGGTGATCCTGAATGCATCCCCCGGATATATGAATTTAAAACCCATATCCTTGAAATCATAGGTTTTATAGGTTTTTGTCGTGAGGATACCCGTATCATGCAGGATTTCCTTTTCAATGATAGTTTCTGTGGGTTTGGGTGTTACGGTAGTATTGACCGGAACAGTGGTTGCTTCAACAGTAGTCGGGGGAATGGTGTCGACGATCGTAGTTGGTGCGGGTGTCTGTTCAGGATCTGGGGCGGAAGGTGACGCACATCCTGCAATGAATATAATCACTACCAGGCAGATACCAGTCCATATTAATGATTTATTGCCGATCATATAACCAAAACCTTTTTATTTGGCATTACTAACTGGTTTCAATCCATCCTGCAGGAAACATTTCCGTTCAGGTAATTTGTAAGGAGAAACGTGATTTTTTGGTAAAATAGTGTATTTTTATATTGGATTCATAAAATGGATAAAAAATCTGATATGATGAACACCCGTCTAAAAGTAGAGAATGAAAAAGGTATCCGTGGTGGGGGAAATTAAAAAAGTGGGTTACTGCCACGTCTGAAAATTACAGTCATAGATACATGGAGCAAATAGTGAGTGAAAAAAAGAATATCCTATCAGGAATTTTTCTAATCAGTTGTTCTTCAGTTCTTTTATAAGCTCATTGCAGTGACCGGAAATGCGCTTGCATGCCTTTTTGATAATGGGCAGAGGATTTTTCTTGCCTTTTGTAGTCACGAGAAGCTCGGGATCTGAAAACTGGAACTCAATAACATACGTTGCTACGTCAACATCCTGGTCGTTTAAAATCTCTTCAACAAGGGCGTTCATGAACGTATGTCCCTCCCCCTTGATGATGAGCCGCACTTTGTCTTTTTCGAGATCGAGGTACTTTTACAATCATGCACCTATGTTGGGCACCTGAAAACTATTAAAGTATGGGTAATGCCGGACACCAGAATTCGTTACATGGAAAACACGGACAGTATTTTTTTAAAACACCAATGGTTACCGGAACTCGAATATATCTCCATCCTTCCCAAGATGAGGCAGATCCCACGGGATAAGGTGGCTCTGGTGTACACAGCGATACTCTTTTGGAGAGAGAATCCGTGCAAGAGTGCAGGCATCGAGGTAATTCATGTGCTTGTGAATGGTGATATCTGATGGCACAAGTGCATCAAGCAGCAGAAGATCCAGATTCGTGAGAAGATCGAGACTTTTTTGTGGGATATCGATGTTAGTATCTGAGGTAAATCCTACCCGCGAGTCTGCGGTTTCAAACACAATGCCGCAGGTAAATGCCGGGGGATGTTTTACCATGATCAGTGTAATCGTAAGGCCGAATATTTCAAAGGGCTCATAAGGGTGAACCTCTCCTTTATCAAAAGTAAGAAACCGGAAAGTTTCAGCACAGTAATTGAGGACCGGAGGAGCAGCAAACACCGGTGGAATTTTCTGAACCCGGTAGAACTCACCAAATCCGATGAAATGATCATAGTGTCCATGAGTCCAGATTACGGCGTCGATATGTGGGGAGCCATGCAGAAGAAGCTGCTGCCGGAGATCCGGTGATGAATCGATAAGGATGTGTCTTCCCTCATTCTCTACAAGAAGTGATGTTCTAAGACGCATCGTACCTGTTTTTATCGCATGGGTACACTGGGGACATGAACATCCCACTTTCGGCGTACCAATAGCATCACCGGTTCCCAGAAGAGTGATTTTCATGTTATATCCAGGTCAGGTGCCGGATTGCATCCCGGTGTTTAACCATATGAATGCCCTTTTCGATATCTTCGCGCCCGATAGTCTTTCGATTGGCCATGAGGGAAGAAAGAATCGCCTCCTTGATCATCATCCGCAGATCAGCGCCGGAAAATCCGTCTGTCTGGGAAGCCAGCTGCTGATAATCGAGTGAACATTGGAGGGAAGAAGTTACCTTCATCAGAATATTTTTCCGCATTTCTTCATTCGGGAGTGAGAATTCCACCACTTCGTCGAACCTGCGCCATGCCGCTTCGTCAAGAAGTTGTGGATGATTGGTTGCGCCAATCAGGATTACATTATTTTTTACCAGGTTGATTTTATCGATATTTTTTAAGAGAGAGTTGACTGCACGTTTCATAGCCCCATGATCATCAGCCACACGGCTCTTGGCAACAAAATCGAATTCATCAATAAAAAGAATAGAAGGTGCAAGCTTTTTCAGCTAATTCAAACATACGGTCGATATTTTTCGAAGTCTCCCCGAGATACTGAGATGTTACCATCGATAACCGAACTTCGAGTACCGGCATGTGCATGGTCCGGGACATGGCAAGTGCAAGTGAGGTCTTACCTGTACCTGGCGGGCCCACAAAGAGGAGTTTCCCCACTTCCTGTATCCTGTGGCGGAGCAGGAACTCACGATGGTTGACAGCGAGCTGTATTTTATTGATAACCGCAGTCTGGTCAGGTGTGCAGACAAGGTCGTCCATCTGCTGCTCCACTTCTTCAGGAGCAAGGATAATGGTAAGATCAAGTGCACTCCGAAGTTTCTCATCCTCCCCGATCAGTTTTGAAATGCGTGCATCAAGATATGCTTTTGTATCCTCATAAGGTGGATTTCTTGCGCGCACTGTCGCGTAAATGATTCCTGTAGAATCAATATTCTCAAAGTAAAAGGCGAGTGCCGGATTTTTTTCAATGATGGATTTGCCACCTTGCCTGAGAAACCATTGCGCTGCCGGTTCAAGAGCGGTAATGCGAATACGCTGTCCGAACTCCTCATAAGCAATAAACGGATTTGATGATAGTTTCTGGTGCGCGTCAGTAATAGCCAGTGAGCGTTTGATGAGACCATCACTTATGGAAACCGGCCGTTTTATATCCGCGGATGTGGTGATGGAAAAAATCTCGCGGCAGGCTGGTGTCAGGTCGTTGATATCGAGCTGAGGGCTCTGATTGAATATTTCAGCGGTCAGAACGACTTCCATTATACGCAGGACTTCAGAATCTCCAGACATGGCCGTAACCTTACCTATTCATCTCCGGAATGAATAAGCCTATCTTTAGCGTGTCGTCACGACACAACTCTCTTCGGTCACGATAACCGTATGTTCGTGCTGGGAAACCAAGGATCCCGGAATGTCAGAAAGAACCGGATACACGTGAAGGATCTGAGATCTCACGAGTGCAGGGAGAGCGAGGTCCAGTTTTTTATCATCCAGCCATCTTCGGGCAAATGGCAGGCCCTGACGGTCCTTTACCGCATTCAGGATAGCACGCGCAGTTGGAGTCCGGACGGGCTTTTGTGAAATCTGCGAATAAATTTCCTTACGGGTTTTCTCACCCACATGTCCGCTACCGGTTGTTGCGAATGGTTCAATGGCAAAGACCATCCCCTCTTCGAGTACAACACCCCCATTAATACCGACATTGGGAATGGTGGGGGGACGGTGGAGAATATACTGGTCAAGTCCATGGCCTGTCAGGTTTGTTATCGGGCGGTAGCCCCGGCACTCAATCTCCTTCTGGACTGCTGACCCGATCTCTCCTGAGGAAACCCCGGGGCGAACAGCTTTTATTGCAGCTTCGAGTGCCTGCTCAGAAGCCTGAAGGAGGAGTGAGTTATTTCCAAGATCGACCGTAGTTGCCGTGTCAGCGATATACCCATCGATCTGGACACCAAGGTCCAGTTTTGCCACGTCCCCCCGTGCAAAAACCCGGATATCTCCTGCTGATGCAGTGTCGTGCGCCGCATCTTCATTTAAGGAAATATTCAGAGGAAATGCGAGTGCTGCCCCCTCATCTATCACCTGAGCCTCGATGGATTCTACAACCTCGAGATAGGATACACCTTCACGGATTTCCTGTGCACCCCGGCTCAAAATTTTTGCGGCCAGGCTCCCGGCATCGTGATATTTCTCAAAAATCTCATCCTTCATACGACCAGTTCCTCAGGAAATACCGTGAAATTATCAAACCCATGTGCAGTGACCACGCCAATATCCTCAAGACGAACACCACCAATACCGGGATAGTAGAGGCCGGGCTCTATCGTGATTACATTGCCATATACAAGGGCTTTTCCGGCGGGTCCGACGGTCGGGCAGCTCGTGGACCTGAAGACCCACGCCATGACCGAGATTGTGCACAAAACCCCGGGTAGTGCTTTCATACCCGTGGTCTTTGAAAAAGTCAACTACGGTCTGGTGAATGTCTGATCCCGTAACTCCGGTTTTTATCCGGGAGATCGCGAGTTGTTTTGCCTGGCGGAGGGCATCATACATCGCAAGGATATCCGGTGAAGGTTCCCCCTTGACTACCGTCCGGGTCATGTCTGCATAATATCCTGATTTTTCGTCCACTGGAAAAAGGTCAATAACAATGGGTTCATCTGCCTTGAGCGGCCCTGTCCCGGTCATATGGGGGATTGCGGTGTCCTCACCGCATGAAACAATGGTATCCACTGCGCTGCACCCATACTGAAGGAGCAGGCTGTGCATGGAGAACTTTACCTGTTCAGCGGTCAGGGGTTTTTTGTCAAGGTGGAGGATTCCTTTTTTTACCGACGCGTTTCTGATCAGTGAGACTGCAAGCCCCATCGCATTCTGCGTCACTTTCTGCACATTTTTCATTGCCCGGATCTCAGGTTTGCTTTTCTTTGACCGCATACCCATAACCGTTCCTTCATCGACAGATAGTATACAGTATTCACTCAGGGCATTTGCAAGCGCGATCGGGAAATTTGGCGGGACGAGAACTTTTTTCCCGACCAGACCGGCAATCATTGCTGCTGTCGCGCGATACGGATCCTTTTCTTTTTTTAAAATGTCCGGAAGCCCGGCCTGCGTCCTAGTCATGATTGCAGCGGAAGCCTCACGTGATGCGCGCCCCGTTTCCATCTGGGACACGACAATTACTCCCTGTTGTCCGGGTTTTTTGAAAAAGACGAAAGGATCGCTTGTTGTAAACTTCGTCAGATACCTCATGTCGGCATCACGCGACGATGCATAGGCAACATAGGCATCAGTACCGCTTTTTTTAATCGCGTTTGATAATGGATCCATCTCTCACCCTATATGTAGTTAAACGTCAAGTACTTTTATTTCGGGGTTGATGTACGTGTGATGGATGAGGAGAATAAAAAAAAGTTCAAAATGAAATTTTATTATCTTGCTGTACAGTTGAATGTCATAATTCTCCTTGTTGCACTTTCAGTTATGGTATTTTTTATTGTTCCCGGACAATACCGGGTTCCGCTCATCATCGTTTTGATCACTACGGCACTTGTTCTGTCATTACATTTCCGGAAAAAATACCATGAGACGAAGGCATGGCTTGAAGAGCATGCAGATAAAGGTAAAACTATATAGTACCGGACTCCTGGACAGGTGAGCATCATGCTGAAAAAAATGAAAGATGAGATTGAACTTATCAGCCGGCATATCGAGGTAGCAAGGGCAGTGGCAGATAACCAGCCGATCGGTATTATGAAACTTGCCGAGTTACTCAATCTCCCCTCCCACCGGATCCGATATTCGCTGCATATACTGGAACAGTTCGGCTACATCCGTGCATCTTCCGATGGCGCTGTCGCGACTGATCTGACCGGAGAATTGTTTGCACATCTCAACGAGGACCTGGATGAGCTTGTACGCCTGCTTGAAATGATGAAGCGCGATTGACGTACCAGTATTCCTGTATCCATCCACTTATCTCCGACACGGTGACCAACACCTGAAAAAGGAATTCAACACCTATAGTTACTTTTAAAAGCACTCAGTAAGAATCTAATAAGGCGCATTGAGACTGCCTCCCTAACTCAGTTGGTAGAGTGTCGGACTGTTAATCCGAATGTCACAGGTTCGAGCCCTGTGGGGGGCGTTTTTGGGCCCGTAGCTCGAGTCCGGTTAGAGCGCCCGGCTCATAACCGGGCGGTCATGCGTTCGAATCGCATCGGGCCCATTCCTTTTCGTTGTTGATTTTTTTATACGGTGGACATTTCATTTTTACCCCAGGCCCGTTTGAAAAACTTTCTATTCCTGAACAATCATATCCAAGCAGCATGAAATGTCCAGTGTGCGAGATGGACTGCATTACCCCGGCAAAAGACCTTCTTGCTACACTTCCCTCAATTTTTCTTCCTTGTACAGACTGCAGCATCCGGAATCTTGATAAGCGTTCACCGTTGCAGTCACTCGGATATGAACAACCCTGTTCGTGCGGAAAACGATTTATCGATGAAGTATTTGCCCATATGTATGTCATTATGGTTGAAGAGGGGGATCTTAAACGGACAGATCCTCTGATAGCTGTCGGGTACTCCCCTTGTGCATCCGGGGTTTGCCATGGATCGTCCACCGTTCCTTCCTGAAAAATCACTTGTGTTACTCACTGCACGAGCAACAAAAACGACCGCCGAACGTCTTTTTCTGGAAGTGCCCGAACTACGGGGGGTTGTTAAGAAAGACGATTTTGTCCCGGGCATAACGAGTCCCGACCTTCATTCCGTTCCAAAAGTCTATGAACTTCTTGCGGGATGCGATGTACGAGCTGATGTTTATCCGCTCCGGACGGGTCCAATGGTCATGTACAAACAACAGTCACTGATTCATATAGAGTTTCCACGCCCGGGTTACCCGAAGATCCGCGCGGTCGAGCAGCACGTGGGACAACCTCCGGTCAGTTTTTTTGTTGACGCATGTTCCGGTGCAGGAACTCTCGGTCTTGCTGCTGCATGTCTCGGTGTACCCCGTGTTATCCTGAATGATGCCTGGTATGCATCAGCATTCTGGTCGGCATTCAACCTTGAAATAAACAGGTCATATCTCAAAATAAACCGGGTGAAGATCTTTGAACAGTTACAAGATCTGCAGAAACATCCGGTTGTAGCAGACCCGATAAAGATAGCAGAAACTACCGGTGAGCAGATAATCGAGGTTTACCAGGGAGATTTCCATAAATTATATACGGTATTATCCCCGGGGAGCAATCCGGTAACTGCGCTTGATATTTTCGATAAAAATGATAAGGTCGCCATCCAGGAATTCAGGGACAAATGGCTGAACAGAGTTGGTGGGGAGGTTTTTGTACCCTGAGGTTTATCGCGGCTGTAAATGAAAACCTTAAAAACGAGATTTTGTTAACGGGTAAAAAGCCTTTATTGACCAGTGCACTAAAGTATATGGGGACTAGCCCGGGTGGTTCGGCGTCACCTGTAACCTGAAACCGTCGGTACGCGGGGGGCGAAGTTTGAAGAAGGCTGCAACGGCCTGCGGGAGCCTGTGCGTTCTGACTGTGAAACCTCGTCCCATGAGGTCGATGGACAGGTATCAATATTCCGGAGGGAATAGCGACCTGCTGTTGCGGGGACCGGTTCAGGCCCGGAAGGGAGCAGACTTACCGTAGACATACGGCGCCCATGGGGTAACGGGGCGGAGGATGGATACTTTGGCAAACGTAGTAACGTACAGTCGACCGATAACACGTCCCCACTTTTACGATTATTATGTCTAAAGTGACTATCATTGGTGCAACCGGGAATGTGGGGATGTTCGCCTCATATGCGATATCAGAAAATCCTCATGTGCGGGAAATCCTTCTCTATGGGCGGGAAGGACGCGAAAAACTTCTCCGTGGTATTACCCATGACTTTGCTGACTCTTTTGCTGCCCGCGGCATAAATATCAAGATCAACTGGACAACAAACTTAAAAGACGCTGCCGGATCCGATGTTGTTGTAATTACCGCAGGTATTCCACGCACTCCGGAACAGGATCGTCTTGATCTCGCGGTGGGAAACGCAAAGGTTATCGCACCTCTTGCACAGACTATCGGAGTCATTGCACCTGACACCAAGATTATCGTAGTAACCAATCCCGTTGATGTAATGACCTGTGTTGCCCTGAAATATTCTGGCCTTAAGCCCGGCCAGGTATTCGGCCTTGGAACGCACCTTGATTCGATGCGCTTAAAATCTCTCATTGCTGCCTATTTTAAAGTCCATGTGAGCGAAGTTCACACTCGGATTATCGGTGAGCATGGAGACAGCATGGTTCCGTTATGGTCAGCTACTACAATAGGTGGTATCAAGATATCCAACCTGCCCGCATTTGCACATCTTCCCGTAAATGAAATCATTGAATCGGTAAAATGCAGTGGGAATATGATCATTAAAGACAAGGGATCTACGGTGTATGGGCCTGGAGACGCAATTGCCACATTGGTAAAGACCGTGCTCGGTGATGAAAACCGGATTCTGACCGTTTCGGCCTATATAAAAAGCGAAATCCATGGTATCGGTGAAGGCGATGTCTGCATTGGTGTCCCAGCCCGGCTGAATCGAACTGGGGTATTCCCGATCACTATCAAGATCGATGAATCAGAAGTCGTAGCGTTCCGGGAATCGGTTGAGAAAATCCGGACGATAACCAGGACGGTTCTCGAAAAGACTTGAAGTTCAGGAAAAAGAGATGATGTAACCTTACGTCAGGTTAATGTTACTTCAATAATTTCTGCCCGTTCAACACCCGCTACTTCATTCAGGGACTTCTCGATTGCATCGGTTTCGCCACCGGCGTCGTTGATGACTGCTACAAGTTTCAGAGCTTTTAAGCCAAAGCCGATCGGCTCTTCTCTGATTTCCTGAATGCCAGGAAGCTTTTGTTTTAACGCTTTTTTCAATTGTTCGAGGTTTACTTCAGGTGAATCGGGCATAACCCTGGCAATAACTGCTACGCTACCCATGTATTACGGTCCCCCGAATCCACATTTTGGGCAGGTATAGGGAATACTTTGTTCCCTGCACCGGTAACACCGTTTGATCTCAACACCACATGACGGGCATCCGAATTCTGTCGCGCCCTCTACTGCAAGCGGGGCATTGCAGGATGTACATTTTTTATCTGACATTATTGTGCTCCTCCAAGGATTCCTATAGTATCTCTCTTAGAACGTTTTAAAAGATTGTACCGATCTCCGTACGGGGGACTACCTCCCCAATCAGATATTTTCTCACCCGATCCGGCTGGGAACCATTGATAATGGTTGTTTTTATCCCGTTTTTTATCACAAACGGAGTAAATAGCGGATCGATAACATCAGAATCCACCGGTTCGGTTACCTGCTGCTGGAGGATTCCGTTGATAAAAATTCCATCAACAGATTTGAGAAGAAGGAGATCGAGATGCAGGATATGTGCCACCCATGCAGCGATACTATCCGAAGTCACGTCCCACGTGTGGGTCAGGACATCGTGTTCTATGAAGTACCGGTAAGGGAGAAAAACTGTTGTTGCCCGCGGGATCACCATTTCTGTTGTTATCGGAAAGCCATGCGATGCGATAAACCAGCCAAACTGTTCCATTGCTGCTATAGCCATCCAGTGCGCCGAATCGTTATCGGTATTGCACTGTCGGACTATATCAGCAAAAGGTCCGCCACCAGGGATAAGTAATAATGGACGTTTTGACTCTTTAAGGGCCGGTGCGATGAAGGGAATCTGGTAAAAGAGGCTCCCCCCGACTTTTACTATGAGCGGCAGGGCAGACTGATTTTCATGCGGTTTTATTACCGGTGTCATATCTCGCAGAAAATGTATACCGCCAGATTATAAAAGGAGCATGACGAATTTGTGTGTTCATGCATCGTCTGCTTGTGCTTATCATTTTTTTATCGTGCGTGATGCATGCTGAAGCTGCTGTTCAGATCACTGAGTTCTGTCCTGATCCTTACCAGTATGATGATGCGGATGAATATCTTGTATCTCTCTGGTACCGGCTCCCTGGACTGCATCACGATTTCTGATGGAAAGGAGGGATTTCGTTTCCCCCCGGAACTCTGATGAATGGAGTATTTACTGTTGCCCGCAGCGGTACCGCATTTGAACAAAGCCATGGGATATTTCCGGATTTTGAATGGCTTGATTATTCTGAAGAGGTTCCGAATGTAATCAATGGCAAACCGCTCCGTATGGCGAATCCAAAAGATGTACTCCTGCTGTACGAGAACGGGATACTTATTCAGAAGGTTGCATGGCCGGATGATGTGAAACCTCGTGAAGGGCAGATACATTATCTCGAACAAGGGGTATGGGATCCCCGCCCTCTCATGATCGGGCAGTCACGCTTCTCTCCAACAGAATTCCGGAATATTTCAGTAACAACATTTGTCTCCCCGGATAGTTTCCGGTGATATGTTTTCTTACGCGGTGAACCAGGCCTCTGGTGAGGTGCTCCTGAATGTATATGAATTTTCAAGTCCGCTTATTGCCGATACCCTGATTTCCGCACGGCAGAGGGGTGTTGATGTCAGGATTGTTCTTGAAGGAGGGCCGGTAGGGGGTATTACTCCGGAAGAAAAAGAAGTGATCCGGAAAATGACTGATCAGGGAATTCCTGTATCAATAATGGAATCACGCCCCGGCACTCCTGCACCTTATCGCTATGATCATGCAAAATACCTTGTAATCGACCGGCGGGCAGTTCTCCTTACCAGTGAAAATTTCAAATATAGCGGTTTCCCTCCTGCTGGTATGACTGGAAATCGCGGTTGGGGTGTATATCTCGAAGATCCTGCACTCTGCCGAGTACTTCTCAATGGTTTATATGACTGATTCTCACGGGAGGTCAGTGACTGCATATAATGGATCGGCAGGAAATCCCGAATCTCTACCCCTTGGAAAACATACGGTGGAGTTTCCGCCAGGTTTTTTTACAGGTGCGACGGTTTTTCCAGTTATCGCGCCGGATACCAGCAGCCAAATCATTGGGATGATAAATTCTGCAGATAAAAGCATCGAGATCGAGCAGGCATATATCACAAATGATACTACTTCCCGCCTTAATCCATATCTTTCAGCGGCAATAAATGCGTCCCGGCGTGGTGTTCAAGTCAGAGTACTCCTGGATTCTTACTGGTACAATATCGAAGATGAAAAAGACAATGACGAGATGGTTGAAATAATCAATCGGATAGGCAAATCTGAAAACATACCTCTCGAGGCCAGGTGTGCAGATCTCGCACTGATCGATGTTGATAAAATTCATAATAAAGGAGTGATCGTCGACAATCAGCGTGTGCTCGTGAGCAGCATCAACTGGAACAGCGTTTCGCCCAACTTCAACCGGGAAGCAGGTGTAATTATTGATCATCCCGGGGTTGCCCGTTACTTCCTTGAGGTATTTGAAGACGACTGGAACCCGGAAGTAAAATCATCTGAAATTAAGACAGATTACCTGAAAATTGCTGTAGTTGTAATCGTACTGGTTCTTCTCGTACTCCTGTATTATCGCCGTCAGGAAGCTTAGTACGGAATCCCGAATGAACGATTGATGAATAATGAAATCAGGATCGCAAAAAAGACGTTCAATGTTCAGAACTTTTTGAGTGCACAATGGCATATGTCACATAAATTGATATCACTTTCACCGGTAACTACCGCAAGTGCCCAACGGTCTATCAGAGAATCAAGCTCCGTTGAAATCTTCCCTTCACTCACGCCTCTTTTTTTACTCATATACTGGGATACTGCAGCTCGTGTTACTCCAAGACGCTTCGCTGCATCACTCTGACTAAGCCCCTGTTTTTGTACAAGGCGGGAAACCATCTCGGCTCTCATAGGCGGCAGAAGGTTCCGGACCATGGTATCACAATGCATCATAGTGCATGTGTGTTTCGTCATACACACACGGTCTGTGGCTTATTGGTTTGTTCAGTTCTGTTCTGGTATATAATCTGACGGGCATCGCGGAAGTTAAACTTCTCAATGATAAGATGCCGTTCTTTAAGTTTTTTTAATGCATAACGAACGGTTCTTGGCGCAAGGTGGGTTTTTTCCACGAGATCCTTGTGCGTCATCGCACCGCCTGAATCCAGAATTTCCATCACTGTTTTTGATGAGGGGGGTAATGTTGTCGGATACATGGTAATATGTTAACACTGTTAACATATGAAACTATCGGTAATTTAAACAAATCCCCTCAATACTCTCGTATGTTTGGGCGTCAGGAACGCGTGGCAATTTTGCTTTTACTGGGTGTTGCCTTATGTGTGATTGCTGCGCACCTGATTCTTTCGACACTTGGAAAACAACCATTTGCACGACCCTTTTCAAATAATTCTGCGGATGGTGAACTTGTATTCGTTGGTGGCACAATTGATCAGATAACCATAACGAAAAATGGCGGGCACGTGAATTTGTATATTGACACTATCACTATTTTTATCCCGGCTCAGATAGCACAGGAACTGACGTTCCGGAAAGGTGATTCAATATCCGCCTACGGAGTTGTTCAGACATATCGCGGTAAAAAAGAAATTGTGATAAATTCTGGAAAAGACATCAATATTATCCCATAACTTTCAGTAATGCCGCCCCGATAAACCTAAAAAACAAAAAGGTGCAGTTGGTTTATAATTCCTGCAGTATCCCAATTTTTTTTGAATTTACTGCGCTTATTTTTAGACCGGTGATTCCACATTTTCTTTCTCCTTTTTATTTTTTATTGAATCAAGTGCCGTTTGTGCTGCTTCCCGCACTTCCGCAGCCTCATCAGAAAGTGCCTCTGTCAGCGCTGTAGTTGCCCGATCATCACCAATAGTGCCAAGTGCCCATGCAGCGGTTTTCCGGACCGTTTTCTTTTTATCTTTAAGAAGCGGGAGAAGCGGGTCGACAGCACGGGAATTCTGCAGTTTTCCCAGGCCCCATGCAGCTCCGATACGGAGCCATTTATCCTCAGATTTCAATGCTTCAATCAAAGGTTCAACAGCACGAAGATCCCCCAGTTTTCCCAGGGATTTTGCCGCGAGCCACTGAACATCAACATAAGGATCTTTGAGTGCATTAATGAGTGGTTCAACCGCTGTTTCATCCCCTTCATTTCCCAAGGCCTCAGCTGCCTTCCAGCGATAGTCGAGATTAGAATCCTTAAGGAGCGAAATAAAACCTTTTATTCGCAGTTTTCTATGTTCTTCAACTGCTGGTGATTCGAGTGGGATCGCACTGTGGGAAGATTCAGCATTGCCTGCTTCTGTTTCTGGGTTGCCCATGCATGTTCCTCAATAGCCTCCCATACGTGGTATTGGACTATTAAGTTTTTTACAGGAAGTATTCACGTGAAATTAAGGGCAAACCGGTACTCACATGATTCCGAACAAAATTTATTCAATTAAATGGATTCGTGATAAATCACTTGGTTTTGTTGGGAATTATTTCAAGATTGACTGACAAATTTCTTACTGAATGGGTAAGTATTCCCAGACTTATCACGTCAACATCGAGTGCGGCGTACCGTGGCAGAGACTCCTCATCAATGCCTCCGGAAAGTTCAATAATAATATGATCCCTCAGACCCTCTCGTTTCAGAACAATTATTGTATGAGCTATCTGTTCCGGGTTCATATTGTCAAGCATAATGATATCTGCACCGGCTCTGGTGGCAGTTAGGGCGTCATCGGAAGTTTCCACTTCCACTTCAACCTTCTTATAGGCAGAGACCTTTTTAGCCGTGCGGATTGCGGTGACAAGGGGAACCAGCGCCAGATGGTTGTCTTTGATAAGTATACCATCACTCAGGTTAATACGGTGGGGATCACCACCCCCAACCTTTACTGCCTTTTTATCAAGCTCCTGAAATCCAGGACACGTCTTCCGTGTTGCCGCCACCCGGCACGAGGGATTGACTGCCGAAACAATATCTACCATCTTTTTTGTCTGTGTCGCAACGCCGCTCATTCTTCCTATGATATTAAGGGCAGTTCGTTCGACAAGCAGAATTTTTTTGGCATTCCCGTTGAGTTCCAGAAGGGAATCGGCCTGTCTGACAAGGCCCCCGTCTTTTACAAGAGGCTTTACCGTAATTCCAAAATGGGAAAATAGCAGCGATGCTTCTTCCAATCCTGCGATAACTCCGGGCTGTTCTGCCCGTATGATTGCATTGCAGGTGATATCCGGAATAACTGCAACAGATGTTACATCCCCAAATGGGGCATCCTCCTCAATGAAACGCAGTAAATAACCAATTAAAACCATTTTCAGGTGCTCCAATAATTTTTAATCATGTTCCTATGATTATCGGATCACTCAGGTTATTCAGGAGCGAGAGAATTGAGAGGGCTGCAAGATAACTTGTTGCGGGATTGTCAGGACTGGGAACATTGGTCACTTTTATATACGTTTCTCCAAAACTCCCCTCAATAAATACCTCGTGAACATTGCGATCGACTGAAGGGTCAACCCAAAGCTCAACATCCGTATCATGTCCGGCTGCCAGACTCATAGCGACGGATACATTGACATTTTTCGGAAATGCTTTAATGCACTCATTGGCTTTCCCGGAAAATATCAGTCTCCGCGTGTCCTCGGAAATTCCCAGGGATGCGGGGCTTTTAGTGGTCCTTAAAAGTAACGTTTTTATCTCTGAGATCCTTCCAACCTTGAGATTATCAAGCCCAAATATCGCCCCGCTGGGGATGTGAATTTTCTGTCCGGACTTTTGGGCCAGTTCCCGTATCTCTTCCAGGAACGTCACATCGGAAAGAGCACCAACGCTCATGATCACCAGATCTTTATGGTGCGACAGTACCAACCCGGCATAGATTTTTGCGGCACTCACCGATGCCGCTTCCACAACTATATCGATATCAGCAGTAATAAAAGACTCAAAATCTTCATATGCACGTGCACCGGAAATTTTTGCGATCTCTTTTGCCCGCTCAAAGACCCGGTCATACACCGCTGAGATTTCGAAACTGCCACCATGCTGTGCAATGATATGTCCAATATTACCACAGCCAAGCAGTCCGATTCTCATCATGATAAACAGATTATGGGTGCCATTGGTTAATTGTTGTGCTCACGGGATTCAATGCTAATGATGTATTCCTGTAATATCGATAAGAACCAGATGTTCGCAATTAAATTTACTGTTTTATCGTTTTTATGTTCTACACTATTTATTGAAGTGCGTTCAATTGATCCTCTGGAGCTGAAATTGTGGCGGGGACTCCTGAAACCAGCTACGGGATTATTGTCGATATTACTATTTTAGAAAAATTTCGCGACCAAAGGGTATTTATCGAAACGTATGGGTGCCGGTATAATTTCGGTGACACAGCCAAACTGGTCGAGATCCTTAAAAACAAAAACTGTATGATTGTTAATTCAGCAGAAGAAGCTGATGTTGTCATCATCAATACCTGCACTGTTGTCGGGCCAACCGAGAGGCGGATGCTCAGGAGGCTTTCATTATTCCGGGAGTATGATCTCTATGTGACGGGATGCATGCCGGCAGTACAGCGCGAGGCAATTTTTGCTGTATGTACACCCACGATACTCCCTTCAGAAGTTATTCATGAAGCTTACAGGTGTATCAGCACTGTCGCTGGTGGGGGAGTGGCAGTTGTGCAGGTTGCCCGGGGATGTGTGGGAAAGTGTACGTATTGTCTTACCCGGATAGCACGTGGGCCTCTGAAAAGTTTTTCTGAGAATGAGATTCGTGCTGAGATATTCGCGCATTCAAATGCCGGCACACCCGAAATCCAGATTACCGCACAAGATATCAGTTGCTGGGGGAGGGATATCGGAAAAACATTCCCTGCTCTTTTACGTACCCTCGATGATGTGCCCGGGCGTTTTATGATCCGGGTAGGAATGATGAATCCTGCTTCAGTCAAAGGAATCATTGATGATCTGGTGGACGCTTATGCAGGTGACCGTATCTTCAAATTCATTCATCTCCCTGTTCAGTCCGGATCAGATGCTGTTCTTGAACGGATGGGGAGAGAATACACAGTCGCTGATTTTGAAGAAATTGTTGCAATGTTTAAGAAACGGTATCCGGAAATTACTCTGGTTACTGATATGATTGTCGGATTTCCCGGAGAAACGCATGAAGACTTTTCAGAATCGCTTGACCTGATAAACAGGGTACGCCCGAATAAAGTAAATATCACCCGCTATTCCCCGCGTCCGTTTACCCCGGTCTTTTCAGAGAAAGACTTCCCTGACCGGGTTAAGAAAGATCGCTCACGTTTGATGAATTCCCAGGCTGAACAGGTATATGTTTCTCTCAATGAAGGATATCTGGAAAAAAAGGTACGCTTTATTGTAACAGAAACCATAAAAAAAGGGTCGGTAATGGCCAGATCACCTAATTATCTTGGAATTGTGATCAATGAGCGCCTTCCTGTTGGTTATGAGGGTCAGGCTATCCTGAAAAAAGATCGGAAGTATTTTTTTATCGGGCAACGCGTCATCTGAAAACCGAATTTCTGTTTCTTCATACCCGATTATCAATCAGAGTGAAAAAATTAATGTTTTATTGAGTGACTCTCACAGTTTTAAATAAAACTTCCGAAAATATTTTCCACAATTTCATCTCTTTGGTGCTGTTTGCGAGAGATCTTAGAAAAAACTTTAGGAAACGAGCGGTTTTATAGGCACAGTATCAACACTTGTTATCCGTCCGGAAAGGTCCGGGCTATGGTGAGAATAATGGATGAAATTGAAGCAGGATTAAAAAAAATCGAGAAGAAGATTAAAGATCTTGACCAGCTGCATGCTAAAGGAGATTCACTTTCACAAGAGATTAGAAATCATGATGCAAAACTCCTTGAGAGGATGGCCAAATCCGCGGTGCCGGTTGTTAAGATTGTCGGCCTGAATATGCTGAAGAAGGGCAAACAGGATACCAAAGGAGAAATCTACGATCCCGCATATTTCCCGGGAAAAATGATCATTTTAGGCAAGGCGGTAACACCGACTGCATTCCGGCCGGATAATCCCCAAATGCCGGTGACCGACCAGTTCTGCGTAATGTCTGAAGAAGGAAAATTTTACGAACTTATGTATAGGCTTTGATGGATTCCTTACAGATTCGTACCTTAATCCTATCGATGCAAAGACCGCAATTGAGCACTATGGATATGATATTATGTTCATGCTGTACCGTGCGATTCACGATTATCTGAAAGGAGAAGAAGCCCTGATTGAAGCACTTGAAAAAGTGATAGGATATATTTTTGCCCGCACACCCTGAAAGGCATACAAAAGGTCTTTATTTTTTTTAGTATAGACTGGAATACGAAGGCGGATAATTCCCCGGGCAAAGTGGAATTAATACAATACTATTTTCAAACCTGCTTTCTATCCATTTATCCTGTACAAAAGAAGTGACCCGAATATCATTTTTGAGTTATTCCGGTAATGGGAACGATTAAAATGATCTCTCTTAATAGGGATAATCCAGGAAAAAAATAAAAATGTGCTGAATGGGCCCGATGTGATTCGAACACATGACCTCCCGGTTATCGAGCCGGGCGCACCACCGGGCTATGCTACGGGCCCAATTGTTTGCCTGAAATTTACTTAAATTTACCTTATTTACTACTCCATCAGAGTTTTTATAAGTTGTGAATCGTAGAGTGAGATGGCAGAACATTCAGATAGGGATATGTGTAAAAAAGCCCCGGTATATGTAAGGATCTGTAATCATGGGACGAAAGTATATCCTTGGGAATGAAGCAATCGCCAGCGCATGTGTTGAGGCGGGGGTTAATTTTGTAAGTGGATACCCCGGGTACTCCATCATCTGAAGTGATTGATACGCTGCGTGCACAACTGAATCCATCATACTATGCAGAGTGGTCGGTCAACGAAAAGGTAGCATTGGAGAATGCTCTCGCTGCTTCCTGGTGTGGTCTCCGTGCACTTTGCACAATGAAACATGTGGGACTCAATGTTGCTGCGGATCCATTTATGACGAGTGCTTATACCGGTGTCACCGGGGGTCTCGTAATTATGAGTGCGGACGATCCATTCGCCCACAGTTCGCAGAATGAACAGGACTCGCGTTGCTATTCACATTTTGCCCGGGTTCCCTGTCTCGATCCTGCAACTATTCAGGAAGCACACGATATGATTCACGAGGCGTTCGAAATTTCCGAGGAGTTCGGGCTGCCGGTTATCTTTCGTCCTACGACACGTATCTGCCACTCCAAAGGTGATGTAGACCTTGGTGAAGCAGTAGCAGGTTTGCGGAAAGGAGAGTTCCATAAAGATCCAAAGCAATATGTCGTGATCCCCGCGCATACCCGCATCCTGCATAAAATGCTAAACGAGAAACAATCATCAATCCGAAAGAGGCTGGTTGATCGTGGACTCAACCACTACGAAATACGGGGAAAGATCGCAATAATTGCAAGTGGGATCGGTGCGTCCTATGTTCAGGAAATATTACCCGAAGGCGTCTCGTTCATGAAAATCGGTGCATATCCGATCGATGAGGAATGGCTGGGTGATTTTGTCCGAAAACATGAAAGAGTGCTGGTAATTGAGGAACTCGCTCCGGAAGTGGAAGAGATTGTACGGCAGGTCGCCGGCATTATTCCGGTGTTTGGGAAAAAGAACGGGTACGCACCGTACAAAGGGGAGTTCTCCCCCCAGTTAGTCGCGGGTATACTTGTGAGGGCAGGATTTATGCAAAAAAATCCGTTCCCGCCGGTTGATCCTGTTCAAAGCCTTCCGTTCCGTCCGCCAATCCTTTGTGCCGGCTGCCTGCACCGCGCTGCTTTCTATACCATAAAAAAAGTGTTTAAAGATGCGATATACCCAAGTGATATCGGGTGTTATACGCTCGGACTCCAGCTGGGTGTAGTTGACACCACTATCTGTATGGGTGCATCAATCACTGTGGCGAGCGGATTTTCGCATGCGGGCGATCCGCGTGACATTGTCTGTACAATTGGTGACTCTACGTTTTTGCATACAGGTATCCAGGGATTAATAAATGCAGTCTACAATGGGGCAAATATAACGGTGGTAATTCTTGATAACCGGATTACAGCCATGACCGGGCACCAACCGAATCCGCTGACAGGGGTGACCGCCTGCGGTGTGGAAAGTCCGCTGGTATCCCTCGATGCATTATGCCGCGCCTGCGGTGTGGATTTTGTTGAGAATGTTGACCCGTACGATATTACCGGCATGGTCACCGTCATGCAGGAGGCAAAGAAACGCAAAGGCGTGAAGGTTATTATCGTAAAACAGATGTGTGTGATCTTAGCGCGGCGGTCTGGTGTGAAACGCTGGAAATATGCGGTGAATCCTGATTTATGCACGGGATGTGGAACCTGTGTCCGATTTGGCTGCCCGGCTATTGAGTTTGTAAATGAAAAAGCCCGGATTAATGATCAATGCAGCGGGTGTGCAGTGTGTGCCCAGCTCTGCCCGGTCGGGGCAATAGCCCGGGAGGGGAAGAAATGAGCGGAAGTTTTGATATCCTGATTGTAGGAATAGGTGGCCAGGGAACAATTCTTGCCTCCAATATCCTTGGTCAGGCATGCCTGATTGAAGGAAAACATGTGATGGGGGCAGAAACGCACGGCATGGCACAACGTGGCGGTTCTGTGGAGAGCCATATCCGGATCAACGGGGTGTTGGGTCCACTAATCCCCCCAGGGCAGTCAGATCTCCTGATATCGTTTGATCTTCTTGAGGCACTCCGTTATTCCCACTATTTAAAAAAAGGTGGAAAGATGATAGTGAACCGTCACCTTGTTCTCCCGACATCCGTATTTACGCAAAATCTTCCTGCCCCCACCCAGGATGAGATTATTGCTGGTTTAAAAAAGTA
Source organism: uncultured Methanoregulaceae archaeon (assembly GCA_963733045.1). Lineage (GTDB taxonomy): Archaea > Halobacteriota > Methanomicrobia > Methanomicrobiales > Methanospirillaceae > Methanoregula. The sequence continues at coordinate 251,893 of CAVTBZ010000010.1, read as the reverse complement.
TACCCTCTGCCTGCTCGATGCAGATAAAATCGCAGATGAAGCGGGAAGTCCCCTTTCACAAAATGTGGTGATGCTGGGCGCAGCATCTCATTCAGTCCCGCTTAAACCCGAATCGCTTCTTGCGGCCGTCAGGAATCTTGTTCCTAAAAAGACAATCGAAATCAATGTAAAAGCCTTTGAGATGGGCAGGGAATTTGGCGGGACGTGCTGATGAATACGCAGCTGGGTGCTTTTAATCCTGATACTATTTACCATGGCAATGCACTCGAGCTTATGCCGATGATTCCTGATGGAGTAATTGATCTCATCGTCACCGACCCCCCCTTTGCCATTGATTTTAAAGCTCAACGGGAGAATTACAACCGAACCGGTTCCAATGTTCTGGAAGGGTATAAGGAGATCCCGCAGGCAGAATACCACGAATTCACTCAAAGATGGATAGCAGAAGCTGCACGGGTGCTTTCTCCAAACGGCAGTATGTACGTTTTTTCTGGCTGGAACCGACTCAGAGATATTCTTGAAGGGCTTGATGCTGCGGGACTCACTACAATCAACCACCTTATCTGGAAATACCAATTTGGTGTCTTCACGAAGAAAAAATATGTCACCAGTCATTATCACATCCTGTTTGTGGTAAAAGATCCAAAAAGGTACACATTCAATAAAATTGATCATTACCCAGAAGACGTGTGGGTGATCAATCGCGAGTACTGGAAAGGAAAAATGAAGACCCCAACAAAACTCCCTTTGGAAATTGTAAAAAAGATACTTCGGTATTCGAGTAACCCCGGCGATCTTGTCTTTGATCCGTTCCTGGGTTCGGGAACGGTTGCAATCGTTTCACAGATGGAAAGCCGACATTTTCTCGGATTTGAAATTGTTTTTGATTATTTGTCCTTTGCAAATGAATATCTCGGCGCGGATAGAAAAAAGCGTGGTAAAAAAATAGGTTAAAAGTATCCGACGCTGAGGGGGGGAATTGAACCCCCGAGGCACTTTCGCACCACAGGCTTTCCAGGCCTGCGCCCTACCGCTAGACTACCTCAGCAAAAAGTGTATCCTATTTGTTAGACGGGTATTTTTTTAATGGTATCTTTTTTTTTAAACGTTTGTCCGGTTTTTTACCTGGTTTTTTATCTTTTTCCGATTTGGTCCAACCCCGGGGGTAGGTATCTGGTGGTAGAAAAACGGTGGTCGGTTTGATAACAAGGCCCGTATCTCCAGGTTTGAACGAGCTGGACGCGACAAGCGCCTTTCCCAGACAGATGAACTCATTTTTCTGTGATAAAACAGCAACGGTCTGGTCCTTTTTAAATTCATCACACCCGATCACGCCAACTCCGGCAAGCCCCGCGCCATGACAGATGGCATCAATAGCTGTATCCCTGACAGTAACTGCAGGGAGTTCAGGGTACTGCTGCATCCACTGAGAGAATCATGGATACGAGCCCGGTGCGATTTCCTTCCTTTGCCGCACTACAGGCATCCTGTATATCGTGAAGTGAATGCATCTCCTTTTCACTGAATGCACCCGACCGCGTGCGGCGTAACTCCACCATGTGAGCACCTACCCCAAGTGCCAGCCCCATATGGTGGCAGAGCGAGCGGATGTATGTACCGGGCATCACATTCGACCCGGAACAGGACGAGGCGCCCTTCACTATCAAGAATCTCGAGTTTCTGGATGGTACGGATTCGGAGGACGCGCTTGACCGCACTCTTCCGTGGAGGGCGTTGGTAAAGTCTTCCCGTGAACTCTGCACCGATCTGTTCGATTCGGGTTTTATCAACATCGCCATGCAACCGCATCAGGCAGATATATTCCTTATCGTGCTGGAGGAGGAGTGGGGCTAGGCGCACCGCGTTACCGAGCATGACGAGAAGCACACCTGAAACCTGTGGGTCGAGTGTTCCTGCATGCCCCACCTGGCAACCGAGCATCTTTCCAACCCAGGAAGCTACCTGATGACTTGACGGGCCTCTTGGCTTATCGATAACGATTATACCTGCATGGTTCCACAAATGGAGGGGCTCATCCTTATCAGCATCTCCGGTCATCCTATTCACTTTCCTGTCTGGTAAGATATTCGTTGAGTGCCCGCATCGTCCCTTCTAGTGAACCGTCCCCGACCACCTCCGGGTTCGTCCCGGCTGCCTGCATTGTCGCGGCTGTGATGTCACCTATTGCAATCACAATACTATTCGGATGCTTCGTCCATATTGCCTTTGAAAATGACATGGCGCTTGTGAAAAAGATAGCATCTGCACCTTCAAGATTCAGGGACTCACCTGTAGGTTCAAGCCCGTAACACCGGAATTCGTGGGGGATCCCCCCGCTGCAGTAATTGCATCCATAAGAGTGGGATTCGGCACATCAGCCCGCGGGATGCCAATATGTTTCCCTCTGATCCAGTCTCCCAGATAGGGTACAAAATCTCTTGAATAGAAACTTGTCAGAGTTTCACAATCGATCTTATAGTGCTGAAGTTCTTTTGCTGTCTGCGGCCCGATTGCAATTATACGGGGGAACCTGTTCAGTAGCGGGGCGATTATCTTAGCCGGGAGGGCGCTGGTAAAGAAAATACAGTCAAATTCACCGCGATCCACTGCTTCGATAAATGCTGTAACCGCGCGTGGTCTGATTTCTGATCGTAGAGGATGGACGCTGTAGCAGATATGACCGAACTGTGCGCAGCGTGCGGCGTCATTTTTTTCCTTTCCCACAAGCCGGGTTACTGCGATTTTCATTACGGATTCATCACCTCTTAATGATATGATGGTATGCATTTCGGTTAATTTATGTCCATTCTCCTACATCTCTTGTGAATGATAGAGATCCTGCTCGGTACTCTTCTCGGTGTAATGCTTGGTACCATAAGCGGGATTATACCGGGTGTCCATGCAAACACCCTTGCCGGAGTTCTCTTAAGTTTACAGGTAACCCTCCTGTCGTTTTTTAGCCCTCTTGCTCTTCCCGGCGCGATGTTTGCAGCCCTCATCACGCATACTTTTGTGGACTCCATTCCCAGCACATTCCTTGGCATACCGGATGCTGATACTTCACTTGCTGTGCTTCCGGCCCATGCTCTCTGTCTTGAGGGAAATGGCGAGGAAGCTGTGAGGATTGCAGCGCTTGGCAGTGCCTGTGCAATGGTCATAGCAGTACCGCTTTCCATAATTTGTTTTTTCCTCCTCCCCGCGCTCCAGCAATACTTTGACTGGTGGATTGGGATTCTGTTGATTGCAACGATGGGATATATGATAATAACCAGTGAGTGTCCCGGCTGGGCACTTGTATTATTTTGTATATCCGGCATTCTTGGGATTTTCTCATTCCACTACGCCTTCCTTAGCTGGCACACTCTTGCCGGAAGCAGTGCGACCCTTATGCCACTTCTTACAGGCCTTTTTGGGATTTCTGTTCTTCTTACTGCATCTCAGGGAACAATGCCCGAACAATATTTCCGGGGTATCCGGATGGAAGACAGGACCATAGTGAAATATTCCGCACTCGGCACGGCTGCCGGTGTAGCTGTAGGATGGCTTCCGGGACTCTCCACAGCATCCGCAAACAGTGTGCTGGCTTCGCTTATCGGATATGAAAAGAACCGCCGGACCTATATTCTCGCAACAAGTGCTGCAAACACATCAAACGCGTTCATAGGACTTGCTGCGTTGTTCGCACTGTCCCGGATGCGTAACGGTGTAATGGTTGCCATTTCCGAACTTCCGTTACCGACCATGAGTGAACTGACGGTGGTTGGTGTTCTTGCTGCCTGCGCTGCTTATGGCATTACGGTATCATTGTCCCGCTCTGTAAGCAGGTTTAATGGGATTGACGGAAGACTGCTGAATAATGCGGTTATTGCGTTTATTGTAATCCTTTGCATTATCCTCACTGGTCCTTTTGGAATGGTAATTCTTATCCTTGCAACTGCGCTGGGACTCGTGCCGTATCTTGTAAATCTTCCAAGAATTTTTTGCATGGGCGCGATCATAGTACCGGTAATTCTCTACTCTTTTGGTATTGTCTGGGTATGATCAGATAATTGGTTCTTCATCATCCAGCCCTATGCGATCTATGGTTTTATACGGACACAAACCCTAAATTTCCCTGAATGCAGTCCTACTGGTTCGGCGATGTGGGTGATGGATGCTGCAAAATGTTTATCGGAGATTCAAATGCCATAATCGATCGCGTTCGATCGATATCCGCCAGTATGGACTCCTTTGTACCGCTCCAATGGGAGCAGGCAGTACTCTGTGGTGCAAGTCGTGATCGTATAGATTATCTCGCAAGATTACAGGCAGTCTGCATTGCCGCTGCCGAACTTTCAATACGGGAGCAGTACTCAAGAAAAGATGCAGAACTGCTCCAGATGGTAAGAACCCTTGATGAGATCGACACCGTCATTAACCTGTTATCGGAACGGGCAGCGGAATGGTATCTGGTCCGGCACCCGGCATTTTCCCGCAAGTATCGCAGGACACCGGCACATGTTCTGATAAAAACCATGCGCGAGAAGAATAAAGGTGCGCTTGGCAAAGTGGCAGCGGAGATCGAAATGCTCGCGGAAACCCGGACAGCCCTTGCAAAAGAGGTTTCGGCACGGGCAAACAGTGTAATGCCTAACACCAGCGCGCTCATAGGGGGGCTGGTTGCAGCCCGGCTCCTGTCGCATGCCGGGGGGCTTCTCTCACTCTCCCGGCTCCCGGCAAGTGCAATCCAGGTTCTAGGTGCCCGCACGGCACTGTTCTCCCATCTCAAAACACGGTCTCCCTGCCCCAAGCACGGAATCATCTTTCAACATCGGCGGGTGCATAACGCACCCCGTGAAGTCCGTGGAAAAGTAGCCCGGGTGCTTGCCGGGAAACTTGCGATCGCGGCGCGACTTGATTATTTCAGGGGGGTTGTAGCACCGGAATTTCTTGATGCAGCGCAGGAACGCATCGATGCAACGGGGAGGAGGCGCGAACCATGATCTGGATTGGTGATGTTTTAGTATCACAAGGTGAGGGAGGAGTCTACAACGAACGAATGCTGGGTGGTGCCCGGGTATGGGATCCTCACCGAAGCAGGCTGTCTGCACTCTATCATGTAGGAACAGGAGTTGAGCTGACCTCCGGAATGCGGGTACTGTATCTTGGAGCAGCGAATGGAACCACAGTTTCCCATGTGGCAGATTATGTTGAAGTGGTGTACGCAGTGGAGTTTGCCCCCCGCCCCATGCAGGACCTTCTTGAAGTATCCCGCCGGCGAAGGAATGTCATCCCTATCATGGCAGATGCAGCCCGTCCTGAATACTATGCCCCTTTGGTCGAAGCCGTTGATTTTCTCTATCAGGATGTAGCTCAGCCTGAACAGGCGGCAATTGCCCTGCGGAATTGTATGTTCTTAAAGGAGGGAGGAATTCTGACACTTATGCTCAAGACGCGGAGTGTTAATGTGAGAAAGGAACCTGCCGAAGTCTTTGAGGATACCCTTGCCACTCTTACTTCTGCCGGTCTTATTGTTCAGGAAAGCGTATGGCTTGCCCCATACCATCACGACCACGCAGCAATTATCTGCACGAAACCGGTTGTGTGAGGAATAACCATGAGTAATGGAGTCCGTTTATTTTCTGCTGGCCCGCTGTCTGCGTTCATGATTATCATTCTCATCGGGCTTGTGATTATTCTTATCCCGCTGCTCATCCTGGGGATTATCGGCGCTGCATTCACCCGGCTCGGTTTTTCATGGATTTCTGCACTCGCTGTTGTGCTGCTGATACTGTTTGGAAGTTTTGTTAATATCCCGGTGTATCGTATCCGGCGCGATATGATCCGGGTTTCCCCTGATAACGTATCCGCCTTTGGTGTTTGTGTTCCCTGCACACCAGCTCAGGTATGGGAGACAATGATCTCTCTCAATTTCGGGGGTGTTGTTATTCCAGTATGTGTATCATTGTACATGGTATACCGGGCGATCCCGATCACGGGAACCTCCCTGATTTTTTTCCTATGTGCAGGCATCACCATAGTGTCAATTATTACTTTTTTTTTAACGCGTCTTGTACCTTGTTCGGGAATACAAATACCTCTTCTTATTCCGGGACTTACAGCACTCCTTGTCGGTTTACTTCTTGCAGGAGGTTCCGGGCTTACAGCAGCAGTAACTGCATTTGTAAGTGGGACTACCGGGGTTTTACTGGGTGGAAACATCGCCAATTTATACCGTATAAAAAATCTTGAAGTCGCAGAAGTTAGTTTCGGAGGTGCCGGAACATTCGGATCTGTATTCATTTGTTGTATCCTTCCGTCCTTAATTGCATAATGAAATACGTAAGCCAGAACGGCAGATACGATTCAGATTTTAATAAAGGCCACGATGAAAAGGAGTAGCCCGGAGCAGATTCGAACTGCTGTCGGGGGATCCAGAGTCCCCCATGATTGACCGCTACACTACCGGGCTTTGTGCCTCTTATTTTTTGCCGCTGTTGCTTAATTAAGGTGACGGACTATCATTGGTTATACTGCTTTTGCCCGCTCACACTTCTGGCAGGCATGACATACTTCCCTGATCGGCTGAATGAACTCCCCCTTTTTGCAAAACGGTTCGATATCATGAATATCGCGAATATAGTAAATGTGGGGGATAAGTGAAATATGGGAATACGTGCCGCACGGGACTCCGAGTGCATCTGCTATTGATTTCTGAAGTTGAACGAGAGCATACATGTTAGCACCGGCAGCAGTGAGCATATCGTTGGACCGGAAAATTACCCGCATGTTCAGTTTGTTCTCCCGCTGGACACACTGGACGAGCTGGAGGCAGGGGCAGTCATTGAGCTTCTGGTCGATTACCGGATTCCAGGTAATTGCAATCGCACGCCTTGTTGCGTGAGATGCTTTGAGTTTGTCAACAATGTAGGCAATCTGGTCTATATGTACCGGATGCCCATCAGAAACGAGACGTTCACCCCAGTCAAAGAGACGGCCATGATAATCGTACTCGAAAGTGGCATGTGAACCGTGCAGCAGATCCCGGGCATACTGCTCAACAAATCTCTGTTGGAACCGCGAGTGTGGGCTCACTGCTGGTTCTGCCAGTGGGGTATCAACCTGCAACGCAATCTCTTCGAATTCTATAGTTGCCTCATCATCTTCGGTGTGAAGAATCCAGCCTTTTTCCAGGATCATTTTGATGACCAATTCATGTGCCCGCCCGATACTCGGCGCCCGGATAATTCTCATAGAAAAATGTGTGTCATGGTACATTGTATATGTGTTGAAATGATTTGCCGGATTAATAATCTGAAAAGGTGAAAAAACAATCATTATGGTATTTTTCATCGTGCATATTCAGAGTGCATGAGGTAGAGTGCATGAGGTGAAAATTCAGAAATTGTGAATTCCATGGATATTGAATCGATATTATGGTAATATGTGTGGCCCCCCTCTCAATCGAAAATTGTTATACCAATTAAACTATATATTGACTGTACAATATTTTGATATAATCAAAGTTTGTGTATAATAAAAATTCACTGTTTATATATATACTTAATAAATTAAAGGTAGTAATATACAAACAATCATAAGTATAGAATTGTGGGTACCCAGGGATGTTCGATAATGAGCACAAAATCCCTCAAATTCGCTCAAAATAAGAAACAGGCTCTAAATATTGCCCTGATTTACTTAAAAAACCGACCACAAAGGATATATTAGGTCTTTTACAAATACTCTTCCATATTCCGTCTAAACGGAGTATGGGGCTCGCAGAACTGTTATTCGGCATTTGTCGAAACCGTTCTCGGCTTGAAATGTATGATGTAAACTTTGGAGGAATTGAAAGAATGACTAAGCGATTAACTATTGCACTCGTTGCACTCGCGATGTTCGTGCTTGTTGCAGTCATGCCGGTATCGGCAGACTTATACAACGGCTACTATAGGGTAGCACCGATCATCAACTCGGGCGCAACAGTGTTTATCGGAGAGCAGGGATTAGATATCTCTGCTGCCGTGCCAGGACCAAATTACGTGATTGGATGGTGGGCATCAGCCGCAGATATCGGAGTTACATCACCGACCGTATCCTTTGACCTGACAGGCCGTACAAACTATTTCACGGCAACCCAGGCAGAATTCGATGGGTACGAAGGCCAGTGGTATCTTGTGGATCCTACTTCCAACCTTGCAGTACCGCCAGCGGTCTTTAACATTAAAGCTCCCAAGCTTGACGTAAGTATCAGAGACCCCAACCAGAATGATGGTGCAGATGTATCCGGCAAGTCGATTCCACAGGGAGCGACACTCCAGTTCCAGATTGGCACCAACATGTACACGGTTCTTTCTGACACAACGAAGAGGACCCCGGTATACAACAACGGTGGAAGTGGATTGAACAGCGACGGTTACCTTGACCTCGTTGTAAAGACCGAGTCCGGAACCACTCTCCAGCAGCTGTAGTAATATGACCGGTGAACAGCACAGCCTCGTTGCACTGAACGTTACTACCCAACCCTACACCTGGGGCAGGGCGAACGCAGGAAGAGGACCTGGCATCGACTTCGTATGGAATACAGCAGCCCTTACACCGACCGGTGAGAAAGCCTACCCGGCAGGTACCTATGTCGTCAGTGTTCAGTCAAAGCTGAACAACATGAAGGACAACTACCTGAGCGGCGCAGCAGCATACACCGGAAGAACAGTTTCTGAGACAAAAACGATTACCCTTGTCTCTGACACGGTGAGCATCACTGCAAACAAGGACTCTGTAGTCCGTACCAAGCCATTCTCCGTAACAATCACTGGTAAGCCCAGCACATGGTACAATGTCTGGGTCAAGAACACCGTTACCATGGATATTGAATCCTATGACGGCGCACCACCGGTTGTAACCAAGTTCCAGGAGAACGTAAAAGACGGTAGCGCGACTACCTACAATTACACCTACCAGAATGGTGGCGGAACGAAGACTGTCGGGCAAAATGCATATGGCCAAGCAGCCATCTTTGAAAACCCCGAGTTAGTCTACAGCTACGCGTATGTCAAGACCTCAACCTCTGGTACCCGTACTATTGAATTCAGTACCACCCATAACACCAAGGCACAGAAGTACACCGTCCGTGTTGAGATCAACAACGGTCCATCCTATGCACTTGGCGACTTTAAGGGAGACGAGGTTGATGTGAAGGTAGAGAAGGGCGCAGTCACTGTCGTAGCAGCCGGCGATTCAGAGCTACTACCTTGGTGAGGAGATCAAACTCTCCGGTACCAACACAGAGAGCTCAACCACCTACCTGTTCATCATCGGACCCAACCTTCCAACAAATGGTGGAGTTCTTACCGAACCAAAGACCCCGGTCGTAGCAGTACCCCCGGCATTATTCTGGAACTCGGTAAAGGCAGATGTCCTTGCAGACAACACCTGGTCCTACAAGTGGGGAACCTCAAACATTGACCTCGATGCAGGAACGTATACAATCTACGCCGTAAGTCAGCCTTACGACAAGAGCCCATCGTTACTTGCAAAAGCAGCATACGGCACGGTTTCCATCATCATCAAGAAGCCCTTCGTTTCTGCAACTGCATCCCAGTCAACTGTTGCAAAGGGTGACAGAATCTACCTTACTGGTACCGCAGAGGGTCAGCCCCACTCAGTAGCAGTCTGGGTACTCGGCAAGAACTTTGCAGTCCGTGCTGAGGAAACCGTAAACTCTGACTCGACATTCGAGTACGAGATCAAGCAGGAAGTTACCAAGTCTCTCTATAGCGGCCAGTACTTCGTTGTCGTCCAGCACCCGATGCAGAACGACGTGTTCGATATTGACTCCCCAGGCCTTACCGCTGGTGACCTCGGTGACGTGTACGTCTACAACTACGCACTGGGCGAATCCAATGCGGCACTCGGCCAGATCAGTATCTTCAAGATCCAGGGAGCTGGCAGTCTGCAGGGATCCGACGCAGCTGAAGCACTTGTACAGGGCATCAACGACCCGAATGTCGACGATACCTACACCAAGCTCCAGTTCCTGGTTGAAGAACCCATCATCACTATCGACCCGATTGGCGACAAGCATGTTGGTGACAAGTTCACCATCACCGCAAAGACCAACCTCGCGGTAGACGATGAAATTCTCGTCCAGGTCTACTCATCATCATTCAAGCCGACTCAGAAGAGCCAGAGCGGCGAGTTCAGCGGCGCAACCGGCACGATCAAAGTCACCAAGGGTGACACTGGTATGAACATGCTCTCGTTCGATGTCGATTCATCCACATTCAAACCGGATGAGTACATCGTTACTGAAGACGCAGTCATTCAGCAGGCCACCGGCACTGCACTGTTCAACGTTCTTGAAGGCGTTGCACCAACCGCAACCCCGACAGCCGTTGTAACGACCGAAGCCACTGCAGTCCCGACAACCGTTGAGACCACCGCAGTCCCAACCGCAACCCCGACCAAAACGCCAGGGTTCGGTGCATTGATTGCATTAATCGGCCTCGGTGCAGTTGCATTCATCGTTGTGCGCAGGCACTGAACTAAAATCTAAAATCTCTTTTTTTTCGCTTGCCTTCTCGATAAACAAATATAATTAAGCAGTTTTCCAGTCCTGTGGAATTTCTACAGGGTATAAGTGATCTGACTTCCAGAGTGACACCCTTTTAATGTCCGAGCGGACAACGTAGATGTGAAAAGGATTCATTTAGTGAGGTATATCTTCACCAGTGGAGGGTCAAGCATTGAAATTAAGCGTAAAAAATCTGGATATTGCATCACGCGGTGTTTTGCTCAATCGGGCTGATGCCCGCAGTATCGGGGTTCTTGATGGTGATCGTGTCCAGCTGATTAATTCGAAAAACGGCGTTTCTGTTGCAGCTTTTGTGGAGACCACCTCCACCATTGCCCGGCAGGGAACGATTGGTGTCTACCGTTTCACGAATGAGCGACTTCATCTTGAAGAAGGGGCTGAAATAGAAGTTAGGGAGGCGGGGAGACCGGCTTCGCTTGACTTTATAAAAAAGAAAATGGATGGAGGCAAACTCACCCAAGAGGAGACGCTGACCATAATTAAGGATGTCGTAAGTGATGACATTTCAGGAGCGGAACTCACGGCTTTTATCATTGCGTCATATATCAACCCTCTTGACATGGATGAAGTGGAATACCTGACTCGCGCCATGGTCGAGACCGGTGAACAGATCAAGTTCGCTTCAAAGCCCATCGTCGACAAACATTCAATTGGTGGGGTGCCCGGCAACAAGATCTCACTGCTTGTTGTTCCCATAATTGCAGCAAGTGGGCTCAAGATACCAAAGACAAGTTCACGGGCAATAACCGGAGCAGGTGGTACTGCTGATTTAATGGAAATCCTGGCAGGTGTCGAGTTCTCTGCAGGTGAAGTGCAGAAGATGACTGAAAAGGTGGGCGGAACCATAGTATGGGGTGGTGCGACCAACATCGCTCCAGCAGATGATCGCATCATCATTCAGGAATATCCGTTTAAGATTGATGCCCGGGGTCAGATGCTTGCAAGCGTAATGGCAAAAAAATTTGCTGTTGGGGCGAATCTTGTGGTAATAGATATTCCCATTGGACAGCATACCAAAGTTGCTACTATGCAGGAAGGCAGGAAACTTGCCAGGGAATTCATCGAACTGGGTGATCGACTCAATATGAAAGTAGAGTGTGCCCTTACCTATGGAGATATTCCGGTTGGACGCAGCATTGGTCCAAAACTCGAAGTAATAGAGGCTCTGCGGGTACTTGAAGGTGCAACTGAACCGAATTCCTTCATCCAGAAAAGCGTGTCACTTGCTGGTATTGCACTCGAGATGTCGGGGAAAGCTGCACGAGGAACAGGTAGTGCTATAGCGCAGGATATACTTACAAAAGGGAAGGCTCTCGAAAAGTTCCGCCAGATCATTGAGATTCAGGGTGGTGATCCAAATGTCAAATCAACCGATATAGTTCCTGGTGAACATCAGTTTGTTATCAACTCCCCTTCATCAGGATACGTGATTGATATGAATAACCGCTCGCTCATCACCCTTGCCCGCACTGCGGGGGCGCCTCACGATCCCGGTGCCGGTATCCTCCTGCATGCGAAAAAGGGAAAGCTCATCAAAGCCGGCGAACCGCTTTTTACACTTTTTGCGGAAAGAAACTGGCGCCTCCAGAAAGCGATCGAGGAGGGGCGGCAACTCATGCCAATTCTTGTAGAAGGGATGCTTTTAGATCGGGTACCCCCTCAATAACGGAATTATAGACCGATGTGCTCATATACGAGCAGAAGGCGATATTTCTTATGTATCGCCAGAGAAACCGTTTCCTTTTTACCCTGTTGTGCACCTTCCTCCTTTGCAGCATTGTTCAGGCAACTATCCTGCAAATCACCGTGCAGGATAGCATTGATAATTCAACAATCCCTCGCGCCACAGTATTTCTGAATGGAGAAAATTATGCAAGAACTAATAATAATGGGCAGGTTTTTCTCAATCATACCGGATTAAATGATCCGCTTATCCGGGTATCCATAAACGGTTATAATGACTGGGAAAACCTTGTAGCCAAAAACGCAACATCACTCATGGTAAACCTCACTCGAAAGAGCATTACCCTGAAAGTAAGCCTTTACGATTCTGATTCTCTTAAACCAATATCTGGTGCCCGTGTAAACATTTCTGCAGATCATATCGCGCAGTCAAATCTTTCTGATATTTACGGGTCAATCATTTTCGATGTGAATGCCACTACCACATATACTCTCGAACTCACCGCTCCCGATTACCTTTCCCGGAATGCAATAATTGACATGGGCGCTGATGACAAGGAGGCTCAGTTTTTGATGCTTCAGGCAAACCAGTTCTTTTTTGTTGTAAAAGATAAGAATAGCAGTGCGGTGATTCCTGACGCCGAAGTGCGTATAGACTCAGCCCTTATTGGAAAAACCGATACGCGGGGAGTTCTGGCTATACCGGTCAAACGAGGAAAATTGCACACGATTGAGATCAAAAAGGACGGATACCAGACTTTTTCTGAATCCAGAGAAATCGGTCAGACTGATGCTCTCTATTCCATTGGACTTTCAAAGGCACTTGTGGGGGCATTCATATCCGTTTTTGATGAAAACCGTGCCCCGGTTACTGGTGCAAATGTATTTTTGAATGGCATAAATTCCGGCACTACCAATCAGTATGGACGTCTTAATCTTCCAAATCTCGTTTCCGGTTCCTATAATGTTGAAGTCCGAAAGATTGGATATTTAGCGCAGAATCGTACAATACTCGTAACGAAACCGAATGAGGATTATCCTTTTGAGATACCATTTGAAAATGCAGACCTCACACTCTTTGTTCAGGAAAAAGACCAGAAACTGGTACCAAATGCCACGATCCTCCTGAATGGTCAAATATCGGGTACGACAGATGACCACGGTCAGTACAGAACCAAGGTAAAATTCAACACTTTATATAATATTACGGCAATCAAGGATACCTATCAGCCTGTTACTGTTGAGAAACAGTTTGCTGAGGGAAATGCCACGGTATCAGTTACACTCATCATGGAAAAGAGTTCAGACTGGGGTCTCCTCACCATAATTATCATTGGAGCTATAAGCGTTTTTGTTCTGTTTGCATCTCTCAGGATTTGGGGTAGCCGAAAGCGAAGGCACATTCTGAGAAGGAACGATATATAATTCTTTTTCTGGCATAAAAAATTGATACTATAGCATTAAAAAGGAGGTGTTCTCCTGTTTTTTTAAATTACCTGAATATAGGATGGCCAAAATAAAAATCTAACAAGAAGAAACGAGATAAAATTCTTTATTCTGGCGATATAATCTGATATTTTGGCATTAAAACGAAAAATTGATGTTTTTTTTAAAAAAATATATTTATATACTCATACATGCAATCATTTCAACCAATGTGATTTGCATGAGAGCGAAGGCTGGAGTTTTTATTATCATCTGTTTGCTGCTTCTGGTAGCAACAGTTTCAGGGCACCTTCCTGATTCGTCGACGATATCTACCAGTAACCCCTGGGTTACTGCGAACGGTGTCGATCAGACCACCATTACCGTTATGGTCTCGAATATGTCCTTGGGTTCCATGCAGGGAGCCAATGTGATATTCACGATAGACAATCCGATATATGGTACCATTAACCCGGTAACTACCACATCGGATGCTACAGGCAAGGCAACCGGAACCTTTAAGGCTAATACAAAAAGCGGAGTTGCTGTTATTACAGCGAGAATTACCTCTCATGATGGCTATATTGTTACAAAAACTCTTGATCAGAATTTAGACCACGATAGTCCGTATATCCCTTATTTTACGCATCCGCTGAACGGAACAGTTGCGACTGACGTACCCTTTAATATTTCAATAACCGACCGATGGGGCAATCATATCGATGACCGGAAAGAGGTGGCGTTAAGTCTGCCCTTGCATATGCTTAGCCTTCATGTTCATGGGCCTGCCCCTGACGATTGTAGTTTTGTTGGATACGGGCATGATTTTTCCCCCTATCTTGATCCGAATGGAAATATATCGGTAAGTGTTACGTTAACGACTAAGACTGGTCCTAATAATATTCTGATGGATGCTTTCGGAAATATACCGGATAAGACTCGAATGGATCGATGCTGATACGAATGGTGTACCATTTTGGATCACTCAGGTTTATTCTCCTATGGGATATCCTCCGACTATACCTGCAGATGGAACGAGTTTTTTCACAATAAAATACACCTTGTTTGACAAATACGGGAATCCAACGAACAATCAATATATATGGGTAAATACATCCGTCCCTGGTGAGGAAAATAAGTTCGTATCAAACAATCTGGGTCAGGTAGTGCTTCAGTATGGGCCACGATCTTCAATTGGTATTATAAATATCACTGCAACGGCCGTTTCAAATAGCTCATATGTCACCACGAGTCAGAATGTGCAATTTATGAATACGGGAGCGGAAATCATATCGCTCACGGCCAACCCTGATACTATCGCAAGTCTTGATGCAAACCCCTCCCGTATATCAGATATTCTCGCAACGGTTGCAGATCATTCGGGAAATGCAGTGGCAGGTGAACTGGTAAACTTCACAATTCAGAATATGACCTATGATTCAACAACCTATAACGTTACAGCACTGCCGGTTCTCCTGAGTTCAAGCAATATAACCAATAGCAATGGTGTAGCTGCGGTTCAATTCAGACCCGGGAGTTTTACAACACCCGGTAATCAAAATTACACTGCATCGGCAACAGGACATTGTGATGTGGTTGCAACCTGGAATGGCACTCAAAAAATTGTTCCTGTCACCTGGAAGAACTATCCTTACCTAAGTGCGAAAACATCGGTAAACCCCCTGACCGTCGAGATAAACAATACCATTGACGTTACTATTGAGTTTAGAGGGGACGGGTGGGCATTGCAGCCAAGACCTATCGATGTTGTGCTGACAACTGATAGATCGGGGAGTATGATGTATGATAATCCGGACCGTATGGTAAACATCATGGCTGCAGCAGAAACCTTTGTTGACCAGATGGGCATGAATGATCGAATCGGGTTAGTTTCGTTTGGTCAAAAGGGAACGGCTCAGGCAATAACGTATAGTGGTCTGGGCCCTGGAATCGATAGTTCTACCAGTGACGATATAGCATATAGAGCCGTTCATTATCCGACCAGTCCTAAATATTATTCGGATTATGCAACAGTAGATTTAAATTTAAACCTCAATAAAGCACAGGTCAAGTCAGCCATTAATTCAATGGTTCCCTATTCAGGAACCCCCATGAGGTCTGCACTATACAAATCGATTCAGGAAATTAATTTGCATAAGGGATCAAACACCGTAACGGCAATCATCCTGCTTTCAGATGGGGATTATAATTATTACGGCGACCCACTTGCACGAGGAACAGGCTATGCAGAAAGTTATGGCCATTATGCCTATGATTATGGCGATCTTACCCCCAATTACATGACCTTCAGCGGTTTGATGGGGACAGGCCAGTTCTCAGAACAGAATATGTCGGTATATGCAAAAAATAACGGTATACGGATATATTCAATTGCGTTTGGAAATCAGATTACCTCAGGTGGAAAAACGACGCTCCGCGTCCTGGCAGAAGGTACTGTCCTTGCAGATGGGACGCACGGAAAATACTACGAGGCTTCAGCAACAGATATTGCCGATGTATATAAAGCGATTGCTGGAGAACTGATAGAAAATGCCGGTGTAAACACCACCATGACGGCGGATTTCGAGAATGTTAATGTTACAGGAGTAACGATGCCTGGTGACCAGGTATTTGATTATGTATACCATCCAACCGATTCGACTAAAATCAATTGGCAGAATGGAACAACAACCGTTCCAGCCATCGACCAGTCCGCTGACTGGGCTGCCGATAATAAACTGGACTTTAACATCGGAACAATAAAAGTCGGTCAGTTCTGGACTGCGACATTCCGCCTGAGAGTCAACCAGAGTGGCTTGATCGATGTATTCGGCAGTCATTCAATGGTATCCTTCAATGGTGGTACAGAGACCCTGCATCTCCCTCAAACATTCATTACGGTAGTGCCCAATCTCAATGTAACGGTCATCGGGGTAAAAACGATAACCCTTACCAATCTCACGATTACGGAACCCGGGGAAATAAAGGCGCTCCTGCCAATAATGTGGAATACGAACTATACGGGAAACAGCACCATTACTGAAAAGGTCTATTATTCCATTGATGATGGACCTTGGGTGCTGTTCGATATAAAAACTCACGAATATAATACCACAACAACGGAGTATGTTGACTATGCACAGCTCTGATGTGACAAAACTCCCTCCGGGAGGTTACAGGATAAGGGTATATGCGACAGCTGTTGATGCTCCCGATGCAATTGCCTTTTCCGATGTCAAGCTTGTCGGAGGGCAAGGTAAAATATACCTCAGACTTGAATAACTCTTTTTAAAAAAACGGACCCAGCGGGAATCGAACCCGCGTCCTTGGGTTCGAAGCCCAAGAGGATGTCCTCTACCCCATGGATCCTGCCCATGTCTTTTATATCAAAAGATATTAAGTATTTTCTACTGATAATTTAGTGAATGATTTTATCTGCACCTGAGATTGTCCGCCGTCTCGATAAGGATCTGTACACAGGGAAACCTCGTCATAACTCCCTACAGTCGCGAATGCCAGCAACCCGCATCCTACGATCTGCGTGCTGCAGGCGATTTGTCCCTCCCGAAGGGTACATGCACGCTCGTCCCAACGCTTGAATGGATCGAACTTCCCATGGATCTTGCCGGAACACTCCGCTGCAGGTCATCATTCGGGAGGCGGGGAGTCCTTCTGGGAGGAGGGTTTATTGACCCGGGATTTCGTGGACAATTGACGCTCTGTCTGACCAATCTGGGAAGTAATGACCTTAATGTCCAGAAGAATGACCGCATCGTGCAAATGATCCTCCACGAAGTGCGTAACGGCAACCAGTGTTATTCAGGTCGTTACCAGGATAGTCGGGGAGTCGTGGAGGCACAATAACCATGATACGAACCGAAAGAAAATATATTGAGATTCTTCGCATTCTCAAAGAACATCAGGATCCTATCGGAGCAAAAAGGCTTTCAGAACTTATGGCTGAACGGGGTTTTGTCCTTAGTGATCGGGCGGTTCAATACTATCTCAGTTATCTTGACACAATGGGTTTTACGGAAAAAGTAGGTAATCAGGGAAGGATTTTAACAAGGGCGGGACTGGATGAGACTGATAATGCTCTCGTTGATGACCGGATTGGATTCATTATCTCGAAGCTCGAACGTCTCGCTTACCGGAGCACATTTGATCCCTCAACCAGTACCGGGGATGTTGCCTATAATCTTTCCATAGTCCCTCTTGAGTCATTTGAAAATGTAAAATCCGCATTCGATGAAGTCGTGAAGGCAGGATGTGGTTTTTTCAATTCATACCGGATAATTGATCGTGATCCACGGGTTCCTTCAGGATCGGTGGGATTTATTACCCTCTGTAGTATCACCATGGATGGTGTGTTCCAGAGAAATGGTATACCCGTAAAAATGGCGTATGGTGGACGGCTGGAGATCGATCAGGGCAGACCAAAGGAATTTAAAGATCTGATTGGCTACCGTGGAACAACTATAGATCCACTCGAACTTTTCATCTCATCCGGCCTCACATCAATATCCAGTTACACCCGGACAGGCTCTGGAATAGCACTGGCAAATGTCCGGGAAGTTCCATGTGCCGCGAAAAAAGAGGTTGAGGAAAAGATTCACCTCATGAATGAATGTGGTTTTGTGTTTCCCATTACAATGGGAAATCAGGTGTTCAACCTGCCTGTTAATCCTTTCCGCTTGTCAATAGTTGCATTCAGCGGCTTGAATTATATTGGAAATACAGTTGAACATGGTATTGAGATCACGACAGAGATCGGTGCTGGAAATATTCAGTTTTCAAAAGTGATGGAGATAAACTAAACATATTCAGTATTTTTTTGCAGATTTTCTCTCTTCCTTTGTGCGTGCTTTGGATGATTCCATCGCATCATCCTCACTATCCGGAGTATTCTCAATCTGCTTTGATTCATCGATATTTTTTTTCGATTTAAGAACCGTATGAATAAGCACAGCATCCTTTACTTGTGGAGCAGATGTCTTCTGAATATTTTTTCCTTCAAAGATGTGATCCTTGGATTTATAAGCAGAATTTTTAATCCCGATTTTCAATTCTTCAGAATCGAATTGTCTTGAATATCCGGCAGGGTGTTTTTTATAAGAAAATTCATCATCTTCGATAAAAGCCTCTTTGTTTTCCTCTTCTTGGGAAGAAATACCCTGTGTTTCTGGATGTTCAGTCTTTTTTTGTATGATAATTCTTCTTTTCTTTGGCACCTGAGGTATTTCTTCAGCCAGATCAGATGGTTCATAATCTCTTGTGGGGGGTGTCTTTTCCTGAACCTCCCTTTTTATCCTGATAATTTCATGAGGATGCGCAGGGTGCTTTGACTCCCTCAATCCGGTTTTTGGGGTACGACCAGAGATTGCCATCATCCTCTGCCTTTGCAGTTCTTTCTCGATAATCTGCCGCTCGATTTCCTTCGGTTTCAATCGTTCTTCGATTGTATGCGGTAAATGTTTTTCATCCAATCCCCTTGAACCTCTATGATCTGAGGATTTTTTGGTTTGTGGTATTCTCGGTGCTGGTGATATATGAGATACGGTATGTGGTCCTGATTGTGAAAGTTTATTTGTGTGCTCCTTCGCGCCAGCAACGTGATGTCGTGGTGCAGAAGAACTTTCCATATTCAGGATGTCCGCTTCATCTGCAGCTACCTGGTGTGCAGTCTTTTTTCCGGCATCCATCGGAACAGTGTGGATTTTTCGCAAAGCTGCAGTATGGGTTGGGATTTCTTGTTTTGGTTCTTCAAACTGATGCGAAAAATCTTCTTCCCCCGGGGGGAAACCGTTTTTGGATTCCTGTATCATATTTTCGTCGTATTTACCTGCTTTTATAGGCAGAATAAGCATCTCATCTTTAATCCTGTCTTCTCCGTTTTTTGCCGATGTTCTGTGTCGGGTACTGATTCCGGTACCTTCAGATAATGCAATTGCATCAGAATCTGACTGTTTTTCTTTCGCGAATATTTCCTGGTGTTTGGCCTTATACTGGGTCTGGATTTCTTTAAGTTCGGTGATTCGGGGAATATTTTCAAGCCCGGAAAGCATGATAATAATTGCTACATTTTTGGTATTCATCACAGGGTAATCACCGGATCGCGTTTCAAGCCCGGCAATACTACGGTCGATCCATTTGCGTACAGTCATAAAGCCTTTCAAAGAAGACTCATCGGGATGGACCTGCGATAAGAATTAATGCCTTATGCGCGCTCGTCATATCGCAGGGTGTCGATATCTCATGATATATCGCCTGCTTTGCGAGGTCAACAATTCTTGAGGCCTTTTTGGTATGTTCATCTGCGAAAAAACCTGCCGGGCGCAAACTGGTCAGGAAACCTAATGGATTATGGGGGAGACGTTCAACCGCATACCCGATAGTAATATACCCCATCCCCTTCATGGTATTGAGCACTTCGCCGGAGTCCAGTACAACCTCTGCAAAATCAAGCCCGCCATCCGCTTTGAATTCTCCGGCTCTCAGAATGAGACTAATCCTCCTGACAATTCCCTCGTTCAGGAGTAAATATGTGGCAAGTTCCGGTGAAACCTCGGGTTCACTTTTCTTCAACCCGAGTTTCTCAGCCAAGCCCTTTTCTTTTTTTGATAGCGTTGATTTCAGTGCCTTTGTTTTTTTATACCACGTTTCGTTATCAAAGAGAATTATTCCGTCAAGGAGGGGTGTCAGCATATCGAGATCATCTGCTGCTTTTGCCGAATGACGCTCTCCTTCAGCAAGACAGGGAAGTGTGACAAGACCAAAGATCGGCTCGGTGATTGATGAACGAAGTGCAGCGATAACGTGTGGTGCAATATCCACCATGCTGCCGCCAAGTCCACAACACACAAAGATTGCATCAGTCTCTCCAGTTTCTATGTTATGAATACGAGAAACAATCTCCCCGATATCAATTGTTGCGGTCTGAGCATCTCCATGCTCTTCCATCTGAATATCCATGTCGATCGGTGGGAAAAACAGTTTTGCACTATCAGGCAGACCTTCCAAATGAGCTAATGTATCTGCATCCACATCGATCGCAAGTGCCTGGATACACACGACTTTACTGCTGCGCCTGTCTGTTGTATAGAGACTATTAACAATCCTGCAGCCCGCACCGCCCAATCCTATTGCAAATATGCGCATGAACAAATCCCGATTAAGCCTCTACAATGCCCTTCTGTACTTTGCTGTATTATTATTTGCTTGAGGTTCAATATCTTATAGTTCACTACATCGTAATGGGATATAGTAGATTGGAATTAAAAAAAATTCCAAAAATGGATACATAAGAAAAATAAGAAAAAAGAAAATAAGAAAAATAAAAAAACTCGTTCCAATTTATGAATCTGTCTGGATGAATTCACAGCAGGGAGTATTTTTGGAACCGGAATAGAAATTTTTTTTAACTTAACCTGACGGGAGAAAACGTTATAGGAACGACTAAATGTGTGTAACCCGGTGCGTTCCCCTTCGCTCAAGTGTATCACAGAGGGGTCTCCCTTGAAAAAAACGTTAAAATGAGTGTATTTTGAGCGGATAGCGCAAAAGGGTCAACGCAAAATGATAATTTATTTAAATGCGTGGACGGTAATACTCCATGAGGTGAATAACCCTTGACATATGGAATTGAATTTGTACCAGGAAATGTCAATGTAAAGCAAGTTGTCAACTATTGTAAACTTGCAGAATCAAAAGACATAGATTTCGCATGGATCACTAACCACTACAACAACCGCCACTGCTACCCCACCCTCGCCGCGATTGCACAGGCAACCACGACCCTGAAAATGGGACCGGGTATCATGAACGCATTTACCGACACTCCTGCCGCAATGGCATCATTTGCGTGCACACTCAACGAAATTTCCGACGGACGTGCAGTTCTCGGTATTGGACCCGGCGACCTTTCAACGCTCCCGAAGCTGGCGATCAACCCTGAGAAGCCGGTTGGCCGTCTTGAGGAAGCAATTGTGCAGATCCGCAAGCTCTGCGCCGGTGAAGAGATCAAGAAATCAGGAATGACGTTCTTTGACTACGATGGCGCTAAGCTTACGGGTGTCACTCTCCCGGGTAAGAAGGGTATACCGATTTACGTCGGTGCACAGGGACCCAAGGTTCTTGAGCTCGCCGGAAGAATCGGTGACGGCGCATTGATCAACGCGTCCAACCCCAAGGACTTTGCCATTGCAATCCCGATCATCAAGGCAGCAGCCGACAAAGTCGGCAAGAAAGGCTTTGATATTGGTGCATACACTGCCATGTCCATTGACCGGAGCGAAAAGAAGGCCCGCAATTCAGCAAAGATCGTTGCCGCATTCATTGCAGCCGGCTCTCCGGAAGCACTGCTCACCCGTCACGGACTCGACCTTGCCAATGTTGCAAAGATTAAGGCAGCACTGGGCAAGTTCGACTTCAAGACAGTCGGAGAACTCGTTGGAGACAAGGAGATCGACGCATTCACCATTGCCGGAACCCCTGAGATGGTCAAGCAGAAGTGCGAAGCCCTCACCGCGGCCGGTGTCACCCAGATCATCTTTGGCTCACCGCTCGGTCCTGACATGACAAACTCTATCCGCCTCCTCGGCAAGTACGTAGTATAAGTGCCGAACGAAACTCCTGCCTAAATACAGCCGAAAGTGGCGAGGCAGTGATGCCTTGGCTGATAGATCAATCTCTTTTTTTTTTGATATTTTGTGAAGATGCGGTCAGTCACCGTGCAAACGACTATCTGATCATGTCGAAAATATATTCCTGAACAGGCATGTTTTCGGTCAGGGAAGTTGTCACCAGCAGAGGTACATTGCAGTATCGCGAAGAACATCTCACCGGGCTCAGGTGCAGGATCAGTCCGGACCGGTTAAAAAGGCAGATCGATCAGACATTATACCTTCCTTCAAATGCAGAGGGTTGCCCATTCTGCCGCGATGCCATTTTTTCTGTCACACCCACATTTCCCGAGGGCAACCGGATCATCCGTGGTGAGAGTGTAACATTCCCGAACTTGTTTCCTTTCGGTGAAGGCCACGTAGTGACCGTAATCACTCGTGAGCACGCAGTTATGGCCTTCAGCCGGAAACAGATAGTGGATGCTCTCCTCTCACAGGTCGATGCACTTCGCCAGACCGATGGCTATGCCAGCATCAATTGGAACTTTCTGCCATCAGCAGGTGCGAGCCTTGTGCACCCCCATATGCAGGGATTGTCAGATTCATGCCCATCCCATATTGTTGACTGTTATTTTTCCGCAAGCGAACAATTTCGCAGGGAACAGGGAAGGAACTACTGGGATGCAGTAATTGAGGCGGAAAAATCCTCTGATCGGTATCTGTTCGGCGATGAAATGGTCTGGTCAGCTCATGCGGTTCCAATTGGTGAACGGGAAGTGCGGGGACTATTACCGATATCCACGATTGATGAAATGGAAAATTATGTGGATCTCGCAGCACGGGGCATACTTGAAATAATTTCACTTTACCGGAAACTCGGAACTTTTGCGTTCAATATGTCACTGTTCTTTGATAAGAAAGGGTGCGATCATGGATTTCGTGCATTCTGCTCTATGATCTCCCGGATTAATCCTAACCCTTCATCAACGAGTGATTCAGCGTTCATGGAACGGCTTCATCTTGAACCTGTTATACTTACGCTTCCCGAAGATCTTGGAAAATTCTACAAAAAAGAGAAAAAATAAAATAAATTTACTCGTACTTTGCAACGAGTTTCTTCTTGGAGACGAGCGTGCCGTCCTTCTTGTGGGCCTGGCGCAGAATGCTGTCGCCTGCCTTCTCGAGCTCGCGAGCCTCATCACAGAGCATTGCTGCGGATCTCATCATCTCGTGAGCGCTTGCAACGATCGGGATGTACTTCTCCCATTCCTTGGTCATGAAGCAGCCCTTGACGTTCTGGCCTGCAACGGCCATGGCGATTTCGTGGGCAGCGCGTGCCTTTGCAAGTGCGAAGGGGTTGGTGAATTCACCATCGACGGCCTTGTCGGTGGTCATGATGATCTTCGGGAGCTCTATTGCGTCGCCTTTCTTTCCGGCCTTGACCTGGTCGATGACCTTGTCAAGTGCAATCTGCATTTTGCGGAATGCCCCGGTCAGTGCCAGCACTTTAACGAGGTTCCCGTTGTAGTCGGACATTTCGACGGGGTCAAGGAATTCGCGGCGTGCACCGATCATGGAGTCTGCCTTCATGATGATGTACCCGAACTTGCTTGCCTTGACTCCTTCCCATTCCTTTTTCGTGGTTACATCATCAGTGATGATGACAACCGGGATACCTGCTGCTGCGAGTCTGTTCGCGGGCACCGGTAGGTCCGGGGAGAACCCCGTTGGGGGAGACTACAATACAGAAGTCCGGTTGATATGCCTTCAGGTTGGAAACAACACGGTCTACATCTGCCGGCTCGAGTTTTGTGCCGCTGGTCGCCATGAATGTCTGCATGTCTTCACGGTCTGCTCTCTCATCGAGAAGCAGTTCTGCCATTACACCACTTGCGATATTGCCGAGTTTGGCTACTCCTACTTTAACAACCATCTATATCACCTAAAATTTTTTTAACACGTTATTATGACCCGGTGTTCATATAAACATTTTGAAATGTCCTCTCTCGCCGAAAAAAAATTTAAAAAACCTGATTTTTTAATTAAATTGACATTTTAATGAAGAAAACTTACCGTATTTTTTAATCTGGGATAGTTAACGAAAAGTGTTTAAGTTCAGATATAAGATTTAATATTATGAAAGATGGTCTGCTCACTGATCGCCAGATGGAGGTTCTCAGGTACCGTAAACAAGGGCTGACCCAGCAGCAGATTGCTGATATTATCTCCACGTCCAAAGCGAATGTCTGTACCATTGAAAAGAGCGCAATGGAGAATATCAGAAGGGCAAAAGAAACACTTGAATTCCTTTATACTTTGGATGCAACACACCTCTGTACTATACCTTCAGGTACTGACCTGTTTGATGTCCCTTCCATAATTTTTGGTGAAGCAGAAAAGATTAACATCAAAGTGATGTATGATACAATTTCCCTGATAAACCGGTTGAGGGAGACCCGTTCCCAGTGTTGTAAAGCACGGTGTGTGTGTGAAGATATTATTGTGTATATCACCGATCTTGGTGAATTGTATTTTGGATAAAAATCTCAATGGGAAATTGCAAATACATATTTTATCATGCGGAATCCGCAGCATTTCTATAGTCAGATACTGGCAAATGTTTATATCCTTTTTTATGCAATAATTAAGGAAGCCGATATGAGGCTATCCTCTGATGTATCCATATGCTTACCTGATAAAAAGCATATTTGTGATTACATCATACGGCGGAACCAGATTTCCGGACACAGGAAAGTCGGTTGTGCCGTGGGTAATCCTCGATTGGTAAACTCCGCCTTATTGCGGGGGAAACCCGAGAAGGAGTTGTGACTCGTCACAACAGGCTGACTGAGTGGGATCTGACCAGCACGCATGGGTCGACGTTTGAACAAACGAGCCCGTTCCAATTGCTCTGATCACGGAGCAGATGGATGCGTTATTGTCAGGATCTTCTTTCGCGAGACAGGATTGCTGATAAAGATCAGCTCATGGATGAGTATAGTATCATCCATATGTCCATAGCCCGTTGAATAACCGGATGTTCAATCATACATAAAATTCACAAAAGTGGATTCGAGTATTACCTGAATTCTACGGTTCTCTCAACTGGCGTCGCGTGTTGGCATCTTAACCAGATACGGTTATCACACCGTCTCGGATTAATCGTAATTCGTGTCGTAATGGGAATAACCTACACGCAGAAAAAGGATTGATTAACACATGCCAAAAATAAACAGACCACGCCGTGGTTCTCTTGCATTCAGCCCAAGAAAGCGTGCAAAGAGCCCGATTCCGAAATATCAATCGTGGCCTCTCTACAATGGGGCACCGATACTGCAGGGGTTTGCCGGATATAAAGTAGGTATGACGCATGTTATCATGGTAGATGATCACAAAAACAGTCCTACCGAGGGCAAGGAAATTATGGTGCCCGTCACCGTACTTGAAATTCCCTCGATGAAGGTTGCTGCGATTCGTGCCTATTCTAAAGATACATACGGCAAACATGCACTGACAGAAGTCTGGGCGGACCAGCTCGATACCGTACTCGGGCGCCGGATCACGCTGCCAAAAGATTATGACAAAGAAGCAGCACTGAAAAAATTCTCTGATGCAATTTCAGCTGGTATCGTAACCGAGATCCACGCGGTGTCCTATACGCAACCTGCAATACTGTCTGGCGTCCCCAAGAAAATCCCCGATCTTATGGAAATTAAGATCGGTGGCGGAGACCTCAAAAAGCAGTGGGAGTTTGCCCAGGGAGTTCTCGGTAAAGAGGTTTCGCTCAACAATGTCATACAGACCGGAGCATATGCGGATATTACTGCGATCACCACAGGTAAAGGTACGAATGGTGCTGTAAAACGCTGGGGTATTGCACTACGCAAACGTAAACATTCCGTTGGTGGAAAGGAACGTCATCTTGGTACACTCGGCCCCTGGAATCCCCATCATGTACGATGGCAGGTTCCTCAGATGGGTCAGCTGGGATACCAGCAGCGTACAGAGTTTAACAAGCGTATTTTAAGGATAAGTGAAAATGCCAGTGAGATCACACCGGCCGGTGGTTTCCTGCACTACGGTATACTGAAGAGCCCGTACATCCTCGTCAAGGGTTCTATTCCAGGGCCTGTCAAACGGCTTATCCGTATACGTCCGGCAATCCGCCTTGGTGAACATGTCGTCAGGACTCCGACAATTCAGTTTGTGAGCGTCCAAAGCAAACAGGGATGATCAGAGATGAAAGCACAGGTTAAAACACTTGATGGCGGAATCGCGAAAGATATCGAACTTCCGGAACTCTTTTCCGAGGAGTACCGCCCAGATCTGATCAAAAAAGCAGTCATGGCACTTCAGAGCACACGGAGACAACCCCATGGGACGAATCCCTTTGCAGGTATCTGCTCATCCGCTGTTGGTTGGGGAAGTGGTCGCGGGTCATCGCATGTGCCCCGTATTAAAAATGGTTCACGGGCTGCAAAAGTACCGCAGGCTAAAGGGGGCCGAGAGGCACATCCCCCGAAGGTTGCTAAAATTTTGATTAAAGAGATCAACCAGAAAGAAAAACAGAAGGCATTCCGCTCAGGCAGTAGCTGCAAGTATCTCTGCGGATCTTATCCGCGGTCGCGGTCACCGGTTCGATGGCGCTGTCCCCATTATTCTTGAGGATAAGTTTGAGTCACTCGATCGTACGCAGGACGTTATATCAGCACTTACCACTGCGGGAGTCTATCATGACATCGAACGGGCAAAGGAGAGTAAAAAGGTCCGTGCAGGGAGAGGTAAGATGCGTGGTCGCAGGTTCAAGCAGAGAAAGAGTCTGCTCATTGTCACGGCTGATCAACCGCTACGCGCCGCACGCAACCTTTCCGGTGTTGATGTGGTAACTGTCGATCAGCTGAATGTAGAGCATCTCGCACCAGGAATGCTGGCCGGACGTCTTACGATCTGGACTGAAAGCGCTCTTGTACGTCTGGAGGGGAGATAAATGCCTCTGAAATACCCGTTTGTTACGGAAAAGGCAATGGTTCTGTTAGAGAACCAGAGCAAACTCCAGTTCCTTGTCAGCCGTGAAACTTCCAAGAGCCAGATCAAACGTGAAATTGAAAAAGCGTTTGGACAGAACGTGAAAAGCGTTCGCACGCTCATGACGATGCACGGTGAAAAGAAGGCAATAGTAAGTTTTGAGAATGAAAAAGCCGCCGAGGAAATTCTCAGTCGGCTTGGCATTATGTAGGTGGGAACATGGGACATCGTATCACAACACAAGCCCGGGGTAAGGGAGGTCCGACCTATCGAGCACCATCCCACCGGTACAAGGCTGAATTGAAGCACATCGGTGATGACACTCAAAAAATTATGGGGAGTGTCATCGATATCGAACATGATCCAGCACGCAACGCACCGATTGCACTTGTCAAACTCGAAGATGGGGCCAAAGTATACATGCTGGTCACTGAAGGTCTTGGTATTGGAGAAATTATCAGCTGGGGTTCTGATGTTGAAGTAAAGAACGGTAACACGCTCACTCTTCAGCATATTCCAACCGGGACATACATCTGCAATATCGAAGCGCGCCCCAATGATGGCGGTAAATTTGTCCGAGCATCTGGTGTTCAGGCGGTTGTTATCGATAAGATCGAGGACCGGGTTGGGGTCAGAATGCCCAGTGGAAAGACCAAATGGTTCAACCACCGTTGCCGTGCAACCATCGGGATTGTTGCTGGCGGCGGTCGTGTCGACAAGCCATTTGTGAAAGCAGGCAACAAGTTCCACAAGATGCAGAACACGGCCTCAAACTGGCCACGCGTTCGTGGTGTGGCGATGAACGTCATTGATCACCCGTTTGGTGGTGGCGGTCACCAGCACACCGGTCGCCCTAAGACGATTGCACGGGGAACCTCTCCAGGCAGGACTGTAGGACATGTGGCTGCACGCAGGACAGGTAAGAGCAGGAAGTGAAGGGTATGGCAGCACCAAAAAAGACTCAGAAGAGAATGCCAAGAAGGCGTGAAGAGTTCACCTACCGGGGATACAAGATTGATGAGGCGAAGGCGATGGGGATAAGCGAACTCCTCCCGCTCATGCCAGCCCGTGCACGCCGCAAGATATACGCGGATTCTCCCGTGGTGAAGAGATATTGCTTACAAAGGTCCGTGAAGGTGACGAGAAGATCAGAACTCACCTGCGCGAAATGATTGTCATGCCTGAGATGGTGGGCAAATCCATAGAGATTTATAACGGCAAGGAATTCATGAAAGTCGAATTTCAGCCGGAGTCTGTCTTCCACTATCTTGGAGAGTTTGCACTGACAAGAAGGAAGGTCGCTCATGGTAGTGCCGGTATCGGTGCAACACGAGGCAGCAAATACGTTCCGCTGAAGTGATGAACATGGCACGAATTGATTATTCACAGAAAATCAGTGGCGACAATATCGCAAAAGCGAAAGTCAATGAACTGAATATGTCGCCAAAACATTCGATCGAGATTGCCACGTTTATCAGACACCAGCGTGTGAATGACGCAATCGCGTACCTGAATGATGTTGTCAGTTTAAAGAAAGCAATCCCGTTCCGGCGTTTTAACCGGAATGTAGCGCACAAACGTGGTCTCCCGGGAAAATGGGATGCCGGGAGAGTACCCGGTCAAGGCATCAAAAGTCTATATCCGGGTCCTTGAATCAGTAAAGAAGAATGCCGAGTATATCGGTCTCGATGCGGATAATCTTGAGATAATCCACGTTTCGGCAAACCGTGGAAGGGCTCAGAAATCATTCTTCCCCCGTGCAATGGGACGTGCAACCCCTAAGGTCCGTGAAACCGTGAATCTCGAAGTTGTGGTCCGTGAGGTGGTCTGATGGCCGTAGAGCAGAAGTTTATCTCAGAAGGGGTTCGGAAAGCCCGTGTTGAAAAGTACCTGTCAAAGGAATTAAAGCGTGCAGGATATGGGGGCATGGATATCGCAAGGACCCCGCTGGGAACGCAGGTCACCATCTTCGCAGAAAAACCTGGAATTGTCATCGGCAAAGGTGGCAAACTGGTTCACCAGCTGACTCTGGACCTTGCCCAGAACTATGGAGTTGAATCTCCTCAGATTGAGGTTCAGCAGGTCACAAACCCCAGTTTCAACGCCCAGATCATGGCAGAACGACTTGCTAACGCTCTTGAACGAGGTTGGTACTTCCGTAAAGCTGGATCGAGCATTCTTCGGCGTGTTATGGATTCCGGTGCATTGGGATGTGAAGTTATCATTGCCGGCAAATTAACCGGTGCACGTGCCCGTACCCAGAAATTCACTGAAGGATATATCAAGCACTGCGGTGAACCGAGCAACACTATTGTTGAGAAAGGCTATGCAGTTGCGATCAAGAAACTGGGTGTCATAGGTGTTCAAGTCAAGCTTGTTCCTGCCGGGGCGAAGCTTCCGGATCACTTTTCCATTATTGAACAGGAAAAGAAACGAGCCCCGTCCAAAGTAACAGTCACCGATATCGGTGATGTTGATTCTGATGAACCCGCTCTCCCCGATGAAATACCTTTCAGGGAGGATCAGTAATGGCAATTTTACGTGCACGGGATGTCCAGCAGCTCTCTGAAATAGAACTGCAGGAACAGATGGACAAACTCCGTATGGAGCTGGTCCAGCATTACGGCAAAGTCAGTGCCGGTGGCGCCACAGAGAACCCGGGTCATATAAGTGAAATCAGGCGAACTATCGCCCGTTTGATGACTGAGCAAAATCGCAGGAGAAATGTATGATCTCTCCCCAGAACGTCCTCCGGCATGAACTTATCGGCCTGGACGTTCTGGTATCGGGAGCAAAAAACCCCCTTCACAAGGGGCTATCCGGACTCATCATCGATGAAACAAAAAATCTGCTGATAATCGAGACCCCAAAAGGGCTTAAACGCATACCTAAGATGCACAGCAGATTCCAGCTGCACCTTCCAGGCAGCGGACTTGTTGAGATAGATGGATCCGTGATGGTTCTGGCTCCTGAAAAGAGAATCAACCTGCACGAAAAGAAGAGGATAAAATAATGGCACTAAACATTGGATTGAACGTCCAGGCACCACAACAAGAATGCCAGGACGTTAATTGTCCGTTTCACGGCACTTTACCGGTGCGCGGCCAGGTGATCACCGGGAAAGTCGTGAGCGACCGAATGATGGGAACCGTTGTAGTTGCACGTAACTACCTGCACTACATCCGAAAATACAAGCGGTATGAGAAACGCAGTTCGAAACTACATGCTCACAACCCCCCCTGTATTCATACAAAGGTTGGCGACATGGTTAAGATCGCCGAATGCAGACCGCTTTCAAAGAGTACAACCTTTGTTGTTGTAGAGGTGTTACAGCCATGAAGGCGAAGCAGTCTACAATACCACGAGCACTTGCAACCGGTACAAAACTTACCTGTGCAGACAATACCGGTGCACGCATAGTACAGATTGTTTCGGTATTCGGCTACCATGGAGTACGACGCCGTCAGCCTAAGATGGGACTGGGTGATCTTGCGACAGTAACCGTCAAGAAAGGCACACCCGATATGCGTCGCAAGCTTGTACGTGCTGTCGTCATCCGTCAGAAAAAAGAGATGCGCAGACCCAACGGTATACGGGTTTCCTTCGATGACAACGCGGTTGTTGTTGTTGATGAGAAGAATGAGCCAAAAGGAACGGAAATCAAGGGACCTGTAGCCCGAGAAGTCGCGGAGCGGTTCCCCAAACTGGGTTCCATGGCAACAATCATTGTGTGAGGTTTGAAGTATGGTACGAATTGTAAGTGAACAGCCAAGAAAGCAGAGAAAGGCCCGCTATCAGGCACCTTCACACGTGAAGACCAAATACCTCAACGCCCCGCTTTCCGCTGCACTCAAAGAAAAATACAAGAAAA
This sequence comes from uncultured Methanoregulaceae archaeon, assembly GCA_963733045.1. Classification (GTDB taxonomy): domain Archaea; phylum Halobacteriota; class Methanomicrobia; order Methanomicrobiales; family Methanospirillaceae; genus Methanoregula. The sequence goes on along the minus strand of CAVTBZ010000010.1, from coordinate 220,692 downwards.
AGACGCTGCGTGTTGTGAAAGGGGATACCGTTAAAGTAACCCGCGGAGATTTTGTCGGGAATGAAGGGATTGTGGATGCAGTTGATACCAAGAAGTCAAAAATTGTGGTTCATGGAGTGTCTTCCACAAAAGTCTGATGGAACGGAAGTACCACGGAGTGTTGATGCTTCAAATGTGCAACTCACTAAACTGAATCTCACTGACAAACGCCGTGAGGCAAAATTAGTGGAGGCTGAATAATGTCAGACCATCTGAAGCGATTAAATGCACCAGACTCGTGGCATATTGCAAAGAAAACCACGACATTCATCACGAAAACGGCGCCCGGTCCACATAATGCAAATGCGATGCCGATTGCAGTCTGGCTCCGTGATCATATGGGTTTTGCACAGAATTTAAAAGAAGTCAAGCAAATCCTCCATCAGAATGACGTGATCATCAACGGAAGACCCTGCCGTGACGCAAGGATGGGCATTGGTATCTTTGATATCATCTCATTACCGAAAATCAACAAATTCTACCGTATCCTGCGTGACAAGAACGGTCGTCATGTTTCCATTGAAATTGATGCAGAAGCAGCAAAGACTCGTCTTTGCAAAGTGAGAAACAAGACAACAATCCCGGGCGGTAAGGTTCAGCTGAATATGCGGTACGGAGCAAACCTGCTTGCTGATAACTCATACAAAGCCAGCGATTCGATCGTCCTTTCGCTCGAACCCGAAACACGGTTCAAAATTGTTGATCACTTCCCGTTTGCTGTCGGTAATATGGCGATGGTAACTGGAGGTCGTCATTCAGGAAAGGTTGCACGCATCGTTGATATCATCAAGATGCCGGGCAGCGTCCCCAATAAGATCATCCTCGAGGATGAATCTACAAAGACACGGTTTGACACGATCTCACCCTATATCTACATGGTCGGTAAACAGACCTCTGCAATAGCAACCTGGGGGCATGAGCAGTGACAACGATGCGCGATGTCTATATAGACAAAGTGGTCGTTCACATGGGAGTTGGCGAGAGCGGTGAAAAACTCGTAAAAGCCGAAAACATCATGAAGACGATCACCCGACAGACGCCTATCAGGAGCATTGCCAAAATGACCCAACCGGCATTCTCCATACGCAAAGGCGCCCCAATCGGATGCAAGGTCACGCTCCGTGGCAAGTCAGCCCGCGATTTTTTCGCAACATCAATTGGGATCATCAACAAAACCGTCTTTGAGAGTCAGTTCGACAAGAGCGGGAATATCTCATTTGGTATAGAAGAACACACTGATTTTCCCGGCATGTCCTATGATCCACAAATTGGTATCTTTGGCATGGACGTCAATGTCGTACTCGAACGTAAAGGCATACGGATCACCCGCAGACGCACGGAGCAGAAGAAACTCCCGGCAAAACAGCGCGTGAAAAAGGAAGATGCGATTGCATTTCTTAAAGAGCAGTATCAGGTTGAGGTGCGCTAATGGCTGGAGAACAGAAGAAGATCTATGGTCGCGGTGCGAACGAGTGCAAAATGTGCGGGCGTAAACAGGGGCTCGTGCGCAGATATCATATCATGTTCTGCAGGCAGTGCTTCCGCGAATGGGCACGGAAAATCGGATTTAAAAAGATGAGCTGAAGGTGAATGCACAATGACACGAAGTAATCCAATAGCAGACGGAATGTGTTCCTTAAAAAATGCCGGTGACACCGGCAAGTCCGTGTGCATCATCGAACCAGCGAGCAAACTCCTCGGCGCGATGCTCCGAATTATGCAGGACGCCGGTTACATCAGTAGTTTCGAGTTCATCGATGATGGCAGGGGTGGACAGACTTAAGGTTCACCTCACGGGAAAAATTAATCGTTGTGGGGCAATCACCCCGCGGTTTTCGGTACAGTTGGATGAGATGGAATACTGGGAGAAGCAGTACCTGCCCGGAAAGAACTTCGGGCTTCTTATACTTTCAACCTCGCGTGGTGTAATATCACACGATCAGGCGAGGAAAGAGGGTATCGGTGGCGAACTGCTCGGGTATGTTTATTAAATGGTGCGAGATCATGTCAGCAGTCAGAATAGTTAATGTTCCAGATGGAGTAAAAGCCAATCTGGATGGCTCGCAGCTACGTGTTACAGGGCCAAAAGGACAGCTTTCACGTAACGTACGGTTCCCCCAGGTAGAAGTAACCTGTAAAGGAAATGAGGTTATTATTTCAACCGAGTCCAAAAGAAAAGAGATGACGGCGATGGTTGGGACACTCGAGGCGCATACCAAAAACATGTGCCGGGGTGTCAGTGAAGGGTTTGAGTACCACATGAAAATGGTCTACAGCCACTTCCCAATCCAGCTGAAACTTCAGGAAAACCGTCTCGAAATCGCCAACTTCCTTGGTGAGAAGAAGGCGCGTTACGCACGGATTGAACCGGGTGTTACTGCAAAGATTGCAAATGATGAAGTTGTCTTAACGGGAATCGACCGCGAACTTGTCGGGACCTCAGCAGCAAACATTGAGCATGCAACCCATATCCGTAACCGTGATCCGAGAGTGTTCCAGGATGGCATCTATATTGTGCAGAGGGGCTGAAGATCGATGACAACTGAAATAAAACGGTTAATCCGGGTCCGCGTGGAAAAGGGGGCAACCTTCAAGCGTGATGGATACGGTAAGAAAAAGCAACTCTCTGATTCCTGGAGAAAGCCACGGGGACAGCACAATAAGCAGAGAGAGCAGAAGAAGGCAAAGGGAGCTCTTCCCAAGCCCGGGTTCGGGAGCCCTGTAGCGGTACGGGGGATGCACCCCTGCGGATTTTTTGAAGTGTTGATCTCTTCGGTAAATGAACTTGAGGGACTCGATCCAAAGACGCAGGCTGTCCGCATATCCGGAACAGTAGGTAACCGCAAGCGAACGGTCCTTCAGGAAGCAGCAGTTTCTGCGGGACTTAAGGTACTGAACATTAAAACTCTCAAAACAACAGAAACAAAACCGAAAAAGATCGATGCAAAACGGTTTTCTGCGGACCAGAAGAAGAAGGATGAGAAGCCGTCCGCAAAATCCAAGACACCTGCAGCTCCGATAAAGAAGAATGCCCCAAAAGTTAAACCGGCAGAAAAGACCGAAGAGAAGAAGGCATTGGTAAAAACTGCCAAGAATACCGCGAAAACAAAGGCGGAAAAAGCAGAAAAACCATCTGAAAAAACCAAGGCAACGACTCCTGTTAAATCAACCGGGAAATCTGTTCAATCCAAGACAGAAGTGCCTGCCGAAGCCAAACCAAAGGCAGCTGCAAAACCAAAGGCAAAAAAGAAGACCGAGTCTGAGGTGAAGAAGAATGAGTGACGTCGCCAGCCAGAAACGCATCGCTGCCGCAATATTAAAGTGCGGTGTCAACCGCGTCTGGTTTGATCCGGCCCGCATTTCGGACATCGAGAATGCAATCTCACGTGAAGACCTGAGAGGGCTCATCACCGATGGCGTAATCAAGGCACATCAGAAAAAAGGTGTCAGCCGCGGCAGGGCCCGTTTACGGATTGCAAAAAGATCCTATGGGCACCGCAAAGGTGCCGGAAAAAGGAAAGGTGCAGCAGGTGCCCGCAACCCGAGCAAAACAGCCTGGGTTCAGAAGATACGTGCTATCAGAAAAGTTCTTGTTGAACTCCGGGATGCCGGGACGATTGACCGGCACATGTACCGGATAATCTACCGGAAAGCAGCCGGCGGACAATACAGAAGCGTTGCGCATATGAAAGCGCAGATGGAGATCCTCGCAGGGAGGATGAAGTAACATGGCAACAGGATCACGGTATTTTGTCCCCTTCAGAAGACGAAGAGAGGGCAAAACCGATTACTACAAGCGGACCAGGCTCGTCGTAGCAGATGCACCACGAATGGTTGTGCGTAAGACAAACCGACACATCATCATACAACTTGTTACCGCAGAGCTTGACGGTGACCGAACCCTTATCTCAGCAAATTCTTCTGAGCTGGAGTCATATGGATACAATGGAGCGACTTCCAATACTCCAGCAGCATATCTGACCGGTATGCTTTTTGCTGTAAAAGCGAAGAAAGCAGATTACGGCAGGGCTATTCTGGATATCGGGCTTAACCGCGCAACCCCCGGTGCACGGGTCTTTGCCGCGCTCAAAGGTGCGGTCGAAGCAGGACTTGATGTGCCACACGGGGAGAAAATCCTCCCCTCCGATGAGCGTGCCAAGGGCAATCATATCGCTGCATATAATAAAAATGCCGCGGATATTGTTTCTATTGTCGAAAAGGTGGCTGACGCCATAAAAAAGGAGCTGGTGTAAATGGCTTATGAAAGAGAAGAGTGGCGCCCGGTCACCGGTCTTGGCAAACTCGTCGCATCGGGAGAGATTAAAAATATTGACCAGGTTCTTGAGAGCGGCAGACCGATCAAGGAACCCCAGATTGTTGATATGTTCCTTCCCGATCTGGAAGATGAGGTTCTTGATATCGCCATGATGCAACGGATGACCGATTCAGGTCGCCGCGTTCAGTTCCGTGCTGTTGTTATCGTAGGAAACCGGAACGGTTATATCGGGTTCGGTCAGGGTAAGGACGTGCAGGTCGGTAATGCGATCAAGAAGGCCATCGTAAATGCAAAAATGAATATCATTAAGGTCCGGCGTGGTTGCGGTAGCTGGGAATGCGGATGTGATGTCACTCATTCAATTCCGATGCAGGTTGAAGGAACTGCCGGCAGTGTCCGGGTAACCCTTAAACCCGCGCCTCAGGGTATCGGACTTGTTACCGGGGATATCAGCAAGAAAGTGCTTGAGCTCGCAGGTATCAAAGATGTGTGGACATTTGCTCGTGGACAAACACGCACCACGATTAATTTTGCAAAAGCTACATTCAATGCACTGAATGAAACCAACATGATCAGGACCGGGAGGTCACTGTAGATGTACGCTGTTGTTCAGGTCCGCGGTGTTGTTAAGACACGCCGTGACATCAAGGACACTCTCAAGATGTTGCGTCTGCATCATATCAATCACTGCGTACTCATCCCGGACACTCCTGAAAACCTTGGCATGATCCGAAAAGTAAAGGATTATATTGCCTATGGTGAAGTGGATGCACCAACAATTGAGACTCTGCTATTAACCCGTGGCAGAGTAATCGGTGATGCACCTCTGACTGACGAGTATATCAAATCGAACTCGGCTTACAGCAACATTTCTGAGTTTGCACTGGCGCTTGCAAGTGGTGACACAAAACTGCGTGAAATCCCGGGTCTGAAACCCGTTTTACGCCTTCATCCACCACGCAAGGGATACAAAACTACCAAACGTACATTCCCCCAGGGAGGAGCGCTTGGCTATTATGGTCAGGAGATTAATACTCTCCTCTATAAGATGAGGTGAAGCAGGATGCCAACCAACAAACGTTCAAAGTACCGCGGATCGCGGACATGCGGTGGCGGCACCCATAAAAACCGGCGTGGTGCAGGTAACCGCGGCGGACGGGGACACGCCGGGCATTAACGCTCACCACTTTGTCAAGTGGTATAAAGAGATGGGAGGACCGGTCTTTGGAAAAGATGGTTTCTCGAATAGTTCCCGTATTACTGTGACGGTAATGGATGTCGGGATTATCGACCAGATAATACCCTCGCTTCTGGCGCAGGGTATTGCGAAGAATGAAGGAGATGTCATCGTGATCAACACTGCTGATATGGGCATCAATAAGGTGCTCGGTAGCGGCAAAGTCACAAAAAAGCTGAATATTTCCGCTCAGGCATTCTCTGAATCAGCCAAGAAAAAGATCGAGAAAATGGGTGGAAAGACGCAAATCGTCTGACCATTCCTGTGATTTTTGGTGAAACAATGGGAAACCTGCTGGATCGAATGGAACCCCTGCTCGCTGCAATGCCTGCAGTCAAGAGCCCTGAAGGACACGTTCACTTCAAAAATAAATTGATCTGGACCCTGGGAATTTTAATTCTGTATTTTGCCCTGACGAATATACCAGTATTTGGACTCGCACCCTCAAACCAGGATTTGTTTGCGGCATGGCGGGCTCTTCTTGCGGGTGCGAGCGGCTCGATAGTCCACCTTGGTATCGGACCAATCGTCACGGCATCCATCGTGCTCCAGCTGCTCAAAGGAGCAGATATTCTCCATATCGATACAAGCGAAACGCGTGGACAGGTCATGTACATGGGTCTGCAGAAGATCCTTATCATGGTCATGATTATAATCGAAGCCGCACCAAACCTGGTCGGCAGCTTCATGATACCAGATCCGATTATTGCCAACCAGTTTTTTGGTGGAAACCTGTTTGCCGTTTCTATGCTCATTTTTATTCAAATCTGTATCGGCGGAGTGCTCATTTTCTTAATGGATGAAGTGGTGACAAAATGGGGTATCGGTTCCGGCGTCGGTCTCTTCATCATCGCAGGGATATCACAGGCAATAGTGAATGGTTTCATCAACTGGGCACCGGTTGCTGACCAGTATCCGGTCGGTTTTTTCCCGCGACTCATCGCCATTGGTATTGACGGCGGGAGTTATCTCACCTACTTTGGCAAAGACATTCTTGCATTTGTCACTACAATTGCAATTTTCTTAATTATTGTCTATGTGGAATCAACGCGCATCGAGATCCCGCTCGCTCATGCTCAGGTCAGAGGAGCACGCGCCCGGTTTCCGGTAAAACTGATTTATGCCAGTGTTCTGCCGATGATCCTTGTGCGGGTATTGCAGGCCAACATCCAGATGGTGGGGATGTTCCTCTCCAATGTTAATGTTACCCTTTTCGGAACATTCGAAGGTTCACAACCCCTTGACGGAATAATGTATTACCTGGCACCGATTAACGGGCCTGATCAATGGATGTGGTGGATCCACGATCTCGGGCATGCTCCATGGGAGGTTCTTTTACGCCTGGGAGTAGATATCACATTCATGGTGGTCGGCGGTGCGATCTTTGCACTCTTCTGGATAAAAACTGCCGGGCTTGATTCAAAAGATGTAGCCCGTCAAATTCAGATGTCGGGCATGTCAATTCCCGGCTACCGCAGGAATCCGCAGGTACTTGAAAAGTATCTCGATCGGTACATCCCCCGCGTCACGGTGATTGGGGGAGTCTTTATTGGTGTGCTGAGTGTAATTGCAAACCTCTTTGGTGTAATCGGTGCTGTGAGTGGAACCGGTTTGCTCCTGACGGTTAGTATTACCTACAGGCTTTATGAGGAGATCGCAAGCCAGCAAATCATGGAGATGTACCCGTTCATGCGGACATTCTTTGGAAAAGAGTAGAACGTGGAAGGGACCAGGATGGATGGAAAAAAGGTTATCATAACCGGAGTACCGGGTGTCGGAAAGACGACGGTCGTCAACGAAGCGCTTAAAAAAATCAGGGATGAAGGAGTCGAGTACAAATCAATTAACTTCGGCACTTTCATGTTTGAAGTTGCGAAGAATGACAATATTGTCCAGGACCGGGATCAGATGCGCACGCTGGATCGTGCCGTGCAGAAACGACTCCAGCAGCGTGCTGCACAGGCGATCTCCCAGATCCCTGGCAATGTTTTAATTGATACACACGCATCTGTCAAAACGCCATCAGGTTACCTTGCAGGACTGCCCGAATGGGTTCTGCGTGAGATTATGCCTGATTGTATAGTTCTCGTTGAAACGGATGATGACCAGATCCTCATGCGGCGTATCACCGATGAAACACGTTCAAGGGATAAAGAGGGTTCGCGATCGATTGCTGAACACCAGCAATTCAATCGCTCAATTGCTGCTGCATATGCAATGATTACCGGCTGCACCGTAAAAATTGTGATCAACGCTGATTTCCTCCTCGAACGTGCGGCCGAGGATATGGCAACCGTACTCAGGTGAATACATGGATTTTGGAAAGATCTGGGACAAATACGGCATGCTCATTTCGTTAGCCTTTATGATGCTGGTGATGTTTTCATACAGCGTCGAATGGTTGCGTGCCGGTGTCGGACAGGGTATTGATACTGTATTCGCACCTTTGATTGACGGGTTTAAAATCCCCTTTTATATTCTGATTGTAATCCTGTCAGCACTTACAGGATTATACTCTTCAATCATCCAGAAATACACGATAGACTACGAAAAAATGACCGATGTTCAGGAAAGGATGAAGGAATTCCAGGCCGAATATCGCGAAGCGCAGCTCTCCCAGGATGAGAAGAAGATCAAGAAACTGGAAACAAAGAAAGACCGGGTAATGCGCGAACAACTTGAAATGTCGCAGAACCAGTTCAAGCCGATGGCTTATATTCTGATACTGACTGTACCTATCTTTTTCTGGCTTCTCTTCCGGCTTGGTCAGGTACAGAGCACGATTACCCTTCCCTATGCAGGTACTATCGGGCTTCATGATCCGGCAGTCTGGATTATCCCTGCCTGGATCCTCTGGTATATGATCTGTTCAATTACCTTAAGCCAGGTAATTAGAAAAGCCTTAAACATTGGGGGAATCTGATGCGGATCACCGTGAGCGGGCTTCCTGGAAGCGGGACAACCTCCCTCTCACGGTATCTGTCGGAACGCCATAGGTTTACCATGATCTCTCCCGGGGAGGTCTTCCGCCAGCTCGCACAGGAGCATAACCTGGGGTTGGCAGAGTTCGGCCGTCTGGCACAGGAAAATCCGGCATTTGATAAAATGATTGATGCCCGGCAGAAAGAGATTGCGGAACAGCGTGACGATATCATCGTTGAGGGCCGGTTGTCCGGCTGGATGGTTCCTGGTGCGAATCTCAAAATCTGGCTCTTTGCCCCGATTGGGTGTCGAATAAAACGGATTGTTCTCCGGGATCAGATAACGGATGTAAAGACTGCAGAACATATCACAATCGAGCGGGAAGAATGCGAAGCAGGCCGGTATCACAGTTATTATAATATTGATATCAACGATCTTTCAATCTATCATATTATCCTCAACTCCGAGCACTGGAGTGTTGAAGGGCTCGGTTCAATAATTGATTCTGCGATCACGCGGCTGAATCATTATGAAACCCGTTAATAAATGGATATATTTTTCCGTTTGATTCCTGATGATATATTCCATGAAATTTTTTTAAAAAAAATACACCAGCATGAAAAGTCCTTTAGCCAGTAACAGTGAAAGTGATTACTGTGGGAAATAACATTACAATCCGGCTTGTTCAATCATGGGACGAGGTTGAGATTGCTGACCTGTACCGTGCCGGTGGTTGGTGGAAGGAGGAGTATTGTCTTAAAGATCTCCCTCGTCTGATCCGCGGAAGTTTTTTGTTTGCCGTTGCTGTCGATTCAAAAACCGGTCGAGCTATAGGGATGGGCAGAGTCATATCTGATGGAGTATCCGATGGATATATCCAGGATCTCGTCATCTTTCCGGAATACCGGAAGACTGGAATCGGTACACAAATCGTTTCAACCCTCGTAAAAAAATGCCTTGAACAGGGTGTTCTCTGGATTGGTCTTATCGCAGAACCAGCCACTGAAAAATTTTACCTGCCCTTTGGATTTCATCCAATGGAAGGACATACCCCGCTCTTATACCGGAGTGATACCTGATGCTTACGCAGGATAATTTCAAACCCGTTTCTCTTAAGGATCGGGCTTTTTTCGAGCAGTATTATGCACAATATCCGCAGGTGCATAGTGATAATACCTTCACTAATATGGTCTGCTGGAATCATTATGCACATTACAAGTATGCCTATGTGGAGAAAAATCTCATCATCGCAAGCACCATAGATGATGTTACACGGTTCCGTCCCCCATTGGGTCCAAGGAATCCGGCGCTTTTAAAATCGCTTATACGTCTGGCATCGGATATCAGCGACAATGAACCTGTTGTATTAATAGATTCGGAAACAGCCAGCTGGATGAGGGACGTCTGTCCTGGTATCAATCTTGTTCCTGACCGTAATCATTTTGAATACGTCTACCTTGCCGCAGACCTTGCCGGACTCCCCGGTAAAAATTACCTCACTATCCGTCGCCAGATAAACAAGTTCCATCGTAACTGTACCAGTTCGGTTGAACCGATTACCAGGGAAAACTGGGAAGAAGTAAAGCGATTCCTGATCGAATGGTGCGAATGGAAAGGGTGTGAAAACGATCAAGTCCTTGCACATGAAAAGGAAGCGGTTTTTTTTGCAATTGATCATTTTGATGCACTTTCAATGAAGGGATTGATTATACGGGTCTTTTCAAAAATCGGTGCCATGTCACTGTTCGAGTCTCTTAATGCTGATACTGCACTGGTGCATTTCGAAAAAGGACTCCCTGATTGCGAAGGTATCTATAAAGTAATCAATACTGAAACGGCAGCATTTCTTACAAAAAAATTTACCTACATTAACCGGGAAAGTGATCTTGGAATAGCAGGACTTCGTGAAGCAAAAATGCGATATCATCCTCATCATATGGTTGAAGTATATTCCCTGAAAAGGGATTCCTGAAACGAAAAATTATAATATCTTTTTTTTAACAAAAAAAATTCAATCACCATTCTAAAACTCATTAAACTAAAACTCACTAAAACCATAATTGCCAGGAATCAGACAGAAAAACGCATTTTGGAAAACAAAGGATTCGAAAGATTGCATTTTAATTTTTCCCACGCATTTCTCTTAAAAGTATCAAAAAAAAATTATTACCTGCATTAAACCAAGGCGAGATAAGCCAGGATACCCGATGCAATAATCTTTACAGCGATCGCGGCGACCAGTATCCCAAGGACTTTACCCATGATATCCGTTACAACCTCTCCGAGGACCCGCTGTATGTTTTCCGCGTAATAGAGAATTATCCATGTTGCGATGAGTGAAAGGGTAATAGCAACGAATGGAATGAGGAGACCATAATCTTTTGAAAGAAGCATTACAGTCGTAATAGTTCCTGGCCCGCATAAAAGTGGCGTCCCGATTACAACTCCAGCAGCTGTTTTTGTGTGATCCTTGGAGTGCCCGATTTCAATGCCGAGTGCTTCCTGTATTCCAAGAAGAAAAACCAGAAAACCTCCTGCTATCTGGAAGCTGGGCAGGTTAAGTCCCAGAATATCAAAGATCATTTTGTTGAATATCAAGAAAAGATACATTAGTCCTCCAGAAACAGCGACTGCGATGAACGCTTGTTTGTGTATCTCTGCAGGCGTCTGACCTTTAGTCATCGCCGCAAAAATGGGTACGGATAGTATCGGGTCAAGGATAATGAACAGTGCCGCAAATGAATAGATGATACCGGAAATTATATCCTGCATAGTCTGTTATAAGATATTTACGCTGATTGCGGATTAAAATGAGCGGTCAGCTGGTTATGGAATGAGCTCCATTTTTTCAAGAAAACTACCTGCGTCATACGATAAAGTAAATAAAAAGGATTGCAGCCGTTGAAATTGCTCCTGCAGCAGCTATCCCGCGGGCTCTGGTATCTGTTACAATCACCAGAGATGCCAGACAGAAAAAGATATATGGAATCAGGGTTGTGATCACGGAAATTGTTGCAAGACCGGGTAAAATGGTTGGAAAAGAGCAGAAGGGATCCGCTGATTGCACAACCTGCAATAAGTGCAGGTCCGGGGAGTGCCCCGGGTATTTAAATTCCGGAGTATGGGAATAGAAAATTCAGCTGACATAGACTGGAGTATCCGGGAAGTTCCGACTATATAGGCATTTATGGCCGAGAGCATGGCAAGGATCCCGACACATGCGACAATGGCTCCTGAACTGTTCAGAAAGATACCGGCAGCAGTGGCAACGGGAGCGGGTGAGGCAGCAAGTGTTTCTGAACCAACACTGCCGATAAGTGAAACGTTAAGAATGAGATACAGGGATACAACAATTCCCATGACGATGATGAGCGATCGTTGGATAAGTGAAGGGTCCCGTGTTTCTTCAACAGGGATTGCACTAATCTCAAAACCGGTAAACGGCCAGTATACAATGATGATCGTTGCGAGAAAACCTGTGACAGTGAGCGGTGTCCGTGGGGCAAAATTATTCGAATTGATAAAAGGAATGAGCAGAACAGCAATTATCACTAAAGGAATAATTTTAAGCGTTGTGAGAATATTTTCAGTCATACCTGAAAATGAGATTCCGGAAATGTTCAGCCAGCAGAAGGCACCTATAACCAAAATCTCGATAAGCAGTACATTGGAAAGATTAAACCAGGTTATGTACTGGCCAATACCTGCTGCAATGGTGGAAATACCAAAAATGGAGGAAATAAGGTACAATATGATAAGGGGTACAGCGATCCGGGTACCGAATACCGATTTAAACAGGGAATAAAAACTATTGGATGAAGTGAACCGGAAAGACACAAAAGTAAGAGAAAGAAGCACACAGGATGCTGACAGGGCAACAATCAACCATGCAAGGAGAGACCATGGGCCACTTAGTTTCGCTGCTACTCCGGGTACTACGAAAATACCAGAACCAATTGTCCCTCCTACCCCGAGACTGACGAGTTCAGGCAACCCCAGTGATCGTTTGTATCTGTTGATCTCCGTCATGGATCACTGGTTCATACTTGCCGTATACACAATTTATAATAGCTTGTAGTCTCCATCATCCCATATAGCTGGCCCTTCAAAGGAAAATGAGGTCGGTGAAGGGCTTTTTAATGGTGTGAATTACGTATGGCAAAAGCAGTAACAACTTCAAAAAAGAGCGCTGTAAAAACGGCAAAAAAACCTGCCGCAGCGATAAAGAAAGCATCAGCAAAAAAACCTTCAACAACAGCAAAAAAAGGTGCAGCATCAAAAAAGGAAAGTGCCATCCCTATGAGGTACAAATGCAGCATCTGCGGGTATGTTTATTCACCCCTTCGTGGGGAACCGCATAATGGCATACCTGCCGGAACTGCCTTTGAGGATCTTCCTGATACGTACCTCTGCCCGGTGTGTGGGTTTCAGGGAAAAGGCAGGATTGGCAAGTGGGGCTTTGATGAGTGGCGGCCGACACGCTATATCTGTTCCATGTGCGATTATATCTACGATGAAAAACGCGGTGAACCCCACCGCGGTATAAAAGCGGGGACAAAATTTGAAGACCTTCCTGACGACTATGTTTGTCCTGTCTGTGCAACAGATCCAAAAATTGTTTTACGGTATGGGAACGTTCTCAAGCAGGGTTTCTCGCCCTTGTTTGATTAACAAAAAGATCATCCTCCTTTTTTTTTAATAATACACGGTCAACTGTGATTATTTGTAAAATTTATTTAATCCGATTCCTGAAAATCTACCAATTTCTTCGACCTGAGCGATTCTGTCAGGTACATAGATGTCAAGTCTGAAGGCGGGCGCTTCACTCCCCCCAGGATTTGCTCTTTTTTCCCTGATTGATTCATTTGGCGCTATCAGAACGAATCTATGAGCTTTCTGGGAGGATTCAAGAAGAACCATAACCCCCCCTTTACACTCACCATCCCCAGAGGGGAGGGCAGGATAGCCCCCTTGAGTGGGGGACGGGCAGGTACCAGAGCATATCGAGCTGATCCAGGGAGCCCGTCCGAAGCGAAGCGGAGGTGTATCATGCCTACGTGTGTAGAAAGAGATAATCGGTGCCAGATATTTTTTATTTTTTATCAGTCGACTGTATTTTTTTTAAAAAAAATACGTTTACCACCATCCGTTTATCTGGATGCACCTCTCGGATACGCACGAGTCTATATCTCCGTCAGGTCGTGTACTCCAGGCATGGTAATTTTGCACTCCCAATTCATAAACTTACCGGCAGTTTATATCAAAATAATACTGAAATTGCACCATTATGCATCCGACAGAACAAATACAACTTTTATAATCCTGCACTATGGCATCAGCTCTGGTAGATCCATCTCTTGTTTCGGAGATGGTATTTCGCAAATAGTCTGTTTGTGCCAGAAGGTATTTTGTAACCGGATGTGCATGATATCATGAACGTGTATGGACGTACCTGTATTACCTTCGAAAGCCCATCATCTGATGAGAATCGGTCGCTATGATGAAGCAATTGCAATGTATACCAAATTACTTGAATCTGATAGTAACAACACCACTTATCTTGAGAATATAGGAAAAATGTATTACTCCCTTGGCAGGCATGAAGATGCGATTGTCTGGTACAACAAGGCTATTGCCCTCAATTCACAACTCCCTTCAGTTTGGTTCGAAAAAGGATACACCCTGCGTAAGATACACCGGTATGAGGATGCGATCATATGTTTTGACCAAGCTCTGGCGCTCGATCCGGACTACCTTTTTGCACTTGCCAATAAAGGATATGCATTAAATGAGCTGGGTAAATTCGGGGAGGCAATTGCCTGTTTTGACACTTTCCTGAAAACCAGTCCAAACAACCTTCGTGTAATGACTGCAAAAGGGATCGCGTTGCGGGAAATGGGGGATAATACCGAAGCTCTTGCATATTTTGATAAAATAATCGCGCTTAACCCCTTGAATATTTTTGTCCAGAACCAACGGGCTGTCACACTCCGAAACCTTGGCCGGACAAAGGAAGCGGATGAATCCGGCACTCAGGAAAAATAGTACCGTGGTTTTAGAAAAATTCTAAGAACTTCCTTTTTATAGGATCCTGATGATAATGAGGTCTCTTTCACAATTACTGTATAATAATTTTAGTGAAGAGTTCTCCTTTTAAAAAAATCAGAAAATCCCGTTTTTCCGGAAAAAAAATTAAATGAGTTTGAAGATTGGGTGGCTTTCTCCTTTGCACTCGATACCCAGTTGACGGGTAGCCTCAAGGACAACGATATCCGTGTAGGCCTGTGCGGTGATCATTGCTTCTACGTTCTCGATAGGACCGTACATAATAAGGTCTGCACCGAGTGTGCTTGCAATCATGTTGCAGCCGATATCGGGAGCTGACCATGCTGCCTGCTTGATACCCTCCATACCTCCGAGGTAGTGGTGGGACATCTGCTTGAGGAGTACATCCTTTCCCTCGTATCCTGCTGCAAGTACTGATGGGGTCTTGCTCGTACCCTTCCAGCGTTTGAGCCATGTCCAGGATACGGTCATGTTGTGGTATGCACCACCGGTCGGGTAACCGTGGATTGCCTTGCATGCAAGGATTTCACGGTATGAACCGCCGGAACCAAGACCGAGCGGTGTGGCTGCAGTGTCGAGAATCGGGCGCTTGATACCGCAATATTCTGCAATCTCCAGCATACCCTTGGTCTGTCCAGCAACGCCACCCTCTACGAGCACCTTCTCCCTGCCGACAACGGATGGGTCAGCCGGGTTGAAGGCGAGGACGATGGCTGCATCAACGTCACTGTTCTTCAGTGCTTCAATGCTCTCGGGCATGATCGAACCGTTGATCGAGTTGTAGATCGCACGGTTTGCAAGCCCGACATCAGTCACATACTTGCATGCATGGGCAAGTGCCGCGGGAACTGATGAGTCCATCAGGAACGCAGTCTTGTTGTCAATGCTGTCGAACCAGCTGAAGTAGCTCTCGAATGCTTCGCCGTACTCCGCGATGATCTGGATGAAGTGCGGGATACCGGTCAGGTCAGAGAGGACCTGACAGCGGTTCCAGAGGGCTTCTGCTTTTGCCTTGTCGATCTTTCCTGTCTTGTCGTCCAGCACGCACTCGTGCTTGTTGTAGAATATTGAGGCACCCAATACCGTCGGGTATTCCCCGGGCTGTCCACCGATCATGGTGCCGTTGAAGTCCCAGACACTCTGTTCTTTTTCGAATTTGAACATGTTATTTTACACCTCCATTATACCAATGTCATCAATTTCTGGTACAAAAACAACAGCATCACAAATACGGTAAGTCCTGCTACCAGGCCGTAGAGTATGCCGATATCTCGTCCGATTTTTCTCCCAACACGCTGTGCAATCTCAGCATCCACGAACTCGATCTTCTTCTCAATCTTATCGAGTCTCTTCTCAATTTCGAGGAACTGGGGGTTTGCACCTGCGGCAGCAGTCTCAACACCTCCGGCAGCTTCTTTCACCTCGACGACAATGGCATCAGCAGCGAATGCACCCGGGTCACGGGCTTTCAGTTCGTTGATTTTTGCCTTGATTGCGTTGAGGTCTTCGCTTTCCATGATGTTGACGATTTCCGTCTGTTCCTGGAAGCGCTTGATCGCTGCATCATTGAGGTTCTCGATGAAGGGAATAGCACCTTCAGCACCGACGACTCTGCCTTCCTTGACGCCGCCTTTATGGAGTGCCCCGAATGTCTGGCCGGATAGGTGGCCTTTGACTTCGGTTCCACAGAACAGCATGAACCTGATGTTGGGGTTGGAGATGACGTTGGCGATGACCTTTTCAAGACCGAGGTTTTCAGTCTTACAGGAACCGCATAATGCCGCACCTGCGTCACAGATGCCCTGTTCGTCGAGGTGTGAACCCATGGTGACAACAGCCACCGGGCTGTTAGCGTCACCTGCGTGGAAGTCACCCTTGACGAGCGGCCAGCCACTTGCTGGTGATTTTTTGTCTGCCATTTTTTTCCACCTCACCCCACCAGAAATACCGGTACTAAAATCAGGATCAATGCCAAGAGCAATCCTGCGGTAAACCCGATTAAACCGGTTGCGCTGACTGCCGAGTCAATTTTGTTAGTCCGTGCCAGGATTTGTGATTTATAGCGGATGTTTTCCACCATATTTTCAATTGCAACCATCCTGACTGGTCCTGTATTCTTTGCGTCTTCTGCCATCTCTTTCACACCCCCATCAGGAATCCGACCAGGGCGAACGAGATGATCAGACCGATCATCAGGCCTTCGATCTTACCTGAATAGACCCCGGCAGCAAATTTGTCCCGGTATCCGATATCCGTCACCATTTTTTCGATGACTTTCATGCGGGCAGTGATGAGTGCCATTTCACCGGAAATCGGGCGGACTTCGCCACCTGTCTCTTCTGCGCCTCCGGCAGCTTCTTTCACCTCGACGACAATGGCATCAGCAGCGAATGCACCCGGGTCACGGGCTTTCAGTTCGTTGATTTTTGCCTTGATTGCGTTGAGGTCTTCGCTTTCCATGATGTTGACGATTTCCGTCTGTTCCTGGAAGCGCTTGATCGCTGCATCATTGAGGTTCTCGATGAAGGGAATAGCACCTTCAGCACCGACGACTCTGCCTTCCTTGACGCCGCCCTTATGGAGTGCCCCGAATGTCTGGCCGGATAGGTGGCCTTTGACTTCGGTTCCACAGAACAGCATGAACCTGATGTTGGGGTTGGAGATGACGTTGGCGATGACCTTTTCAAGACCGAGGTTTTCAGTCTTACAGGAACCGCATAATGCCGCACCTGCGTCACAGATGCCCTGTTCGTCGAGGTGTGAACCCATGGTGACAACAGCCACCGGGCTGTTAGCGTCACCTGCGTGGAAGTCACCCTTGACGAGCGGCCAGCCACTTGCTGGTGATTTTTTGTCTGCCATATCAGCCCACCTTTATCATTTGGAATGCAATGATTCCGGCGATGAATAATCCTATCGCAAGTCCGTACCAGAATGATGCAATCGTCCCACCGATCGCGAGACCGTTTTCCCTGTTGGGGAACGATGCGAGCAGGTTTCCTTCTCCAGAGAGCATGTTGACAAGATCGTCACTTGTTGCTTCGAGCACAGCTACCTTTTCAAGAACGGGCGAAAGCGATTCACCGGCTGATGTCACGAGCCCGATAAGGGGATCAGCGACAAGCCCGAATTCCGGAAGTACCTGAATGTATGCCATATCAGTGTCCCTCCATATCAGGAATCGGCTTTGCATCAAGCCATGCAGCGGCATCTCTCTTTGACATGCAGATATACTGGTTGTAGGTGTATGCCCACCCAAGTATGGCGACCAGCAATGATATCATCGCTGAGCCTGCGCTGACTAATGCAAAGGACATGACTGCAGCAACGATCATGCTTAAAAATCCGCACTCGGCGGTTAACATAAGCATGCGGTCCTGTTTCCAGCCGGGTCCCAGACATGCATTGAACGGGTGCTGGATCGCGATCGCTCCAAGCAGGAATGCAACAGCAATAAGCCCGCCACCAATGAATGAAATCTGGTTAGAGCTCACCGTCATACCGAGCATCGTGACTGAACCTTCAGTCAGGCCGGCAAAGGTGAATCCACCGGTGATAAGTGCTGCAAATCCCATGAGGGATAATGCACCAACTATTGCCATTTCAGTAAGTGCCTGGACCATTGCCGGGATCTTCATGTTCAGGATATTGTTTGAAATATACCCGAGAATGAAACCGATAACGGCTGCAAGAACAAGAGCGACGATTGGAGCGAGGATACCGAATCTGGTGGCAAACAGCATGGCAATCACACCGGATCCGAAGGCGATCATACCTGCTGAAGGGACACCAGTACCGATACCGTAACTGCATAATACCTTGATGGTGTGACTTCCCCAGACCAGAGCGATAGTCGCAGCTAATCCACCGAAGAATGCGAACATCTCGGTGTTGGTGAGTACATTGAGATATGTCAGGTAGAGACACACCAGTGTGCCAAGAAGCCCCGACACCAGGATAT
This sequence comes from uncultured Methanoregulaceae archaeon, assembly GCA_963733045.1. Lineage (GTDB taxonomy): Archaea > Halobacteriota > Methanomicrobia > Methanomicrobiales > Methanospirillaceae > Methanoregula. Next base: position 202,191 of record CAVTBZ010000010.1, on the reverse strand, counting down.
TATTGTGCGGGATGCCTCCTTCAATAACTTCAACTTTAATTGACATCTTCAACACCTCACATTGGAACTACGATCAGGATCGCGACAAGTCCGCACATAGCTGATGCGACAGCGGATGCAACGATTGCCCGTGGCCAGCGTTTGAATTTCGGGTCGTGGGGTCCTTCGATTGTTCCCGTGATGTTATATGCGGTAAGCACTGCATTCACAAGGAACAGACCAACAGCGAACATTCCCGCGGCGGCGACTGCAATTGGCATTGCCTGTGCGGCGGGAACCTGCATCAGAGCCGGGAGTGTTGCTTCGTAGAGGTTGAGAAGCTGCAGGTAAATGAGCGTACCGCCAGCGCCTCCGAGAAAACCTCCGATGACACCTCCAACGAAGGAGACAAACGGAAGACCGTGCCCCTCCGTACCCTGGGATTTGAATTCAGCCTGTGTGTCTCCGGTGATCGGGTCTTTTGCAACTTTACCTGATGCTGCAGGAATACCCATACCGAAAACATAGACAAAATTCACCATCATACAGGTTATGGCCATCATCAGTCCGCCACCGACTCCACCCGTGACAGTTGCAACGACAAGGCCCTGTTCAGCCGCCCATGCACCGCCAAAGAGTCCGGCAAGACCTGCACCAGCTGCAAGCATTGCAACACCCGTTGCGATACCTGGTGCCTGCCCCATTGCTGCCGGAGCACCCCCGACGGGTACGAAGTGAGTGCCGAATCCAATCAGGACACCACCGATGATGATACCGATGAGTGCCATGAGACCTGCGCCCGGTGAAACATACCAGCAGAGTGCAAGAATGATAAGGAGCATAACAACGCCAACCCCCATAGCGGTTGGGTTCATTGCGCCTCCTGCCTGTGGTTTTGCTGCAACTGCGCTCATGATGCCACCTTGGCTTCTGTGTAGGGGCCGTAGTTCTTGCGTGCCCAGACTTCAATGTACCTGTCGATAACCGTGAAGACGAGGATCATCAGGATACCGACAACAATTGCACCCCATCCGGCGCTGATCTTCTCAAAGAGAATTGTTCGCCAGAGTTCAAGGAATACAATCATACCAAAACAGACACCTGAAGCAGAACCACCTATTTTGTTGGTAAACCATCCATTGTCCAGTGAATTGCGTTCACCGGCTTCAGCGTAACGGACGATGTTACCGGATGCCGAAATCGGTACACCTGCGCCGAACTTCTGGTTCTGGTACTGTCTTTCCTTTCCATAATACGGGTTACCTGTCGCAGAACCTGCTGCCCCGAGTGCAATACCCCAGATCAAGCCGAGCAGCGGCAGCGGGAACGGGTGTCCCAGCGCACCGTTGATCAGGTGACAGAGTGTTACAGTACAGAATATTGCAACGAAGGCATGTGCCATAGTAACCGACGTCATGGACTTAAGGACATCCACATAGACCGGCTGTCCGAACTTGGCGAGACTTGCCGTCCTGCCCAGATACGCGGTGGTTGCATAGACGCCCTGTACAAAGACTGCCAATACACAGCCAAGGACGATTGCGAGAACCGCATTTACCTGCATCGCCATAAAAGCCCATGCAAGACCTGCACCCAGTGCACACCAGAGACCGTATGCTGGGGGTTCACCGGCGACCGCCTTATTGAAGATGCGGTGCAGGAAACCCATCTGCGGTGCGAGCTGAACCTGTGAGTTCGGGTCACCCTGGGATCCGATGTTGGATTCAGTATCTTCCGCAGAACCGGCTATAGTGGCAAGAGCTCCTGTCAATGCAGTAATTCCAATGCCAAATACAATTTGTTCCATTTAGCCTCCTCCCTACGTGCGAATGCACGAGAGTATTCAAAATGCAATGCCACGCACATTGAGTTAAAACTCTTTGTGGTTAGTGTAAATTTGGTGAGAGCTTAATTAAAAGGTTTCGAAACTATATTTCCGAGATCGCACTTTAAATCGCCCGAATTATAAAACCAGCGTTAATATCGGATTATTTAATCATGTAAATTTACTTTAACGAAAAAAAAGTTGAGTTGTCAATCACGGGGTTAATCCTTTCTGACTCCGGGAGACGGGTGGTTGGCCGGACTAATGTCATTATCAGAAAAGAATAGTCGAATAATGTTTTTGATATGTATGCACAGAATGGGCAAAGCAGGCGAACACTACGGTAAAAAAATCTACGGATCGAAAATAAAAAATTTTTATAGCAACAACATCCGGTATCTGCCCGGGGGTTTTTACTTTGATACAACTTTACGCATCAATGCCATCACGCCCGCCTTTTTCGGTTTTTGCGACAACGGCATTCCAAAACTCCCCATACCTGGCATCGGGGCTTCGAACATCTCCTTGTTCAACCGCTCGTTGAGCTCGTCGAAAATCCTCTTGTACGCTGTTACAGTGGGGATCAACACCGTCCAGCGATCCGCCCGAGGGTGCGATTGCGTTATACGGGCACCCGCCCCGGCAGTATTTGATATGCGAACAGTCCTTGCAGGCTACATCCACGTACCTGGAGAATGCCACCATCCGTTGGCCGGATTCTGACTGCATGAGCGCTTCCAACATCGGCCGGTCCCGGACATGCCCCATCACCCATTCCGGCATTCCTACGAAGCGATAACACGGGTAGATGCTCCCGTCAGGTCCGACAGCAAATGTGCTCTCCATGCAATCCACATACGTGCAGACTGTCCCCCTGCGGGTGAACACACACCGGCAGAGGTCATTGATGTTCATCACATCAATATCATTCATATGCTCGAGGGATTTGTCAAGAAGGAAGACGAGCAACTCCCCGTATTCCTCCGGGGGGAGAGCCCACTGCCCGGGATTTTCAGATCGCAGGGAGGGTAATGCAGGGTGTAATTTCAGTGTGAAATTGTTTTTTAAGAAGAAATCAAAAATCTCCTGACGGTGTTTCACCGACTTGTTGGTAAATGTGCAGATAAACCTGACATTCAGACCATGAGCCTTTGCAATGTCGTAGCCTTTCATCGTCTTTTCATAATAGCCTGATCCCCGCTGCGAATCAGTGATATGTTCCGGCCCGTCAATACTGGAACCGACAGGAACATGGTACTCTGCCAGGATTTGGGCAATTTTCCGGAGTCATCCTCCAGAGATTTGTCTGAATGGCAAACTCCGGGTTAAGATCCTGTAATCCCTCAGCGAGCAGGGGCAGTGCCCGGCGGTAGAAAGCAGCACCTGCAAGAAGCGGTTCTCCCCCATGGAAGGTAAACGTCATCCGATCGGTCCCGGAAATCCTTCAGCCAGGCAACAACTTCTCTGATGGTATCAATGCTCATAACCGGTGATCCTTCTTCAGAACTCCAGCAATAACTGCACTTGGAAGGACAACCCAGTGTCGGTATAAGCATGATATGAAAAGGAGTTTTCATTACACTTTTTTCCTTTCATGAGAGTATAATTGTTTTCATCCTGGTGCTGCCCCTCATCAACAGCGGTAAAAATCAGGATGTTGATTGTCTGTTCTGATGTTTTCCCGTGGAAAACTGATACTTTTAAGAACATGGCAGAAATCTGGTCCACCGTAACATTCACTCGAATTATGTCTCAAAAAAATTTCGTGACAGATGCGTCAGAATCAGGAATCGATAACCAGAAATTCGTAATTAAAAAAAAAGTGATTGATGTGATCTTACCTTGATGGTATGATCAGTGAGCGCTCTCCAGCGGGCATGAACTCGCGGATTGCACCCTTCGCGAACTCGCGACGGATTTCTGAGAAGTCAAACTTCAGCGACGGGTCGGCAAAAGTGATCTTCATCAGTGGGTTTAGGGTCCATGCATCTCCCTTTGCAATGTGGGCAGAGCCCGCGATTGCAGCGTATTCTCCCTGGTGACCGACGTTCATTGCATAGTTCGGGTAGTTCGGTCCACGGAGTTCGCCGAGTAATCCCTCGTCGGGACGGATCGACATGGAGTTTGCGGAACCGCACTGGTCCTGAAGGTCGTAGCCGAAGAAGCCGAGACGTGACCAGCCTTCCTTGTGCATGAGCATGGATAAGTACCAGCCGTTCAGGCCCGCGTTGGAGTTTGCGGTTGCCAGTGAAGTGGTGATACCGGATGCTGCTGCAAGGACGGAAGCACGCTGGGATCCACCGAAGTGGCTCTCGAGGGCAGTCGGGTACTGCTGGTACTGCTCCATACCGTAGAGGTTGACCTCGGTTGCGATGTCGTTGACAACTTCCTGGGTTGCCTTTGCCTTTGCAATGCCACCATGTTTCTTCTTGATGTAGTCCACACCGTACTCGGTGTAGTCATCAAGGATGTTGTCGGTGTATGCAGCGGTTGCATACTGGGTGAACCCGACACCACCGCTCATGTAGGATCCGAGCCAGATCTGATCGAAGAGCATGGTACCTGCTGCCACGATCTCAAGGGAATTCTTTACTGGATCGTTGGGGTACTTGCGGTCTGACTGGACCATGTCGCAGAAGTGTCCGAACTTGATGCCACCTGGCTCGTTCGGGCCACGTGCACGGCGGGCGGGCAGGATGTCTGCCATCTGGATAACACCGGCGTGCTTTGCGGCGAATGCGAGGTCAGCGACTGCTGCCTCACCGGCGCACATCTTGTAGGCCCCGATGAAGGACATACCGATCTGCATGGCAGACCAGCGGGAGGTGGTTCCACCGTCACAGGTTCTGCTGACAGTGGTGGGGATGTGCACTGCCTGCCACATCGACTTGCCGACTGCTGCCTTCAGCTGTGCTGCCTGCTTTGCCGGGAAGAGCTTGTCGACATTGAGCACGAACTGGGGCTCGAGGTCGTCAGTCATCTCTTCGTCGCCCGTGAAGACCTTGACGTAACAGTCGTCTACAAGTCCCGGGTGAGTCTCGACCATGTGTTCCTGAACAACGGCTGCACCGGGCATTGCGTGGTTCAGCACGTGGAGGTACTCGTTGATGGTCTCAGGGGTGACTTCCTTGCCGAGACGCTTCTGGAGCGTGCCGTGGGCGAGGTCGAGGCCGACAATGATCGTCCTGCGGATATCATCCCACATCTGCTGCATTGCAGCGTTGTTGACAAAGTGCAGGTCGTCGCCCTCGACAAAGACACCGGTGGTGCTGACTTCGTAGGTTGTCAGCTGGCGCTGGCCGAGCGGGATACCGCCACAGTGGCAGCGCTTGGGGTCGTACATGGAAATGCCGCGGTCCATCTCGGCCTTCTTACCGGCCTTCATGAACTCGACTTTTCTCGGGGACTGCTCGAGACCTTCGCGCTTGAAGACCGTGGACATTGCCTGGGGGTCTTCTGCAAACTTCGTCTTCATTGCCTTTAAGAAGAGCTTCTGTGTCCTTTCGACTTTAGCTGCTTTTGCCATGTTCAGGCCTCCTTGGGCATGAAGCCGTATTTGGTTCTCAGCGAGTGGATGCGCTGGACGTACTCAACGTATTCGGCGTCTTCGCGGAATCCGGTACCTATCATTTTGTGGTACATGGTGGTGTGTGCCTTGAGCCACTTTGCATCCTGTGCCTTGCCGACCTTGACTTCTGCGTCAAGAGGTACGCCGACCTGGTCCTTGATATACTTGATAATGCCTGACTTCTTGTCGATGACAAAGCGCTGGAGCATATCGAACATCATGCCGTTCTCGTCAAGACGGAGCGAGTGCCCGTGCACCGTGCATCCACGGATACCGGTGAGTGCTGCGTCAAGAGCTCGGTGTTGATGAGTTCCTTTGCATATTTCTCGAGGTCGCGTTCGCGGCACTCGATGATCTGACGCCCGGACAGGGTACCCGGGTCAATGCCACGGAAGCGGTATGCTTCGACGTAGCTTCTCTGGTAGGGCTGGCAGGGTGCGTTGTACATCGAGTCGGTGAACTGGATGTAGCGGACGCGGTCGCCGGCCTTTGCACCGTCGGTCGGGGTCACGAGTTTGCGGATTGGGCACGCGGGTTCCTGCTGCTCAGCGAGCGGCGGGTGTGCACTTGGATAGGCTGAGCCGGGGGCTCTGTGTCCCATAACAAGGACGACGTCCTTGTCACTGACATCACGAAGCTTTTCCAGCTTGTGGGCCGGGTCCATCTGCTTGCGCCTGTTCTCGGCTATATGAGTCTGGCCGGGACCAAACTGGGGTTTGTATGCCATTATTTTATCACTCCAATGTTTCCTTCTTTTTCACGATTCTCATTACTGACGAAATGACTTCCGCCATTTTCTCGCGTGTCGGGGTCTGACCCCGGGTTACACCACTCACGATGGCCATCACCGTACCTTTTGGTACGGATCCTGTCAGCGGGGGGCATCACCACGGCGGTCTTCACTCCCTCCTTTGCGAGATCCTCGTAATCTATCGGGGCCTGGGAAACCACAACCGCCTTCACGTCACAGGCCTGGAGAATAAATCTGACCTTGTGCACCACGTGGGAACGTACGTTCCCGTGGTGAAGGATGGCGACTTTGTGTTTCTCGATCTGCGCGATTTCCTTGTCGGTAAGCCCAAATGAAGCGCCGAGAACGCCACCTGCTATTTTTGGTGCGTCCGGCGGCACGCCGCTGCCGGCATACAGCACCAGCGTACTGATGCTGTATTCGACGCCCTGTTGTCTGAGGCCTGAGGTGATATCGCACACCGGCTTTGTCACGTGGCGGCGTCCGGGAGACATCCCGACCACAATGACATCCGGTACCGGCACTCGGAGATGGTACCCCTTTGGGCAATACCGCCTCCTTTACCCATGCCCATCGCCTCGCGGCAGTCAACAACCTGGGTTACTCGACCAATCGGCATAATTTTTTATCTTCCCTGAAGGATTACGGGTTTGGACTTGCTGGTAGGATCAGAAAGTCCAATTATCGTTTTGTCCGCGTCCGGGCCGTACTTGCAGTAATCGGAAAGTGACGGATCGGTTTTCATGAACCTGCCTTCCTGGATATAGAAACTATAGTCCGTGAAGACCGGTTTACACGCGGCTTGCAGTGCGGGGATGACCTCACGGTTCTCAAGCTCGAGCAGTATAGTGCCCACATGAACCTGCAGTTCCAGTTCTTCGTCTCCGACTCGGATCGTTTTCCTCATGGTATGAGGATTGGCGAGTCCTTTGGCGGGTCCGTAGGTAACTGTTGCGGGAAGGCGTGGTCCATTGAGGACCATGCGCCGGACTCCCGCGACAGAACAAATCTGGTTCAGTAGGCGCTCTGTAGTCTCGGGGTTAAGCAATCGCTCGGTGACAATCCTGCACTGGGGGAACGTGGCTTCGGTCATTTTTGTCCGTGGGGGCTTATACGCCCTTAGCAATAGCTTGGATCGGCTTCTTGAATGCATCGAGCTGTCCGAAGGTGTCCTGGTAAATCTTTGAGGTTGCTTCGGGGCCGAACATCTGGGTGCCTGCATCAAGACAGCATGCTGCTACGATACAGGGCATACCGACACCGGCTGCGTGACGGGTAACGACGTGGTTACCGTTGAAACCGCCGGGGCCGCCGCCACCGTAGATCGAGTGGCTGAAGAACGAGAAACCAACTGCGACACCCATGGTACGACCGAAGTCGGAGCCTGGGAGGCCGGTCTCGTGCTCGAGCAGGTCGTTGAAGTAGAGCAGGGTTGCAGAGACTGCCTGAGCGAATCGCCCGGCACCACAGTTAACCATGGTTGCTGCAAGGGTTCCTGCCGATGCGTAGGCATTCCAGAGCATGGGGTCCTTGGTGTCGTAGAAAATGTAACCGCTCTTGCCCTTCTTGCCTGCCTTGATGACTTTGTCTTCGATGGCCCTCTCGACAAGGCTCTGCACGACTGTACCGATGGTACCGGTCTTGCCGTTTGCCTTCACGAGGTCATAGACGAGGTTGTTCGCGTTTAATCCCTGGTATGCATAGAGCAGGAGCTGGGCACGCTCGAACGGGCCGATTGCTGCGCCCATCTCGAACTCCCCGGCCTGTTCAAAGGTCGAGCAGAGTGCTGCACCCTGCATTGCATTCCGGTGGGTCATCATTGCCGCATGGTTTGCGGGAATGTTACGGAGAGCGTAGCCGAGACCTTCGTTGTTCTGCGGGATGTTCAGGATCGAAACGACGTTGCCGCCATCCATGTGCATGGTCTGTGGGTAGGTGCCCCAGACTGCTGCCTTCACGTAGGAGCCGTCGAACATGCCGACCTTGTACTGGTCAATCAGTGCATAGGTGGTTGCTGCCGCAACAGAGGTTGCTGTTGCATCGTAGGTTGCTGCTGCATCCAGACGTGCACTCGGGACCTCGACGAGGATCATTTTGCCGCCGCCGACCTTGGTGATCTTGGTGTTGTCACCCTCGGTGACCTGCACCATGTCCTTGATCTTGGCTGCGAGTGCGTCGCAGTCCTTGACACAGCTGCAGTTCATGCTGCGGCCGAGAACCTGGTTTGTCTTGCCACCGATCTTTCCGGTCTTTAAGGCGTCTTCGATACCAGCGAAGTTGACTGCCACTGTCCTCTTGGTGAGGTCGATGACATTGAGTGCACCCTTGTTGACCAGCGGGCTGATCTTTTCAAGAGTTACATTGCTCTTTAAGAGCTTACCCTCATCGTCGTAGAGGTCGATCGTGTCTTTATATTTCATGTGAATTCCTCCAAATTTCCCTTTAATTGCGATACAATACTGTCACTGAACGATAGTGTAAACTAGCTGAGAACACTGGTAATGAATGAAAGTCACTATTGCACGTCCCCTAATGGGACATGAAATAATAACCAATTTCTCCATATAAGCGTTACTATTTAATTCAGAGTCCTAATTTTATATAAAACAAAAAATAATAACTCAAAATGAAGGAATGTTCAAATATATCATATAAACTACATTTCATTGTTTTACACAGTATTACAAAAATTAATAAAAGTATTACAATATGCTATATGTGATAAAAAAAAATTCTATTTTTTTGTGCGCTCTGTATAAAAATTATGGGGTTGAGGAATAGCCCGGATGCAGATTGCACCGGACTCCCCCTCAAATAATTTGCAGTGCATTTTTTCTTAAAAAGATTTTCAGATCTTCTGGTACAGGTCAGCGTACACAATCTGTCCTTTTTTCTTTTTGTGGCGCTCGCCCATGTCGCCAGTGTAATGGGCAAATTTTGCTTTGACACCGTCGACTTCGAGTTCTGTTTCACCAGCGGGTTTGAAGCCGGGCATCATGGTGTCAATCGAGCCAAAGACGTAGATAGTACCGCCGACCATCTGACCGCCGACTTTGCTCTTGGCATTGCCTTTGATGATGACTTTTCCGCCTTCGGCATGGGTACAGACATGGACATCCACATTGCCGTTGATGTTCATCTCACCACCGAGCATGTACATACCAATATCGCTGCCGGCATTTCCTTTCACGAGGATCTTGCCGCCGGACATGCCTCGCCAGTCGCCACGGTATGCAGCACCAAGATAGTTGCCTGCATTACCTTCAATGGTGAGTTCGCCGCCCTTCATGGCGGTTCCGGCAAATGCATCAGCATTGCCTTTGACCAGCATCTTACCGCCTTTCATCCAGGCACCGGCATACTGGTCCATGCTGCCTTCTACAACAAGTTCTCCGGCGGTCATCTTCATGCCGAGATACTTGACTTTCTTCACGTCACCTTTGACAATAATTTTCGTCTCAGCCGCGGTTGCACCCGCATTGCCAATCACTTCGAAATACTTGCCAAGTGTTGAGGTTACATTTCCTTCGTGAACATGAAGACTCAGCGATCTGTGCTGCAGTTTTTCCTGCAAATCCATCGGGTGATACATTGTCTGCCTCAAGATACAGTGCAGGCGGGTTTTTCATGGTGATAGTAACAGTTTCCATCTTCCACACCTACACTTTTGTTGCATCTACCTCAATGGCATACGGGTTCGGGACAAAGTGGTGTCCGAGAGCTTCGTAGTTCGCCTGGGTCATGCTGTAATACTTCAGGAATTTTTCGTTGATGTCTCGCATAACCTGCGGGTTTTCCTTCGTTTTCACATTCACCCAGAGGGTTCTCTTGTGGCCATTGCTGACAATCTCTCCGTTGGTAACTACTTCGACACCGCTTTTGAAGACATGTGCACAGCGTGAGAACGCCTTTTCAATGTCATCAGGGTTGGCTACGGGTGTGTCCGGGTTGAAGTTATACACGGCAACATCTGCATCCATGCCGGGCTTTAAGCCACCGCACATACTGGCAAGTCCGAGCGATTTTCCCGGGCCGGCACGGGTCATCTGGGCGAGTTCGTAGAGCGAGATTTCGCGGTCCAGCGAACCGATGCTGGTTTGTGAAAGAACCTTGTCCTTGTGCTTGAACGAGTTGATCTGTGCTTCACGGGCTTTTGCTGACATCAGCCACTTGATAACCCGCGGGTACCGGGTAAACGGACCTGCGTTGGGGTGGTCAGTGGTGATGTAACAGCGCATGGGGTCTTTTGACATGAGGGCAATTTCCTGACCGATTGCCCACTGGATGGCGCAGACCGAGATGTTTGGACTGTAGATGTAGGGCACGACACCGGCTGCGGTTTCAAGTTCCACATCGACGTTTGCCCACTTAAGATTGTTGAGCCCGGTCAAGTGGTGCTCGAACGGACCGTCTGCGGTCATGGTCGTAGTCTCGTCCAGCGTGACCTGACCTACGTCAATAGTGATGTTCTTGTTCTTATTGACGTAGTCCGTGACCTCTTTTGCCTTAGACTCGAAGTCTCCCCAGTTGGTTCCGCCATAGGAGTGGAACTGTGCGTGGGTGAGATGCAACACCTGTTCACGACCGAATCTGTTTTTGGCCTTGTAGCCTTCGGCAAGTTTCAGCGTGTCGAGCGTGGTCTCGTAGCACCCCGGATTCCCAAGATTGTTGGGATGAATATGAACAGAGTGCGGGAGTTCGAGGTATTCATTTGCCTCAATCAGTCCCTTGACGATTTCGGCCGGTGTTATATCGAAGTACGGTACCGGGTCGTTCACCGAAAGACAATTCAGTCCCCATGCCCATGCTTCAGTTCCGCCGGGGTTAACCACCTTGACGGCAAATCCCTTGGTAACCCGGATGAGCCATGCAATATAGGCAGCGGTGTTCTCAACCTCTTTGTTTTTGAGGTATTCCAGGACGAACCAGTTGTTGCCAAAGACCGGGAATGCTCCCTCGTCGATGATGGGAGTATCGCGGATCTCCTCGTGCACGTGGCGCGAGAACATCGGCGGCATTGCGGCTTCCATCGCAGTAGTGTATCCCATCTTGGCATACTCGTATCCGGTCTTGAATGTTGTAGGGATAGATGCCCCGCTTCCCATCCGCTCAATGCCCTTTGTGGGCGTGCCAGCTGAAAAGCTTGTCTTCAGGACGGTAGATCCTGCCCAGGTTCACTTTCGGGCCTGCAATGTGGGCGTGGATCTCCACGGCACCTGCCATGACGGTTTTACCCTTGGCATCGATGACTTTTGCACCGGAGCCGACCTTGTCGACAATCTTGCCATCCTTGATGGCTACATCGGTCTTGTCTCCCTTGATGCCCTGGACCGGGTCGAAAACGCTGCCATTTTTAATGATATATTCTGACATGGTTATGCTGCCCCCTTAGAGCTTTCTGACCCGGTCGCGGACCATTATTAAGAACTGCTCATCAGTGAGCATGCCTTCTGGTGGTTCCACAACTTTGCGGCAATCGATCGGCACGTTGTCCATACGATAACAGTTCCCGCCGGTTTCCACACCGTTGAATGCCACCGGGACATGCAGTTTTGACACGCCGCTGGTTGGTGTAAGGTGGGGATCAATACAAACCGAGGGAATGTGTGCGAATTGCTTGACCGCACTGATCGGGAAGTGTGCACCTGGGTCGCTTCCTATGGTGAACATAGCATCCACTTCGCCGCGTAACAGCAGGTCAATGGTGCTGCTGTCGCCGGGGTTATAGCGTGCAAACCCTCTGGTGAGATCGACTGCGTAGGGAAATCCGAATTGCCACGCAAAAACTTCTCCGGAGCCGGTCACGTTGTAGTGGCCTCGCATTGGCATGATCGAGAATTTCGTATACTCATTGAGGTCTTTGGTGACGGCAATTGCCTCGTCGATGTTATGATTCTTACCAATGGACTGGGTCACACCCATACCGAAGAAGATGATCCCGAAACGGCCGCTTTTCATTATGTCAGCGACTTCACGGATCTTCTCTTTTGGGATCCCTGCAACGAAATCAGGGAGCCATTCTCCCTTGAAGGCGACGCGGAGTGCATTGAGCAGCTCATAGTCCTTGCCCTGTTCTATCTGCAGGTGGACATCGGCCATTTTAGCCGTGTCCGTGACACGGGGGTCGACAACAACCATCTTTCGGCTCATCTGTCCCTTACCGGTGAAGAACCCGCGGGGGAAGATCGAGTATCTCGACATGTGCCGGGGGTGTGCGTGTGCCGGGTTGCAGCCCCAGAAAATGATCCGGTCTGCACGGTTCTTGATCTCACCAAGCGTGCATGACGGTAGTCCGATATCCTGCACGGCGATAAGGGTTGTTCCATGACAGACTGCAGCGGTATTATCACAACATGCACGGGTTATTTCGGCAATTTCGTTACCAACACTCTGGGCTTCACAGTTGGTGGAGCTCCAGCCGTACATGAGGGGCTTTTTCGCTTTTGCAAGCATCTGTGCGGTATACTCGGCCGCCTCATCATAGCTGATCTCTTTCCATGTCCCGTCAGGCTGATGCAGCCTTGGCCGGGTAACACGGTCCTTTGACTGGGAGTGAAGGAACTTTTCGGTTCCGATGACGCAGGCGTTATAGACTTCAAGAAGCTGTTTTCCGTCATCGGAAACAACAACTTCCAGGTCGTCGCAGAGCGTCCCGCAGAAAGGACAAATGACATCTGGTATAGTCTTGGTCATTTCATTTCACCCCGCATAATTTCTGCACGAGTTCAATTCCCAGGAGCACAGGCTCGTTCATCGCAACGTCAACTTTTACCGGTACGCCTTTGAATGTCGGCATACCCGTTGAGTACGTGTTCGGGTCGGTAATAGAATTCGCCCATGGTCCCATGGGGATGAAGGCAAGACCAGGGTGAGGACCCTGTGTGGTTTCGATGGCTTTCACAACAACGCTGCCGTGATCGCTCGTCACCCTGACATTGGTGTTTTTCCATGCCCCAAGTTTTTTCAAATCTGATGAATCAAGTTCGATGATCCCGGCAGCGGTGCGATAAGCGGGCTTCTCCTTCCCGCCTTCAATCGCAACACCCTGCTGGATGCTTCGACCTGATATCAGGTTTACGTTTATAGTTGCCACGACATATTCCTCCAATAATTGAATAAATCCGTGAAACGATGTATCCCGTCTCCCTTACCTAAAACTCCATTATTGTGACAGTTGCACGGGGGCTTCTGCCGGGAAAAATGGAGAGGGGGGATAGCATTTCCACGATCTGGTCCTCCTTATTTTTGGAACTCCTTGATGGGGCTTGGTCCGAGCTCGTTGATTGTCTTGACTACATCGGTGATGACTGCACCCCACTTGGCACCTTCGGATGCTGAGACGAAGGTCATCCTGAAGCGGCGGTCATCGAGACCGATGCTCTTCATGAGTCGTTTGACCATGAACATGCGTTTTGCACCCTTATAGTTGCCTTCAAGGTAATGGCAGTCACCGAAGTGGCAACCGGAGACCAGCACACCATCTGCGCCGTCAGCAAAAGCCTTGAGCACGAACAATGCGTCAATACGCCCGGTACACATCACACGGATGACCCGGACATCTGGCGGGTACTGGATACGGCCACCACCGGCAAGATCTGCTCCGGCGTATGAGCACCAGTTACAGAGAATACCGAGTATTTTTGGTTGCCAGACTCCTGGCTCACGTTTTGGAATAGGGAATTCAGGTGGTGCTGACATTTACTGCTCACCTCCGAGCAGGAATGCATCGATCTGTGCCACGATCTGCGGAGTTGCAAAGTGGTTCATCCAGATTGCTCCCCCGGGACAGAAACCGCCACAGGTTCCGCAACCCTTGCATTTGGCTTCGGTGACTTCCATAACCGTGCGACCGTTCTTCTCGACCAGTGCAAGAGCACTGTAGGGACAGAGGCTGATGCACATACCGCAGCCGGCGCATCTGTCTTCAATGCACATGGCAAAGTACGGTTCTAGTTCGACCTCACCTGAGTGGATCGGGATACTTGCCGCTGATGCTGCACCTTCTGCAGATGCGACAGTATCAGGGATATCCTTTGGACCCTGGCAGACCCCGGCTAGGAATACACCGGCGGTTGTTGTTCCACAGGGGTTCAGTTTCGGGTGGGCTTCAAGGAGCCAGCCGTCCATTGAACAGGAGACACCGAAGAGCTTGCGGGTCCTGTTCGTATCTTCCTTTGGCTGCACTGCCGCTGCGAGAACGACAAGGTCAACTTCCATATCAACCGGGCGGTTCAGCAGAGTATCGTCGGTGTAGACATGAAGGTTTTTGGTTTTCGGGTCCTCGAGGATGTTTGCAACACGCCCGCGGATGAACTTGGCGCCTTCGTCTTGGATACGGTAATAGAACTCTTCGTACATCTTACCGAATGAACGGATATCCATGTAGAAGAGATATGCCTGTACACCGGGGATCTTCTCGTATATCTGGTGGGCGTGTTTTAAGGAATACATACAGCAGAACCGTGAACAGTACGGTTTGCCAATACCGGTATTATCACGGGAGCCTGCACAGAGCACGAATGCGACTTTCTTGGGTGTTTCACCGTCGCTTGGGCGTACAAGATGACCGGAGGTTGGGCCGGATGCACAGATGAGCCGCTCGAACTCGAGGCTCGTGATGACGTTTTCAAACTTCTTGTATCCCCACTCTTTTTTATTCTCGACGGGGAACATGTCGTACCCTGTTGCGAGAATTGCCGTCCCGACCTTGACCGTGACAAATTCGTCTTTTGCCTCAAGATCAATGGCTTTCTTTTCAGGACCGCAGGCAGTGACGCACAGCCCGCATTTTATGCAGGAGTCAAAGTCGATCGTGTAGAGGAGCGGGACAACCTGCGGGTGGTTGATGTAGATCGCCTTCCGGGGCTTCATGCCTACTTCAAACTCATTAGGCTTGACAACCGGGCAGACCGGGTCACAATCCCCACAACCGTTACAGCCGCCACCAACAATGCCGCGTGCTTCTGCCTCAGCGGGGGTGAGCACACCGCGTGCCTTCTTGCGGATTGTCACATCAAAGTTGCCGATGTAACCCTCGACAGAATCAACCTCTGAGTAGGTCATCAAGCTCAATATTTGCGGCCCTGCCCACATCCACCATCTTTGGTGTTAAGATACACTGCGAGCAGTCAAGGGTCGGGAACGTCTTGTCCAGCTGGGACATGCGCCCGCCAATAGTAGGGGAAGACTCGATGAGGTATGTCTTGATCCCTGCATTTGCAAGGTCGAGTGCAGCCTGCATACCGGCAACACCCGCACCGACAACCATCGCCGCGTGCTCAACCGGAACCGCCTTCGGGAACAGGTCCTGCAGGAGTGCTGCTTTTGCAACAGCAATCCGGATTGCGTCCTTTGCCTTATCGGTTGAACCCTCCTGGTCATGCATGTGCACCCACGAGTTCTGCTCACGGATGTTTGCCATCTCAAACCGGAACGGGTTCAGTCCGCCTTCCTTGGTTGCTGTTCTGAACGTTGGTTCGTGGAGACGTGGTGAACATGCCGCGACAACGACTCCGGTGAGTTTGTTGTCCTTGATTGCCTTGTTAATTACAGCCTGCCCGGGCATCGAACACATATATTTGTAGTTGTCAACATAGGACACATTCGGGATGGTTTTGGCATATTCCTGAACGGCCTCGATATCCATCGAACCGGCAATATTTGTTCCACAGTGACAGATGAAGACACCGACACGGGCGTCCTGTTTTGTGGTACTGCCGACTGATGCCTGCTTTTGGGCTACCTGTTTTGCGGGGGCTTCCTGTTTCTTGGGTTCCGTCTTTTTTGTAGTTGATTTCTTCTTTTCAGCCATTAGTCCCACCTCACAGCACCTTCTGTAGGAACGGTTCGCAGCTGATCCCGTGGAGGTCCAGCCCGAGTTCCTGCGGACTCATTCCCTGTGCCAGCCCGAGTAGTTCGGCATAGTGCAATACGGGTAAATCATATGATACGCCAAACTTCTCCTTAATCTCAATCTGGCCGCGGTCAAACTGGAGCTGACAGAACGGGCAGATATCCGTGAGAGCATCAACACCGACTTCCTTGAGGTTGATCAGCTTCTCATTGGCAATGTCCAGTGCATGCACAATATCATAACCACGGACGCCACCACCGGCACCGCAGCACTGCATCTTGTTCCGGTATTCCACCGGTGTTGCACCGAGTGCGGCGACGAGTTCTTCCATCCAGACGGGGTGCTCGGTGTTACTCATAACATCCTGTTCAAACTCCCGGTCCTTGTGAGGTTTGGTCAGGTGGCAGCCATAGTGGACAGCGATACGTGCACCCGTGAGCGGGTTGGTTACGCTTGCGCGGACTTTTTCAACACCGACGAATTTATCGTTGTAGAGAAGTTCTGCGGTATGGTAGACATTAATGGTGCCCTTATATTCCATATCGATCTCTTTAAGCACTTCATTGACCCCGTCACGGAGGTCTTGGTTGTGCTTGAGCTTGTGGTTGACTTCCCAGATCGATTTATAGCACCCGTTGCAGAGCAGGGCAATATCCATCTTCATCTGCTCGGCGAGCACGAGGTTCCGGGCTGCCATTGCATAGAATACATTGAGATCGATCGAACCGAATGCACCCGGGGCAGGGCAGCAGCTTGCACCTTTGAGGGGTACCAGCTCAACACCCAGTTTCTTCATAGCCTTGATTGATGCTGATTCACATCCGGGATACCGGTTCGGGGCAATGCAGCCGAGATAAAATGCGAACTTATGTTTTGCTTCCGACATGGTATCTTACCCCTCCCTTTCCTTGACAATCCTGTCGGCATTTGCCTTGAGTTTGTAGTGGTCCAGAATCTTCTGGATGCCCTTGATGTATTCGGGATACATGTGAGTAGTCGGCGGGTCACGGGTGAGTCCGAGTCTCTCCCGGGCTGCACGGTTCACATCATTGTTGGGCACA
Source organism: uncultured Methanoregulaceae archaeon (assembly GCA_963733045.1). Classification (GTDB taxonomy): domain Archaea; phylum Halobacteriota; class Methanomicrobia; order Methanomicrobiales; family Methanospirillaceae; genus Methanoregula. The sequence continues at coordinate 185,154 of CAVTBZ010000010.1, read as the reverse complement.
CCGTGTCCTGAACTATAAATTGCCTGCACTGTCTTGAGGAAGTTCACGGGTATTATATCCCTCTTAAATGCGAGGTTCCTCATTGCCATTATGACATCTGTTGGTGCGATATCCCGTGGACACCGGTCAGGTACAGCTATAGCATGTTGTACAAAGCCAGAGATCCGGATCCGTGAGTGACTCGTTCTCGAGCCCAAGTACAGCTCTCCTCATAAATTTGCGGATGCGGTACGTGCTTCTGGGAGCAGACGGGCACGATCCGGTACAGGTTCCGCACTGGTAGCACATATGGGCGATAGTGCGTGAAATCGATTTCACGTTTTTCGTGAATTCGGGGTTTGTGTCTTCACTGTAGTATCTTTGGTCGTGGAGTTTCTTCTCCAGCGCTTCCGGGTAACCTTTTGTTCTAACCATAGTACTCCCTCACGCCTTCTCCATTACTTTGAGATTGACCTGTCCTTTCACGCCTTCTTTCACCTTCGAAGTTCTCCGTGTGAAAAGTTTCTCCTTTATTTTCTTGAACAAGTCTGTCTCCGTTCCCTTCATGCGGACTCCGGTCCTCTGCATGACGATGATATCCTCACCGGGGCATGCATTGACACAGGCACCACACAGGATACAGTAATCCTTGTTGACAGCGATGGTCGGTTCAATTTCATGTTTCATATCTGCTGCAGGTTTTGGAGACGGGAGATAAATTGCATTTGCGGGACAGATATCTGCACACGTTGAGCAGCCGCCGGGGCATTTCTCGGCATGGAATTCGATATCTCCTTCAAAAATCTTTTCAACCGTTATTGCCTCGGTCGGGCAGTTTCTCGAACACCATGTGCAGGTACAGCAGTTGTCCTGGATGATACTGACCTTGCCTTCAATTTTATCGGTGATGATCTCGCGTTCTACTGTGATGCATTCTTCAGGACAAGCCTCGACACAGACTTTGCATGCATCACATTTAGTCTCGTCCCAGATCACTTCACCCTCGACTTTGCCAATTTCTGCTGTAAACTCCTTGTGTTTTACAACGAGTGCCGGACAGAGTGCGCCACAAATACCGCACAGCGAACATTTTTCCATATCAACTTTAAAAGTCGTCTTGGTTTTGATCGCTGTCTGTCTGTCCTTTGCTCCGATAACCGGTCCTTTGTAGGTTCCTTCGTAGGCAGGTACATTCCGATCAATCGCATCCCGTGGGCAGACCTCTTCACAGATCGTGCACTTGATGCATTTCTCGTCATCTATCTCCGCCTTCATATCATATTGCGGGAACCCTTCCTTCTCAAGGATCGGAAGTTTCTCCTGTCCATCAACCTTCAGTGTCAATGCATTGAACGGGCACATGACGACGCAGACGCCGCAATACGAGCACTTGACCTCGTCAACATCCACAGGGGCAGCGTAATTGATAGCGCCACGCCTTGATGCACCGACGAGCCCGAGCACGATTGCTTCTTCGGGGCAAGCCTCGACACATATACCACATCCTGTGCAGGTCTCTGCATTGAGGATAAGGTTGTTCACGCTCTGAAGGAGGCGCTGCTCCATAACAACGTTGAAACCCTCCCTCTTTTTAGAAAACTTTGGAAACAATGCCATGAATAAACCCTCACGTTGTTCCTTTATTGTACCTTTGCCTGTGCTCTGGACTCCCAGGGCCCTGCCAGCTTGATAACATCATGCGGGCATGCTTGGACACAAACGCCGCAACCGGCGCAGAGTTCACCCTTAAAATCAAGAACAACTGATTTACCGTCCTTAACTTTGTAGATCTTATCTTTCGAGGAAGGATCTACAGTGTGAAGCTCCAAAGCGTCCACAGGGCACGCGACGACACAATTGTTACAGCCGGTACAATTTTCCATGTTTATGTGCACTGCAAATGCCATTTTTTTCACGCACCAGCTATGATCGATTTCAAAAATCGACTATCAAAAAGTGGTAGAAGAATATAGATAAATGTTCTGAAATTGGCGCCAGAAAAAGGTCGGTTTATTGAAGAATTTTAATTTCAGTGTTTAAACTAATTATATAAGTTAATAATAAAAAATTTACTTAATTGGGTATTTTTTATGCGCTTAATAGTGTTGAATTCATTTAGAAAATTTATTCAGTCACTATCGTTGTACATTTGTATTACCGGAGGTTAGTTTATGGAAATCAACGGGGTTACTATCGATAATACCTACGCAGAGGCATTCCCGACTTGGGTATGCCGTGTCATCATCACTGCGGTTACGAAGGAATGGGCGAGGAAGGCAGCAACAGAAGCAACCGGATTTGCAACATCCGCAATCGGTTGCCCATGTGAGGCAGGAATTGAAGGTGATATACCTGCAAGCGAGACTCCTGATGGAAGACCCGGCGTCGCAATTCTGATTTGTGCAAGTAAAAAGAAACTCAAAGAGCAGGTTGTCGAACGTCTTGCGGAATGCGTCCTCACTGCACCAACGACAGCAGTCTTTAACGGGATTACCAATGCGGAAGAGAAAATACCGGTTAGCTTCACTTCTTTGGCGATGGCCATGAGTACCAGAAGGAAGTCGGTGGAAGAAAGTGCTGGGTTATCCCGATTATGCAGGGTGAATACATCGGGGAAGAGGAATTTGGTATCGTAAAAGGTGTCGCCGGAGGAAACTTCTTTGTCATGGGAGAGAACCAGATGGCAGCTCTCGTTGGTGCACAGGCAGTCTGTCGAAGCCATTGATAATGTCCCCGGGACAATCACGAGTTTTCCGGGAGGCATCGTTGCCAGTGGTTCGAAAGTTGGCAGTCTCAAGTATAAATTTATGCCAGCATCAACCAATGAAAAATATTGTCCTACCTTAAGGGAAAAGGTTACGGACAGTAAAATCCCGTCGGGAATCAAGGCAGTATATGAGATTGTCATTGATGGTGTCGATGAAAAGAGCGTCGCAGCGGCAATGGCAGCCGGTATCAAAGCAGCGGTAAAAGTTCCCGGTGTCAAATTTATTTCTGCCGGAAACTTTGGCGGAACTCTTGGTCCATTTAAAATTGATCTTCACAAAGTTCTCTAAAATTTCTTTTTTTTTGAACATTCGCTGATAAAATCGATTATTATTTATATTTTTATTGCCGATTCTTTTGTTAACGAAATTTTCGGCGATAACATGATCACCCTGACACCCGAAGATGTGAAAAAGCGATTCGGACCGCTCTTTGCACAGAAATTTCTTGTAATGGTTGACGAGCGTGCGGATATTGCAGAGATTATCGAACGGTGTCATGCACGAGGTACAATTGAGTGGGATGCAATGAACCGGCACCGTGCTGTCGGTTGTGTAACAGGTTGCCTTGTTGAAGGAACCACCATGACTATGCATGCAAAGCTGGGCGGTTCCCCATCAATTTTGGCGCAGCGGCGAAGGACATCGGCGGCCAGGCGCTCGAAGTCTGTCGAAGTCGATGGCGATGAGGTAATCACATCGTGGGCAGGAATTGCAGGAGCTGGCGTTGGCATTGCAGCCTGCCTGCCACAGGCTCCAGGAGTTCTCCGTGCTGAATATCCAGATGAAGATGATCTTAAAGTTGGTGGTGCGAGGATAAACCGGGTCCGCATTATCTCGCCCCGGTATGAAAAGGTTTGTTTCGGAATTGACGACACCGATACAAAAACAGAAGGTGCGACGTGGGTTGCTGCACTCAAATGTGCTGAAGCCTGCAGGATTGAAGGTGTTGAATTCCTGAACATGCGCCTGGTTCAGCTGAATCCAAATGTCCCTCAAAAGACAACAAATTGTGTCAGCTCTGCACTCAATTTTGCAGTAAAACCGGAAAATATTGTGAAACTTCAGGAATATGTCCGGACCTTTATTGAAGCGCACACTTTTTCTGAAGATACGGGTATAGCATGTTTCCGTGGTATCAGTTTCATGATGGATTCACCGGCGTTCAAATGGGTGAAAACAGAGATTATGACTCTTGATCAGGCACAACGGGAAGCACAGGTGCTCGGGATTGAGTATCTTGACAATAACGAACGGAAAGGAAGAATAGGAGCACTCGGTGCCGTACGATGGGCTAACCGGGGTATTGAAGCGGCGGGACTCTATGGTGAACATCTCTGAACCCTACGTGATCCATTACCCCCGTATAGTGGCAGTTGCAGAAAAAGACGGCAGCAGAGTGGAGCTCGCATTGAATTCTTTGAGTGCGTCGGCGGTGCAATGTGGTCGAAATTCCACTATGCCCAAAGCCCGATCGTTGAACAGGTACGCTGTGTTGGGTCTACGATGAAGTACCTCGTGAAGACCGGATCGGTTGATCTTGCCCTTGAAGGTTCCCGGTTCCCGGCAGGAATATCTGCCTGTGCGGTTGATGAGTCTGAAATCGCCGTAAGTTATATCGGTATGGGTGGTGGCGGGGTAGGCGCTGCTGCATGCCGGTCTGATGCCGTCGGTGTCCTGCGGAGCAGGAGTGATGAATCCGGGGGGGTAAAGTTGCCGGTTTCACAATATGGCTGCCCCGCATGCACCGGATCCTGATTGGAGTTGACGATACGGACACACCGGAAGAGGGAGCCACGTGGACACTTGTCCATAATATTGCAAAAGGTGTGGAGGATGAACATTCCGTCTACCTGTCGCATACGATTGTCCAGTTATACCCGGTACCATACAGGACGAAGAATTGCGTCGGTCTTGTGGCGGAATTCGCAACAACCGACCCGGAAGGGCTTACCTCCAGATTCCACCAACTCCTCAAACGATATACCCTTTCTGAAAAAACCGGGATGGCTGTCTATACCGGTTTTTTGCCATCCCGTGATTTGTTGGCATTCGGGCGAAAGGTGAAGAGGGGTGAGATTGACCCGGTCCTGCTGGAAAGCCTGCAGGATCCGGACCTCAGGATTATCATGAACGGTCGTGGGATCATCGGAGCTGTTGCTGCACTCCCCTTTTACACCAACTATGAGGAGGCTTTGGAATTATGCAGTGGAAAGATCTGAAAGCCAGACTGCTGGCTGTCGGTTCGGCACACATTACCGGTGAACCGGCAGAACCGTATATTGCCCGATCTGCAGCAGGACCGGGTGCCGGTGGCAGTGGTGCAGTTTTTTTTGCCATGGGAAACCACCGGGTCAAACTTGTACTCAATCCTGAAAGCAGCATCGAGATTGCACACCGTGGCAACGGGACCGCAGATCTACTCTTCGAAGGGCAGCGTATCTCAGGACACCTGCAGGAACCCGGGTTCCATTGTCCTGACCAGGCTTTCATCACAGTAACCGGCAGTCTGTATTTTTTCATGTAAATTTTGTTCAGTCCCCCGCATCGGCGGAAAACGCAAGACCTTCGAAGAGATAATAAGTATGGTTGAATCGGTACGCGACCGAATCCATGCAATCTCCATAACAAGCGGTGTCTTTTCAGATATTGAAGAAGAGGAAACCTATGTCCTTGAAGTGGTAAAGCACCTCTCCTCGTTTAACCTGCCTGTTGGCGTATCCATTTATCCAACCGCAACGACCCCTAAACGATTAAAGGAACTTGGCGTCGCTGAGGTGAAATTCAATCTTGAAACGGCAACGCCGGAACTCTTTTCCCGGATGTGCCCGGGCCTGGAATACGGGCTGCTCCATGAGGTTCTTGATCGCTCGGTGCAGCTGTTCGGGAAAAACAGGGTTTTTTCCAATGTCATAGTTGGGCTGGGAGAGACCGACGCAGAGTCGGAAACCTGCATCAAAAACCTGACCTCCCGTGGGGTGATTCCCGTACTGCGCCCGCTCAACCCGGTGGGTGATCTCGCAGGAACACCCCGCCCATCTGCGGAACGGTTGAAGAAAATCTTTAAGATTCATGACCGGGCTCTTGCAGCAGCCGGCCTTGATCCCCGGTCTGGCATTGACGATGTGCACAAACTGTACAGGTTGTGATCTCGTTCCCGGGAGGGATGCATGAAAGGATTTGAAGTGATTGCTGATGCTCTCTGCCGGTATACTGACCGGCTGTATACCATCCCTGGATTCCCGGTTACTGAAATCGGGGAATTGACAAAAGCTGAAATGGTGATCAACGAGAAGACTGCACTCGAATACGCACTTGGCGATTCACTTTCCGGGAGGAGGGCTGCAGTGATCATCAAGAATGTCGGGATCAATGCCTGTGCAGACCCTCTTCTCCAGACTGTTGCGCAGGGACTGGTTTCCGGAATTGTTCTCGTAGCCGGTGATGATCCCGATGCCCTGGCTTCGCAGACAGCACAGGACTCGCGGTATTACGGGGAACTTGCAGAACTTCCCGTCATTGAACCTGACAGTACCCGTTGTTATAGCGGTGTGGAAACGGCCCTGGAAGCCTCGGAAATGTTCTCGCGCATAGCGCTCCTCCGCCTGACCCCCCAACTCCTCGAAGCACAGGTTGAACACAACCCGGTGCCCCGGAAAGACGGGAAGGGACGTTTGTCGGAACGGACCTGGACCATGAACGGACGGGTAACGGCAGCAGAAGAATTGTACCGGACGATGTTTTCCTGGGTGAACAACTCCCCCCTGAATACATGGGCGGGAGAACCTGCCGGAGCCGGAGCAGCACCCGGAAGAACCCGGATCGTCACCGTTCACCCCCTCCCGGAGCAGGCAGCGGCTTTTCGCACCGTACAGGAATACGGCAGGCCTTTCGTTCGCGATCACCATGGACTGCAACCGCCAGTTCCGCAGAAACGCCCCCAGTCCATGGAGGACCGGGGATATTACCGCACATTCTGCAGGGAATGCCCGTTCAAACTGATGATGGATATCATAAAAGACCGGGACCTGAAGGTGATCTGCGATGCAGGTTGTTCAGTCCTTACAATGACACCACCCTACGAAGTGGGCCTGGCAAGTTACGGGATGGGTGCAAGCATTGCTGTAGCGGCACGGAGCACCCGTGTTGCACTTATCGGGGACTATGCCCTGCTCCATTCCGGCCTGAATGCCCTGATTGATGTCTATGAAAAGGATCTCCCGCTCCTGTGTATTGTCATGAAGAATAACTGTACGGCGATGACCGGGATGCAGCCGGTGTATGATCCGATCCGGTATCTTTCCTTTGCCGAACCGGTTGTCTGCAGTGCTGATGATGAACGCACGCAAAAAAAGGAGCTCGTGGTTACGGACAGGCCCCGCACCATTGTCGTGAAAGGTACCTGCCCGAAGGGATGCAGTTATGAAACCGTGGAATATTGAAATTTGTGATGTAACGCTGAGGGATGGGGAACAGACTCCCGGAGTATCGTTTTCCTGCGAGGAGAAGGTGGGGATTGCCCGGATGCTCGATACTATCGGTATTGAGTTGATCGAAGCCGGTTTTCCTGCAGTATCTGCCAATGAGAAGCAGTGCGTGAAAGCCATTGCGAACCTCGGTCTCGACGCCCGTATCTGCGGTTTTGCACGGGCCCGGGAACCGGATGTTGCAACGGCGATAGACTGCGGGGTGGATATGGTTAGCATCTTTATCCCGACATCCGAGTTGCATGTCCGCCTGAAATTCAAAAAACCCCGGGAGCAGGTGCTTGAGGATGCGCTTGGGATCATCGATTTTGCCACGGATCACGGTGTGCAGGTGCGGTTTGCAGCCGAAGATGCGTCCCGGACTGATCTCCCCTTTTTAAAAGAGGTATACCGTCGTGCATCAGAGCACGGTGCGGTGCTTTTAAGTTTTGCCGATACTGTTGGCTGCCTGATCCCGACCGAGATGCAGCGGATCATGACCGAACTGGTTGCATCGGTGGATAAGCCGCTCTGCGCTCACTGCCACAATGACCTTGGTTGTGCGGTGGCAAACACGATCACCGCCGCGGAAGCCGGGGCCTTCCAGCTCCACACCACGGTGAACGGTATAGGTGAACGGGCGGGCAATGCATCATTGGATGAAGTGCTGGTTGCCCTGCGTATGAAGGGCGGAATTGAACGGTACGATCTCTCGCATCTGACAGAACTTTCCCGCATGGTTGAAAAATTCTCCGGTATAACCCTCCCAAGGAACAAACCCGTTACCGGCGAACTCGCGTTCTCGCACGAGAGTGGTATCCATATAGCCGCTATTCTTGATGATCCAGCCACATACGAATACTTCCCTCCTGATATGGTGGGGAGCGAACGTAAATTCATCCTCGGGAAACATACTGGCAAAAAAGCGCTTGAACATGTTGTTGCATCCATGGGATGCGAATTGTCTGAAAAACAGGTCTGCCGCGTCCTTGACCTTGTCAAGGATCACTCAGAACACAAGTGCACTATCACACCCGAAGTTTTGAAAAAACTTATCAGGAAGGCAAAGGAGAACACAAAATGAGTACGTTATCAGAAAGAATTCTCAATGCTCCCGCTGGTGAATATGTTGACAGAAAAGTGAATCGGGCTTATGTGCATGACGGTACCGGTGTCCTTACGCTCGAGGCATGGAAGAGAATGGGTAAAAAGAGGATACACGATGCGGCACATCTCTATATGCTCTTTGACCATATCGTCCCTGCAAACAACAGCACTACTGCGGCTCTTCAGCATGAACTCCGCGATTTTGCCTGCGGATCGTTTTTCCGTTTTTCTGATATCGGTGGGGGTATCTGTCACCAGCTGATGAGTGAAGGTGTCGTCCTGCCCAATGAAATTGTGGTCGGGGCTGATTCACACAGCTGCACACTCGGGGCATTCGGTGCATTTGCGACAGGAGTCGGTGCAACCGATATGGCGGCAATCTGGATGACCGGGGAGACCTGGTTACGGGTCCCGGAATCTACAGGTATCCATCTGTCAGGAACCTTTTCGGGTGGAGCCGAAGCAAAGGATCTCGCCCTCACGTACGTAAACAGGCTTGGCATGGACGGCGCAACCTACCATGCACTGGAATTTACCGGTGAAGGGACTGCTACGCTACCCATGGACGACCGGCTCACGCTTTGCAACCTGGCAGTGGAGACCGGGGCAAAGGCAGGAATGTTCTACGCAGACGAAGTAACTGTTCGGTATCTCGCAAAGGCCGGGCATAGCGTGACGGTGCAGGAACCGGAACCCTGCAGGTATATCCAGGAGCTCGATTTCGATCTTTCGGATATTGTCCCGGTCATCGCAATACCTCACCGTGTGGATACGATAAAACCAGTGCATGATCTTGCGGGCCTGCCTCTCGATCAGGTTTTTGTAGGCACCTGCACGAACGGGCGTTATACCGATCTGGAACGGTTCGCACGGATCGTGAAAGGAAAGAACGTCGCTATCCGTACCATCATCGTTCCGGCCTCACGGGCTGTGCTGCAGGAAGCAATCCGGACCGGGGTGCTTGCTTCTCTTGTTGATGCCGGATGTACCATTGGAACCCCAGGGTGCGGCCCCTGTCTGGGATCACAGATGGGTGTACTGGGTGAAGGGGAGGTTTGCCTGTCAACGGCAAACCGGAATTTTAAAAACCGGATGGGTGTTGGCGGGGAGATTTACCTGTCATCTGTTGCTACAGCTGCAGCCAGTGCTCTTGAAGGAGAAATAACGGAACCCGAGGTGTCCTGATGCAGGGAAAAGGGCATGCAGTCTGCATTGGTGCAGACATTGACACTGATATTGTGATCGCCGGGCGCTACCTGCGGACAAAGGATCACTCTATCTGGGTAGCGCATGTATTCGAAGATCTGGACCCCTCGCTTGCCAGCCGGATGAACGGTTCCGTGATCGTGGCAGGAAAAAATTTTGGCTGCGGTTCATCACGGGAACAGGCAGCAATAGCTATCCGGGAAGCCGGGGTGGTTGCGGTAGTTGCACCATCCTTTGCCCGGATTTTTTTCCGGAATGCGATCAATATCGGCCTGCCACTCATCGAATGTGATATTATCTGCTCTGAAGGAAGTCCCGTGACGTTCGACCTTACAGATGGATGGGTTGAATCTGATGGAAAGAAGTATCCCGCCCGTCCGCTTTCCCCAAGAATGCAGGAAATCCTTTCAGCAGGCGGCCTTGTTCATTACTGGAGGACCCGGAGATGATCTTTCCTGAGCAGTGCAAGGAGATCGGGCATGCCTCGACAAAACCCTGCGGTGACAAGGTATATTTTCTGAGCCGCTACCTGGTGCGGGATTCCGGTAACGGGTTCGAAGTGCTCGAAGTCACCCCGGATCCTGTCGGAAGCGGTATGATGAGGAATATTGTCTCATCAAAGGTGATTGCAACACCAAGGGAAACCTACCGCTACCCTGAGAAAGTGCAGATCCATGACCGTACGCGACTTGTTTCAATAGCACTTGATACGGGTTACCGCTGCACGATCTTTACCGGGTTTGATGAACACATGACATTCGTGCTCGATCCCGATATTTCCGGGTTGCTCAGGGTACATGTCTATGATGTCGCTCCTCCCCGTCCGAGCCTATCAGCCTGTATCCGCCAGCTGGAATTCGGACGGGCTTTTTGGCGATCTCTCTGTCACGTTCTGCCATCATACCCGTGATATCACGCTGGTGCGGGCGGATGTTTATCCCTGCCGGGCTGCAGGGTTTACCCGTACGCTCGATGCGGACCCGATGCAGGGAAGTGAACGGGTGGCCGGCTGCCTGACTGCTTCGCAGTTTTTTACCGAGTGCTATGGAAAGGATTTCGTACTGGAGAATATCTGCCCGCTGGAATCCGTGCAGGAGGAGCCGTTCATTGCCCGCTGCTGCCGCTCTGAGCGTGAAGGTATCGGGATATACAAGGGGAAGTTTGGTGCCGTAGTTCACTGGGGAGCCAGTCCTGCCCATATTGCCCGGGCAGTGAATGGACTGGTAGAACAGTGGCGATCGAAATGACCCGGATTGCGATTGTTGAAGGGGATGGGATTGGCCATGAAGTGATCCCGGTAGCAAAAAACGTTCTCGAACTGCTCCACCCTGAATACGAATACTTCTCTGTTGATGTCGGGTACCACCGCTGGGAGGAGACCGGATGTCCCTGTGCAGACCGCGATATTGCAAAGCTGAAGACCGCAGATGCAATCCTGTTCGGGGCGATCACAACCCCCCCCATGAAGGATTACCAGAGCGTTGTGCTGCGGCTGAGAAAATCCCTCGATCTCTACGCAAACCTGCGGCCGGTGAAAGGAAACGGTTTTGACATCATGATTGTCCGGGAAAATACTGAAGGACTTTACTCGGGAATCGAAGAGATCGGTACCGATCGTGCAACTACACTCCGGGTAGTAACCCGGAACGGGACCGAGAGGATTGTCCGGTCTGCAATCCGCCTTGCGCATCAGCGGAACGGCAGACTTACAGTCGGGCATAAAGCAAATGTACTGAAGTCCGATGTATTTTTCCGTGATATCTGTCTTGCCGAAGCAAACGCTGCGGGAGTATCCTGTAATGACAGGTTTATCGATTCACTGGCGCTGGATATAATTCAGCACCCTGCCTTATATGACGTCGTAGTCACAACAAATATCTTCGGTGATATTTTGTCAGATGTGGCTTCCTATCTTGTCGGGGGCCTGGGACTGATCCCAAGTGCCAATATCGGTGATCACTATGCCCTGTTTGAGCCGGTGCACGGGAGTGCCCCGGATATTGCCGGGAAAAATATCGCCAACCCGATTGCTGCCCTTCGAAGTGCCGGGATGCTCCTTTCCTATTGCGGGGATACCAGGGGATCAGATCTCGTTGAAGCAGCGGTTCAGTCTGTGCTTGCACAGGGAATACGGACCCGGGATCTTGGGGGATCGGCAGGGACCCGGGAGTTCGGGGAAGCCGTAATCCGGGAACTTTCACGGAAGGAATAAACCTGCCGGTATTTGCAAAACACTCAGATGAAGCATATATTCCGGTATCTGAGGGGATCTTCCGGAAGGCGCTTCTTTTTTGTCCTGGTTATTCCTACTCTACTGCATGACAGTTGAATCTGAAGCAGTGAAATCGGTTGCCGGGCTCATGGCGCTGTCAGCACGGACAGCGCCCAAGGCTGTCGGGCTGGACTCGATAAAAGTCGACGTTCTGACCGGAAAGGAGCAGGATAAGCTCGCAAACGAGATGATAACGCAGTCAAAGGAGTTGAAGGTAGACTTTTTCCGAATCAACGGCGAGCAGGTGAAAAAAAGCGATGCCACGCTTTTAATCGGGGTTGAGGGGCGCACACCGCTGGGAGTAAACTGCGGCGGGTGCGGGTATGCTACCTGCGCCGAGATGGTAAAAGCAGCAAAAGTGAAAAAGAGCAGGAAAGCACTCTACGCGGGCCCAAATTGCGTCCTGAAGATCTCGGATCTCGGTATCGCTGTCGGTTCAGCGGTCAAGACCGCCGGTATCCACAACGTGGACAACCGGGTCATGTTCAGTGCCGGGGTCGTTGCCCTTCAACTCGGTATGCTTAAAGGGTGCAGTGTTGCATACGGCATCCCGCTCAAGGCATCCGGTAAGAACATTTACTGGGACATGAAATTTTCAGAACACTGAAGCCTTTTCTTTTTTCGTTCCGAACAGCGTGGACCGCTTAAAAAACCTGTTTCCTGTCGGATCAAAGGATCCTCTGTCAGCATGATCTCTGAATATAAATATGCATAAAAATTCTTTCCGTCCGGTTTACCATTTTAAACTGTCAGACAAGAATGAAATTAAATGCCACGAGCGATATTACGAGCAAAATACATGCATGCTTAACACCGGCGGCAAGTGATGATTCTCCCATCTGGCCGGAATCAGCCCTGAGAAAAATGCCTGGACAAGACACGCGTGGTAAAGGAGCCTCCCGAAGGTCTGGGTTCACGACATTCGTCAGTTGCCGGTATAACCCAGGCTACCAATTCAATCGGTGTCGTTGTTTCGCAGAGTGGAGGTCTGATCTCCATTTTCAGGGATGGAAAGATTGTCTATACGATCAATTCGTGAAACCGCAGGGATTTTTTTAAAAACGAAAGTGCTCAGTGGAATTCCTTACTTATAGGATATTTTTTTACCGCACAGATCTCGTACCGAGAAAGATTTATGTGGGGCTCGAAATACGAATTTTATATCGAAATTTTGTTGAGTGTCCATTCAGTATTAAAAAAAAGTGCCGTTTTCAGGGCAAATTAAAATTAGAAAAATTGAAAAATGCAAAAAAAAATATTATTTCATACGCCAGACTGGATTTTTATTGTTATTATCACTGTATATTAATTGAATATAGGATCGATTCAGCGTAAAGGATGAAGGCACTTTATACACTAAAGCCCCTCCTGCTTTTTCATTTCTGCCGATACTTTCGGATTTATAGCTGATACTCGCCGCTTGAACCGGATATTCTATTTCTTCCGGTAAATATGTTGAGCCATCATAAATCAATATGAAATTCGAGGGGTAAGGTGAAATGATAATTGCATTCCCTGCATAATTTGTTACTTCAAGGATAACAATTGCGAATTTTTTATCTGCTGATGGACCGACGGTTTGATATTGTACAGGTGTCTGGATCGTATAGGAATCCCATAATAAACCTCTTTTTATCTGTATAGAAACGTCATTTTTTGTTGAAGATGGTTGATCTTCGGGTGGATAGCGAAGATCGTTGAGCGTATTCTCGATGTGATACGCCGAATTCAGTGGCAATGCATCGGGGTAAGGATCAATATTCGGTGTTGTAACAATCGTTGGAGCAGCTGTGCTGGATACTGGAGTAATCATATTCTGAAAATTCGTATCTGATGTTTTGGTTATCTCGGTTGATACAGGTGTTAAAAATGCGATAGAAAGAATTACAAATATCCACCACGATGAGAACAGTTCCCGCGAATAATATCCCTATCCATTGAAGAGTCGATAGCTTTTTTATTGCATTGCCAGGTGTTGAAGGCTCTGTTTGCGATGCTGTACCCGGTAATGGTGCAGATCCGGATTGGTCTTTTTGTTCCGGGGAAGAATCAGGAAGTTTCGTTCCACAGTTCGGGCAAAATTTAGGACTGTCATCTGCAACCGGCTTTCCACATCCCGGACAATATTTTGCCATTCTATTCTTTTTCCCCCGTTAGATTTTGATGAATACCAGTTTCATGGATTTAACGATAAGTATATCGATTTTGAGATTGAAGACCGCCTCTAAAAAAATAACAGTGCGCCTTTTGGTTTCATCCTGCCCGATTTTCCGCCAGATCTCTTTGGATCTGGTGTGTTTCCATGCCGATATTGACCGGGTCTGCAACTGACTCGATAAATTCGATCGATGATATCCGCGTCAGGAAAAGGTTCCGATACAGCGCTTAAAAAAAATGAATAAATTCTTCTTCTTTAAAGACCGAAGGGGGGCTATCAGATTATCCACTCATTGGATCATCATCCGGAATAATCGAGGAAAACATCACATCCTTTACATTTTTGTATGCTTCCAGATCTCCACGTTCTGCAATAAAATCAAAAATATATTCATGGTGAAGCGTGATGACAACCCTCTCAGAATATGAATATGGGTACCATGCCGAACTTTTCGGGAGTATAACCTCATAGGTCACGGTGGGATTTCTCCCGGTATCTTCAAAAAATTTATAATTTATCACAGCAGCAGCACCATTGACATCCGGAAATCGGGAGGTAACCGAATTCCTGCACCATTCGATGTCCGGGTTTGAAATCCAGATTCCCGTGGTAATAAAATCATAGGTTGTCGCCACCATCTTTGTTTTGTTATCTTCACTTACGAATGCAACGACCCTGACGGATTCTTTAAAAATATCTCCTCCGGAAATCTTTTTATCGGTATAATCGACAGGAGTAATTTCAATTTCCCAGGTTGATGGATAATCCAGACTAAAATCCATATCGGAGTATTCGGAAAACGTTATTTTTGATACATCCGTTTCTGCTGTAGGTTTCGGTGCTGGCGTAGTCTGTGTTGTTTCGGGTGTTGATAATGTTGTTGGGGCTGGTGTTGATAGTGTTGATGGAGTTACGGTTGTATTGATTGCTGATACGGTAACATTTGACGCAGGTTGTACCTTTGTCGCAGAAGGGGTGGTTGTACATCCGGCAACGCCCAGAACCAGGATTAGCATTATGGTACACAGTACACTTTTTATCATGGAATTAACCTCAAACTGCTGTCAACGGCTGTGGTTAGAATAATAATGGGAAATGGTGTATTTCAATGAATACCTTAGTACAGATTCTGGTATTGTTCATTTGCCTGTGCCCAAATCAATAAACCCGGCTCCGGCAGGATTTTTTTTCGAGACGGTAGAGAGGAGGATCCCCTCTCCTGCGATACCCCTCTATGGAAGAATCATGGATCAAAATGCCACAGACTGATAAAGTCCGGCGTGCAATGGATAATTATCGCGAAAAATTCATGATCTTTATCCGAAATATCAGTGACTTTTTATTTCACACCAGAGGCAATACCCCATGATAGCCCCGTATATCCTTGACATCATTGTCGTTCTTGCCCTTGCAATACTGGTGATAACCATTGGTACCCGGTTAAAGATTCCCGGTGTTGTTGGTTTTCTCCTTACCGGTGTTATCGTCAGGCCCTATGGATTCAGCGTCATCCATGGGCAGGAATGAGGTTAAACACTCATCTTTCCGATGGTGGGGGTTGGTTACGAACCGGATGCAATCGGGACGTTTTAAAAACCGCCTGTAAATTCCCTCGCAGAATAACTATTCGGACAGAATTAAACGCTGCAATCTCCTTAAAAACTCGGACGATTTCGCATTTAATATTCTATTAAAACATTCTCTGGTGTTAGTTCCTGCACCGGTACTTCCCGGATGGAACGTGGAGCTTCGAACCGGGCACCCTTGCCTTGCCCACTGGTCTCCCTGATGGTAATATCGGTAATTGCGAGGACCTCCTGGCTGAGGAAGAGGCCAAGACCGGTACTTTTTCCAAACCCTCTCTCGAAAAGTCGTGCTTTATCTTCCGGTGCAATTCCTGCCCCGTCATCTTCACAGATGATAACCAGAGTATTGAAACGCTGCTCGGTTTTAAACGAAATCCCGGTAAGTGTCCGTCCGTAGCGCAACGCGTTATCGATAAGATTGTAAAATACTTTATTGATAAGCGGGTCGGCGTAAATGCTACATGATCGAATGTCTATGGTAATCCGGATTCCATTAAGATCAATATCTGATGATGCTTCGTGAATTATTTTTTCCACATCAAACCATTCCGGTGATTTCACTCCCATATCCTCATAAGCAGACGTAAACTCTATCTTTTTTGAGATAGATTCCGCCGTTGTCTGAATCCTATCCAAAAACTTACTGATATCTGGGTCCGTACTTCGCTCTTTTGTGAGGTCGACGAGCATGAGCTGGCCGGTAATCTGGTTCCTGATATCGTGCCGGGTAATACTGGAAAGAAGGTTGAGTTTTGCATTGGCAATGCGGAGGGACCGTTCTGCCATAAGTCTTTTGTAATCCGAGTAAAGCCAGCCGGATAACAGCATCAGGGCGATAATAACGGTGATGATCAGAACCATCGTGGATCTTGCACTCTGTGCTGTTGCCCCGCTGGCTTCAAGGATTTCCGGCAGGGGTGTTGCCAGACCGATCGTCCAGGTGATATTTTGCACCCGTACAGGTGTCCACGCCGCGATTTCCTCTCCTTTTTCCGGCAGCCAGATATAATATCCCACTCCTTCTTTTCCGGCACTGACCTCCGCTGTCATCTCCTCATAGTGGCTTGCTCCAAATGATTTCTGGATTTCAAAGATCTGTGCCATACTTCGGCCCCGGTAGACCTCCGGGAAGTCGGCACTTTTATCAAAGACTACATGATCTGGTGCATAAATCCACGCATCTCCGTTTTTGAGAAGGTGGATCGGAGCGACAAATTTTTTAAAAATTTCCTGCTCAATGGTATCGATGTCGGTCCTTCCCAAAACAACAGTCTGAACATGAACATATTCTTCGATACCCGGGCAGCTTCCCGGACAACTTCCAGTTCTGTCTGCTGGTAGGAGAGTTTCGCCGTAGTCCGGAAAACCTCATTATGCTGAATAACAAAATAGACTCCAAGTCCGATCAGAATAAGGACTGCGAATATCACCAGAAGGTAATGGAGATAGTGGCGCTGCATTGACGTGGGGTCAACTTTGCCGGAGCGCCATTCGCCCCTTCTATCTCCTTGTATAGTCACATCTGTCTATTTGATCACCCGGTATATTATGGCTTTTTAATTTACCGGTGCGGTCCGCGTGCCTCTATCTGAACCCCGTCTGTCGATGGCCACCATCGTATTAACCGCAATATTATTCCATAAGCTATTCAAGACGCCCCGGATGATTAGTACCGATAAGGAGTGTGGTAAGGGATTATACCGGTAGTAACTCGTAGCAGCCACATTACCCCTTATCATCCTGATCGCACGGATCATCGAGACCAGTCTTGAAACAGTCAGGACGATCTACATCAACCGGGGACATGCAAATCTTGCAGGCTGGATAGGCATAACCAAGACCGGTATCTGGCTGCTCTCAACGGGCATTGTCATCACCAACCTCGGGGATTACTGGAACCTGTTTGCCTATCTTGCCGGTTACGGAATAGGTACCCTGCTCGGTATGCAGATAGAGACTATGATATCCCTCGGGCATGTGATCGTGCGTCTCATCACTCCTGCTGATCCCCAGCCGCTCATCACCGAGCTCTCCACGCTCGGGTACGGGATGACGAGAATCGAGGGATCGGGGAGTTTCTCAAACCCCGTTACCATCATCTTCATGATCGTTCCCCGTACCGAACTCGGACGTTTGCTGGGTATTCTTTCAACACGCCATCCCGATATTCTCTACACGGTGGAAGATGTGCGCAACATCAAGGAAGGTGCGAAAATCTTTCATAAGGATACCAAACGCAGGATATTGGGTTTCTTCGGGTTATAATTCTGACAAAGATATTCCGCATGTCTTTGATCATAAGTTCTATGTTCCTGCTCCCCTATCTTTCATGCAGGTGAAAACTCGTGGAGACAAGTGTAAAACCCGGAGGTACGGTTTCTGTTTTCAATGCCCGTACAGGAAAGACCGAGGAAGTCACTCCCATCGTAAAGACTGACGTGGAGTGGAGAGCACAGCTTACGCCCGAACAGTTCAATGTGGCCCGGAAACAGGGTACCGAGTATGCCTTCACCGGTAAATACCATGCAACGAAAGAACATGGAGTCTATTCCTGCGTATGTTGCGGTACCGATCTCTTTTTATCAGAGACAAAGTTCGATTCCGGCACTGGCTGGCCAAGTTTCTACGCTCCCGTATCAGGTCTCAATATCCGAACCCATACCGACACATCGGGAGGGATGGTACGCACCGAAGTGCTCTGTACCCGCTGCGGGGCACACCTCGGGCATGTCTTTGATGATGGTCCGCCCCCGACCGGTAAACGCTACTGCATGAATTCTGCGGCACTTAATTTTCAGGAAACATCGTAACTCCCCCGTGAATTGTCCGGTAGCAATCCTTTTTTATAATCCCCTGTCCATAACAGAACCGGTGAAATGACATATGGGGAAAATTTCAGCAGGTAGAAATGTGTTCATGTATCCCATGCCGGTTACCCTGCTTGGCACAATGGTGGACGGTAAACCCGATTTCATGACGCTGGGGTGGATAACCCGCGTCAATGCAAATCCGCCAACGGTTGGTTGTGGCGTCGGCCGGCACCACCACTCGGTCCGAGGGATCGAAGAGAACCAAACGTTCAGTATAAACTTCCCATCAGTTGAAATGGTGGAGAAAACGGATTATTGCGGGCTGGTTTCAGGAAAGGATGCTGACAAGGCAGCCCTCTTTGATATTTATTATGGCGAGCTGAAAACAGACTCCCATGATAAGTGAATGTCCGCTTTCCATAGAATGCCAGCTGCAGTCTACGGTTGAAAATCTTACCAATAATTTTTACATCGGTGAAATTATCGCATCCTACACAGAAGAAAAGTATCTCACCGATCGTAATCCGGATATTAAGAAGATCAACCCTCTCCTTCTCTCCATGCCGGACAACCGGTACTGGAGGGTCGGGGATTGTGCCGGCGATGCATGGAGCATAGGAAAGACGCTGAAAACGAAGTGAGGCGCCTGACAGGCTTTTTCCCGTATGCGAATCGGTTACCCCTGCATTAACCGTTCGATCGGGTGTTCCCCATCCCGTACTTTTCGTCTTGCCTCATACTCCGATAAGCGGCTGCAGGATACCATACAGGCAAATCTTGCCTGTCTCATGAAAATACTCTCGTATAATGAAGATCAAAGGATGCTCTTTTTCCGGATTACATCCGATATAATCCCTTTTGCATCTCACCCTGTCTGCACATTCCCCTGGCAAAAACACTTTGCTGACGAGTTTTCAGCTGTCGGGGAGTACATACGGAAGCACCGGTTCAGGATCTCCATGCACCCGGACCAGTTTGTCCTGTTAAACACTCCAGACAAGAGAGTCCTGGGACGGAGTATTGCCGATCTGATTTACCAGGCACAGGTTCTCGACCTGATGGGTCTTGACGATTCAGCAAAACTCCAGATCCATGCAGGAGGTATATACGGAAATAAACCGGCCAGCATGGAACGATTTGTCACAAACTATGAAAATCTCGATGACTCAGTCAAACGACGCCTTGTTTTGGAGAATGATGAAAGGCTCTATACCCTTTCGGATTGCCTTGCCCTCAACAGACGCACGGGAATTCCTGTGATTTTTGATGTTTTCCACCATGCTATTAACAATAACGGTGAAACAACCGCAGATCTTCTTGCACCGCTCAATTCGACATGGAGAAAGAACGACGGTATCCCTATGGTTGATTACAGTTCGCAGCAACCGGGAAAACGTTTGGGGGCACATGCCGAAAGTATCGACCAGAAAGATTTCCAGTTTTTCCTGCAATCGACCATTCCTTTTGACATTGATATCATGCTGGAGATCAAGGATAAGGAAAAAAGTGCTCTTACTGCCCTGATTCTTGCCCGTGATGATCCGAGGCTTGTCACTGCTGAGCCGGACGATGACTGAAATTATCTGATATCCTCACATCAAATTCAAAGGGCGCCATGGATATCCTGATCCCCCTCGGGGAATATCTTGAAGATATCCCAGGTAATAAAATGGATTTTTTTACAGTTTTATACCAATCATGATCAGCATAAAAATTATCTATGAGCATAGAGTTGGCTGAATTACAGGTGTGGCGTAATTTTTTTCCCCATTGATGGAGGAATTAAAACAGGATTTTCGGAAAGGATAACGAGGAAAAACAGGGTGGATGCAGGATGCATCCATGGTGTTTTTTAGATTTGCCCGAACGTTTACCAGACTTCTGGGAAGGCCATGTTGGTGTAAATATCCTCAAGCCGGGCTTTGTGGCCACTTTCCATGTTAGCCAGCTGGGAAAAGAGCAGTTTCTGCTCAGTTTCAGCTGAGAGATTTGCAAGCCTGGGTATACATCTGCATTGCTTCAAGTTCTTTCTTGATCGCAATAACAAGACCATCGAGTGGTTTCATATCAACTGACAGCGGTGGGCTCGGCATTGCATTTACCACTTTGTAATCCTTCTTTGGATCAAAGTGCATCTTGGTGACATCCTTTGAGAGCATGCCCTGCAAAAATTCCCGGTGCTGTTTCTCCTCACCGGCGAGTTCATCAAAAAGGTTCTTCAGTACCGAATCTTTCACCTTGTCGGATATTGTCCGGTAAAAGGTGTATGCTTCAACTTCTCTGTCGATAGCAGTTGAAATGATCTTCTTTGCGTCTTCTGCCTTCATTTTTTGCTCCTATACAAAGTAAATTATTACCAATTACCATATATAATGGCATTGGTTTTCCCAAACGGGAAGAATCACCTCACTCTATCTGGTTTTCTTGTATGACAAATGGTGTTTGCTCCTTGAACCAGGTTTTTTTAAAATATCTGATCGGGAGTCTCCACTCCAGATCCCGGATTAACGGACATTCCCCGGATGATCGATAGGGGCCGAAAACGTCTGCTGACCCGTATCACTCTTTCTCTTTCATCTTCCAGACGTGGAGTACCCAGAGGAAAGAAGCCAGTGTCGCGACAACGGTAGAGATGATGAGCAACGGCACGTACCACCACTGGGCCCCCATCGTCCCCCGCATAACCCCGCTTCCTGCGATGGTCGCAATCGTGTTCGGCACTAAAAATGCGGTACCGAGAACAGTAAGATAGGCGGTTACGAGAGCAAACCGGTTATTTAAGTTCTGGAGCTGGTTGTTATAGATGCTCTGCATTACTTCCAGCCCGGACGAAAGCACGTTGGACATCTGCTCCGAGAGTTCGATATGGCGATCGATGTTGTCGGATAAGATCCCGATCCGCCCAAGAAGTTTCTCATTATTGGTAATCAGATCAGCATCTCCGTAGCGCAGCGAATCGACCACATCTTTTGTCGACCAGAGCACGTTCAAATAATCGATCAGCACGTGCTTCATGTGATAGATATCGTGTGCGATCTTTCTCTTGGCCAGGTTCTCTTCGATCAGTGATTTGCTGATCGAGTCGCCATGCATCTCAATCTCACGGAGGTACTCAAAGTTGCGGTCATTGTTCTCATCGATGATCCGTTCCAGGACCATGGTGACTTTGTCCACAAGGGGTTCTTCTGCGATCTTTTTGAAAAAGGGAGGGGCATACCGGGAAAACCTCAGGAGCCGGTTAATCTCTTCACAATGGACTGTGAGGATGAAATTGTCACGGATAAGAATAAAGAGCGGGTGCACCGACATCTTTTCGGCCCGCACAGTCGCCGAAGGGAGCATAATGCCCAGTTCGGTGTCGTAATCTTCGTATGCCGAATAGAAACCCGTGGTCAGCTTCGGGATCGGTATCTTGGAAAAACCGGCGATCTGGGCGATATGTTCAATCTCTTTGTCATCATCTTTGGTGCTGAAGTCGATCCAGGCTATACCCGCATCGCTGATGGCGGCGAGATATTCCTCAAGCGGGCGGTCCAGCAACCGGTCGATCCTTCCATCCTTCTTGAGAACTATACAGAAACTCAAAGGGACAGGTCCGTTGACCTGGGATTTTTGCGGGGTACTCTGCATTTTCATGACGGCACCTCCTGAACTCCTGGTGTCATTTTTATGCCGTGGGTTATACGAGCTATTGATACCGGAAGTGTATATAGGTGGCTGTTGCAGGTGATACCCGCACTGACAGATCGTCGGAATACTTATTATGAGGTATGCACTTGTCAGGTTATGCAGATTCGCTGGTTTATGCTCTCCGCTGCACTAATCTGTGTATGCATTGTCTCATGTGGATGTACATCAACCTCCTCCTCCTCCCCGCAATCTCCTGCACCGCTCCAAACCACAGATTCCACTGCCCAGGCCCCGGGTCCTTCCAGCACGTTCGTGATCCGGGTAAATACTCTTGCTGCAGGATCTGTTCTACCTGATGTATACAGCTGTAAAGGTGCAAGTGAATCGCCAGCAGTATCATGGGACGGGATCCCTTCCGGAACGAAAAGTCTCGTCCTGATTCTGGATGATCCCGATGTACCCGATGGCATATTCACTCACTGGATTGTCTACAACATCCCCCCGGTATCCGGGGAGCTTGCACAGGCACAGCCGAATGCAAAAGTGCTCGCCAACGGAGCGCAGCAGGGACAAACCAGTGCCGGTTCACGGGGATACTTTGCACCCTGTCCGCCAATAGGATCAATGCACAGGTATATTTTCCGGATGTACGCGGTGGATATGGACATTACTCAGCCGACTGCAGACCGGGAATCAATAGACTGGGCACTGACCGGGCATACGATCGAAACGACGGAGTTTTTAACAACGTTTAAACGCTGATGAGTGGTTGGTCCCCGGCAGGGACAGGTAATGCATCATCCGTTGATCGGGAGAGAGCCACCGGTTCATAGTATCTGTGGGTAATATTGATAGTATCGGCATGGATAGGAATCAGGAATAAAAGGAATAGCAATCGCATGAAGAAATAATCAATAATACTTATAGCGATCACCGCCTAAAATCTCTCATATGAAGAATTCCGTATCTTTTTTTGGAACTCCCGTCATTGCACTGGTGGTTCTGGCAGGTACTGGTTGCTCTCCCCGTCTCTGGTACGGTGTCTCCTCTTCCCACGACATTTTCTGTGGCAGCAACCAGCACCGGACCAGGGACCGCGGGAGCAACTACAATGATGGATGTAAAACAGTCGGTGAGTGCAACAGTCTCTTCAGGAGTCTCCGGTTGTCGGTGAGCCGGTCACTATCAGTGGAACGGTCATCGGAAGCACGGTTCCGGCTGATGTCCAGATCTGGGTATTTGCTGGTAACTACGTGAATGTCACGACAGTTCCGGTTACTGTCGCCGGCACGTTCTCCCGAACATACGCATCAACCGGAATGCCCCCGGCAACATATTACGTCTATATCCAGAGCCCGGGTGCGAACGGGATATACAATATCGATGTAGAGGAAGCGGGTGTCTATTCGGGCCAGGTAGTTAATACTTTGACCAATGCAATGATCTTCAACTTTACCGGTTCTGGAAGTGTTCAGGATGCTGCCGCCTCAAATGCTCTTTCCGATGCGATCAACAACTATGGTGTTGATGATGCGTATACAAAACTCACCTTCCAGCTGACAGCCACTGGTGGCGCTCAGCCCATGGCAGGGCAGACCACTGCTGCTATAACGGAAACCTCTGCTGTGGACAGCGCAGAGGCGACGACGGCCAAGTCACCGCTTGCGATGGAAATTACCGGATTGGCGCTGGTGATTAGTGGACTGGGCGCTGCGATGTATAGAAGAAAACGTGGATGATCTTTTTGTAATCCCGGAAAACTCTTTTTTTAGACTGATAAAAATTTTTTGCAATTTTTTTGCAATCAGTACCAGTATTGTTCGAATTCCGGACTTCTTCGTATTCGAATAAAAAATGAAAAAGAAGGAAACGGAAGACCCGATGAAAGGTGTTTGTCTGGGGTAATGTCTGTCCGGATCTTCCTATATCGTTACATAATCTGTGAAAATAATAAAATCTGGCTAGGCATTGATGCATTGCAACTCTACATAAATTTTTTTTAATATCGTTTTTCTTCTACAACAGGCACGAGCCGTATCATGTTAAAATAGTCCCATAAACCGGCCGGAATCCTGGTGAAATCAACTTCATCATAATAAAAAAAGAGCCTGGTTAGTCTCACGATTATGTGTACGGATTTTTAATCGCCTCCTTTGAGTAAATGTGGTCGAATGCAATTACTGGCATCGTTGGAGGAGTCCTCAGTAAACTGCTTGTTCTTATGAAATAATTACTTCTGGCGGGGGATCGATTCATAGCCTGTTGACTATTTGTTCATTGTCAGGAAAGTGACTTCACAGATTCGCTTATTATTCAAAGATAGACATTTGAACGGTAATCCCAGTGTATTTTTTTTAAAAATATTATGTAAACCAAATTTTTCTGCCTGGGGTCAGAAAGTATAAAATCTGCCGATACTATCAGATACCATGAAGGCAAAATCTCCTTTCTGAAATTCGCGAGATAGCTATGACCTACAGCGTTTCCCTCATATCAACGGAAGAAACTGAGACCATGTCACAACGGTATCTTCCGAAAGTCCGCTATGAAATCAAATCCGAAATCTATGGCTGCTGCATAAAACTTCTCTGCGATGACCATGCCCTCCGGGACACCTGGGAGGATAATTTTTACTCGATGTCGCAAAACGTCCGTTCGCATGGCAGGCTTTATGTATATAAAGACCCGTCTTTTTCATCTGATACCGTGCTGTATGACCCGAATACAAAAACCGCGTTTCTGCTCAATTTCCGGTATTATGGCTGGATAAAATCCATCGCCCTCAGTCTTGCCGGGGATATCCTTGAAGATGAACATGGTATCTGGTCAGTGCACGGGGCATGCGTGGATATTGAGGGAAAAGGGCTCGGCTTGATCGGTGCACCCGGATCCGGGAAAACCACCCAGACCTACGGGCTTCTGACCAACCCGCGTACCCGTGTTATATCGGATGACTGGTTCTTCTTCCGGGTGTATGGGGACGATATTCTCGCTTATGGCTCGGAGAAGAATTTTTATATCCAGGAAGACCTTGCAACCATCTGGAAAGAGTTTGGGGGACTTGTTCCCGGCAATATGTATGACCCTGACAGGAGGGCGGTTGCTGACCTGCGGTGGGTTATTGGAAAAGGGAGAATACTCCCTTTAACAACCATAAAGACCCTTATTGTCCTCAAACGGGATCCGGCAGATCCAAACGTGGCTCAGTCACTCGATCCCAACACCGCGATGAAACTCATGAGTGAAAACAATTATTTCAACCCGCATCTTCTTGTCCGCAATTCTTTCAAAACACACCTCAGGGACAGGTATTTCGGAGATCTCCTGCAACGGACGCAGTGTTATAGCGTAAATACAACAGGAACTCCCGAAGAAACCCAGAAACTCATACGTTCACTTGCCGGAGTAAAACAGGTCCTGTAATACGACAGGCTATCATTTTTTAACGAGAGACCCTGCTTTTCCGGATCCTTATTCCAGTGTGCGCCGGTACGTGGCGATGCCGAGAATAAACATTGCACCGGAAAAAATCAGTAATGCAACAAGATCCATCCCGATAACATCGAGCCCCTGCCCCCTGAGGATAATACCTCTGAGTGCATCAACCCCATAATACTCCGGATTGATGATAGTAATCCAGCGCAACCATTCCGGCATCCCGAGAACGGGATAGAACGCTCCGGATGTCATGAAAAGGATAAGGTTCAGAAAAGCGACCACTGAAGCGTATTCCTGCTGGGCGGAAAACCGCGATGCAAAGGATACTACAAGACTGGTAACACCGATACATGCGATCAGGATCACCAGCATAACCAGCAGGAAGTCTTCCAGGCTCTGGATCATTATACCGGTTATTAAAATGTCTATTAAGAAGATGGTAAATCCCGCGATAAATGCCCTGACAGTGCCGCTGGAAATGATCCCGGCGATGATGCTCGTGCGTTGCACCGGTGTCACAAGATAACCTTCGTGAATCCCGGCTTCACGATCCCGTATCAGGGCAATCCCGCCCCCGAACATCGTGGAGGTGAAAATTGCCATCATAATGACGCCTACACCGAAGAACTGTATGTATTTGATATCCCCGTAAATTTTATTGACTTCTATCGGATTATGTGCCCCGAGTGCAGCAAGAACACTGCGTACTGCTGATTCTACAAGTTGAGGAATTATGGAATTCGAACTGTCAACATACAGCCGGACTGCATGGTCATTGGATATTTCTGACGGAAAAACAACCACTGCTGATATCAATCCCTTTGCCAGATCACGTTTGGCCGATATTTCATCTGAATATACCGTGACATCCAGGAGTTTTGGATAATCTTTCTGGGGGATATGATTGAGTGCTATCGCTGCATCGGTAAAAAGCGGGGTATTATTATAGGGCGGTGCTTCCTGGACAACGCCGACCGGAACATGACTGATGGTCCCACCGAAGGCATTGCCGAAAATTACCAGATACATGATGGGCATCATAAGCGTCATGATGACCACAAACGGGTTACTGAGGAATTTCTTGAAATCCCTTTTGAAGATTGCGACCGCACCCCGAATCATGCTGGCCGCCCCCCACGGGCATGTCGTGAATCCTGATGACCTCCATCGTCAAGTTTTTTGCCGGTGAGATGAATGAAAACATCTTCCAGTGAAGGTGATCGTATTGATATTGATGTCATGGGCGTGGAGAATTTTTCAAATACAACTACGATTTCCGGTAATAATCTGCTCCCGTTTTTTGCTGATATAATGAGTTTTTGATCCTTGATCTCAACTGAATTGATGAGAGAATTCTGCTTCAAAACCGGGAGCAGTCTCTCATCAATTGTGTCAAAACCAATTTCAATCAGGTCACCGGCTGGAATCAGCTGTTTGAGGTTCTCCAGAACATCCAGAGCAATAAGCCGTCCTTTATCAACAAACGCGATCCGGTTACAGAGTTTTTCTGCTTCGTCCATGTAGTGCGTGGTCAAAATGATAGTAGTTTTTTCCTCATTCAGCTTTGAAATCTGCTGCCAGACTTCATGACGGGCTTCCGGGTCAAGACCGATAGTTGGTTCATCGAGAAAAAGGATGAGCGGGTGATGAATAAAAGCGCGGACAATCTCGAGTTTCCTTCTCATACCCCCGGAAAATGTCTGGACTTTCATATGGGCACGGTCAGTCAGCTCGGTCATCGCAAGGAGTCGCCATATCCTCTTGTCCAGAATGCTGTCGTCAACGTTTACCAGTTTTCCGTAGAATTCGAGGTTGTCATAAGCGGTAAGTTCAACGTCGAGCGTACTGTTCTGCGGGCAGACCCCGATGATGCTCCGGATCTTTTCAGGGTCTTTGACAATATCATAGGTATCAACGCATGCTGTGCCGGATGTCGGGCGGAGCAGTGTCGTCAGTACCCGGATAAAGGTACTCTTTCCCGCCCCGTTAGGCCCAAGGAGACCAAAGATCTCTCCCCGTTTCACTTCAAATGTGACATCGTCGACGGCAGTTACGGTCTGGTTCTTCCCATTGAATACTTTTGTAAGATGGTCAATCCGGATAATACTGTTATTGTCGGGAAGAGAGTTGCAGCTGTTTTCGGGGTTTTTCATTTCCCGGAATACTCCCTCACTTTCAATAGCAGACTGGCTCATACCGTACTGATCTGATGGTTTGATGCAGTAGCACTTAATCTCTGCTTCGCCTCATGCAATTCAGACAATCGTGGATAATGATTATCCGTCATCAATGACAATGCTGCTCCAATAAAGGATCCATCGGGAAAGGAGATTACCATGATTACACTCCGGTTTTACCGGATATATGATATAGGCAGGGAAATAGATCTTGACTGGCTGGAGCGAGCCCTCGCTCAGAATTACTTCACGGCGAGAACCAGCTTTGTCCGCGTCAAACAAAAGTCCATCATGATAGAAGAGCCACCGCTCATGATCCAGATGCACCCCATACGGGTGGAGCGGGAGGGCAAGCCGTTCGAGTTCTCGGTAGTCGCCCGGGTATTCGATATCGGTGCAATCAGCTTCTGTTTTATCTTTGAAAACAAGGACGCACACTATTCTGAGCTCGAGGAGATTGCGTTCCTGTTTGCCGGCCAGGAAGGGTTATCGGACTTTTATGTCCAGTACCTCAAGACCCTTGGGGAGATCATCAAACCCCATATCAAAAATTTCGCGATAAACCCTGACTTTTTTGAAGACTACACGGTCTATGTAACAGATCACCGTGATGATTCGATCGATCCTGTTCCCCTCTTAATCGGGGAAAAGGCCAATACTTCGGCCCAGATGAGAGAAGAGATTATCCGGAATTCTCTGAGTTATACCAATGAAGATCTTGCTATCCTGTCCTGGGATTCAGCTCTCCTGTGTAACCCGGAAAACCCGACGGACCTGATTGACCTTATAGAATTTGCCAATGTCCAGGTGCTTGAGCTGCGCTACTATGACCAGGAACTGACGCGCGAGATGGAGAAGATGTATGATGATATCGAGCATGCAGACAGGCTTTCCCAGTTTCGCCGGAGTCGCCAGTACCATGCAATCATGGCAAAGCAAATGGAGACCTATGCAGAAATATCTGAAATTATCGAAAAAGTGAATAACCTGATCAAGGTCACTGAGGATGTTTATTATGCCCGTGTCTATGCAACCGCGTTAAAGGTGCTCAGGAGCAACCAGTGGAGTGAGAGTGTGACCCGGAAGATCGATGTTATCCGTGAAAACTACTCCATGCTTTCCGATGAAGTCCGTATCCAGCACTCAAACTTTCTTGAATGGGTGATCATCATCCTGATCGCGCTCGAATTCGGGCTCGCCATCTGGCAGAGCACCCACTGATCCAGAGGATGAACGCTCATGGTATTTGAATGCCAGCAATGTGGTGAGTGCTGTCACCACATGGGACAGGTTCATACTATACAGGAAACCCGTGACAGGTTTGAATTCCTGGTGAATAACCGATACACCGGGGAAAAAACAGCAGTCATAATCGATCAGGACAAACACGATCTCTTTGAAGATAAAAGCATTTTTCTGGAGCAGCCGGAGGCGTGTCCGTTTTTACGGTATCATTCCAAGGACCGGAAGGCATATTGTACCGTCCACCAGACCCGCCCGGAGATCTGCAGGGATTATGGATGCTGGCGCCTGCTCATCCTGAACAAAGGAGGACTGCGGGCCGGAAGAATCATGTACCAGCGGGCTTTCTTTTCCGATGAAGAGGACCTGACCCGGCTCTGGAAAACAGGTATCGATCTTTTAAACGAACCGGATGATGCGATATGGGAATTGAAGGTCCGTGAAATTCTTACCAGTGCAGGATACACGGTAAAGGAATAAAAAAGATACCCGTTTTATTGAACGGGAGGGATTTCTTTTGGAATTGCGCACAACTGGCCGAATTTGTTGATGCTATATGAGGCCAGGATTGTCTTATCATCCAATTTTTTCTCGCCGATTCCGATCCTGCTCAACTTGTCACGAATTATTCTGATATTCTTTTCAGTGTGTTGCATAGCGGTAGGCTATATTTCTTTTATGACACGATAAAGAGATGTTTTATAAAAATACGGGATTTTCCTCTATTTTAAAAAATCAAGCCCGAATTTCAATCATTCCACCGTACCCCGGTAATTTTCAAACCCAATGGATACGTAAGACAACTGTGAAATGCATACACTGCATGTAAAAAAGATTTTATCAGAGATACCGGTTTTTTCTTAACCAGTCAGCCTGTGGGGGAAGATAACGGTAAATGATATCACACTTCTCATCCTGGAAAGACCACGGTGTTACTATAAGGATATCCCCTTCGCGAATCCAGACCCGTTTTTTGATTTTTCCCTTAATCCGGCCCATGCGGGTGACACCGTCATAACACCGGACACGAATATGATTTGCACCCATCATCAGGTCAGCAAAAGCGAATTGTTCGTTGGCCCATTTCTTTGGTAACCGTAACCCGGACAACCGGGGTCCCGTCTTCATTTACTGCGTTTGGGTCAATACCATCATTATTTCCATTGCTGTTATTTCTAATTCACACAACTCCGTGAGGTATATCAATGGTGTCATGAACGATTAACGTATGTATTGCGGTTGGGCCGGGACCCTGCAAAGGAACATAACCGGTATGATAATAACTTTATCCGACAACCACTCTTCATCCGCAGTCCGGAGGGACGAAAATTAAATTAGCCCGGGAAACTGTTTTCAGCTGACAGCAGACCGGATTCGGAAAAGAAACTGGAGAGAAATATACCGTGAACCTGCCTCATGTTCTGTCAAAACGCGATATAATCTGGGACACTCTTATTGTCGTGTCATCATCAGCCGCTGTCCTGGCAAACCTTATTGGACTCCTCAGCGGCATTTCCATAGTACTGCCCCACCTCCTTTATATTCCTGTAGTGATTGCGGCGTACCGTTACCCGAAATGGGGATTGTTCATTGCAGGGTGCATCGGCGGAATGTATTTTCTGATGGTTTTTCTGATTTCAGGAAGTTCATTCACCACGATCATCGAGGCACTTGTCCGGACAATTGTGGTAGTTGGAATCGGGTGGCTGATTGCAGTTCTCTCATTTAAGTTCCGTGAGCGTCAGGACCTGTATCAGGGGCTTTTTTACCATTCAGAGGCTGGAAGCATTCTCGTTCAGGAAACAGAACACGGGAGGGTAATTGAGGAAGTGAATGACAAAGCCTCCGAGCTCCTTCACAGGACATCGTCTGATCTTACCGGGGCCCCCCTCACCTCATTCTGGGGTGGGGACTTTGAACAGAAACTGTTTTCACAGCTCTTAAGGGAAAATGCGGTCCATGCGGCAGAGACCATATTTACATTACCGGATGGAAGGTCTGAAACAGTTCTTGTATCGGCAGCATTACTCCCCGACAAGCGGGTGATCATCACCTTTGCAGAAATCACTCGTCGTGTCCATGCGGAGAAAGCGCTGAAGGCTGCGAATGATAAGCTTAAATTCCTGTCACGGATTTCACATGATCACCTTCTCCGTACCGTTGATCAGATGACTCTGACGGTAAAAAATGCGGATGCGCACTGCAATGACACTCCTGCACGGGGATTTTTTAACCAGATGCGGGTGCTTGCAGTAAATTTAAAACGCCAGCTCTTCCTCACCGAGTCCTATAAAAATCTCGGGATATCACCTCCGGCCTGGCTCGGTGTCCAGCAGATTCTTGAATCGGCAAATCTTGCCAATCCGTCAGGATCCGTTTCTGTCAGGCTCTGGGCGGAAAGACTCGAGATTTTCGCCGATCCTCTCTTTAAAGACGTCCTCATTCACATTGCCGGCAATGCCTTCAGTCATGGTATCAAAATTAAAAACCTTATCGTAACGTACCAGGAGATGCCTGAAGGGCTCGATCTCATACTGGATGATGATGGTATCGGAATCCCTGCAGATAAGAAGCAGCAGATATTCGAATATGATGAAGGAGGGCATGCCGGGATCGGGTTATTCATTTGCCGGGAGATCCTCGGAGTGACTGGTATGGCGATCACTGAAACCGGGACTGAAGGGAACGGTGCACGGTTTGTGATCCATGTCCCTCCCGACGGTTACCGGGTAGAAGGAACTGGTGAGGATGCCCCGGCACGCCCCCTAACAGAAAACCCGGCAACGGCAGGTCTTCGTGGTGTACGGCACACGACCGGCATTACCGTTCGGGAACTTTCCGCAGCGGAGTTTTTGGTTGCAGAAACACTCTGGACGGATTATCACGAGACAAAGGGAGACCCGCGGACAGACCGGATATTTGCAGGATTCTTCCAGGATGAAGCCGTCTCTGTTGCACGGTGCCGGAAGCATCCTGACGGGTTTGAGGTAGATGCTGTTTTTACGCCATCTGCTCACCGTGGTCACGGGTTTTCTCATGCCGTGCTGGAGGGTCTGGTTGAGGCATGCGGGCATAATACTCTCTATATGCATTCAGTAAGAAACCTTACCGGATTCTACAGCCAGTATGGTTTTGTTACAATTTCTGAGAAGGATCTTCCTCCATCAATCCGGGAGCGATATGCATGGGCGGGGGGTGAGATGGAGGGTGCAAATGTCGCCCCGATGAAACGATCTCACCTTCCCTGAAATATGGGATCGTCTCTTCTTCATTCTATACCTGCCTGTCGTCAAGTGTGGCGATTGTTCATTACTCTGCCTTGTCGTATGTAATGTTCCGGTTCACTTTCCCCCCGCATACCTCACTTCTTAATAGGGTGTTTATCGATTTTCTGAACAAAGCGATGATTGGCAAAGGTGCATATCTCAGACAGTTGACAGCCGCTACCCATCAGATGAAATCAGTGGCTGTGGGAAAGGAGTCTGGATGGCAGTTCGCCACCTTCAGTGTTCATCGGGAGTCGGAATTACCCGGATGTATACGCCGGCCCGATGATCGCGCCTCTCCACGGCGATACAACCATTATGGATATGCCCGAATCATGGATATCCGGACACAAAACCCAGGAGGAGATCATCGGATACCGGCTTAACCTGGTCCGGGGTAAACACAGGGTGAATGCACTTGATCTTGATAGCCGGTTCATTGAAAAACTCCAGGAAATCTCCCTCTCGGGTACATCTGTCGAGAGCGAAGTCTCGTTTGAGAGCACTCCGACCGGAACCTCATTTTCCGAGGAACATACCCCCTTTGGGCCCAGTGCTCCTATTGAGCGATTTGAGTTCGAGAGCAGCAGGTGGGATCGGAATCTGGAAAAGGTTTACTATGATACCGAACTGAAATCTGCAGATGCGGTTGTTGACCTGCACAAAAAGGGGGTGCCGTTCTCCAGCATCCAGAAAGCATTTTCAGTCGGGACAATGGGACGGGACCGGGGACGGCACCTTGTACCGACACGGTGGTCAATCACAGCCTGCGATACCATGATCGGTGACCGGCTTCTCAGGGAAGTGAAAAAATGCCCGGTACTTGACACATGGCGGGTGCATGAATACTCCAGCCTGCACAACAATTACGCGGTGATACTCATGCCAACCGGCTGGCAGTACGAATGGTCGGAAGCATTCCTGCATGTGCTCGGCAATGAGGAACTTGTGTTTTCCGATCATGAAGGAACCAAAAAAAAGACAGACTATTCACCACTTGGCGGGTGTTATTACTCATGCAAGATGGCGGTGCTCGAGGCACTTGCGCAGGAACAAAAACAAGCGGGGGCAATTATTCTCCGGGAGGCACTTCAAGGATATGTACCTATGGGGGTATTCAATGTCCGGGAGAATGTAAGGAGCGCAATGCGGCAACCGGCACGGGAGTTTGAAGATATCCGTTCTGCCCTCTCCCATATCTCAGAGAAATTCATGTTGCCCATGCAGCGGTTTATTGAGGAGGGAAACCTGCTTGCGGGCATCCTCCGCGAGCGGCAGTGCACGCTCCGTGACTTTGAAGCACCGCCATACGACCATGACAGGATTGCCGGAATGTGACCAGGAGAGGTTTGAACAATGGAGCCGGGTAGCGTTCAGGAGACCTCAAAGCGGATAATCCTGCATCTGGATATGGACAGTTTTTATGCATCGGTCGAGATACGGGAACGACCTGACCTCAAAGGAAAACCTGTAGTTATCGGTGCCGATCCCAGAAACGGGAAAGGGCGGGGGGTTGTGGCAACATGTTCGTATGAGGCGCGGGCATTCGGTATACGGTCAGCAATGCCCATCTCACAGGCATTCGCTCTCTGCCCGCACGCAGTTTTCCTTCCTTTGGAATTTCCCCGATATGTGAAAGCTTCTTCTGATGTTATGGCAATCCTGAAAACCCATAGTTTCCCCATCCAGCAGGTGAGTATCGATGAGGCGTTTATGGATGTGAGCCGACTGGAGACCTTCCCCAGCGCAACCAATCTCGCAGTCCGGATCAAGGACACTATCCTCGCACAACTCGGGCTTACCTGTTCGATTGGTCTTGCACCGACAAAAGTGGTTGCAAAGATCGCTTCCGATGTAAACAAACCTGACGGCCTTACCGTTGTTGAGCCGGAGAACCTGTTCTTGTTCCTTGCACCTATGCCGGTACGGAAGATCCCCGGTATCGGGAAAAAATCCGAGGCGGATCTTTTTGATATGGGCATCAGGACCATACGGGATCTTGCGGCGTTTGACATCCAGGTGCTGATCGCACGGTTCGGGCGTTCTGCGATTGGATTACAGGATATAATAACCGGTATTGAGGCGGGCGAGGTAAAAGAACGGGATAGTGTGAAATCCGTATCCCGTGAAACTACGTTTACTGAAGATACCGATGATGTCCGGCTGGTTTTGGCAACAATTGACGCACTGGCAGGAGAAGTATGCCGGAATCTTTCTGATGAGTCCCTGCACTGCAGGACAATTACCGTGAAGGTCCGGTACCAGGGTTTTGTCACCAGGACGAAAGCCCGGACGCTTCCACATTCTACGGGAGATTTGGCAACCGTGCGCACCTGTGCCCATTCCTTACTCCGTGATATTTTTGATGGCAGGAAGATTCGGCTGCTCGGAATACGGCTCTCATCGTTCGATACAAGCGATGCCCGGCAGATGATTCTTGGAGTTTAAACAATTATTCCACGAATGTCTGTTTGTTATGTTTGTGTCGAAAAATGTGGCTTTTTTTGGCCGGTATTTTCGTTTGACCCGCGAGCCCGGTGTATCACATATTTTTCGGATTAGGGGAATATGGGAAAAAAATGTATTGTATCAGTTTTTGGTATCTGACAGGAGGAAACGACCAGCCTCTCTTGCATGAAGACTGGTTCAGATAAGTGTATCTTTTGGTGAATTCAGTGCTTTTGAAAAGGACCCGACCCGGTTAAAATTCAAACCCCCCTCTCTTTATCGTAATTAATCTTAATTATCCGTTATAATATTTAAACCTTATTTTTTGCTGAAAACTCTTTTTCTTCATTTTAATTTTATTCGCATGCTAATTTTCTTCCAGATACCCAATAATCTCAACAGCATCGGGGTTCAGTGCTTTAATCCATTTTTCCACATGAGTGAACATAGCACCCTCCCGCATATGTGTCTGTGCCTGGAGAGGAAGACACATCAATGAGGGATGTACACAATGAATAGAATGTTGTATGAGTGCTGAGGCGAAAGTCAAAAATTTTTTTGAATGCTTAAAAACAGCCCGGATCGATCCGGCTGTTGGTATACGCATCATCAGGGTTACAGGCGATGACCAGAATGGCATGTATGTGGCCGAACTGGAGCCGCACCGAAGTATTACTGCCCATTACCACCGGGGTGGAAGCGAGATCTACCAGATTGTCCACGGGGAAGGAAAAATACATTCAGGTGTCCCCTCTTCAGATGGAAATGCAGCATGGAACAACCCTGTCGAAGTGAAAAGCGGGGATTGTTTCACCGTTCAGGAAGGGGAAGTCCACCAGCTGGAAAATACCGGATCATTGCCCATGATAGCGATCATTGTGTCCCCGGCTGCTCATATCGGCCATGATCGGTTCATTGTCAAAGGAGCAATCCCGAACTAATTCTGGATGTGATTATTATGCAGCGCTACCGTTTTAAAAAAATTGATGCGTTTGTCGAGGGACAATCGACCGGGAATCCCGCAGGTTGTGTGTACCTGCCTGATCAGAAAGCACTGACAGTCGAGGGGATGCAGCAGATCGCCCGTGAACTTGCGGGATTTGTCAGCGAGGTTGTCTATATCTATCCTGATGAGGGGCACATGGGTCTCCGGTTTTTCTCTCAGGAACGAGAAGTTGCATTCTGTGGTCATGCAACGATCGCGGTGATGTATGATCTCATAAAAAACGACGAGGCACTCGCACGGGATCCCATAGTGCGTATCCATGTGCAGGGACGTGACCTTCTCGTTCGAAATGAGATTGCATCGGCAGATGCTGTGTTCATCAGTGCGCCTCTGCCCCGTTTTCTCGACACGGAACTGACCCGCGATGATATAGCAGCAGCCCTGAAAATCCCTCCGGGTGAAATAACGGAAAAGAACCCAATAATGCTGGTCAACGCCGGTCTCGCAACCCTGATTGTCCCCTTTACATCTCTTGAGGTTCTGCTTTCACTCCGTCCTGACCAGAAGCACCTGCACGAGTTCTGCCTTGCACATGATATCGAAATTATCCTTGTCTTTTCTGATGGGGTTTCAATCCCTGAGAATAATTATCGCACCCGGGTATTTGCCCCTATTTACGGGTATCTTGAAGATCCCGCTACGGGATCAGGGAACGCAGCATTGGGGTATTACCTCCTGAACGCCGGATTATGGGATGGCCAGATGATCAAAATCGAGCAGGGCAGAAGCATGGAGCGTCCCAATATAATCCGGCTGGTCAGCGATGCTTCAAAGGTTCAGCGCAGTGTATTTTTCGGGGGAAATGCAAAGGTGAGAATTGAAGGGGAGTATCTGCTCTATCCGTAATCCCCCTATGCATTACATTTTCCCGGCGTTATTTCGTAGAAACGATTTTTTTATGGGCATTGGGCCGAAGGCAGATTTTCCCCCGTTTCTCTACCCGGTTTTTCTGAAGTATAACTATCTCCTTTTTGTGCACGGGAGAGATACTGATATAACACATCAGGTGCGGAGTTCATGGAAACGGTGAGACTGACCCAACCGCTCGAAAATCACGACAAAGCCGGCAGGGCGATCCGGGAAATCGTAACACGACTCAGTAGTGCACGGACGAAAGGTGAACTGGGAAATCTCCTGGTTCACGAGATTCAGAATTATACGATATTTGATCTCCAGATCATCGGTGGCAGGCTCAATAACGAGATCGATCGTCTCCCCTCCCCTTACCGGGAAAGAATACGCCCCTATTTCCGCGAACAGCTGTTCGGAAAGCATCACCAGCTCCTTGCCATGCACCGCAGCAGGGAATTTGCACGTATGAATGATTCAATCCGCGACCCGGATACATTCAGAAAATTCTGCGAAATGCTTCCGGAAGGGTGTTTTTCATGGAATGACTCGGGTGAACGTAACCCTTACTTCCGGAATCCGAAGAACCGCCTCTTCTATTACCTGATAGCCGCATTTTCCATGTTTGTACTTGACGAGCCCGGGCATCCTGTCGGGATGCCGTTTCCTGGTGGTTTTTCTGTCGAACAGCGTGGCAGCGAGTACCATTGCCTGATCCGGGACAAGGAAAAAGAGATCTTCTATTCCATCTGCAATTTCTGCCCGGCTCAACAGACCGAGGAGAGCTAATAAGGAAATGGAAATTTTTTGCCTTTTCACTCATACATATTCGTATAAAGCCTGTTTGCCACAATCCACTCGATCAGGATGTACCTGATCAGCAATAGTTAAAATACACCGGTCAAAAGGATAACAGGAGCATCATGTCCTCAAAAATAGAAACCCCTTCTTCCCTCCATGATGGTGCTGAGAGGATCAGGGTCAGTAAAAACGGTCCCTATCTCGTTTCAGGAGGAGTCCCTCTCATAAAAAAAGATATCCGCAACGATTCAGAGGGATACTGCAGTAACTGGCATGAGGTTGAGACATATCCCCTGCAGGAACAATACGCCCTGTGCCGCTGCGGGCATTCGAAAAACAAACCATTCTGCGACGGTACCCATGCAAAAATCCACTTTAACGGAACTGAGACTGCGGATGATAAGCCGTATCTCGATCGGGCAAAGAAAATCAACGGGCCTTCCCTGTCACTGACAGACGCTGAGCATATGTGTGTTCACGCCCGGTTTTGCATGCGTGCCGGGGGGATATGGAACCTTACGCGACAATCGGACAATGGTGAGGCAAGGGACATTGCTATCGAAGAGGCAGGAAACTGTCCGTCAGGACGACTGGTAGTCTGGGATAAAAAGACCGGAAAGGCACTGGAACCCGAATTTGAAAAATCTATCGTGGTTATCGAGTACCCTCCACGAAGTGAACATGGCCCGCTCTGGGTGCGTGGCGGTATTCCGGTTGAATCGTCAGAGGGTCATGTCTATGAAATCCGGAACCGCGTTACACTATGCCGCTGCGGAAAATCCTACAATAAGCCGTTCTGTGACGGCAGACATATCGGGAGATGATGGTGCCGGTAAACGGTATTTCATGCTCTGGATGAACGCTACAAGGTTCTTTTTCCATGATGTGGTGCTCCAAATGACAACAGTGCCATAACTGACAGGGGGAGTCCCCACTCCACTCCTGTATTTTTTTAAAATCAGAACCCTTCAGGGTCCACTGCATCCCAGCGGACTTTTGCCTTCTGAACCAGCAGCCATGTCGGGATGGCAAGGATGACTGCCGAGAGGGCAAAGTACGGGTCTGCAAAGGCAACTGAGGTGAAGACCGCCAGGACAATGCCCACAAGAACGAGATACACAAAGAGCACCTTCACATCGTACACCAGTATGCTGGGGGAGAGCCCGCAGAGCCAGGCCATGACACCGACTGCAAAAAACGAGACAGAAACCCCAAGCACGACTGCCGGGATAAGGAACGCTGACTCTCCTGACAGGATAGCGACAATCGCGATAAAGGCTGCCGGTATTACCTGAAGGACAGAAAACGTCGTGAGTTTGCTGGTGATGAGCGTGCTGACAGCAACCGGCAGGCAGGCGTACGGCCCGAACGAGTCAAACATCGTCACCCATGTGTACATGGTTGATGCAATCACGCCGGTAGTAATGGCGAATATGAAGATAAGACCATGAGGCGGAAAGAACGGGCCTAACAGCGATAAGAAGAACCAGATCACGGCAAGGGGGAGAAGAAAAGAAAAGATCGTCTGGCCAATCAGGCTCCCGCTCCGGTAAAGGTCAATGGTGTCTTTGGCAGAGAGCGGGGGGTTAGGCAGGAATGAAAACTTCCGCATCAGGGGAGCAAGGGAGTCCTTGTAGCATTTCTCTGATCCCACGGATTCAGGGCTGAACAGGATAATTGCGATGGCAAAGAGGAGGACAAGCACAGCGCAGGAGACGAGCAAGTTCACCCACGAGAATGCGCTGTTGAGCAGCAGCGGTGGGAAGAAGAGCGCCGGGTTTGTTCCGGTCAGCGCTGCAAGACTCCCCCAGCCCACGCCAAGGGCCAGCAGGATAACAAGGAGCACCGGTCGTGACCGGGCGTAGACGGTGGAAAGGAAGAATACACTGCAGAGTCCGAAGAGAAACGCGAGAGTCAGGGTGAGGAGAAGGAGCAGCGCAGTAGCGAGACTGACTCCGGTAAAGGGCGATGCAAGGATATACCCGAGGCCGAAGGGAAAGACCCAGAGGAAGAAGTAATAGACCGTATCTTTTATGACAAAGTTCAAAAAAATGAACTGCTCGGAGAGCGGAAGGCTCCGTGCGCTGTACGCTAAGAAACTAGCCTGGCCAAAGCGGCGGTTCATCACCTCGTTGCCCAGCAACCCGAACCCGCCGACCATGATCCCCAGCATCAGAAAACTTCCGTGAATGATCAGCGTGAGGTTACCGGATGGCATCGTTGTCCTCATCAGGGGAGTGAGGAACGCACCCATGAACGCGATCCCGAAGATCATGACCGGGAAGAGGGCAAATGAGAGGCTTCCAAACATCGTGGAATGGACCCGCCATTCCTCTTTGAGCATAGCGATGAACAGTTCAAACATGGCGATCCTTCCGGACGAGCGAGAGGAAGAACGAGGGCAGGTGTTCGTCCCGTGCGGTAAGTTCGGCTACGGGACCGGAGTGCAGCAGTGAGCCCTTGTGGAGGATAGCAAACCCGGAGCAGATCTCTTCGGCCACTTCGAGGATGTGGGTCGAGATAAAGATCGTCTTTCCCTTTTTGACATACCCTGCAAGATATTCCTTGACCAGGTCCTGCATTACCGGGTCGAAGTTGATTAAGGGCTCGTCAATCAACGCGAGCCGGGGTTCGTGGATGAAAGCCTGCGTGAACATCAGTTTCTGGCGGGTGCCCCGCGAGAGATCCTTGCAGAGAACATTCTTCTTGTCGGCAAAATCGAGGAAATCGAACCACCCGTCCGCCTTCGTCTCAATGTCCGGGATTTTTCGGACGGCTGCAACGAATTCGAGGTACCTCTATTGCAGTGAGGAAACTGGGGGGGGTCTCCTGCTCGGGGATGATCCCACCAGTCCGCGGACACCGACTGGATCCTTAATTACATCAACCCCGAGCACGGTCGCTGAACCGCCGGTCGGTCGGGTCTGCCCGGTCAGCATTTTGATCATGGTGGTTTTGCCTGACCCGTTCGGGCCAAGCAGACCGAACAGTGCGCCCTTCTCCACTTTTAACGAGACGTTGTCGACAGCAGTTACGTTACCATACCTTTTTGTGAGATTTTTTGCTTCCAGCACGTCTTCCATTGCCCGCTCCTTTCTTGTTAAAATAGAGTGCGGATCTCATTGGGTAAATACCTCTTGGTTTTAAGGTCTTTAAAAAAAATCAGATAGATTTCTATCAATCCTATTCAGACTGCTTCTTCCTTTTTTCCAGACGTTCAGTCAGATCCCCCATCACAGAAAGAATTCCCGGCATTATAAAGATCGCACCCATTAATGAGAACCCGACTGCTATCAGGGTCGTTATGCCGAAATTGCTGATGATTGGGAAACTTGAAAGACAGAGCGCTGAAAACCCGAAGAAGGTTGCAAGACCGGAGATTGTTATTGCAGTTCCTATCTTGTTCACACTTTCCTGTATTGCAGCAATGTGGTCGTGCAAACGCTCCTGCTCTTCTGCATATCGCTCCATTACCAGGATCGTATATTCAGCGGCGACACCTATGGTCATGGATCCCAGTGTTGCCGTGAGCGGAGTGTACGCGATCCCCATTACGTACATCGCTACAGCATTCCATCCCACAATGAAAATAATCGGGACAAGCGGGGTTACTGCATGGACATGACGATACACGAGTGCGAGGAAAACAAAGACAAGCACGAACCCGAGTAAGGTCATTGCCTCTTTTGAGGACGTGAGCCCGTTGATAAGTGATGTGAAAAGGTAAAATGATCCTACAGGTTCAAGAATTATTCCGGTTGGCGGTTGCAGGAATCTGATATCCTTTTCCATCTGGACTTTGAGGCCATTCATCGAGCTCATCTCCATCTTGATAGTATTGAACCGGACAACACCCTCCATTGAACCGCTCAGGTAGGATTTTTTGACATCAGACGGGTATCTTTTCAATCACGGCGTTAAGCTGGTTCTGGTCTTCAGGCATCAAACCCCCGTTATATGCAAGGATATACGTCACAATGCTGGTTGCACGGGTGAGCTCAGTGTGATGGGCGAGCTCATAATCCTGGAATTCCTTCAGCCACTTAACGGTATCGAGGTCAGTAACCCGGCTTCCCTGGATAATGAAATCCGCGGTGCTGGTTGAGCCGAGGATGCCGGTCACTTTATCCATCTGGACTTTTGCCGGCATGTCACTGGGAACAAAAGAGTTCTCGCTTGTTTCAATCGGGATCTGCGGATCGATCTGGAAACCGATGAGGGCAACCATCCCAGCAATAAGAAGTATGGGTATGGGGTTTTTCGCAATTTTTACCGAAATATCGGTCAGGAACCGGCCATATGACCACGAACTCTTTCTTTTCGCACTGCGGCGTGAATCACCCTGAGTTGTTGAGGGTATATAATCGCACGCGCCTTCGCCGACCGCATAACAGACATCTGTTTTTTGTGGTTTGGGTGTGTAGTTGACGAGGTGAGCAATCGTCGGAATACCAATAAGCGAAATGACAAAGCAGCTCATGACACCAATCATCGCTACAAGGCCGAATGAGCGTATCATGGGGACGGTCGAGATGAACATCGCGATAAATCCCATACATGTGGCAAGCATTGCGTACATGACAGCAGGGCCGGTCCGGGTTACCATTACGGTTACAGCTTTATCGAGCGATCCTTTCCGGGCTTCTTCATCCAGCCTCGCATGGAACTGAATGCCGTAATCGATGCCCAGCCCAATCATAACAGGAAAAGCCCCAAGAACTGCCATATTGAGCTGGATACCGGCGAGACCCATGAAACCCATTGCGGTCGTAAGACCTATGCCAACGAAAAGTCCCGGGAAGAACCGGTGGCTGGCATACGAAAACAGGATCCCCATGACAATGACCATCAGCACCATTGCACCTCCAATGAGGATACCCATGGACGATCCCATTTCGGTCTTCATCTGTTCAGAGAATGCAACACTGCCTGAAACAGAAACCTTTACGCCGGGCGGTGGGCTGCTTTGTGCTATGAGGGACTCTACATTTTTGAGGGTGGCGCTTTTTGCATCTTCGGACAATCCCTCAGAGAGGGTGATTTGTACAAGAGTCAGGACATTTGACGGGACAGCTGTCGCTTTTACCTCAGGGGGGATACTGGATATAATGCGGTCGATCTCGCCTTTTGACTGCGGCAGAACCCCCCCGTTTGCACTTTTAAGAAGATCTGCGACACTTGCAGATCCCACAACATTTTCCTGCTGGCTGATGACGCGTTCAATCCCTTCAATATAACTGAGCACCTGGGGACTGAGAGGATCGCTGGTTTCTACGATAAGAATGAGTGCATTTGACGAGAATGTGTCAGCATAGTGTTTATTGAGGATACCCTCCGGTGAATTCTTATCCAGGTAAGTATCGTTGCCCGTTTCCATGGCGATGAGTGTCATCCCGTACAGGGCAATGATAAAGACAATTCCGATGACGGCAGCAACCCTCCTGGGGTGGTTGTTGATGACCTCTGCGAGTTTTCCAAATATCTGGTCAATCATAAAGAAGCCTTTCCAGTACAGTGACCGGAATAGAATTGGTTGCCAGGAATGAGGGAAATTCCTCTTCCTGAAGTATGTGCGATCGCGTATGCACCTCTATGAGGTGTTGCTGGCATGAACGCACCTGGTTAGTGCTGCTTCGTTCTCTGGCGATAGACTAGGTACCCGATCAGGATGACAGCTGCCGCAATACCGGCCAGGACAAACGGATTGCCCAGGAGCGAGTCTTCTTCTTCGACCACAATCCGGACTTTCATCGGGTCTGAGATCAGCGAATTATCCAGTGCATCACGGTACCGTCCCTCGGAGTCAAGGGCATACTCCTTGATTGTCGCAGTTTTGTCTACTGAGATTTCAAAGGTTGCTTCCTGTGTTTCTCCAGGTGCAATCGTTCCAAGAAATGCTGTGTCATCGTTGCTGGTGAAGGGATCCACAGCACTGATGCGTGCCTGCACATTGTATGCCGTAGCACCACCGGTATTGGTATACTGGACATTGATCACTTTCTTCTGGCCTGGAAAGACTGTTTCTGGGTCAGATATGATACCAAAATCAATTTTTTTACCAACCTGAAGGCCGATAGTTTCCACATCTGATGCGACCTGATCCCCTTCACTATTCTCGTAATTTACCAGAACATCGAGTGGATACGTCTGCTCGTCGGCATCGCTGGAGACAGATACCTTAAACCGGCTGCTGACGACCTGATCGACCGAAAAATCCCCGATATACATGCTACCTGAAGTAGGGAGGACGGGGCTCATGTCATTACGGACAATCTTGATAATGGCTTTTTTCCCGTTCTCATGACCGATATTTTTTACTTCAAGGTCAATGTAGCCTTCAGTACCGGCATTCAGGTGCTCGCTCTTTATAGAAATTACCTGTATCTTCAGTTCCGGTTTAATTTTTATGGGAAGATTAAACGTCTCATTTTTGTTCTTGTAGAGATATTGAATGGTATCCGTTCCATACTGTTCCGCCTCGTAGAGGTACGTGTAATTCAGGGTAAGCGGAAGATTGTACGTACCTGAAGCCGCATCAGATTGTACCTTAATGGTGATTACACAGCTTGCGATACCGGATCCCTTTAAATCTCCAAGCATCTGCGGGTCTGATTTAATGACAACAGGCGCATCACCCTGGGCGATTGATACGGTAAGGAATTTTGCGGTGTTCGGGAGATCATCACGGTCAATAACGCCGGATTGGATAAACTTGAACTCGTTGACCCCTTTATTTTCGATAACCACTTTCAGTTGGACCGTATCTCCCGGGCTTACTTCATTCGAGCCGGATATATAAGCAGACAGTAGTGGGCTTCCTGCCATGTATTTCGTACCCGATGCTGCTGCCTGGGCGGGAGAGATGATGAGAATGGCACATGCGACTATAACGAGGCTTAAATACCATACCTCGGTGGATCGCTGGTTAGATCCGGTGGTATGGGCTGCCAGGTTCTTGCTTTTACCTACAATCTTTTGCTGATTAGTGATCATGGATCTCCTCTTGATAAGGAATGTTTGTTACAGGTTGAAACCAATTATATATAAAGTTATTTGAGATTGATTATACATTCAAATGATAAATAGAATCCGGGTAGTGGACAACGTGGATCGTGAACACCACGATTCTAAAAAATCATACCAGAAACTCAAGAAAAAAGGGGAATAAATTCCGCGACCAGTACAACGGTCAGC
Organism: uncultured Methanoregulaceae archaeon; assembly: GCA_963733045.1. Lineage (GTDB taxonomy): Archaea > Halobacteriota > Methanomicrobia > Methanomicrobiales > Methanospirillaceae > Methanoregula. Next base: position 140,754 of record CAVTBZ010000010.1, on the reverse strand, counting down.
CAATAAATTTCTGGAGTGCATCAATCCGGTCCCGAAGCGCCTGTTCGCGCTCTGTTGACTCTGTAATATCTGTCATGGTGATGTAGGTGGATACTGTGTTGTCATGCAGGGCAGCAGTGACCCTGCCGAAGATACAGCGGCGGCTGCCATCTTTACGGTTAATCCAGATAGTAAACTCTCCGGGTTTTCCTGAATCCGGCCGGGTAGCAGTCACTATCTCTTCGATCTTTTCGCGATCTTCCGGAGACACCAGATCAGCTGATGTCATCCGGGTAAGTTCTTCGTTTGAATAACCGGAGATATCTGCAATACGGTGGTTGGCAAATACAAAATTTCCGTTTTCCACAATGATGAGCCCGTCCTGGATATTCTCAGCCATCATCCGGAACCGCTGTTCACTCTCCTTCAGCGCGGCTTCATTTGCCTTAATTTCCGTGATATCGGTGAGGATGATAAAAGCGTAACGGGTATCTGCATGCTGGAGAGCTGAGATGCGGGCAGATGTAAAACGGCGTTGCCCGTCTTTTCGCAGTATCCACATCCGGAGTTCGGTAAACCCCAGATCTTTCTCATCGATTTTCTTAATTTGGCTGGTTACATTCTCCTGGTCCTCAGGTGCGATAATGGAAAGCGGTTTCATCTTCCATAATTCTTCAAAGGAATAACCGGTGATTTCTGCTAATCGCCTGTTCACAAAGACGATTATATTGTTTTCAATGATGATCAGGCCGTCATGAATATTCTCAGCCATCATCCGGAACCGTTGTTCACTCTCCCGGATTTTCCGCTCTGCAAGAATATGCGCAGTGATGTCCTCGAGGATAATTGTGAATCCTTTTTTACCATCTTCAAAAACGGTTGGCACAGATTTCTGATTAAAGATCCGCTCTTCCTTATCTTTTACCACGAATGTGACAATATCCTCTTTTTCTTCGGATCCGGTGGCAAGCGCCTCAAGTAATTCATGGACATCTACATCAGGCGATTGTAAATATGAAATATTTTTTCCAAGGGTCTCTTCGCGGGAGAGTTGCAGGAGTTTTAAAAAATTGTCATTGATATCGATGATGCGGGACTCATTATCCAGAACCATGATAAGTTCTTTTGAATAACTGAGCATTGCGGACAGTGGCACCCGCTGTGAAAGCGTGAATACTTTTGCCATTCCGTAGGATCGCATATCCACCTGTCCGGAGATCAGGAGGATATCCAGATATCTGCCAATAGTGTTCTTGTTTTTATTGAGCGCTTTTGAGATATCCGTCACACTCATCCCCTCCAGGTTCTGCTTGAGAAGATCTTTAATAATGGAGAGTTCGTGCTGGTAATCCTGCATCATATGAATATCACGTCGGTTCTATCATGTGTCTGGCAATGAAGAAGTGAAAGTTGATTGACAATCAATATGGATAATAAATAGAACAAAAGTATTTATAAATGTTTGGAACACGCCCATCTTCCAAAAAAACGGTGGTGTACATTGAACACTATATTCATAAGATATTCTTTGAATATGTTGAATCATTCTGTACCAGGGGAATTTTCGTATGACTACCATGAATCTTGAGATATTCGATAGGATGACCGATGAAGAGAAACACCAGTACCTGGAATTTCTTCTCTGGCATTACCGGGTTGTAGACGCCTTCTGGTTCATCACCATAACCGAAAAGTACGGCCAGCCCGTTGCAGAAAAAGTCAATGAACATGTATGGGGTCGTGTTGCAGGTATGGCTGCAAAAGATATTGTCAGGAGATTCAATATCACCGAAAAGGGACTATCGGGTTTTGTTCGGGCACTCCGTCATTTTCCCTGGGCAATTATCGTGGGATATGAAATTGATGAACGGCGTGATGAGGTTATTATTTCCGTTCCTTCGTGCCCGACACAGGAAGCCAGGTTAAAACGCGGATTGGGAGAATACGTCTGCCGCGAAATGCACCGGGCGGAATTTACGGGTTTTGCACAGGAGATTGATCCAAAAATCAGCGTAGAATGTATCTTTGCCCCACCTGATCCACACCCTGAGGATATGTCCTGCAAATGGCGGTTTCACCTGCGGTCATAGATTCACGGTCATTATTTTTTACGTAATGATTCAAATTTTCGTCTTTATTGAATTATGGTGAATATATAATACTCATCAGGAAGAAAAACATGGTATTACAGGCTGATAAAAATTCCGGATTTTCTTATTTTTTTAATAGTTTACATATTCCTAAACGGGATGGCTTTTTCTCTCTACGGTCTGGATAAAAGTGCGGCACGGAAAAAAACATGGAGGACGCCGGAAAATCTGCTACTTTGTATTGCCCTGATCGGGCCCTATGGAGCCTGTGCCGCAATGCAGGTATTCCGGCACAAGACACGAAAACTGAAATTTTATCTTGTGCCGGTATTTGCACTCCTTCACATCGCCATACTTATCTGGTTTCTCATGTATTTCATGAATTAAAAGGACATCTCTTTCCCAGACAACACCCTCATGAAACGAAGTTCATGGCGAAAAATTATAAAAAAAGTTCACTGAACAGGTACAAAAATCTCGGTAATGATCTCTTCAGGTTTCACTTCGCGTGGATCATTGGGAAAAACCTCGCGGATCGGACCGGAGATCCTGAGGCCTTTATCTTCGATCCAGGTAAAAAGCCTGAGATAAGTTGGCTCGCAGGACTCATACGGTCCTTTATGAACAGTATGTACCATTTTCCCACCGGGAATCTTATAGACTTTCATCTCCCCGGAGCCCTTCACGGTCCCTGAAACAGGCCATGCCACCTCCACCGTGGCGGTTCCCTTCTCGTTTTGCCTCTGTCACCGCTTCCGGTGAGATTTCATGGCAGATAAAAATCGGTGGACCGGCAACCCCCATGTTCATTTTAACCGTATATTCGTAGACTTTCATCAGAAGTTCAGGGATCAGGCTGTAGGACCCGGTTTTTTTAATCCCAACTACCTGCTGGGTTGCGACCTCAACAATTGCAATATTTTCCATACTTTTCGCCAGTTCAACATCAATGGTTCCATTTATTAGACTTTTTGTCATGAGCAGTGAAAGCGATCTGTTCCACAACAAACCATGCTTCTTTAATACCGCAATTTTCCATACACTTTTAAATGCGAACCAACAGGCATCAATATTTTCTGGATCTTGCAACGAGGTGTGCGCACCAGGGCACCTGCCTGCGGCGCAATTTCGGTGCGATTATCGTTGATGAATACAACACCATCGTTTCCACCGGATACACTGGTGCCCCGCGCAAACAGATGGATTGCACTGAACTCAATACGTGCTGGAGAAAGGATCATAATATTCCTTCAGGCTCAAACTATGAGCGGTGCCGGAGCGTGCACGCAGAGATGAATGCACTTCTCCAGGCAGGAAAGAACGCACGGGGATGTACGCTCTATCTTGCAGGTTTTGAAGTCGAAACAGATGAGTCGACACAGATCTGGCCGTGCTTCCTCTGTTCAAAAATGATCGTGAACAGTGGTCTGACCAATGTCATTATGCGAACTGCAAAGGATGGATATAAGGAAATGGACCCGATGGTCCTCTACCAGATGCGGAGCCGGGAGGCACTGGGCGACGATGCGAAGTAAGATAAGGTCTTTTTTTTATCTGTCTTCAAAGAATAATGCCGGAAATGCACTGATGTGATCTGTACCAGACGGTGTTTACCGGGGTTTTTATTATTTTTCCCGTATCTGAGCCAGATGCCCTTGGCTCAAGGGGTGAAATAATCAGGATAAGCCCATATGTAACAATACAGGATGTCAGAATAGGTGACTCAACGAAAATAAGAAAAATTGATAAATTTATGAAATTAGAACCGGGGTTTCCGGTGTTTCGGCAGGCAATCCCTGCAATATACTGGCCTGCCCTCGGTTGGCTTGAATGGCACTTCGCATTCTTTGCCACAGTCTGAACAGGTTACTTTCGTCATTTCTCGTGGACCGGAGTCCCTTGGGCCGCCAAAGTTTCTGGAGCCGCCAAAATTGTTTGATCCAAACATAGTATTACTCATACAGTATAAAACTGTGCAACTATATACGCCGCTCAAGCATAAGAACTTCACTGTAGTGGCAGGTATGCGACCTGCAGTGTATCCGGAGAAGGAACGGACGCAATTAATGGAATGCTTACCATTTTAACAGTATTTGTAGTATTTTTTATTGAAGAGGTACTTAGAGTCTATGAACTATCAGCAATCTCTGCATGAACTTCTGTGGATTTTACCATTCATCTGTTTTTGACCAGATCTGCCCGAATTATAGTTTTTTAACCGGATCATTTGTCCATATACTCATGCTATTACTGAAAATTATCGTCTGAAATCCCTCCTGCGCGGATATTACCGGGGTTTATACCACCGCCAATCATCTGCAATGACCCCTGCCGCAATCAAAATTGCCGGGAGCATCAGCTGGCCCAATCCTATCCAAATGGCATTTTCAGGCGGCGACATTCCCGGCCGAAGCACAATCAAAAGGGCATCTTGTCTAAATCTGCCTGCAAGCCAGAAGAAACCAGTAATTACTGCCTCCGGGTGTAGTTTGTCCTAACTGCCCTAAAAAGAACCAGATCAGGAGAATCGCTGCGGTAGTCGTTGAGACAATGATTATGATCGATCTGAAGAACGTATAATCGATCAGCAGGGTTCCGTTTTTACCATTGAACGGTAAGAATGATACGAGCCAGGTGAGCAGGGCGCTAATGAGCCGGTGGTTCCAGGGATATCAGGTAAACGCATTCACGGTGTATTTCTGATGAAGATTGTATTTCCATAAGCAAGGACTATTGAACGGATTCGGGTCATTTTTACTTTGGGGATGTTTGAATAACGGCACTTTTATGTATTTTTTATTGTCGGCCCGTTATTATCTCATTGTAAATACTTACCAGGGAGAGACTGATCAGGTTCATGGTTGTGGCATAATACCACAAGTATGATTCGAGGAGCGTGAGTCGGGTGATCCAGCCCGACCAGAGCATGGCACAGATGATGCAGAACGTGAGGAGGGTATCAACCGCAAGAAAGACCATAGGCTGATGAAAATAACGCCCTGCCTGGGCGATGGTGCAAAATTCGAATGGTGCAGGACGGTGCAGGAGGTCGAGTGTTGACCGACTGGTGTTCATCAGGAGATCGGCAGCTGCCCAGAAGACTACTATCCACCCAAAAACGACAAGTGAAAGATTACCCGCATTCCCTGTCCGGATTGCAGTGATACCAAAAAGCAGTTTGAAAATGCAAAAGGGTATGCCAATGGTCAAACTTAAGAAAAACGGACGCTGAAAGACTCTCTGGATGGCATCACTTTCTTTCTTGCATTCATATTTTTTGTTATCACTGGTGTCTTGTGACATAGGCTTTCAAGGACGAACCGGCTTTTTTATAGGGTACAAGTATGACAGTCTGGTATTAAGAACAAGGAGATCTTCTGTGAATCATACTAAAAAAACCAGCGAAAAAGCCAATTACCTTGAGACATAAAAGAATAGAGAAATTCTTAACAAAAAGGTGAACAGGTATGGGAATTTTTGACAAACTTACCGGAAAACCAGCAACGCTCACTCCAAAGTCAGCGCTGGTTCTCTCTGCCATTACCGTGATTGCAGCTGATGGCGTAATTGACGAAGCAGAACTCAATGATCTTGCCAAGATCGTCCGCGGCGACCGGAAATCCATTGACACTGCTGTGCAGGTCATGAAGGCGAATCCATTCCCGGGCGTAATTGATCTGGTGGCAAATGTCCTTGATGAGAAACAGAAGATTGCCACGCTGGCTATCCTGTGCGATCTTGCCATGTCAGATGGTGTGCTTGCCCGGTCAGGAAAAGCAGATCCTCCAGATGTACATGGAAAAGTTTGGTGTCTCTGAGGCAAAGCTCACCCCGATCATCGAGGCAATTGCAATCAAGAATGACTTCTCCATCTTCGCATAATCTTTTTTTTTAAATTTTCTCACGGGATCCTGGGTAAAACATATTCAAAAGAGGATATTATGGCTCTGTAGAATTTTCAGGAGCTGATGCAGATCAAGATCATCTTTTGGTCAAACAGGCCGGATTTTTTCATTCAATCGGGATTTCTTAAGAGCCAGATTCATTATTTTTTTTTAAATTTTTCTGCTTTTCCTTGCAGTCAGGACAAGATCCTTAATCTCTGATGGCAATTGTTCATCCTGCCATCTTCTTTCTGCATCTGGTGATTTACCTGTATTTTTCACGGCTTTCAACGCATACCAGGCTGCTCCTAATGAATGGTCGGCCATATGAGCAGTTGCAACAGCCTGTCCAACGGAGCGAGCCACTGCAATTACAGTCTGGTTTGAAGATTCTCTTGCCACAGCATGTGCGGCTGCTGAAGCTTTCATCGCATCACCAACTGAAGTATTTCCTGATTTCCACTCTTCACCCACATGTAGTGCATTTTTTAGTCGTTCATCTGGTATTTCACCGAAGAGATACAGTACATGCTCCGCACAGGCGCAAGCCCATTTCATTAACTGATAGTGCTGTTCCTTTTTGAGAGGTCCGCCCCGATGTTCTGCAACAAATCTTTTATCCCGCATTTTTGCCTTGCTCCGCAATGTCGTTATGGGATGTATTTTTTTTAATGACCGTGAATTCTCAAATGTCCGCTGTCTTTCGTCTGTTTTCAGACTATTTTATTTCATATATCCTGTCAATAATCATTGAATCCATCCTTAATTCTTTGTTGCAGGTCTTTTTTTTTAGAATTTGGATGACCAGAGTGGAATACTGGATTCTTTGATCAATCCGGAGGATAGTTCAACAAACCTGATATGCCGGTTTAATGACACTATTTTTGTCTTTTTACCTCGTGTGCATCACTTCACCGTAAGGCGACACTGTACCTCAGATTTTTATATTAAACAGATCAGATTTTTCATTCAATCGCGATTTCTCCAGAACCGATATTCTATCATCGTCGTGGGCTCTCATTGAAAATGCGACCATTCCAGAACAGGTATCAAAGTCAATATCGTTCATGGAGCAATTGCAGTAATGAGGGCGACGCATTACGCATTCTTTGATAATTCCTGTCTATATAGCTCGGTAAAAAAATCAGTAAACAAATTTGAATCCGGGCCGGATTTCCCGTTATATTTTTGACTGGTCATACCCTTTTTGTATCCCTGTTGGGTGTGACTTGCAATTTCCTCTGCTGCTCCGGTAATACTTTCGGTTTGTCTCTTTCGGGGTTTTCGTATCAGCGTTTGCAGCAGGTTGCTGAACTGTGCCGGGTTGTATGGCGAGGAAGCAGTCTACCGGATTTTTGGCCCCTTCACATACCCTGGTCTGATAATCCACGCACTCGATACAGGTTGGCACGTGGGATAGCAGCACCCCGGGAAAATGTGCTGTCCAGAGTCTGGCATCAATTCTGCCCTCACTTTGGAATTTTTGTATGTGTCGTGCGGTATATTTCATCACCAGTACTGGATGATGGTTTATCTTATCTGTATGTAATGAGGAGCACCTGAACGGTATGTTCATTGTCCGAAATTTTTTTTTAAAGTAAGAAAACAGATTTTAAAAAAAACTGGCGGCACACTTCTCTGGCCATGTACTACCTGTCGAAAAAAATAAACAAAAAGTGATGTTTTTACGATAGGGAAAATTCCGTGTAAAGATTAATTATTTCATGAATGAGGAGAATAAAACCCATAAAAAAAATTAATGAACCTGTTTTTAAGTGAGAACCGGTTACCGGAAAAAATCCTTTTTGTTCCAAACAAGAAGTCCGGACACTATCGCCATAATACAAAATTCATATCCTGAAGCAGATTGCTGCGATGACGTCAGGATTGGTTCGGGTACCATTGTCGAAACGATAGTTACATGCAAGGTAATCCCGGTCCGGGTCACTGACGGGATGGTCGTGAGTTCTGGTGTGATTACCGTAGATTCCGGAAGGGGGGTTGTCGGGATTCTCAACGGCAGTCCTCGTTCGACAAGAATGTCACTATTGGCAGCAGACCGGGAATTCTCGACTTTAATCGAGAACGTCCTGGTTGCGGTGCCGGAAGATGTCTGGAAAGCAACTACAGCACGTCCGTCAGTACCAGTTGTCACAAGCGCGTAATAATTGGTGTTTGACAGCTCAGGAGTGGAAGGTGCTACATCCTCGCGTATCGTGCGACCATTGCCATTGTTGATCACATACGAACCGATGGTATACGGCCCTTCGGGTGGATCCTGCAGAATGCCGCTTTGGAATGGCACGAAAACCGGGGGCTGGTCACCTGGATTTCCGGTCAGCGTGGATGTCCTGGTCAGCCACACATAGTAAGGAGTACTGGTAACCCGGTAATATTAACGGTAAATCGACCTCCCCGTGTTAAAGCATCTCCTGAAGGTTCGCCCTTGGCAGGAGCAGGCATGACGACAATGATGAAACAGGCAATTATCAGGAGCGTTATTGCAATTCCCTGTTTCTCGTACATTGACAGGACTACCTTGCTTTATCTGCCGATGCGTTCGAAATCGATGAAACCGTTGTATGGGTCCGTCTTTACCAGGCGTACGCGTACCTTCTGACCAACCCTGAGGCCGTGTTCACCACGCATAACCCGGCCTTCTGCCGGGGGTGCAATGAGCCTCACATAGGTCCCTTTTTCCGAAGCACCGGTCACTAATGCATCAAATGATTCACCTATCCTTGTCTGGAGGAGTACAGCGGCTGCGGCTTTTCGCATGAAACGCTCGACTTTTTTGGATCCTTTCTCGCGGCTGGTCAGCCATGCGGATGATTCGACGAGTTCTTCTGGCGTGTAAGGGCTTGATACGTTATCAAGAACCGATTTTAAAAGTCGTTGATTGATAAGGTCGACATAGCGCCGGTTCGGGGCTGTAGCGTGGGTATAATCGGTGACAGCGAGACTGAAATGACCGTAAGGCTCATCTCCAGGTGCAAGCATCATATATTCACCTGGTCCCAGGAGTTTAATTATCGTCAGGGACAGGTCAGGGAAGCGTTCAGGATCCGCTGCTTTTTGCCTGATAAGAAATTTCGCAAGTGCTTTTACATCCGGTTCAGAAGGAAGCGTTTCGCCGTATGTTGCAGCAGTAATGACGATCTCATCCCAGTATTTAGGTATACGGACGACCCGCTGTATCATGGGGATGCCGGCAGTGCCAAGGTAATTCACCATCGTTCCATTGGCTGCGACCATGAATTCTTCAATCAGGCATCGGGCCATGTTCTGCCTCTGGATGACGAGGTCCCGCACCAAATCCCCCTCAACTACTGCTTCGGCTTCAATCGTGTTTAATTCGAGCGCTCCCTGTTCCCTCCGGTTTTTTTTCAGGCGCTTCATCGTATCGCTCTGCAGGAGAAGCTGTTCTTTTAGTCCCGGAACTTCGCTCACTGCCTCCGGTATGGGAGATTTTCCCTCCAGCCAGTCCCCGACGTCTTCATAAATGAGTTTTGCCTTGTTGGATACTATAGCCCGGTAAATATCTCCCGGATGAAAGTTACCATCGGGGAGTACCGTATATTCAATAACGGTTGCTATCCGGTCCTGGTCTGGCAGAAGAGATGTTATTCCTTTGGAGAGCCTGTCCGGCAGCATGGGAAATGTTTCAATGCCGGTGTAGACCGAAGTCCCGTTATGGGCTGCATACTGGTCGGTTTTCGAATGTTTAGGGACGTAGGCATCGACATCGGCAATTGCAATCTTTACCTGTACCTCCCCATTTTGGGTGGCTTCACAGTATTCCAGCTGGTCGAGATCCATAGAATCAAAGTTGTCGATTGATGACCAGAGGAGCATGCGGAGGTCAGTTGTTTCTTTCAGGCTTTTTGGGAGGGATTTTATATTGATTGCATTTACTTCCCGTACAACGGATGCCGGGAACCGGGGTTCAAAGCCGTATTTCTTCATCGCATTTCCTGCGATGGCTTTCAGGTCAACAGGGCGATAGTTTTTCATGATGGTTTGAAAGAGATTCGTTTCACATTATACATATTTCTTGGGTATTCTCACCATGGATTGACTCTCAACATTTCTTTAAAAAAACACCGTGCCTGACCGTTCTTCAATGAGGATTATCACCCGTAACAGGAATGACCATATCACGAACATGAGAACCTACTAAAAATAACTCGTAAACCCGTATTGGCACCTGATACCTGTGACTCTGCATTTCCGGAACCTGCTGATAAACAGATCTATTGATGTCCCTGAAGAATATTCATTATAACGTGCCCGGATTGTATAAACTCACCGGAAGTTTATATTGTTCTTCAGATGCACTTTTTTGTACTCTGTTGGTGTTAACCGGTTCCTGATGCTTACCTCATGCCGTCCAATAATTCCTGTTGTATCCTCTCTTTGTAAACCGGATTTCTTTTGCCCCACGTATTCACCCTGTGTTCCGGGAACTGTCTGACAGGCACCTGCACCCGATGATCACAAATGACAGGATCATCTGTGCGAACATCCGGGTCAGGAAAAGATCCGATCCAGGTATCGTGAAAAAAAGGGGGACAAAATGATGAGATAAATTCTGCCGAGAGTGAATTTCTTTTTGGATTTTAACATAATTTTTTGTTTATTCGGTCAATCCGGCAATTTGAAAATCCTTTTATACCCCTTTTCTTCCACTGGAGCGGACACTATATAAAGCGCCAATCTGTTAAAAACGCTCATTATCACAATTGTTATAACCGAGCTGGTTATGTATAGATCTGGGTTTTTGGAATTGGATAAGAAATTGTACTATATCTTGTCCATTTAATCGGTTCGAAAAGAGATTTAAAAGGCAGAAATTGGAATTTAAATATTTTTATGCGTTTTTCCAGTGGAAAACAGAGGGTTGTTGATGGCCAGAAAAATACGAAGTTATGTAATCATTCTTTTCGAGCCGGAACAGGTAATAACAATATGATTCCTGTCAGGCCGGTGAACCGCTCCTTTCGGACAGGAATTTCCCGACAAATGCTGCACGCTCCGATAACGGGTGCAATGATAAACACCCTTAACAGTGCCAGTGCGGTACTTCCGGCAACCAGAGCAGGGCCAGGGCTCTGTGCAGGATTTATCGATGTACCGGTGATTGGGAAGCCCACCATATGGATAATAACAATATGCAAAAGAAATGTATACACATAGAGATTTCATCCCAATGACTCAGCACTCAAAACCAGCCCCCACTGCACGTCCCTTCTTAAAGTGGGCGGGTGGCAAGACACAATTACTCAGGCAGTTGGACCAACGCCTCCCACCCGAAATCAAAAAGGGGGAAATTACCCGCTATGTTGAACCGTTTGTTGGTGGCGGAGCGATGTTCTTTCACATCACTCAGAAATTTCCATTCACCACGAGGTATATTTTCGATCTGAATGAAGAACTCATCTTATTATACCGTGTAATAAAAAAATCCCCCAATAAACTAATTCACGAACTGGAAATTCTCGAATCTGAGTATATATCGGGACCTGATGAAGACAGGGAATGTCTGTTTTACAGCGTACGGGATCTTTTCAATCAGAAAAAACCAGAAATCGATTTTCTGAAATATGATCCCTTATGGGTGATAAGAGCTGCTTATACTATTTTTCTCAACCGCACGTGTTACAATGGTCTCTTCCGCATGAACCGGAAAGGTGAATTCAATGTGCCGTTCGGGAAATATAAAAATCCCCGGATCCTCAATAAAAATAATCTGAGCAGCGTAGCCGGTATACTGAAAGCGACAAACATCATTCCGGGAGATTTTACGAAATGCAAAATGTTTGTTGATAACAAGACCTTTGTATACTTTGATCCCCCCTATCGCCCCATCAATGATACGTCATCATTCACTGCTTACTCAAAAGACGGTTTCTCTGACAAGGATCAGGAAAGACTTGCCGTATTGTTCAAAGACCTTGATAAAAAAGGAGCAAAAATCATGCTCAGCAATTCCGATCCCGGGAATGAAAATCCTGGTGATTCATTCTTTGAAGAGCTGTATTCGGATTACACTATCGAACGTGTTCCTGCACGGCGTATTATCAATTGTAACGGTTCCCAGCGTGGGGAAATCAATGAATTGATCATTACCAATTATCGGTAAAAATGGGTATCACTTCTTTTTTTCGAGCAGTACGGCCTTCACTTCTTCCGCATGCCCTTTCGGGCTGACCTTACGCCAGACCGCGAGTATCTTTCCCTGAGGGTCGATCAGGAACGTATCCCTCTGTGTACCGAAGAACTCTTTGCCGAACATCGTTTTGGGTTTCCATGCATCATATGCCTTGAGTACCTGCATGTTCTGTATCCGACAGGAGGATGAGGGAAAGGTCATGTTTCCTGGCAAACTTCTGGTGGCTTTCCGGTGAATCAGCACTCACACCGATTACCTGTGCACCGAGATCCGCAAATTTTTCCAGAGCTGCGTTAAACTGCATTGCCTCAATAGTACAGCCCGGTGTGTTATCCCTCGGGTAAAAATACAGTATAACCCATTTTCCTTTAAACGAATCCAGGCAGATACTGGTTTCCTCCGCATCCGGAAGACAAAATGAGGGTGCCATTTTACCGATAAATGGATCTTCAGGTGATTGAGCCATGTATATCATGTGTAGGATTGGTACACCAGCACTTCAATGCACCTGTTCCGGTATACCTCTTCTGATACCTTACCGGATTAGAGGAGCAGGCGTGTCTGGAAAACCCAACAGAATATGCCTGAAAGGATGCACCCTGTATCAATGAATAAAAATGAGCATACCATTCATATCTTTTGGATACAAGCCTCCAGCACTTTCACACTCCGTCTGCAATGTTTTGATATTCATGCGGGAGTCTCTTTTCAGAGTATGTTATCACAACACGAAATTATCGAAAAACCGGTGACCGGTAAAAGCGGAAAAACCGTCCAGATACGGCAGAAAATCAAAGAAGTATTTGGGTGGGATTGTGCAATGAAAGACGATTTGTTATTACAAGGGTATACTCTGACCAGCGACGGCGAATTAATTGTGATAGTGAAGTGAGCAGCCCATAAAAAGAAAAAAATTACCCGGCCCTGTCATATTGCCTTAGACGTGCTAATTTGCAAAAAAACCTGTTTCAGAGTGGTTTATTTTCTAATCCGGTGCGGCTCAAGGAGACCATTATAATATACCATAACGGTAATCTCGTCCCCACGGTTATACCACCTTATCTGGTCATCATACACTTTCTGCACGTGACGGAGCTTGTGGCGGGAGAAATAATCCTGCATGAATTCAAGAAACCGAATCTCATGAGTAAGGAACGCATTTTCATACTCTTTGGTTTCCCGGGCGAGATCAAGGCTCTCGTCATCAGGGATTACTGCATCATACTCCCCATGCTGGTCGAGTCCCGAGAATTGGCGCCAGTCAATGTGCCCGCGTTCATCCGGTTCGCGGTGGAGCATGTAGGGATAAATACGGCAGATAGTAAAACGGCGGTCATAAATCCGGCACCTCCCGTTTTCCAGAAACCGGCAGGATCCCGTGTCATCATCCTGCGTCCGTATTGCATACCCGGAGACATAGAATATGCCGTTCTGGTCGCAGAATTCAGGTGCCGGTGCAGGTTCGATAGCAGCAGGATCAAATGCTTTAACTGAGGTTACATCGCGATCGAGAAGGAATACATGCCCGTTGAATGCCCTGGTACAGCACTTTGCGCACGACGTGCACCGGAATCCTATCTCCCGAATTACAGCAGCAAGACGTTCCATGGGATATTCTAAAAGATTGTTGCGTTCCTGGACCAGCGCCGCGATTCGCAGAGGAATAGGAGTCAGGGAAACGGGGATCACCTCAGAGATTATCAAAAACGTGTGATGGCACACCTTATTGCTTTTGCGAGAGTGCCATTGAGTAGCGTTTCCTGAAGCGAATATTTTTTTAGAGATTTCTTTTTTTTTTGAAATTCGTTATTACCACAGCATTATAGTCATCATAAACGATAGTATGCGTGATGGAACCGGCAACGGAACTTGTTCGCAGAGTTGAGATTGAATCCGGAAATGTCCAGTATATTCTCACGTTGAATTCCGAAGATTTTTCAGCGCTCTATCCCGGGATGGTCCGGTATACCCTCACCGTGACGGAAGGGGGGCGGATGATTTCAGTTTTCCGTACTAATTCATTTGAATACTCTCCGCTGGTTCCGCTTGCTGCAGAGAACGTGGCAAAACGCACAGCCGATGAATGGGAACGTGAAATCCGGAATAATCCCGGTGATTTTATTCTGAGTCAGCACCAGGAATGTGCGAAGCGCCCGGTATCTCCCCCGGTAGATCTTGTTGTAATCCAGGGAAGCCCGCGGGCAGATGGAAACTGCAGTATTCTTGCTGCCTGGGCGGTTGAAGCAGCACATGAACTTGGGAGGCACGCTCAGGTCATTTACCCTCATGACATGGATATACGGTGCTGCATCGGGTGTTACCAGTGTTATAATACCGGTTCCTGCGTTTTTGATGATGACATGGGAAGCATTATCGATGCTATCAGAAGTACATCACTTCTTATTGTATGCTCTCCTGTTTACACCAATACCGTTCCCGGAAGGACTCAAGTTGGTAATCGACCGGTGCCAGGCATACCATGCGGAGAGGGTATTGTCCGGTGGCAGGACGGGACAACAGGGATTGATTTTTTCCGTCGCAGGAAGGAAAGGGGAAGAGAATTTTACCTGCATTACCCGGGTTGTTGCTGCCTTTTTGAGAAATCTCGGTATTATTCCGGTGGGGGATGTCCTGATTGACAGAATGGATGCCGTAAAAGATATCCGCACTATTGCCGGTTTGGAACAGGCTGTCCGGGAAAAAGTGAAACAATGCCTGGTTATTGCAAAATAATCAGAAAATCAGGCTCAAACGAGATATAGAAATACACCCCACCATTCCTCATGCTGCCTGAGGAGCTGATCCTTACTGTTATCATTTCACTTGTCATTGGTTTTACGCTGGGTTTTTTTTACGTTAAAGCCCAAATCACCGCGATTGAAAATACCTACCGGGCGGAACTGGAGCGGTGGAAGGCAGAGGTTTCCGTTGAGATCCGGAACGATGCAGTAAACCGGTCCCGTTCGACGCTTAAAGGAAAGATCGCAGAACAGCTTGCCCCGGTGCTTCCCGGGTTCTTATTTAATCCCGCTGATGCCCGGTTTATCGGTTCACCTATAGATTATATTATCTTCGATGGTTTAACTGAGGTTGCAGACGATAAAAAAAGATCACTCCGGATTGTGTTTATGGATGTGAAGCAGGGTGGTGGCAGCCTGACACGAACGCAGCGGGTGATTAAAAAGGCAATCGAAGATAAAGCCGTCAGCTGGGAGACTTTCAGGATTGATGATGAATAGTCTGTCTTACCGTGATCACCAGTGAAAAACCGTGTAGCAGTTTATTCTTGAAAAATCGATCATGAGGCAGAAAACAGATAAGAGACCTCAGACTGGTCTGAATAACTCATTTTATAAAAATAACATACAGTCAACTGGTAAAAAAAATAAAAAATATCCGGTACCATTATCTCGCTTTACACGGGGGGCATGATACGCCTCCGCTTCGCTTCGGACGGGCACCTCAATCAGCTGATATGCCCGGATACCTGCCCGCACCCCTCCGTCCCCCTCTCAAGGGTTTTATCCTGCCACGCTTCCTCTCCTTGGTATGGTGCATGGGGGGCGTTATGGTTCTTCTGGAATGCTCATAGATTCGTTCTGATGGTGCCAGATGAATCAATCGGGGAAAAGAGCCGATCCTGGCGGGCTCGGAAGTACCCCGCCTTAAGACTTGATGTCTATGTACCTGACAGAATCTCTCATGTCGAAGAAATTGGAAGATTTTCAGGAATCGGATTAAATAAATTTTACAAATAATCACAGTTGACTGTGTATTATTAAAAAAAAAATTTAATATGTCCGGAACGGGACATATGCGTCGTAAATTTTAACTTTATCTCCCTGAGGTGTTGTCGCCCAGATCTCTACCCGGTCGGTTTTATCCCCAGGTGCGCTCGTGCTGCGCAGGGTTACGGATTGTCCTTTGAAAAGTGGTTTGTTCATCACGCCGGTTACCACGACACCATCAGATCCGGTTACCGTCACATCGATCTTCTGGACGAAGTTGAGCCCTTTACCTCCCTGGCAGCTGACAATGATGTGAGGATCCCATGCCTGGCCATCGGTCATCACTTGCACCTCAACATTCCAGTCTTCAGGCAGGGTCTGGGTTGGTCCGGGTGTCATGGAAACGGGTGTTGATGATGCGGTTTGCGTTGGAGTGGCTACAGTCACGATCGGGGTAGGAGTTGGTGTTGCCGGGGGAGTCGCAGGTTGTGTGCACCCGGCAGCCAGCACAAGAATCGCACAGAGCACAAGTGCTGTTGTAATCATCAGGATCTTTTTCATACGGGAGTTTTGCCCGGGAGGGTATATGAGGATTGTGTCCCAAGATGCTGGTAGGGTTCTAAAACATCATTTTGAAAATATGCAGTTCGAACGGTCAATTTCCAGTTTTCAGAATGCCAGTAATGGGTACCTAAAAAAAGAAAAACCGTGAGAAACGTATTATCAGGTCCGCGTTCCTGATCCCGGTTCTATCCCGGTTGGCTGGTTCCGGATCGTCCGTTCTTTCATGATGGAATAGACTTCGGCTGCATGTTCAACAGGTATTTCAACAAAGGAGTACGCTGTCCAGAATCCGGATCGCGCCGATAGCCTTTCCTGGTATTCCCGTCTCCCCGGCAATTGCTCCGACTATGTCTTTTGGTGCGACATTATGCATCCTGCCAACGGAAAGGAAGAACCTGACCATGCCGGCCTCTGCCCCGGTATCGGAGAAATTCATCTCTTCGCGCTTTTCCATATCAGGTTCACTGCCCTGTTCCATCTGGATCTTCAGGAGAGCAGCAGCAATATCGATTGTACTCAGGTCCCCTTCGGTTTCCTGTTCGATGATACGGACGTAGGGTTCCATTCCTCCCGATTTAATCGTCTCACGTATCTTTTCCAGCATAGTCCGGGTGCGTGTCTCTGCCACATCACTTAGCGTAGGCATAGGCATGCGGGGGATCTGGATTTTTGCATAATGCTGGATTTCCCGGAGTTTGGTGAAATCCTTTGGTGAAACAAAGGTCACGGCTTTGCCACTCTTGCCCGCCCGGCAGTTCTCCCGATTCGATGGACGTAGTATTCTACATCCTGGGGGACATCGTAGTTAATGACCATATCCACATCATCAACATCAATTCCCCGCGCTGCCACATCAGTTGCAATCAGGATTTCGATCGAACCTTTCCGGAATCCTCCCATTACCCGATCACGCTGTGACTGCTTCATATCTCCATGGAGTTCCTCTGCACGGTACCCCCGCGCTTTTACCTTCCCGGCAAGTTCTTCGGCTTTTCGTTTGGTATTACAGAAAATTATTGAAAGGTGGGGATCGGCTACATCGATCAATCGGCACAGTACATCGAGCTTTTCACGCTCTTTCACTTCGATATATGATTGTTCGATCTGCGGCACGGTCAGTTCTGCATACTCAACCTTGACAAACTCGGGCTTATTCATAAACCGTTTGGAAATATCGATGATCGGTTGCGGGAGTGTCGCTGAAAAGAGGAGCGTCTGGCGTTTCTGAGGGATTTTTTTGAGAATCAGTTCGATATCATCACGGAATCCCATATCGAGCATCTGGTCAGCTTCATCAAGAACCACCATTGATACCTCATCAAGC
The DNA here is from genome assembly GCA_963733045.1 of uncultured Methanoregulaceae archaeon. Classification (GTDB taxonomy): domain Archaea; phylum Halobacteriota; class Methanomicrobia; order Methanomicrobiales; family Methanospirillaceae; genus Methanoregula. The sequence continues at coordinate 123,013 of CAVTBZ010000010.1, read as the reverse complement.
GAGAGCGTTCGGCGCCTGAGGTGATCCATCACCCGGCCCGGTGTACCAATCACGATGTGGACTCCTGAATGAAGCGCCCGCAACTGGCGGTCGATTGGTTGCCCGCCATATATGGGAAGCACCGATATACGCGGGAGATGTGCAAGGAGTTCAGAGAACTCTTCTGCTATCTGGATCGCGAGTTCACGCGTCGGGCAGAGAACAATTGCCTGAACTGTTCTGCGCGTTGCATCAATCTTCTCAATAATGGGAATGCCAAATGCGGCGGTCTTACCTGTACCTGTTTGTGCCTGGGCGGTCACGTCACGCCCGGCCTGGATGAGGGGAATAGCGAGTGCCTGGATAGGCGTGGGCTCTTCAAAGCCCATATCTTCTATTGCTTTGCCGATTTCACGCGAAAGGTGAAAATCGGAAAACGGTATACGAGTATTCATATCGCAACACCATTTGGTGTGAGGGTTCATAAGATGGCGCTATGGGGAAGGTATTTTTTTTATCTGTTCTGAGGTATCCTGCGATTTTTTTATCTGGCCCGGAGAGAATGGGTTAGTAAAGGTGTGAAATGAAAGTTGTTGCATTTAGCGGTAGTGCGCGGAAGGATGGGAACACTGCAATCCTTGTTAATGTGGTATTTAAGGAGCTGAAAAAAGCGGGTATAAAAACCGAGCTCGTGCAATTGGCGGGAAAAAAGATCCACGGTTGCACAGCCTGTGGAAAATGTTTTGAGAACCAGGATAAGCGGTGCGCGGTCAAAGGTGATATTGCCAATGACTGCATCGAAAAGATGCTTGACGCTGATGGCATCATCCTTGCATCACCAACATATTTTGCGGATGTCTCACCGGAAATCAAGGCTTTGATCGACAGGTCAGGTTTTGTGGCAAAAGCTAACCAGGATATGTTCAAACGAAAAGTTGGAGCCGGGGTTATTGCGGTGCGAAGGTGTGGTGCAATCCATGCATTTGATACCATCAACCATTTCTTTTTCATAAATCAGATGGTGGTTCCGGGATCTTCCTACTGGAATGTTGGCATCGGCCTTGCACCCGGGGATGTAAAAGGTGATGATGAAGGAATTCAGACAATGAAGACCCTGGGTGCCAATATGGCATGGCTGATGAAAAAAATCCATGAATAATGGCTCTGTAGAACTGCTGGAAAAAAATTAAATCATAATGCTCGGAGGCTTTTGGTTTCACCTCCGCCCCCGCAGCCCGGGCCTTCCCCCGCATTGCGATTACCGCTCATAAGAGTAACCCGATTAAAAAGGGGGTCAAGGGGATTCACCTCTTGGGCTGCTTCCCCCTCTTGGGGAAAGTGGGGGTCACTTTCGTATATTTTTTAATCAACAAAAAGATAAACAAAATCAGGATTTTCCAGGAAAGACCCCCGGTGATTCATCATAATTGCCGGAGTCGGTGACTCATGTGTGTTTATACAGAGCCGGAATAATTTTTCTTTTTTAGATCTCGATGGTCAGGTCATCGGTTGCCACCACCAGACCCGGACATTCTTTTTCAAAACGGCGGGATATGTCACGCCGGTCATCAAGAGTCCTGTACACTTCTGCGCCAAAATGCATCAGAGCAAGACGCTTCGCATGCGCTTTTTTTGCGATGTGGATTGCATTTTCAGGGTTGAGATGCGGCCAGCCCGGGCTTTCCTGTCCTGGTTTCAGTCCGCATTCAGTAATAAGAAGATCCGCTTCACGTGCAAGCGTGACAGCGTTGTCACAGACCCCGGTATCTGTACAATAGGCTATTACCTTCCCGTCAATGGTCATCCGGTACCCGAAACAGGGTGCCGGGTGTACAAGAGGCAGGCATGTAAGCGGAAACGGGATGGCATGTTCGCCGTGCGCAAGATCTGTCAATTCGACCGTGAACGGAAGTTGTGCGAATGGGACGGTGAACGGTTCTGCAACGAATGTATTCAGGATGGCTGTAGTGCCAACCTGCCCGAAAATTTTCAGACCCCTGGAAAACCTGAATTTAACGAGAGTATGCAGCCCCACAATATGGTCAATATGAAAATGGCTGATGAAAAGGTATGCAGGCTTATCCTGGGAAATATAGCGGTCTGCTTTTGCGATACCATTTCCTGCATCAAGGATAATATCATACTCTTCGGATTGGATCAGGACTGAGCATGTGTTACCGGTTACGGTGTCGTACCACCCGTTTGTGCCCAGGAAGGTAATTTTCATGGTTACAGCGTTATTGTTCGCCGGGCAAAAAAATGTTACAATATACCTGGTCCCTTTTTTCTTTCCTCAGGGAAGTTGTTAAATTATAGTGAACAGAGATTATCCGATTATGATGCAAAATGGAGTATGTACCTTTGTTGCAGTGCTGTTCCTCTGCTTTCTGTGTGTTCCGGCAGGAGCAGTCCTGCTGGAAGTGACGGTCAAAGGACCGGTAGCGACGATCAGCCCGACCATGAATACTCTCACTATTGACAATCCGCTCCAGTATGGATGCAGTTACCCGGCAACAGGAGTCCCAATCTGTTCCTATATTCCTATAAACAAGTCCGCCCTCACCGGTACAGTTCCGGATTCGGTCGCATTCACGGTTTTTAATGTCGGCGATCCGGTTATTGCGACCAGCACGGGTGGTCCGGGTGAGACGTGGATTACCATTGCAAAGTTGTTCGGTTCACGGCCCAACGAAGAGAGCTGGTGACTGAAATTGTGGGTGATATAGGATCGATCCCGACCCCGCTCATCGGAAATTACTCTCTTGACGCAACAACTGTCCCGGACTGTTCGGTATGTTCGGGATCCACGTGCACAGCCACTTCAGCAGTCGTGAAGGTAAAGAGCGATGAAAATGAAGTCCTGGAACGGACCCTCATACCCGGGGAATCACTCAGTTATAATGGAAGGAACGATGGTTCGAGTGTTTATGTCAGGTTTGTTAAAGGACAGGCACTATCCACAACATGCCCGGTACGGCCGGTATGACCGGATCCCAGGCAATCTCAGTGTATATAGTCAGAGTAGTGCCCCCCGTCAGTTCAGCCCAGATAAATATCCGGACAGCAACGACAACCCGGCCTGATGAGGCACTGACACCACTTCCCCCGACGGTTCTGACCACTACCGCAGTACCGACAACTACCCGGGCAGGTATGGTGCCGCTCGCAGTGATCGGGGCAATCGGACTTGCAGGGATTGTCCTGGTGAAGAAGAGGAGATAAAATCTTCAAAAAAAACCTTTTTCACTCGTGGGTGCTGCTGTGATATCTCTTATGATAAAGCCATCCTGCAAGAGCGATAATGATGAGCACTGCCACCGCAGCGGTGCCTAAAATGATGCTTTTTACAAATAGTTCCTGCAGGAACACAGCCCCCAGCGCAATACCAAAACAACCGATGAATGCACCGATGAAGATGGCAAGGAATATCGGTATTTTCCGCATTCCAATGAGCTGCCCGATGATGGAACCACGGATGCCCCCGCTGCCCATGACGGGTGTCATCACAATCACCACAATTCCGGCAAAATAGATCTTTTTTAACCAGGGCTGGTCTCTGATAAATTCACGTGCCTTTTCGATGAACGATTCCATAATCCCTCCGAGCACAGGGATTTTAAGCGCGAGATCGAAGTTCCATCCCATAAACAGTGCAGTTTCGATATCGATCATCATGATAGACAGGGCGATCAGCCACCATGGTATCCCCAGGGCGATGCCTGCCGGGATGACCGTCTCTTTGCCTGCTGGCGGGAGAAGATACGTGATCATCAGCCCGATAATAATAAAAAATGAGGTCGGCTCAACAAAAAAGTACAGAATTATTACGTGAATGGCAACGATAACAAACGGCAGGGTAACCTTGAGAATGCCTATAAGGCCTGGAGGGAATCTGAGAATTTCCGGATATTCCATATGATAATACAGGAGGATATGGAACGCAAGCGGTATGTAAAGAGATCTTTTTTGATTCCTGCCCAACGTAAAAAACAGGGATATCCCGGATCGAAGTATCGGAGGACTCCCTGTGCCGGGCTCTCCATCCCCCCTTGCAAGTTATTATATGCGCTCCCGTGAAGGATCAGAATATAATCCCGTCCTGTGAGGCTGAGAAAATACCATGATGATCTTTATGCCAGAGGAATGGTTTTAAAAAAAAACGGTGTCCTGTGTCCGGAGGCTGCAGATACGGAGAATTGTCACGCTTCTTGTAGTATTAACCCTTCTGTGCGGGTCTGCCGCTGCCCATTCACCGGGTGACGTTGAGGTGAAATACAATGAACTGACCGGGGAACTTGCAGTGACTATTACACACCAGGTGGAAAATCCGGCCACGCATTATGTGAAACAGGTGACCGTATGGCAGGGCACTACAGTACTTGCCGACACGTCCTATACCAGCCAGCCGGATCGGTCATCGTTCACGTATAATTTCATCTGCCGCAACTGGTAGGGAGCACCGGCGAGATCTCGGTCGATGTCCGGTGCAACCAGGTTGGTTCCCGTTCAGGAACACTGATGTTGACAAGTACGCAGGCCTCATCTGATACACTGGTATCCTCTGGTACACAACCCCCGACACCTTTGCCCACAAAAGCAGGAGCATTACCGCTTGTTGCTATCCTCGCGGTGGGATTTGCAGCCAGGAAAATCCTCCGTTGATAAAAATAAGGTCCGGCAGGGTATTCTTTTTTTATCTCCTTATCCCTCCCACATGTCTTCCTGATTCTTTTTTTGACTACGATCACAACCTTATCATAGATCTGCCCCGAACCCAATACATACAAAACGGTGCATTATGGTTCGTGTTGGTGTCCATGTCTCAATCGCCGGATCCCCGACCTCGCTGTTGACCGGGCAAAAAAAGCCGGGTGCGATGTCTTCCAGATGTTCACGCGTAATCCGCGGGGATGGAGTTTTTTACCTCTTTCTGAAGCATCCTGCGATACGTACAGGTCGAAAATCCGGTCAGGTAATCTCCTCCCCGTTGATCATATGCCGTATCTCCCGAACCTTGCATCACCCAAACCGGATATTTACGATAAATCCATTGCAGCGCTCGTTACTGAACTTGACCGGTGCGGGCAGCTGGGTATCCCGTATCTCGTCACGCATCTCGGGCATCACCTTGGGGACGGGATTGCCGGAGGCAGGGCCAGGGTTATCAGGGCGATAAATACGGCACTGAAGGAATCTGATAATCCGGTGATGCTGCTTTTGGAAAACACCGCTGGAGAGAAGAACAGTGTGGGGAGCACCTTCGAACATATCAGGGGTATCATGGACGGGCTTGAATATAAAAATCGTATCGGGGTCTGTTTCGATACATGCCATGCGTTTGCTGCGGGCTATGAGCTCCGCACAGAATCGGGACTCAAAAACACCCTGACCCGGTTCGATGAGCAGATTGGAATTGATAATCTCAAAATTATCCATCTGAATGATACCAAGGGGGACCTGGGGAGCGGCCTGGACCGGCATGAGCATATCGGTATGGGATTCATCGGTGAAGAGGGATTCCGGCTCATCCTTCACCATCCTGTTTTTTCTGCTCTCCCGCTTATCTGCGAGACCCCCGTGGATAACCGGCGTGACGATGCAGGAAATATCACCAAGGTTCGGGAGCTTGCCCGGTAATTTTATCCCTGCTTAATCTTTTCATACGTACTCCGGGCAACCGGATGTTCATAATATTCCGGTAAAAAATCCCGTGTCTGAACTTCGCCCAGAGCATTCTCAATGTTTTTGGTTGTTGTCAGGCATTCCTGTCCATGTATTCCCCTGACATGTACCTGCACCTGCCCCTCATTATCAATGGTAATTTCCAGTTCCTGCATGTCCATAAAGTATCCTCCTTACTATGTCATCCTGATTAGTGGTGCGTCTGTTTTCATCAGCTTGCCCGTGATAATATCCCGTGCCGTAACACAAAGATTTCTTCTCCCGTCAATAGCGAAGGTGAGTTCGAAACGCGGTTCGCCTTTCTGTGCGGGAGGTGATGCGATGAGGATCATTGGTGTCTGTTTATTTACCCAGACGGGTTTTTTTGCTGCATCAGCATCCTGAGCCGGCCCGGCTATCCTCATCCCTCCTCCGGAATCGGAAATGAGCTCCCAGGGTGCACTGGGGAGCATCCCCTCCATCGCAGCTTATCTCGTAAACGGGAATTCCCATCTGGGTCTGGGAATCATAGGACGCACTGATAATGATACGCGCAATCTGGCCCGCACTGGGATACCGGGCACCGTTACGAACGAGAAACCGGTAACGGTGCTCATTGCTGGCAGGATCCCAGTACCGCAGGGCATAGTTGTTCCTGATCCGGTCAGTCTGCATGGAAAGAGATGTATATATCGCGGCGCCGCGTGCAACTGCATCGACCGGGTGATCGTGGAATACCGGCTGCTCAACAAATCTCCGTGTCACTGCATATTTCATGGCGGGTAAAGCACTGCACTCACCAATCATCAGAACAGCAGTAATCTGGTCTTTTTCACAACCCCGCATCTGTGCAGCGGCAAGAGCCCGGTCAAGTGTCCGGTCCAGTATTGCAAAAATTCCCTGCTCATCAAAGATGCGATCAAGATCAGAACGTCCGATACATCCGGTTATTTCCGTTCCGGAGACAGGATCTGGTATCCGACATGATGCTTCATCGTCTGCAGAGATCTCCTCCTTCATCCTGCTGATTGCACAGAGCATTGCAGAATGGACTCTTCGCATCGTTGCATCGCTCACGTTCAGTATATTCCTCGCACGCAGGTCCTGCAAAATACAGGTATCGATTGCCAGTCCCCCGAAATTATCACAGGCCCTGCCCAAAATCCTTGAACGTGATATAGCCGGGTTCTGTGCAGGTTCACCAATAGCAACGACTTTAACATCAAGTCCATCCTGCCCAAATTCTATGATCAGGACTTTACACCCCGGCTGGGGATTCAACCCATATCCCAGTGCAGCAGCATGCGCCTCATCAATCAGGCAGTATGATCTCAATCCGGCCGATAGTGCAACCTCTTCAAGCCATGAGGTATAGCATTGAGGTGCCTCAACAGGGAACGTGAATACAGGTTCAAAGGCTATGTGCTTATCCTGGTGATTACTTCCTGATGCACAGGAAAGGAGGATCATCAGAAAATCTGTTGCAGCCTGGCAAAATCCCGTCATCCGTTCTCCGCCGGCAGGAATCTGTGCCGGGCTGTTCTGGCAGATATATTGTTTCATCCACCGTGCTGTTGCAGGGCTGTCACTGCATTTTTGGGAATAAACCTGTTCCCCGATAATGATGGAACCATTGCTGGTATAATGGATCAATGAGGGTATGACCGGGACCCGGGTATTTTCCCTGTCAGAAGGGAACTGCCGTGACACGCCAGGAAATTCCATTGCACTGATCTCCTCATTGTCCCCGTTATAAACGGCGATGACGGTATTGTTCATCCCAAAGTCTATCCCAAGGCGTTTTTTGAAAAGTCCCTGTTCATCGGTATACGGCATCGTCATTATCCCGCTATCTGGATATCAAAGGTACCTGCTTCCAGCAGAGGTGCGCACAGCTCGATCTCGTTACAGAACCTGAGTGAAAGCAACAGGCGGAGAAATCCCCAGTAATTTCTCATCCTGTCATCAGGTACTGGATTTTTCCAGCGCGATAACTCCGGAAATATCAGCGAGTGTTGTTTGCGATAAGGATTTGGTCCAGGGTAGGTTCCAGACACGAATAGTTCCGTCGTTTCCACAGGTTACTATTTCCTCACAACCAGGTACAGCAGCAATCCCGCTCACTGATGCAGTATGTGCCCGAATGGTGCGGATAATCTCACCATCTGCAATGGTGATGAGAATCAGGGTGCCATTCTCATACCCGGCCACGAGGGCCTGTCCATCCTGTGTGAAGGCAAGTGTTGTGATTACCCCGGAATGTCCCGGAATTATTCGTTCACTGAAGCCATGGGGCAGGTTATAAAGGCGAACAAAATCATCTGCCCCCGCTGCAGCAAGCAGAGAGCCATCAGGGGATATGGCAAGAGCCCGGATTTCGCCACGGGCGCCTGTTAATATTGCAACAGGCGTCCCCCCGGGAAGTGTCCAGAGACGGACGGTCAGATCATTGCTTCCTGTTGCAAGCAGGTGACCATCCGGTGAAACAGCACAACTGGTGATGATACTGGTGTGACGGCCAAGGCTTCCGGTGAGACGACCTTCAGGAACGCTCCAGCACCTTATATCCCCGTCCCATCCCCCTGAGATGAGGGTCTTCTGGTCGGGCATGAATACGAGGCACCATATGTTTGTAAAAATCCCTTCGCAGTCCGCAACAAGACTACCATCCGCAACATTCCAGAGCCGAAGGGTTGCATCAGTACCGGCACATGCAAGAAGCGACCCGTCAGGACTCATGGCAATTGTCCTGATGCCCCTGGTGTACGTCTCGAACTGGCGGATCAAATCACCATTTGACCGTTGGTAGCACCTGACAGTGCCGTTCTTAAAACCGGTTGCGATAAGAGAACCGTTTCCCTGTATGTCGAGGGCGGTGACCGGCCCGGCCTGTCTCTGCAGGACTCTTAAGAGTTCTCCTGAAGGAAGACTCCAGAGTTTTACCGCCCCGTCCCAGCCGGCACTTGCAACCAGGGATTCATCAGGTGATACGTCGATTGCCGTGATCGATTTTGAATGGCCTTTGAAATTGTTGATGGACGAACCATCCGGAATCCGGATGACCCTGACCGTGCCATTGCTGTCTCCGGATACCAGCTGGCTGCCATCTGGTCTGGCGGAACAACAGGTAATGTGACGTTTATAGAAAGGAATTACCGCACACGGAGTACTTTTGGTAAATCGCCATACCAATAGAGTGTTATCCGCTGTTCCCAGAGCAAAGCAGTGGCTGCCGGGTGATAAAGCATAACAGGAACTATTCCCGTAATGACCAGAAAATGTCTGGATCCGTTTTCCACTCGTGATATCCAGGAGTATGGGAAGAGCATGTTCAAAAAGGACAATTACCCTGTTTCCATCATGACTGAATGCAAGAGATTTGACCGGTTTACCCTCTCCTTTCAGTGCAATGAACAAGGATTTTTCCTGCAGGTTCCAGATGCAGAGCGTGCCATCATGATATCCCCCTGCAAGCGTCTGGTGATCTGATGAAAATGTGAGAAATGTGATACGGGAAGGATAACCCTCAAGTGTCATCATGTCCTGTCCATTTTTACAGAGTAAAACCCGGAGTGATGCCAACGGACCTGCCACAATGACAATCTCCCCGTATGGTGTCACGCCAGAGCAGAATGGACGCTCTTTTTGTGCCTGGTATGACCATATGTGGGTCCCGTCTGGAATGTTCCAGCACCCGAGTTTACCTTCATCATCTTGTGACAGGAGATGGTTATTGTCTTTTGTGAAAGCCAGAAATCTGACAGATTTCGATCCTGTGGTTATGGTATTGAGAAGATTACCGGAATTGGTATTCCAGATAGAAATTGTGCCATCACACCGTCCTGCGCAAAGAAGTGATCCATCGGTTGAGAAAGCGAGCCGGAATGTCTGGCTGTCGGGGCTTGTGATCGTTTTTTGCAGCAAATCTTCTGGTGAAGGGAATGTCCAAGCATCCGGTAATACTGCAATAATTTCTTCCCATGCAGTCTTTTCATCGCCTTCCGGACACCAGCCGGATGCCTTCAGTGCATGGAGTGCATCTACCGTTTTTGGCAGGGGGGCAGACAAGGCCAAAGGCCACAGAACGTCCCACCGGGAATCCTGGATAAGACCTGATATCACAATATCCCATTCATCCGATGACCACCCGGCGGCATTTTCCACAGGGCTCATTCCCATAAGTGCAGATGCGAGAATGCGGCAGTGGTTGTTTTTTTTTGCATACATCCGTGCCCGGGTTCTTGCACGGGCATCAGACCGTGCATAGCCTCTCGCCAGCTGAGGGTGATGGGGTTCTGGATCGGTTTTATCGTAGTGCGTGTTTTGGCTGGTAATAAAGAAAAAAAGTGACCGGATCGCAGAATCAGAAGGTTCATACCCGCTATCCCGGGCAACCTGGAGCAGGCATGCCTCTTCACCGGAGAGTACCGCAGTGCAGAATTCATCAACTGCCTCCGGTGATTTGAGCGAACAAAGGGCTTTTTTTGAGATATCCCGTACTGCGGTGTCCCCGGAGGTACAAAAAATCTGAATAAGTTCCCGTACCGCGGGGATATATCCGTCATGTACGGCATCAGCAATCTTTCGTGCGTGATGGCGGTGAAGCAAAGGACCTATGAGGGGGACCTGACCTGGAAGTTTCATTGAGATCACGATTGGCCGGAATCAAACGTTTCCAAAGCGGGACCCCGTCCTTTGTATGCTGTAACAGGTACTGCACGGGATGCTGAAATGGCCCGGCCTTCAGCAAGCCATGCCCTGAGTGCGGTAACTGTTTCGCGCTGGGAAACCGAAAGCGGGACCTGCGTTTTTACACAGGTAAGGATATCGGCAGTTGTGACCCGGCGCATATTCTCATTAAACGCCAGGTACATCGCATCGATGACCGTCTGTTCGATTTCTGCACCAACGTACCCCTCGCTTTCCCGTGCAAGTGTATCGAGATCGAACTCGGCCGGGATACATTTGCGCTTTTTTAAGTGAACCGCAAAGATTTCCCGGCGTTCCTCCAGGCTTGGAAGATCGAGGAAAAAAATCTCATCGAACCGTCCCTTGCGCAGCAGTTCAGGAGGGAGGGCAGAGATATTATTCGCTGTTGCCACAACAAAGCAGGGAGCAGTCTTGTCCTGCATCCAGGTGAGAAGATGCGCAAATACTCTCTGGCTGGTGCCTGCGTCACCACTGCCGAATGCAAATGCTTTCTCGATCTCGTCAACCCACAATATGCAGGGTGCAATTGTCTCTGCAAGGGAGAGTGCTCTCCGTGTTCTCTCCTCAGATTCCCCGACAAGGCTGCCAAACAGGGCGCCGACATCAAGCCTGAGGAGGGGAAGGTGCCATAGATCGGCAATCATCTTTGCCGTCAGGCTCTTGCCGGTTCCGGGGATTCCGATAAGTGCAATTCCCTTGGGAGCCGGTAGTCCGTAGTCACGTGCCTCCTGGGTAAATGCACGTTCACGAAGATGGAGCCATTCTTTAAGAACCGCCAGCCCGCCCACATTATCCTGGGTCTCTGTCAGACTGTAAAATTCCAGCGCATCCGACTGGCTCAGGATGTCCTTTTTATCCGCTATAACTGCTTCAATATCATGGTCATCGAGAGTACCATGGGTTACAATCGCTTTGGAAAACGATCTGCGTGCCTGGTTCAGGGTCATACCGAGTGCTGCCTGGATAAGTTTCTCCCTTCCCGGCTTTGAAAGCTGACACGAAATACCGCTCGTGGCAAGAAGAACGTCGAGATCGCGGGAGAGTTCAGCAGCACTGGGCGGGGGATAATGAACAATCACTGCTTCGTCACGTATCTCTTCAGGTATCCTTTGAACCGGGGTGATAATGACCATTGTCCGCCGGTTATACCTGAACTTCTGAGAAAAATTCCTGATCTTGCGTTTAACCATCGGGTTATTCCAGAATTCATGGAAATCCTTGAGTACAATTACGGCATTTTCATCGGTCTTGGTAATATCATCAAGTGCTGCAAGGGGATCGCGTGACTGGGTGAGTACATTTTTATTTCCACATACAACACAAAAACCATCTACGCTGTCCCATGCAAGGCACTGGCGGGGAGGTTCCCATTTGTCACAGACCTCCTTGATCTGGGTAATAACCCGTTCTTCTTCCGGTGTCATTACGACAATAAGGGTAACCCGCGCCCTTAACGAAATATTGAGGCGGCGTGCAAAATCCGGTTCGGTCTGAATCATCTTATGCCCATCTCCTTACAACAATCCTTATGGACCCATCTGCTTCTTCTGACTGGGATACAACGTCAAATCCATCCTGTTTGGCCTGCTCAAGCACTATCTTCTTTGCATACTCCTTCTGGATCAATTCAGCCTGTTGCTTCAGTTCATCAGCAATCTTTTTTTGTCCGTTCCCTGCAATGCCCCACCAGTCTGCCACCATATCGTAGGTGCCATTGTTGTTCTTCACAAAACCGATACCATAACCCCTGGTTTTTTTCACCGCGATATCGACTGTATGTTGTCCATGGAATCCTTTGATGGTAGTATCAGTCTCCACGATATGACCCATCTCCTGGAGGCATTGGATAAGTGCCTGCCTGTGCCGGAATTTTGTAGTAATACGACTGAAGTGTGACATTTTTTTAATTACACTCCGTTGCTGCGAAAAGCCAGTTTCCTGACAAAATGATACCGGGGAAATCCGGTTGTGATAATGTTGCCCTGAGGTGAAACCGTGAATTCAACGTCTTCTGTATTGTCTTTATTATCACCAGGTGGAACGGCGATTTTTCCGGTCAGGGAAATGAGCTCCTGATTTGATGAACCAGCCAGAGGTTTCTTACAGTCAAGGGTGGGAATATAGGGGCCTGCAACGAGAAGATCCGTGACGGATAAAAGGTGTTGCCATGAGCGGCGTTTTTTCCCTAAAATCTGGTCATAGGAAAAACCAGTATACGTAATTACCGAGAGCCCGGCTTCCTGCACCAGAGTTCCGAGTAAAGCAAGATCTTGTGCCTGGGCAAAAGGTTCCCCCCCGGAAAATGTTATACCGTCTATATTTTTGAGTGCAATAATGCGTTCTGCCAGCTGACTGACAGGTACCAGATTTTCCGGGGAAAAAGACCAGAAGTCCGGATTGAAGCAGCCCTCGCACCGTATCGGGCAACCCTGGACCCAGATGACAGCCCTTGTCCCGGGCCCGTTCACCGTGGACCGTGAAAGAAAACCCGCCAGGTTGACCAGGTTCTTATGGCTGCATCCGGGGTCTGTAGTATGATGCACTATCATTTTTCCACCGCTCACTGGCGATACATGATCCAGGTGGTAGGTGATCGATGTATCTTACAGAGGTATCCGAAAGTTTCCGGAAATAGTTCCCCCCTTGGGATGTGGAGGATAAGCATACTTATGAGATACGATCTAACAACTCAGGTTCGATTTTCCCCCTTTTAAACGCATTGTTCACGTTTTCCTCGGTAATTCTTTTGTATTCCTTATGAATTACCAGTCAACCTGTTCATGTTCATCCAGCCTGCATCCATCCTTTCCCCGCGCCATTATAATCCCCCAACAACAATATATCCTGCAGTGAAAGCAACGTTTGACGGCACCGCGGTGCGTGTAGGAAAAGAGGGGCGCACGCTCTATGAACAAAGTGGTTACGGGCGTCTGGAACCAGAGGGAGTGAAACTCTCTGATCAGGAAGCCCTGTATCTGCTTCATCGTCAGAAAATCGAGGTTTCAGGGTATACCTTCAACTCACTTTTCTCTGAGTTTGCAAAACGGCCCGGTTTTCTTCGGAGTTTTCTGGTGTACCGGGATTTACGTGAACGGGGTTATGTTGTGCAGGCAGGGCCCCATGATTTCAGGGTCTTTAAACGTGGCGAAAAACCTGGTACCGGAGAATCGCTCTACCTTGTCCGGGTCCTGTCAGAACGTGACCCAATACGGTTTGTAAAACTCATCGAGGAGGTTGTGGCCTCGAAAAACATGCGAAAGCAGTATGTTCTCGCTGTGGTCGATGATGAGGAAGAGCTGACTTATTACGAGATTAAACTCCAGAAACTGGCGGAACCCTGTGATTATACGCCGGATGTAATGATGCATGATGCATTGCTGGTAGGAAGATCAGCGATGGTTCTGGTGGCACCCCATTCAGATCTTGAAGGATCGGGATTTGGCAAACGGCTTGATGATGAACGTCTTCTGCTTGCCCCTGTTGAACTGCTCTACCTGATGGGCAAAGGGATTATTGAACTAAAAAAAGAAAGCGTTTCAGTTGGCAAGGAGGAATATTTTGCACTTGCCAGCGAGACCGATTGGGAACTTGCTGAGAAGGATAAGGTCTATACCGAACTCAGGTCGCACAATTTCACTCCCCGGACGGGCTATAAATTCGGCCACCATTTCCGTGTCTACTGTGGGAAGAATGTTCATTCAGACATGCTGGTACATGCCGTTGAAAAAGAGACCGCTCTCCCCATGAGTGCGATTTCCCGGTCAGTCCGGATGGCACACAGTGTCAAAAAGAAGATGTTGTTTGGTGCTGTACATACTAAAGGAATTCAGTTCGTCGAATTTGCACGAATCAAACTATGAGCGTTCACCATGCCAGAACCGCAGATTAATCCCTGGTCAAGCACTCCGTCCCTTGACATCGAGAAGACGTTTGCCGATTTCGGAATCGACCCCATCGCACCGGTCATGGCAGAACTGCCGGAGATCCCCTACTTCATGCGCCGGGGAATCGTAATCGGGCACCGGGACTACCTCCCGATTGCGCAGGCAATCAGGAACAAAACACCGTTTCATATCCTTACCGGGTTCATGCCGAGCGGCCACCCGCACCTCGGTCACCTGATGGTCATGAAAGAGGTTGTCTGGCACGTGGAGCAGGGTGGCAACGGCTACATCACTATAGCCGACCGGGAGGCCCATGCGGTCCGCAGCCTTTCATGGGAGAAATGCAACGAGTTCGGGAAGGATTACCTCTCATGTCTCTATGCTCTCGGATTTGAAGGGCAGACCTATTTCCAGAGTAAAAACAACCGGCTCAAGGATCTTGCGTTCGAGGCGGCAACCAAGGTCAACTTCTCGGAACTCACCGCAATCTATGGGTTTGGGGCCACTACTGAACTTGCCCACGCTGACAGCGTAATCACGCAGGTAGCCGACATCCTCTACCCGCAGGTGGATCGCGAGCCGGCGCCAACGGTGGTCCCGGTAGGGATCGACCAGGACCCGCATATCCGGCTTACCCGCGGGATCGCTCATAAGATGCGTATGTTCACGATAGAGGAGCGGGACGGCTACATCAGTGTCCGGTCGAAGAATGCACCGGAGGCAGCGCTCGAGGCGGTCAAAAAAGCCTTCCCTCACGCGAAGAAGTACGAGGGGCACGTGGATGTCAAAGGAGCTCAGTGCGCTGATGTTGCTGCCAGAGTTCGGGAGATCGAACGGGCGCACGGCGGGTTTGCCTTCTATACCCCCTCATCCACGTACCACATCTTCATGCCCGGCCTCACGGGTGGCAAGATGTCGAGCAGTATCCCGGAGAGTATCATCTCCTTTTACGAACCCGAGGCCACGGTGAGAAAGAAGGTGATGAACGGGATTACCGGTGGAAGGATGACCTTAGATGAGCAGAAACGCCTTGGTGGCGAGCCGGACAAGTGCTCGCTGTACCTTCTCAACCTCTTCCATATGGTGACAGACGATGCGGATCTCGCTGAGATTCACCGGAAGTGCACAGCCGGTGAAGTCACGTGCGGCCAGTGCAAGAAGGATACGGCCGAGCGTGTGGTTGCGTTCCTGAAGGACTTCCGTGAGAAGATGGATGCATGCTCAGACAGGATAAAGGTGTGAAATGGCAGAACTGACGCAGAACGAAAAGCGGTTGCTTGCAACACTTGAGAAGGAGAAAAAGGCGGATGCCCCGCATCTCGCCGGTCTGCTTGGTACGACACCCGAGGCGGTAGTGCAGTGGGCCTATCTCGCTCAGGACAAGGGATTTGCCATAGTTGAGCGGATTGTGGCAAAAGAGTTCCTCTACACGGATGAGGGAAAAGCCTACGCAAAGAATGGCCTCCCGGAAACACAGCTCCTTTTGTTCATCCTGCCGGGGACAACTCTTTCCGACCTCCAGAAGCACGAGGCATTCAGGATAGGGTTTGGACAGCTGCGGAAGAAAGGGTTGGTAAAGATCGAAGGAACCTCCGTAGTAAAAACACCGGGAGCATCTACGGACGCGGATGAAACAGCCCTCAAAATTCCGTCTGCCACTGACCCAAAGACAAAGGAGCTCGATGAAGCGCGGAATCCTGCAGGAATCTGAAACCGTGCAATACACAATTACCATCACTCCTGAGGGACTCGCGCTCGCACGGCAGGGCCTCGACTTCCGCGAGGAAACCGGTACCCTTTCCCGCGAGCAGATCCTTTCCGGCGCGTGGAAGACGGCAAACCTTCGCCGCTATGACGTGACCAAGCTCCCAAGGAAGGTATACCCCGGCAAGATCCACCCCTACCAGCGGATCATATCAGAGATGCGGGAGATCCTCCTCGAGATGGGGTTTGAGGAACTCTACGGCGGCATTGTCCAGCAGTCGTTCTGGAACTTCGACGCACTCTTCCAGCCGCAGGACCACCCGGCCCGCGAGATGCAGGACACATTTTACCTCCAGGAGACGCTTCCGCTCCCGATGGGATACGAGAAGGTGAAGGCCATGCACGAGTCCGGTGGCGACACTTCTTCAACCGGCTGGGGCGGGGTCTGGAAGGAGGAGAAGCTGAACAGTGCGTACTCCGGACCCACACCACGAGCGTCTCGATCCAGCACCTGGCAAAGAACCCGAATCCTCCTGTCAAAGCCTTCTGCATTGGCAGGGTTTACCGGCGCGAAACTATCGATACCACCCATCTTGCCGAGTTCGAGCAGCTCGAGGGTATTGTAATGGACGAGAACGTCACGTTCGGGAACCTGCTGGGGATCCTTCGCGAGTTCTACCACCGCATGGGTTTTGAAGGTGTCCGGTTCAAGCCCTCCTACTACCCGTATACCGAGCCGAGCCTCGATGCCGAGGTTTATATCGAAGGAATTGGGTGGATCGAGATGGGTGGTGCCGGCGTCTTTCGCGAAGAGGTCACCGCCCCGCTCGGGATCGACTACCCGGTCCTTGCATGGGGCCTTGGCGTGAGCAGGATCGCGATGCTCAGGCTCGGTCTCAAAGACCTCCGCTACCTGCACCGGAGCGATGTGGCGTTCCTCCGCGAAACCCCTGCAGTCCGCTCCATGAAGGACGGTGTCTGAAATGGCGGTCATCACCCTCCCCTACAAGTACCTCGAGCGGCTCACCCGTACTGACAAAAAAACAATCCTCGACAAGATCGCGCTCATCGGCTCTGACGTAGAACGGATTGAAGAGGACCACGCGGACGTGGAGTTTTTCCCGGACCGGCCCGACCTTTTCTCACCTGAAGGTGTAGCCAGGGCCATGCGGGGATTTTTGGGGATAAGACCGGTCTTCCCTCGTACCCGGTGAAACCCTCGGGTATCTCGTTCACGGTCGATCCGATGCTTGCCGGTATCCGCCCTGTACTCGGGGCAGCGGTTATCCGTGGGATTACATTCGATGACGAGTCGATCCAGAGCATTATGTCCCTGCAGGAGTCGCTCCACTGGGCGGTTGGCAGGGGCAGGAGCAAGGTCGCGATCGGTATCCATGACCTCGACACGGTCAAACCCCCGTTCCACTACATCGCTTCGCCACGGAACAGGAAGTTCATCCCGCTCGATTATACCGAAGAGATGACCCTGGATGAGATCCTAACGAAACACCCGAAGGGCAGGGACTATGCAAAAATCGTTAAGGACTTCCCGCTCTACCCGCTGATCCTGGATAAAGACGATCACGTCCTCTCGTTTCCCCCGATTATCAACGGCGAACGGACGCGGGTGACTATCGATACAAAGAACATCCTCCTTGATACGACCGGCACGGACAAACGGGCAGTCGGAGTAGCCGTTAACATCATCTGCACGGCGATGATTGAGGCAGGAGCAAAGGTTGAGAGTGTTGGTATTGGCGGGGTGCAGACCCCGACGCTTGCACCCGCAGAGCGGACCGTGAGCGTGCAGGAGTGTTCCAGGCTGCTTGGGGTTGAGTTGACCGCATCAACGATGACTGACCTCCTCCGGAAGATGCGGTTTGGTGCTGAACCGGTGGGTGCTGACAACGTGAAGGTGCAGGTGCCCTGCTACCGGGCTGATATCATGCACGACTGGGACCTTTTTGAGGACGTCGCCATTGCGTACGGCTACGACAAAATCATGGATCCCCCGCCGGCTACGTTTACGGTGGGAAAACCCCACCCGGTACAGATCTGTCCGGCCTTGCCCGCGAAGCGTTTTGCGGACTTGGTTATCTCGAAGTGATGCCGTTTACCCTTACGAGCGAGGATGTCCTCTACAAAAAGATGCAGCGACCAGGGCGGGCCGGAGTCCTCCGTGTGATGCACCCGATCAGTATCGAGAATACGGTCGTCAGGACCGAACTTCTCCCATTGCTCCTCGAATTTCTGACCCTGAACCGGCACCGTGAGCTGCCCCAGCGCCTCTTCACGGTGGGAGATGTCGTAGACTCCTGCCTCACTTACCAGCAGGCAGCAGGGGTCAGTACCCACCCTGACGCGGACTTCTCGGAAGCGTATGCATCAGCCGATGCAGTACTCCACGAGCTCTCCATCGAATATGGCGTGAAGGAGTCATCAGACCCGGCATTCATTGAAGGGCGAAGGGCCGATATTATCGTGTCTGGCAAAAAAATCGGGGTCTTTGGTGAGATACATCCTGCCGTGCTGAATGCATTCGAGCTCGAGCACTCTGTAGCAGCGTTCGAGTTCGATCTCAGAGCCGTACCGGGATACCCCGTCCTCTGAGATACTCTTTAACATCTTTTACCGTGAACTCACCGTAGTGAAAGACACTTGCCGCGAGGCAGGCATCGGCCTTTCCTTTCGTGAACCCGTCATAGAAATGTTCAAGCGTCCCGACACCGCCGCTCGCGATGACCGGGATGCCCGCTGCAGCGGAAATTGCTGAGGTGATGGCAATATCGAAACCATTCTTCGTGCCGTCAGTCTCCATGCTGGTGAGGAGGATCTCACCAGCGCCCCGCTCTTCTGCTTCCTTTGCCCATGCGACGGCATCAATACCGGTCGGCTTGCTCCCGCCGTAAATGACCACTTCGTACCAGCACTGCTTCCCACCTTCAAGAATCACAGGAACAGCCTTCTCGTTCATGGTGAAATTCCGGCGCACGTCCATCGCGACCACGATGCACTGCGTGCCGAACGCTTCGGCTCCCCGGGTAATGAGGGTGGGATCATGAACGGCACTCGTGTTGACGCTCACCTTATCTGCACCTGCACGAAGGATCTGCTGGATATCATCAAGGGATTTGAGTCCTCCCCCTACGGTGAGTGGCAGGAAGAGCTGGTCAGCGGCTCGTTTGATGAGCTCGACGATAATCCCCCGCTTCTCCTTGGAGGCGGTAATATCGAGAAATACCACTTCGTCTGCACCCTGCTCATTGTACCGCTCTGCAAGTTCCACTGCGTCCCCTGCATCCCGGAGCCCGAGGAAGTTCGTACCCTTCACCACTCTGCCGTCCTTGAGATCGAGGCAGGGGATGATCCGTCGCGTCAACACCATTGGATACACCTTGGGCGGCGGATACTATCTACATTTCCCAACGGGTCGGGATTCACGGAGTTTTTATGTAACTTGCCGTGCCTATTCATAGGATAGTCAGTATCTGGGTGGCAGATTTTTAGCCCCCACTCTACGAGGATGTTCATGAGCTCAGGAAAGCTGAAGATCGAATGGGCTGCGCAGTACATGCCGGTACTCGCTGCTATAAAAACACAGTTTGTCAGGGAAAAACCGTTCTCTGGTATGACGATTGGTATGGCGCTCCATGTCGAGGCCAAGACCGCAAACCTTGTCTCAACGCTCGCTGCGGGTGGTGCCGAGGTGTACATCACCGGCTGCAACCCGCTCTCCACCCAGGATGATGTGGCCGAAGCCCTGAATGATGTCAAAAACGTCCACTGCTATGCGAAGCGTGCATGCTCGGTCGAGGAGTATTATACTGCAATCAACCAGGTACTTGATGCCGAACCGGATATCACTATTGACGATGGGATGGATCTTATCCATTACATCCATACGAAACGCCGCGACCTCATCAAGAAGGTCATTGGTGGCTGCGAAGAGACCACAACCGGTATCCACCGCCTTCGGTCGATGGCTGCTGACGGCAAGCTCGAATTTCCGGTACTCGCCGTGAACGACACCCCCATGAAGCGGTTCTTTGACAATGTCCACGGTACCGGGGAGAGTGCCCTCTCATCCATCATGATCACGACAAATACTCTTATTGCCGGGAAATACTTCGTTGTCGCCGGTTACGGTTTCTGCGGGCGGGGACTGGCGAGGAAAGCCCACGGGCTCGGCGCAAAAGTCATCGTCACCGAGATCGATCCGCGTCGTGCTCTCGAGGCCCACATGGATGGGTTCATGGTTATGTCCATGGATAAGGCAGCAGCTCTTGGTGATATCTTTGTCACCACAACCGGCAATGTGGCAATAATTGCCGCCAGGCACTTCAGGAAACTGAAAAATGGCGCCATCCTTTCGAATGCCGGCCACTTTAATGTCGAGATCGACATCGAATGGCTCCACAAAAACACCGATAAGGTCATCCAGCGCGACGGTATCGAGACGTTCATGCTCAAAGGAAAAGCGGTTCACGTCCTCGCCGAGGGCAGGCTGGTCAATCTCGCCACTCCCAAAGGCATGGGGCACCCGATCGAGGTCATGGACTTAAGTTTCGCCCTGCAGGCGCTCTGCACCCTCCACATTGCAAAGAACGGCAGGAAGATGAAGGGCGGTGTATACGATGTCCCACAGGAAATTGATGAACGGGTTGCCCACCTTAAACTCTCTTCGCTGGGACTCTCTATAGATGAAATGAGTGAGGAGCAGAAGAAATATCTCTGCAGCTGGGACATCGGAACATAACCGACTTTTTTTTAGGCTTTGTAGAAATGTTTGAAAAAACTTAAACGCTCAACAGGTTTTTCACCCCCGCCGCCTTGCTCCCCCCAAATGCGATAACTTTTGAGAATGTTATCCTGCACTATCGCGCAGCGCAGGGGCGGTCAGGGGGTCCAGGCACTGTCCCCTCCTTCATATTCTGTGCTTTTAATTTTATACTCTGATAAATGAATTCTGCAGAACCTTTTTTACATCTCATTTTTACCTTTCACGTGCAGCGTACAGGTACTCCTGTGCATATCCGCAATACTCCCCGAAATGGCTTTTTGCAAACAATCGTATCGTGTCATATTCCTTCCCGGTGAGTGCCGAACCTGTATTCAGGTTTTTTATATAGTTGTCATGCATTATCCGGCGAATCCATACATCCACCGGGAAAGCCTCGTATTTCTGGAACGCAAAGAGAAGAATGCAGTCAGCAGCCTTGGGCCCCACTCCCGGGAGTTTCATCAGCTCGCGACGTGCAGCCTCATATGGCAGTGCAGCAATAGAATCCTCCCACTCTCTGATATCAGTAATTTTACACGCTGTATCAAGTACATACGGAGTGCGATAACCCAGTTTGCAGTCGGTGATCGCCGTACCCCCGGAACATGAGATCGTGGAAGGACCGGGAAAGGAGAAATAGGTCTTCTCCTCAAAAGTAATCTCTTTCCCGAACAATTGCGCAATATTCGCAATCCTTCGACGTATCGTAGGAATATTGGAGTTGGTCGAGCAGATGTACGAGATCAGGCACTCCCATTTCGGCTGCCGGATTAAACGGAGTCCGGTGCATTGATGAATCGCATTGTGGATGAAGGAATCCTGGTCGATGGATTTCAGGATGTGGCCGAGATCTACATCAAGTGAAAAATAATGAATAATCAATGAAGATGGCGCGCCTTTAAAAGTCAGCCGGTTTCCTTCCTGCTGTATCCTGATAACCCTGTCCCCCACAACACCATACCACCACCCGTCACCGGTTCGATCCCATCGGAACACTTGTCCGCAACTAAGTGCTCTGATCGAGTGAAAACTGCTTGTTATGAGTGAGGATTATTTCTGGCATTATCCAACCTGTTGTCTGTAACTATCTGTTGTCAATTCATGTATAGGATATCAGGTAATCAATACAGGTTGTCATACCATACCTCCTGATTTTTTTGTAAGAAGGATACGGAAAAATTAAAATCATTTTCAAACCACAACGAATAGCCTTTTAATATATAAATCAATAGTTCTTTTCATGGAATTAACGCACACTCTCAAAACATTTATTGAAGAGGGACAGGATTGGGAGCGAAAGAACACCTCAGTCAGAGGTGTTTCCATTATCAGACTCCCGGGCAACAAAGAACAGGACTGCATCTCTTGCCATAGATATCAACCCGATCGGTGAACACGGTCTTCCTATGAAGAAAAAAGGCATTATGATCATGAATGCTGCTGAGCTTGCTGCATTCAAGGCTGTTTTTGCAAATGAAAAAGTTGACAGTCTCATCAAAGCACTCGAAGAGGTGCTCCCGGAACGCAAATCGGCCGGAAAAACTTCAAAGACAGATGTTGTCCAGATATAACGTGACATTTCCGGTCGATTACCAGGGAATCGGAGGAATTGCATGAAGAAATGGCTGGTGATATGCGGACTTTTAATCTTAGCTGTGGGAATGGTTTCCGGCTGTCTTGGCTCGAAAACCCCTCCTTTATTGCGTCCCTCTACACCTGCCGTATTGGTTGACTACTACCGGACCGGAGGTTTTGCCGGTTTTAATGACCGGTTAGTCATCTTTGACAACGGTATTGCTGTCGTATCTGGCAAAACTGTGAATCGTGAGATTGAGCTTAACCAGACTGATATCACCCGAATTGTTAAAATCTTTAGTACCTCGCAATTCACGAATCTTGAAGGGAATTATTCAGCTCGTCATGGCACTGTTGATTTAATAAAATACTCTATACGTTACCATAACAAGACGGTAAACGCTGAGGACACCGCAATTCCTCCGTCATTACAACCGGTTATCGATGAATTAAACCGGGTCTTTGCATTAAGTGCCGGTACGGAACCAACATCAACCCTGGCTGCAAATTTGCCGAGATGAAGGATCCGGGAATTTTTTTATTTCTTTGAAAATTATATCACCCGGTAATCTCACATTTTCCAGACCGGTACGGACCCGGACATTCAGCATGCAGGATTATATCCTCATTAAAATAAGCGGGATAATTCATCAGGAAAAATGCATTGAATTATCTGATTTAAAAACAGGAGAAATGCTTACTTTCATGTATCCTGAGTGAGAGAACAGTCTTTGATGGTAATTCTTTCCTGCGTGGACGCTTCGCAAATGGGGCTGGCACCGGAAACCCGGCGGGGTCTGCCTTCTTCATGAACCGAAGGATGCGTCCTGGATGCAGATGATTGCACGGGAAATGAATCTCTCCGAAACAGCATTTCTGCTCATGGAGGAAGATGGTTTTTCACTTCAATGGTTCACCCAGGTTACCGAAGTAGATCTTTGCGGGCATGCGACCCTTGCTTCTGCTCATGTCCTCTGGCAACGGGGATACCTGGAACAGACAGAACCTGCCCGCTTCTTTACAAAAAGTGGTACACTGAGTGCAGTAAAAAAGAATGACTGGATTGAGATGGATTTTCCTGCAGAACCTGAACACGCTGCTCCTGACCTTCAGGGCTTATTGAGGCTGGTACATATTATCTCTCTCAATATGGGAGGTATGATACGCCTCCGCTACGCTTCGGACGGGCATGTGGATCAGTTGAGATGCCTGATACCTGCCCGTCCCCCTTTCAAGGAGGTTATCCTGCCATGCTCCCTCCCTCTCGGTGGATGGTGAGCGTAAATGGGGTCGTCATGGTTCTTCTTGAATCCCTCTGGAGGGCTCATAAAAGCGTTCTGATGGTGAATAGATTATTTAAAAAAAGGATTATTTTTTTTCATACAGGCATGACTGGATATCGTGCCCGAGTTTT
Source organism: uncultured Methanoregulaceae archaeon (assembly GCA_963733045.1). GTDB lineage: Archaea > Halobacteriota > Methanomicrobia > Methanomicrobiales > Methanospirillaceae > Methanoregula. Next base: position 99,306 of record CAVTBZ010000010.1, on the reverse strand, counting down.
CCGATTGCATCAGCCCGGCAACGCTGGCAGTGGCGCATTTGTTTGACATATTTTCCGCATTCATCCTGCATTTTACGTTTCATCTCAGGTGTCGGGGGAGTAATGTCGGCAAACTTGTATTGCGCAATAAGAGGGATGACGTTAAAGGTATAGACCCCCATCTCGCCAACCTTTTTTGCAATTTCCGGAATATGGTCTTCGTTAATGCCCGGAATATAGACCGTGTTGATCTTCACTATCATATGGCGCTTTACTGCCTCTTCGATGCCTTTTAACTGCTGGGAGAGGAGGATTTTTGCACCTTCAACTCCGGTGTAGCGCTTACCTTTGTAATCAATAAACTGGTAGATCCTGGCACCGATTTCGGGGTCAACAGCGTTCAGGGTAACGGTGACATTCCCGACATCGTATTTCTCGAGCAGGTCGATCTTTTCCGGGAGTAACAGACCGTTTGTACTGATGCACTTGATGACATTGGGGTACTGCTCATGAAGGCGGCGGAGTGTTTCAAAGGTCTCTTCGTTAGCTAGGGGTTCTCCCGGTCCTGCAATCCCGACAACCTTGATATAATTGTATTTGTCCACAACTTTTTTGACCAGTTCCATGGATTCATCCGGGTTGAGTACCTTTGTTGTGACGCCAGGGCGGCTTTCGTTTACGCAGTCAAAATCCCGGATACAGTAATTGCACTGGATATTGCATTTGGGTGCTACCGGAACATGACACCGCCCGAATGTGTGGCATGCCTTTTCGGAAAAACAGGGATGCTCCTGGATTTTACGCATCTGCGCCGGATCCCACTGGACTTTTTTTCCAGCTATATCGGCAACTCTTACCTCGTCAGACATAATCAACACCACTACTTGGGTTCTGAATGTATAAATAAAGTACAATTGTGTATAATATAATACGCTTCGCTCCTGACCCGCGTGTTTTACCCTTTTGTATGAACGGTTACCGGGTCCAGTATTGATAATTTAAAATGATCTCCATAACCCTCTGGCAACGCTCTCTCAATAGAGTCTGAATGTGGATGAGTCAGAACATCCTTAAAACCCTGACAGGTTTTTTCATGAGTCAATTGTATATGGCTCACGGGATTATTATGTATTAGAGCACTATGAAGAAGGGCACTATGAAAAAATCTGAAAAAATCAAGGGGAAAGAAGCAGTTGCCGCCCGCAAAAATAAGCAGGTCCAGTATGGAATTATTGCAGCAGTGGGAATCATTCTTGTGGCCGTTCTCGGGTTTGTGATCTTCAACCCGTTTGTCGCAAAGACGGGCGACACGGTGGATGTATATTATACAGGCACCTTGGATAATGGTACGATTTTTGACACAAACGAAAATGCCACACCCCTGACTTTCACGCTGGGGAAAGGGATGGTGATTCCGGGTTTTGATGAAGCCGTTGCCGGTATGGCTGTGAATGATGTCAAAACCGTGTGGATCCCCTCTGAAAAAGCATATGGATCCTATAACAGTTCACTTATTCATACCGTAGACAGGTCAGTATTTCCTGAGAATGTAACCCCTGTTTCAGGACAGTATTATGCGATAAAGAAAATCACTGATGGCTCGGTCAGTTACGTAAAAATCATCAATGTTACCCCGTCAACGGTCACGTTTGACGAGAACAATGAACTGGCCGGGCAGAACTTGACCTTTTCGATCAGGCTTGTCGGGCTCACCCCAAAATAGACTATTTTTTCAGGTGTTAATCTCATGATACGCTGACCCGCTTGTTTGTATTGGAGAATGCAGGTTTTCTACAGAACCAAAAAATTATTTTACATTTTTTATCTTTTTATCCAGTTCGTCTTTTGCACGGCTGATGATCTCGTCAAAGGATTTCTGGATCTGCATTTGCGTATCCTTAATAGTTTTTTCAATGTACTGTTTTCCTTCTTCGGTTGTTACGAGATCACGGGTGACTTTCATCACCTCATCAACAGACGATATGACGGACTTTGCCGCATCAGAAAACCTCTTATCAATAATGTTTCCATTCGTCTGGGAAACCGAAGGTTCGCTCTCTACTACCCATCGTCCTTTTTCAAAGTGCCCTTTTTCTTCGGTCATATTCTTCACGTATTTCCACTTCATTGAAGTCGGTTTTCCTCGTAATTAAAATACCGGTATGCGGTACTGCTCCTGATGAAACAACATATGGGTGACTTTAAGATCTGACGAAAATGAAATACCGGACGATTTTACCCTCGTTCCCAACTTCCATCTGCCCACACCTTAAGAATATCAAAATCACGCATCATTGTCGCTCTGCTGCGTGCTTGTGCCCGGCTCAGCATCCTGTCCTGGATAAAATCATATTCGCAGAGAATTCTGGAATTCCGGAGTAATGTTGCCCGGATCGGATGGTGCCGGTATATGACACTTTCCTGCCTCCTGAAATACCATTTTATTCTCTGGAATGTGAGCCAGTCAAGTTTCATAGCCAATGTAGCGTGGAACCTGAATTCGTCGGCAGAATCCAGATCATAGTTCCGTAATGAGCAATACGGGGAGATTGCCTGGGACGAGCTCGATACCGGAATTGTTTTAAGGTCTCGTCCGGGGTAATAGTGACATAAACAACCTTCGTTTCGTCAAAAAATCCGTAACTTCCCACTTCATATTTTGGAATCTCCTTCTGGTTCGTACAGATCCTTGTGAAATCTGCAACGAGTTGTTTTTCATCCCGGGTCGGGAAAGGTCCGGCCAGGGTGATATGCGGGACTACCAGTTTGTCCCCGAGATTAAATTTCTCATTTAAATGATTGCTCAAATTGCGAATCTGGTACTTCACTGAACCCATCAGGCGGATATCTATCAGATAGTGAGTCATTCTTCCTCATCCCCTGGTAACAAAAGCCAACCCGACAACCTCATGGTAGTATTTCAGGTAACCTGTCACTGGTAAATGCAATAAATTCTGTCTTTTTCATTTCCGACACGAAATAATCTGGGTTGTTCATGTGATGGTGTACTGCATCACCGCCCCGCCACCTCACGTCCGATAGCAGCCGCACACCGGATAGGAGCGGAATCGGGGGGACGAACTCCTGATGTTTGGGAAGGGGCGGGCGTGGTGCCCCATGTGACCGGGTCCGGCATACGGCAGGCTCCAGGATATGTGATGCGGGTGAATTCCTGACTTCATCTCAAATAAGCCCGTAAAACGCTCATTTTGGCAAACGGACGAAGGTGTTTTTTGGCTCAGTAAAAACAATGTCAACACTGGGAAAAAATACGAATTATAACGATTATTCTCCTTATTGGACTGATTTGCAGGGATTTTGACCTGTCAATTCAGCGGTGTTCCAGCAGCCCCTTTTTTTCGCTGGATATGTAGCACGGTCAAGGGGAACAGAACACCTGTTTTTGGGATCGAACATTCCGGGCCGGGACTCCGGGAGACCTGACCTCCGCTCACTCACTTCTCCGTCGGAGACTATCTTTGCGGGGGGGGTCCTGGCCCGTATGTAGTGCCATATTTGCGGAATTCCAGCACACATATTTTGAGAAACTTCAGAATGTGCCCTGTTCTGCGGGATTCGGCATAACCCGGGTTCCGAAATGAACGCTAACAGACCCTTTTGGATGGGCGATCGCGTGCCGGATGGGATAAATTAGGTGGAACGTGAAATGAAGGATTGTTTTGTGGGATTGGGATTTTTGAATTGATGCATGGAGATACATTTGAGAGTGATTGAATTTCCTGAATGGATTGACCCCCAACCACATCACCCCTCCCTGTCTAACATGCTCCTGCAACCGCCGATCTTTTATGATATAAACAAAAATTGGCTACCTGACCGAATGCGCCGCCATCTGAGCGAAAAAACCTGCCAATACAATTATAAAAACAAAAAATACAACAACAGCCGTTATGATAATCGCCAGAATGAAGAATATGATCATGTGAGCGGTTTTTGTCGGTTTGAATGATATATACCCGGCATTCATTTTTTTTGCTGTTGTGTATGCATCATAGAGTCCGAACAGCCACACAAGTAATCCCGGGATAAAGAGAAGAAAAGATCCAACAAGTGTCCCTAAAAATACAGCAATGCCTTTTGCCGTATCCCCATTGTACACCTGGCCTAATCCCGGAATAAAAAATGAACATAAGGTTGCCACCCACGGGCTTTTCTCTTCCCTGTATACCAGATCTGGTTTTTTACTATCAACGGTTGCCGGGTAAATTATCTGGGAACCACACTCATTACAAAATTTTATATCCGGATTTGGCAAATTTGCCCCGCAGTTCGGACAAAATTTTGGCATACTGTTTCACTATTTTTTACACCGATAAACATTCCTGTTTTTAGTCTACTGGACAAGGAACTAAAAGACTGTATCCTAATGACCATAAAGAGAATAATTTTTTTATTAACTTTATGTATTAAAACAGATTTTCCCTCAAAATCAACATGGGCCCGGCCGGATTCGAACCGGCGACCTCCGCCGTGTAAGGGCGACGTCATAACCAACTAGACCACGAGCCCGGTCTCTTACTAATGTTTCCCTGCACCCTATTAACATTGTTGATTCCCCCGGGCACTACCCATTATTCTGCCCGGGGTTCAGGTTCGGACATGTATCAGGATTCCTGCATGCAAAATGATTATCGATAAAAAAGTGTTGATTATTTATTCTTTCTTGAGTTTGATATCGATGGCATATTTTTCTGCATTTTTATCAGCTATTGCCTGGATGGCAGCGATTTCGGCCTCCTGCCGGGTTGGTTTGAACAGGTGACGGAACCGTTTCTGGGTCTTTAGATATTCTTCGACTGGCTTACGGACGACTTTTTTTGCTTTTACCACTTTACCATCGACCATCTCAAAATTGACCCAGAGTCCTGTCTCTATTGCCAGTTTTGCAACAGCGATTGTCTGCTCTCCTTCAAAGCCCCAGCCGGTACAACAGGGTGCATGGACCTGGACATAGCAAGGGCCTTTGGTGTTGATCGCCTTCTCAATCTTCTGCATGAGATCAGCGGGATAGGCAATTGAAGCAGTAGCCACATATGGAGCGCCATGTGCTGCCAGAATCTGCGGCATGTCCTTTTTCGGGCGTTTGTTGCCAAACGAGCATTTACCTGCCGGGCTTGTTGTGGTACTGGCATCGTATGGTGTGGCACCGGAACGCTGGATGCCGGTGTTCATGTAAGCTTCATTGTCGTAGCAGATGTAGGTAAAGTCATGACCCCGTTCAAAGGCACCGCTGATACAGATCATGCCGATATCGAAGGTTGCCCCGTCACCCGCCATGATCACCACTTTCTCTTTCCGGCCCTGTTTTTTAAGCGATGCTTCAATTCCGGATGCCACTGCCGCTGCATTTTCAAAAAGGGAGTGAATCCACGGGACTTTCCAGGCTGTCTCAGGGTAAGGTGTGGAAAACACTTCCATGCATCCTGTAGAGGAAACAATAATAGTTTCAGTACCGGCAGCTTTTGTTACCAGTCTTGCTGCAAGTGCTGCACCGCACCCGCCACATGCCCGGTGTCCGCAGTCAAACAATTCAAGGGTTTTATCGACCATATCAGAGCACCTCCTTTCGTAGTCCATAGAACATATCGCCCTGTCCTTTCTCGACGAGTGCGACAACCGCCTTGATGTCTTTCTTTCGGACGTCTCTTCCGCCAAGGCCGATAATATAATCTTTCACCGGTATGCCGGAATTGTAGAGTGCGTCCTTGATTTCAAGTGCAACTGCGCCTTTTGCACCCAGTGAAATATTCTTGTCGAGCACGGCTACTCTTTTTACGTGAGCAAGAGCCTTTGCCACATCTTCCGTGGGAAACGGGCGGAAGACCCGGATTTTGAGAAGGCCGACTTTTTTGCCCTCTTCACGCATCTCATCGATTGCGTCCTTGGTGGTCCCGCAGATTGATCCCATTGCTACAATCGCCGTATCTGCATCTTCAAGCCTGTACCCTTCGACCATCGCACTGTAATCCCTCCCGAACATCTGGCCGAATTCCTTTCCTGCCTTTTGGATGATTGCTTTTGATTCCTTCAGGGCACGATCCATTTCATACCGGAATTCATGATAATAATCCGGTGTGGCATACATGCCAAAACTGATAGGATCAGCAGCATCAAGCCGTTCGTAGGGTGAGAATTTCGGAAGGAACCGATCCACATCCTCCTGTTTGAGCATATCTACGGGTTCATAGGTATGAGAAAGGATGAAGCCATCAAAGCAGACAAATGCGGGGAGCAGGACTGAGTGGTCTTCGGCAACACGGTATGCAAGGTAGTGCAGGTCGGTTGCCTCCTGGTTATCCTCGGCGTAGAACTGGAGCCAGCCTGAATCCCTGAGGGAGATTGAGTCCTGCTGGTCATTCCATATCGAGAGGGGTGCCCCCAGAGCCCGGTTTGCAATGGACATCACGATAGGCAGTCGCATACCTGAAGCGTTAAAACATACCTCAAACATCAGGGCGAGACCCTGTGATGTTGTTGCTGAATAAGTCCGGGAACCTGCCGCACTCGCACCAACACAGGCGGAGAGCGCAGATAATTCATTCTCAACGGTAATATATTCCGCATCCAGCTGACAGTTTGCCACCATATCAGCGAGTGCCTCGACAATGTGTGTCTGCGGGGTGATCGGATATGCAGAGATCACCTGGGGACGACAGAAACGAACTGCATCTGCCACCGCATGCGATCCTTCGGTTATCTCCATCATCTACTTCTCCTCCAGTATCATGGAAATTGCGTCCCCCGGGCATTCTTTGGCACAGATCCCGCACCCCTTGCAGTAGGTGTAGTCAGGTGCCACGAAATCATCTTCAGTCTCATGAACGCATCCTTCCGGGCAAAGTGTTACACATAACCCGCATTTTGTGCATTTTTCCTTGTCAAAGACCGGTTTGAAGACACGCCACGAGCCGGTTTTATTGTCACGGGCTTTCCCGGGTCGTGCCCTGCATCCAACGCTGAGCGCCATTATGCCGCCTCCTTAACGATATTGAATGCCTGCCGGGCAGCTTCGATATTCTTCATCGCGAGCTCTTTTGGGAAACGGTGAGTGAGCGCATTTTCCAGCGCGGTGAATTTTATCTCTCCTGTTGCCGCAGCAAACGCTCCCATGAGCGATGTGTTGGTGATGGGGAGACCAATCGTCTTCAATGCAATGGAAGTTGCATCGATAGTGATCAATTTCACCCCTTCAGGTATCTTGTAATCGGGTGTTTTTTCTGTGTTCACGATCACAATCCCGCCCTTCTTTACCCCCTGGAATACATTTACATCCCTGATCAGGGTGCTGTCCTGGACAATGATATAGTCCGGCTCATACACCTGACTCCGTTTCCGGATTATTTTATCATCGAATCGGTACAAAAGCCTGGACGGGTGCCCCCCGCCGTTCGACACCGAATGCCGGGAAGGCCTGGGCAAAAACGCCCCCCTCGAATGCAGCAACGGCAATTAATTCAGCGGCCGTGACGGACCCCTGCCCGCCCCTGCCATGGATACGTAACTCTCTCAAGAAAAATCCCCAATAATCTTACATGATTAATCGATATAAATCTACAGATCTACATCGAGTCCAAGAATTTCTGTTTTCCCGGAGAATACATCGCGGGCGATCCTGACCAGACCCTGTGACGCGCACCATTCATCAAATACTGCCACGTCACGTCCGAGAAGCGCTTTTACTTCAGGCGCGATGACTGATGCGAGACTGCCGGCAATTGCCACACGGGCGCGGTTATTCAACAGGAGAAGTGCAGCACATTCCATAGCAGCAAACAGGGCAACAGAACGCATGCGTTCGTGTTCCGGGACAGAAAAGTTTACTCCGCCGTGCTGGAAAGCCTCATTTGCCGTGCATTCTCCTGCATCGATTCTTCGTATCGCGTCCACGTCCAGGGCTCCATGAAGAGTGCCCGGTGCAAAGATGCAGGCATCAAACGCACCAACCAGTTTTCCCGATGTAACAAGCAGTGTGACGGTGTTTGAGCTCGCATCAGATACAATAAAATCGCTCCCGAGTGCGTACCCGACTTCGTATGCAATACCGATCTTTTCAGGACTCGACTGATGTGAATACACCTTGAAGCGGGGATCAGTCGGGGATCCGCGGTGAAGGCCCGGAATGACAATGGCAGGGATACCGCTCTTTGCAACTTCATCAAAAACCCGTGTTCCACCCCCGATATGCTTTCCTGCCCCGTCCTGGCTGATGAGTCCCCGGTTTTTTACCTTGTTGATAGTGGTGATTGAGGAAATATTGTCCCCCATCGAATAACAGAGTGCAATCCCTTCAATTTTATCGATCGGACATAACTTCGAGAGATCCTGGATTACGAAACCTTTTGCCGCTTCCCGAGAGAGCTTGAACTGTCCTGAATCTCCGGAAAACGCATCGCAGTTGTGCCGTGATCAATCCCAATAAACATACCAGTAATCCTATAGCATGGGTAACATATTAGGTATTGATGTTTGATATCGTGACGGGTGGCGCCGGATTCATCGGCTCACACCTTGTTGATACTCTCGTTGCACAAGGGAACGAAGTACTCGTGATCGATTCCCTTTGCTCCGGGCGCAGGGAGACGATTGCACAGCATATTGACTCCGGCAAGGTGAGGTTTTTAAAAAGTGACCTGCTGGACGATGGGTGGCAGGATGCCATTAGGGGGGCAGACAGGCTTTTTCATCTTGCTGCTGATCCTGACGTCCGCCAGAGTGCGATAAATCCCGAACCGACCATGCAGAACAATATCATGGTAACCTACCGGGTGCTCGAAGCCATGCGCCAGTACAGTGTTCCTGAACTTGTGTTCACATCGACGTCCACGGTCTATGGCGATGCGACTGTCATCCCGACACCGGAGAGTTATACCCCGCTCGAGCCCGTTTCGGTGTACGGCGCGAGCAAGCTTGCCTGTGAAGCACTTATCTCTGCATACTGCCACTCGTTTGGCATGAAAGCCTGGACATTCCGGTTTGCCAATATCATCGGTTCGCGGAGCGGCCACGGTGTTATCAACGATTTTATCCGGAAACTTACCGGAAACCCGGATGAACTGGAGATCCTTGGCGATGGAAAACAGACAAAATCCTACCTCGAGGTGCACGAATGTATTGCGGCGATGCTTTTTGCGGTCGGGCATACACGGGACACGGTCAACACGTTCAATATTGGATCAGAGGACTGGATCGATGTCAAAAGTATTGCGGAGATTGTCACCGAAGAAATGCACCTGCCGCATACAAAGTTCAGGTTCACCGGCGGTGAACGAGGATGGATTGGCGATGTGCCAAAGATGCAGCTTGCAGTTGACAGGATTAAAGGGCTGCGCTGGAAGCCACAGACTGGTTCAAGGGATAGCGTGAGAATCGCTGTCAAAGCGATGCTCGCAGAACGATAATTGACTCAATGACTCTGAATAATGGCAAAAAACGATACAAAATACCCGTGATACCCATGAAGTATATTGTGATTCTCGGTGATGGTATGGCGGATGAACCGTTGGAGCAGCTCGACGGTAAAACTCCTCTTGAATATGCAAAAACGCCGAATATGGACCGGATGGCACAAAACGGTGCATGCGGGATGATCAGGACAATTCCTGACGACTTTGAAGCGGGAAGCGATATTGCCAATATGTCAATCCTCGGTTATGCTCCGGAGTTGGACCACACCGGCAGAGGCCCGCTTGAAGCAATGAGTATGGGGGTTGAACTCGACGTACATGATGTTGCGTACCGCTGCAATCTTGTGACCGTGGAAAACGGAATTATGGCAGATTTCTCAGCCGGGCATATCTCCAGTCCCGAGGGTGCAGAACTCTTCTCTTCGCTCGGACACAGGATTAACGGGGTGATGTTCCATCCGGGAATCAGTTATCGCAACCTGCTCGTTGTTCACGATGGAAAAGGAGCCGTTTCCACCCCGCCACATGATATCGTGGGGAAAAGCATTGCTGATTATCTTCCAAAAGGTCCTGATGCCTCCCTGCTCCTGCAATGCATGGAGAAAAGCAAGGAGCTCTTTTTCGAACATCCGATAAATTATGCACGACAAAAAATCGGAAAACCGCCGGCTACCCAGATCTGGCCGTGGAGTGGTGGGCAAAAACCCGCATTTCCCCCTTTTGAGAAAAAATACGGGAAGAAAGGAGGGGTGATATCAGCCGTAGACCTCTTAAAAGGAATTGCGAGGTGTGCGGGAATGGAAGTGATTGATGTACCGGGTGCTACCGGTTACCTCGATACGGACTACGAAGCGAAGGGACGCTATGCTCTCGAAGCAATCAAACACCTTGACTTCCTCTACCTTCACATCGAGGCGCCGGATGAAGCCGGGCATCTTGGGAGTGTTGAAGAGAAGGTTCGCGCGATCGAAAGAGTCGATGATGTTATCGGTATGATTCTTGAAGGGTTTGACGGTGTAGTTGCGGTGCTTCCCGATCATCCGACTCCCATCAGGGTCAGGACTCATACAAGGGATCCGGTCCCCTTCGTTGTTCTCGGAAAAGAAAAGGATGCTACGGAACGATACTCGGAAGAGGCAGCCCGGTCTGGCGGACTCGGGACACAGAATGCCGTCGAGTTCCTGGACTTCCTGTTTTCATGAGTTGTGCGGCATCAGACCCCTGCTTCATCATGTATTTTCAGTGGGGGTAACTTTCATCATTTGCCACGTAAATAATATATATTATCTCTTCAAATTCTATATAAAATTTTCTCAAGCCCTGATTATTTGATGTTCTTTCCGATCTCATACGCCCGATCCATAGCTTCGCTTCCTTTGATGTCCCCAATGTTATCTGCACCGGTCCCGTAAACGATCCCCTTCTCGTTCAGGCTGCTGTAACAGGAAGTGAAACCCCTGAATCCTTCTATCGTCCTTTCCAGTGCTTCTCTGCTGGTATCAGCTGCAGTGACAATGAAATATATGTCCTTGGTGCCGATATCAGGATATATCGCGTTCGTCCTGTCTATCAGGGTCTTCATCTGCGCATTCATGGTGTAAAAGTATACAGGGGTTGCCATCACGAGGACATCGGCCGCAATTATTGTTTCCAGGATTCCGGCTGATGTCATCGTTCTGAACGCATTTCCTTCCATTACTCTTGCATGCCATGCAGCCAAGGCAAAAATTGATCTTTTTGTCTCTCAGGCAGATCTTCTCTGCATGGTGGCCGGTATCCCGTGCGCCTTCCAGGAACCGGTCGCAGAGCAGGTCAGAATTCCCGTGCTTTCTCGGACTGGCAGAAATTATCACTACTTGTTTACTTATGTTACCTCTCCTTTGCTCATTACAATGGTTCCTCATTGGTGATTCAGTCAGTCCTTTCCAGGGTAACGGTGAAATCACCACTCATGCGGGCAAGTTTTTCTGCTCCGCCGGATTCAACCGAACCCATAATGATGAGTCCGTCTGAATACCCGAAGTCCCGGTAATAAATCGCAAGATTTCCCCAGGGGGAATAATACGCGAAATCACCAACATCTGGATCACTGCCTGCCGGTGCACCTTTTGTCGATAATTTTTTTGGTAAATAACTGATTTTTTCAGTTCCTGCGTAGTCCTTCAGGGTCAGCGTGAGAGGAAGTTGTGTCAGAAAATCCCGGCTTGTGGGATTATCTGTACATCCTGACGAAGACTTCCTCATTGCCGAACGTCATTTTCATCCTGTTGCCTGATTTTGCACTCACCATATCGTCTCCCATGATTTTGTCCCCATGAATCGGTGTCCTGACACTTCCATTCAATTCCTGCACGATGGTCGCTTGTGTTGCCGGAGTTGCGCTGGCTTCCACGGGTGCAGGAGTGGATACCCCTGCCTGAGGCGGAGTTCCGTTAAAACTTTTTATGCCGATTCCGTCTCCATAGTAGTTCAGGAAGATCAATACCAATACAAGGCCAATTGCTGTTCCCAACACCATGGCCAGTTTTTTTTTTCATCGGACAATCTTCCTAGTTGCTTTGCAGTCACGTGATATTCACGATGATCTCTCTATCAGGTACCCTTTGAAGAAGGATTCAATCTTGTCGAATGGGATAAGATCCTTTCTGTCGTACAGGTCGATATGTCGTGCATCTTTGACAACACACAATTCCTTGGGTTCGCCAGCCATCTTGTAAGCATCCTCGGTAAAATAGCGCGAATGGGCATGTTCACCCATGATGAACAGGATGGGTCTTGGAGAGATCGAATCAACGTGTGCAAGCAACGAGAAGTTCAGGAAAGACATATCGCTCGTGATCGTAAATGCACCGATAGAATTGGGGTGGTGTCCGCGTGGAGCCACGTAATATTCAAAAAATTCACTGGTGATAGGATCCAGTCCATCTGATGGAATTTCAGCAGGAAATTGTGGGGTCAGTCGGCGGGATCCGGTTTCAACATCTTTCCAGCGCTGCTCGCCAACCTGATCGAGATATGTATTGCGCTGGTCATCGGTCATGCTGTCTTTCCAGCCATTGCGTTTTACCCGGCTCATGTCGTACATGCTTGCCGTTGCAACGGCCCTGATGCGATGGTCGACTTGTGCTGCGGTAAGAGCGAATCCGCCACTGCCACAGATGCCAATCACACCGATCTTGTTTCTATCCACAAACGCACGTGTGCCGATAAAATCCACTGCGGCACTGAAATCTTCAACAAATATATCGGGGGAGGATACATGTCTTGGTTCTCCGCCGCTTTCTCCGTTAAATGATGGGTCAATTGCAATAACAACAAATCCCCGTTCTGCCAGAGTTTGCGCATAGATCCCTGCGCCCTGCTCTTTCACGCCTCCATAGGGCGGGCCAACAATAATGGCTGCGTATTTTTGAGATTTATCGATGCTTTTTGGCAGATACATATCAGCTGCAATGGTAATTCCATACCTGTTTTTGAATGAGATTTTCTCAACGGTTACCTTACTACTCTGGGGGAACGTTTTGTCCCATCCTCTCGCTGTGTTGTGTCCGACAGAAGATTTTTCTTTCATATAAACACCCTCCAATTGCACCGAAGAAGATTCGTTTTGAAACACACGTCATTATACTCGTATAGGTATCCCTTGTCTACGTTTTCGATAGCTCTCCGGATATACCCAGATGATGATTGTTTTTTTTCAACTGGTCCCTGATATCTTCCTATGCTATTAGTATACATTTTGTATGTATATCTTAAATAGTCAATACAAACAAACATGTGACATACTAACAGGTTTGATACTTATGGAAACACCGCCGAAAAATTACAAGGACAGACTGGCCGATCGAGGCAACGTTGGATGTGATCGGAGGCAAATGGAAACCGCTGGTCATCTACCAGCTCAAGGATGGGACGCTGCGTTTCAACCAGATCGTAAGCAGAGTTCAGCCTCGGATCACTCAGAGAATGCTGACAAAAGAGCTCCGCGAACTGGAGAAAGATGGATTCGTGATCAGAAAGGTATACCCGCAAGTCCCGCCGAAAGTGGAGTATTCGCTTACGGAAACAGGACAATCCATCATCCCGATTCTCGACCAGCTCTGTGACTGGGGATCCGAGCACATGAAGGATGACATTGAGTTCAAGTGCGAAGAATAAACGACACTTTCTTCAGATCATAAAAGGTACATAAACCGTTCAATTATTTCAAAATACATAGTTACTCCCTATAAAACTATATGGGGTAACTTTCATCATCTGCAACGAAATGTTAATATAATGTTGATTTCACACTTATATAATCTTATTGTATACTTATGAGATTCTAAAGGCATTCCACCAGCTTCTGTATAGTCCGGCCCAAGACATGCAGATAAATTTACTATCCTTCACCCGAATCACTTCATCTCTCACGTATCCTGTGAAGTCCTCACAAGATTCACCCGCTCAAGCGCAAGAGCCATCTGGTTGGCAAACGCAGTGAGGATACGTTCCTCCTCATGCGTGATGATACCTTCAGGATCAGTGGGTTCCACTCCCATGATTCCCAGGACCCCTGCCGAACTTTGCAGCGGAATATACCTGAGTCGGGATCCATGGAGGGTATCAGTATCATAACCGGAACAGCACCATGCTGGAACGCCCAGGTCGCAACAGCGATGTCATCCTCATCCAGGACAAGCTTGGTACCTGCGGAGTGAACGATGAGGTGGTCTTCATCCGGAAGAAGAACCACGCTTTCCCAATGGAAAATTTCCCGTATATGCCGGGTAACTGCCGCAATAATTGAATCAGTATCTGCAGCAACAGACAGGTCCTGTGAAAGTGCATACAACGTCCCGGTCTCTGTTTCCCGTGCCTGTGCGGCATACGCATGTTCACGTGCCCTTGCTACAAGCAGGCTGACAAGGGATCCGACAATAATCATACCTGCAAACGTGATGAGATATTCGGAATCGGATACCCTGAACGTCAGGTAGGGAGGGATAAAGAAGAAATCAAAGGCTAGAACACCGATTATGGCAGTAAAGATTGCCGGCCGGAGTCCTTTCCTGAACGCCACGATAACCACTGCCAGCAGGAAGAGCATGGCGAGATTTGTCGGGGATATAAATGACTTGATCAACCAGCCAATGGTGGTAATGGCGGCGATAAGCGCAATACATGCGAGGTAATCTCTGGGGGGGGTTACCGGGAGCAGGAAATCGAGATCGACGAATTTTTGTTGAATGATATCACTGCTGCTAATAACGTAGATATCGATATTACCACTGTAGTGGATGAGCTGATCGACAACGGATCCAAATACATATTCCTGCCACCGCGGGCGGAGTGTTTTGCCGATGATGATGCGGGTAATATTATGCCGGGTGCATAATCGATCACCGTTGATGCAATATTAAGCCCGAACAGGGTGACGGTGGTAGCTCCCAGTTTCTCTGCAAGATGGAGAGTCCTCCTGAAGCTGTTCCTTGGCTTCCTTTGAAAGCCGGTGGTGGGCCGGGGTCTCAACGTAGATGGCGGTCCACTGGGCTCCTGTCCGGCCGGCCTGCCGCCGGGCGGTTCTTACCAGTCGCTCGGATAACGGGCTTGTACCGACAGAGACAAGGATGTGCTCCGCCACAGCCCATGGACCTGGAATCGCCCGGGTCTGCATATAGGCGAGCATCTGTTCATCAACCCGCTCTGCAGCACGGCGGAGGGTAAGTTCACGCAGTGCAAAAAGGTTCCCCTCATTGAAGAACTGCTCGATCGCCCGTGCTGCCATATCCGGAACGTAGACTTTCCCCTCCCGCAACCGCTGGAGAAGTTCCGAGGGGGTAAGATCGACCACCTCGATCTCCGATGCTTCATCGATCACCCGGTCAGGAACCGTTTCACGCACGAGCACGCCGGTAATCTGGGCAACGACATCATTGAGGCTCTCGATGTGCTGGACGTTCAGCGTTGTGTAGACATCAATGCCGGCATCAAGCAGTTCCTCAACATCCTGGTAGCGTTTGGTGTGCCGCGAACCAGGAACATTCGTGTGAGCGAGTTCATCGACAAGAACGAGCGAGGGGTGGAGACAAAGAGTTGCATCGAGGTCAAACTCCGGGAGCCTGACCTCCCGGTACTCCATCATCTTCCTTGGGATGCTGGTAAGCCCTTTGAGCAGCTCTTCGGTCTCGGGCCTGCCGTGGGTCTCAACATATCCGGCTTGTACGTCAATCCCTTCGGAGCGCCGGAGGTGTGCTGCCTTGAGCATGTCGTAGGTCTTCCCGACGCCCGCAATGTACCCGAGGAAAATTTTCAGTTTGCCCCGGTTCTTCTGGCGCTCCTCACCCTGCACGCGGGCAAGGAGGACATCAGGGTCTGGACGACATTCAGGAGCAATGACCATAGGATTTGATCACCCCACACCCATCAATACGAGCACGATATCGATAACCTTTATCCCAATGAAAGGAGCAACGATCCCGCCTATACCGTAGATAACGATATTATTCCGCAGGGCAACTTCTGCGGTCATCGGGCGATAGGTCACGCCACGAAGTGCAAGCGGGATGAGAGCAACAATAATCAGTGCATTAAAAATCACTGCCGACAGGATCGCGTTGTGGAGACCAAGAATGTTCAGTGCAGACAAGGCGGGATACATGATGATGAATGCGGCAGGGATAATCACGAAATATTTTGCAAGGTCGTTTGCGATCGAGAACGTGGTGAGTGCCCCTCGGGTCATGAGAAGTCGTTTCCCTATCTCGACGATCTCGATCAGTTTTGTCGGATTGCTGTCAAGATCGATCATGTTTGCCGCCTCGCGTGCGGGCTGCGTCCCGGTATTCATGGCAACCGCGACGTCTGCCTGGGCAAGGGCCGGGGCATCATTGGTCCCATCTCCCGTCATGGCCACCATGCGCCCGCCGGTCTGGTACTCGCGGATGAGATTGAGCTGACTCTCCGGCGTCGCTTCTGCAAGGAAATCATCGACACCGGCTTCAGCAGCGATGGTCGCGGCAGTCAGGCGGTTATCCCCCGTAATCATGACCGTTTTGATACCCATTTTCCGAAGTTGGGAAAACCGTTCCTTAATCCCTCCTTTTACGATGTCTTTTAAGTGAACGACACCCAACGCTTTGCCGGACTTTGTGACAACGAGTGGTGTCCCTCCGGCAAGCGAGATCGTGTCGACAACTTTTTTGAGATCATCTGATACGCGATTGCTGTTCATCTCGATATGTTTAAACATCACATCTGCAGCGCCCTTTCTGATATGAACATCGCCACAATCGACACCGCTCATCCGGGTCTGGCTTGAAAACGGGACGAACTGCAACCCTGTACCGGACTCCGTTGCTCCTACAGTCCTGCCACGAAGCCCGTATTTCTCTTTTACCAGGACAACGATACTGCGGCCTTCGGGAGTCTCATCGGCAAGCGATGCGAGCTGTGCAGTCTCTGCCAGGTCTAACATATTCATTCCGTCAACCGGAATCAGATCAACGGCCTGCCGGTTGCCAAGGGTGATCGTGCCGGTCTTGTCAAGCAGGAGAACATCCACGTCCCCCGCTGCTTCGATTGCCCTGCCAGAAGTGGTAATGACATTCCGTCGGATAAGCCGGTCCATCCCGGCGATGCCGATGGCGCTGAGCAGGCCGCCGATGGTGGTCGGTGCGAGGCAGACAAGCAGGGCGACAAGAACAGTAACCGTGATCGGCATACCAGAACCTATGGCCTGTACGCTGTATAACGAGAACGCCCAGAGTGTTGCACAGACCACGAGAAATACTGCCGTAAGGCCGATAAGAAGGATATTCAGGGCAACTTCGTTCGGTGTCTTCTGCCGTTTTGCTCCTTCAACCAGACTGATCATGTGGTCGAGAAAACCTTCACCGGCGTTGGCGCTCGCCCGGATGATGAGCCAGTCCGAAAGTATGACCGTGCCACCTGTGACAGCGCTCCGGTCCCCACCGGATTCGCGGATGACGGGCGCACTTTCTCCCGTGATCGCACTCTCGTTCACCGATGCAATGCCATCAACCACTTCCCCGTCGACCGGGATCGTGTCCCCGGCCTTTACATAGAAAAAATCGGTCTTATGCAAGGTCGAGGATGAGACTTCGAGATAATCGGAGAGGGCGGGTTCCCCGCCTTTTTTAATCACGTACCCGAGATACAGCTTCTTTGCCATCGTGTCCTGCCGCATCTTCCGCAGTGACTCAGCCTGCGCTTTGCCCCTTCCTTCAGCGAGCGCTTCGGCATAGTTTGCAAAGAGGACGGTGAACCAGAGCCACGCCGAGATCGAACCGATAAAACCGGCGGGAGCTTCACCGTTCCCGGTAAGTGCCTGGATCCAGAGCAGAGTGGTTAGTGCACTGCCAGCTTCGACTACGAACATGACAGGATTTTTGATCATCATGCGTGGATCGAGCTTACCCACCGCATCGATGAACGCCCGCTGATAGATAACTGGCAGGATCGGACGTTTGGACTGAATTCCGGAGGGGTGTGGCATGGCTCACACACCTCCACCAAGCATGAGATGCTCGACAACAGGACCAAGTGCGAGAGCCGGAAGGAAACTGAGCGCCCCGATAATGATCACGACAAAGACCAGCCAGATGATGAAAAGCGGGCGGTGGTCTGACAGCGTTCCCTCACCCACCGGAACAATCTTTTTTCCTACCAATGAGCCAGCAAGGGCGAGCGTTAGGATGGCGGTGCCGAACCGGCCGGTGAACATGCAGACAGCGGTCATGAGATTATAGAATACACTGTTGGCAGACAACCCTGCAAAGGCGCTGCCGTTATTCTGTGACGCGGAAGTAAAGGCATACAGGATCTCCGAGAATCCATGGGGGCCCGGGTTGAGCACTGCTGTTTTTCCTGGATCCACAGGTACCGCGACCGCAGTACCGATGAGGATCAGGAAAATGGGGAGGAGGATGATAATGGTAGCAATGGTGATTTCCCGGGGTTCGATCTTCTTGCCAAGGTATTCCGGTGTCCGGCCGACCATCAGCCCGGCAATGAACATCGCGATGATCACAAAAATGAGCATGCCATACAGGCCGGACCCGATACCACCGTAGACAACTTCGCCGAACTGCATCATGAGCAGCTGGACAAAACCCCCAAGTGGCGTGAATGAATCATGCATCGAATTGACCGCACCACAGGAGGCTGACGTAGTAACTACGGAGAAGAGCGCGGAGGGCATGATACCGAACCGCACCTCCTTGCCCTCCATATTGCCGCCCGGTTGGAAATCGGTCGTGGTCTGGTCGATTCCCATACCATCGAACGCCGGATTGCCCCCGAGTTCCGCCCAGATGGCAAAGCCAAGGAGCGGTATGAAGATGAGGGTCATCGCGATCAGGATGCTAACACCTTTTCTCCCGGCCCTGACCATCCTCCCGAAGGAATAGCAGAGTGCCGATGGAATCAGGAGGATCGCAATAACCTCAATGAAGTTGGTAAAAGAGGTAGGATTCTCGAACGGGTGAGCAGAGTTCGTGGCGAAGAACCCGCCCCCGTTCACACCGAGCTGCTTGATCGCGATCTGGGATGCAGCGGGCCCGAGCGGGATTGTCTGGGTCGTAACCAGCGCACCGCTTGCATCCTTTACGGGATCGAGGAGCGGTACGGTGACAGGTCCGCTGAAGGTCTGGACGGTGCCCTGCGATACGAGGATGAGCGCGATGATGATGCTGAGTGGAAGGAGGATCATCACGCTCCGGATGAGCAGCACCCAGAAGTTTCCGATGGTTGAAGAAGATCTTCGGGAGAGACCGTACGTAAGCCCGACAAGGACTGCCAATCCCATCGCTGCTGAGGTGAAGTTCTGGACGCACAGCCCCATCATCTGGGTAAGGTAGCTCGACACCGGTTTCCCCGGCATATGCCTGCCAGTTGGTATTGGTGACGAAACTGACCGCGGTGTTGAGCGCGAGGTCCCACGAGGGCGATCCCACTCCCGCCGGGTTGAGCGGCAGGATGGGCTGGGCAAGCTGGAGTATGAAGAGGAAGACGATCCCAACGAGCGAGAAGACCATCATTGCGATGGCGAAAGTCTTCCAGTCCATTTCGTCATCAGCATTCACCTGTGACCATGCAAGGAGCCGGTGTTCCAGAGGGCCGGTGATGGGTGAGAGGAGATGCGGTTCCCCTTGGAGGACCCTGTCCATGAATCTTCCCAGTGGGACAACCGTCACCACAAAAACGCCGATAAAGAGGACGAGATAAATCCAGTCCGGAATTCGCAACCCCGCTTCGTGGGGGAGGGTGGTATCTGGCTGTACCGGTGATGAAGGGACGACATGGTTTGTTATCATGTCATCAAGAGCAAGGTTGAGCTTCAGGACATTTACCCGGGGTTCACCAAAGATCCAGAACTGTCGGGGTTCAATATCAGCTGTTTACGAGGGTATTTACCTCATCCTCGTTCATGTCCCGCTCACGGGCGATCCGATGAACCTGGTAGTATGCGGCGGCAACACTGATATCCGGGTCAAGCCCGCTTGCCGAAGCCGTAACGAGATCAACTGGAATCGGGAGCGTGTTGGCCGGATCCACTGCATGAAGGGCTTCGACTCGTGTGTTCACCGCACGGGTAAGTGCAGGATTCGAGGGTCCGAGATTCGAACCTGACGAGAGCCCGGCGTTGTAGGGCACCGGGGATGTGGCGGAGGGGCGGCCCCAGAAATATCCCGGCGATGTGAACGGCTGCCCGATAAGAGCTGAACCGACCACGTTCCCGTCATGAACAATGAGGTTCCCGTTTGCTTGGACAGGGAAGACCACCTGTGCGATGCCGGTGATTAAAAGCGGGTAGATGATACCAGCAAGGATGGTGAGTAAGAAAAAAATCACGAGTGCTGGTTTTGCCTGTTTTCTAATCATGGTTTGAACCGGTTCATTTGTCATTCATTGACCGCCTCACCCATATTGCACTCCTGATTCCTCTAGAGGGGAGTTTACTGTACCAGCATGTTGGTTGCCGATATTTAATCCCTATCAGAATTTCACTCTCGTGAAAAGTACCAAACGCACTGTCCGAAACCCTATACAACATCAGTCTAATTAAATTCAATGGAAGAATACTTCCTTACATTAGTATATAAATTAGACATATCGCACAGAAAGCAGGAAAGGCACTATCAGCGTTTAATCATGATAGATGAATCTACACCGTCATTCAAACATCTCCATTCAAATTTCTCTACTGCCTCATCAAAAAAAGCACGTGCATACTTGTTGTCTCACTCACTAAAAATACATAGTTACTCCCTATAATATTAGATGGGGTAACTTTCATCATCTGCCACACCTGACTCGTTCTTTTTTCATTGTATGAAGATATAGATTTGTCTCTGGACTGCGATCAAACGGGAAAACCTTTCTTTTAATCCGGAAATAATCCAATGCAGTTAATACCGATGGCGTAGAGGTGTAGTGAGATGAAAAAGAACCTGCTGATGTGGGATGAAACTCTCTTCCGCGACCCTGAGGTACTGGAGATTGATTACATTCCGGAGCAGTTTGAATTCCGGGATGCCCAGATGCGCGAACTGGCATTCCAGATCCGGCCGGGACTCCGCGGTGGCAGACCCCTCAATACCATCTGCAAGGGTCTGCCCGGGACAGGAAAAACCACGAGTATCCGGAAACTCTTTGCCTGAGATAGAAGAGACAACCAAAAAGCTCGTACCTGTATACATCAACTGCCAGATAGATAACACAAAATTTGCAATAATATCACAAATCTACAAAAAGCTCTCCGGGCACCTCCCGCCGTCATCCGGAACCTCATTCAAGCAGGTTTTCGATGCCGTTGCCCGCATGCTTATAAAAGATGAGATCGTGCTGCTCGTTGCGCTTGACGACGCGAATTATCTCCTCTATGAAAATGAGATAAACAAGGTGCTTTACACCCTGCTGCGGTCGCATGAAACGTACGAGGGAACACGGATTGGGGTAATTGTGATTGTCAGCGATCTTGATGTGGATTTATCCCGTGCAGTCGATGCCCGTGTCGCCTCGGTTTTCCGTCCCACCGAGATCTATTTCCCGCCGTATGATAACACAGAAATCCAGGAAATAATGAAAGCACGGGTAATGCAGGGCCTGTTCCAGGGGGTCCTGAGTGAAGAATTGCTCACTCTCGTTGTCGAACAGACCCAGAAGAGCGGAGATCTCCGGGTGGGAATCGATCTGTTAAAACGAGTCTACGCTCAGTGCCGAACGTGCAGCAAAGCGCAGCATCGGGCGGGAAGATATCTGTGGTGCATATGAAGTTTCAAAGTACCTTCACCTTTCCTATACCATTAAAACACTGAAGGATGAAGAGCGGTTGATTCTGAAATCCTTTGCAGAAAGAAGCGAAAAAGAACATGAGATGAATGCAGGCGATGTATACAAATCCATTAAGGAATCCCTGTCAATCGGCTATACCCGGTTCTATGAAATTATCAAAAAAATGGATGCCATGCGGTTGATAAACCTGCAGTACCGTGAAGGGAAAGGAAGGACCCGGATTATAACCCTCCGGTATGACCCGGTAAAAGTCCTCGAATATCTCGGATGACGCCGGATCAGTTTGAAAAATATTATCTGTTCCCACTCCCTCTTTTATGATGCAGGGGTTTTTGGAAATGCTGAGTGTAAACGAACTGGCACTTGAGATATTTGAGAATTTAGTCTGAAATACCAGAGGAATTCAACTGTACCTACCATGAACTGGATAATGGGGCACGCATTGTAGACTGCGGTGTAAGTACCCGCGGGGGTTACGCAGCTGGCCGCGCCTTCACCGAGATCTGTATGGGTGGACTGGGTGAGGTTAACTTCCGGATGGGGCACATCAAGGAATTCCCCATGCCGTTTATTGATGTAATGACGGATTTTCCGTCCATCTCATGTCTGGGATCGCAGAAAGCAGGATGGACCGTAAAAGTTGGTAACTATTTTGCAATGGGCAGCGGACCGGCACGAGCACTCTCTCTTAAACCAAAGCATACGTTTGAAGTAATCGAATACGAGGATGATTTTGACTGGGCGGTTATCTGCCTTGAGAGTGATCACCTCCCGAACGCAGAAGTCATGGCGAAAATTGCACAAGACAGCAATGTGGATGTCGCAAATGTCTGTGCAGTCGTTGCTCCCACGTCTTCAATAGTCGGTTCGATCCAGGTTTCGGGACGCTGTGTCGAAACCGCAATTTATAAGCTGAATGAGCTCGGGTTTGATACACGAAAGATCATAGCCGCGATGGGAACAGCACCAGTTCCTCCGGTCAGGGGCGCAAAGCTCGCTATGGGTGTCACCAATGATGCCACAATTTATCACGGGCGGATAAACCTGACGATGAATGCACCTGAGATCAAAGAATATCTTGAGAAGATCCCAAGCAACAAGTCCAAAGGATACGGTAAGCCTTTCAACGACATCTTCAAGGAAGCAGGGTACGACTTTTATAAAATCGATACCGCCCTTTTCTCTCCTGCGGAAGTTGTTATCAATGAGGTGTCTGAGGGTGTTGTATACCATGTCGGTGCGGTCAATACCGATGTGACCCTGAAATCATTTGGACTGATGAAGTAAATTTTTTTAATATTTTTTTGTTCCATGGTTTTGGTGCGGTTAAGCAGATCCCATTTTCACAGTCACCTTCACCCCGCCTACCGTTTGCCGTATAATACAGGAGCACCATATACCAGTTCAGGAGTCTCTGCTGTATGATTGTTATCGGGATCGATCCCGGACTTGCCCGGCTGGGGTATGGAGTAATTGAAGTTACCAGGGGGGAAACACGGATGATCTGTTATGGATGTATAGAAACATCCGGTAAGGATCTTCGCGCATCAGAGAGGTTATTAAAAATATATACTGCTGTCGAATCACTTTTAGAGAAATATCACCCCTCTCATGTTTCTCTTGAAAAATTGTTCTTTGCAAAGAACATCTCCTCTGCTATGGGAGTAAGTGAAGTGCGGGGGATCATACTTCTTGCTGCTGAACAGCGGACTATCCCCATCGCGGAATACACCCCAAACCAGGTAAAACTGGCGATCACCGGATCAGGTCGTGCAGATAAACGCCAGATGCAGGAGATGATTAAAAGACTCCTCCGGTTGAATGAGATTCCCACTCCCGATGACGCAGCGGATGCCCTTTCGATTGCCTTATGTCATATCCATATCCTGAGATAGTACAATGATCGCACATATTTGTGGTAAACCGGTTCTCACGGGGGACAGGTGGGTGGTTATCGATGTCGGCGGCATCGGGTACCAGGTGCAGGTAACCCAGCCTGCTCTTCAGCAGCTGGCTCACACGACAGAACCGGTAAAACTCTTCACGAATATGGTGGTCCGTGAGGATGCGATAACGCTCTACGGTTTCATGCACCTGAGTGAACGGGAAATGTTCAGGATCCTGATCGGGGTGAGCGGGATCGGTCCCCAGATTGCCATGAACCTCCTTTCCCAGATCGGAACCGGGGATTTCGTCATGGCTATCCTGAATGAAGACGAAAAGGCACTTACCCGGATTTCCGGAATTGGTCCCAAGAGTGCGAAACGGTTGATCCTTGAACTCAGGGACAAGATGAAGAAAGTCAGCGAGACGATGGTTGCGGGGGATGTTGAACGGGCCAGCCCGGTTGTTCATGATGCAGTAAGTGCCCTTGTCTCGCTCGGTTTTTCAGAAAAAGAATCCCGGGATGCAGTCAATGCTTCAGCCCGGGTGATGAAAACCCCGACGGTGCAGGAGCTCATCAAAGCCGCACTCGTAAAAATGAAGGAAAGCTGATGCCATGACCGGGAGAACTGTGTCATCTGAGCCACTTATGGATGAAGCAGACGATCTCACCATCAGGCCGGCCCGGCTGGATGAATTTGTCGGACAGGTGCAGGTCAAAGAGGCATTGAAGATTGCGATCGAGGCCGCACAGAAACGCGATGAACCTTTAGACCATCTCCTGTTTTCCGGGCCGCCGGGCCTCGGAAAGACCACACTTGCGCACATCATAGCTCACGAGATGGGTGCTGATATCAGGGCCACGACCGGACCCGTGCTTGAAAAACCAGGGGATATTGCAGCACTTCTCACCCCATTAAAACGCGGGGATATCTTATTTATTGACGAAATCCACCGTATAAACCCGGTTGTCGAGGAGGTGCTGTACCCCGCGATGGAAGATTTCTTTATTGATGTGATGATCGGAGAAGGCCCGAGTGCACGCACGATAAAGCTGAACCTTGAACATTTTACCCTTATCGGGGCAACCACAAAACAAGGCCTTTTAGGTGCCCCGTTCAGGGACCGGTTCGGCATCCTCTCCCGGCTCGACCTGTATGCCCCGGGAGATCTGATGAAGATTGTCATGAGGAGTGCTTCTATCCTGAAGATCCCGATAACGGCAGAAGGTGCAGAAGAGATCGCACGACGGAGCCGGGGGACTCCGCGAATTGTCAACCGCCTGCTGCGGCGCGTGAGGGATTATGCCATTGTCAAAGGGGATGGCACCATTACACGGGAAATCACGTGCAGCGCTCTTGCCATGATGCAGATTGATGAGCTTGGTCTTGACGAACTTGACCGGCGCATACTCTCCGTTATTGCAAAGGATTTTAACGGAGGACCGGTTGGTGCAAAGACCATCGCAATCTCTGTCGGGGAAGAGGTCCGGACTATTGAAGATGTGTATGAACCATACCTGATTCAGATCGGTTTTCTCAAACGCACTCCCCAGGGCAGGGAGGTAACTCCCGCAGCAAAAAAACATCTCAATAATCCGCAGAAGACGCTGGTTTGAGGCAGGATTTTTGCATAATTCAGATCATGAATGATGAGGTTGACCCCGTTTTCCTCATCCACGTACCCTGATATTTCTTCTTATTGCTTCTTTTTCATTGTCATCAGGAACGGCAACAGCATCACAACAGCGATGATCGCCATGAATTGCAGGAAAAAATACAGCAAAGTCTCTCGACCAGGGTCATAGAACCTGAGATCCACTGACATAGTCTTATTCCACTGGATTAACGTTGAATTATCGGGGTATCGTGTGATATTGGCGCCAGGAGTGAATCCGGCAAGCAGCGGGTTTCGCACATCAAATTCCTGTGGGAGTGTGATATTTACATGATACGGACTCGTAAATGAAACCTGAAAATGGTTATCACGAAGGGGTGAGACGTAGGATACCGTATAACTCCCCTTTTCAAATGTCATAGCCGGGACATTACTGGTAAATGAGGGGCTGGTCAGGTTGTAATGGCAGGGAGAACAATTTCCTGACAGCTGCACATCACTTACGGTGAGTGGTGCGGGCTCTCCAGTAAACCGGAATCGACAAACTCATACCGTGAGGTATTCTCAATCTCTATAGAGGCATGGTACGCGGTGCCGTTAGGGTACACGAGATATTCGTCTGAGAGTGCACATACGGATGGGATGGCAACCAGCGCTATTATAAGTGCAGCGCAGACAGCAGTGATGGCAGATCTGCATTGATCTCGATCGGGGGTTCGCATTGTTTTATCACCGTTTCCGGGTCCTTGAGAAGATGTCCAGTAACAACGCAGACAATCCGCTCATTCCGGTCAATCATACCTTGTTTTACTAGTTTTCGGATTCCTGCAACTGAGGCGGCTGATGCCGGCTCGACACCTATTCCCTCTTTTCGGGCGAGATCCCGTTGCATCTGCAGGATCTCAGCATCGGTAACCGATTCGGCAAGTCCACCGGTTTTCCTGATAGCAGTCAGGGCTTTTTCCGCGTTGACCGGCGCTCCAATACGGATTGCCGTGGCTACGGTCTCAGGATTTGTTTCGGGTATCACTTCCGGAAGATTCTCATGGATTGCACGAACAACCGGACTTGACCCTTCTGCCTGGATACCGGTCATCATGGGTATCCGGTCCATGAACCCCAGTTCCTGCAGCTCCATAAATCCCTTGTATACTGCTGAAATATTTCCTGCGTTTCCTACAGGGAGAACAAACCGGTCGGGGACTTCACCAAGCTGATCGAGTGCTTCAAAACCAATGGTCTTTTGTCCTTCAAGGCGATAGGGATTGATGGAATTTAACAGGTATAGTCCGTGGGATAAGCAGAGATCATGCACCATCTCAAGAGCACGATCAAAGTTACCCCGTATTGAGATTACCTTCGCGCCGTGCATGAGCGCCTGTGCAACCTTGCCCACTGCCACTTTTCCGGCAGGAAGGAGAACAACGGCCGGGATCCCTGCTTTCGCTGCATAGACAGCAAGACTTGCAGAGGTATTTCCGGTGCTTGCGCACGCAACGCTCTTTTTCCCGAGCTGAAGCGCCATCGAAACACCAACGGTCATTCCCCGGTCCTTGAATGAACCCGATGGGTTCATCCCTTCGTGCTTTGCATAGAGGTGTTTCAGGCCGATCTCTTCCCCGAGCCTTTTCAGGTGATAAAGGGGAGTTCCCCCCTCCTGTAACGTGACAGGATCGATCTGTACCGGGAGCAGTTCACGGTATCGCCATACCGACAGGGGCCGCTTCTCCCATATCGCTTTTGTAATGTTTATTTCGTCAAGCGGATATTTTACGGCAAGGAGGTGACCGCATTTTTTACAATTATACAATATCTCGTCAGCGGGGTATGTAGCTCCACAGTTGACGCATACGAGATGATACATGGTACGGTATTGGTCTTTTTATTACATATAGGCGTGCGTTGTCTCCAATAATGCACAGATCTGTTCTGGTGCTTTTTTAGGCTTTGTAGAAATGTTTTTAAAAAACTTAAACGCTCAATAGGGGTTTCACCCCCGCCGCCTGGCTCCCTCCAAATGCGATAACTTTTGAGAATGGTATACAGTACTATCGCGCAGCGCAGGGGCGGTCAGGGGGGACAGGCACTGTCCCCTCCTTTATATTCTGTGCTGTTAATTTTATACTCTGATAAAAATGAATTCTACAGAGCCTTTTTTTTTGCATTTTTTAAAAAAGATTTTTATTGAAGATGCTTTGAGTTATCCGGTTTGGTGAGAAGAGCGTGATAAAGCATATCCTTATGGTCTTTTTCTACCGGGAACGTGGTGCGTATTCTCTCCACCTCTTCTGGATCAATATCGGTGAACAGGAGTTGTTCTGCCTCATTGGCACGACTGATAATAGTCCCGTGGGGATCTGCCGTCATGGATGAGCCGTTGTATTGCTCCAGTGGAGTTTTTCCTGTCGTATTCACTCCCAGAACATACATCTGGTTTTCTGCAGCCCGTGCCCTGATAAACAACTCCCAGTGACTGATTCGGCTTTGTGGCCAGGCAGAAGGTACAAAAACTGCATGGACACCCTTTTGTGCATAGATCCTGAAGAGTTCAGGAAACCGGAGGTCATAACAGATTGCAATGCCGCAGGTCAGCGAATCGAAGGTGAATATACCCAATTCCGTTCCCGACGAGCTTCCTTCATGTTCTTTGCCCATTGAGAACAGGTGCATTTTGGCATATTTTGCCAGGACTTTTCCATGCCTGTTGATAACAATGGCGGTGTTTTTTGGGAGAGGATCGTGTTTTTCCCGTATGGATCCAATGATGCCAATCCTGTATTCTTTTGCATACGTCTGGAGGGATGTAATGATGCTCCCATAGACGTCCTGAATATTTTTTTGGGGTTTTGGATCCCAGCCTGTTGCGAACTGTTCAGGAAAACAGATCAGTTTTGCACCACAATCGGCTGCATGACGGGTGAATATTTCGGCTTTTAAGAGTGTTTTTTCCGGATTTTCCCAGGCACTCGTGATTTGTGCACTGCATACTCTGATACTATGCCCACCATCCCCGGTTTCTGGCATCATTTTCGGAAACTGGTATTTGTGTTCTCATAAAAAATTGAAATTGCACCCATGACGATGAGTACCAGGGTTATAATGAGAAGATAGGGGGCACTATCGGACCGAAACCCAAGGAGCACTGCCCCGATAATTATACCTGCAACGGTAATACCGGATATAATTACGATCGATCCAATAGTTGTAAGATCCCAGTCTTCCATTATTATCCTCCTGCAAACAACGGGAACGCCATTTTGATTCCATTTATCACAAACTGCACCGCAATCGCAATGAGCAGCATCCCCATCAGACGGTTCACCGCCCGGTATTCCCGCTGTCCGACTTTGCTCATAATATAATCTGAATTCCGCATCATGAAATACGTTATCACGATGGATACCGCGATCGAGAAGAATACGATCCCAATGGCAAATGGCGTGATGACAACCGCCTCATTCATCAGTACAATCGTAGTAGTAATTGCACCCGGTCCTGCGATCATGGGGATAGCAAGGGGCATAATGGAGATATCCTCTGGTTCCCTCGTCTCGTATTTTTCTGTTGCAGTAAGTTTTGTCCGTGAAGTTTTTGCGTATACCATCTCCATTCCGATACCGAAGAGCAGTATTCCGCCGGCAATACGGAATGCCTCAAGACCGATGCCGAATAACTGGAGGATCCACGCACCAAGCACAGCGACAAAGAGCAAAATCAAAAGTGCAAACCGGCAGGCGTCTTTTGCAATAACTTCGCGGGCAGGGCGATCCAATGTCGTCGTAAGAGAGACGTACATAAGAGTTGCACCAAGTGGATTGACAATAATAATGATGGAAGACAAGGACAACAGTGCAAAACTGAGAACATCTCCTGCCATTATGCATAGTGCAGTGCCAAAGACTAATAGATATTTGGGTAGTCTTTAACGGCGGAAAAAAACAAAAAGGGAGATTTTAGTATTCGTATATGACGGATTCATCAACCCGCGTATACAAAAAAAGTTCATTCTGCCTGAAATGGATTGAAATCTCGCGGGCTGCACTCTCAGGAGAGTCGGAACCATGAATGACATTCCGGCCGATGTCAATACCGAAATCGCCACGGATAGTACCGGGTTCTGCTTCCTGTGGATTGGTGGCGCCGATTACCTTTCGGGCAATCGGGACCACGTTCCTGCCTTCCCAGACCATGAGAAAACAGGGCCCTCCCATGATATATTTTTTAAGGGATGGGAAAAATGGTTTTGCGAGATGCTCCCGGGTACTGTTCGGTCACACGCGTTTCGGGAAGTATCTCAAACCGTGCAGCAACAAGTTTCAGTCCTTTTGCTTCAAACCTTGAAACGATCTCACCCACAAGACCCCGCTGAACCCCATCAGGCTTGACCATAACAAAGGTGCGGTCCATTTTGCGCTCTCACTCCTTATTTGCAGCCTTTTTGCCTGCGGTTGTCCATTGGACACGGCGCGGGACCCTGCCAAGCTTGTAGTTGTTCTGGCACTTGGTGCTGCAGAAGTAAAAGATGGTTCCGTCCTTTCTGACATACATTTTACCGGTACCGGTTCAGCTGGATACCGCAAAAGCTGCAGGGATGTTTTTCAACCATATTTTTACCGCCTTGACATTTTCTTTGCTTCGCGTTCTGTTTCAAGGAGCATTACTATATCTCCTTCACGGATTGGACCCACCGTGTTGCGGGTTATGATCCGGCCCTTGTTATTGCCATCGAGAATACGGCACTTTACCTGCATTGCTTCACCGTGCATGCCGGTTGAGCCAACAACCTCGATCACTTCGGCTGGCGTTGCATCGTCTGCCATAATGAAATCCTCAAACCTTCAGCGCAGTCAGCTGCTTGGTAAGATCTTCAATCGTTTCTTTGGCCTTACCGGACTTGACAATTGCAGCAGCAGCTGAGCCTACATCGAGACCGCTTGCGGCGCCAATGTCGTTCTGCTTGTTGATGAAGATGTACGGAACTTTCTTCTCATCGCAGAGTGGTCCAAGGTGCATCACGATCTCTTCAGGTTCAACGTCAGCACCGATCAGTACCGAGCTGGGCGATGCTTCGCTCAATGGCTTTTGTGGCTTCGTTGGATCCTTTCTTGATCTTTCCGGTATCTCTTGCAACTTCAAGGGCTTCAAGCGCCTTGTTCTGAAGCTCTTCTGGAGCCTGCGTTTTTACGTAACCTTTTGCCATAACTCACCTCATTCAGGAGTAGAATGCTCCTTCATTACTCATCAGTCAGCAATGATGTAGCCATATCATTTTATCAGGAGCGGAAATAAAGGTTTGTGAAGGACTTGCCCTGAATTAAAAAATATCCATCAGTTTTGTTTACGGGAATATGGCGTTAATTATCCTGTAAGCCGATATATTTCTGTTCCATCAGCTGAATAAATTTTCTCAAGACCTTTTTGAGAAATATTTACCTTGTACCGTTCGCGCTCTGCATCACCGACGTAGAGGAGTGTGGCATTATATTTTTTCATCAGCTGGGACGTTGTTTCAGGTTTCTCATAGATCGATTGTATATCCGCCAGTCGTGAACTATACCACCCGGTATCATCCCCGCGCCACATGTATTCATGAAATGGCATACCAATAACTGCAGGAATCCCGGTAAACGATGAAACCCGCGAGTAATAGGTATAGTCTCCTCCCTCAGCCTCAACAATTCGTTCATCGCTCTGCAATGTCCGCAGATACGTAATTGCCCCGGCATCCCCGGGGTGCGAGTCGTTAAGATACGCAAGCCCGTCGAGTGTCCCTGTCCCATAATTCATGGTGAAGGGGATAGCAAACGGAGAGTACAAATAAAGTACCGACAACGATAACGGTAACGATACGCGTATTCCGGGTGGAAATGACCGGTATCCCTTTGACTCCGGACAGGTAGTTACCGGCCATCAGACATACGGCACTTCCAAGTATGATCCATGCAGGCAGATAGCATTTGAAAACGGTATTCATCCGGAAGTAAATATCGCCCATGTTATCCTTGAGATAGAATATTTCACAGAATATCAGAATTATCAGTCCGATACCGGCCAGGATATCTTCAGGATCGTGATGTTTCCGACCGATAAAGTACATGAGCGGGATAAGAGCAATTGCGGCGGCGATATAACCCGTAAGTAACGAAGGGAATCACGGCAAGGAGAAGATATGGCCGCCGCAGGATATCACGCCAGAGAAATGCCAGAAAAATGAATATGAACAGTCCGTTAACCAACAGGAACTCAAAGGGATTCGATGGGGTATGAACGATCGAAATGCCGCCGGTGTTTGTTTTCAGCTGGAGATAGAATGGCAGATAGCACAGGATGGCAAGCGGGGGGACTGTTACCAGTTGCCACCATGAAGAAATACCGGAACCTTTAATCCTGGCCTTCCGGATGACAAGTGCCACGAACACGAGAGTGATTGGCGCGTAAATCAGAACGTCCCACGTATTGAACAACGGCATGGAGCCAAGACTGAGAGCACATAACATACTGACTAGCCATTTTGCCCGGTATTCGAGGAATTCCCACTGTTTATAAGCAAAAAGGAGCAGGAAGATTAAAAATACCTGGTTGAACAGTGAGACAACATGGGCATGTACATCACCCCATATGAATGAGAAAAAGGGATATTCGTTGATAGTGTTACTGATGGTTCGTGTCACTATCCCATAATACCGTATTCAGTGCTTTTCCCTGTGCTATCTGATAAAAAAACGATGGGTTCGGGACAAAAAGAACAAGTAAAGGTAACCACCGGAATTTTTTAAGCAGCAGTGTCCCGGTCGCGTACAGGTTGATCGCAGCAAGACCGAAGACCGTTGGCAGAGCGAGGTTGAATGCAATATTCGATGGCACCCCGGTGACGATACCAAGACACCCGAACATCCAGTATCCAAGGTAATAATAGATATTCAGCGAGCCGCCGGGCAAACCACGGGTCAAGTGGCGGTATTACGGGACTTTGCATCACTGACGCAAGAAATGCGTGGTCCATGAATTTTTCTGCATATGAAATAGTCGGATTGACAAACCGCACGTCAAGCATAAGGAAAAAACAGATGAGGAACAGCATCTCCCATCGCCACTCTGCTATGAGCTCATCCAGGGAATAGTGCCGGTACCAGAGATGATAACAAAAAAGTGCCAGAAATGGCAGGAGGGCAATCTGTACAGGTATCCGGAGAAGCCCACAATACCAGGTAAGAATGGTGAATACAAGGAGCGAAGCGGAGAATGAGATCGGAAATGCAAAGCTCTTAAATGTTTTTTTCAATGACGGGTAGAACGAAATCTGGAGCAGGGTAAGGACAATAAGCCAGCTGATAACGGAAAAAATCTGCTGTTCAATGGTCAGGACGATCTCCCCCTCCCAGTTTTGAATCAAGGGCGGTTCTGATGCTTGGAATTACCCAGTTCCCGAAATAATAGATCGAGACAATCCCGCCCGCGAGAGTTACAAGATTTTTAATCAGATGGTCGATAATGGCGATCAGCGTTGCAACCGCAGGATCAACTCCTGCAAGCCCAAATGTTATTGCAAGAGAAATCTCGTAGGTTCCCATTCCTCCTGGTGTGAGCGGAACCGCTTTTACAAGATTACCGATTACGATCGCAAGTACAATAATGGCAAACTGAATCTGCTGCTGAAACATCATTACCACGGCAACGCAGACAAGTATGTCCACAAGCCAGATAATCACCGAAGAAACCCCAAGCAGTACAATCGCCTTTAAGGAAAGTGAAGCCCGTTTTATCTCATGCAGTATTGTCAGGATTATTGCAATGTACCGGTTTTCAGATGAACATTTTCCCATACAAAGTAAAAAGGCAAAAAAAATGACACCTGCCACAAGCGGCAGTACAATGATAGTGTAGAACCATTCCGGTGCATTGAGAACAAAGAAAATTGCAGCAGCACCCAGGAGCGCCACGGTAAATATATCAAAAACGCGTTCGACAACCAGCGAAGAAACTCCTTCCGAATAGGTAGTGTTATATTCGTGCTTCAGGATGAAGACCCGTACAAAATCTCCAAGGCGTGCGGGAACTATCAGGTTGACCGTCTGGCTGACAAAAATACAGGCGGTAGATGCCGTAATGCTGACCTGGTAATTGAGGTTCCTGAGAATGGTTCGGTAACGCCATCCACGCAACCACCATGCAAAAAGGCAGATTACCGTACCCAGGACAAGATCTTCCGGAATACTGTTCTGGAGGGCGACGAACAGATCATCCCATGCCCTGAAGAGCATATAGGCTATAATGCCAATGGCAATAACGGTTGGAATGACAATTGCACTAATCTTTCGATACATGAATCTGCCACCACAACCTCAATACCGATGACCCCATCTCAAAAACATCTCTCATTTTCACGGTTGTTCCTTTACCTGCCCGCCAGCGAACCGGAAACTCGTGTACGCGAAATCCATTCCGCTGTGAACGGACAAGTATCTCAGTATCCCAGAACCAGTGGGTAGAGTGTATGGTGGGGAGTATCGGGAGGATACGTTCTTTTCTGAATGCTTTAAAACCACACTGGTGATCACAGATTCTGCTGCCGAGTAAAAACCTGACCAGAAAATTATATGAACGACTCGCTATCTCACGACCTCCTGACCGCATAATATCGCTTTTTGGCAAAAGCCGTGATCCTGTTGCAATATCCGCCCCTTTCCGGATTGAATCTATAAGCTCGGGCAGGTGCTGCATATCTGTGGCGAGATCAACATCATAATAACAAACGATTTTCCCTTTGGACTCATAAATCGCCCTGTTGAGTGCTTTACCCCTCCCCAGTCGTTCATCACGGTGGAGAAGGTGGATGCGGGGATCCTGCTGTTCGTACTGGCGCACAAGCTCAGCACTGCCATCCGTGCTGCCATCTTCTGCAACAATCAGTTCGAACCCATTGGTTATCTGAGCCAGGATTTCAATAGATCTGGGGATGGCGATCTCAAGTGAGCGAAGGTCATTAAAAACAGGTATGATCACTGTCACTTCAGGTCCGGCCATGGGTACTCCGGGTCCTTATGCACTCCGCAACTTCAGATCCTGCACGTATGGATCCCTCCATGCTTCTTTCCGGGTAATTTGTCCGGGAAAACATTCCTGCCATGTATAATCCCTTTTGTTCATATGCAGGGATGAGACTGCGGTATCCCGTTGTGTACACAGGGCCCGCCCAGGGATCGACTGCCATTTTGTACCAGTGGATCTCATCTTTTGTAACAGAAAAGCGGTTACAAAAATCCTCAAGCATCCGGGTATCCAGGTGTGGCGGCACTGTACCGGTAAAGTAGGAAGCCAGGTACACAATATGTTCTCCGTATCTGCTGAAAGGGATAAAATTCGTATGGGCTACTACAGCACCATAGGGAGCTGCATCTTTCATATTCAGCCAGTAAATACCTCCGGTTACCTCCCGTTCAATGGCGAGCGTCATGCATGCAGCACCCTGATACGGGACATCAGGTAGTACTGGTCCTCCCATTCCTGCAAGTTCCTGGGGAGGGATTGTGGAAATAATCGCATCAT
This sequence comes from uncultured Methanoregulaceae archaeon, assembly GCA_963733045.1. Taxonomy (GTDB): domain Archaea; phylum Halobacteriota; class Methanomicrobia; order Methanomicrobiales; family Methanospirillaceae; genus Methanoregula. The sequence goes on along the minus strand of CAVTBZ010000010.1, from coordinate 64,558 downwards.
ACCGTGTACCGTTGGCCCACCATACTCCGTTCTGGTGAAAAACTGATGAAACCGGGGTATGTTTCTGAATCACCCCGCCGTGGGAAACTATCGATTTTTCAAGGGCATCGATAAGCTGGTGAAATCCCCCGTTTAAATATCCCAGATGTTCTCCGGAAATACCTCTGTCTGAACGAATTGCAATGCGGCTGAATAACCAGGCAGCAGAAACTTTCTTTCTTTGTTCCCCGAACTTACTTTTCAGGAGTGGTTCAAAAAAAGATGAATATATATTCTTCCCGAGATGCCGGATAACATACTGATCGGCCGGAATATCATCAAGGGTTTTAAGATCTGTTTTTTTTGCAATGAGGGTAAGTCGTGCGAGTTTTATTTTATCAATAAGTGAGAGTTCCGGATAGAGCAGGATCTGGAGGGGTGTGTTCAGCGGATAGATCCTGTTATTGGCAAAATATCCGGTTGTGCCTGTTTTCCATTCAAGCTTATCAGACAGGCCCATTTCTGATATCAGGGCAAACAGACTGGTGTCTCCTGAAAAACAATGATGATAATATCTTTCGATACTGTATTCGTTGATGGTATAGGATGAAAGGCAACCCCCAAGGTAGGGCATTTTTTCAAACAGGTCAACCTCGTGATCCTGCACAAGCCTGCTGGCAGCAACCAGTCCGGTTAACCCCCCCCCGATAATCCCGATCTTCATGGTAAGTATTCTATAGTATTTTTCAGGGCGAAATGAAAAAGGCTCCGTATATTCCTGTAAATCGGTGTTTCCCCCTCGGAGAAACTATAAGAAAGTTTTTGTATTGACGAAATAAACGGTTATAACAGCACAAGGACTTAAAAGAATTAAAAGCAATTTATTATCTGTCAGCCCATTGGATGGTGTCAACTAGATGCGCGTGTTTTTCATAGGTTTTGGTCAAGCGGGCGGTAAAATTGTCGATATGTTTATCGATCAGGATAAAAAACTCGGAACAAACAGTTTCAGGGGAATTGCAGTCAATACCGCGCGAACTGACCTGATGGGTTTAAAAAATGTCGATATGAAAGACCGGATCCTTATCGGGCAGACCATGCTCAAAGGTCATGGTGTAGGAACAGACAATGTTACCGGGGCCCGGGTAACGGCAGATGAAATAGATAGCATCATCAGCGCGATTGACATCCGGGGAACGCACGATATAGATGCGTTTGTAATCGTTGCGGGACTCGGGGGAGGCACAGGATCCGGGGGTTCACCGGTTCTTGCACGCCATCTGAAACGAATCTACCGCGAACCGGTCTATGCATTAGGGATTATCCCATCACCGGAAGAAGGACGCTTATACTCCTATAACGCAGCCCGCAGTCTGACCACGCTCGTAAATGAATGTGATAACACTTTTATTTTTGATAACAGTGCGTGGAAAAACGAGGGTGAAAGCGTAAAAAGTGCATTCACACGCCTGAATAATGAAGTGGTCAGACGGTTTGGTGTGCTTTTCCGGGCAGGTGAAGTCAGCAAAATGGGCGTTGGTGAGATGGTTGTTGACTCAAGTGAAATTATCAACACACTACGCGGGGGAGGCATCACTTCTGTGGGATATGCGATTAGCGAAGTGATGAGCAAGCATACAAAGAAGAAACGAGGAATCCTCAGAAATATTAAGGACAAATTCGGTAAAAAGCAGGAGGCAAACGAAGAAGTCCTGCTCGGAGAGGATAAATCAGCAAAAATTGTTTCGCTTGTACGCAGGGCAATGCTGGGACGGCTTACCCTGCCCTGTGATTATTCCACGGCAGAACGGGCCCTGGTACTGCTTGCAGGTCCCCCGGATGAAATGGATCGCAAAGGTGTTGAAAAAGCGAAAAGCTGGGTCGAAGAGAACATTGCGGGGGTCGAGGTGCGGGGTGGTGATTACCCGGTCAACAGTGAGTATGTTGCAGCTGTGGTAATGCTGGCAACCGTCGGAAATGCACCCAGAATCAAAGAGCTTCTTGATATTGCAAAAGAAACCAAAGAAGATGTTATTAAATCCAAGGAGAAAAAATCAACTATGTTCGAAGAAGGTATTGATCCCTTATTTGAGTGAGGTTTACCATGAAGGGCTTATTGAAATGGACTGTTCTCGTACTATTGCTCATATGCTGTATTCAGATCGTATCTGCTGAAATTACTGTGCCATCTTTAACAGTTGATCCTTCAGGGTCCCTGACACCCGGTAACCATGTAACGGTGTCATTTAAGGTTGAGACCTCCGGAGATTTTCCTTTAGGCGGCGAAGTACAGTTTTTCACCGATCTTGATGAACCAAAATGGACGTACACGATTTTTGTCAATGATGTGGAAGCAACCCGGTCACCTGGTGAGGGGGGGCGTACTCTCTCATTAATTGGTTTTTTGCTCAGGTACAAATCATCTGATGATGTGTCTGTCAGGGGGACTTTAGAAGGAGTTGCACCTGCAGCGGACCAGACATCCAATAAATCCATCATCAGGATCACAGAATACGATACAAATGGCAAAGCTATCACCAGTACACGTGTTGAAAGAACCGCACTGGTCATCAACCTGGGGGAAGTAGCCACAACTATCAGTTCAAGTGATGCAGAGCTTCAGGTCTACAGGGTTCATATTGATGAGAAAGCTGCACTGGGTATCGCCACATCTGCTGCAGAGGCAAAATATACTCTCGCAGAACAGAAAATAAATTCCGCTCGATCCCGCCCCTCAAATGAGTATTCTGCTGCACTGGGCGATCTCAGCGCAGCGACAGTTGCAATAAATGAGGGTGAAAAGGCTCTGGACAGAGCATGGGCAGAAAACGAAATTGCTCAAGCTCAGACATCCATCAACAATGTCGATTCCATCATCGCGTGGTTTAAAGGGAATTCCAGCACGGCAAACGATCAGCAACTTCCGACCATTATTACAAAACGTGAAGTAGCGGTGAGTTATATTTCAAATGCAAATGACAATATCGCTGCTGGAAATTATGCCCAGGCCCGTCAGAAGGCACAGGATGCTTTCCTGAAAGGAAATGAATCCTACACAGAAGCCCTCGCACGACAAAAAGCTGTGGGATCAGGATGGAGCCTTCCCATTCCTAAAATCAACAGCACAGTTGGTATTATTATCGGCGTAATTGCAGTTATTCTGGTTGTGGTGGGTGTCATTATCTACCGTAAACGCTCCCAATGGGATGAACTTGGATAATTCCCTCCATAATTCTTCTTTTTTTCTTTTTACACCAGCATCATATCCTGATGGCAAAAATAATTTGACGGCTCAGGAGAAATGCCCAGAAAAAAAATTAAACTATAACGTTCCAGGGGGCTTTTGGTCTCCCCTTCCCTCCGTGTGTCCCTGCAGTGCGATTACCACCTTATGGTTCACCGGATTTGCAAAAATGGGGTCAGGGGGATACACCCCTTGGGCTGCCTCCCCCACCGGGGGAGAGAGGGAGTCACCTTCGATTTTTTTGAGTCAGCAAAACAATAAACAAAATGTAGGTTTTCTCCAGAGAGCCCTTTCATTCATGTCGGCTGGGTTTGTACAAATACCCTGTTGAAGAGCCTGTCGGCATCAGAAGGTGATCAATGACAGCCAGAATAATGGATCATCGGGTGTGGATAGTAATTTTCATATTTTTATGCAGATCTCATTCCAGCGAGATTTCTGCCGGTAAACCAGAATGCATTTTTGTATTCTTAAAAATGGATCCTTGAGGAATGTTATAAAACCTTATATGCTCACAGGGGTTTCGCCCCCGCCGCTTCGCCCTCCCCAGATGCGATAACTCCCGAACAGGTAATTTTAAAAGGGCCTGAAAAATGAATTGGATAATCCTATCATGAAACCCTTTGGGGAGTAAAAACATCAATATTGATACTACCCATTTTACCATCCCGATGGAAATAGTAATCAATCAAACGGTTTTCATTATCATACCACGAGAACCAGTAAGCCAGTTTGTATGTTTTCTTGTCGTAGCCCTGAATGGATGGATAGCTTGCGGTATCGTGGAGAATTATTACACCAGGATTATCTCGTAAAAGAGTATCTTGATCAGTAACATCCCCGTAAAATTTCATTTTGTTCCAGCGATCTCCGCGATAATACCAGGGTAGCGGCCAGTAACTTGTCGATGCAATAACGACATGGTCGGAAGCATCAATGAGATGCATCACGTCACGCAGTTCTTCGGAATTCTGTACCTGGACAATTGGTTCATTGATATCGGCAGGTATGAATGCAACGTGCCACGTTATGAGAATAAGGAACATGCATCCTATAACGGCAAATACCATCTTTTGCCAGTTCAGTTTGTACACCGCGATAAAGCACATAGGGAGCAGCTGCGGGATGATCAACCATGGCACTTTCTCACCGACAACTGCATAGAATGCCATAATCATGATCATCCAGTAAATACAGAACTGGAAGAAATTATCAGATTTGGAATATACGGGTTTCTGAGTTTTTAACTGCTGCAGGCTTATCGCTGCCAGTTCAGAGGTAGGGAGTGCTGAACCACGGTACGTTGCCCGGGCCCTTAACCGGTGTATCAGGAGAGATGGATTGAATCCCTTCAAAAGGAACTGAAGAGTTCCGATACTACCAAGAATAAATATCGGCAGTTCATAGAGGAGAAAGAGAGGGATATAGAAGAACCATGGACCGCCCAACCGCTGCTGGTTATGCATCGCGGTCCAGTGCTCAACGAGCTTTGCTACCAGCCTGTTGTATTCAATGCGAAATTCTGGCCGATGAGTGTCTCGATATGATTACCGAATGCGGAGTACATGACACTCATAAGCACAAAGATAATAAATGCCCCGAGAATCACATCGTGCTTCCAACCGTGAGGGAGCCTGAAAGTTCCTCTCCATATGGTATATGCAAAAAAAGATGCAAATATTAGAATAATAACTGGCATCTCTTCTTTGCAGCAGAGGCCCCCGGCCATTGCTATCGCAGCGATAATCGCAAATCTGGTTTTTCCATATTCGAGATAATACAGGATTGCAACAAGTAAAAGAAGCGAGAAAAAGAGCATGAAGATATCATGCCGGAGAAAGCGGGAGAAGTATACCATATCCGGAGAAAGCGCAAGAAGGAGAGCAGCGAAGATTGTCTGTTTTTTATCAATATATCCAATACGATAAATACAATATACCAGGGGAATCAGCAGGGATCCAAAAAGTGACGGGAGTAACCGGGCGACCAGATCCGAATCTCCGAAGATAGAGAACATGCCCGCGGTAACGTAATAGAGAAATGGTCCATGATAACTGGGATCATATGCCCATGCCCCTGTTTTCAGCAACTCGTAGGAAAACCATGAATGAATTGCTTCATCATGGTGCAACAACTTGAGATCCAGTTGCCAGAACCGTAAAAATATTGTAAGTAAGAAAATTAAAAGGAAGATTCTTTCAAATGAAAAAAATAACCTGATTTTATGCGAAAAATCAGAGGCCGGGTGCACGCTGCACCTTAACTCTCTAATACAATTTCGATACCGATATCTTTTGGCACCTGAATGCGCATGAGCTGCCTCAGTGCCCGTTCATCGGCATCGATATCTATCAGGCGTTTATGAATACGCATCTGCCAGCGGTCCCATGAGGCTGTTCCCTCCCCATCAGGGCTCTTGCGGATCGGTACAACCAACCGTTTTGTTGGGAGTGGTATCGGACCAGCCAGATTTACACCTGTGCGTTCTGCAATCTCACGGATTCTGTCACAGACCATCTCTACTTTATTAAAATCAGTACCTGTCAGGCGAATTCTGGCTTTTTGCATGTTATTTCCCCCAAAAAAATTTATCTCATTTGTTTTGCCTGGATAGCGATACACATTCCGGCGGCAATCGTTGAACCCATATCCCGCACTGCAAATCTTCCAAGTTGCGGGAGCTCTTTGACAGTCTCGATGACCATCGGTTTGGTTGGTTTGACTACGACAATTGCAGCGTCACCCGTCTTGAGGAACGTTGGATTTTCCTCTTTGGTCTGACCTGAACGTGGGTCAAGTTTCTTTTTGACGCTCCACGAATGTGCATGCTGTCTGTGTAGTGTGGCAGTGGAACACCGGGGTATACCCGACGGTTAGTGCGCTTGGGTGCTGGAGCACGACAATCTGTGCTGTGAATTCCTCTGCAACGGTTGGGGGTGCTTCTGCGGGTCCACAGACATCGCCACGGCGAATATCCCCTTTTCCGATACCACGGACGTTAAAGCCGATGTTATCACCAGGTACTGCCTGGGGGATTTCTTCATGGTGCATCTCAATGGACTTGATTTCTCCATCCTTATTGGCGGGCATGAAGGTGACCTTCATTCCCTTTTTCATGATACCGGTTTCCACACGGCCGACAGGAACAGTGCCAATGCCGCTGATGCTGTATACATCCTGGATTGGAAGACGGAGTGGCTTGTCAGTCGGTTTCTCAGGTGACTTGAATGTGTCGAGTGCAGTAATAAGGGGAAGCCCTTTGTACCAGGGGGTTTCCGGGCTGTTTACCTTAATATTCTGACCGCCGAGTGCGCTGATGGGTATGAAAAGAGTCTCTTCAGGTTTGTACCCTACCATTTTAATAAGGTCGGAGAGGTCTTTTTTAACTTCGTTGAAGCGTTTCTCATCGAACTTTACTGCATCCATCTTATTGATTGCAATAATGATCTGGGAAATTCCAAGGGTACGGGCAAGGAATACATGCTCCTTTGTCTGCTCCATGACCCCATCGGGGGCAGCGACAACAAGAATTGCAGCATCAGCCTGTGAAGCACCGGTGATCATGTTCTTGACAAAGTCTCTGTGTCCCGGACAGTCCACAACGGTGAAATAGAATTTGGGGGTATCAAACCGCTTGTGGGCGATATCAATAGTGATACCGCGTTCACGCTCTTCTTTTAAGTTGTCCATTACCCAGGCGAATTCAAAGGTTGCCTTACCTTTTGATTCAGCCTCCTTTCGGTAACCTTCGATAATGTGTGCAGGTACTGCACCAGTCTCGAACATCATTCTCCCGACGGTTGTAGACTTACCGTGGTCAATGTGTCCGATGACAGCCAGATTCATATGGGGCTTTTCAATTGCCATTTTGTTCCTCCAAATGTTGTGGGACTGTCCGCTTACAGTCAGTTTATGCGAGTATTACATATATGAGACCCATCTATATAAATTATTTCGATTCAAAAAAATCTTTTTTCCGATATAAAATTGTATACCGACACTATGATAACATTTGCCTGAATATCTTCTCCTCATGAAGACATTGCCATTTCAACGGGATGAGAAAAAGAGCCGTGTTACCGTAGCGTGTGCCGATGGCGATATTTCCGTATATAGTCATTGCGCATACTGCAGGCATTGCAAGGGGATTTGGGTGGGAAAACGACTTGTCCTCTCCCCCCAGATACAGGTGTTGTCAGATCTCAAGAAAGGATCTTCAGGCGATGATACGCTGATGAACGCTGCGATGATGTTTAATACCCTTATCCGTGACGGGTCGTCGTTAGACTGTGATGATGACGGGAACGAGGGATTCAGGCGACTCTATTAAAAAATGGTTATGGATAAATATCTGCAATCTCCCAATTCAGCTTTTCGGTTAAATTCACGGTAGAAACCGTAAGGATTGGGGACTATAAGTCCTCATCTGGAGATCCAGCAAAATGACGCCGAAATATTTTTTTTCGGGGACTTTTACAAAAAAGGATTTTTAAAAAAATCATACTTTGCCTGTTTTTTCGCCGATATCGTGTAAAATTTCCTGACGGAATTTTTCGAACTGGAGATCCTCCAGCTGTTCAGAAAGCAACCTTCCGCTCCAGGCGCGGCGATAAACCCAGTTTACGATTTTTTCAATAACATAAATAACCTGGTCTTCAGTTTCCAGGGTGAGCAGTTCCCTTCCGATGCGGGGGTGGCGCCCCCGTCTTCCTCCGACAAGAACAAGGTAATGGCTGTGTTCTGCCTTCAGGAGGTCGAAAGGACATGACTGAATGCAAACCCCGCACTGGACACATTTAGCAGGATCGAGAACTGAAATACCCCTTCTTACGATGATAAGCTTTTTCCTTGCAATATTCCACGCAGGTACCGCAACCGGTACAGAGTCCAGGTGTTCTTAACGGCAGAATTCGCCCCATAATTCCAATTTCGTTCAGCATTGGACTTGTACAGGCATTCGGACAGCCGGATATCGCGATCCGCATTTTTACCGGCATTTCCTTGCCAAACAATTTCTGATCGATTTTTTTTGCGAGGTTTATGGTATCAATATTGGCAAATTTACAGCGTTCAACCCCGGGGCATGCAATGATATTGACAATTTCATCTCTCTCTGATCCAACAGGTGTAAGGTTCTTCTCCAGAGATTTTTCAATTCTTTTAAGAAATTTAGGATTAACATGGGGAATCTCAATTGTCTGACGTGTAGTGCAGTGAACAAGCCCCGATCCGTATTTTTTCGCAATTGAGGCTATGCCACGCATCTGGTCTACTGAAAGTATACCGGCAGGTGCCCTTATACGGACTGTACAAAAAATCTGCATCTCTTTCAGTTATTACACCACCCTTCATGTGAATGCCAAAACTCGGTACGCATCAAACAGTAATGAGGGGATTTTGGTAATAAAAGATGATGTTATGACAAGGAATATCAGATGAGTGCTATGGTGAGGACGACACATGCACGGGTAATCTCGTTTGAAGCACCAACCACATCGCCATTGACACCGCCAAACAACTTTTTTGAGATACCATAGAGCATTCCCGGGCATACTACCATAACGATGGCAGCTCCGGCAAGTCTGAGAGGTGATACCGGAAGAAAAACAAGCGGTATACAGAATAACGCAGCAATAACGGGAAAGTACGGCTTTGAGAATTTATGGAGATAACTGTGCATGCCCTCCCTGAATGGGGTGCCGTATGCGGTCAGGAATGCCATAGAAAATTTGGCACAGACCTCACCGATAATTATCGCAACCAGAATTGATGATGATGCCATCAGACCTGCAAATAACAGTAGTGTTACTGCAATTCCTGCACCAACACCTCCTGCTCCAACCTGGCGGTCAGTCAAAGCTCTGATTCTTTTCTCCCGGTCTCCATGAGCCATGAGTCCGTCCCCGAAGTCGAGTAATCCATCAAAATGATGCACCCCGGTAATCAGGAGCAAAGCGGCGACAGCGACGGCAGCGGCAATTGTCCGGTCTGCAATGAAAAAAACGGGCAGGGCGATAATACCTCCAATGATATAACCGGCACACGGGTAGATGTAAGAGTGCCGGGCAAAGTTCTCGAGATCCTGCGGTTTTCCAAGCGGGAGTATGGTAGTGAACTGGAGGAGGGAGATGAGAGCTTTCATACGCATTCGCTGTATAATCGTGAGGTGCAGCCGGCAATCAGTCCTGCTATAGCATCATCGAGAAATGGTCCGAGTTTTGATAAGATTCCGGGTTTTTTCTGGTCATACCGGGTAAATTCAAACCGGGCATACGTCCCCCCGATACACTCTGCGATTGCCATACCAAGAATCTCATCGCTTAACAGAAAGACAGGGTCATCAGCAATTTCTGAATTTTCCCTTTTGTGAAAAAGCTCATCTTCAAGCAGTATTGCTCCAAGTAACAATGAAGAAACATTGGGATCGTGAAGATATTTTACTATTTTTCTCCTGATTTCTCCTGCTGCCTGGTCATCCGGCATTCCGTGAGAAACATATAATCCCATGGCAGCAGCGACGATATCATCAAGAGTGATGCCCTTGTCATGTAATCGTTGCTCAATTTCAAACATGTAACTAGGAGTTCGGTATTGGACTATTATATCATTGTGGATTATCCGGTACCGATATCTTCAAAGTTACCGGAAGAGAAACAATAGAGCTGATAACCATGGGATTCCTCTCGGAAATGCCGGATATTACATTTCATAACCCTCTTTTTTGTGGTATCCTTGGCAACACGCTATTATCTACTGTTCCGGGTGTTTCGGGTGCCGGAGCAACCCCGGAAAAAACCCTTCTTACCCCGGTCCTTGACGCGGAGCTGATCACGACGGGCGCAATTACGAGTTATCCGGTAAGACCGGATACTCCGACCGGCTGCCCGACTCCCGCATCGATCACCCGTGCAATGATGGAGTTGTGTGGAATGCAGGCATTGTTCATCAATTCCGGTCTCCGCCATACACCAACCGTGCCCTGTCTTGATGTATATGGTAAAATCGGCGATGATCCCAGGTTTCGTGATGCAGTTCCGTCTGCAGCAGACCTCGTACAGAAAGGAGAAATAATTGGCACATTCCTTTCAAAATCCAGTGATCTGCTCGTTTTGGGTGAATGCGTTCCCGGAGGAACAACGACAGCCATGTGTGTGATGAGAGCACTTGGTTATAAAGCATCGGTGAGCAGCAGTTTTATCAACAATCCGGTGACTATAAAGGAGGAAATCTGCCAGCAGGCACTTCAACGGATCAAGGCATGTACTGTTGCATCCCCCGTCGATATTATCCGGTATACCGGGGATCCCATGATGGCGGTATCTGTCGGGATTTCAAAGACCTATTCAGGAAAACTTATTCTTGCCGGAGGTACCCAGATGCTTGCGGTATGTGCGGTTATTAAATCCATGGGCGGATCCCTCCCCTACGTGGTAACAACCTCATATGTCCGGGATGATCCATCGGCCAATGTCCAGCAGATTGCATCCCAGATCGGCGTAAAAATCATGTATGTCGATCCGGGTTTTGGTGATCTGGGCCATTCAGGACTTGCCCGGTATTGTATCGGGGAGGTAAAGGAAGGAATGGGAGCAGGTGGTGCGATGTGTCTTGCCTACCTCCTTGGGAATTCATCTGATACGATCAGGAACACCATTCTTACTGCCGTAAATGCCTATTGTTGAACAGTCTTATAGGATTTCAGTACAAATATCAAAGCAATGCTTCCCATCTACGTGGTCAACAATTTCGGCCAGTTCAACCACCTTATTCACCGTGCACTACGCGATCTCGAAATTGACGTTTCCATGGTCCCGAATTCACTATCCCCTCACCAGATGGCTGATGAGTGCAGGGGGATTATTCTCGGCGGGGGACCAACGCTGGAACGTGCCGGAAACTGCAGCGGGTATCTCGATCTCGGGCTGCCTGTGCTGGGGATTTGCCTTGGCCTGCATATTATCGCAATGAAATTTGGCGGGGATGTTTGCCAGGGATCACGCGGAGGATATGGCCCAATCGAGATAGAAATCTGTGAACATGATGATATTTTAGCAGGGTATCCCGAAAGGATTAATGTCTGGGCTTCCCATGCCGATGAAGTATCAAGGATACCGGAAGGATTTATACGTCTCGCACATTCGCCTGTCTGCAGCGCAGAAGCGATTGCAGATCCCGACAGGCATATCTATGGGCTCCAGTGGCACCCTGAGGTCAGCCATACCTTTGAGGGGAAACTCGTTTTTGAAAATTTTGACAGGATTACCCGGGAAAATCTTTCCTGATTGCCAGGAAGAACCCCCCATTTTGAGGAATATCACCCCCTGTCGCCCCTCCACCCGTTCCCCCTCCTTTACCCCCCAGGAAAAAATAGCGCCTTAAAACACCGCTAAATTGACAGGTTTTTTCCTGATTAAATCGTGTTTTTCCTCAAAATACCCAATAATTGCGATATTTTCCACAGGTGTTGACGCACTTCCCCTGGACCTCAAAACAAGTTTGTCTGATTGGTAAACGGAGCCTTTATTGAGCCCGGAATAGATCATCTTTCATATCTCCTGTTCCGGTTGTGTCTCAGTCCTGGTTTGCCTGTCCCGGGATCTGGAAAATGCCGGAAACACCCGGGCCGGGCTTTGATTCCGCCCATAACAGAAATGTCATAAAATATGCCCTGTTTGCTGAAATAACGGATATTCTATCTTATCATGTCATTCCCCAACGCATGGTAAATGACAATCCGGGCTGCCTGCGACAGGCCGGATGGTCAAAGTGGACCGGATGGATTTGTACGGTGTCTTTGGGAAAAAAAAGAAAATGTAATCAGATCAAGGGTAATTTTCACCGGTTATTCTGACAGGTTGCTGCACCCGATCTGGTTTTAGAAATATCACCACGTTTATTTTTATATATCAGGAACGAAGATGGTTGACTATGATAAAAAAAGGGGTAACAATTCTTATCATTCTTGTAAGTATCTCTTTATTGTGTGCAGTTCCGGCAATTGCAGCTATCAACACGATCAGCCAGGGCAATTTTGTATTTATCGGTGAAGAAGGGCTGGATATATCCGCTGCCATGGGGCCGGATACGCGGATTGGATGGTGGGCTTCAGCTGCTGATATTACTACGACCTCGCCGACAACTGCTGTTGATCTGACGAGCAGGATCACCAGTTTCATGGTCACAACGTCTGAATTTTCCGGGTATACCGGCAACTGGTATCGTCTGAACAATGAAGGAAAATCGGATGGTATCGCATTCAATGTTGTTGATCCCCAACTCGATATAAAAGCAGAAGACACTACGGTCCAGGTCGATGTTGAAACTCTTAAATGGATACCAACGGGTGATGATATCCAGTTCCGGATAGATAACAACCTGGCGCAGATGACGTCCCAGCGGGGGTCTCCCCCCCTTATAACCATAAGGGTCCAGGGACCTGATGGCGGTATCTACTCAGCATTGTATAATGCAGGCGGGGTACCGACATCCATCGTGAATATTCCGGTTACCTCAACCCGCTATTATACCGGCTCTATCTGGAATATGGGTGATTCCGCCCGATATTCCCCCGGCACATATACCATCTGGGCAGAGTGTAATGTAAACAATATGAATGATAATTACGATGTAACAGGGAAAACGATAAGTAAAAAGATCACGCTGCTTAACCAGGGTGTGAACCCGCTGATTAAAACGGTGACCACTCCGACCACCAGTACACCAACTCAGACAACCCCCAGGACAACTGCCAGTCTAACAACGCAAACCCTTACAAGCACAACTGTGCCAACGCCTGCACCTACTGAACCTCAGATAACAACTGCAACGGCAGTCCCCACGTCAAGCCAGACAAAAGCTCCGGGTTTTGGAACAATCCTGGCGATATCAGGTATTCTTTTCGGTCTTGTCGTGTACCTGAAGAAAGAATAACTCCCCTGTTTTTTTACCACTTCGCAATCTTTTATTACCTCCCTGTCCCATTCCGGAGCATGAACGTTGTAACCACCGTTATCAAATCACGACACAGCGTGCGGAAATTCAAACCTGATCCCGTGAATGATCTGGTGATCCGGGATGCAATCGAATGTGCGGCTCGTGCGCCAACAGCAAGAAATCTTCAGCCATGGCTGTTTGGCGTCATTAAAAACAAAGAGATGCTCTTAAAAATTGCCGGGACCACGGATAATGGAAAATTTATTGCCGACTCTCCGCTGTGCTTTGCAGTTTTCGGGGAGAAAGGAGAAAAATATTATCTTGAGGATTGTTGTGCAGCTACAGAGAATCTCATTCTTGCACTTCAGGCATACGGTATCAATTCCTGCTGGGTGGCCGGGGAAAAGAAGGAGTACGCTGAAACGATAAGAACTTTGCTTGGCGTTCCTGAAAAATACACGCTGGTCTCTCTCGTTGCTGCAGGATATCCGTCTGAAATTAACATCGCAAAGAAAAAAGAAATGAAGCACATAGTTTTTTTTGAGGAATTCAAAAAAGAATAATTTTTTAGGTAAACCGCTTATAAAACACCAAAAATAACTATCACATTGAGACGTAAAAATCAGTTATTACAACTGAACTAAAATGAATGGAAAAAAAGTATCTCATTTTTTTTCAACAACTCGATGCTGTAAAAAAGAATACACCGTTCTATCGCATTATGGGGGTCGCCGCAACGGCGGGGGCTGAGGCATTGCAAAAGCCCCCAGGAGTGTTATGAAGGACGTATCCTGACTGTGTTCTAAGAAAAAAGTTGGTGCTAAACTGGTAGTTTACCGAATTTTTTTTACTCTGTGATCCCTTTAACGGGATCAGTTCAATTGATCGTTACCCTGTCCAACACGGTTTTTATCCGGTAACAAATGACCATCCTCTCGTAATTATTAAGCATCCGGCCAATCACATCATTGATCATGAAAAAAGCGGTCCTGCAGGTTGCACTCGATATTCTTGAACTAAAAAGGGCATTGCAGATCGCACAGGAATCTGTTGACGGCGGTGCAGACTGGATTGAAGTGGGTACCCCGTTAATTAAAAGCGAGGGAATGCAGGCAATACGATCGATGCGGGACCGTTTTCCGGATTCAGTAATTGTTGCAGATATGAAAGTTGCCGATACCGGGACCCTTGAAGTGGAGATGGCAGCAAAAGCAGGAGCAGATATTGTCTGCATCCTTGCAGACGCGGACGATTCAGTGGTTGCCGAATCGGTACGGGCTGCCCGCCTTTATGGGATTCGGATTATGGCGGATTTGATCAATGTCAAAGATCCTGTTGTGCGTGCTGCGGAACTTGAAAAGATGGGTGTTGATATTATCTGTGCCCATGTAGGAATTGACCAGCAGATGATGGGAAAGAATTCAGTTGAACTTCTTGAGTCTATGGTAAATCAGGTTCATATCCCTCTCGCAATAGCAGGTGGGATCGATGCGGCAGGTGCCGGGGATGCAGGTACGGTTCGGTGCGGATATTATTATTGTGGGCGGGTGGATCACCCGTTCCGCAGATGTTACCGGTTCTACTAAAAAGATACGAACTGAAATGGATAATCCTTCGATAAAAACTGCAGAAAAAAAGTCAGCCGACGAAGAAATACGGTCCATTCTGATGCAGGTCTCCTCTTCGAATATCTCGGATGCGATGCACCGGAAAGGGGCGATGTCAGGGATTATTTCAATCTGCGGAAATGTAAAGATGGCAGGAAAGGCTGTAACCGTCCAGACATTACCGGGGACTGGGCAAAACCTGTTGAAGCTATTGATGTAGCCGGAAAAAATGAAGTAATTGTGATCAATAATGATGGCGCGGAACATATTGCCCCATGGGGGAACTTGCTACACTAGTCTGTATGAAAAAAGGACTATCCGGTGTTGTTATTGACGGGGCTGTCAGGGATGTTGACGATATCAGGATGATGAAGTTCCCCGTTTTTGCAAAAGCGAATCGTACCCAACGCAGGCGAACCCAAAGGATTCGGGGAGATAAATGCGGAAATCCAGTGCGGAGGTCAATATGTCTGCCCGGGTGACTGGATCGTGGGAGATGAAAGTGGCGTGGTTGTGATACCTGGTGGACGTGCATATGAAATAGCCCGAAGGGCATTAGAGGTCAGGAAAAATGAAGAAAGGATCCGGGAAGAAATCCGGAGAGGCAGTACCCTTTCTGAAGTGGCAGAATTAATAAAATGGGAAAAGAAGTAGTTTTTAGTGGAAAACCGAACGCTCCAGAAGCGTGGCACCGGAGTTTTTAATCTTTTTAATCGCCTCTTCTACCAGATCAACACGGAGAATGAGCACAGCGCCTTCTTTGCCGGAATATGCATAGGAATACTCAATATTAACTCCGGCATCTCCAAGGACTTTTGCAACCTCATAAAGTCCCCCTGGCTGGTCTTTCATCCGGACTGCGATTACATCCGTGAATGCGACGTTAAACCCAAGAGAAAAGAGTCTGTCATGTGCTTTTTCCGGATAATCCACAAGTGCCCTGACAACCCCGAATCCATTTGCTTCCGCGATACTGAAAGCAAGAATATTGATATTTTCCTCACCGAGAGCGTGTGCAATTGCTGCGAGACGCCCCGGGCGGTTTTCAGAAAATATCGAAATCTGCCTGATTACATATTTTTGTGTGTCCATTTACAACGACCTCTTGTCCACAACTCTTTTCGCTTTCCCTTCAAATCTCGGTAATGAACCCGGCTCAACGAGTTCGACATCAACGTTCACGTTCAGTGAGTTCCTGAGACGGTGCTCTACCTTCTGCCGGATCTGCATAAGATCATTGATTTTATCGCTGAATGATTCCTTATTCAGTTCAACGCGAACAAGCAGATCATCAAGAGCTCCTTTCCGGTCAACAACAATCTGGAAATGCTGGCCCACCTCAGGGATCGCCATTAAACCGTACTCAATCTGTGAGGGGAATACATTGATTCCACGGATGATCAGCATATCATCAACCCTTCCCTGAATTCTCTGGATTCGCGGATGGGTTCTGCCGCATGCACAGACCTCATCATCCATGGTTGTTATATCCCCGATCCGGTCCCGGATCATCGGAAGTGCTTCTTTCTGAAGGATGGTGATAGTAAGCTCGCCTTTTTCTCCAGGTTCAAGAGACTCACCGGTCTTGGGATCAATAATTTCAACGAGTGCGATATCTGACCAGATGTGAAATCCCTTCTGCTCCATACATTCAGTAAACATCGGTCCGGAAAGTTCACTGGTCCCATAGATATCATATGCCTTGATGCCCAGCCAGTCTTCGATGCGGGTACGCATCCGATCTGTCCACGGTTCAGCTCCTAAAATCCCCGTGCGAAGTTGTGTATCTTTTTTAATATCCACACCCATTTTTTCTGCAACTTCTCCTATATGGAGGAGGTAAGAAGGAGTGCAGGCAATAGCTGTCGCACCGAGATCCTGCATCAGTTCAATCTGGCGTTCCGTGTTCCCGACACTGGTCGGAAGTACCGTTGCCCCGATTCTTTCTGCCCCGTAATGCATCCCGAGTCCACCGGTAAACAGGCCATACCCGTAACTTACCTGTATTACATCCCCTCTTCCAAGGCCCACCGACGTCAGGGCACGGGCAAGCGATGTTGTCCAGGTATTCAGATCATTCTGGGTATATCCGACAACCGTTGGTTTTCCTGTTGTACCTGATGATACATGATAGCGGACAAGTTCGTCCTGCGTTGCAGTAAAAATTTTATCAGGATAATTATCCCTCAGGTCACGCTTAAACATGAACGGGAGTTTCTTCACGTCGGCCAGTTCCCGGATGTCGTCCGGGTGAACATTCTGGTCTTTCATCCGGTCATGGTAAAAGGGAGAGAAACTGTAAAGCCTGTACACAAGGCTTTTTAACAGTTTATACTGCATTCTTCGGAGATCTTCCCGGGGCATCTCCTCGATTCGTGGATCCCAACTCTTCATTAAATCGCCTCTCTTCTGTCAATCACTCTTTTTGCCTTTCCCTCAAACCGGGCACAGAACCGGTTCGAACAAGTCTCACCGTTGTCCTGAGCTCAAGGGTGTCCCGCAGTTCTTTGACAACTTTTTTCTGGAGTCTTGCCAGGTCAGCGAGTTCTCCACTGAAGTATTCACGGTTGATCTCAACTTCAACGGTCATCTCGTCCAGATGATTTATTCTGTCAATATACACCATAAATTGATTGCCAACCTCAGGGATCTTCAGGAGTACATGTTCTATCTGTGAGGGGAATACATTGATTCCGCGAATTACCAGCATGTCATCACTTCTGCCCGTGATCCGTGCGATTTTCTGCCCCCGTCTGCACAGGCAACCGTCTTCCATCAATACCGTAACATCACCCGTTCGGTAGCGAAGCAGTGGCATGGCTTCTTTAACCAGCGGTGTTACGACAAGTTCACCGCGTTCACCCTCTGATACCTGCTCCCCGGTCTTTGGGTCGATAATCTCGACTAAAAAACTATCATGCCAGATATGAAGCCCGTCACGCTCGGAACATTCGAATGCAACACCAGGACCAAATAATTCACTCAGCCCATAAGAATCATACGCAGTCAGGCCAAGTCGTTTTTCAAGCGACTGCCGCACGCTTTCCGACCAGGGCTCAGCACCAAAAATTCCTGTTCTGAGACTATCAAGCGATGCACCCATTTCTTCTGCTATTTCCGAGAGGTGCATTGCATAACTGGGTGTACAATGGATGGTTGTCACTCCAAAATCCATAATCATTTCAATCTGGCGTTTTGTATTTCCTGTTGCGCTCGGAATCACGGTCATACCTATTTTTTCTGCACCGTAATGAAATCCAAGGCCTCCGGTGAACATGCCATAATTCACCATATTCTGGAAAATATCATCTTCACCAACACCCACCATAGTCATATTCCTGGCAATGAGGTCGGCCCAGGTGTCAAGATCCTTTCGGGTATACCCGACAACCGTAGGTTTTCCTGTTGTTCCCGAAGTCGTATGGATTCGAACGATTTTTTTCATGGGGACTGCAAAAAAACCGAACGGGTATCCATCCCTCAGATCCTGTTTTTTGGTAAAAGGGATTTTCTGGATATCATCGAGGGTTTTGATTGATGATAATTTCACACCGGCACCGGATAGAAGGTTCCGGTAAAATCCAACATTTTGGGCCTGACGGAGTGTTTTTTTCAATCGTTTGAACTGAAGTGCTTTTAATTCTTCAGGTTTCATTGTTTCAATTTTCTTATCCCAGAACATGGCATCACCGTGGTATGCTATCGCATGACAGAAAATATATGGCGTTTGGTACTCTTTAAACTCACCGCATTTATCGAGACAATAGATAGTTAAATCTCCGGAAAATGGATTTTTTAAAAGGGATTACCGGATATGAAAAACGATGTATTAATCAGGAGGAAATGGTGTAGTAATTAGAACAGTTAAGAAAAATTATCAGGGGGTGAAATGGTGACGGAGTATCCTTGGTTGCTGGTCAGCGGTTTTGGTGCACATATAAAATCCACGCAGAAAAAACTGATCATTCAGAAAAAAAATACTATCGAGGAACATCCTCTCGATTCGATAAAAAACCTGC
Source organism: uncultured Methanoregulaceae archaeon (assembly GCA_963733045.1). GTDB lineage: Archaea > Halobacteriota > Methanomicrobia > Methanomicrobiales > Methanospirillaceae > Methanoregula. Next base: position 45,776 of record CAVTBZ010000010.1, on the reverse strand, counting down.
TCGTAACCGGGGGTCATACCATCAGCACTTCAACAATTAATAATCTCGTAAAAAATGGTGTATATATTACCTTTTTTGAACCTGATTACAATCCCACTGGAATTATTTGCCCCTTTGGAAACAGGAGTGACCTGGAGATTTATAAAATGCAACAGGTTATCCCTCGTCATCGTTATGCTATTATTCTGGCACAAAATGCAATAAAATCCCGTCTGCTTGCCATTCAACGCGTTCAGGAGAACCAGAACACTTCTCTGTTCTATGAAGGTGAGCAGGAATTTCTTCATACCTCCCAGGATGAATTACAATACCTGATTAAACTGGATGAAATCCGTAGACTGCACCGGTTAACCACCGATATGTATTACGAGATTATGTCCCGGAATATTCCGCCGGATTTTGGATTCAGGAGAAGAACGATACGACCTCAGTCAGACCCGATCAATGCAATGCTTTCATTCGGATATGCGATGCTGTTCGGTAATTGCTGTGTTTCAATTATCGGAGCCCGTCTTGACCCGGATATAGGCTTAATGCATGAAGGGAAAGGAAGTCTTGTACAGGATCTGATTGACCCCCTGAAAACAGAAATGATTGACAGGGTAGTATTTCAGATTGCCAGAGAATCTCTTTCCCCCCGGATTACGAACAGACACCGGATCGATGTATGCTCTCCGATGAGCTTATTCAAAAACTTATCAGATTGTTCCATACCACCATAAATAATGAAAAAATAGATGAACTGGTATATAATTACTATAATTCAATCACGGACAACGGCGCATTCAGAGTCCAGGTACTGAGTCTGCCTTCCCGTTTAATGATTGAAAATTCATTAAATGGCATATACGCAATTTCAGATGTCCGTAATTCACGGATTATAGCGCGGGGACGACTGTATATCATTGAAATAAATTTTTCAAGAATCATCGACTCTGCGGTTGCATATATATGGACTTTTCCGTCAGGGAGATTCAGGACCGTTCCGGAAACATGTAAATCTGTTGCGATTCTCCGGACACATGCCCTGAACCCAACCCGCTGAACCCTCCCGCTGATAAAAATCTCAATAGTCTTCACTGTTACATTCCCTGCATAAGCTTAATTGCAAGTCCAAGTTCGTCAAACACTTCATCCCGAAGCGATGACTGACGGATATTCGTAGCAGCGTCAATTGCAAGATCCAGGACTTCCTGAGCGGTCTCTTCACATCCCGAAGCATGGGTTTTCATTGCAATATCGCACATGATAAATGCCCGCCGGGAAAGTGGCCGGATTATCCGTGCCTCTTTTATTGCACTCTGAAGTAACCTGTTGGATATTTTTTCCGCTCCTTTTGTTCTGAATAATAATGCGAGATCGCAAAAGAGAATTGCTCCCTTTCCACGATCAGCCACTGATCGAATCAATTTTTCAAGTGAAGCGATCTGATTCGGATGGGCACCCTCTTCAATTATTTTCTCAGACATAGTGATAATTTTCTCATAATGAGGGGGTACTTCATATACCTCCTGATGCCCCATCTGGGTAAGACGATGAAGTCTTATTTTGTCATCATCAATTGTCTGTGTAATTTCTATCGCATTCTGAAGGTACCTTGGATTGTTGTATTTTTGATGTATGACACTAAACATCTGTGCGATTTTATCACGGATTGTATCAGCAATCTGCGGAACGTTTATCTTTCTGGTTAATGCATCCGCTTTCTTAAGCAAAATAACGGGGATCTCTTCATCACTGTTGTGCATTACAAGCGGGATTATTTCAAGCAGGGCTGATGCTTTTTCAAAAGGTGAGGGAATTTTCTCCACTGCTCTTGTCACACAGGTTAATATTTTATCCGACTTTTCCCTGTCGTTTTTTGTCATACTGAAGACAGCAATAAGGGAATCTACATATTCAACCGGTTCTGCAATTTTTGATGAAACCTCTAACGCAATATTAATTAATTCATTTTCCGGCGCGATTGCATTCAGTCGGACAATTGCCAGCACAATCCGTTTGCTGGCCACCGATTTTTTGTCAGATTCAACATTATTTAATCGTTTGATCCCGTTTTCAAGACACTTTTTCGCTTCCTCCGGATCAATAGTACAAAATAGTATCGTAAGGTCAGAAAGGATGAGCACTTTCCGGTAATCATCCTGAATTCTTGGCAGTGATTGCCTGACATCACCTAAAATCTGACGTGCTCGATCATAGTCCCCTATTTTGATATACGTGTCTGCCAGGTTGCATAATCCGGTAAACTCCACATAGGGATCATTAATCAGCTGGAGGAAACGGAAAATCAGGACAATCATTTGTGGATTTGATGTCGAGTGCTCATTCCTCTGGAGGAGAAATGCCATAATCTCGTATGGATCGGTTGAGTCCGGGTATGTCACGTTTAAGTGAAGATTCGATATTATCCGGGACATCATGGCATCCCTCTCAAGCGGATTTTCGATTTCCAGAGCGTACATTGCAAGGGGAATAGTGTAATCCGGATTATTACTGACACTGGAATACGATATGAGAATATCAATCATACCTGCAATCTTTAATGAGATCCGCGGTTTTTTAACAATCTCTTTAATAATTGATAATCCTCGTTCAAACGGGTATATTTCTGAGGTAAAAGCTTCAGCGTCTCTATGGTGCGGGGACTCTTTTAAAAGGATACATCCGATTATTACGAAATACTCAGTTATTCTTCCAAATTGCTGGGCTTTTAACCCGGGATCACTGATTTCTTTGGCGATTTTATATGCCTCTTCAAGGGACGCCGGAGATTTTTTATCGACTGCATATTTTATTACTCCTTCAATGATATTTGCCATGGCATTTGCCGCAAGGTCCTTTTCAAGGAGTGAGCTGCACCATACTTTCATCCTCAATAAGAGATCCAGATCTCCTTGCAGGGCAGCAAAATCTGAAGCCTCATCGATAATTGCGCTCAGTGTAACGGAACGGATATCCTGGCCGTCAATGTCGCAGGTGAGACCCACGGCTCTTTGGAGATAGTCACGATTTTTGATCCTTACACCAATTTTTGCAATCTGTACGGCTATGTTCGATATTGCCTCCTCCTTGACAGGATGCTCCCTGATGGATTCGGCCATTCTTATCAGGATGTATGGGTCATGCAGGGCGAGAAAACCCCTGTTGATGAGAATTGTAATACTTTCAAGAAGCAGTTGATCCTGCCGGGGATGCAGGAGGATGAGGTCATTCATTGAATGAATATGGGAAATTATATCATTAAACGTATTTTCAGTGCTTATTTCTATAATCGCCCGGTAAATTGATTTATGGACATTTTCGTTATTCAGTCGTTTAAGAATTATCTCATGAACCAGTGGTATACTATGCCTTGAAATTCCGGTTTTAAGCAGGAGGGTGAGATTGTCTTCATATTGAGGCAGTTTCTCTGCCTCATGATTAATTTTCCTGAATATATCAAGAGCCGAGGTGAAATCCCCGGAATTCAGCATAATCTCGGAAAACTGGAGGTAAATGCGTGACTGGATAACCGGATCGCTGTTTTTATCAATAATCGGAATCAGATTCGAGAGGATAGACATATTGTTTGAGTGTCTGGCAACAGAAATACCCGCCCGGACCAGTTCCCGGACAGGATATAATTCGGTATCAAGGAAGCGTTGATGAAGCTGTATCGCAGCAGAAAGGTACCATAACTCCCCGGATACCTCTGCTTTTTTCAGAAGATCAATAACCAGCGTGGGAGTTACAAAGGGTCTCTTTTCGCAAAGAACCTGAAGAATCGTAATAATGTGGTTTTTATCTTTTTCCCGCTCCAACAGCTGTTCAGTCAGGGCATTAACAATTTCCAGTTGTTTTTCAGATGAAAGGATATCAAAATTTTGTATAAAATGTGAAATATCCAGCATTTCTTTTCCGAAAACGGATTTTACTCCTTTCTCAATAATTGATGAAATACATGCCTGTCTTCGGATCTTCTGATGGATTTTTGCTGCACTGTTGATGCCTTCGAAAAACAATGCCCGGTCTTTTTCAAGAATGGCGACTGTTGATAAGGCTTTTGCAAGTTCTGCGTGTAATACAGCACGTTTTGATATATCGCTGATTTCTTCAATTATATTCTGTGATCGATAGAGGAGTTTTTCATCACGTGTTGTTATTGCCCATTCGATAAGAAGAGGAATAATATCGATCATAATATCTGACCGGTATTTCTGGAAACTGATTCGCTCAAGCAGAACTATGCCATAATCGATAAATTTCGCATTGGCCTGATAAACTCCGGCACCGATGAGGGCTTGTGCCATCATCGCAATCACCCGGGACTGATAACTTTTTTTACTTAACTTATCTGAAAGAACATTAACGGATTCCAACCATTTTTCATCCTTTGTTGCAATAAACTGCTCTATAATTTGCGAGAATAATTCATCTATATCATTATTAAGAAGATCCGGGAGAGCAAGTAACAGTTCAGGTCTGTTTTTTTTAAAGGCAGCAGTTGTGATCAGATTGTTAATCTCTTTAATGAGAGTCTTTTGTGCCCGTTTTCCTTTCTTTTTATGAATTTCTGTTATACTATCTTCCAGGATTTTCCAATCCTCTTCTGATAATGCCTGTTGCACTTTCTTGATAATTTCGGGAGAGTTGACCATTAATATATCACTAATAGGTAACTATTGGTTGATAAACTCAATTTAACTCAAATAGTTATTAAATTTATTGATTCTATTAAGGCGTAATTTTAATTTTTTTTGTTATAATAGGACAAAATTCCCGGTTTTTTTCACAATATCTCCAAATATTTGAATTATTTTTCCGTATAAGGCAATATTATAAATTATTTATCAATTGCGTATCCTGAAAAAAAAAATTTTCTTATTGCCGCATAAGTATTAAAAAATCATTCAGGTAACGTTTGAATTTATTTACGTATTGATAATTTTTGAGATTTGGCTCATCAGTTCTTTATGAAAAATCCGACCGGAGTCATTATCGTCGGCATCCACAATAATCCTGATTATCGGTTCTGTTCCAGAAGAACGTACAAGGGCCCATGAATCTCCCCGGAAAATTTTCACACCATCTGTTAAGTCCTGTTTATCCTGTGAATATACCCTTTTAAGAGATTCAAGGATGTGCGTTCCAAGCGGAGAACTGATCTTATCCTTGATAATATACCTTTTCGGCAATTCATGTATCAGCGTCGAGATTTTCTGACCTGTTGATGCGAGAATAAAAACCATCATAGCAGCTGTCATTCCGCCATCCCGGCAGAACTGGTGATCAGGGAAAATCAGCCCGCCGTTGCCTTCACCCCCGAAAACCACCTCGTCTCCCTCCTCTATACGTGCCCGCATTGTTCGTGCAACATAGATACTCCCAACCGGTGTATAGGTAATAGTGCAGCCTTCATTTTTCACTACATTCTCTACCATCTGTGATGTGCTTACCGGAGTAACAAGTGCACCTTTTTTCTTATGACATAAAAATTGTGCAACCAGTGAAAACTCTATGTTCTCTTCAACAAATTGCCCGTTTTCATCAATAAATACGGCACGGTCAGCATCTCCGTCATGAGCAACTCCGAATGCAGATCCACTGCTGATTACGAGCTCAGAGAGTCCTTTGAGTCCCTCAGGAGAAGGTTCAGGGAGTCTGCCTGGAAATGTCCCGTCAACTATTCCATTGAGTGTGATCACCCGGCATCCCATTTCAGTCAGGATCTGCGGTGTTGTGAGGCATGCGGGACCAGATCCCGGGTCAACCACTACCGTGATCCCTGATCCGATACCAGGAGGAAAATAGTGTACAATTGCTTCAATGTATTTCCTGATGAGATGAGGAGCGTTTATTTCGGTGCCGACGTGATCCCATGACTGAACAGAACTGGAGGGTTCGAATATCAGGTGTTCGAGTTTGAGTGTTTCCTCATCCCCCATTTCCGTGCCATCGGCCTCAATGATTTTAACGCCATTATATTCAGGAGGATTATGTGATGCCGTTATCATTGCACCCCCGTCGAACTGTTCTTTAATGAGGATATGAAGTGCCGGTGTCGGAAGGACGCCGCAATCAACAACATCACATCCTGTTGCAAGCAGCCCTGATTTTATTGCTTTTACTAGCGTTTCCCCTGAGGTCCTTGTATCTCTTCCTACGGCTATGCATCCTTTCCGCATTGTTCCAAGCGCTTTGCCTATAGTCAGAACAAGTTCCGGGGTCAAATCTTTACCGGCAACACCACGGACTCCATTTGTACCAAATAACCGTTTTTGAAATTTTGTTGTCTGCATGTAATTTTACTCCCTTTCATTCTCAATCGTAAAATTTTCAAAAAGATCGAGTGATGCCACAACTTCTTCGAATCCCCGGATTTGTCAGGATGCAGTTATCAGCAGTTAAATCACCGATAACAATTTTAGGAAAAGTCCGCTGTTTAAATCCTTCAATTATGGCAAAGTCCATACCTTGATCGAGGAGCATGCATAAAACCTCATCCAGCATGTTCTGCCGTATCACAGCTACTGATTTTTGGGAATCGATTCCAACAGATATGTCTGCACCAGCCTCAAAAAAAACTGTGGTGTCTTTTCCTTCCTCGATTTTGTACATATGATCGCCCAGATGTTTGATTACCGCCACTTTTCCCCGCTTTCCAAGTTCCGGAATCAGATTTTTGATAAACGTTGTCTTACCTGAATTTGATCTCCCGGCAATCTGGATTATTTTCATTTGAGGTATCTCCTTCATCAATCGATTCGAATGAGTTAAATGTGCTCTGTTATTTTTCCATTATTTTCCTTTAAGGTCTGGTCTGATTTTATCCGTTGTGTCCGCATTGAATTTGTGTTTCCGGGCAGAAGGGATATCATCTGAATTTTTGTTCTCCGGTATCGATCCTTCCAGTGCAATTTTTGTATCTACCAGGAAGATATTTTCTGCAGGTTTCTGTGGCGGTTCCAGGGTATCAGGGCCGGGTGCAGGGATGAGATTTTCAGATTTTTTATCTTTGACCGTCTTGTTACGGGGTAATGGGAAAGAATCCGGAGCATTATTGACTATTGTTGATTTTTGTTGTACCGGAACGGGTAATTGTTCGTGCGAATCCTCTTCTTCTGCTCTGGTCCTGAGAATTGTTTTTGCTTTTTCGCCTACACTTCTCATCACTTTGGTGATCCGGTCCTCAATATCGATCTCTTCATCAATATCCAGCGTCGTCCCTTCAACTTCGAGAAGAAATCGTGCAACCTCGCTGGCTTCAAACAGAAGGTCATCAGAGCTCATCAGTAGTAAAAAACCCGCACATTGCGCCATAGAAAAATGTGGCGCTTGCTTTCCGTAATTTCTTTTTAAATGAGTTCCGTGCCTGGTTGACCGCCTGAGGGGAATAGGTATCTTCCATGAAAGGGACGAGCTGGGGAAGGTGGTTTCCGATGAAGGTCATCTCTGCCCCCCGGACGTGCGGAAATCAGTACATAAACGGGCAAGTGCCCATTCACGTGCGGTAATATATGTCCGTTTACGCAGGAACTGGTTCACCTTCCGGTACGTGACTTCCCTCTACTTTTTTGAATTTTTTATATTTGTTCACTTCCTGCGGGATACGAGTCTCATCCATTTTTTTTATAAACCCCTGCCTGGTTTCCAGATTATACAGGTATTTGGAAATTGGTGCATGGATTGGCTGATTCCAGATACCTTAACGTATAGCATTATATGGTTTATTGCTATTAAAATTTTGATAAAAAATGCCTGAATTACTTAGCGGTTTTACCCGTGAAAGATGGTAATCCTGTTTATAAAATCAGATACATGAAAAAATCCGGTGAAACAATCGCAGGGTATTCATGAAGACATATCAAAAATTTTTTACACGAAAAACCGGAATAGCATTTTTTAAAAATTAGAGTGATTTTTAGATCCCTAGAACTGTTTCATAAAACTAAACGCTCAACAGGTTTTTCATCCCCGCCGCGTAGCTCTCCCCAACTGCGATAATTCTGAAGAAGGTTATACAACACTATCGCGCAGCGCTGGGGCGGTCAGGAAGGAGAGGCACTGTCCCCTCCTTCGTATTCTGTGCTTTTAATTCCATACTCTGATAAAATGAATTTAACAGAGCCTGATGTTAAAAATTCCGGCTTTGCCTGGTCGATACCTGACTATCTGCCATACGAGGATCAGGTTAACCCGGTGAATTATTTTTGGGATTAGAATATACAATCCACCGCTTGCCATGAATGAGTGACAAGACTTGTTTTCTGTATTCACCTGGTGCCTTGTGATGTCGGCACACCTGTCCTTTGAAAGAATCATTCCGGAAATACCAATAGTATGTGGGTGGAAAGAGTCGGAGTAATCCGCAGATATCATTGTACCTACGAAATCTGATAAGAAAAAAATTCCCTGAATACGGGGTGTGTACTTTCCTGAGATGCATGAGTTGAAGCTGCATTATCATTTTTCAAGTTTTATCCTTGTCAAACAGAATCACTTTAAAATGGAAAGCACAGGATATTTTTTCCACGATGCCTGGTTAAAGTGTGTCATGGTGAATCTATTATCCACGAGAAAAATTGCGGACTTTTGCGTACAACTTTATTTCCATACCGCTCCCGTGTTCACCATTTTATTTCAGTGAATATTTTTTTATTCATCCGCTCTTTTTATCGGTTATTCGTGTTTGTTGGAAATAATACCAGAATCCCGTGCCAGGTAACCTTTCACGGGTAATTCATCTTTGAGAAAATCACTTGTCGTTTTACAACTCTCTTTTCATCCTTCTTTGTGGGGTCTTTCATGTTCGTTTTCGTTTTATTGTTCCAGGAATACTGATCATTGATGGATCTTTAATGACTGCAGATGCCTGATGTGCTTCGTGCAGTTAAACAGCGAACGTGATGAATGAAATAGGTGCTAAAAATCACCTTTAGTGTATAGCATCATATGGTTTATATGATAATCCGGGTTGTAGTGCTGGAAGTCTTGAAATGTTAAAAAAATAGGCCAAATCGGAAAATAAAGCCATTTTATGGGATTTTATGGTAGGTCAGGAATCATACCAGATCGCATGACTATGATAAAAACAGAACTCAGATTCTTATACCAAATTTTCATAATAGTTGATTTGTGTGCAGGAAAACCTCAAAAATTTCTAAAAAATAGTATTTTGGTATCAGTTACGGGCATGAGATGTAATAATCTCCAGTGAAAATGGCATTCTTTTATAGTCCTTCTGAACATCCAATGTCTGACTATTCTCATGGTAAAAACCAAACGGGAAGTAAAAATCCTCCCGACCGTCTGGTTATTTTTTCCTGCGCAGAGTATGTTTTTAAGATCATTTTGATACCTCATCATGTTTCAAATGCGATATTTTATCGTGGAAAACGAACGAATCTCTCCCGGGTTTTTTACAAATTTCTGATGTTTTTGCCGGTGCCGCCAGAATATCCCACAAAATCGATGGATTTTTCTTTCGCATATCCGTCCGGGTATCTGTATGGCCGACGTAATAGATGGCAATTACATTCGCTCTGGAGAGATGCTGGAGAAAAATTACATCATACCGCTCTTCGGGGTTTTTGGTTTCATCCCCGCCCCCGCCTCCTGGGTCTCCCCCCACATTTTCGATTACTTCTTATAAGGTTAACCGGATTGCAGGGAATCAGTGGATTCAGGTTGTGGGCTGCCTGCCCCTACGGGGGAGAGAGAGTACCTTCGTATTTTTTAATTCAACGAAAAGATGAACAAACAGGTTTTCTCTCGTGCCATTACATCAAAAATAATTACCAGAAACGTCCTTGCAGTGCGTCAGTGCGAAATTTATCATACCCTGTTAATTGACACATCTCCGGATGGGGATTCGAATTCTTTCTTTAAAATTCTTTATTTTACGGTTACCGTTGTTCGACTTTTGACGATTATAGTGCAAAAAATCCATTTTCAATCACATTATCCAGGAGAAAAATGGTTATTGTCTCTTTCGTACTGAAAATATCCGTGGGGTTATACTCTTTGATTGCCAAATCAGGGTACCCCAAAAGCGGTTTTAGCGTATCATTCATTTCGCGAAAGAATCTGCCGTTGCCTCTTATCGTTCAGGAAGACCCCCCGTCGACGCTGAAAAAAACCTCAATAGCGGGTTTCTGGCAGCATTTATCAGGGTTGGGGTGTAGATAGCACCCTCCTGGAGAGAAAAACCCCTGTTTTGAGATTATGGCACAAAAATCTAATAATTCTTTTATCGCAGTGTATTAATGATAAAAAAAGGGCATCAATTTTTGTATGATGATCAACCTGCTCAATACGATAATTCCGGCAGAAGCTCAAAGCAGCATCGAGATTCTGCGATTTCAGACTTGCGCAGAATAGGTATTCTGCGCAAACCTTTATTTATTCGAGATAAGATAGATTAGAGCATGGAAAGCGGGTATTTTTCGGAGTGGCTGAAGAGTGACCGCAATTACCTCCGGATGCGTAATTACTCCCCCCGCACACTCAAAAGTTATGAGCAGGTCATCAAACACTTCGCATACTACGTCTGGTTGCGTCGCCACACGGATATCACAAAACTGGTCTTCTATTGGAAAGACTTTGAAAATGCACGACTTGATACTGACGTTGAAGTCACGCCGTTGATGATCACTGATTTTTTGTCATTTGTTTCTACAATGCAGACCTACAAACCCAAGACATTTCACCGGATCATATCAACGCTCAGTTCGTTTTACCGCTTCCTGTATACCCAGGGTGCAGTTTCAACAAACCCGTTGGCTGGCATTGATCGGCCACGAATCAAACAACAGGAGGTGAAATACCTCAAGCACAACCAGGTGCTGCGTCTTCTGGATTCTATCGACGACCTTCGGGACAAGCTCATCATACGAACGATCTATGCTACCGGTGTGCGGGTATCAGAGCTGTGCAACATGAATATCGAAGATATAGATTTTGATGAACATACTATCAGGATACGGGGAAAAGGTGACAAGATCCGTACTGTTTTTGTCGACGATGAAACCCTCGCCGATATCCTGAAATTCATCGGTAACCGGATTGTCGGACCTGTTTTTGTCGGTCAGCAGGGGAAAAATATCTCGTCACGGTCGATTCAGCATATTTTCAAACATTATGCACCCACGGGGATCACACCGCATAAAATCCGACACAGCTATGCCAGTGAACTCTACAAACGATCAAAGAACCTCAGGGTAGTGCAGGAAAACCTGGGTCACACGTCCATCAAGACAACGGAAATTTACCTGCACACAGATATTGATGAACGAAGACAGGTATACCAGCAGTTCTTCCCCCTTTCTGACAATGGTGAGAAATAAACCTGATATTCCGGGTACCCATTAAAAAATTGATAACTCCATACCAGTTACACCTCTCAATAAAATGATTCTGCTCCATGCGTAAAAATTCCTGAGGCTAATAACGATAATTAGGCTCTCTTTCTTCGTTTTAAATCCATCTTGTGTCGGAAATAAGTTGAAGAAACCCGGTAAAAATACCTGGATAATCCATCTTATAAACCATATGATGCTATATACAAAACCCATCAATTTTTTCTTCGATTACGTTCACTTATAGAATTTTGAAGATCCAGTGGTTTGCCGGGTATACGATTACAATCGGCTGATTATCCCGCGATTGAGTTTGTTGTTGCTGTATTTTGAAAAGCAGAAACACCTGCAAGCGGAATACGGGGTAATTTCATCAGATAATTGCCATCGAATACCTGGAATCAATACACGGGGAATTTTCCTGTCGGATATCGGATGCCGTATTCATTCCGGAACTCCAGGTGATTTTTTTTTTGAATGAACCCATTTGACAGATTCAATTATGAGACCGTGGTTTATTCCTGGTGCAGGATGCCGGGAATACCGGATGCCTAATACTGATAACATGATAACCTCCCGATAAAAAGGACCAGAAAACTCAAGATAAATCCAATTATCTCCAAAGTCAGATATAAAACTTAAAGAATCCAATCTTTTGATGAGTGGAATCTCACGATAGTGGAACCTGAGAAATCCAAATAAATCAAATTATTTCCAATCTCCGAGAAACAAATCCATGCATCTGAATTATTGAGAAGTGGGATTTACTGATAATAGAAACGAGAAAATCCAGAAAAATCCAATTATCTCCAAAGTCAGATATAAAACTTAAAGAATCCAATCATTAGATAAGTGGAATCTCACGACAGCGGAACCTGAGAAATCCAAATAAATCTAATTGTTTCCAATGTCCGAGAGAAAAACCCTGGTATCTGATTTATTGACGGGTGGGATCTTCCGATAATGGAAACGGGAAAATCCAGAAAAATCCAATTATCTCCAAAGTCAGATATAAAACTTAAAGAATCCAATCATTAGATAAGTGGAATCTCACGACAGCGGAACCTGAGAAATCCAAATAAATCTAATTGTTTCCAATGTCCGAGAGAAAAACCCTGGTATCTGATTTATTGACGGGTGGGAATCTTCCGATAATGGAAACGGGAAAATCCAGAAAAATCCAATTATTTCAAAAATCAGAGATGAAAATTGATGTATCCAATCATTTGATAAGTGGAATCTCACGATAGTGGAACAAGAAAAATCCAAATAAATCCAATTATTTCCAATGTCCGAGACAAAAATCCTAATCTCTGATTTATTGAGAAGTGGGATTTACTGATAATAGAAACGGGAAAATCCAGAAAAATCCAATTATTTCCAAAATCAGAGATGAAAATTGATGTATCCAATCATTTGATAAGTGGAATCTCACGATAGTGGAACAAGAAAAATCCAAATAAATCCAATTGTTTCCAATGTCCGAGAGAAAAACCTTGGTATCTGGTTTATTGGAGGGTGGGAATCTTCCGATAATGGAACAAGAAAAATCCAAATAAATCCAATTGTTTCCAAAGTCAGAGATGAAAATTGATGTATTCCATCATTTTATAAGTGGAATCTCACGGATGGTGGAACAAGAAAAATCCAGAAAAATCCAATTATTTCCAAAATCAGAGATGAAAATTGATGTATCCAATCATTTGATACGTGAAATCTTACGGTTGTGGGAACAGGATAATCCAAAAAATTCCAATTATTTCCAATCTCCGAGAAACAAATCCATGCATCTGAATTATTGAGAAGTGGGATTTACTGATAATAGAAACGAGAAAATCCAGAAAAATCCAATTATTTCTAAAGTCCGAGAGAAAATTACTGTATCTAATCTTTTTATAAGTGGAATCTCACGACGGTTGAACCAGAAAAATCCATATAAATCAAAATATTTCCAAAGTCCGAGAGAAAAATCCAGGTATCTGATTTTTTAATGTAGATGAGCAGAATAAATAGTATACCGGAATTTACGGTTTGTCTACTCACCTATGAGTTTACACAATAGCATAACCGCAATACTTTACTTCACGATTGCAGACATAATGTGGGAACATATATGCCAAAAGTCCAGAAACGGAAATATGAAAAAATCGATGATACGGAAATTGACCTGGTTGTCCAGTGTACTGACAGTCACGAATTTTACGAACGCTACCGGCAGGTTTTCCCCAATAAAAAGAAAGGTATTGACAGTATCAGCAAAATCTGGAAACGACGCGGCGAATTTGTAAAAAAACAGCAGGAACTTACACAACCTGCCGAAATAATTTCCGGTCCCTCTCACGAGTTTGAGCTACTTATCACTGAACAGAACAAAATCCTGGCAGAATTATCCGGTGTGATGAAAGAACACCTCCGGGTAAGCAAGGAAATCCTGGCGCGTCTCCCAAAACAGATCCAGAAATCTGACGAGCCAACTCCGAAATACGGGGAGGCTAAAATACCTGATCATAAAGAACCTGAAAAGAAAATCAGCCCGGAAAAACGTAAAGATATCATGATAGGATCCTGAACCGTGACAATGGTCGCAGGTTATTGAAAATCAGGTCCATGAATTGTGAAGGAGTACAGATAATCAGGATTCATTTGGATATAACCGGATACCGGTTTTCATCAACAGACAATTAAATAGCTCAATCAATATTTTATGAACTGTTGGTACAATTAAAAAAATCAGAAAATCAATCAACATGCATAAAACCAAACCAATAACGTTTCCCTTTATATTCTAGATACCCGTTATTCCCGAAATGGGATACGAATGTGTAATGTTCCTCCTCCCAATAATCTACCCTAAACGTCACCCTACCATTGAAGCCCATATAACTACTTTTCTGGCTCTTATCACGAATTATTGGTGCCAGCTTTGGAAATGTTTTAAAATCTTCTTCTGTGATCGAGATGACACTTGTTGTATTAACTACTTCGCCCTTTTCATTAAAATATCCTGAAAATGGTATAATTTCACTATCATTCAATTCTTCGATAATAAGAGCATAACTGGGTTCATTCATTTGGATGACGAGTCCAATGCAAAATATTAGTGTGAAGATAGCACAAACAGCAATAAAAATCAGCAATAATTTTATCAAGATATCTGCAATGGCCATTACATAAATTCCATTTTTAATGAAATATATAATTCCTGGTTCAAAAAAATCCAAAATCAATATTTGAAAACCGATTTACAATAATGATATATTTTTTCACCAGAATTGGATTCAATAAAAGAAGTAGCGCTTTGAACGTTAAGGCAGTGTGGACCGACCGGGATTCTATCAGATCACCAATGCTTTTTTGAGATCAGACATCGACATAAAAGGGATATGATCACTGAATCTGGAAAATGTTAGATGAGTGGTCTAATCGTCGCGAACCCCCGTAGTGTAGCGGTCAATCATGCAGGACTTTGGATCCGGCGACCCCAGTTCGAATCTGGGCGGGGGTATCAAGAAAAAAAGCCAGGATCTCAATAGCAATTTTTTCTATTTCGGTCATTATCCGTGTCGACCGTATCCCGGGCTTGAATGATGTCAGTGATGATTGTCTTTGCATCTGACGAATAAGTCACCTCGTTTTTATAGTCCCCGGCCTATACGACTTTAATGCATGTGGAATGGTTCACCTGGAGTCTCATCCTTCTGGTCATCTGGGGAATAATCAGGTACCGGTTAAAAAGCCACGAAATAAAAAGAGACATGCTGGTGGTCGACTCCTGGACCTCTCTTCTTGGTCTGACCGAACCACTCTTTGTGCCGGCCTACTGGAGTCCGCTCTCACTCTTTGATCTTGCCCGAAACACAGGTTTCGACATCGAAAGTTTCATCTTTTCGTTTGCGATAGGAGGAATAGGATTCGCACTCTACATGACTGTCTTTCCGGTTGGCCACGAACCGAAAATTCCCCGGGATGAACGAATTGATGCCCGGCATAAATACCATCTTCCCCTGCTCCTGTCAACCCCGGTAATCTTTTTAATCCTCCTTTTTGGGACTGACCTGAACCCGATATATATTTCCGTGATCGCCATGATTACCGGGGGTCTTGCCACCTGGTAATGCCGCCCGGATCTCAAGAAGAAGATGGTCGTCAGCGCAATCCTCTTCCTCGGTGTTTACTTCGTGTACTTCCATACGCTCACCGCTTTGTTCCCCGGGTACGTCCAAAGTGTCTGGAACCTGAAAGCACTCTCCGGCATTCTTATCGCGGGAGTTCCGGTAGAGGAATTGTTGTTTGCATTTGCTTTCGGATTTTACTGGTCAACTACGTATGAACATTTTACGTGGAAAAAATTACCGGAGCATTATATTCCTGGCTTTTAATCAATCCAAAAAACCCGGCCCTGGACAGACATGGTTTTCCGGCCTCCACAAAGGGTCCGGGTTCTAAACGAGGATCTGACTCCCGGTCAGGAATCTGGGCGGGGGTATCTTTAATTTCAATTTCAGAATTATATTTGCCTTCTTTTAAGTTTATATTTGTAAATATCTCTTTAATCTTTGTTAAGGGGCACCGATCGCGGAGCGGTGCGAGCACGGCGAAGCTGTGCGAAGCATGCGACGCGGTCGCCGACCCGCCCTTACGGCTGGACGGGGTAATGTCGCTTAAAAGGATTTTCTTCCATGCCGGGTGAAAAACTCCGTACATTAACCCGGGAACATCACGGTTGTTTTGTGGTCCTTCCCGGATCGCAAGTCACCATTCAGTCCTCGTGTTCCGGAAGGTTTCCAGCAATCCACCCGTCAATAAGGGCACGGGTTAAGCTGATTTTTGGCGGAAAGTCCGGGAGGTTGTCGCGGTCAAACCATCCGACAGACTCAGTCTCGATGCCATCCGGCCTGATAGTCCCCCCGGCATAATCAGCAACAAAGCCCATCATCAGCGAGTTGGGAAACGGCCATGGTTCGCTCGCCAGGTACCTGACAAGGGAAATTTCTATCCCGGCCTCTTCTTTTACTTCCCTGTGCACTGCATGCTCGATTGTCTCACCCGGCTCGACAAACCCGGCCACAAGGCTGAATCTTCCTGCGGGAGCCTGTTTTCCATGAACCAGCAGGATATTTTCATCCTTCCTCACAAGGACTATGATTGCCGGGGAGAGGCGGGCATAGGTTACATAGTGGCAGGAAGGACAGCACTTTGCACGCTCGGTTTGCGAGGAGAGAGTTCTCGTCCCGCATTTTCCGCAGAACCGGGTTGTCCGGTGGTAATCGGCTATCTGGACAGCAAAACCGACAATCGCGGTTTCCTCATCCGGGATTTTGTCGTCAAGGTCCCGGACACCGTACAGGGTAACTCCCTCAGGGCATTGTTCCCTCTCCAGGAATATCAAGAACATAACAGGGTACCGTGCCCAGGTTTCCAAGGTACTGGATATAATCATCCAAAGACTCCGATATCCCCCGGGATGTCGGCATAAAAATAGTGGGATTGCATCCGGTCCGAATGCAGATCTCGTTCTTATGGACTACAACAAGAAGAGCATTTTCCGGAATACCCTGTGGACGCGGATAGTCTTTGGAGAGGGAGCCGGCATTGAATCGTGCATTATGTTCCATAAATATCCTCAAAACCGTGTGGGCTGATCTCTCATTTTTTTACTGCGTGACTTTTTTTTGGTTTCTTGTCTGGAAGCCCGGCAGGAAGCGGATCCATGGAGAGAAACAATGATCCGGACAGGCGCTCGCCCAGGCTGACGGGTACCGTATCGGGCTTTACCCCGGTAGAAACAGCGGGTGAAATAAACCGGGTGAATTCCTGCACGAATGTTTCATGACTGACTCCTTCCTGGTCAAGTGCGTACAGCCATGGGCGGGTTAACGAGAGGACACTCATCAGCGTGGTCATAAGGTATATGGTTAACAGGAATGGGTCAATGTCATTGCGGATGGTCCCGTCATCCATGCCTTCACGGATGGCATCTTTAAAGAAGCTGCGGCTCATTGAGAATTCTTCCTGAATCTCGGCAAAACCAGGATTTTCTTTATTGAATCTCTCCATCCCGTAATATTTTATCAGCCGCTGGTAGTCCGGATGCTGGCGGGTGAACCGGTAATAGGTCTCTTCCAGGAGAGCTGCTTTTGCCACGCCGGGAACCTGTGTCTCAATGCATTCCTGGTACATTGTGTTCAGGTTGCGGATTCCCCGCAGTACAATGGCTGAAAAGAGGGTCTCCTTATTCTTGAAATAGAGGTATATTGTCGCCTTGTTCAGTTCAGCGATAGTGGCGATCTCATCCATCGGGACGTCATCATATTCGCGGGAGAAAAAAAGGGGCTCTGCTGCATCAAGGATCTCCTTTTTCCGTTGTTCCTTCTCCCGTTTTCTTCGTTCGGTGATACCCATGGCAGTAATTCCTCACAAATAACTCTGATCTCTCATGTAACCTGATACGATGTGTTTAATCTGTTTTCTTACGGAGTTTTAGTCTCCCGGCATGTCTTTATTTCGCTGGTCACGATTCATATAAAGAATTCCGGCTCCTTTCGCTCTTTATACAATGTACTTACCCGCAATGCAGCGTCCCTGACAAGGCCGGGTTTTATCGTTCTCGCATGATTGGGACAGTGTTTGATGCAGGCACAACAGGTGATGCATTTTTCCGTGTCGATCGCCCTGCTGTTTTTGGGATCAATAGCACCGACCGGGCACCCTTCTGCGCAGATCCCACACTGGACACACTCATCACCGACTGCAATAAAATCAACATTCCAAAACTTCGAATCTCTAAGGTAAGGATGACACGGCTCTCCCCGGTAAGGACGGCAGCCGGGTAGTGTTACATCAGAGATCTGGTCAACTGATGGTATGGTGTTGAGTTTTTCCTGTATTTTTCGTCCAAATGATTCTGCGTGGTGTAAGTCGCTGGCATCAGGACGATCTCGGGCCGTGGGTGTTTCGTCGTTGGAAAATGAATGTTTCCCGATATAAACCGCACCAGCGATCGGTTTACATCCACGTTGAGCCAGAATATCTTTCAGTTCGATGAGAGCATCTTCATACGCACGGTTACCGTAAACGACAACGCAGACAGTGGGCGTATTTTGGGCTTGTACCGCATGCAGCCATTCGGTAAAAAGTGCCGGCACTCTTCCCATATACACCGGCACTCCTATAATGAGTAATTCATGGTTCGATGTTTGTAATGATTGTTTTCTCGCATCCGGCCTGGTAATATCCAGTAATTCCACATTGCTGTGATCAATTCCGCGTGCAATGCCCTGAACTACCGCTTTTGTTGTTCCCGTAGGTGAAAAATAAACCAGTTTCAGTGATGGTATTTTCATGAGATGTCCTCCATTTTAGTTGCCAGATTTTTCCGGGTCATTCTTTTTGTCCCATCTGCAGATGCGATTGTCTTTTGGCAGCCAGGCCATGTTCTTTTTAGGATATTTTCACTGTTGAAGGCCAGCTGCTTTCAACCTCGGGATTACAGGATCTTCTTCCCAGGTTCGGGGCCCGGTTTAACGGCATACACATCAGTGATCTTCACGAGAACGGCAGACTTTGGCACAAATTTGGGCCAGCTCTCCTTCATCCAGGCAATGTCCTGCCCGAAGATCTCGTCATTCGTGTGGATAGTGACGGTACCCTTGATCTGGAAACCGCCTTTGTCCCCCCACCACGACAGGGCGATATTCGGGTTCTCCACCATGTTCTGCAGCGTCTTGTTGAAGAACTGATCCGAGATGAGCATCGTCCCGTCATCGAGTTCCCTGAACGCCGCGATCGGGACAGCATTGGGAATGCCGTTTTTTGACGATGTTGCAAGGAAAGCGATCTTCGTTCCTCGGAGCGATTCTTTGATTTCCTGTGTCAGTGTAACCCTTGAATTTTTCATATATACCTCCTCCCTCTGAATCTCCAGACCTTCTTTTTGATAATAATAACCATAATTTAATTCTCCTCTGTCGGTTCCTTCCGGACCTCTGCCCGCACCGGGTGCAGGATGCCGGAAAACTGCCCACCGATTTTTTATGAACGGGACTGATATGAATTTCTGTCATTTTTGGTTATTCATCAACATCATAAATAAAATTTAACTCTTGGTTAATTTATAACTATTGGTTAGAAAATTACCCAGTTACCTTTCTACCGCAACTACTCAATCTGAAATTTTTGCAGCAGTCAAACCCGGACACTCACACCACGTGATCGCATGCGATCGTGTACCTGTACTTTTAACCCCGGAAGATGCGTCCCTGATCTGCCAGTTCATCACGGAAAACCGGGCTCTGTTGGTATCTGTGTCGGTCGGTCGAACATGGCCACAAACGACAAGCCCTCTCTTAAAAAAGCAGTAACCTTTATCCACATCCGTCACATATGGGCACATATTCGGAGTGAGTTATGGAACCAAAATCCGCCACTAAAATCCCGGACTGGGTCTGGGAATTCCACGGGCACATCTGTCCGTTCATGCCTATCGGTTACCGGATGGGCCAGATCGCCATGCGGGAGCTGGGAGTGCAGCACATCGGGGATCACGGCGCATTCGGCTTATCCGAGATGGGCGTCGGACACCCGCAGACCTGCATGATCGACGGGTTCATGGCTGTGACCGGCTGCACGTATGGCAAGCTCATGATGGAGCGGCTCAATTATGGCAAGGTTGCCTGTATCCTGTTCGTTCCTGGCAAAGGGGGGATCCGTGTATACCTGAAATCCGAATTCCAGGATGAGCTCGGTAAGCAGGAGTTCTTCTCGTACCGGAAGAAAGGTATCGAGCCGTCGCAGATTCCGCCGGATGTGGTGAAAAAAGCAGTCGATGTCGTACTCTGAACTCCCGAAGCCAGTATATTCACTATTTCAAAACTCACAGATTTCACATTCGGCAGGCCGAAAGGCTCCTTTGCAAAGATGAAATGCAGCAAATGCGGTGAATATGTCTTCGAGCGGTACGTCCGGATGGTGGACGGTAAACCGGAGTGCATCCCCTGCTCGGATTACAACCAGACGTGGGTAAACGTTCTCAAGGGCGTGCAGTAAGGAACCTGCAGGCGCACGATGGACACTACGCTCCTGATTGCGATCGCTGCTGTATTCCTCGTCTCGATCATCTTCTCGATGTTCGGTCAGGGTGGAGGATCACTCTACACTCCCATCCTTTTCCTGCTCGGCTACGCGGCACTCGTCTCAATCTCCACATCGCTGGTACTGAACCTCATCACCGCACTCTCGGCCGCCATCGTCTTTTACCGGTCAAACCTTATCGATCTCCGGCTCTCGTTCGTATTCGTCCCCGGTATCTGTCTCGGAGCGTTCATTGGCGGTGTACTCACGAACTTCATCAGCCCGACTATCCTGTTGTGGCTCTTTGTCGTGTTCCTCGCTCTTGCGGGAGCACGGATGATCTACACGTACTGGGAGAAGTCGTCAGATGAAGGAGCATGTCCTGTACTGTCGGGAAGGATGTACGCCCTCATCGTGGTGTTCAGTTTCGGCGTCGGTATCCTCTCCGGGCTGCTTGGCGTAGGAGGGGGAATCCTGATCGTCCCGTTCCTGATCTTCGCCTGCCATAATCCCACGAAAAATTCGGCGGGCACAGCGAGTTTTGTTGTGATCTTCTCCTCACTCTTCGGCGTTATCGGCCATTTTGCGTTCGGCAGCCTTGACCTGCCCCTGATCATCGTCACCGCTGTCGCTGTCTTCATCGGTGGAACACTCGGTGCGAGAAACATGGTGAAGATCAAACCAGGCCCCATCAAAGTGGGGTTCGGGATTATCATGTGGGTGTTTGCAATCCAGCTGGTTTTGAAACTCATGCATATAGTATAGGAGATGGTTGAGAGCACCCGACTGCACACCACTGATTTATTGCGATAGTATTACAGACGTGGTGTAAGATTTCAGGAATAAAGAGATTCACAAACTCTCCTGCATTATCTTTTCCCGAACCGTTGTGCCCGGATCCCGTAAAGGATTCTGACTATCAGCCGGGAGTATCGTTCGCTTTTAATCGTATCCCTTTTATTACTGATGCAGAAGAACACATGAATAATGAAAACCATCAGTTTACGATTCCGTATCTACCTTGCAATCCTTGCAGCGGTTCTTCTGGTTGGTGTGACGGGGCTGATGGTCATCGAAGGTTTCTCTCCCCTTGATGCGTTTTATTTTATTATCGTCACTATTTCAACCGTCGGGTACGGGGACATTCACCCGCTTACTCCGCCTGGAAAGGTACTCGTTATCGCGATTATTATTACCGGTGTCGGTTGTTTTTTAGGCGTTGCGGCAAACGCCATCGAATATACGATCGATATACGGGAGCGCTCGCAGCGGATCGAGAAACTGAACATGATGATCGGCGTCTTTTATTCCGAAATGGGAACAAAACTGCTCAGGAAGTTCAGCGCAATTGATCCGGGCATTCACGAGCTGTGTTCGGCTCTGGTAGTATCCAATAACTGGTCGGATGATGATTTCTTAAAAGCCCGCACACTTCTCAATGAGCATTCATACCATCTCGACAGTCGGGAACTCTCTTTGGAAGAACTGCATGCATTCCTGTCCCAGCATAAGGGATTCATGCTTACCCTTCTCGAAAATCCCCAGCTCTTCGAGCATGACCGGTTTACCGATCTGTTCCATGCAGTTTTTCACCTGTCCGAAGAACTGATCGCCCGCGAGCAGCTTACCGGTCTCCCGCAATCGGATTATGATCACCTTTCCGGCGATCTTACCCGGATTTACAGCCAGCTCGTGATTGAGTGGCTGGTCTATATGCAGCACCTCAGGAAGAAATACCCCTATCTCTTCTCACTGGCAATGAGGACAAACCCGTTCGATGCACATGCATCTGCGATCGTAAAATAATGGCTCTGAAAAAATGCCGGAAAAAAATTACATCATAGCGCTCCTGGGGGCTTTTGGTTTCACCTCCGACCCCGCAATTGGGGTTTCCTCCCCCATAGCGATTACCTCTCATAAGATTGACCGGATTGTAAAAGGGGGTCAAGGGGATGCACCCCTTGGGCTGCTTCCCCCTCTGGGGGAGAGAGGGGGTCACGATCGTATTTTTTTTAAGTCAATGAAAAGATGAACAAAATCAGGTTTTCCCATGAAAATCGTATTATTCAGATAGACGGGGAGAAAGTTTATCTTTTACAAATGGGATAAACGGCACCGCTCCCGACCGGGCCCTCCCGCGGTGGGTTACGTGACTAAAATGCTAAATCTCTTTTGTCCCGCCTGGCCTGTAAGATGCCATGTGGCGGGAGACTCTCGTAACAAATCGATTCTCATTGTTCCGGAGTGAATACAATCGGTTCATGTTTGTTTTTACAGAGCCGGTATAATAAAATTAGGGTATAGTACTAATTCAACCACTAAAATGAAAATTAATTTATGACGTGAAAATATGAAAAATATTAGTTACTAAATCTAAGACAGAAAAAGTGCATTATTTTTAACAAATTGGTTTTTGGATCTTATCATGATTATCGGTTCTATCGCATCCTGGGGGTCGCCATAGCGGCGGGGGCGGAGGCAATGCCGTAGCCCCCAGGAGCGTCATCAATCGTGAATTTTGATCAATCAGCAAGCAAAATTAGTTGCTAGAATGTGACTATACCCTAAAATTATAAAACCGATCCCCCGTGATGACAGGAAGGTAACCGGATGAAATCTAATCTCATCCCTATTTCTGACAGCACAACCTCTCTACGAAATACCGGAATTGTTAAACCGGTTCCGGTTCTTTGCCCGCATTCCCGGTTACCAGTATATGAATGACCGGAAATAGTTCTTTTTTAGGTAAGAAGGTACGGACTAAAAAAGAATAATTCACTTTGGATTTTTCAGTCGCCGGTGGTAGTGGTCACACGATCACAATATACGCAATCAACGACAGCAGGAATGCAAGGAGCAGCATTGCAAGGGAAAGCGGTGCAACAAACACCAGCATTGCATTCACCGTGCTCGCAAGCTGGGAAATTGTGTTGGAGCCAAAGACGACAACACGCTCGCAGTGTGCAGTGCTCCCGGCGACTTCTGAGGGTGCAAGATCATCGATTGCAGCCCGGAGCGCCTGCATCACAAACGGCAGGAAATCGGATACCGGTACGTTCATACCCACAGGATTTTTCCCGGTAATGGTATTCACGACATGCGAGTCAGTAGTCATCACTTCGGCGTTATCTACGATTGTCAGGATGTGCTCAAGCAGAACTTCACGCACCCCCTGTGCCATATTGTTGCCATCCATGAGGATATATGCAGTGCGTTGCCCGTCGACCTCGACAACAAGAACCTGAACTCCGAGGTCACCAAAACCCTGCTCCCTTTTATAGGGGAGTGAAACGTGTGCAACTCCGGTCCTGAACGGGTATAACGGAGTAGTGCGGCATTTGTCCATTGCGTCCAGCGATCCATCCTGGTACTCCATTGCTGTCAGCGTCGCATGGAGCACGGGTGATGACAGGTCGGTCATGCAGTTGTGCGCATCCACGACGGCTACATGGGGGAACCAGCGATGGCCCTCAGCCATGATAGTCATGCCGATTGAAAAATCAACATCTTCTGTTTTGAGAGGAGAACGACTTGTTACCAGAAGGACCGAGTCACCGAATCGCTGGTAGAGGACCTGTACGGAACCATGCGTGATATGACCCGATCTCCCGGCAACGCTGGTATAGGAAATATCCTTGCGGGACTTCTCTAATGCATCAATCACTTTGTTGATTTCTGTCTCTGAAACGAGGTTGAAGTCGTGCGTTGCGCACCCGTGTGCAACAAATGTTTCATCATCAAAGCTGTTATGCAATATCTTGGGAAGGTTGCCCCCGCCAATTTCACCCATGGGACCTGGATGCAGGTTGGGGACGGTAAAAATTACCGGCTGTTTATCAGCCCTCTGGAAAAAGAAGCTTACCTGGGGGACAAATATCTCTTCACCGATCTCGCGGAAGAAATTTTCCATTCCTTTGGATCCGTCGGTCATATGAGCGATGAATGCGTTGATGAATGCAAGTCCGTGAATTTTAAAAGCACGCTTGAGTGGACGTTCGATCATCCAGATAAGGATTGCAAACCCGAGCCCGAAAACGACATGAAGCACCAGTGCAAGGATACCAAACGATGGTGAGAAGACTATCATACCGGCAAGGATGCCAACACCGCTCTGGGTAAATGCCGGAAACCACATCCGGGAAATCCGGTAATCAGCAATCGCGACCAGGACTAACAGGCGAAGGCCAAAAATAAATCCCAGTGAGATTGCATAGAACAACGGGATGAGTTTAACCGACGATGCCAATGAGATATACGTAATAATTACGCCAAACACTGTACAGGTCAGTGCGAGAAGAGTGACCGGTTCCAGGTCATCGTCTTGCCGTTATACTCAATGATTGGCTTTGTCAGGGCAAGTGCGACAAGCGCCGGTATGGTGAATGCGAAGATACCCGAGAATGGCAGGGCTGAAAAGGGAAGTATTACCCAGGACCTGACTCCGGCACCATCGATCAGGAGACCAAGGATCACGATAAGGAACAGTGATCGTTGCCAGGACGGGGCGGTAAATATATACCGGGCAGAGCTGGCCGAGTTTGACATCACTGTCCTGGGGCATCAGGTACTACCTCCGGGAATTATCTCACGACGGTCAGGCAATGACACGATTTTGCTGACTGTACAGGTGATTGGACGGGAGTAAAACGGTGCTATGGGCGTACATCTACGGGCGGTGACGACAAACCCAACGTCATTACCCGTATCCGGTGATTTCTGAATAGAGCGGGTTGAAGCTTCACCACCGGAGATGAGTGCTGCCCGGCTCATGATCAGCCCTTCTTCGGATCGGGTAATTCAAGCGGGCCGAAGTGCTTCTGGTACCGGATCTGCATACTGTTCCAGTCAGCAAGATGGGTCTGGCATCCCACATGTTCGACAACAAACGATGCAGTGACCGTACCAATCCTGCAGCAGGTCAGGGGATTATACCCCCGGACATACGCAGACAGGAACCCGGCCCGGTACGCATCGCCAGCACCGGTCGGGTCTGCAAGCGTGACTGAAAGCGCCGGTATTGTGTGTTCGGTACCGCGTGTATAGAGTGTACTCCCGTCACCACTCATGGTAAATACCGCAGTTTCCACCTGGCCGATGAGCGTGTCTTTTGTTATGCCCAGGGTGCTGCACATCTGCTTCACCTCGTGCTGGTTGGCAAAAAGAATGTCTGTATTGGCAATGATTGACCCGAGTTGTTCCCTGGTATACCAGAAAACGTCCTGTCCGGGATCGAATGAGGTGAATTCACTTCTCTCGGCAACACGACAGTTGAATTCAGGATCTGCAGTTGCCATATGAACAAACGGAAGGGACGGCGCTTCTGAAGTGGCAAATGCCTTCGATGCACCCCATTCAAAAAACGTCATCTGGTCCCCGGTATCATCGGTGAACATGAATGCTGTCGGGGTGTGTGCATCAGGAACGACAAAGAACTGCTGATGAATCCCGATCTTTTTCATCCAGTGGTCATATTCGCTGCCGTAAAAGTCACTTCCTATGCAGGAAATGAGGGTAACCTGCTCACCAAGGGAAGCAATTCCGGCAGCGATATTTGCTGCACCCCCTCCAAAATAGATCTGACGGTCAGAAATATGGGTAGAGCAATTCCTCTCCGGCAGGTGAGGGACGTGGGAAATGTGGTCGATTGCCGTATGCCCGACAACTGAGATCATAGTACGTGCACATCCAGCAGTTTCAGCGGTACATCCCTCAGGGCCTTTCCTACCACGGATTTTGCAATACGCTCTGCATGTTCAGGAGATTCAGCCCGGAAGACCTTCATCTCCAGCACGAGTCCTACAAGGGCGGTATCAGCTACGACAATCGCACTTGAAAGCGTCTCCTCACAGTACGGGCAGGTAAGGAAACCTGCATCAACCTCCACATATTTTGCTGCCGGGTTAAGCCTCTTTCCTGCTTCGCTGATTGCTATCCCGATTGCATCGTCAAGCGATTTAACGTCACGCAGGATCCACGCCGATTCCAGAGTCACTACATAATCAGGCATCTTTTATCTCCCTACCAGATCTCCCGGTGTACATGCTCTCCGGGTCCATTCTTTCGGTCGGCACTGCCGGAGCATTTCCTCTCCCGACCGCCAGCAGTGCGACAGGCCGGATATGCTGGGGCAGGTCAAGGATTTCACGTACTTCCTCGTCCTGGAAAGATCCTGTCCAGCATGAATGCAGTTGTTGTGCATGTGCGGCAAGCATCATGTACGGTACAGGCGATGGTCGCATCTTCCAGCCCGTACAGAATCCCGCGTTCACCATAGCGTGACATCGAGCGGACATAGTTTGCGCATACAACAAAGACAGCGCCTGCCTGTTCCAGGTGTTCCTGGTCCAGTGCTGCCTGGGCGAGTGCTTCCTTTACCTCAGTTTCGGTAACGATAATGACATCCCATGATTCAAGATTTCCCGCACTGGGAGCAGTGCTTGCACAGTTGATGATGTACTGAATCTCCTCTTTTGCTAAAGGGTCTCCGTTGTAGGAACGGACCGATGAGCGGCTTTTGAGAAAATCTGAAAAATCAGAGGATTCCATGTTTTTCAAGTACCTGCCATGCTTCCTGTGCCGGAGTTGTCGATGCACTGATTGCAGCAGCGATTTTTTCAGATGCCTGGTCCGGCTGGTTGCTCTCCATGAGGGAGATCGCCACGTTAAGAGCATCTATCGCCTTTTTAAATTGAGGATGTCCGGTGCTGTGAGTTGCAAACTGGAGTTCGTTTCTTACTGATTCCATAAGCATCAGGAGCATTCGCCGACCCCCGGAGCGTTCATTTTCTGAAAATCCTGTTAATGCAATGCAGAGCTGGGAGCATATAATCAGTTCGGATTTTGCCCGTTCACCGAACTGGTAATTTTTGATCGCCGTTCCAAGATCCATAGTACCCATAGATGTTTCCTATAAAAGAAAATTAGCATTGGGAGAAAAAAAATTTACACTGTGTCTGATGTGCGCTTAAAAATATAGGGTTGGGGTGCATCTCCTCTTTTTTACAGAAACGGATGCACCCCGCTGCTTTATTCTGAATTATCGTGAGGACTTGGCCTTTGCGCCGAGTGCAGAGACCTTTGCCCTTCGCATGCGCCTGCGGATAAGCGGACTTGCTGTTGACTCGTTTAATCCGGACCCACCTGAACGGTCGCCCCCGCGTCTCCCCCCGCGCCTGCCGCCACGTGGACCGCCGCGTCCCTGTGCTGCTTCGTCCATTGCATTTACTTTCTTGATGTTCACGCCGGCTTTGAACCGCTGGTTCGGGCCCGGGGTTTTGAGGTCGCCTTCACTCTTCGGGACGAGTCGTATCTGTCCCTTAACGCCTTTTACCTGTGCCCAGATTGTAGTGCCTGTCTTACCCATAATTAAACTCCTTATCTTATTCTGCCGCACCACTCATAAATGTTCGCGCCTTGTTGTTCCGGGAAATGCCGGCACACAAGAATTATGGCTTTTTTGCGGCAAGAACTGCATTAATTTCTTTTGTGAGGATCTCACTGACAATTTTTCCGTCAACTGATCCCCTCACCTCAGCCATTACCACGCCCATGAGCGGGCCAAGCGCGCCTTTTCCCTTTTGAAGGACAAAATCTGCCCGGTCGGCGATGATTTTCTGTACGATTACCTCGAGATCGGCACGCGATACCGTGGGTGCCAGTTTCTCCAGGGCTTCGGTACACGTGCTGCCGGCAGCAATGCTCCTGAAGATCTCGGGAATTGCCTCTTTTGCCGCCTTCCCGGTATCAACTGCATGCATTGTGTCGAGAAATGCCTGGTCCGAAATCTCCCTGATATCCACGCCGTCCCGCCTGAGCTCGGTCAGGGTAGACAGGATAGTGAACGCGGCAAGTTTGGGCCTGATACCTTCCTTGACCAGCCGGTCAAAGAGCGGGAGTTTCTCGGACGACGCAAGCTGGAGTGCATAATTCTTCTCGATACCGAATGCCTGCACAAACCGTTCTGCCTTTTTTGTGAGCAGCTCGGGGATGGTGATCGCCTCCCACCGTGCATCATCGATCAGGACCGGCAACACATCGGTCTCGGGGTACATCCGGGCAGCACCCGGCAACGGGCGCATATAGGCTGTACTCCCGTTCTCGAGCATCTTCCGGGTTTCCTCCGGCACGGGTCGGTCCGAGAGTGCAAGTTGTGCCCGTATGACCACCTGGTTTATTGCACAGGAGGCCTGTTTTTCACTTGCACCGGCGACAAGAACAACCCCGTCTGGCTCCCCGGCACCCATATGTGTGCGGAGAAGGGCAACTTCTTCAGGTGTGATGCCATAGGCCGGGAGTTCATCGGTGTGGAAGATCCCCCCGACGCCGCACTTCTTTGCATAGTCCGACATCTCGCTGCCGAGCCGTCGCTCCGGCTGGATTTCACGGCCCAGGACCCCGGCAAACCCTTTCAGGGTGATGGCGTGGACCTTCTTTGCCTTTTTGAGGACCGTGGATTTTGTCTCTTTAAAGAGCCCGGTGACGTCGACTCCTGTTGGCACTTCGGCTAAAGCCCCACGTTTCCTGAGCTCGTCACGGATAGACAGCAGGTTAGACTGCCGCAGGACTTCGCGCCGGACCACCTCGGCAATGAGGTCAAGTTCCTGCACTCCCTTAATCTCTACCCGTGCTCCCTGTGCTATCGAGATATTAACGTCCTGCCGGATGGTACCAAGTCCCCGCTTTACCTTTCCGGTTGAATGGAGTGACCATCCCGATATATTCTGCTACCTTCTGGACATCTTCAGGTGTGTGCATATCGGGTGATGTGGTGATTTCTATGAGGGGGATCCCGAGCCGGTCAAGGGAGAAGACCTCGTCTTTTACCCGCTGGGCCGCTTCCTCCTCAAGACAGATCGTCTCGATCTGCCCGCCATTCGGGAGTGCGCCATTGAATGCTACCAGTGCAGTGCGCTGGAACCCGCTGGTATTGGAACCATCGATGACCAGCTTGCGCATCGTGTGCACCTGGGGCACGGGTGTCATGCCGAACATCTTTGCAATGGTCAGGCAGATCGAGAGCGCTTCATCGTTTATGGGTGCCGGGGGCTCCTCGTCATTTTCGACAAGGCAGGTGGTGTCGTAGGTATAGTACTGGAACTTCCGGTCATGCTTCATCTCTTCTTTTGCAGCCCGGTCGATTTCCCCCATCTCGCTGACCGTTGCCCGGAGGTAGCGGAAGAACTCGCCGTCGTGATCGGGGATCTCGCGGAGGATGGTCGGGCAGTGGCAGAAGAGTTTCTCCCCGGTGTCCAGCTGCTGGTGGATCTCGATTCCGGCTACCAGGCCGAGTGCCTTATAATCCATGGGCGCTCCTCGGCATGCATTCGCCTTTGAGATCCGACTGCATGAGTGCGGCAGCCTTTGTTTTGTCTTTTTCGTTTCCCAGCACCCACATCATCTTGACGAGTGCCACTTCCGGCAGCAGGTTGCCGCCCTCGATGACGCCGGCACTCAGAAGGTCGCGGCCGGTATCGGTACACCCGGTCGCAGACCCTGCCGTGCATGCACTGCGAAGTCATGACGATAAGCGCTCCACGGTCATTCAGGTGCTTCAGTCTGCGGGATGAGCGTGGTGCTGGTATGCCCAAGGCCGGTCCCCGCGATTACGATCCCGTGGTATCCCTCATACGCGTTCAGAAGTTCCGGTGACATTCCCGGGTAGGACTGGATGAGAGCGCACTGGGGGTCGAGTGCTTCATGGAGGGCGAGGGTATGGGTTCTGCGCCTGACTGCACCTTTTGTCAGGGTCACCTTCCGGGAAGGATACGCCACTTCCCCTATGGGTGCGATATCGAGGCTCCGGAAATGCATCGCGGCGTGAGGTGTGCATCTTTCGCACCCGGGTCCCCCGTGGACAGCGCAGGTGTCATCGCTGGTGGTGGCGTGCATGACGACTGCCACCTCTCCCAGTTCGCTCGTTGCTGCTGCTGCTGCACAGACCGCGTTCATGGCATTGTCGCTCGAAGGACGGTCGGCAGAGCGCTGGGAACCGACAAAGATGACGGGAACAGGAGTATCGATCATGAAACTGAGGGCTGCGGCACTGTAACCCATGGTATCTGTACCGTGCGTAACGATCACTCCTCTTGCCCCGTTCTGTATCTCTTTGTACACTGCCCGGGCAAGTTCCTGCCAGATGGCGGGTGTCATGTTCTCCGAGAGGATGGTGGCAAGGGGCACGGTCCGGTAGTTGGCAATCTCCTTGAGTTCAGGGATGGCAGTCAGGATGTCGCTTGCATTGAACTGGCTTGTCACCGAGCCGGTCCGGTAATCGATCCTGCTCGCTATCGTCCCGCCGGTTGAGACGATGGCAAGGTCCGGGAGGCTTGTATTCTGGATAACGTCATGCTGCTTTGCCGTTACCGGCTCCGGGCGGGAAATAAACCTGCAGGAGCCGGGGGGCACGCCGATATTATAACCGGAATCGAGTTTCACGACTGCCATGCCGTCGCGTTTTGTAATATATACCGCATTCCTGCTCATGCCCCGGTACTCGCAGGTCACGAGATCACCGGAGGAAAAATCCTCTGTTATGCTACCATCCTCCGCGCTTGTGTAATGAGATCATCTTTTGCTTTGCCGAGTTTTGCAAGCCGCTGGTCGATAAGGTCGGCGTCAGAATCCAGCTGTTTTGTGCGATCACCGATGGCGGTTTTTATGGCAGACGGCGCAGGGCCGCCGGGAGCTTTCCGGAGAGCAATGGAATAGTGCACGTCAAGTGCCTCATCGATCTTTTTCTGGGTGAGACCGTGCGAGGAAAGGGAGATGCCCGGCGAGACCTCGTGCGCTGCCTCATTCAGGGTGGCAAGCGAGAGGCTGCCTTTCTGCACTGCCCTCCCGACAATGGAATGGGCCGTGCGGAACGGGAGGCCGTGGGAACGGACGAGCGTATCGGCAAGCTCGGTTGCTGTCGAGAACCCTTTCCCTGCCTCCTCCTTCATCCTGCCGGTGTCGAACTCCGCACTGGAGAGCATATCGATGAGGAGCCGGAGGCTCTCCTTGACATCATGCAGCCCGTGCCAGATATTCGGCGTGAGTTCCTGCAGGTCGCGGTTGTAGCTCATGGGGAGGCCCTTTGTGATCATCAGGGCAGCGGAAAACGCCCCGAATACCGACCCGGTTTTGGCCCGCATGATCTCGGCGGTATCCGGGTTTTTCTTCTGGGGCATGATGGAGGATGTGGAGCAGAACGCATCGTCAAGCGAGACGAATTTCACAAACGAGGTCGACCAGATAATCAGCTCTTCGCAGAGCCGGCTCACATTCGCCATGAGGATGGAAAGATCCGCAAGCGTCTCCAGCGCGAAGTCGCGGGTTGCCACGGCGTCCATGGTATTGGTCACGAGGCCGTCGAACCCGAGGAGGTCTGCGGTGTATGTACGGTTAATGGGATACCCCGTGGAAGCGAATGCTGCTGCACCGAGCGGGGACAGGTTCACCCGCACATATGCATCCTTCAGGCGGTCGAAGTCACGGGAGAATGCCTGTTCGTAAGAAAGGAGGTGGTGTGCAAGCGTGGTAGGCTGTGCATGCTGCAGGTGGGTAAAACCGGGCATGATCGTATCGCTGTGTCTTTCGGCGAGGGTGATGAGGACTTTGCGGACTTTAATGAGTGCTGACAACTGCTTGAGCAGTTCTTCGCGGAGTTTTATCCGGATACAGGTGGCGACTTCATCGTTTCGTGAACGCCCCATGTGCATACGCCCGCCAGCTTCCACTCCTAACGATTCGACCAGGAGTGATTCTATTCCGGCATGGACATCTTCAAACCGGTCGTCAAACACTTCTTCAGGAATTCCTTCGTCAAAGAGCTCAAGCAGTGCTAAAAGAAGTCTGCTGTGCGATGTCATGGTCGATGATCTTCTGTTTTTCCAGCATCAGCACATGGGCAAGATCAACTAAAATATCTGCGTCAGCAATAAAACGGTCTGAACGCATTGACGAGAGAAAGTGCATCATTTCACCGGTCCTCTCGCCGGAAAGGCGCCCTAACCTCACTACGTCTGTTCGCATCCGTTCACCCTCCTTTTATTGATATCTATTGGTCGTATATTGATTAAATCCACGCCTTTCGCGCGGCGAGTTCCAGTGCACGCTGGACAGAGTCGCGGGGGATGATCGTTGCGACCGGTATGCGGACCAGCTGCTCGATCACACTTGAGACGATGGGAGCGCACACTATTGCAACCGCTCCTTCCCGTTCGGCACGGACTGCAGCAACGATTGCATCTTCCATGGTATGGACCGGGTATTCGTGTACCCGGACGCGTTTTGCATCGACTTCAGCGGTTTTCTCTTCTATTGTTTCAAGGACAGACCGTGAAACGATGAGGCCGATAAATCGTCCTTCGGGTGTCAGGTACAGCTGGCGCAGGGCGCGGATAATCGCCCGAAGTGTTGAAAGGTTGGGCGAACGTTTCCCGTGCAGTATTTTGTACAGGGAACTCTGTGCAATCCCGCTCTTCTCCGATAACTCCCGGACGCTGATACGCAGGTCGTGACGGAGGAGTTCATTGAGCGTGGTCACGAACTCCTCATCTGAGATGAGTGCCGATCGCATAATGCGGTCAATTGGATCTACCTGTACCATATAATAGATACAATAAGGTTAATTCAAGAAAAATATTTCCTCTATTGTCACTGATTTTTCGGCATCAATAGTCAATTATGGACAATTAAGATAATTAATTAATCCTAAAGTAAAACTTTTTTGAATAATTTAACACAAAAGGAGAGAAAAAATGTCCATATCGTGAAATTTATGTAGTGCCAGATCAACTCATCCCTATGAAACATCTGAAGATTACTGCAATTGCACTCATCACGATTGCACTTTTACTTCTCACCGCCGGCTGCACGCAGCCCGCCACGAATACCCCTGCTCCACTCAAGGAACTACGGATCGGGTACCAGCCCAGCACTCACCAGATGGCTGAAATCACCGCCATGGCGAAGGGCTGGTGGCAGGAAGATCTTGCACCTTATGGTGTCGTGAATGTTACGGATAAGGTCTTCCCGAGTGGTCCGCCTGAGATGCAGGCCATGCTTGCAGGCGAACTCGATGTTGCCTACGTTGGTGCAGCCCCGGTCCTGAGCGCGCTTGCCACCGGGCTTGACGCCAAGATCGTTGCCGGAGTCAACACCCAGGGCTCCGACCTCGTGGTCAGGAACGACCTCGTTTACACCGGCCCGCAGAGCCTGAAAGGGATGACTATAGCCACCTTCCCGCCCGGCAGCATCCAGGACACGGTCCTGCGGGACTGGTTCCAGAAGAACAACCTCACCCCGGATAAGGATGTCTTCATCAAGGGCATGACCCCGGGCGATGCCGTAACAGCCATCCTTGCCGGGAAAGTCGACGGTATCTTCCTGCCGACTCCCTCACCGAGCACGGTCGTGAACCAGGGCAAGGGAAAAATTGTTGTCCATTCCGGTGAGATGTACCCCAACCACACCTGCTGCGTGCTGGTTGTCAGCGGCAAGCTGATCCGCGAGCACCCGGAGATTGTCCGGCAGATCATCAAAACCAATGACAAGGCAGTTGCCTGGAACCAGCAGAACCTCGATGAAGCTGCCCAGATATTCTCCACAAAGACCGGGGCCAGCCTCGCCGATGTCAAGGCGTCGCTGGCAGAATGGGACGGCAGCTGGGCTTCAGACCCGAATGTTATTGTCGAACCTGTCCTCGACTACGCGAAGATCCAGTATGAGCTCGGGTTCATCAAGAAGCCCCTGACCAAAGACGAGATCTTCGACCTGACCTTCTACCAGAAGAGCTGATCAGGATTAAAACCAACCTTTTTTTCTTCCGGGTTCTTAGTACTAGCAAAGGACCGGGTAGTTATCAGCAGGTTGACCATGGGACGGGATAATCAGAAAAACGGGAAGAACCGGTGGCTTGGTCTCCTTGCGATCCTTATCGCACTGGCGGTCTGGCAGTTTATTGCGGCCGTTATCATCCAGTACCCGTTCATTCTCCCTGCCCCCACCGATGTCCTGGTGGCGTTTGTCAGCCTTATGCAGCATGGGACGCTCTTCCTTGATCTCGAGGCGAGCCTGGTCCACTTCGCCCTCGGGCTTGGCATGGCGCTCCTTATTGGCATCCCGATTGGGATCCTGATGGGCTGGGACCGGCGCTTCGATGCCTTCCTCGACCCGCTTATCGAGATCCTCCGCCCGATCCCGCCTCTTGCCTGGATCCCGTTTGCGATCATCTGGTTCGGGCTGACAGCTTCGGCTGCCGGGTTCATTATCTTTGCCGGTGCGGTCTTTCCCATTATTATCAATACCTACAGCGGTTTTAGGGGTGTCCCACGGGTCTTTGTCGAAGCTGCAAAGATGCTCGGCTGCACGAAAAGCCGGGACCTCATCCGGTATATCGCATTCCCGGCCGCTCTTCCCTCGGTTGCTGCCGGGATACGGATCGCCACCGGTGTCGGCTGGATGTGCCTTGTTGCTGCCGAGCTCTTCGGCGTCTCGAATTACGGTCTCGGCCAGAAACTCTGGTTCTTCTACAGCCTTCACCAGATGGACAGCGTTGTCGTCTATATGATCATCCTTGGCCTGATCGGTCTTGTCTTTGATATGATCTTCCGTTACTATATTGACCGGTACTTCCTGAAATGGCGGACCGGGGAGGTGGCGTAATATGGGCAAGCTCGAAATCCGCAACCTGAGCCGGTCATTCAGAAAGGATGACGGCAGTGATCTTGTTGTTCTCGACCAGATTTCCTTTGATGTGGAGGATAAGGAGTTTGTCTGCATCCTTGGCTCATCGGGGTGCGGCAAGACCACGCTGCTCCGCCTTATCGCCGGCCTCGATGAGGTGCAGTCAGGCTCGATCGTTCTTGACGGCGAGGAGATACGGGGCACCAGCCCGAAGGTGGGGATGGTCTTCCAGGAATACTCCCTCTTCCCGTGGCGGACGGTCATCGACAATATCGCGTTTGGCCTCGAGATGCAGGGGGTGCCCGTTGACGAGCGGAGCCGCGTTGCGGAACGTTACCTGAAGCTCGTCAACCTGACCCAGTTCCGTGACAGTTACCCCGCGGAGCTCTCCGGCGGGATGCGCCAGCGGGTGGCGGTGGCGCGGGCCCTTACGCTCGACCCGGTCCTGCTCCTGATGGATGAGCCGTTCGGGGCGCTTGATGCCCAGACACGGAATATGCTCCAGAAGGAACTTCTCGATATCTGGGAAAAGACGAAAAAGACGATAGTGTTCATCACCCACAGTGTAGATGAAGCCGTGTATCTTGCCGACCGGATTATTGTTCTTACCCCCCGGCCGGGACGGATCTGCCAGGTTTTTCCTGCAGATCTCAAACGTCCCCGTGACCGTACCAGCGTGGAGTTCGCATTAGTACGGCGCCAGGTGCTTGATCTCATCGGCCAGCACTGTTCAATCCAGTAAGGTTTAATAGGCTATATCTCCATTTTATAAAAGCAGTTTGTGAAGCGTACCGGCATACTCATCTGATCATTTCCCGATAGATATGCCCGCTTTTAGCAATATTTCACAGGAGTAGGACGCGATGGTTAGAAAACCGGCAAAGATGTACAGGAACATATCCAAGAAAGCCTATACACGGCGCGAATATATGGGTGGTGTTCCGGGGAGCAAGATTGTACAGTTCGAGATGGGAAACCTCTCCCAGGAATTCCCGACCGAAGTTGACCTGATTGTCGAAGAGGCATGCCAGATCCGGCACAGCGCACTCGAGGCAGCACGTATCACGGTCAACCGTCGGCTGATGAAAGAAGTAGGGCGGTCCAACTTCCATTTCAAGGTCCGGATCTTCCCTCACCACGTCCTGCGTGAGAACAAGCAGGCAACCGGCGCCGGTGCTGACCGTGTCTCTGAAGGCATGCGTCTCGCATTCGGGAAAGCGGTCGGAACCGCAGCCCGTGTGGATGCAAACCAGAAGATCCTGACGGTCTACTCAACCCCGCAGTACCTGGAAAAGATAAAAGACGCCATGCGCCACGGCGGCCACAGATTCCCGACCCCCTCGCACCTGAAAGTAAGCGAGATCAAGGTCAGCGGCAGGGTTGTTGCAGCACCGAAGCTTGTTGGTGAGAAAGTAGTTGCAGCACCGGTGGCAGAAGAAGCAGCAGTCGAACCCGCCAAGGGAGCCGAAGCACCGGCAAAGGGCGGCAAGGCAGGAGCAACCGGTAAGGGCGCAGCAGCCGCCGCAGCAGCAAAGGCAGAACCCGCCAAGGATGATAAGAAGGGCGGAGCTCCATGCAAAGGGCGGCAAAGATAAGAAGTAATTTTTTTTTTGGTTTTTTTTAATTCCATAAAATCTTATTTTTTATCCGACTATTCGCACACTGTTTTTCACGGTCGTCTTATCTGCCCCGATAAACACACAATTATTTTCCATTCGATTTCCCCCCCAAAATTCTCACAATTAAAAAAGGCAATTGTTGCACTCTAAATTATATTTTTTTAGGAATTTACATATACTGAATAAAAAAAGTAATCTCTGATGTCTAATATTAAAATTTTAGTTACTGGTAATACTATTGGCCCAAATGATGTCTCTCCATTTTCAATCTCTCAATATGATTACAATTGGGTTATTACAAATCCTTCCGTTTTTCTTTGGACAGATAAAATAATATTGACACCATTTCTTGTCGATTTAATTGAGAGTAACATTTACCCGGATAATGGAGGAAAAATTTCAAAATCACTAAATAAAATTTTTGAGGTCGCTAAAGAACACAATTTAATTGAAATTAAATCTCCTAAAGATGTTATTGATGAAAACGTAGCCAACAATATTTCGAAACAAGTTGAAGATGAAAGAGAATATTTGTTGAAAAAATTTCCAAGATGTATTGAAGCACCTCCAAATGCTACGCATGGTCAAATTATAATTGAAAATCAACTTTATTGTCATCCTGAAATTTGGACTATTTATTCTAATTTACTATTAGTTAAAGAATGGAATGCCCAATCTCTCTTCTCGGATTATGTTCAAAATTATTGTAAATTTAAATTTGGGATAAATGAGACTCCTAATCAGACATATGTTAATGCATTTAGCCAAATTTTTTCAATTAAATTACCTCAAACATTATTATTCCCTCAAATCGTTTTTAAGGAAATTACAAAAAGGGGAATCACACCTTGTCTACTACCTGTGACGATGAAAAAGACTGTGAATTGCATTATTTAGAATTGACAGAATCCAAAATTTCGAAATACTTGGCCATGAGGGATTTCGATGAAATTAAACAATTAAGAAAAGTGATTATTAAAATTATTGATAGAGTTAATAAAACAAAATCTCAAAGTGAATATTCTGACATAATAAAGGAATTTCTTAAAGAACAATTATCAACTGAAAAACAATTAAAACAAGTTTTTCCAAAAATTTCATATTGGGCAAATATTGGAATGATTGCTGCAACACCATTTGCTTTTGTTGGTAGAGCAACTGGATTACCAATAATTTCATACCCTTCCGAAACTATTTTGGGATTGTCAGCTGTAACTACGGCGGCTGTAGAAATTCAAAAAAACCAATATAAGTGGATTGCTTTTAATCAAGAATATAAAAAAGAGAAAACACGTATTAGATTGATACCCAAAGATGATATTTAATGATGATTTTTTCATATCGATAATTACTTCTTTTTTGAATACGGTAAAGGAACGGATTATTTAAGGAATTTCTTCGAGTTCCCGGATGACTTCCGCCTGGAGATCCGGTGACAGGGGCATTCCCCTGAGGATACAGGGGAGGACCTGTTTCATTACCTCTTTGCCTTTTGCGGTGGTAACAAAATCGCAGATCGCCTTCTGGCCATCCGGTGATGATAGGTAATTCAGGATCAATTCCTGTCCCTGCGAGGATGCAAGATATGAGGTGATCATTGCTTTCATGGGGTCGATGGTTACCATGGTTTTTTAGGCTCCTTGGGTTTCTTATGGGAGTTGGGTGGGATGCGGGATAAAGGGGATGGGGATGGGTTTGGCGAGGAAATTGAACAAGTGAATTTTCTCTTTCACACTTCTCACCTAAGCCTTTATCTTTACAAAATCGACTGCTTGAATCAAGGTATCTGAGAAAATGTTAAGGATATAGTGACGGGATGAAGGATTGTTTGAGAATTCTGAAAACACATGTTAAACAAAATCTCGATGTAAAAAAATAAATAATTAAGCCAATTTTTAGTGAATACATTGAAAAAAATGCGTTAAAATTTGCGAAATATAAAATCTCTTAATTCGTCGATTGAATGACATATTATATCTGGGGATGAACTCATCAACTCTTCAATATTATTACATCCCCAGGTTGACCCAATTGAAAATACTCCTGCATTTTTAGATGCGATAATATCCTTTGCATTATCCCCTATCGAAAGAGCATTTGCAGACTCAAGATTTAACCTTTTTAATGCTTCTAGAATTGGGTCGGGATGCGGTTTTCGTCTTTTTGTATCATGGTAACAAACTGGTTCCGCATCAAAAATCCATTTATTTTTAGACATTATTGAATTACAATACCAACTTGGGCTTGAAGTAACAATCCCAATAAGAATTTTTTTATCGCGAATCTCTGATAAAAGTTCATTAATTCCATCAAATATAGTTATTTCGTGAAATTTGTGTCGAACTTCCCTCCAATTTCCAGTGTCCCGATATTTTGCAACACATTCAGAATTAATGAGAGTTTGATCAGAATCGAAAATTACCCCATTTTGTTTTAAGGTCATCTATTCCCCGATATGCAGACTTTTTTTGAGATTTATCGGAATCATTTTTTATTCTTACTTTTTTCGGTTTAGAGGGTTTTTTTCTCATTGGTACCTTCGTCATATCAGTTGCAAATAAAAAATTCTCTTCAAGTAAAAATTTTTTAAAATGTGATTCTATTTGTAAATATCTCTCTTCTTCAAGATTTTTTTTCGTTTTTATTTTCTTAATAAATGTTAATATTGATTCATCAATTTCATTTGGTTTTTCTTTGTTGAAATAATCAAAAAAAATAGGTATTGCTTTTTTTTCAAAAATTAATTTTTGATTCCCCGAAACTTGGAACAAACCTAAAAATTCAGAGGGATGTTTAAGGCAGCCTAGGATTCTATTTTGCTCTAGACAAAATTTTACTGTATGCATTGTCCCTCCAGTGACTCCCGTTTCAATAACAATCACTTCGTCACTAAGTCCACTCTGAAGTCGATCACGATCGATAAATGAAAATCTTGAAGGTCTCATACCTGGGGGATATTCACTTAAAAAACAACCATTGCATGAAAGAATTCGTGAGGCAAGGCCTTCATTTTGACGAGGATAAATTTGATCTAAACCGTGTGCAAGCACAGCGATAGTTTCACCCTCTTGATCCACGCATCCTTGTTGTGCAAATGAATCACACCCTTCGACTAAACCACTTATGACAGGTATCTCACATTTTGCTAATAATCCTCCAATTTTTTCTGCCGTTTTTTCACCAAATGTTGTTGGATTTCTTGTGCCGACAACTGCAATGGTGATATCCTTCGAAATACAATTGAGATTACCTTTTGCATATAAAATTGGTGGGGGATCAGGAATTTTTTTAAGTCTGCTTGGATAATTTTTATCGAAAATATTTATGATTTGAATGTCTAAACATTCTGAAAAATTAATTATATTCTCAGCTTTTTTAGATGCAGATGAAAAATTTTCACGGACAATTTTTTTATATAATTCCTGTCCAGATTGGAAACATTCAATAATTTCCTGTTGATCGGAAAAAAAATGATCTTTTTGATAGTTATCAGTTTTTAGTGATTTTGAGTTATTCGATAAAAAGTTAAAAACTGTTTTTCTCCCAATATTAGGTAATTGTAACAAAGTAATTATACCAAAATTTATCGAAGATTTTGATTGCATAATATCTGATTCACCTCATAGTTTTGCCTTAGTGCAAAACAAGTTACATCGGATGCTCCGGCATCAAGTAATTTTTTTTTGCAGGCAAATAATGAATTTCCAGTAGTTGTTACATCATCCAACAACAATACATGTTTATTTTTAATTAATTCAGGATTTATAACTCGAATTGTCCTTAAATGAGTCTCAACATTTCTATCTCCCCCAGTCACTAATTTTGAAATTTTTTCGATTCTCTGAAGACATGATGTTGCATCGATTCTCCCCTCATGGATTAATAATTGAGATAATTTCATCATTCCTGAATCACTCCGTTCTGGATCAGATGGAGGTACAATACAAATTGGAATATCCATATTTATTAACGGGTTAAGGCGGGATGAAAGTGAGAGGATACCATTAGGTTTAGACTCCTTTACGTCTAAAATTTTGCCACTAAAGGAGGTAAATCCCTCGTTTCTTACACCGGCCTCGCGATCTGTCCAATATGGAGTATAATGATCTAAATAATAGATACCATTATCATCAACCTGCAATTTCCCCGCGTCAAAATTTAACACTACTGCGGGGTTTGAGTATTTATTCATAAAATATCAGATCGGATATGAAACATGGGTTGTAAGACTAATGAATTTTTTCTAGATTCCAAGTATTTCTAATCTTCCAGCTCGATTCGATCCGTATGTTCTTCGTTGCTCTTATTACTCGCAGTTGATATAGAGGTGCGAGTGAAGGAGTGGAGTGAGGTGATGGAACGGAAATGGATAGAATTGTCAGTAGGTGATTTGCGGATAAAATGCTAAATCAAGCACGCTCTTTCAAAATTCCGGACGTGCAACTACTCAATGACTTTTTAGAGAACTTTGGAAGAATGTTGGGATATCTCTGTTCTCTCATTCGTATTCGGATTTCTTTTCATTTTCACCCCCTACATGGCAAACTAAAATAATCACAACTTCATGAATGCTATGAAAAGAATTCAAATCTACTTCCCATTATCCATGAGGGGAAAATGTTTCAAAACGTAAGAAGGATAATTATTGATAAAAATTCAATGATGCATTATGAGTGATTCTGCTAATTTATATATTGAAGAAATTGCCAAAGAAAAAGGTCTGCTTATACGGTCGTGTAAGGTGAAGATCAATGGAAATGTAGTTATCACTCCAACAAAAACAATCGGTTCGAAGGTTTCTGATAATTCAGATATTAAGATAGCAGAAGACCCAGATTGATAGTAATTTCCGGCCATTTGGTGAAGTATATGCTAAAGTTTACTTAAGTGAATTAACTGAATATATGAAAAATGATGAAAAATGCCAAAAATTTTCATCGAAACTCTCAAACCAGTTAATTCAGCTCAATCAGATTGGTGCACTTCCATATCTTTTACTATCGATAGTTGATGAAAACGGAAATCCAATTAATCGCCTTTTACCGAAAAACGTTCAAAAATTTCTTTTTGATATTTTGTGGGGAACTACCGGGAAATAAAATAATCGCCACACCATTAATCGGGACATTGTCCACCGCTGACGAATATGCTAAAATGATTGCAGCATTTCGAGAAAGACAATTGGCAGCAATTGACAGGAAAAACTTGCCCTTAATGGCGGTAGTTCCTCCGTCGTATGGTTTAATTGATCCAAAATTACTTGAAAAATATTGGGATGCTGGTGTCCGAATTTATGGATACAATTGTGAGAATAAAAAGTATGGTGCCTTTGGTTATGTTATTGAAAGCATTCATACTGAATTATCAAAATTCAGTAAGAAAGATGAAGAATTGTACATTATTAATGCGCTCAACTCAAAATATAAAATTGGAAAGACAAAAACAAGTCGTGTTAATGACTTAATCGGTACTGGTTTTGGATTCGATACATATAGTCCAAATCACATCCCGCCAAAGTTTGTTCCTCCAGTTAAAATGAAACATTATCTGTTTGACAACGAAGATTATGGTTTTATTGAAATCAATGAATTAGAAAATGCGAAAGATGCTGAAAAATTTTTAAGTTCAAATACTCTGAAAGGCATGGATCCATCTACATTACATGAATTTCCTGAAGATGAAATTAAAAAGATATGCAAAACTCATGATCTTGAAATGACTATTAAAGAAATCTCGCAATACCCGCGATTTATCGACAAAGACAATTTATTTCATTATTTCTCGCAAAAAGAGAAAATTCGAAATGAAGCGTCTGAAATATCCAGCGTTTCGCCAAGGACATCAAATTAATCTCGATGCGTGGTTCACATGATCCCAAAAGTTACACTATCCCCGACACAACTAGCAATATTAGTTTTATTACGTGCAGAAGATATTAAAGGAAAGGGAATATTCTGCGATTCCTGGAAAAACACATTTAGTCAAAGAACTATTTGCTGTCAAGAAAACTACCCTCTGGGGAGAAACTATTATCCGGATTTAAAATTTGAAGCCGATAATTTCGGTCCATTTGATGAAACGATTTATGCTGCATTAGATAGTCTTCGAGATGCCGGGTATGTTACTTTTGATCCCTCTTCAAATAATTATGTCAAAATAAATCTATCCGA
Organism: uncultured Methanoregulaceae archaeon; assembly: GCA_963733045.1. Classification (GTDB taxonomy): domain Archaea; phylum Halobacteriota; class Methanomicrobia; order Methanomicrobiales; family Methanospirillaceae; genus Methanoregula. Next base: position 2,912 of record CAVTBZ010000010.1, on the reverse strand, counting down.
AAAAGGAAAAGAAACTGCTGATTATTTCTGGAAGAAACTTAAGGATGAAGTCAAATCGATTTTTAAATATGTAAAAATTAACTTCAATCATCTATCATCAGAAAACGTATTGGAAAAAATATATGCTGCATATCCTGAATTGACCATAAATTCAATATCTAAAGTTGCTGATAAATATCGACCAAATAAAAGTTTGGTATAATGAATGAAGTTATTTGCTGATAGCGGATTCATCATTGGATTATTAGATGATCATGATGATTATCATGATTAGCCTCTGCCATATGGGGTGCGTTGATTGAAAGAAGAATTGTCTCCGGATATAATGATTTATGGATTTCAAATTACATAATGGTCGAGATTTTCCATCATCTTCAAAATAATCTTCTTTTTCGAGAGACTTTAAGGCACTACAATGAATTACAAAATTGTAAAATATATCAAATTAAGAAAATACAAGTTGACGAGGCAATTCGCACAAAACTTAAGCCTTTTTGTAATCATCGCACTGGAAATCCCTCGATTGGTTTAGTTGATGCAACCAGTCTCTATGTTATGGATAAAGTAAAAATTCCCTTTATTTTATCATTTGATGGAGGTTTTGATCATTACCCATTTTATCATCGTATTGGTAATATAAGAGATATTGAACAAAAAATCAATTTCTTTTGAGACGCTTTCCTTGTCAATCGATTTTATAGAAATATAGCAAATCACTCTCTTGTGAAGTAGCATTGCATCGTCGCCCGGATCAATGCGCTGACACCGTTATGCGAATATTTGGACAGCAAAAGATCTCGATTCCCGCGCTCTCCCCCCTTCCATTAACCCAGCAGATAATCGCCCGCTACTGGCCCTTGAGCGGGATTGAGTGGTTTGCTTGTTTCCGGGGTATCAACAGAAACCGGATTTTTTTCTTGACACCCTGAAGTTGTCGTGGGTGAATTGATGATTAACCTGTAGTAAGTTCTTAAAATACTATGAAGAAGTATATCCTTTTAAATTAGGATTTTGGCAGATAAGATGGAGATTTGGCATGGATCGATATCCGATTTTGTGAAAGGAGGTGAAGTGGAGGCTCTGACAGGTGGAATGCTCCAGTCTTTTTGGAATAACCATCATTATCTCCCGAGTGTTTCAGAAACCAACAGCTGGAATAACTCTTTGAAAGCTCTGGCATCTGTTGCAGATGAAATATCTTCAGAAGATATTGGTGTTGTCTTAGAGTATCATTTGCCTTATTCGGGATGTCGGATTGATGCGATTTTTTTGGGAAAGAATCGTACTGACAATAATTGCTCCACAATCGTTGAATTAAAACAATGGAGTGAAGTTCAACCTTGTGAAAATCCCCTTAATATTGTTATTAACGGTTCAGAACGTCAGCATCCTTCCCAACAGGCTTTGGATTATGCAGAACATCTTACTGAAATTCATAGTTCATATACCGAGAACAAAATAGGAACTGCTCCCTGCTCTTATTGCCATAACCTGTCAAAAACCAACGGTCCTCTGTTGGAAGATGTTATTTTTTCGGATGTCCTCAAAGTCAGCCCGCTTTTTATAAAAGGTGATGAGGAAATTTTCACCATATATCTGGAGAATACCATTGGGAATGGATCAGGAATAAAATTATTAGAGAAATTTATTAACGGGCGGTTTAAACCGAATAAAAAATTGTTGGAAGTAATTGATTCCGTTCTTCATATGAAGGAGCAATGGCACCTTTTGGATAACCAGCGTGTTGCATTCAATGCGATCTGGTCACAGGTTTTAAAAATTAAAACGGGTGGGAAAAAGTTCTCCCGTTCAGCAATTCTTGTACGTGGAGGACCTGGGACAGGTAAAACCGTCATTGCCACCCAACTTCTTGCAGATGCCATCAGGAATAATTATTCGGCTGTTCATACAACCGGTGGGAAAGCGTTTACCACAACATTAAGGGCTCAATTTAAAGGTGCTGCCGCTTTATTTGCATGGAATCTGAATATGCGGAACGCACCTACTGAAGAGATTGATCTACTCCTTGTTGATGAAGCCCATCGGATTCGTTATACGAGTGATACACGCTGGATCCTAATCTGAGAGAAATAAACACTCTCAAATTGAAGAATTACTCAATGCAGCGAAAATAACTGTATTTTTCCTCGATGAAAACCAATATGTGCGTCCGGATAGATACGGTGCACTCGACTCATAAGAACCACAGCGAAAAAATTCGGGATTAAATTATATGAGTATGATTTGAATGCACAATTCAGATGCGGTGGTTGTATTGATTACCTGATGTGGGTGGAAAATTTACTCGGATTCGAACAGATAAAATCGAGTGGATGGAGGAACAATTACACATTCTCCCTTGTTGATTCTCCTGACAAACTTGAAAATTTAATAATTGATGCGAAAAAGCAGAATGAGACTTCCGCATCGTCGCAGGTTTCTGCTGGAAGTGGAGCAATCCATTGCCTGATGGTTATTTAATACATGATGTGAAAATTGGGGAATGGAGTCGTCCCTGGAATGCCAAACCGGTCGAATCTAAAATGTATAAACCTGAAAACCATCCCTATACAATCTGGGCAAATACTTCCGTTGGAGAAAATCAGGTTGGATGCATATATAGTGCTCAAGGTTTCGAATTTGACCGGGTGAGTGTGAAATGTGGATTATAAATCTGGTCGGAGGAAGGACAGATAGGTGGGACAGCCCGAAAAGTCATTTGATTCTCCTGTCAAATCGAAAAAAGCGGATACACTAAGAACTTGTTCAGATGCATATCGTGTCCTTTTAACAAGTGGAATCAAAGAAACACGATTATTATGCCTTGATGATGAAACTCGGGAACATATTCGTCAGGAACTTGAAAAGTGAAGAAGACCTCATCGACTCAAGAATTGCCGAGGTGTCGTATA
>CAVTBZ010000009.1:0-142570 GCA_963733045.1 uncultured Methanoregulaceae archaeon | reverse complement strand
ACCTCCTTTGATAACATATTAGGGGGAATTTTTTCCGAAAAGAAAAACTTTCGGCTACCCCCACCTTGGATGAATATAGATACCCCGGTGGATTCTCAATAGTGACAAACGTCACAATTAACTTGATGTACCCCCTATTACAGGCTCCGGCACAATGGTAATGCTATCATTAATAAACCGCCCTCGTTGGACGAGAGGTAAAAACTCATGGTGACCGGTACCCCATAAAATAAGACAAGAGTTTGAGAGGATGAGCATCAAACTAAGGCGGTAGCGTGAGCGACGGATTGCCAAAGAGATCAAAGAAGAAATCATCGGCAAAGTGCGAGCTGGCGAGCGCGTAGTCGATCTGGCTGAGCGATACGCAGGCAGTACCAAGACGATGTACGCTTGGTTGCGGCAGGACAGCGGTGAAGGCGTTGTTTCGGTGCTGGACTACCACAAGCTGAAGCGCGCAAACGAGGAACTCAAACGGCTCATCGGCAAGCTGACCTTGAACATGCACTTACAAAAAAGTCGAGCTAGTAGATGACCACTTGGGATTAGGTGGGCTATACTGCTCTGAAGGGGAAGAGGACAGAGCAGATGGCGAAGAAATATCACGTCAAACTAAGCGAGAGCGAACGAAAACAACTTCAAACACTGCTGAGCAAAGGGAAGCTGTCGGTGCGGCGAGTGAAGCGCGCTCAGATTTTGCTGGCGGCAGACAGCGGCAAGATTGACCAAGACATTGCGCAGACGTTGCAAGTGCATGTGAATACGGTCGAGCGGATCCGCAAACGGTTGGTCGAAGGCGGCGTTGAACACGCCTTGAGCGAAGACCATCGTCCAGGTGGCAAAAGCAAGTTGGATGGGAAAGGCGAAGCGGTCTTGGTGGCGTTGGCGTGCAGCGACCCGCCCGCGGGACGCGCGCAATGGACGATGCAGCTTTTGGCAGATCGCTTGGTCGCCTTAGGAATTGTCGAGCAGATTTCGGATGAGACGGTGCGCAAGCATTTGAAAAAAACGAACTAAAGCCCTGGCAGCAAGCGCAGTGGTGTATTCCGAAGTGGATTGGGAGTTTGTCGCCCGCATGGAAGATGTGCTCGACCTGTATGCCGAAGCAGATGACTGCTATTGTCCCGGTGGTCTGTTTTGACGAATGTCCCTTGCAACTGGTGAGCGAAGTCCGCCAACCCATTCCTGCTGCTGCCTGGGCAGCGCCGCCGCTATGACTATCACTACCGGCGTGAAGGCACGGCCAATTTGTTCATCGCTTTCTGCCCTCGTCAAGGCTGGCGGCACATCACGGTCACCGAGCGGCGCACCAAACGCGACTTCGCCCTGCAAATGAAAGCGTTGGTGGATGTGCATTTTCCTCAAGCACTGAAGATTCGCCTGGTGCTGGACAACCTGAATATCCATGTCGCTTCCGCGCTCTATGAAACCTTTGAACCCGCCGAAGCGCGTCGGATTCTGCGACGGTTGGAGTTTCACTTCACGCCCGTCCATGCCAGTTGGTTGAACATGGTCGAGTTGGAATTGGCGGTACTCTCCAGTCAATGTCTGAAGCGACGGATTGGCAGCTTGCAGATGCTGCGCCATGAAATTGGCGTTTGGCAAGCCGAGCGCAATTTCCAGCGCCCGACGGTCGAATGGCGCTTCACCTGTGACAAGGCGCGTCTGAACCTACGTCTTTACCCACACTAACTCCATTGGTCATCTACTAGTGCGCCGTGCCCGGATCAAGTCGGTCTGCGCTGAAGCCCTAGGTGTCCAGCGCAAGAACATCTATCGCGAGCGAAAACAGCCAGTCAAAGACCTCGCGCTCAAACAGCAGATTGAAGCGGTGCATCGAGCGCATCCAGCTTACGGTCATCGTCGGGTCGCGCTGCACCTGGGCATCAATCACAAACGCGCTCAGCGGGTCATGGCGCAGTTCAACCTGCGCCCACCGCGGCGACGGGTCAACCACTACGGCACCGTTTCCACCCCACATCACACCTACCACAACCGGTTGAACAAGCTGACGATTACCCACCCTCATCAGGTCTGGTGCAGTGATCTGAGCCGACTGGTGTACCGGGGCACTATCTGGTATCTGGCGACGATTGAGGATTTGGCCACCCGGCAGATTGTCGCCGCGAACATCGGCAAGCGTCATAACAGCCAACTGGTTTTAGCGACTTTGCACCAAGCTTTTGCCACCCATCAGACACCGGCGATCTTTCACACCGACCAGGGCACGGAATTTATGGCTCAGCAGTGCACCGATTACCTCGAGGAACGCCAGGTGCACATCTCGGTCAGTGATGTGGCATCCCCTTGGCAGAACGGCTTCATGGAGTCGTTCTTTGGACGCTTCAAGCAGGAGCTAGACGATCTCGACCGGTTCGCCTCGGCTGGCGAGATGATCGAGGCAATCTACCGGCAGATCCACTACTACAATCACCGCCGCATTCACACCGCTCTCAAGCTGCCGCCAGCGGTCTACGCCGCCCGAACCTTCTCAGACACTGATCTTCAGTTTTGGGTACTTGACAAGTATATCAGTACCCTTTGTTTGATGCTCATCCTCTCAGACGGTTGTCCTTATTTTATGGGGTACCGGTCACCTGTGCCCACGCCCCAAACTCGGCGCGCGTCCACTCGAAACGGTGATCGCGGTGGCGGAACTTCCCGGCGGGCAGCGTCTCCCACATCACGTTGTACTCGGCATTCGGCGTCGTGATCACGACCAGCTCAGGGCGCGCGAATTCGAACAGCACGCGCTCGAAGGCGGCGAGGCGCGGCGGATCGAGGTGCTCGATCACCTCGACGCAGGCGGCAGCGTCGAATCCGCTCAGGCGCGGATCGCGGTACATCAACGATCCGTGAATCAGGCTGATCCGTTCGCGCTGCATGGGTAGCAGTCGGTCGAGATTGAGGCGCTCGGCGGCGATTTCCAGCGCACGATGCGATACGTCCATGCCCAGATTCGTCGTGAACTGCTTTTCCTTGAGCAGCAGTTGCAGCAAGCGCCCTTCGCCGCAGCCGAGGTCGAGGATGCGATGCGCGCCGTTCGCCTTGAGCACCGCCAGCACCGCGCCCAGCCGCTGCTGGTGTAGGCTGATCTTCTCCTCGACGACCGCTTCCTCAGCGTCCTGCTGAGCGGCTATTGCCTCGATCTGCGGCGTTTCCACTTCGATCAGGCGGGCGAGGGCGGCATTGGTCAGCCGATTCTGATGCTTGAGATAACGCCGCGTGATCAGCGCGCGTTCAGGATGATCGCTCAGCCAACCCTCACCGTGCTTGAGCAGTTTTTCGACCTCGTCGTCGCCGACGTAGTAGTGTTTGTCGTCGTCCAGCACCGGGATCAGCAGGTAGAGGTGCGCCAGCAGATCGCTCAGGCGGACGGTGTGGGTCAGCGTGACCGAGTAATACGGACTTTCGCCCCATGCCGGAAACTCCGGATCGAGTGGGTAGTGCTCCGTCGTGATGGTGTAGCCGAGCGGCTCGAACAGCTTGTGCAGCAGCCCTTCGCCGCCGCGACTGGGCAGCGCCGTGATCCTGGCTTCGAGCGGGATCGGCGTCTCAGCGAGTTCGGGGCGATCTTTCGGATCGTCCTTGCAGCGCCGTTCCGAACACCTGCGCAATGGCAACACTCAGGAACGAAGTTGCCGCGTAGGGGCGGTCGTTGACGTACTGCTCCAGCGCGAAGCCACCCCCGTTGCCGTGCCGCACCAAGCCGACCGGGCTGATGTCGAGCAGCAGTGCAGCCGTGCAGCGCTGCGCATCTGCTTCCGGATAGAAGACGTGCGCGTGCCCAAAGGCGAGGTCGAAGCTCTGGACGCGCGCCGGATTCTTGTAGAGCAGATAGCCGAGGTCCGTCGCAGGCTGGTGAGTGGTCGTGATTGTCAGCAGCATAATTATCGTTGACCAAGATGTGCGAATCTGAGAATAGTATCAGGTCATCTACGGTTTATAAAGGGTCAACTTCTCCTGCATATGTCTTCTAACTGCGGAAAAACTGCTTTGTTCATCTTCGCAGCGGGCAGTGGGTTTTTACTCTAGCATAGAACCAGTAGAGCAGGCGACGGTCAAGCGCCCTTCAGCCGTGTATTCCGATTCAACCATGTGCGTTAAGCTGAGAGCAAAGGAATTATCAAGTGGAGAATCATACCATGCGCGCTATCTTTGCTCTCCTGGTTCTTGCTCTGGCTTTTTCCATCCTTTCTCACTCAATCCCTGTTTTGGCTGACGACGGTATTCCAGACAACTGTGAGTATGCGCAATCGCCGGACCAGCGCGCCATCATTCCGCGCTATTCAGTCAGTGCGCGGCGTCTGGTGCTCGTCAGCTGGACTTCCGGCGAAGAACTGCGCACGCTTGCCAGTGACGTTCAGGTGATGCAGATCCTCGGCTGGTCGGCGGACTGCCGCTTTCTCGCCGTCGCCGAAGGCACGTCAGACGTAATGAATACGGTTGTCTACGACACGACCAGCGGTGAGAACATGGGCGGCGTCGACGATGCCCAGCACCAGCCTCATCACATCACCTGGGGCTACGATGATTATCTGGTCGTTGAAACCCGCAACGGCGCTATCCTCTGGCATGTCCCGACCGGACAGCGCTTCACACTCACGGAATCCTATAACACGACGACCGCCCGCAACTTCAGTCGCTTGCGCTGGGATGGGGCGAACGGTCAACTGATTGCCGATCTCGCTGTCGGTGGGCGCGTCGTCTATGACCTGGCGACGGGTGCAGCCGTGCCCGTTGCCACCCAGCAGCCGGACTCCCGCACCGTTGACGGCAACGCGCCTCAGGTGGTTATTGGCGGGCGATCCTATTCTTGTCTATCGTACTACCGCTACGGCTATCGTGATTGGTTCGGCAGCGGCGGCGTGCCCGATATCTTGCTGCATTACGACGTTCAGAATCATCTCGTTTCACTGCAACTGAACGACATTTATGGTCCCGAATTGGTCATCCAGACTTTAGAGGATGACGTTCGGGCGTCCTACGTGGTGAACCGGGGTTGGAGTCCGACCTGCCGCTATATCGCAGCGTCGCTGGGCATACCGGAGCAGGATGCCAGCGACACCGTCGTTTACGACGCGGTGGCGGGGCGGCGGGTCGGTGAAGTTCCCGATGCACAGCATATCCCGCATCCGATCCAGTGGGGGAGTGACGGCAAGACGCTGCTCGTACAGACGCGGCACGGTGCCATCCTGTGGGATTTGGCAACCAACACCCAGACGACCGTCAGTGATGCGGTCGAGATTCCGCTCGCCGGGCGTTCCGACGTGCGCAATTTCACGGTGACAACTTGGACGGACGGTCAACTGCTGGCGGTACCGGTTGATACGCCCAACAGCGTGGTCGCCTTTGATCCAACCGGCGGAGATGCGCATATCGTCGCTACTTTCGATCATGCGGTGAAAGACCTGTTCGGCGTGCCGGGCGGTTGGGGGATCGCGGCGCTGGAGCTGCCGGGCGAGTCGTATGACCGCCAGGCGATCTTCTTCCGCACCGACGGAACACCGCAAGTCGACCTGGGCGTTTTCTCTCCAACCACGTTAAGCGCTCTAGCTGTCACCCCTGACGGTCGCTATTTCGTGCTTTCTCTCCGGGCTGGCTTGGGCGTCTGGGACAGGCTGGCAGAGCAATGCATTGTTTTGCCCTGCAAACCTGGGCGTATTGCTAAAAAAACCCGTGGATTACCTATACCACAGCAGGAACCTACACGGTAAAACTTACCGTGTCCAATGCCAAAGGCAGCAACAGCCTGGTAAAGACTAATTATATCACTGCAACCTCATCAGCAGTCGTTGGGAGTGGAGGAGACTTCGGTGCAGAAGCAAACCCGACCGGCAACCCCATTGGAGGAGGAGCCGGGTATACCAGGATAATCTCCGAGACAGACTCCCGGGTGAAGTATGTCGTATCCACCGCGTCGCAGTTGATCACAGCGCTCAAGAGTGCGAAATCCGGTGAAGTCGTATTTATCAAAGGAAATGCGGTCATTGACATGACCTCAAACCCGAAAATTACCATCCCTGCCGGGGTAACGCTTGCCAGTGACCGGGGACTGAACGGTTCTAACGGTGCCCTGATCAAGCGTTCCAGGAACGTCAACGGCGGATGGGGCGAGGAGATATTTATCGCCGGCGGTAACAACGTCAGGTTAACCGGTGTCCGGCTTGAGGGTGAAATGTATCCCCAGGACTACGGGAATGCACCCGGCCAGACTTACGAGCAGCAGTACCTGGTTGGTATCTACGCAAAAGAGCGGACCGGATTTGAAGTCGATAACTGTGAACTGCGGGGATTTGCATGGGCAGCCGTCGCCTCCGATAACTGCGTCCAGTCCTATGTCCACCACAATTACATCCACCACAACCAGGCCCGCGGTGAAGGCTATGGTGTAGCACTGTATGGAGGCACGTCACTCATTGAAGCCAACACCTTTGATTATAACCGGCATGCCATCACCGGCACCGGTATGCCGGGGAAGGATACGAGGCCCGTTACAATATCGTTCTTGGGAACGGTAACCCAATCGGCGGTCATCACTTCGATATCCACCAGGACGAAAACGGCGGGAATTTCGCCGGGAACCTGTACAGGATCCACCACAACACATTCAAGGATGGCAATGGTAAAATGGCCAGTATAGCAATCCGGCAGAGACCTGTCAACCGGGATATATATCTACAATAATGTGTTCGAGACCATCAGTAATGCAACAAACGGTGGAGTCCCGATCTGGGAACGCGACAGTACCCAGAACATGTTTGCCACCAACAACAAATGGATGGGGAAACTCTATACCTCCAACAGCGGGATCGTCTGGTTCACATAACCCGACCGCAGGAAGAGAACAGGACATCTCCCACTTTTTTTAAAATACCTTGTTCGGGATACCTTTCCGGCCATTGATCGATATGTTGTAGCAGGATAACCTGATACCTGGACGACCCACATTCGTGCAAACACCGGGCAATAACAGGTATTTTCTCATCACTGCGCCAGATTGATGTTTCATCACCCCAGCCATAAAAAAAACTTCTGTTCAGGGGACCTGGGAACAGGTACCTCATGGCCTGAGGGGTAAAAGGGAAACCTTCTGTCCCCTTAATTATTATTCGTGGCATGATCTTTGATCGCAGAATGACCAAAGATTTCTCCCGGGACCAAAAAAGCTAATGTAAAATATGAAACATACCTTACTATGCATTCAATGAATCGTACTGTTAAATGCCTGGTTCTGGGGGGTGGCATTTGTATATTAATAATCATACTTTTTTTTGTATTCACCGAAACCTTCGGGGCAGAGCCAAATCCTACGGGTAATCCCATTGGCGGCGGAACAGGATATACCAGGATAATCTCAGAAACAGATGCTGACGTTACATATAGTGTATCAACCAGGGATCAACTGCTCTCTGCATTGAAGAGTGCACAACCAGGGGAGGTCGTGTTGGTACAAGGATCTTCAGTTATTGACATGACCGGAACGCCGGATACCGTCATACCTGACGCTGTAACCCTTGCCAGTGACCGCGGGATCAACGGTTCACTGGGAGCCCTTATACAATATACCCACAATAATAACGAGAGGTTTGGAACCTCCCTGTTTGACGTGGGGGGAAACAATGTACGGGTAACCGGCTTAAGACTTGAAGGTGAGATGCTTCCCCAGGATGGAACAGGCAATGGCGAAGCCAGTTATATGAGAGCCATCAAGGAACAAAACAAGGCCGGGCTTGAGGTGGATAACTGTGAGATCCGGGGATGGGCATGGTCTTGTATAACAACTGCAAACAGTACCGGGACATATATCCACCATAATTACCTGCACCACAACCAGGCCCGTGGAGAAGGGTATGGTGCTGATATTTACGGTGGCGATATGCTGGTTGAGGCCAATATCTTCAATTACAACCGTCATGACATAGCTGCAGGAGGATATCCCGGTGAAAGCTACGAAGCACGCTATAATCTTGTTCTTGAGGGCGGTAACGCAATTGGCGGGCACCATTTCGATGTACACGCATATCCCGTTCCGGAAACCAATCAGTCAATCGCAGGGTATGAATATAAAATTCACCACAATACGTTCAGGTTAACGTCAATCCCCGCAATCGGTATTCGTGCAGTTCCGGAAAAAGGTGTGTGGATAGACCATAACCGAATCCAGGTCTCCAGTGATATTTTCCCGGTGTTCCAGAGAGGTAATTACCCTGATGGTGTGTTTTGCGGATATGGGGGGGTATACATGACGAATAACTTTATCGGCACCGACTATTCTGATCCGGTATTCTATCCCGAAGGCCCAATTGTACAATTATAAAATACAGCCCTGCAATGGTACATATTCCTGTAGTGGTACTGAAGCGAAAAAATATTTTTTTAAAAGCTTAAACTCATGATCATATACCTTAATTAAATCTAAAACGAACATCAGAGCAAAAGACATAAAAATTCTTTTTAAGGAACTGGTAGTGTACTATACCCGGAAAGGGAGAAAAGCGATTGAAATGACAATATATATTCTCTATTCTGCCGACTATGAAGTGTTTTTAGGGGGCAATTATTGTAATGAAAATGAGGTATTGATTAACCCGACCAACGATTTATTGAATTTATTCGACAATTTACACATTCCACTCACCTTATTTGCAGATGTTTTTTCATTCCTGCGCTATAAGGAGCACAATATATCCAGGTTTCCTGAAGATGCTGAAAATCAGTTGAAAGATGCAATCCGGCGCGGCCATGATGTACAGGCACATGTTCACCCCCATTGGAATTTTACCCAAATCGAGGGAAGGAACTATACAGTTACTGAAGGTTACTTTTTATTAGGAAAATTAGATGCTGATCCTGAGATATTATATTCAAAAATCCGTGATTTGTTAATGACTTCCCGGAATTACCTGAATAATTTACTGGGTCAGGTCAATAAAAACTATTCATGTATTGCCTTTAGATCCGGGGGTTATGGATTACAACCAAATTCTGCTATTGTAATTAAGGCATTAACGGATTCGGGATTTATTATCGATTCGAGTATTGTCCCGGGTTTTGTTTTAAAGAGCAGTGTTAACGAAATTGACTTTTCAATGGTACCCAAAATGGCTAATTACTATCTGGACTCCGGTTTAAGTACTCCTTCAAAGAATAATCAGGGGATTTTTGAGATACCAATAGCCTCCTGTAAATTTAGTCTTTGGGAAAATTTCCGGTCTCAGTTCCATTATCTGTTGAAATTTTTACGCACAAAAATCATGCCCGGGCCATCGACGACACCTCGTATAAAAGAAAAGGGGTATCCAATCCAGCAAAATCCAGCCGGGAATATTGCCAGGAAAAGCGAACATTCAAAATATTATAATTTTATTGTGGAAACCGTTCACAATCGTTTTTATTATCTTGATTGTTCAACTGACGATGAAAGGATGTTTCAGTGTACGAAAAAGTATCTGAAGCAGTTTGATGTGGTTAATAAAAATGTATTCTTTAGTTGTAACATGCACCCAAAAGGGATGAACAAAGAACATTTTACCGCCCTGGAAAAATATCACAATACATTAAAAATGTATTACGGGGACAATATACAGGCGATAAGTTATCAGCAGGCCGCTGAAATGTTGTTAAAAAAAGCTTAAAAAACGATAATAATCCGGCCTTGCGCTGAGCGCGATAATGGCGTATTACCTGTTCAGAATGATCGTATCCGGGGAGCCGAAGCGGCTGGGGTGAAACCCCCCTGGTGAGTGTTTTAGTTTTATGAAACATTTCTACAGCGCCAAAAAAAAAATGCCATTTAAATCAACGTGATGGTGTCTCTGTCTTTCGGTACCCTCCTTTGTAAAAAATATCAGAAATAATTGAGGGTGATTGTTTTAGGCATACCTGATACCAGGAACTCAAGAAATGAACCGAACTGGTCCATCACTGAGCATACCGCTGTTTCGCACAAGACCGCTTCAAAAATAAGGAGCATCCATGGAATCACGAGTAAAAAACGGCTGTTTTTCATGGCACGGACACTATCGACTACCCTGCGCCGGATTTCATAGCTTGGGACTAGTACCGGGTTGAAATATGATGCGAAACTCGATAACTGAGGAATATTTGCCATCATAATGTTTATCTTTGGAATACCCAGGTCCCTGAGTCTTTTCAGGTAGTCGTTCATGATAAGAGACGAAGCTCCTGAATTCAGGAACCTTGAATCAGAAACCCCGGTCCAGCTGAACGCCTGGTGGTTATCCCACACAACAATCTCTGCAACGGCAACGTCACCATCCGGCGTTTTGGCAGCAATCATTTCTCCACAATCGTTATCCCGGATAAACGAATATAGTCCGGTAAAAAGGCTTTTGGGAGCCGGGGGTTGGAGGTTCTTTCGGGCATACGTCTCGCAATAAAGATTATAATACCCGGATATTTCAAAATAGGGTTCGATGGTAATCCCATTCTTTTGTGCTTTCCGGATATATCTCTTCACCGAAGAATCGAGATTTGCTTCGTGATAATTTTTAAGATCTATATAATAGGCATAAGACACGCGAGAATCCCATCCATTCCACGTAAATGGCCGTATATCGATGAATTCCGGGGAATTCTGGATACTTACATAGAAGTAATGCTCTCTTTCAATGGCCTGCAGCAGAGATCCGATAATATCACGGGAAAACGATTCCTTTTTATGAACGCTTGTACTTGGGGAAGGCGAAATGATAAAACCGCCGTAGGGTGCGGTCTCGCACCAGGAAAGGGCCCGGGTAAACAGACCCCACGTATTCTCAAGATACAGGGAAACCCCGCCAACAAGCTGTCCATCATGGAAACACCCGAAAATTTTTACCTTCTTTCCAAGGGACAATGCACAGGTATTTAACCAGCCACTCTTATGAAAAATAGTTCCATGCGGCGAATTATCAACAAGTGCATCCCATTGTGCGAGTTCCCCCTGCGTGAGTTCTGTCACTTCATACTTTTTCATAACTCCTCAGTTTTTCAGCTTCAATATATTCATTTTAATAATAAGAGATTCAGGTCATAAATATCTATATGAACCATGGACAGCTAGGTAAACCGGTAAAACCGCTTCGGAACATGGATCTCATACCGGCCTTCTTTTCCTGGTTCACCGGTTTCATGTATGCTGAGTTCTGTAATGGCAAGAATCTCCCGTGCCATATACAAACCATACCCGATATTTTTACCGTAACCCCGTTCAAATATCTTCTCTTTCTCGTCCAGCGGTATGCCAGTACCATTGTCTTTAAAGATTAGATCCAATCCATCCTTTGATTCACGACAGGATACCGTTATATTGGTAACATTTTCTCCATACTTCAGCGTATTATCTATCAGGATAAAAAAGACTTTTTTCAGCCACGGATCAGCAAAAATCTCCAGGCCTTTGGAAAAAATTTCCAGGTTCACTCCTTTGAGATCTACATTTTCCCGGGATTTTCTGAGTGATTCATTCACATTCTGCCAGTCAGCCTTCTCCAGACCCATATTCTTGTAATCACCGGTAAATTCAATCTCCCGTTTGATTGCAATGGCCGATTCTTCCGCTTTTTTCAGATATTCACTATAGACAGGGTCTGATATTCTTTCCTGTAAAAGAGATATAATACCATAGATGACCTGCAGCCTGTTGAGAATGTCATGTCGTGCAATACTGCTCACCAGGTTCAGTTTGGCATTCACCTGGCGGAGAGCATTTTCTACCTGACGTCGTTGGGTAATATCCATGCCGACAACAAGAAATTCGATGAGATTTCCTTTCGCATCAAAAATTGCCTTATTGGTCCATGCAATCCAGGCTTTCTCCTTGTTCTTCCGGATACATTCAATCTCGTGAAATGCCATGGAATCTGCAGACCTTAAAAATGTCTGAACCTCGTCAGCGGCGATTGTACCTGGAGTGTCCGGAGATGGAATTATGGAACCGATAATATTTTTCCCCACTATCTCCTGCTCGGAGAATCCGAAAAAGTTCACGGCGAATTCATTGAAAAACGTAATTATACCGGAATCGTTAATCCGGAGAATAATACTGTTGGCATTTTCAACAAGCTCGCGGTACTTCTTTTCACTCTCTTCGAGAGCGATACTGGATTTCTGGCGTTCTTTTATTTCTTTTACCAGTTGTTCATTCGTAATTTTTAATTCGAAGGTTCGCTGATCGACAAGCTGCTCAAGGTGCAGCTGGTATTTTTTGAGTTCGGTGATGTCTTCAAAAATCACAGCCAGTCCCTGATTGCCCTGATCAAAAACAAGGGGTATCATTTTTATCTTAAAAAAGTATTCATGGCCGTTGATTTCAATCCGGTCACTCCGGATATGTTCAGTCCCCCGTCCTGCTTCCACAATCAGGGACATATTATTTTCAGATATAAAAGGTGCTACAGGTGAACGGTTCAGGGGTAACCCGACAAGTGTCTCCCGCGACAGACCAAAGATCTTAATAAATGGTTCGTTTACCTGATGAATAACGAGATTCTGGTCCAGTACCAGAAGAAGATCTGAGGAAAGGTTGAGCATTTGTGAAAAAGGGATTCTCTGGGAGAGCGTGAAGACCTTGGCACGACCGAATGTCCGCATTTCAGCCTGGCCGGATATCAGAAGCGTATTGAGATATTTTGCTGTGGAGGTACGGTTCAAAGGCAGTTTTTTGGCAATTTCCTCAATAGTTGATCCTTTTGGATTATTCAATAATATCGTCCGAATCCGGTTTATTTCATCTCCCTGATCTTCCATAGATGCTTCCCCTTACCCGTTATACTACGGTTGTTTATTGCTATATTGTAGTGCATGTTATTATACATTATTTTTCATGTATTGTATTATTGCATAACATTGAAGAGTGTGCATGCCCCTGACCGTGGGAAAACGTTCAGATTTTTGGCTCTGGAGAAAAACTGATTTTATTCGCCTTTTCCTTGATTTTTAAAAAAGATTATGAAGCTAACCCCCTCTCTCCCCCAGCGGGGGAGGCAGCCCAGGGGGTGTATCCCCGTGACCCCCCTTTTTGCAATCCGGTTAACCATAAAGTAGTAATTGCAATACAGGGACACACGGAGGGAAGGTGAAACCAGAAGCCCCCTCGTGAAAGTTATAATTTATTTGGGTATAGTGTCATTTTAACTACCAACTTTTTCAAAATAATCGACGGAAATAAAAGAATAATTCGATAACTAAAATAATTTTCAAAAAAGTGAAACTTTGAATTAGGCAAAATGAATTCAGGATAGGTTCACCGAACTCGTTATATCGCAACTTGGGGACGCCACAGCGGCGGGGACGAGCTGAAACGCGAGTCCCCAGGAGCGTCTGAGTGAGCCAGTTTCATTCAGCAATTATAAGATTTTTAGTCGCTAGAATGGGACTATACCCATTTATTTTTTTCTGAGCATTTCTCCAGAGCCGATTTTTAGCGATTAAAAAAATAGTGCAGTGAAACTTTTTACCTGGTAGATCACGTCCACCCCATATTCCTTTCCTGCTCCATATCGAAGAGCATGGCAAAGAGCAGAAACATCGAGCCCATGAAGAACAGGAGGATCGAAAGGGTAGCCCGGATAAATAATGCCTCATCAAAGATTATTTTAATATAGAGTGAATAGGTGCCCAGGACAACACTTGTCAGGATGCAGATCATACCGAAGAAGTAGAAAAATACGAGGGGATGAAAATTAAGGATAACATACTTTTCCTTCAGTCTCCAGAGAAAATCCTTAAAAAGGAGCCGCGAGAGCCGGAAAATATAGGTCCGGTATTTGATCCCCGATACTTCGCCAATGTTATACCGGGCTTTATGATTGACATTTACCGCCTTGAAACCGTACGCATTTAATTTTACCAGGAGGTCATTACAGTACCCGTACCGGGGATAGATTGTCCCAAGATCAAGTCGTTCCAGCGCTCTCCGTGAAATCGCAGTATAACCATTCTGCGGATCCATCAGCTGCCAGTATCCGGAAGCGATCTTGGTGAGCAGGGTAAGGAGTGCATTGCCAAATAATCTCAACCCAGGCATGCCTTTCCTGAATTCAGTGCCCTGGAGACGGTTTCCAACCGCGTAATCGGCTTCCCGGTTAATGATTGGATCGAGGAACTGCGGGAGATATACAGGGTCCATCTGATTATCACCTGCCATCACAACGGTGATATCCATACCCTCTTTTAAGGATTCGCGGTACCCTGTTGCAATAGACATCCCCACCCCCCCATTAACTTCATGACGGATGTGGGTGACCCTGATATCTTTTTCTGCATATTCCCGGATGATTTCCGGTGTTCTGTCAGTGGATGCATCGTCCACTACATAAATCCTGAAGATATAATCGGGAACCGATGCAATAGTTTGTCCGATAAGAAGTTCTTCGTTATACGCGGGAATAACTACGCAGATATTTTGTTCACGATAGGTTTCCTCGGTCTTCTGTTTGAGGGCAGCCTCGTGAATCATCTTGCGTAATTTTGCAAACTGGAACCGGGGATTTTCACTTTTCTGGAGATAAAAAGTTGCACCGGAATTCAAGGCCTCGATAGCAATATCTTCTCCTCCCTGGCCAGTAAAAACGATAAACGGAGTTTCTATTCCCTGAAATTTCAGAGTTTTTAATAACTGGATCCCGTTGATTTCCGGCATAAGATAGTCGGACACAATCACGTTATAGATCTTGTTATTTAATTTCCGAAGTGCTTCTTTGACCGAAGAACAAACATCAATATTGAGTTCCAGGTCCCTCTCGAGAAAAAGTCTGGTAAGCTCAAGCACATCGGGATCATCTTCAACAAGTAATACGGATATCATGATTATTCCCTGCTAAATATATAATCTACCAGAATTTTAGGCGATTATTAAATTATATACTTTCTAAATTGTTAGGATGGTACTGGAAGAAGTTTTGCATTCTTACTTTAAACAATTATTCACGCTGACAATAATGAAAATCCCAATAAAATAGTAATCTTTCCGATGCGGTAAAAAAAGAGGACACTCACAACAATAACCGCCTCAGTTCTACCGGCCTGTGGGACCGGATCGAGCGTATTGGGTCATATGCCATGGCGCCGGTTTATTTTTGGGAATCTTTTGAAAAATGAATTTTTTACGCAGATGAACTCGCATCATTTTTTCTCAGTTTTAATAATCGCGAAAAAAAGCATTCTGAGGCCGCCATCATACTCCTATTCCACATCTCCTGAAGCGGTTGGTGGAAAAATCTCTGCAACTCTTCCCACATGACCTCCCTTCAGCCGGACTTTAATCCCGTGCGGATGGGAGGGCGAGTTTGTCAGGATATCCTGTACTATTCCGCGGGTCTTTTTTCCGCTGCGCTGGTCTTCCTTGCGGATAATATCTACAACAAGGCCAACCCGAACCGAGTCCCTGAGCTTTCCATTCATATGCGTTTCCATGGTTCTGACTTTCCCGGTCCTGAATAGTGGATTATGAAATTCCGGCTCTTGATGAAAGGATGCATTTGTATAAAAATATCATGGTGATATATCCGGAGCATCATATGCACCCGTATTGTTCTGGAGAAATCCATTGACCTTCTCCCATCCCCGCTTCTCACCTGCCATCAGCACGCTCACAAAGGAGGTATACTCATTTGACTTCGGCTCAAATATTTTCCACCTGTTTTTCCCGGTAACGGACGAGGTGATCCTCACCGATGCATCGGGAGATGCCTGGTAATCTGCATAGAGGGAAGTCAGGTAATTATAGCAGAGGGGTGTTCCGTTTATCCCGGCACTATCAGACGGGCAGGTTACCTGCCGTACATCTCCGGTTGGGCGGAACAGGGCACTGTTTTTTATCGGATCTCGCGTATCAATCACGGTACCTGATTTCACCTCTGATGACAACGTGAAAGTGTAGGGGTTTTCAAAGCTCGTTTCTTTGGGAGGCGTGATTGCCGGTGTGCTAATCCTGACCATCGTTGCCTTACCGGTGCGTGCACAGTGTTATGGTCCAGTCGTCGGGAAGTCCAGCAATATCATGGGCACTGTACCGTTCTACAATGGGAGAATTGCCGGAAGGATCTGCCGGTACCGGGATAAAAAGCGTCACATTGGAGAGCGGTGAATCCGTAGTAATTGTGCAGCTATAGGAATAGGTGCTGGACAATGAGGTAAGGTACGTTTTTTCCAGGAATACCTGGTACGAAACCAGTGACGAGAAAACAATGAATATAATCATAAACAGGCCGATCGTGGTTCTGATAACTCTGTCCAAGGATAAAACCCTCCTGCTTTGTGTAATGTCTTTTTTTTTGAAACCTCGTATGAGCTCTGCACATTGCCAGACAAGGTTTCGTTCAGACAAGTATTAACAGAGCGTGATTGAATAACTGTCGATAAAAAAAGTGCTCTGGAGAAATGTTTCATAAAAATAAAACGCTCACAGGTTTTCACCCCCGCCGCCTGGCTCCCCCCAACTACGATAACTCTAAAAGAATGTTATACAACACTATCGCGCAGCGCAGGGGCGGCCGGGGGGACAGGCTCTGTGTCCCCTCCTTCGTATTCCGGGCTTTTAAGTTCATACTCCGATAAAATGAATTCTACAAGAGCAAAAAAAAAAGTGACCTTCTTAAGACAGGATGGTCCCTCCCGGATAGATCACCATGCCTTTAAGGTTGTGAGAAAAAGCACATAGTATGGATTCCCGCCCCTCCATCGTGCTCGGTAACGTGAACCTTCCTTCAGGGCGCGTTGCGGATATCACTCTTGCAAAAGGCAGGGTTATTCACGCAGGTGCAGGCGCGGTTTCGCCGGATTACCTTGATTGTACCGGCCTCCTTGTTCTTCCGGGAGCAGTCGATATGCATGTGCATATGCGGGGGGGCAGCCAGTCGGCAAAAGAGGACTGGAAGAGCGGCAGCATGAGCGCACTTCCCGGCGGAGTAACGCTTGTCGTAGACCAGCCAAATACCCTGCCTCCCATCAATACTCCCGTGAACCTCAATGATCGTGTCTGCGATGCACGGGAACATTCGTTCTGTAATTTTGCCGTCAACAGCAGTGTCACCCACACAACACCTCTGGGGAAGATGTGGGAAGCAGGTGCACTGGCATTTGGTGAGACATTTTTTGCCCCATCCAGTTATGGAGACGGGATCAGTGATGCAGTATTACAAAAGGCACTCCGGCAGATTCATTCTCTGGGGGGACTTGCTACTATTCATGCCGAAAGGATTTCTGATACCCCGGACACCGGCCTTGTCTCGCATAATCTGGCCCGGTCTCCTGAAAGTGAGATGCTTGCAGTAAAAGCCGTCGAAAAACTGAACACGACCGGATGCCGCCTTCACTTCTGTCATCTCAGCACGAAGAGTTCAATAGATGCTGCATCCGCCACCGTTGAGGTAACCCCCCATCACCTGTTCCTGTCTCTGGAAGATTTTGAGAATACCGATCCGTTCGGGAAAGTTAACCCACCGCTTCGAACAGAAAAGGAGCGAAAGGACCTCTGGGCACGATGGGGCAGGATAAATGTTATAGCATCCGATCATGCACCGCATACCCGGGTAGAAAAAGCCCGGGATTTTCCTTATGCCCCCAGCGGTATTCCCGGTGTTGAAACCCTCATGCCGCTTCTTCTGGCACGGGTAATGGATGGAAAAATCACCCTGAAATCCGTTATAGAGAAAACCTCACATAATCCGGCAGATCTGCTGGGAATCCCCCGCGCAGGTTTCAATGTGGGGGACCGTGCGGATTTCGCCCTTTATGAAAAGATTCCCCGGCCAATCACTGCTGAAATGCTTCACAGCAAATGTAAATGGACACCTTTTGAGGGGCATACGGGTCTTTTTCCCAAAACAGTGATTATGGGGGGAGGAGTTGTTTATCAGGACGGGGATTTTTTCAGGGAAGAACCTCTCTGGTTTTCGGGGAAGGGATTTAAAAATACTCCTGAATTGTAAACTTGTATCCATTCCGTGCTTTTTTATACCTGTGCTGACCGCTTTCCCAAGTGCTAAATAGCAAAAAACAAAATATAAATACTGCCGATAAAGCGCATCCATAGGTCCCCGGGTGATTTATTGACAAGCGTCTGGATGTGATCCATGGGACAACCCGGATGCGCGACAGGCAGCGCCCGGCAAGGGTTAAAACACAGGTGAAGAACGGCAGCACGCCACTGGTGATCCATGTGCGTTATTCCCGGGCAACATTCCTTTACGGGGGTACACCCATGCCAGATATTGCTGATGCTCTTTTGGAAGACCGGCATGGCACGATAATCGCACTTGAGGTTTCTCCCAACTCAAAGACCAATTCATTCCCTGCGGGCTACAACGAATGGAGAAAGACAATCGGTTGTCGTGTAACCGCCCCGGCGGTTGAGGGGAGGGCAAACCGTGCAATAATTACCCTTGTGTCTGAAAAGCTTGCCGTACCTTCTTTTCGGGTAAGCATCCAGTCTGGTGCAACATCTTCGCAAAAGCGGGTGCTGGTCGAGGGGATGAATAAAAAAGATCTTCTTGTACCGATACAGGATATTCCAACTCACTGATGGTTACCGGCAAAATTCACCGGCTGATCCTTGGGAAATTTTCCCATCCGACGTAAGCAGGGGATTTATTTCCTGAATTATTACCGTCAGGAGACACTTTAAGTAATTCTACATAATATATATAATTTATACCTATGATCAGGCATTTCACCAGTTGTATGATTCATGGGGGTGCGTTTACGTGTATTCACCGGATACTACCAGTACCTTATTCACATCAGCCTCACTGCAGAGGGGGTGGTCGAGAAACCTGACGTAGTCGGTGCCATTTTCGGGCAGACTGAAGGGTTACTCGGCGAAGACTTAGACCTGCGGGATCTCCAGAGGACCGGAAGAGTCGGGCGTATCGACGTCCAGATCACGAGTAAAAAAGGCGAGACAAAAGGGGAAATCCTGATTTCCACTTCACTGGACCGCGCTGAGACAGCCATTCTTGCCGCTTCTCTGGAGACAATCGACCGGGTCGGGCCATGCATCGCGCATGTTATTGTGGAATCCATTGAGGATATCCGCGTCGTCAAGCGGAAAAAGATAGTAGAGCGTGCAAAGGAGATACTGCTCGACCGTTTTGAAGACGGTACGATTGACAGTGACGAACTTCTGGATGATGTCCGGCAGAGCATCCGGATCCAGAAGATTGGATCTGTCGGGGATGAAAAGGTCCCGGCAGGTCCAAATGTTCAGGAATCGGACGCCATTATTGTCGTTGAAGGCAGGGCTGATGTCCTGAACCTTCTCAGGTTACGGCATAAAAAATGCCGTTGCAGTTGAAGGAACACATATCCCCAGGATTGTTGAGGAGTTATGTGAAAAGAAGACTGCAACGGCATTCTTAGATGGTGACCGGGGGGGCGAGCTGATCCTGCGTGAGCTCCTGCAGGTTGCCGATATTGATTTCGTGGCATTTTCTCCGAAAGGTAAAAGCGTTGAAGACATGGCCCGAAAGGAGGTCATCAAAACCCTGCGCAACAAAGTGCCGGTTGAGTACATCCGCGACCAGTATTTTGAAGATTCATCTGAATTTCCCGCAGAGGTACGGATACCGCCGTCAGAGGATACTCGTGGGATAACGGGGAAAAAGGCAAAACAATCTGCAGGTGTGAAAAAAACAGGAGAGGGAAGTGCAGGCCCTCTCACCCTCAGTGACCATATTCAGGGTGTTAAGGGGCACAACCTTGCCCGCTTTCTGAGCGATGACTTTACCGTGGTAAAAGAACTGAAGTCGGATGAGGTGGAAAAAGCAGTCGAGACAGTTGATAAAACAGTTACAGGACTTGTGGTCGACCGGGCTGTTGATCAGAAACTCCTGGACCAGCTGGTAGTAAAGGGGATCGCTTACGTTGCTGCGAAAGATTTCAAGGGAATAATAAAGCGCCCGGTATCAATCCGGCTGATGAAAATAGGGTCATAAATTCATTGGGCATATGTATTTATGCTGAGTACAACTACGTTAATGTCCGGAGTCATAGTATGCACAAAGAGGAACTGATCAACCTTCACCAGATGCTCTATGACGTGAAGGTATATTTTGAAGGATTAAATCCTGAACTCAAATTTTCCCAGTATAATGCGTTAAAGATCACTCCCTCCCAACAACATAAGAGTAAAATGGAGCACAAACATGCGATCTTTGTACTGGGGACCGAGATTGCCAATGCAATGAAAGAAGTGGATTATTCATCCTCAAGCAGGATATCGGCACGGATGAAGGAACTTGCCGAAAAAACACTCAAAGAAATGGAATGTCCATAATTATCCAATTAAAAAACATATCCCATACCCCCCATCTTGCCGGGAGATTCCATTGCTTTTTTTATAACGGGCTCTGCCCAATTCCGGTTTTTTTAAACGATTATTAAAAAACCGATCCGGAATATTTCTTTTGGCAGCAGATAAAATAAAAAGTACAGACAGGATCAAGGAGGGACAGTGGCTTTCCCCTCTCACCGCCCCTGCACTTAGAGCGATAGTGACGGGTTACCTGGTTTATCCAGTAATTGTTACCGGTCCGGAAGATATGTTCAAATCCGATCGAGATCGATAATCGCTCATGCAGTATTTTACTGACACTGATATGGGACTTGATATCAGGCAGGTCAATATGGCTGTGGAATCGGCATTCGCTGACCATGGCAGGGGGCTTGTTCAGATGCCCCCCAAAAGTTACATCACCCTGCCGGAGGGAGACTTCCGCACCATGCCGGCATACCTCCCGTCACTTTCGATTGCAGGAGTCAAAATTGTGAACGTTCATCCGGGTAATCCTGCAAAAGGTCTTATCACCGTAATGGCACTTACGGTAATCCTTGACATCGATACAGGTCAGCCCGTTGCGATAATTAATGCGACCCGTCTCACGGATATGCGGACCGGTGCAGTGGGTGCCGTTGCAGCAAAATATCTGTCTGCCAAAAAAGAAATTGTACTTGGGGTCATTGGTACAGGAAAGCAGGCGCAGGCCCAGGTCACCGCCATTTCACGTGAACTGAAAATCAGGCAGATAAAAATCTGGGGTCGTAATCCTGAACATATCAGGAAATTTGCAGACAGGTTTATGGAATTTCCCTGTCTTGAATCTTCACTGGAAAATGCCTGCGACTGTGATGTACTGACGACTACAACACCCTCGAGAAGCCCTATTATCAGAAGTGAGTGGATCCATGAAGGGACGCATATAAATGCAATCGGGGCAGATGCACCGGGAAAAGAAGAACTCGATCCAGCCCTGCTCAAACGTGCACAGGTCTTTGTTGATGATCCCACCCAGGCAATCCACTCAGGAGAGATTAACGTACCGATCAGCCACGGCATCTACCGTGCAGTTGATATCGCCGGAACTCTTGGTGAAGTAGTGATTGGAAAGAAAAAAAGGACAGGCCCGGACACCATCACCATCTTTGACTCTACAGGCCTTGCCATTCAGGACCTTGCGATTGCTCATATAGCAATGCAGCATGGAAAAAAAATGGATCTTCCGTTTCCGTAAGTAAAATAATGCGAAAGGTTGAATGAAATTTAAAAACATTCCTCCTTTGCTGTTAGTCGAGGGGGATATGATTGTCTGAAATACCATAATCCCTGAAGATGGGGCATCCGAACCATACAATTCATTTTTAAAACGGATAAGAGGAGGATTTGAAACGTCGATAACCCCCAATACGATGAATGCCCCCTCGACGGTGCACCGCGGCGGATCAGTGACTGACAAATTCTAAAAAACATGGGAGAAGGTTCCTCTTTTACAATTGCAATGAACGCCACCGCCCATAAACAGGTCACCACCAAGGTTGTTTATGTGACTAAAAAATGCTGAAATTTCCATGCCCCCCGTGCCTCGGAGAGGCCATGAGGCGGGGCACTCTCGAAATTAATCGATTTTCATGGTTCCGGAGTGAACGTTACAGGTTCCTGTTCGTTTCTCCAGAGCCAAAAAAATCTGAACGCTCAACAGGGGTTTCACCCCCGCCCGCCAGGCTCCCCCCAAATGCGATAACACATGAGTGTGGTATACGGCACTATCGCGCAGTGCAGGAGAGGCGATGGGGAACAGGCACGATCCACTCCTTCATAATCATCTGTGATTCTGTATTTCATTTCCCGGCAAAGGGAATTCTCCGGAGTCTAAAAAACAAAAAAAATAGGGTATAGTCACATTCTAGCGACTAAAAATCTCGGATTTGTTGATTAAAAAGGATCACTCAGACGCTCCTGGGGACTCGCTTTTAGCTCGTCCCCGCCGCTATAGCGTCCCCAGGATGCGATATAACGAGTTTTGGTAAACATACTCCGAATTTATTGTATCAAAATCAGCGTTTCACTTTTTTAAAAAATTATTCTGGTTATCGAATTATTCTTTTTTTCCCGTCGAATATTTTAAAAAAAGTTGGTGGTTAAAATAACACTATACCCAAAAAATATTATTCTTTTTGTTGTTGTGCGTATTTTTTCCAGACCTGTTCGCGGTAAACCGGGCCGCTGTTATAGGTACAGAACGGTATGAGTTTTCCATCAGGTGTCGCATAGTGGATGCAGCACCGCTGGACACGTGCCAGATCGTAATTATACCGGTCCATGAAATGCATGGTGCCGATAAATAATGCATTCCAGTGAAATTCCCTGAGTGCATCAAAGTTCTGCCCGATGAGCGTCTTTCCGATTATCTTCCAGAACTCGGTGGTATTTCCCTGTTCACCTTTCTTTACGGATTCATGTAAATTTTTCACTCCTTCCAGCAGCGCCGTGTATTTATTTATGGTACCACCTTTTTTGAGTTTTTCTGCCACATGTTCAATCGATTCAAAAAAATTATCAACATCGATCATACGGTTAACCGGAATGACCGAGCCATCTTTCTGGACAAAGACGTAGGTCGCAGCACCACAGTGCTGGTGAGCCGTGAACCTGACCTGTGGCCGCCCGGTGTAGGCTTCAACAAGATCGGAGAATGGCAGTACGCAGGGAACGGGGTAAAAATCATTCTTTTTAAGGATTCCGTTCATCTGTTGTTCAATACCTTTCAGAAGGTCAGGTATCGTTACACGCAAATTTTTGACATCATCATCATTCGCCGCACCGGTAAATGCAATCGGCTGAAAATTAACACCCCGGATTACAGAGATGTTTTTTATTGCAAACCTGATAATGTCGCCGAGCTCATTATCATTTTTTCCATGTATTACCGTCGGTACAAGCACGATCCCGAGACGCACGGACTTGAGATTCTCGATCGCTTTCATGTGGATTTTTAAATGGGGATTGGTTTGTGGTGTCACACCATCGAAATGAAGGTATACCGTATTAAGTCCTGAATCTTTGAGCTTTTTGGCAAAACCGGGTTCTTGTGCGATCCGGATACCGTTGGTTGCGATCTGCACCTGGGGAAATCCCATTTCTTTTGCTTTTATTATGATCTCCACCAGGTCTTCACGCATCGTGGGTTCGCCACCAGAGAACTGAACAGCGGGAGCTGGTACGGGTTTTTCGTCCCGGAGGACTTTCATCATCCTGACAATATCATCAAATTCCGGTTCATACACAAAACCGCATGCACGGGCATTCGCAAAACAAAACTCGCAGTTAAGATTACAGCGGTTCGTGAGATCGATATTTGCCAGCAGCGTCTGGGAGTGGTGGTTGTCACACAATCCACAGGAAGAGGGGCACGAATCAGGAGGGGCAATATTCTGGGGATTTGCAACACCGCTCCCGACTGCATCATACTGTTCAAACCGGCGATATAACGCAGCATCTGACCAATAAAGATTATGGAAAAATCCGTGCTCACGGCACGTACTGTTCAGCCATATCTTTCCGTCTTCTTCCACGATTTCGGCATCAATGGCTACATGACATATAGGGCAAAGACTCCGGGTCTTTTTTATCAGCATTCCAGTTCACCCCCTCATAATTGTTGTGGATTTATCTCGTTCTTTGAGTAAACTTAATGTTTGTATCTGCTGTTTATTACAGGTATTGGAGTGCTACATTATTAGTATTGAGTTGTTCATAATACCGTTGCTTTCCGCGGCCTGGATAATGCTCCCGGCATATCTCCCGAATCCGATCGCGGCGCTCTGTGGAGGAGGCACTCCCATTGATATGGGACGGAATTTTTCAGATGGAAGACGGGTATTTGGCAATGGTAAAACATTCCGGGGACTCATTATCGGGATTTCAGCGGGGATCGGTATCGGACTCCTCCAGATCTGGATTGCCGGGATATATGGCTGGGAGAGTCTTCCTGAGCACACCTTCAGTTCAATTACGTTATTGTCCATCGGAGCTCTTCTCGGCGATTTGTGCAAGAGCTTCTTCAAGAGGAGACTTGGCATAGAACGGGGAGCGAAATGGCCAGTCGCTGACCAGTATGACCTGGTGGCGGGGGCGTTCCTGCTCGTTCTGCTCGTTGATCCCGCATGGCTTTTTGCAAACATGACACTCCCTGTTTTCATTCTCATCCTGATCCTCACACCTGTCCTTCACCGGGCAGTAAATATCATTGGTTATCATATCAGGGTCAAGGAGGTCCCATGGTGAATACTATCGCAGACCTGCTCATCCAATATAAGGCAATTGAGTTTGGCGAATTCTCACTTGCCTCTGGTAAAAAGAGTTCGTATTACATTGATGTAAAAACCGCCGTGACCAACCCGGATCTCCTGTTTGCCATTGCATCGATAATAGCACAAACACACACGTTCGATGTGGTGGCAGGAGTTGCAGTAGGGGGTGTCCCTCTCGCAGTTGCAACTTCAATGGTTACAAAAAAGCCCTATGCTATCATCCGGGCTGCGGAAAAGAGCCATGGTAAAAAAGAAGTCATTATCGGCAATGTCAGGGATGCAAATGTCTTACTTGTTGAAGATGTGACAACTTCAGGGGGGTCAGCACTCTACGGAATTAATGCCCTGCGTAGTGCGGGCGCACAAGCCAACCGGGTAGTAACCGTCGTGGACCGCGAACAGGGTGCAGAAGAGATGCTCAGATTGCAGGGCGTGCACCTCCTCCCGCTGGTAAAAGTCAGCGAGATCTTACAATCGTAAACCATTTTTATTGCCAGCGCAAGAGTACATTGATATGAAAATACTCGTTGTAGGCGGGGGAGGAAGGGAGCATGCCATAGCCTGTGCTCTTGCCCGTAACAGCGAAACTGAAATTTTTTCTGTAATGGGAAAGCGGAATTATGGGATTGCACGCATTGCCAAAGGGGTCAGGATCTGCAGCGAGACTGACGTACCGCGGATCGTATCCTATGCCCGGGAAACAGGAATTGATTACGCGTTTATTGGTCCTGAAGTTCCGCTTGAAGCCGGGATTGTAGACCAGCTGGAATCAATGGATATAGGGTGTGTGGGACCCACGCAGGCAGCAGCCAGGATCGAGACCGATAAAGCGTTCTGCCGTGACTTAATGGAGCTGCATAATATCAACGGCTGCCCGAAATACCGTGTCTTTCATAATCCTGCAGAAGCGGTTTCATTTATCAATGACCGTGAGGAAGATCTCGTCATAAAACCGATCGGGCTTACCGGGGGCAAAGGCGTACGGATTATGGGCGAACAGGTTGACCGGTCAGGGGCGGTCTCCTATGTGAAATCTTTGAGCAGTGGTGTTGTGCTTGAAGAGCGCCTTATCGGGGAGGAGTTCACCCTTCAGGCTTTCGTCGACGGCAATTATATGGTTCCCATGCCTCTTGTGCAGGACCATAAACGTGCGTTTGAAGGAGATCTCGGGCCAAACACGGGAGGAATGGGATCCTATTCGATGCCGGATCATATGCTTCCTTTTGTTTCAGAAAGGGATTATAAAAAGCTCTCGCAATTATGAGAGCCACTATTATGACTCTGGAGAGGACCGGGCATCCCTACAAAGGCATCCTGTACGGCCAGTTCATGAATACTGCAAAAGGTCCAAAAGTTATCGAATTCAATGCCCGGTTTGGCGATCCGGAGGCAATGAATGTGCTTTCCCTGCTCTGTTCGGATCTTTCTGATATTGTGGAGAGAATCACGAACGGATCGCTTTCAGCAGCAAATGTCGCCTTTGAACAGAAAGCAACCGTATGTAAATATATTGTGCCGGAAGGATATCCGGATTCCCCTGTTTCCGGGGACCCGATAACAATTGTCCCCCGGGAAGATGTCCTCCTGTATTATGCAAATGTTGAAGAACATGGCGGTAAACT
The DNA here is from genome assembly GCA_963733045.1 of uncultured Methanoregulaceae archaeon. Classification (GTDB taxonomy): domain Archaea; phylum Halobacteriota; class Methanomicrobia; order Methanomicrobiales; family Methanospirillaceae; genus Methanoregula. The sequence continues at coordinate 116,360 of CAVTBZ010000009.1, read as the reverse complement.
CACCACCCTGATATCCCGGACTCTTGCTTTTGTCGGTATTGGCCCAACCCTTGAGGGGGCAGAACAGATCGCGGAACAATCTGCATCATCAGTCAGGGGCCGGGTGCGTACCGGCGCGACATCGGAACAAGGGCACTGCTTGAACGGCGTATCGCTCACATGAAGGAGTTACAATGAAGAAAGATTTCCTGTCGATTCTCGACATCAGCAAAGGTGAACTCGAGCAGATCCTTTGCGAAGCAGGACACCTGAAAACCTTAAAAAAACAGGGAAAAGTGCACGATGTCCTGCGTGGTAAAAACCTCGCCATGATTTTTGAGAAGTCATCCACACGGACGCACATCTCGTTTGAAGTCGGTATGAACGAACTTGGCGGGCACGCCCTTTTTTTAAATGCCCGCGATATGCAGATCTGGCGGGGAGAGGAGATCCGGGATACTGCACGGGCCGCTTCACGGTATGTTTCCGGCCTGATGATCCGTGCCTATAAACACATGTACCATTGAAGAGTTTGCTATCCATGCAACGATTCCGGTAATCAACGGTCTTTCCGATCTTGAACACCCGTGCCAGCTGCTTGCTGATATCATGACAATTCAGGAGCATTTTGGTACAACCCGCGACCTGAACGTAGCATGGGTGGGGGACGGGAACAATGTGTGCAATTCCCTGATTTTATCAACAGTCCTCACAGACATGAACGTTACCGTGGCGACACCCAAAGGATATGAGCCGGAGAAAACATCGTGAAGAAGGCACACTCCCTGGGCGGAAAAGTGACGCTTGTCAGAAAACCGGATCAAGCGGTGAAGGATGCAGATGTCATTGTCACTGATACATGGATCTCCATGGGTGACGATAAGGAACGCGAAGAGCGAATGAAAGTCTTTAGTAACTATACAGTCAATGCGGCGCTTATGCGGCACGCCTCCCCGGATGCACGGGTGCTCCACTGTCTTCCGGCACATCGCGGACAGGAAATAGCCGATGAGGTGATGGAAGGGGGTCAGAGCCTTGTCTGGGACGAAGCAGAAAACCGGCTCCATGCACAAAAGGCGCTGCTGGTGCGGCTGCTGGGAAACCAATAAAAAAGATTCATCGTTTTCTCATGTGGGGGAGACGAATTACGAAATTTCAGGTCCGTAAAATTCCTTTTTATTATACTATGAAATAAAAACACCGGGCAGGAGATTGTAGAGGGGATAGTTCCTTTCTCCCCATACCACCCCTGCGCTGAGCGCGATGCTGATGGATTACCTGTTCAGGTGTGATCGAATTGGAGAAGCGTAAAAGCGATGGGGTGTGAAACCCCCGGGAAGCGTTCAGGTTTTTTTAAATTTCTCCAGGAGCCGGAATTTTGATGATGATGCGTCCTAACCCTGACAGGATCGCCCGGCCGTCTCATCGGGGCCCCGATGGGAAAATCGGTTTTTAAGAATCGCACCCTTGGTAACTACGCTCAAATCGCCGCAGGGGCGTCTCTTTGAGGGGCGGCGGCGTTCATCGTTTTCATGTTCACAGGGGTATCAGATCCTGCATATGAAACCCTCTCCACATGAGGGCATGATATGCCTCCGCTTCGCTTCGGACGGGCACTTGGATCAGCTGATATGCTCTGATACCTGCCCGTCCCCCGCTCTCACAGGGGGCATGGTGAGCGTGACGGGGGTGTCAAGAATCCCCTTCGATGGCTTATAGATTCGTTCTGATGGCAAAAGATGAAGATATCAAGTTATTATGCGAAGTGGGGGCGCGAATTGCCCCTTTTAGACTTGACATCTATGGTGTAAATGGAACCATTTTTACCTATCAGAATTTACCAGATTTTTTTAATTAATTACAGTTGACAGTGTATTATTAAAAAAAAAGAGACCCGTCACTTCTCAGCAACAAATGCCATTAACTGCTCACGCATATACTTTTCAACTTTTTGCATTTCCTCAAGTTTACCGCGGAAAGCAAGAAGTTCCCTCTCATCGCCCTCCATGTTGGCAAACTTGATTTTTTCCTTTCTGTCGACAACGGTCACATCAAATTTTTTTGAGATTTCCACAATAAGCTTCTGCGGTACGCCAGGGGGAATAAGGATGTCAAATAACGCTTCTTCATCTGCCATGTTCTGTATCACCACTCTCATTTACCTATCTTGATCCGCCTGCTCATAATACATGGGCCCCCGCGGACACCGCCAATCGGGTTTTTCGGCTTGCCCAGAGAGTTCATGCAGCGTCCCATCAGTGCCGCGCCCCTGCCAAGCCCGTCATCGACAAAAACAAGATGGTCAACAGGATCATCAAAGAGGTTGCGCTCGATAATTCCCTCAAGTATATATTCGGGTTTTCGCCCCGAGATTGCCGCCCGGCCGGTAAACCCGATCGAGGAATTCCTCGGGACAAGGTTCTCTTCGACCGCAACATCGATAAGGCGGAGTGCCATTTTTACGCAGACACGATCGACAACTTCGTTGAGAGTAGCAAGATTGTATTTTTTATGGATTTCCGATCCAACGGCAATCAGTTCATGCAGATCACTGCTGTTCACTCCGCAGTCACACCCGATCATAGCGATGCCGGATTCTTTGGCGAGCCGTGCATTGACCGGCACACGCCCGAACCGGTCACGATCAGAGGGTACAATGCGGATATCGATATGCCTGTGGCATCGCTCAACGTAATCATCTACAACTTTACGATTCCCTCCGCTGAATAATCCCCCGGTCACGCTATGTTCACCGAAGATATCCAGTGCAGTTCCTGTCCGCTCATTCACAAGGCCGGTTCCCCTCACAAGTGCATCGGGAATGGCACCCGCAAGCCCACAGAAATTCCCCACGGTTTTTGCAAACGGGTTTGGGTTGTCAGGTTGTACATCACTGGTAATCCTCCCGTCAAGTGTGGTTCCGAAATCAATGGAGATGCACGGATTGCGGAAATCCACCGGTGTCCATTTTGCCCCTTCCTTGATTCCCGCCATTGCGAGCTCTCCTTCCATTTCATTGGCAACCATTTCAACACCGGTTGAACCAACGGGAGGAATCACACCGGCAACCGCACCGACAAACACCACTTTGTCGGCAAAGCTGAACGGCTGGAGTTTTTGTGACTGGTTTTCCTTTGACATCGGGGGAGTCATCTTACGGGGGGTACTCCTGCAACCAGACATCCGTTTGCAAGCGCAATGACAAAATCCCCAATCTGGTCCGGTGACTCCATCTCAGCAACTACACCCGTACTGCGGACAACAAAATCCAGATCTTTTATCACATCCAGACGAGCATCTTCATGGCACTTGAGCAGGGTATCCCTGACAAGCTCGGTAACTGATTCCCGGGTAAGTTCAGTCCCGTCAAGTGTTGCACCAAATATAGTCTCCCCGGGTTTTGGAGGGCGGATATCACGACTCATACTTACTGTTTTATGTATCACATAGGACATCCCGGTTTCAAGATTCACACCCGTCAGGATACATTTGGTGGTTGTATTCCCCATTTCAACCGAAGCTACGATAAAATACGGTTTATTCTTATATTCCGGGATTTGCATTCCCGGACCATGGGCAATCTGCGGAGGGGGAGGACTTTCAACAATATGGGGTTTTTGTTTAATGAAACGGGAAAAAAAACTGGCACACATCAGTAGTTTGTTTCTTTATTGCGAATCCATATAAGTTTCTATTTTCCTCTCAATCCATGACGGGGATAATTTTCCGGCATCACAAACCATAATCACATGAAGGATCTATGAATGGCTAAGGCATACTCTGCCGATATGAAAAAAATGAGGTGACACATGGTTACACTTACTTTGGAGATGAAAGAAGTATTTGCCGGGCAAAAAATATTTGCTGCTGCAACTGCCTCAAAGAATGGCATCCCGAACGTCGCACCGGTTGCAACTGTCCAGCTTATTACTGACGATACAATCTGGATTGGCGACAACTATATGGTAAAGACGCTTGCCAATGTCAGGGAAAATCCCCATCTTGCACTCTATATCTGGGATCCTGAAAAGAGGCGCTGTTTCCAGATTAAAGGAACCGTTACGGTAAAGACCAGTGGTCCGGATTATGAAAAGATCAAAGCGCAGATCAAGGAGAAAGGACCACATTACCCAGCAAAAGGACTTCTCATCGTTACAATTACCGAAGTCTTTGAATGCACGCCGGGATCACTGGCAGGGAAAAAAATACTGTAATGGAATGAATTCAGCTCTGGGGTGAAACCCCAGTGAGTGAGCTGAAAATAAGTTTAATTTATAGTATAATATCATTTGATCAAAAAAAATTTCCAGTCCCTATTTCCTCTTTTTTTGCTGTTGTCTGACCATTCGTGCCTGTATCCCGAAATACTGGGAGACACCGATCGCGTGACACTGGTCGATGGACATACTGTCAAATGAAACAAGATCACTGGAATACAATGCATTGGGCGAGCTCCTGCCGAGTATCCTGACATTACCCTTGTAAAGCTCAAGGTCGACGCTGCCATTTACCCGCTCCTGGGTTGTATTGATGAACGCATTCAACGCGGCATAGAGAGGTTCATAGATGAGGCCCTCATAGGCAAGTTCAGACCATTTATCATCTACCATCCGTTTAAAGGAGATTTCCTGCCTGGTGAGAACCAGCATTTCGAGATCCTTGTGTGCCATGAGAATGACTGTTGCCGCAGGGTGCTCGTAATTCTCCCGGGCCTTGAGCCCGAGAATCCGGTCTTCAACCATATCATTGCGGCCAATCCCGTGTTTACCGGCACGTTTGTTAAGGTCCTGGATTAGTTCGTAACCAGAGAGTTTCCTGCCGTTCAGTGCAACTGGAATTCCGGATTTAAATTCAATCCTGAGGTTTTCTGGTTTGTCGGGAGCTTTTTGGGCTGGTACCGTCCATGAATATATCTCTTCAGGCGGGTGATACGCGGGATCTTCAAGCATCCCTCCTTCAATACTCCGGCTCCAGCAGTTCTCATCCATGCTCCAGGGTTTGTCTTTTTTAACCGGCACGGGAATTTTATGTTGCCGGGCATACTCTATCTCCCAGTCCCGGGTCAGGTTGAGTTCCCGGATGGGGGCAATAACTTCCAGTCCGGCACTGCGAATAATCACATCAAACCTGAGCTGGTCGTTTCCTTTACCGGTACATCCATGCCCTATCGCTGTTGCACCTTCCTTGTGTGCGATCTTCACGACTTCCTCTGCAATAAGAGGGCGGGCAAGGGAAGTGCCCATCGGGTACCCTTCATAGGAACCATTTGCCCTGATTGCCCGGGAAAATATGCTCTTTTACAAATTTTTCCCGGACATCGATCGTATAATGACGGTCAGCAAGTTTTTTTCCTTTTTTTGTTGCGATATCGATCTCTTCATCCCTTTGGCCCACGTGCACAGCAACAGTAACAACACGATCGTAATCATATCGTTCCTTTAACAGCGGGATGCAGATAGAGGTATCAAGCCCTCCGGAATATGCAAGAACAATAGTACCTTTTCCCATAATGGATGCTCCTTTCGAATAGTAACGGTATAAGGATAGGCTGTGCGAACATATATTTTAAAGTGCTGAATACCGGCATTTTGGTTGTTTTGAAAAACAACACACAGTCGACGGGTAAAAAAAATATATCCAGCACCCATTATCTCTCTTAAAAAGAGGGTATGATACGCCTCCACTGCGCTTCGGACGGGCACGTGAATCAGTCTGATTTGCCCTGGTTCCTGCCCGTTCCCCTCTCAACGGGGCGCTGGCCTGCCACTCTCCCCTCCCCCCGGGGGATGGTGGGCGTAAAGGGGGGGCTTCATGGTTCTTCTGGATCCCATTATAATGTTCATATATTCGTTCTTATGGCAAAAAGTGAAGTTGTCAGGGAATTTTAAAGGAAGAGGGGCGATGGCGCGAACCCCCTTTAGACTTAACAACTATATTGCAAATAGAAACACTATCATCGGAAAATTGGAGGAAAATCTGGTATTCGATTAAATAAATTTTACCAATAATCACCGTTCACAGCGTATTATTTAAAAAAAAAGAATAGCCATTGATTTACAAACACAACATGAAAAACAACATGAAAAAAAGAGGTTCAGGTTGAATTATCCTGAACGTTATTATTTTTACTTGGTTACGACTACTGTTCCGGTGGTCTCAGGCTGGAAAGTTGTCTTGTAGTTGAAATAACCAGCTGTGTCAAAGGTAGGCTTCGAAGGTCCCGTTATAGGGTATAACCGTACCTGCCATACCACCGAAGTATTTTGCTCCCTGTGCGTCAAGTGCTGCGACACCGTGGGGCTTTAAGGGGTCCGTGTTCTTCCAGATAACTTTGCTTCCAACAGTGATATACACAGTTGTACCGGGAACAATGGTCATATCACGAGTAAATGTGATTGTTTTTGATGGCTGCATTGTCGGGGTCGGTGTGGGGGTTGCTGGTTTCGGTACCGGGGGAGTAAGCACAGAATCAATTACATGGATGACGCCATTGCTGGTCATGATATCAGCTTGGCTGATCTTTGCATCATTCACGAGGAGAACGTCACCTATGTTTGTGAAGGTGACATTATCTCCCTGGAGTGTCTTGGCATAGGCGAGTGTCCTTGCATCAGCTGCAGTTATTGTACGATCAATGACATGGTAGAGCAGGATTTGTTTAAGGCTGCCCTGAGGGTCTTGGAGCAGTGTGTCAACCGTACCATTGGGTAACTTCTTGAATGCATCATCAGTGGGAGCAAATACGGTAAACGGGCCTGCGCCATTCAGGGTGCCCGTAAGATTTGCAGCTTCGATAGCCGCAACAAGGGTAGTAAACCTGCCGTCAGCAACCAGGGCATTGAAAGTCTGGTTTCTCAACTGGAGCTGTGGTCGGAACAGGTGTTGGAACCGGTGTGGGTGTTGGAGTAACTACCGGTGCCGCAGGCTCGGATGTACAGCCCGCAATGAGAATCCCGATAAACAGGATCGCAAGAACAACAAATAATTTCTTCATGCATCTTTTTTTGTTATTTCGGTATATAAGCATATTCAATTAATTTGTACTGTACTCATAATTCTCATGGATAGTGATATTCAAGCCATGATTCAAAAGATATATAAAAAAATGAAGAACCGTTGGATTTTACCATGTTCACTTCAGATAGTGACTCAGGGGTTCCAGCGTGACCTTCTCACGCTTGATCGCATCAATGGCATGTGCGGCCGCACGCGCTGCCTGAAGGGTGGTGATATACGGGATACTCAAATCCACTGCCGCACGCATGATCTGGTAGTGGTCCTGCAGGGACTGCTTATCCTGGGGTGTGTTAATGATAAGGCGGATCTCACCGTGCCGCATCATATCGAGCACATTGGGTGAGCCTTCCTGCACCTTTCTTACCAGGTGTGCTTCAATGCCCGACTCGTACAGGTAATCAACCGTCCCCTCAGTACCATACAGGATAAGCCCAAGATCACGCAACTGGCGTGCGATTGGAATAACCTCTTCTTTCTGCTCGATATTTACCGAAATAAAGATATTACCCGTAAGCGGGAGTTCATTATCTGCTGAAATGCAGGCTTTGTAGAACGCCAGCCCGAAATCATAATCTATTCCCATGACTTCCCCGGTGCTTTTCATCTCAGGACCGAGCATAGTATCGACGCCGGCGAGCTTGTTGAAAGGAAGCAGCACCTCTTTGACTGCAACGTGGTCTATCACGCGTTCCTGATAACCAAGATCACGCAGTTTCCTTCCAATCATAACCTTCGCTGCAATTTTTGCGACAGGAATACCGGTGGCTTTTGAAACAAACGGAACTGTGCGACTTGCACGCGGATTTGCTTCAAGGATGTAGACCACATTATCCTTGACCGCGAGCTGGAGGTTCACCAGCCCTACCACACCGAGGCCGAGGGCGATTTTTCTGGAATAATCCCTTATGGTATCCAGAAGCTCAGGAGACAGCGACTGGGTTGGTATAACGCAGGCAGAATCTCCTGAATGAATACCTGCCTGTTCAATGTGCTCCATAATACCCCCGATAAGGACCTCCTCACCATCACATACCGCATCGATATCGAGTTCGATGGCATTCTGGAGATAGGAATCGATCAGCACCGGATGGTTTTTGCTGACCCGGACTGCCTCTTTCATATAGGTATCAAGTTCTACCTCATCGTGAACGATTTCCATCGCCCTGCCCCCAAGAACATACGATGGCCTGACCAGCACCGGATACCCGATCTTCGCTGCCATGGCACGGGCATCCCCTTCAGAATAAGCCGAGCTGTTCGCAGGGCTTGGGATATTGAGTTTATGCAGGAGCCGGCTGAACCGTTCCGGTCCTCTGCAATATCCATGGCATCCGGACTCGTACCGAGAATTCTGGTCTTAAGACCCAGCCGTTTTATCTCCTCCTCTATGGGAACGGCAAGATTTACGGCATTCTGCCCCCCAAACTGCACCATCACGCCATAATAATAATCTGTTTTGAGGATGTTTACGATATCCTCGAGCTGCATCGGCTCAAAAAAGAGGCGGTCCGAAGTGTCAAAATCCGTGGATACTGTTTCGGGATTATTGTTGACGATATGGACTTCCACGCCTTCATCCCGAAGGGCCTGCACTGCATGTACCGTGCAGTAATCAAATTCGATTCCCTGACCGATACGAATCGGGCCCGACCCGAGAATCAGGACTTTCTGCCGGTCGCTGGGAATAATCTCGCACACGGACTCCCTGGTTGAATAAAAATACGGGGTGCTGGCAGGGAACTCCGCTGCACAGGTATCCACCATTTTGTATGAGGGGAGACCGGCAATTTTTTCAATCTCTTCATAGTGTTTTCCGGTAATCCTTGCAATCTCGGTATCAGAGAATCCGTATTTTTTTGCTTTCAGGATATCCTCAGTTTCACAGCATACTTCAAGGCGTTTTTCCAGGTCAACAATATTCCTGAACTTTTCTAAAAAGAAGGGGGTGATAGAAGTGAGCTGGTTAACCTCTTCTAAAGAGAAGTTCTGACGGAAGGCATCAAAGAGGCAGTGGAACCGCTCATCGGTCGGCCGCGACAGGATCATGCGGATCTCGCTTGGGCTGGTATGGGGAGTGACATCTGTATCAATCGAGCGTTTTGCCTTCATGAGGGCTTCTTCCAGCGTCCTGCCGATTGCCATGACTTCGCCAGTGCTCTTCATTGACGTTGAAAGTGTCCTGTCCGCTCCCTTGAACTTATCAAAAGGCCAGCGGGGGACTTTGACAACAATATAATCAATGGCTGGTTCAAAAGATGCAGGAGTACACCCTGTAACCGTATTCGTGATTTCATCAAGCCGAAGCCCGATGGCTATCTTTGCTGCAACCCGGGCAATGGGATAACCTGTTGCTTTTGATGCAAGTGCTGATGAACGCGAAACACGGGGATTTACCTCAATGACCCGATAATCCCCGTCAAGGAAGGCAAATTGAACATTGCAGCCACCCTGCACATCAAGTGCCCTGATAATATGAATGGCAGCGCTCCGCATCATCTGGAACTCATCGTCACGGAGAGTAAGGATCGGAGCAACAACAACACTTTCTCCGGTATGGATACCCATGGGATCCACATTCTCCATCCCGCAGACGATGATACAGGTATCTGCGGCATCGCGCATCACCTCGAATTCGATCTCCTTCCAGCCCAGAACACTCTCTTCGATGAGTACCTGGTGGATCCGTGAGCGGGAAAGTCCGAGTTCGATGATCCGTGTCAACTCCTCTTTTGTCTTACCGATTCCTCCGCCGGCTCCTCCAAGGGTGTATGCCGGGCGGACAACCGCCGGTAACCCGATGGTATTTATTGCCTCATCGATCTGGCTGAGCGAGTTGATGACAATGCTTCTGGGGACAGGTTCACCGATCTCTGTCATGAGGTCACGGAATTTCTCCCGGTCTTCTCCTTTATAAATCGCTTCAAGGGGTGTACCCAGGATCTCCACTCCCTCAAGGGCTCCCATTTCGGCAAGTTCAACGGTAAGGTTAAGACCGGTCTGCCCGCCCATACCGGAAAGGATGCCATCCGGCTTTTCCTTCTCGATTATCCTGGCGATTACATCTGCTTTGAGAGGCTCGATATAAATTTCATCCGCCATCTCCGGGTCTGTCATGATTGTTGCAGGATTGGAGTTGACTAAAACTACATTTATGCCCTCTTCGCGCAGTGCCCTGCACGCCTGTGATCCGGAAAAATCGAACTCTGCAGCCTGCCCGATCTGTATCGGACCGGAACCGATCATGAGGACCTTTTTAATATCTGCCCTTTTTGGCATCAGGAGAGCCTCCTGAACATCGCATCAAAAAAGTGCGCTTCCGTATCGCGCGGTCCACCAAACGCTTCAGGGTGGAACTGGACGGTCGTGAGGTCGAGATCCTTGTTTTCAAATCCTTCCAGGGTACCGTCATTCACATTTGTGTAAGAAACCCTGCAGCCCTCAGGCAGTGTATCTGAATCCACAGCGAACCCGTGGTTCTGGGTAGTTATGAAGATTCTCCCGTCTTTATACCGGACCGGCTGGTTGGCGCCACGGTGCCCGAACTTCAGCTTGTAAGTATCTCCTCCGATTGCCAGTGCACAGACCTGGTTGCCCATGCAAATCCCGAAGATGGGTAACTTGCCAAGAAGGTTTTTTATACATCGTATCGCATCAGGTGCCTGTTTGGGATCCCCCGGCCCGTTGCTGATAAAGAGTGCATCGGGTTTGCAGGCAAGAACCTGATCGGATTTGACATTATAGGGGAATACATAGAGATCCCCCTGCCTGTTTGCGAGGCTGGTAATCTGATTCCTTTTAATACCCAGGTCGATCACCGCGATGCGTTTTCCACTGCCGGGTATATGATATGGCTCTTTGCAGGAGACTTCCGGGATGGGGACAATATCTGAAATCGAGAGAGTTCTGCGGGCGAGCTGTATCGCATATTCCCCGTCATCGCTTCCCACAACAAGAGCAGCCCGCATCGTGCCGTGAACACGGGTCTTGATAGTCAGGGCACGGGTGTCAACACCACTCATGCCAAGGAGACGGTTCTCTTCAAAAAAGGATCTGATTGAAGGCTGGGCCGAGGGTTTCTCGCAGATCTCTTTGGTTATACAACCGAGAGCGCATACATTCGGATTCTGGAAATTCTGCCGGTCAACACCATAATTTCCAATGAGGGGAAAGGTGAACATCAGGATCTGGCCGAAATAGCTCGGGTCAGTAAGGGATTCCATATACCCGGTCATCTGCGTATTGAACACAAGTTCACCGGAACACTCCCCTTCAACACCAAACCCTTCACCTACAACGAATTGCCCATCTTCAAGACCCAGAACCGCCTTCATGATTTCCATATCTAATGTGCCTGAATAGTTATTAACGATAGTGCAGTGACCAAAAATTTACCAAAACCAAAAAATCCATCTCCGTCCTGAACCAGCCTTCTGTTTTTTTTCCTGGTTCCTGGAGGGGAAGGTCTTAAAAAAACATCATGTCACCACGGATACGCATAAAAAGGATAACTGTCGATATTCAAATGTTTCAAAGACTAAAAATGACGGTGAAACCATGGGAACGTTTGGAAGAAAGATCGTTGATACCGATGTTGAGGACCTGGTAAAGCTCCTGAACAAAGCATTTTCTGATGAATGGCTCGCCTATTACCAGTACTGGATTGGCTCAAAAATTGTCCGGGGGCCCAATAAAGAAGCAGTTATTGCCGAGCTCACGCTTCATGCAACCGAGGAACTCGGGCATGCAGTCCTGCTCACCACCAGGATTATCCAGCTGGGAGGGACACCGGTTACAAAGCCACAGGACTGGTACAAACTCACCAACTGCGGGTACGAAGCACCGGACGACCCCTATGTGATCAAGGTACTCGAGCAGAATATCAAAGGCGAGCAGTGCGCTATAAAGACATACAACAACCTGTTGAAAAAGACAAAAGACAAAGACCCGGTTACCTATAATATCCTTATTAGCATCCTCCAGATGGAAGTCGAGCATGAGGAGGACCTGCAGGCACTCCTTGAAGATATCTCGATCATGATGAAGAATCGTTGATATCCTTTTTCTCTTTTTTCCCTGCAAACAGGAATGACTTTTTTCATTTCATCCGGATGCCGGTTCCCCCATACCGCCCCTGTGTTCCGATGAGAAAATAGCGTATTACTTTTTTGAGGGATTATCGCATTTGGGGGAGCCGGAGCGGCGGGGATGAAACCCCCCATGAGCGTTCAAATTTTAAACCATTTCTCCAGATTACGTTTATAAAAAATGGGCTCTGGAGATACCGTCTGCTTTCGCATACACAAAATTGAGATGTGGTCCTGATCGGAGGTTAACATGATCACTGGAGCAGAGACCCCATGAACATTCAGAGTTTTATTCAGACCGTATACCTTACCGAACCCCAATAAAAATGGTTAATCCATTATTAATGACACTTTGCCCGGCTCTGTAAAATTCCTTTTATTCTAGCACAAAATAAAAAGGACACATGCTTTGAAGGAGGGGACAGTGCCTGTCCCCCCAGACCGCCCCTGAGCAATGTGATAGTGCTGTTATTACCTTGTCGGAGGTTATCGCATTGGGGGGAGCCCAGTGGCGGGGGTGAAACCCCCATAAACGTTGAGAGTTTTTTAAAACATTTCTACAGAGCCCTTTCCCCGTCCCTATTTATATATAGTATTTGCAGCTATCTCCATGCACGGGATGAATTGAGGTTTTTTATGGTTGTCGAGCATGTAAAGGGCAGGAAAATGGGAAAAGTTATGCTGTATGCCCTGAGCACCTGCGGCTGGTGTGCCAGGACAAAAGAATTATTACGGACACTCGGTGTTGACTTTGACTATACCTATGTTGATCTCCTCGAGGGCAAAGAACAGGATGACGCCATGAATGAGGTCGAGAAATGGAACCCGAAAGGTTCATTCCCGACACTTGTCATCAGAGATAAGATTAGTATCACAGGATACCGCGAAGAGGAAATCCGGGAGGCGTTAAAGGAATGAATGCAACAGGTGCGGATGAAAAAGACATTGACCGGGTATACGTAATTATTAAAAAAGAAGCCGAGAGTGGAGGTTACTTCCTGAACCCTGACGTCGATTTCACGAAAAATCTCGTACGGGGGCTCCTGAAAAATGAGCAGCGCTATGGGTATCGCGCATGCCCCTGCCGTCTTGCCACGGGAAAAAAAGAAGAAGACCTTGATATTATCTGCCCGTGTGACTACCGGGACCCTGATCTCAATGATTTTGGCGCGTGTTACTGTGCGCTCTATGTCAATGAAGCGATCGCCGGGGGGAAGATGAAACCTGCCACAATTCCCGAACGAAGACCCCCGCGATCTGAAAGAGGGAAAATAAAGGCAATCCCTGCTCTTTCAACGCTCCCGATACCATCCCTGTCACTGCCGGTCTGGCGTTGCACGGTCTGCGGATATCTCTGTGCCCGTGAACAACCACCGGAAATCTGCCCGATCTGTAAAGTCAAAAAAGAGCGGTTCGAACGCTTTATCTGACCCGTGATTTTCTTTTTTTTAACCGGATACGAGTGTTCAATGAAGAATCCTCAAATAGCGTCTGAACCAACAGTAATGGCATGAAAGGAACCGTCCTTGTCGAAATTGTCGGCCTGAAAAATTCCGAATGCTGTCCATTTCCCTGCGATGAGAACCGCACCTGCGGGCTCTCGGGATGCTTTCCTACAGGTAACCTCCTGCCGGCATTTGAAGAACTCAAAAAAGTACCTGGATCAGGAGTATGGTAACCGGGTCGATTCAAAACTCACGCTCATAGACGAAGGCGCACCGGAATATATCCGCACAATAATCGAAACCGAATATCCCCCACTCCCCATGGTCCTGGTCAATGGGCACATCACCCGTATCGGCCGTATATCACTCGACCGGATAAAAAAAGAGATTGAAAAAGAATTGTAATTATACAATTTTTGTGAGGGCACCGGTCTCCAGATCGTAATACAGACCATGAACTTCAATTGATTTTTCTTTGAGTGCGGTTTTTACCAGCGGGTAGGTCTTCAGATGTTCGATCTGGAGCCGCACATTTTCCTGTTCAATCATCCGTGACCGGGTCTTGGCCTCTTCCGGTGTGGAAGGTTTCTTGATTTTGCTGTCCACCCTGTTTTTTGCCTCAATTGCATTATTAAGCCAGAGGGGGATATAGACATCGTCCAGTTCCTTATCAAGCGCTTTTATTGCTCCGCAATCGGAGTGGCCGCAGATAACGATATCTTTGACCTTGAGATGCTTGATAGCATATTCCAGCACCGTGGCAAAATTCCAGTCATGCACCGGGGCGACATTTCCGATATTCCGCTGAATGAACAGATGTCCGGGCTTCATCTGGGTGATATGCCCTGTCTGGAGACGCGAATCCGAACACCCGAGCCAGAGGACGGGGGGGCTCTGTCCTTTCGTGAGTTCCTGGTAATGATCAATGTTCTGTTTAAATACCGTTTCACGGAATTTCTTATTTCCTTCAAGCAACTGGTCAATCATAAACATTTTCTCCTGTAGATCAAGACATTTTAGTCCATCAGTGATGTATATGCCTTAATTCTTGCAGGGATTGCAGATTCTATTAACCTTTCGAAATTACCCGGGATATTTTTGGATGTAACTTTTTAGTCGGAAAAAAACCCGTAACTGCTGTTCCTGCGGATTACACCATCATTCTTCCGACGCCCATAAAACCCTTCAGTGCCAATTATATTCCAATGGACACCTTCGACTCCTATTTCCCGTATGCTGAATACCGCCCGGGCCAGCGTCACATGCTTGAAGTCGCGGCACAGTGTGCACGGGAAGGCGGGATCACCATGATCGATGCCCCGACCGGCAGCGGAAAGTCGAGTGTTGTCGCATCCCTTCTTGCAGAACGGAAAGGCAGGAAAGTGGTAATCGCGGTACGCACCGTGAGCCAGCTCACCACATTCATCCGCGAGCTGGAACTGGTCCGCACAAAAAAACCCCAGCTCAAAGCAGTGTACCTTGTCGGCAAAAAGAGCATGTGCCCGCTTGGGGGTGAAGGAGATGTGTACCGCAGGTGCGAGGGAGTGAAGGCATTCTCAAACTCGCTTATGCGTGACCGTGCAGAAAAAGGGGCACTCATTCCCGCAAAAGACCCGTTTATCATCCAGCAGATCCGGCGCATGGACCGTGAACACCCCCTCATCTGCCCGTATTATGTCAACAGCAAAATGTTTGTGCAGGCTGATACGGTGGGGGTTAAGATGGTCCCTTCTGCCGTGCTCCGCACCAAAGCAGACCGAATAATCGCAAACCCTGTACCACCGCGGGAGCTGGGGGAATTCTGCGGGGAAATCTGCCCCTACGAGCTGATGATGCATGCCGCCCGGAACACCGATGTCATTATCCTGAACTACCATCATCTCTTTAACCGGGACATACGGGAACAGCTCTATGCAAACCTCGGCGTTGAACCGCATGATGTGTTTCTCCTCATTGATGAGGCACATAACTGCGGTGATGTGATCACCGGCATCGAAAGTGTATCGCTGGAAGAACGCGACCTCGATCAGGCATCCCGGGAGCTCTCCGGCATGCGCAAACGCCATAAAGGAGCAGATGCTGTCCAGCACGTCCTGCCCCGGCTCACTGAGTTTATCCGTGGGCTTGCCATCTCCGGGGAGGTGGAAGACTGGTTCGATCCTTCGATATTTGACCGGATGATCGTGCGCGAATCCCTCTATAAAAATATGGATGAGATCGTCGACGACCTGATCGGGCTTTCCGAGAGTATACGGGAAAAAAATCTGAAAGCAGGGGAGTATCGCGAAACGGCGATTGAACGGCTGACAGAATTCCTGTTCCGGCTCTCCCAGTCAGCAACCGATCCGGCGTACCTTACGATATACCGGAAAAATCCTGATGGGATCTCCCTGGAAGTACGCAATATCGATCCGGCAGTGCCGCTGCAGGAGATCTGCACTGAACATGCCTGCTGCATCCTGATTTCGGGTACTCTTTCACCGGTTGACAGCTTCGCCCGTTTTTACTTTGGCGATACCCCGGTGAAGACGCTTGCCATACCAAATGCATTCCCCAAAGAAAATCGCCTTGTATGTTGTGCCAAAGACATTACGACAGCATTCTCGATGCGACAGAACAAGGAAAATAATGCACGGATCGGGGACTATATCACAACATTCTGTTCACTCAAAGGCAACCGTGCCATCTATTTCCCCAGTTACCAGATTCTCGAAACATACGCCAGCCTCACCGTCCCGCATCTGCGGGGAAGGAGGGTCTTTATCGAACCACGCGATGCAGCCGATGCCGGTACAGCGCTCTCCACATTCCTGTCACTCCCTGCACAGGGTGAGTCGGGAGTCTTGTTTGCGGTCTGTGGCGGAAAGTGGAGTGAAGGACTTGATTACCGAGGTGAGATGCTGAACGGGGCTATGGTAATCGGGCTGCCGCTTGCACCGTTCAACCGGGTGCGAAAAATGATGATAGAGTATTTCCGGCACAAGTTTGGCCCAGAAGGTGAATTTCTCTGCTACACCCTGCCGGCCATAAATCGCTCCCTCCAGGCATTGGGAAGAGTACCTACGCACACCCGAAGACCGGGGTGTACTGGTAATGGGGGAGAAGAGATTTCTGGAAAAAAGGGTCCACGACTCACTCCCCGCATGGATACAGGAAGAAATGATTGCATGCGATACGGCAAAATTCCGGGAGTTGGTTTCACGGTGGAAATCGTAGGGGGGTCCTGCCGGTTCGGACTCTGGTTTGTCCATGTGTGGTGGACCAGAACGACCGTTCACCGTATCAGGTTTGCAAAAACGGGTATCCCGGGAGAAGTTCCCGGCCTGATACGGCAATACTGCTCGGGGCAGGTAGTCAGTCTTTTACCGCTTGACAGCATAGCCACGCATGACGATACAGTATACAGCAGTATATACCGGGCAGTTCAACAGGTACCGTATGGGTCCACGTCAACATACGGGACGATTGCAGAAAAGGTCGGCACATCCCCACGCGTCGTCGGCCAGGCGATGGCACGTAATCCCACACCCCTTGTCATCCCATGTCACCGTATCACTGCAGCGCATGGAATCGGGGGGTTCTCTCCATCTGTTGAAATCAAGGAGGCACTGCTTGCTATGGAAAAGAAAGAATTACGCAGGGTGGAGAAGTGAGTCTGCACCGATCAGACAGGGTATATTCATGAAGTATTCCTGCCCTGAACATATCTGCAGAGGTAAAAATGGTATGAACGGAGTAGCGCATTGAGATCTGCAGTCGGTACTGGTTGGTGGTGAAGCCCGGCGTGCAAACGGGCAGGAGAAGTATTTTTTTACGTACCTTGGCAGGACATTCATTGAACGCCTGGTTGATTCGCTCCATGAGGTAGTCGATGAGATTATCCTTGTTGCCAGAAATCCTGAACAATGCAAACGGTTCCGGAAGATCGAGGGAATCCGTTGCATCACCGATATCCGTGAGGGGATAGGACCGATCGGAGGCCTTCATGCCGGATCAGTTGCGGCACGGGGAGAACTGATTTTTGTCACGGCATGCGATATGCCCTGTATCAATCCGAAGGTTATTTCATACCTTTTTGACAGCATTGACAACTACGATGCGGCGATACCTACCTGGAATCCCGATATGCTTGAACCCCTTCATGCCGTTTATCGTAGGCAAGCCCTCCTTTCTTATCTGGAAAATCATGAATCGCTGTCATTGCGTGCAATGATCATGAACCTTTCAGCCAGGTTTGTCCCGGTCAATGAGTTGAAGAATATTGATCCCGAACTCCTGACATTCACCAACATCAATAAGCTTGAAGATCTAAATCGTATCAATACAACAGGTTCGGAATCTCATATTTTTACACTAAAAGAGAAAAATTATAAATAATCCGGCAATTCTGTAGCAACTTACCACAGAGTATATAAATATATGTAATCAGATCATTAATTAGGAACATACCAGAATCCATACATCGGTTTGGCTGGGAATTGGGCAGGGGACAGCCAATGGAGTATTTATCTGTTGAAAATAGGGAAGTATTGCGACTGTTGCTGGTCGCTTTTACCTGCATCGGAGCTTTCCTCACATCGATTTTTTCTCTTATAAACGGTATTTTTAACGTCTTTCCCTTCCACTATATCCTGCCTATTATCCTTGTTGTTTATTTATACCCGGAACGGGGAGTATTATTCTCACTGGGAATCAGCCTGATGTATATAAGCCTCATTTATCTTCTGGGGAATTCAGATCCGACACAGATTGCCATTGCTACGGCATGGTTTGCAATCTTTATCACCATTGGTGTTGTGGCGTCATCCCATGCAATCAGGCAGCGCGACGAACGGACCCGCGTAAAAAATATCCTGGATAATTCCCTGGAGGGTATCTTCTGTTTTAACCTTAAGGATCAGCAGATTCGCGATATCAATCCAAAATGCGCCCAATGGCTGAAGTATAAACAATCGGATCTCATAGGCAAGGACATCTCAGTCATCTGGCCTGACAAAGAAGAACAAAAACAATTCATAACTGACCTGAATCAGCGAAAAAAACAAAACCATGTACCGATGGAATCACAGTTCCGCGGTCAGGACGGTTCAGTGTTCAGGTTCGCCATTTTCCCCATACTTGTAACGCAGAATCAGGTAATGTGTTCTGCCATAGATATCACCAGAAGCAAAATCGTGGATGAAGAGATAATAAAAACTCTCGACGATCTTGAACAACAGGTAAAAGAACGCACCAGTGACCTGGAACGGCTGAACGAGAAACTCCGGGCAGAGATCCTTGAATCCCGGCGGTTTGAAAGCACAGTACTGTCCGGACATCCCCTGCAACCAAAACGGGAGGACATATGAAGTCACCCGTTGCCATCAGGCCACGGTATTTCTGGATAACAATAATAATTTTATCGGTCATCATTGCAATCTTTGCAACGATTTTTTCCCTTGAACACGGGATCTATGAGGTTTTTCCATTCCTCTATTTCCTGCCAATCATCCTTTTTGTAAATTTCTATCCAAAGCGGGGAGTGGTCTTCTCTCTGGTTATAAGTACAATCTTTCTCCTGCTTGTCTACGTTTTCACAAATTTCGACCCGACCATTATCGCGGTATCTACTGCCTGGTTTGTTATCTTCGTAACAATCGGTTTTATTACGTCTTCATTTGCAGAAGGATTCCAGGCAGAAGAGAAAAAATACCAGGAGATATTCGAAAACTCCCAGACAGGTATTTTCACCTTCGGTCTCGCAAGCCGCCGCATTCAGGAAATGAATGGGAAATGTGCACGGATGCTCGGATATGACCGGCATGACCTGATCAATAAGGACCTGAACCACATCCTCCTGGATCCTGCTGAAAGAGATTCGTTCATCGCCAGGATCCAGAAGAATTCTGACGTCGGCGATACCGAGCTCCTCCTTCACACAAGGGAAGGTCTGGTACGCCAGTTCCTTGTTTCTGCATCCCTTTCCCCGGGCAACAAGGTAATCTGCTCTGCTATCGATATCACCGAACGTAAACTTGCCGAACGGGTTATTGAGAAAGCACGGGGAGATCTGGAGCGAAAAGTAAAAGAGCGGTCCGAAGAACTCATGCGGGCAAATGACGGGCTTAAAGCCGAGATCCTGGAACGAAAACGATTTGAAGCAACCCTTAAGCTCGCAAACCGCAAACTGAACACACTCTCTTCTATAACCCATCATGATATTTTCGACCAGGTTAATGCAATTATACGATCAGTCTCTCTTGCAGAAGAGATAGTCACAGATCCAACAACCTTTGAGTATCTCAAAAGGATCGAACAGAGTACGCAGATAATCCAGAGACAGATCCGTTTTGCCCGGGACTACCAGGATATCGGGATAAAACCCCCGCAGTGGCAGGCAGTGGATGACACTATCAGACGTGCAACCGCGGGACTTGAGCTTGATGGTGTCTGTATAGAAAAAGATGTACACAGGCTTGAGATATTTGCGGATTTATTTCTGGAGAAGGTATTCGATATTATCGTGGATAATGCACTGTGCCACGGGCAGTCAGGAACAAAAATCAGGTTTTCTGCACAGGAAAACGGTGAGGGGCTGACAATTTTCTGCCAGGACGAGGGTGTAGGAGTCCCTGTAAGCGCAAAAGAGGGAATTTTCAAATTCGATTACTACCGTAATAAAGGCTACGGACTTTTCCTTGCGGCAGAAATTCTGGGTATGACAGGGATCTCAATCAGTGAGACCGGAGTACCGGTTCCGGAGCACGTGCAGAAATCAGGGTACCCAAAGGTTCATACCGGTTTACTAAAAATACTGGTGAAGTCTGAATCAGTCAACAGGGTATGATAATTTAAAATTTTCCATCTGTTTTGACAATCAGATATTCTTTTTTCTGCCACTTGCATCACGCGTATAGTGACCAAATTCGCTTTTAAGGAGAAGATCTCCCGGGAAAACCGGACCATCACGGCATACCCGGAGTCCTGACGGGTCTATGCAACACGAACCGCAGACACCTACACCACATTTCATGTACCGGTGCAGCGAAAACTCGGTCTTATGGGCAATTCCTTTTTCTTCGACTTTGGTAAGCACCGCCCTCATCATCACTTCAGGACCACAGACCGCGATCCTGTCGTACGCACCGAGGTTCAGGTCAGTCATAAGCGTAGTTACGTACCCGTGCACACCCAGTGATCCGTCATCTGTCGCAATCAGCACATCGGTACACTCATCCAGCTGGTCAACAAACAGGAGCTCCCTTTCGGTCTGTGCACCGAGGAGAAAGGTCATGACACAGTCAGCCCTTGCAAGCGGGAGGAGGGGCGCAGCACCAACACCGCCGGCGATTGCAAGTACTTTCTCCCCTTTGGAAAATCCATTGCCAAAAGGACCCCGTATTCCCAGTTTGTCACCCGGACCAAGAGCGAACATGGCACTGGTTGCATCACCGGCTTTCTGGACAGTGATAGTATTTTCAGACGACAATGCCATCGGAATTTCATCGACCCCCGGTATCCAGACCATGACAAACTGTCCCGGAGTGAATATAAACGGGCGGTCAAACACGAATGTGCGGATGAGTGATGTCTCTTCTTTAACCCTCAGTATGGATACCGGCACAGAGAGGTTACGGTTCATGGGCGCACCCTATAATCTCGTGTGACGGTAATCCATCCCTGCTGTAGAGGTCCGCCTTGATGGTCTCAAAGACTTTTATGTCGTTATACACGGCACTGCCAATCTCCACTGCGCCTGCACCCGCCATCATCATCTCGATCACGTTATCAGCAGTGGCTACTCCCCCACACCCGATTATGGGTATTTTGCAGGCTTCATAGAGTTCATATACACAGCGGACTGCAATAGGGAATACCGCACTTCCCGAAAGGCCACCATACCGGTTTCCCAGCACCGGGCGCCGCATTTCTGTCGAAACCCGCATTGCTTTTATTGTATTGATAGCAACGATCGCGCTTGCCCCCCCGCGTTCTGCTGCTTTTCCAATTGCCGTAATGTCGGTCACATTCGGGGTGAGTTTTACCCAGGTGGGGATACCGGTTGCGCTGACTGCCCGGTACAGGCTTCAACAAGGGCCGGGTCGGTTCCGATTGCTGCTCCATACCCTTCTGCATGCGGACAGGACAGGTTCAGTTCAAATCCGGCAACCCTGCCCTTAAACCAGCTGGCGACCCGGGCAAATTCTTCCGGGTTTCCACCAAAGATACTTACGATAACGGGTTTTTTTGCAAGCAACGTGATCTCATCAACAAACTCTTTTGAAGGATTTGGTAGTCCCATGGCATTCAGGAGCCCGTCTTCAAGTACAACAAGGCAGGGCCCTGCATGCCCGTCTTTTGGATGAGGCCCGATTGATTTGGTCACAACACCCCCGGCGCCCAGAGAGAGGATGCGTTGTAACGAAGAACCTGTCGTCCCGAGAATTCCAGCAGCGAGAAGCAGGTGGTTATCGAGCTCCACCCCCCCCAGAGTTACCGGACCCGGCCTGATTGATACCATTCATCAGGAAGTAGTCGTTATTCATTATAAAAAGGCATCTTTTTGTGTCGATTAATGGGTCATCCTGGTAGCCGATGACCGGGCTCCATTCGTATAATTCCGATATCCGTAATTATTTCATATCAAAGTACACGATTATATTCAGGGGACTCTATGCCCAGCGGGGACAACCTTCTCAATACAGCGATTGTCATTGGCACTGGATAGATGGAGCCTCATTTGAGTAAGTTGAGGAGTATAGGAACATTACAGATTTAATTAGAGGTGTAGAAAAATGAAGAAAGGTTTTGCAGCAAATCTCGAAGAAGAAACAAAAAAGAACACGGATTTCCGCAAGAGTACTGTATACAGGAAAATTCAGTCAGCTGGTCTTGATGTGCCTCAAACCAAAAGAAGACATCGGTGAGGAAACGCATGATGATGTTGACCAGTTCTTCCGTTTCGAAGAAGGGGATGGAGTCGTCGTTATCGATGGCACGAAGCATGTGGTGAAAGATGGAAGTGGCGTAATAGTTCCCTCCGGCGCGAAACACAACGTAATAAACACTTCAAATACCAAAAATCTCAAACTGTACACAATTTACTCCCCGCCAGAGCATTTGGATAAAGTTGTACGGAAGACGAAGCAGGAAGCAATTGCCAAGGAAGAGCATTTCGATGGGAAACCAACAGAAAAATAATTATCGTCAGAACGTATCATTCTCTTTTTTTCTGGAGTCTTTAAAAAAATTGTGTAATAATGAAAAGACATTCTTAAGCCCGATTACCACTAACCGACAATAGAGTTATGTCGCTCCCCGGGACTTCCAGAAGATGGCTCATACCCGAACGATGGACGATATATTACCTTTTCCTGCTTGGGTTCTTTGCAATTTTTTCAACCACACTATCGAAAAATCCCGTTCTGCCACTTTTTTCCCAGGCATTAGGTGCAAACGATACGATAATCGGCCTTATTGCTGCATTTTCTCCTTTCGCCGGAATCCTGTTTTCGTTTCCGGTGGGAGTGCTCTCAGAATCATCTTGGCAGAAAGCGGCTCCTGATAGTATCCGGTGTTGTTTTTCTTACTGCACCTCTCCTCTATCTGCTTATCACGAATCCTCTCTGGTTAATCCCGGTCAGGTTCTTCCACGGGACCGCAACAGCAATACTGGGCCCGGTCATTTCTGCCGTCATCGCTGAGCGATTTCCAACCAACAAAGGTCAGATGCTCGGGCAGTATTCTTCCGCAACGCTGGTCGGCCGATCGATTGCCCCGCTCATTGGAGGTGCCATTATCTCCTGGTTTATTTTTTATCCGGGACTGTTCCCGTACAGGATGGTATACATAGTAGCAGCCCTTGCAGCAGTGCCGGTGTTCATCATGATTCTGATGTTCCCAGACGACTCAGATTCAGTAAGTGTGCTCCCTTTTTCGGTCTTCCGCGAGAGTTTTGTTACGTTTTTTTCAAACCGGAAACTGCGTGGAACAGCTGCTGTTGACATGGCCACCTATTTTGCGTTTGGGGCGTTTGAGACATTCCTGCCGGTTTTCCTGTTGTCGCAGGGAATCGATGCTTTCCAGACCGGCATTATATTCGCAATACAGGTCCTGATCATCGCCGCGAGTAAACCTTTTTTCGGGATGATTGCTGACCGGGTCGACAAACGCATTCAGATTGCAGCAGGACTGATCATCATCGGGTGTTCCGTTGCGGTTATCTCATTTGCATCGTCATTTGCCATTTTCCTTATCATAAGTGCGATATTCGGTATGGGTATGTCACTTTCAACAGTAGCAACCAGCGCATATGTTGCAGATGTTGCAAGAAAAGAACAGATCGGGGCGTCTATGGGAGCACTCTCATCCATTATGGATATTGGCCAATCTATGGGCCCCCTCATCACCGGCATAATCATTACCGTAGCCGGGTTCTCATCAGGGTTCTTTGCCAGTTTCCTTCTCGCTGTTGTTATCACTCTCGTATTTGTAGTCTCGGTGACTGACCCGGATCATTGATTTTTGCATAAAATACGCCAGATTTGTTCTCCATTTTTATTATAAATAGCACATTTTTGGGCTCTGTAGAATTCATTTTTATCAGAGTATAAAATTAAAGCACAGAATATGAAGGAGGGGACAGTGCCTGTCCCTCCTGACCGCCCCAGCGCTGCGCGATAGTGCTGCTGTATACCAGTCTAGGAGTTATCGCATTTGGGGGGAGCAACGCGGCGGGGGTGAAACCCCCATGAGCGTTTAAGTTTTTTCAAACATTTCTACAAAGCACCTTTTTGTTTGGTCATACCGGAATTCTCATCGCATTGATAGTCTGAACAATTCCAGGATTGTACTTTGATGTGAAGGCCACATATATGGACGCAACAGATATACGGGAAGACATTCATGCTACGGTGCATATCGGAAACGTGGAAAATATCACATCTGCAGATTCCTGTACAGTGCGGGATATCACCTGAAAGCCAGACTGCATACAGATTTTTATACCGGGCATGGTATCTTTTTATCCGGTGTGAGGGTGTCCGGGATCAACTTTTTCGCGCGAAATCGAATCGGGAACTGATTCAGACATCATTTTGAGACATGTTTTTTTCCAATGTTTTTTTCGAATATATGGGCTTATTTTTTAATTCTGAACTATAATGGACGATTTTTTGGAAATAGAAATTTGTGCGGACAATCCGGAATTTCATAAACTGTCACCAGCCTTAATTCAAACCCTGCCTAACCAAAAATCATGGTGTGTGCTTAAACACTGCACCCACACCTGTTAAAAAGAACAAGGAGCACGAAACACTATGAAAACACCAGGAATTTATATCGGGGCTCTTGCAGTCTTCTGTATAGCTGCGCTTTTAATTGGTACAGCCAGTGCAGCAGCCATGACCCAGCAGGGACCCGGTAATAATCAGAAAGATACCACCGGACAATCCGGGCATGTACAGATGATCGAGAGGCTCAAACATCAGGGAGTCAATGGTACCGAAGAAAAAAACGCATTGCGGAATGGTGACATCACAGCCATGAAAGAATGGCAACACTCCTTCCGCGAAGCCTCATGGGGAGAAATGATGAAGGAAGCCGGCAACGGCACTAGGACCCGCCTGCAGAACGGAACAAGGATGCTTCTGAGACTGGACAACCTTTCAGAACAGGGTTATGACGTTGCAGCTATCCGTTCAGCAGTGGAAAACGGGGATTACAAAACCGCTTGTACCCTGATGCAGGAATTCAGGAATGCAAACCCGGACGCATTTCCCGCATTCGGTGAAGGAGCAGGTAAAGGGGACATGACCCGCCTGCAGAACGGAACAAGGATGCTTCTGAGACTGGACAACCTTACAGAACAGGGTTATGACGTTGCAGATATCCGTTCAGCAGTGGAAAACGGGGATTACAAAACCGCTTGTACCCTGATGCAGGAATTCAGGAATGCAAACCCGGACGCATTTCCCGCATTCGGTGAAGGAGCCGGTAAAAGCAGGTTTTGTGTACAGTGGAAGGCACAGAATAACCGGTAACCCGGTCGAACCTCTGATAGGTTAAACCACCAACATTTTTTTATTCACTTTGTGCAGCCAGCTTTGAGAAAATCGTCATCTCTGGGATATATGGGCAGGTTCAATCCCTGATTATTACAGTGCTGTTCGGAAATGTGGAAAAATCAATGGTTGCAGATTCCAGGTACAGTGCGTGATATCCCGCTGAAGGTCTGACCACATACGGATATGCACATAAGCGTTGCACCATCTCTTTGCAAAGCGAAAAAAAGCCCCAAAAAGATCACTTTTTTATGCGCTGAAAAGACCAGTGATATGATTCGGGTCTTATTTGGGGCAGTTTTTTTCCCAAAACATTTTTTGCAGATTTGGGCTTGTTTTTTAATTCTGAACCATCAGGAACGCTTCTACGATAATTGAAAATAGTGTGGACTATCCGGTTTTATTAAAAACGGTCACGACCTTTAATGGCAGCCATAATAAAAAAATTTTACCGGAATGCTCCGGGTTGTGAGGTTTCACTATGACCAGATTTGTGCATATGATTACAGGAGCGATTCTGCTGTTGCTTGTTTTCAATACCGGAATTGCAGCCGCATCAGAAGGAGAAGAAACGCAAGCCGATCTCAATGTCTCAAAAGTAGTAAGCTCTCCCGGGCCATTTATGTTCAATGACGAAGTCACCTGGGTGGTAACGCTCACGAATAATGGCCCCGCGAATGCTACCAACATTACTCTTCAGGAGGATATTTCCCAGCTTACGGGGTTGAAAAACTTAACCAGCGATACAGATCGCGGGGAGTACAATACCACCACGAATGTCTGGAGTATTGACGAACTGGATAATGCCACCTCTGCCACTCTTACCATTAAAACAAATTTCACTGCAGCGGGTGTCAAGACCAACAGGATCACAATAACGGGATTCAATGAAACGGATCCGGTACCGGATAATAACCAGGCTGAAGCAGAAATTCAAATCAATGCACCTGATATTCCACCATTGGAGCAGGAATCTGATCTTAATGTTTCAAAAACGGTGAGTTCTGCCGGGCCGTATGCAATCAATGACGAAGTCACCTGGGCAATTACGCTTCGGAATGATGGGCCTGCGAATGCTACCAACATTACTCTTCAGGAGGATCTTTCCCAGCTTACAGGACTAAAAAACATAACTGCTGTGTCAGACCGCGGTATTTACAATACGACCACGAATATCTGGAGCATTGACGAACTGGATAATGCCACCTCTGCCACCCTTACCATTAAAACAAATTTCACTGCAGCGGGTGTCAAGACCAACAGGATCACAATAACAGGACTCAATGAAACGGATCCGGTACCGGATAATAACCAGGCTGAAGCTGTCGTACAATTCAACACATCCGGGAGCATGGATGAGGATGAGCCACTGTCAGCAAATCTCGTAATCAGACCCACGACCCTGAACCTTAACAGCAAAGGTGTATTTACGGTATACATCTCCCTTACTGGCGCCACATTCAATGCTGCAGAAGGAGGCAAAAAACCCCGTGTAGATTATGCCAGCAGCACCCTGACCTGTGGAGGTGCTGATATGATCAGAGCGTCAGTCTCCGCCAAAGATGGCGGCACCCTGATAGCCAAGTTCCACCGAAGTGACCTGGAAAATGTTACACCCGGTGAAGGTGTGAAAATAAACTGTTCAGGTGCTCTTGTGGTGAATGGTAATACGGTTAATGTCCAGGGTAACGATACTATCCGGGTTATCGGAGAAAAAAAAGGTCTGGATAAAATGTTATCAAGGCTATATAAATTCCTCGGTATTGAAAAAGATGACATCGAAATCAACGAGAATGAAGACGGTAACATCACCGTGACGTTTTCTCTGAATCCTGACAATTTCAGGAATTCAGGTCAGATAAAAAAGATCCTTAAACAAGGCAATATATCTGATACGGGAGAAGGAAACGAAATTGCGGTTTCTGAACAAACCCGGAGCAGAGAAGAGAACCAGGTAAAAAACAATGGTGATGATAAACAGAACAGAGAGAAAAATACCGATAATAAATCTGATAAGGATAATAAAGGTAAAGATAAACGCAATGATGAGTCAGCCGGAAAGTCAGCCGGAAAAAAGAATACTTAAATCAGGTCATTAATTAGGCTCTGTGGAATTCCTTTTATTCTAGCACAAAATAAAAAAGGACACATGCTTTGAAGGAGGGGACAGTGCCTGTCCCCCCAGACCACCCCTGCGCAATGTGATAGTGCTGTTATTACCTTCTCGGGGGTTATCGCATGGGGGGGAGCCAAGTGGCGGGGGTGAAACCCCCATGAACGTTGAGAGTTTTTAAAAACATTTCTACAGAGTCATTAATTACCCTTTTTTTAATTAATTAAAAAAAATCTCAAGGACTACCCTCTTATCTCATTTTTATCGCAGGGTAAGCGAATTCCTGAAAAGATGACAGGATGTTAACAGCCGGATGTGTTCATCAGGATATATCGTCCGGTTTCACCTGCGACATATGATAAGGCAAAAAATTATGAGCCAGTGAAAAATCAGCGATTATTTCTGATATATCAGACTGCAATCACCTGATCCGGAAACAGGACCGTTTTTTCAACGGAGGTTACCTGAGTTTTTAACGTCAGCGTTTCACCGATACATTTGGACGCAAAGGCACCACAATCTGCATTAATAGTGATAGGTTCCGTTTTTGATTGTCCACCGGCAATATCACCGATACACTGTTGTATGGAAGCTCCTCCGTTCAGGTTGATGATCTCATTTTTGCTGTTGTGCATACTGACATCGATGCACACATCATGTGCAGTTGCATAACCGATATTGGTAATCGATGCATCCAGTCGCCGGCAGGTTAACCCGCAACTTGACGGAGTTCCTGAATGGATGATAAAATCGACTGGCACTGCAGGAGTTGCTGTTATTGTGGGGGTTTGCCTGATCGTCCGTGTGTCAGTCGGGCGGACGGTTTTTGCAAATGTAGGAATGTTCGAAGAAGATACTGCGGTCACGCGGGTCGTATTATTTGTTATTGCTACGGGTTTTTTGTTCCCGCTATCTGAGGGCAACTGAATAAAAAATAGAGTAATAACTGCGATTATAACCAACACTACCACCATCCCCGCTATCATCAGGTTCTTATTTTCAAAAAACCCTGCTCCAGGTTTTTCCTGTTTTTCTGATGCATCGTCTGTCAAACTGCCGGCTCCCGTTTATACCAAGGATTTGTTGTGAAAGAATAATAATTTAACAGGAAAATATTCCATAGGTTTTCTTTTTTTTATGTAAACCGCTTATAAAACACTTAAAATAACTATCACATTGAGACGTAAAAATCAGGTATTACCACTGAACTAAAATGAATGGGAAAAAAGTATCTCATTTTTTTTCGACATACTCGGGTGCCTGTAAAAAAGAATACACAGTTCTATCGCATTATGGGGGTCGACGCAAACGGCGGGGGCTGAAACATTGCAAAAGTCCCCGGGAGTGTTATGAAGGACGTATCCTGAGTGTGTCTAAGAAAAAAGTTGGTGCTAAACTGGTAGTTTACCCTTCTTTTTTTGTCCGGTCTGTTCGTGCATACCTCGTTCATGCCAGAACCATGCTCCCACGGTTACGATACCTTAATATGCCTGAATTGCCGATCGGAAAGTATGAAAGACATTGTTGACAGCAAGAAAATGGAGAACGGCATTGTGGTTTTCTGGATGGAAAAAGAAGAAAAAAAATATGAATCTTTCAATTATGCCGAATTAGTCGATATGAAGATCAATGCACTGGATTTACTGGAGCGTCCAAAGTCATACAAAGTTGATGTTCCCGGTCACAAACTTATCGTTAAAAAATAATCCGGTACTTTTTTTTTTTAATCGTG
This sequence comes from uncultured Methanoregulaceae archaeon, assembly GCA_963733045.1. Lineage (GTDB taxonomy): Archaea > Halobacteriota > Methanomicrobia > Methanomicrobiales > Methanospirillaceae > Methanoregula. Next base: position 86,949 of record CAVTBZ010000009.1, on the reverse strand, counting down.
GTTTTTTCTTTTTTAATGGGGGCTGGTAAAACGGTACGCACCTTCGGGTACCCGTATTTCAAAACGTGCACCATTGCCAAAGGTGCCGGTTTCCCGGATAGAGAGCCCGGTAATGGATAGTATCTCCCGCGACAGGTGCATGTCAAGCCCGGAATTCTGGAAAAGATGGCGGGTGAATATCTTCTCTTTTGCATCCGGGGGGACACCTATTCCGTCATCTTCACAAATTACAAGCAGTTCCTCAAATGACTCATCACAATAGAACCGGATCATCCTGGTCTTCCCGCCATACCTGACAGCATTGTCAATAAGGTGGAAAAATACCTTCTCAATCATTCCGTCCGCATAGATTTCTACACCTTCGGTATCCACGGACAGTTTAACCAGTCCCAGTCGCACACGGGCAGCTGCCTGTTTGATCGTCTCGCTGAGGTTGTTCCACGCCGGGGGCTGGATCCCGATATTCTGGTAATCCCTCGTGAATATGATCAGTTCCTGAATGGCATTTGCGGCTGCCAGCTCCTTGTCCAGAAATGTGAGCAGGAACGGCGTGAGCCGGAAACGGGGGTCACGGATTTGCTCTCGTGAGAGTTCGATATAGCCCTTTACAACAGTCAGATGATTGAGAATTTCGTGGCGTGTAATGAAGTTAAAGGAATTCAGTTTTGTATTGGCCTTCTGGAGAGCATCCTCTTCACGGGTTTTATGGGTAACATCCATGAGCGAAACAACCAGCTTTTTAGTATCAGGAATCGGGGTAATGGTGAGAAACCCGTTCCGGATATACCCGTCAAAGCGGATAAACCGGAATTCTTTGTTTGTTGTTTCCCTATGAGGATTTGTCCTGCATTCACGCTCATACTCCTGCAACCGTTCAAGGTCTTTTGGAACAACGAACTCCGTCAGTTTTTTCTTCCCTTCAATTTCCTCCCTTACATACCCGATAATCTTTTCAAATTCCGGATTAAGATATGAAATCATATCATCTTCTTCGATAATTGCTAGTGCGGATCCGGTATTTTCCAGTATGGTCCGGTATCTTGACTCGGAAACCTGCAGTGCGGTCTCATGTTGCCGTAGTCCGGTGATATCCGTGATCGATTCTATTGCACCCGCTGGTTTCCCGAACTCATTGAAAATAGGGGAGGCAATTTCCCGTATGAACTGAGATTGCCCGTCAGAGATCGTCACCGTTATTTCTGCAGAGAGGGTATTTCCGGTCCACTGTATTCCTGTATAACCATGGTCCTCGATTTCGACATCAGATGCAAAGATCAGGTCAATAATCATCGGCCGGCGGTCCCCAAAGAAGGGAACAGAATATTCATGATTCCCCTTTCCAAAGATGTCTGTCCCCAGGCCCCCGGTCAGCTTCCTCAATTGCCCGGTTCCAGGCAATAACTTTCCCGTTACGGTCAATTGCAAACGTAGCTTCAGGAATATTATAGATGACTCCTGACATCTGCTGGTTATTGCACTTATATTCATTTTCAGGCTGCGCATTACCGGAGATATCGACAAGGGAAAAGATGTACTGCCGTTTCCCTGGTATGAAACCAGCTGCGAGTATCATATCGCGTTTTCGTTTTTTCTTATCAATAAATCCAAAAGAACATGATTCAGGTGCGCTTCTGTTCTTTTTCATAGTCTCAGAAAGATAATTCGTTATACTATCGACATCATCAGGTGAAACAAACTCCATCCAGGTTTTTTTCCCCTCGATTTCCCGAAGGCTGTAACCGCTCATTTCCTGAAATTTCCGGTTAGCCAGGGAGATAGTCGCATCTTTTTTTACGATAATAGCTGGCAGGGCAGTATATTCAAAAAATGTCCGGTAGGATTTTTCAGATACCGCCTGCTCAGGAAGCACGGGATCTTTTTCTTTTTTGAAGATGGGGGGTTCTTTACAGCCATGGATGCTCTTTATCAGACATGAAAGGAGAAATCCTGTATTTTTTACACGTCTTCACCCGTCCGAATTTTTCCGGGAGAGGACACCCGTTATAATCACAAGTAGGTAGACTTTCAATTATAATTATGTATTGAAAAATGGCAGTCAGGGTACTAAAACAGCCAGCGGTTTTTCTCCATTAAAATCCGATCATCAGGACCTGTCTCCGGGAACAATAAAAAAAAGCATTCCAGCTCCCTTGTTCTTCCGCGCGTCAGCGTCTTTCCGGGTTTCTGATCCTGGCTGACACCTCATTTCCGGTGGTTTTTTTTCTCTGGTGAATTATCGCTTCATTTTAAATTCTGAACGTTCCGGAACAATTCCTTTGAAATCAGTAAACAGGCAGACAATCCGGTTTATGGTGAACTATAGCCACCCTTAATGCCAAAAAAATATACCTATATACAAGTGGCATATGCCGGGAAGTGGAGGAGTGATGAAAAATAAGCAGATTATCATTTTAGGAGTGGTATTCATAGCACTGCTCTGTAGCATTGGAACCGTCACAGCACTGGCTGACAATTCTTCCGGTGCACAGGGGGAAAGCGTCCTGTCTGATGATAGTTCACCCTATCAGGGTTCCATAAGTGCAGACAGTCCCCTGTACGGGCTGAAGATTGCAATGGAAGACCTCGACGAGACGTTCACCTTCAACAATACCCAGCGGGTGGAAAAGCAGGTAGACCATGCAAGACTCCGTATCGCTGAAGTGCAGAGGGAACTGAGTCTCAACCGGACGAATACCGCAGAACGGGCAATGGAACAGTACCCGGCAGAAACTGAACCTGACAGAAATGTCCCTGACGCCTTTTGCATCCAATGCAACCGGGTTGCTGCACGCACAGGAAATGATCGCCAGACACCAGGCCATCCTTACAAATCTCTCGCTTCAGTACCCGAACAATACCGGTCTTGCCCGGGCATACAATAATAGTCTTGAACTCGAAAGAAAGTTTGAACAGAAGACAGAAACGAGATTCGCCCGTTTTATCGAAAAGGACAATAAAACTATCTTCAAAGCAGTGAGACTGGAGATCGGGAACCAGAATCGTATATCGGATCACAACACAACGGCTGTCGAAACTATTGAACAGGACAGGGATAAGCTCCGGGACAGGATAAATAATCAAAAGGATGTAATTTCCGTAAACCGGACTATCAGCCCGCAAACAGGGAACCAGAATATCACGCCTGCATTGAATAAAAACCCGCAGGACGGTAAAGGATCATCCCGGGACACAGGAAAAAACGGGCGTAACTAACGAAGTCACGCGACCATGAGCACAAAAAACAGTTCCTGTAAATACCAGACACATCCTGCTCCATGACGGTAACAGGAAATGAGTGAAAAAAACTCTGCCTAATTTTTATACAGTTGAGTGAAAATAATCAACAGGCTGGTGACGTATGGAATACATGACCCGGAACAGGATTCTTGCCCTTACCACACTCCTCCTGTTCTGTATTCCCATCATTGCGTGTGCGGCACCTGTTCCTCCGGACCCATCGATCACCTACACGATCACAATCCTTGAGGATGGAACAGCGAACTGGCATGTGGAGTGACCGGACGCTTCTTGCAAACAACGATGACATGGCGGCTTTTGAGGCCTATTCAAAAAATGTATCTTCAACCTATCTTCCCCAGTTCCTTGATCTGATGCAGCGTTCCGCTGCACAGGCAGCAGCAGCCACGTCCAGGCCCATGGAAATTGCTGATTTTACCGGTGATGCTGTTATCCAGGATTCCCCCACCGGCAGGTACGGGTTGTATACTATTCTTTCAATTGGAAAAATTTTGCAAAAACGGGAACTGATCTAGCCATCGGTGATGCATTCGCCGGAGGGTTATACCTGGCTAAAGACCATACCCTCATTATCCGGTATCCATCCGGATATACGGTCAGTACCGTTCAACCTGCACCTGACCAGGAACGGGACGGGCTCATCTGGTACGGCCAGCGTTCATTCGGGGCTGGGGAGCCACGGCTGGTCTTTGAAAAAACAGGTTTTACCTTACTGCCGGTACTGCTCGCATCCGGATTTGTTATTATTGTGATCACAGGATTGGTTATGATTATATCAAAAAGACGCCATGAAAAACCCGATGAATCCGATGAAAGAACAGTCCAGCTGACTGAAGCTGACCTGATCAGCCTCGAAGAGAGGATTATCCAGCTGCTCAAAACCAGTGGCGGGGAACAGATTACCAGTCGGATATCGTCAAAAACCTGGGTCTTCCCAAATCAACCGTGAGTGCAACACTCAACGACCTCCATCAGCGGGGTGTAATCCAGAAGATCAAAAAAGGGCGGGAAAATCTCATACGGCTGACATGACTGACCGGTTTTTCTCAAATATTTCCGGAACAATTACTTTCCGGATCCGGTTTTACAAGCATTTTTTTCCGGTGTTTTTGCACTATTGAGATTTTTTCTTCCTCCAAAGGGAACGTTATTTACTATGAGTTCCTTTGATAATACAGGAACAATTATGGCAATAGACTGGTACAAAGAATTTGTCGATCCCGACTATAAACCGGCACCTGATGATCTTATCTGCATGTTTTATTTTGAACCTGCTGCAGGGATCCGCGGTAAAGAAGCAGCCGGAAGGATTGCATCGGAAAGTTCAACGGGGACATGGACAACGCTCTTCACCCTGCCGCCCCGCATGAAAAAGTCTGGAAGCAAAAGCGTTTGACATCGAAGGAAATGTGGTAAAAATCGCTTACCCCCTTGGACTCTGGGAGGAAGGGAATGCCGTCCAGCTGATGAGCGGGATTGCCGGGAACATCTTTGGTATGAAAGCGGTGAGAAACCTTCGGTTGATCGATGTCACCCTGCCGGCTGCTTACCTGAAGCATTTCAAAGGCCCGCATTTTGGCAACGACGGTATCCGGAAGATGATGAATGTCAGTAAACGACCACTAACCGGTGCAGTACCGAAGCCCAAGATCGGTTTTTCTGCACAGGAGCATGCAGAGATCGGTTACGAAACCTGGATGGGGGGGTTTGATTTTGTCAAAGACGATGAAAACCTGACGTCAACCCCGTTCAACCGCTTTGATGAGCGGGTAAAAAAGCTTGCAAAACTCCGGGACAAGGCAGAAAAAGAGACCGGTGAGAAGAAATCCGCGTTCCTCAATATCACTGCAGATACAGAAACCATGAAGAAACGGGCAGACCTGCTGGCCGAAAATGGCTGGAACTACGCGATGATCGATGTGGTCGTTGCCGGGACAGCAAGCGTCATGACGATGCGGGACTACTGCTCCGATCTCGGTCTTGCTATCCATGCACACCGTGCCATGCATGCAGCCTTTGACCGGAACAAAAAGCATGGCATAACCATGCAGTTCCTCGCAAAGCTCGATGAGGCTCATTGGTGTTTCCCAGATCCATACGGGAACTGCGGTCGGAAAGTTGACCGGATCCAAAAAAGAGGCAATTGCCCTTGCCGATGTATTACGTGAAAAAAAGACCCATGCAGTCGAAGGGATGCTCCTTGAGCAGGACTGGGGTAGCATCAAATCAGCATTCCCGGTTCCTCGAGGAGGGCTCCATCCCGGCCTTGTTCCCGATGTAATGAATATTTATGGTAACGAGATGGTACTCCTCGTGAGCGGCGGTATCCATGGTCACCCGAAGGGAACACGTGCCGGGGCACAGGCGACCATGCAGGCGATCGAGGCGTGGCAGGAAGGTATCACGCTCGAAGAAAAGGCAAAGAAGGCACAGTCCCTCAAAGAAGCGCTGGAAAAGTGGGGACATTATAAACCAAAGTGATATGAGCTTTTTAAAAAAGTTCTTTCCATATAAAAAACCTTTTTTCTCATAAGATTATGCCCCCTTTTGTGCCGCAAGTCCCCGCTGAGGGACGGAGGCGCAAGGCAAAAAAACGAGTCTGATAGCAGGTAATACATCGTCATCACAATGGGGATGCCCCAGTGGCGGGGGCAAAGCCCAAAAAAGGGTCAGAATTTTCAAAAAAGAGTTCATTAGAGAAAATTTCTTTTTATTTCAGGAATCTTCTATCTCCGGACTGTAAAGTCCTGTTCCTTTTTGTACCTGTTATTGGGAAAAGACTATACTTGTGTCAGGACATCATCTGATCTGTAGCATCACCGGAGATAAGCCATGAAAAAATCACCTTTCCGGATAAGCAATAAGCAGGTCGCAACACTCTTCTATGAAGTTGCCGACATCCTTGACCTCAAGAGTGTAAAATTCAAGCCGGGCAGCGTACCGGAAGGCTGCCCACGAAATCGAGACGCTTGGGGAAGATATTACCAGTGTCTCAAAACGTGGAAAACTTGAGGATATACCGGGTATTGGGAGTAACCTGGCTGGGAAAATCCGGGAAATACTGGAGACCGGGAGGCTTGCACACCTTGAGAAGCTGAAGCAGGAAATACCCAAAGGAGTCCTGGAACTCGCCGAAATCGGAGGTATCGGGCCAAAAAAAGCCCTGATCCTGACCAGGGAGCTGGGTATTACCAACAGCGAAGAACTGGAAAAAGCGGCTCAGGCCAAAAAGATCCGGGACATTCCGGGATTTGGCGAGAAAAGCGAGAAGAATATCCTGCAGAGTATCCACGCAATGAAAAGCACCGGGCAGGCGTTTTCTTCTCGGTGATATTCTGCCGGTTGCTGAAAACATCAAAAAAAGGCTCGCAACTCTTCCCGGCACTCAAGGGATCAGCCTTGCAGGTTCAATCCGGCGAAGAAAAGAGACCATCGGCGATGTTGACATCCTCGCCACATCAGATAATCCTGAAAAAATGATCAGTGAGTTCTGTCTCCTTCCTGAAATCGATCATATCCTTGGAAAAGGACTGACAAAAAGCAGTATCGTCCTCACATCCGGTGTGCAGGTTGACCTGAGGGTGGTAGATAAAGACCAGGACCGGGCAGCTCAGGTGTATTTTACCGGATCTAAGACCCACAACATCGCTTTACGGCGCCGGGCACTTGACCGGAACTGGAAGCTGAACGAGTACGGGATCACCAACCTTGCCGATGGGAAGTTGCTGGCAGGACAGACCGAGCAGGACCTGTACAGACTGCTTGACCTTCAGTATATTGAACCTGAGATGCGCGAGGACAGTGGCGAGATCGAAGCCGCAATCAAGGGAACCCTCCCCGATATTATTCCTTATAACGCGGTGAAGGGAGATCTTCACGTTCACACTGCCATGAGCGACGGAAAACATACCCTCAGGGAGATGGCTGACGCCGCAAAGGCGCTCGGCTATGAATATATTGCCATCTGCGATCATGCGTGGAACTCAAGGATTGCCCGGGGACTTGACGAGGCAGCAATCGCACAACAACAAAAGGAGATCGAGCAGGTGAACCGTGAGCTCGAAGGATTCATGGTACTAGCCGGGATCGAATGCAACATTGACCCTGACGGAAACCTGGATATCGCGAACAAGGTGCTTGGGGATCTTGATGTAGTAGTGGCGAGCGTCCATTCGGGTCTGGACATGCCACGGACCGAAATGACGAAACGCCTGCTTGCTGCCCTGCATAATGAACAGGTCGATATCCTCGGGCATCCCACCGGGCGAATTATCCAGAAGAGAGAACCGATCCAGGCAGACTTTCCGGTAATTTTTGATGCCGCTGTAGGACAGGGTGTTTTCCTCGAGATCAATGCAAATCCCTCAAGGCTTGACCTGTCCGATACCAATTGCAGGACAGCACGAGAACATGGGGTACGGTTCTCGATTGGTTCTGATGCAAAGGCAAAAGAAGATTTGGGTTTCATGGAACTCGGGGTTGCAACAGCCCGTCGTGGCTGGCTCGAAGGGAAGGATATTATCAATACCCTTCATCTCCGAGATCTTCTCGCTCTGCTCGAATCAGGAAAATAAGTACTAATCCACCCGCCCGGGGCCCTGATTTGACCAGATTCGTGCCGCATACCTATCCATTAATATATTGCACTCTGAATTCCTAAGCACCATGACAGAATTCCAGCTCGCCTCCACGTTCGCACCGGCCGGTTCACAACCGGTGGCAATCCGGCAGTTAACCGATGGCCTGGAAAACAACGAGCAGTACCAGACACTGCTGGGCGTCACGGGGTCTGGCAAGACGTTTACCATGGCAAACGTCATCGCCGCGGGGAACAGGCCAACTCTTGTGCTCGCCCATAACAAGACCCTTGCTGCACAGCTCTACCAGGAATTCTGCGACTTTTTCCCGCACAACCGGGTCGAATACTTTGTATCTTATTATGATTACTACCAGCCCGAGTCCTACATTCCTGCAAAAGACCAGTATATTGAAAAGGATTCTGCCATCAATCCCAAGATTGAGATGCTCAGGTTATCAGCCACCGCTTCGCTCTCGTTCAGGCGCGATGTTATCATCGTCGCTTCAGTCTCCTGCATTTTTGGCCTTGGCAATCCCGAGAACTTCCGGAACATGGGATTTGAGCTCTCGGTTGGCCAGAAAATTACCAGAAACGAGATCATCGAGCCGGCTGCTTGATATCCTGTTTGAAAGAAATGACCTCGAGTTAATGCCGGGCCGTTCCGGGTCAAGGGGGATATCATCGACATCGTGCCCGGGTACTTCAACAACATTATCCGGATCGAGATGTTCGGCGACGAGATAGAACGTATCCGGGAGGTGGACAAAAACACCGGCGCAAAAAAAGAGGAGATGAAATATTTCTATGTCTATCCTGCCCGGCATTTCGTTACACCTGAGGGAGCCCGGAAGACAGCGGTTGCATCGATCCGGAAAGAACTCGATGAAGTACTGCCAACTCTCGGGATGATGGAGGCGCACCGCCTTGAACAGAGAACACGGTTCGATCTTGAGATGATTGAGGAGACCGGCTCCTGTAAGGGGATCGAGAATTATTCACGGCATTTCGATGGCAGGGGCGCTGGTGAGAAACCATACTGCCTCCTTGACTATTTCCCCGATGATTTCCTGATGATCATCGATGAAAGCCACCAGACCATCCCGCAGCTGCACGGCATGTATAACGGTGACCGCTCGAGGAAAAAGGCGCTGATTGATTACGGTTTCCGCCTCCCGAGTGCGTACGACAACCGCCCGCTGAAGTTCCACGAGTTCGAGCAGTACATGGGTAATGTAATCTTTGTATCGGCTACGCCCGGCGATTACGAGATCAAAAAATCCTCCCGGCTCGTCGAACAGATTATCCGCCCGACCGGCCTTGTGGATCCCCAGGTAGAGGTACGCCCGATAGAGGGGCAGACGGATGATGTAATACGTGAAGTACAGGCAGCCATCAAAAGGGGCGACCGTGCACTCGTGACCACGCTCACCAAAAAACTTGCAGAGGAACTCTCCGAATTCCTTGCAGACCAGGGCATCCGTACACGGTACCTCCATTCAGAGATACAGACCCTCGAACGCAGCGAGATCATCCGTGAACTCCGTCTTGGGAAGTTCGACGTGCTTGTCGGGATCAATCTCCTGCGGGAAGGCCTCGATATTCCCGAGGTGGGGTTCATCGGGATCCTTGATGCGGATAAGGAAGGGTTCCTCCGCGATGCACGGAGCCTGATCCAGATCATCGGGCGAGCGGCCCGGAATGTCAACGCATACGTTGTGCTGTATGCCGATGTCATGACTGATTCCATGAAGCGGGCGATTGCCGAAACAAAACGGCGCAGGGACCTGCAGGTGGCTTACAATACGGAGCATCACATCATCCCGCAGACTATCAAAAAACCGGTCAAGGAAAAAGAAGTCGAGATCAAGGATACAAAACATGTGCCGCGGACCGAGATTCCCAATGTTGTTATCGAGCTTGAAAAGCAGATGCGGGACGCTGCCGAGAGCCTCGACTTCGAACGGGCGATCGCCCTGCGTGAACAGATCAAAAAACTGCAGGAACGGTTAAAGGAGGCCGGGAAACGTCCTGTTGAAAAATAACCGATCAAAATTTTGGCTCTGAAGAAATGTTTTTAAAAACTCTCAACGTTCATGGGAGTTTCACCCCCGCCACGTGGCTCCCCCCACTGCGATAACCCCCGGGAAGGTAATAACAGCACTATCACATTGCGCAGGGGTGGTCCCGAGGTGACAGGCACGGTCCCCTCCTTCAAAGCATGTGTCCTTTTTATTTTGTGCTGGAATAAAAGGAATTCTAACGAGCCAAAATTTTTAACAAACTAATCAGGAGGGCTCATCGGATGGGACACCGACCTGTCCCACATTATACAAAAAAATGTCTTCTCTGCGATAAAAACTCCGCCTCATGGCCTCTCTTCAGGCACGGCGGGCAGGAAAAAGACAAAAATACACAACAACACGATGAAAGAGATGGTCTGTCCTCCAACCCATGCCCGCACTTAAAGGGCGGATGATGACCTGTTACCTGTACAGGGATTATCACGTTTCAGGGAGAGCCGCAGCGGCGGGGGAGAAAACCCCGGTTGAGCGTTTTTAGGTTTCTTTGAACATTTTAAAAAGAACCATTTTTTTTTAAACCCGCTGATCACCCGAATCCCCAGTCCGCAAGTGTCGTGCGGGACGGGTCGACATCCGTCCAGTCCCAGCCGAGCGACTCGATAATCCGGGAAATGGGTTGTTTAATGGTCTTTTCCATCATCAGCTCCCAGTCCACGACAAACTCTTCTGGCACCTGGTCACCGTATTCAAAACAAAGCACATCGGTCTTGGGGTATTTTGAAGTAACAGTCCGGATATAGATCCGTTTGGGCTTGCTTCCTTTGCCAAATTCAGTGTGAAGGTATTGGTTGGCATATTTTGCCCCGCGGACCTGCGCATCATCCGTTGCATAATCATCAAGGGATTTACCAATACCACCGGGTATTCCGATCTCGTCAAGGGAATATTTTCCCGCCCGGTACCGGGTAATCACATTGGCAAGGAGTGCTTTGATTTCCGCGTATCCTTCACCGGCAAGGATCATTTCCATGACTTTCATCTGCACAACTTTTGTAATCTGCGGAGTATCGCTTCGCTTGATCTCAAAGCCGACAATGTCGGTTTCTTTTACCACTTTGCCTTCCTTCCAGACCAGTGATCCTGCATACCGCTTCTTTTTCCCTGCCTGGAAGAAACGGGCATAGATTTTTTCAAACTTTATGGAGAAGAAATGAATATCTGCATTCAGTTCGGTCTTTGCAAACTCCTGGTAACTTTCATTCAGGCGCTTTTCAATACCACGGGCAAGTTCGATCGTCTTTTCCTGGTCAAGCGGGGGTAACTGCACCATGCAGGAATCGGTGTCACCATAGATGACTTTGTATCCCTGCTGTTCGATCACCCGGCGGGTGTGTTCGATAATCGCCCTTCCCACAGAAGTAACCGCAGCACCGATCTCCCGGTCGAACAGGCGGAACCGGGTATACCCCGAAACCCCGTAGTAGGTGTTCATGATCACCTTGAGCACGTTCTGCTGCATATCATACATGACATACTGCGGAGAACCGAACGCGAAAGTATTGCGCAATGCCTTCTTTTCATCCCGCTCCTTTAAGAGTTCGGAAATAATGCTGCGGGTGAGACCATCCGGTTGTTTTTTGAACCGTATGCCATTGGGTGCCCTGAGTTCCCCCTCGGGATCTTTTGTTTCAGGAGACGCATTGATGGTCATCATCGCCATCGGGTAGAGGGATTTAAGGTCCAGAACTACCACATTCTCCCGCACCCCCCTGCTCGGTTCAAAGACAGTGGCTCCTTCAAATTCCTCTGCATTTGCAAATCCTTTTGATGGCAGGACATAGGTCCCGGATGCCTTGCGCAGGACAAAGACATCGATCACGCTCGATGAATTGAGCGTTTTATCGAGCGGGCAGCCAACATAACGGGCAATTTCGCGGTAAAACCCGATGATATTGTCTTTTTTGTTGATTGCAACACAGAGTTCAACATCCTTAAAGTTGTACTCGACCAGGAGTGCGGGTTGTTTTTTCCAGAGGTCTGAAATTGTTCCGGTATACCGCACTTTCTGCTCCCCCACTTCTTCCAGTGCAACAGCGTCAAGCCGGTAAGACTCCTTTAAGGTCGAATGCATCTTTTTGTATGACATAAGGAGATCAAAGAGCGCCCGCCCTCTCAATGCATTGCGTTCCGTCGGTCCCGGGAGCCGGGCAAGCGTATCCGGGCGCAGGCCGAGTCGCTCCATCCTCCCGGTGATGTAGGGCATATCAAACTCGACAAAGTTCCAGCCGGAAAGCACATCCGGGTCCCGCACACTGATATACGAAACAAAGGCTTTGAGCAGAGCGACTTCGTCAGTGTACGTGAAGATGGTATGCATTTCCTTTTTGAAACAACCGTTTTTCAGACCACCGGCAGATTCCTGTGCAGAAATCTCCGCAGGAGTGCCTCCCGGTGCAAACAGGAATGTTGTATAATCATTGTCAAACGAATCGTGACAGGTGATACAGGTGATTGCATCCCTCTGGGGATCCGGAAAGCCGCGTTCATCCTCGCACTCGATATCAAGAATGCAGAATCCGGGCCGGGGCATCGACCTCTGCAGGGGTGACATCATGATAATCCACAATCGTCTGTGGTGCTGATACACCTCCGGTAAGTCCCCTGTCGATCAAATACCGTGTGGCAAACGGGATGTCAGCTTCAAAGTGCCGGTACCGCTCCCGCACGTCCCGCACATCGCCCGGGCGCTGCGTGTAAAGCCGGCGCAGTGGTTCACCCCGTATCGATCGGTAGATAGTTTCGGGTTCGGACGTAACCTGGGGAGGCATTGCCCCTTGGACCTGATCAGCCGGAACATAAAAATACGGCCTGAAACCGGTAACGTCAAGGCGGACTGCTTTTCCCTTCACATCCCGCCCGAAGATGTGGATGACCGGGCCATCCGGTGCATTGCTGTACTCGACCTGGTTGATTGCAATTCTGATGCCGGAAAACCGGTCCAGGGTGGAGGACATCGTTGCACTGCTCTCAGGCCGGATCGACTGCGTTGCCATATCAGGATACCGCCCGCATACAGAGGTCCGTAACAAACTGCCCTGCTTTATCCATTTTCGCACGCTCCCATGTATCAAGATCCCATTCTTCTATTTTCTGGATGCCGTTGCGGCCGACACGGGCCGGAACTCCCAAAGAACACCGGGAAAAACCATATTCTCCATCAAGCACTGCTGAACAGGCAATCAGTTCACGTGCATCCTTGAGGATGATCCGGGTCAGGTGAGCAAGGTGGAGTGCCGGGCCAAAAACCGTCCCGCCCTTTCCCCGTATCACCTGCATGCTCGCGTTTCGCAATTCAGAAAGGATCTCTTCCCGCTGGCTGTTTTCCACAACTGATCCAAGGCTGGAAAAGATCGGTACCTGGTGCTCACCATGCTCACCAAGAACAAAGGGGAATCCGGTAATACTCCTGTTCCTGAGCGCTAACCCGAACCGGGCACTGTCGAAGCTGCCCGCCAAAACCGATACACCGCTCCCGCGGAATGCCGGTCTTTGTGCACAGGACGAAGTTATTGGCATCCATGGGGTTTGTTACCGTTACAAGAATCCCGGAAAAACCTTTCAGCAGTGAGATCCCGTCTTTGGTTGCAGACAGATTGGTATCCAGCAGGTCGGCACGTGTTTTCACGGAGGGGTCCCGGGGAAGACCTGCAGAAAAAATGCAGATATCTGCACCCCTGATTTCCGAGGTATCAGGTACCTAATCGGTATCTGGAGCCCGGTGTGCTCGAGGTCCAGCACCTGCGCCCTGAGCAGGTCGGGAGCGCTGTCATACAAAACCAGTTCATCTACAATACCCAGCGATGTCGAGAGGTAGGCAACCTCCCCCCCTATCCTGCCGACTCCCACTACCGCGAGGCGTGCCATCAGGATTTACTATGGGCATTCTGAAATAATTAAGTGATTCTTGATGGAGGGATAATTTTTTTTAATAATACACCGTCAACGGTGATTATTTGTAAAATTTATTTAATCTGATTCTCAAAAATCCCCCGATTGATTCATGTGGCGCCATCAGAACGAATCTATGATCATTCCAGGAGGATTCCAGAAGAACCATAACGCCCCCATTTACGCTCACCATCCCCCGAGGGGAGGAGCGCGGCAGGAGAGCCCCCCTGGAGATGGGGACGGGCAGGTATCAGAGCATATCAGCTGATCCAGGTGCCCGTCCGAAGCAAAGCGGAGGGGTATCATGCCCACCTGTGTGGAGGGAGAAAATGGGTGCTGGATATATTTTATTTTTTTACCAATCGACTATGTATTATTTTTTTTTTAATTCCATTTTTTCGTTGAAATGGATACTGTAACCCCCAATAGTACCCGGGATTTAAGGACGATTCATTCATGTATTCAAAGGAACAATCCCGTATGGAATAATCATGGGTAATCACCAGGACGATAAAGACATACATAAACAAAAGGAACCTCTCCTGACCGACCCCCCGTTTTATCTTCCTGAGTTTGAACGATCATATCGCTATATCATCGATGAATATGAGGTAGCTCCGAAAGAAATTGCTATTTTTATGCCCTGTGCTGTCCGGAAACCCTATAGTAAAAGTCCCAGCCACCAGCTCATCAGGACGATAATTTCACAGGTACTGGACCCGTCATGGTATCATATTGTAATTTTCGGGACATGTGGAATAGTCCCCGCCGAACTCGAAGAAATGTACCCCTATGCTCACTACCATTACATGCTTGGGAAATGCAGGGATCAAAAGGTCCTGGAAGATTTTCTCCGTATAGAAACAGATCGCGTAGCAGGCTACCTGGATAAGACCCGGGATGTTTACCACTATCGTATCGGGTATTGTATCGGCCTGTTCCGTGAAACACTTGTCAGGGGATCAAAGCAGGCGGGTGTTCCGATTGATATGATTCTTCCCACGCGCGACCTGATCGATAAAGTCATCGAAGAAGGAGACTGCATCTTTGAAGAAGGCAGCCTCTCCATGGAGGAATATCTGGGGGAATTCTGCGATGAACTCATCAGGTTCAGAAATTCCCTCCCAAAGAGATGACAGGAAATTTACTCTGTTTATTTTTTAGTTCCTGACATTCCGGATCGGCCTCTCACTATCTGACCGATACACTCATATCGTGTGATGTAAAAGTCCGGTACACGCATATGAGTAATGAAGTCCTCCAGATCCAGGCGTTCATGCAGCAGATGGCCGCGACAATAACCAGTATGACCGCCATGCTTGACCGCAATCAGGTGGCAGCATTTTACCAGGAGATGCTTGCTGCAAAGAGAGTGTATGTAGCCGGTGCCGGGAGGTCGGGATTTATTGCAAAAGCATTTGGGTTGCGCCTGATACATCTCGGGTATGATGCATACGTGGTAGGCGAGACGATAACACCGGCATTTTGTGCGGGCGATACGCTGGTTATATTCTCCGGTTCGGGAGAGACACACTCGATAGCCTCCATCTGTGGCACGGCAAAAGAACTTGGGGGAACGGTCTGTCTTATTACGTCGTCTACAGACTCAAAAATGAGCAGAATTGCAGATTGCGTCGTCAATCTTGGCGATCTCACCGGATATTACCGGAAGGATACGAACTCGTTTGAAATCCGGCAACTGAAGGGGGACTACCGGTCAGTCAGCTCCGCATTTGCACCACTGGGCACCCTGTTTGAGACTATGGCTCTCGTGTTTTCCGATTCCGTAATTTCATCCCTGATGGAGGCAAGAAAGGCAGAAATCCCCGATATGAAGAGCAGGCTGACCAACGTAGAGTAATAAGGATTCTGCGGAAACTAAAAAAAATACCGTATCGTGAGGAAGTACTCCTCCCAGGTTCAGGTATACGTATTCAGAGCCGTTTAGGATCTGTCTAAACGTCGATTATTACCGGGCGGTTATATGATATCACGGTGAGTTGTGCAGACCTGATATCTTCAGGACAACTGACATGAATGCCCGTACCTCAGCAAACATCGGCGTACCGGGCAAAGCCAGGGTTGAGGAGATATGTCACATGTTCCGCCGAACCCCCTGGTGTATCCACATCCTGCCCGTCGTCATGGTTGTCCTGCCGGGTCCTGCGCAGTAAATAGTATCAGCCGGAACACTATAGGTTAAAAAAGAGAGTTTACCCGTTTTTCAGCGCTACAATATCTTTTACTCCCACAAGTTTCCAGACCATTGATCGTTCCTGCGTGACGATCGTTTCCGGAGGATCTGCGGGGGAATGACCGAATGCGCTTAGCACATGCGGGGAAAGACCCTTGTTTTTGATCATGCCGACAAACTGTTCCCGCACCTTCTTTTTCTGAGAGGGCTCCTTTACTTCTTCCAAAAAACCCTGAAGGCTTACAAACGTAAATGCGGAGAGGTCAGGAGTATATTCCTCAATCTCCACAGAGACCTTAGGGTTGCTTTTAAAATACTCCATCTTCCTGCCGTATTTTGTGGAAAGGAAATAGAGATATTTTCCGTCGAAGACGTACATGAATGGGGCGATATAGGGATGTTCGCATGCACCAAAAGCAATCCGTGATACATATTGTCGTTTGATCAGGGAGTCATATTCCGTTTTTGGCATCCTGGGGATTTTGACAGGTTCCATGAGATCACCGGTTCCGTATACACTAGTTCTCTGCCCGTGGGAGTAAAAAAAATCTTCGGTGTCCGGGACAAGCCACCATAAAATGAGGATACCGGAAACGGATATCCGGCCGGATTTCACTGCATCCTCCACAGGTTTAATAGCCTGACCGGATACGATAATCATCATGGCAGTGAACAACAGGCTCCGGATACTGATTGGCAATCAGGAGCGGATCGGCCTTGGGGGTGAAGGAGTGCTCCGTACTGAGGGACGCAATCCGGAAGCACGTGCAATGCTCAATGCAGCATACGAGGCTGGTATCCGTTACTATGATTCCGCACCGGCGTATCAGGTAGTGAGCAGTATTTAGGGGAATTCTGGGCGCAGCACCCGGAGAGAAAGGAACTCACGTTCCAGACAAGCAAATCAGCACAGAGAAGTGCTGCCGGGGCCTCAGAGGACCTTAAAAGAACACTCGCTCTCATGGGGCGTGACCATCTGGGGCTCTGGCAGATCCATGATGTGCGGGACACCCGTGATATCCGTGAGATTGAGGGATCAGGGGGAGCACTCCGTTCATTTTACCATGCCCGCGATACAGGAATAGCCAGGGGAATCGGGGTAACCGGGCATCACGACCCTTCAATCCTGCTCCACGCGGTCAGGAACTGGGATATCGATTCTGTACTCCTGCCGGTAAATCCCGTTGAAGCTGCTATCGGGGGTTTCCTTGACCAGGTTATTCCGGCGGCACGGGAACGAGGTATCGGGGTGATTGGGATGAAGACACTGGGTGCAGGGATGTATATTCGTCCTGAAGCGGGAATTTCACCGGAGAACCTGATCCGGTTTGCGCTGTCACAGGATGTTGACATGGTGATCGTCGGGTGCTCTACAGCGGATGAGGCCCGGTTTCTCGCCCGTACAGGCAGCGGGGCAGCACCCATGAAGGAAGCTGAGCAGGCCCGGCTGGTTGAGACCGTCGGCCCGTATGCAGACCGGTTGGCGTACTATCGCGGGACTATCTGAATACCACCCTGGCAAAAACACCCATTTCCCTGGCGATGAGATAAATCCATTCGAAATCTCATGGGGTCTGTCAAATCCAAAAAAAAAGATTACTACGATTAAAAACATCCGATACCGGCACGTGCAGGATGTTTTAAGGGGAACATCTTTTCTCACGGGTTCATCAATGAAACAGTTTTTCCGGTTTTTTTCGGGGCAGTAACCTGAGAAGTATTATCAGGAACCACGCTAAGGGGATGTAAAGATGTGAATAGTTTATGATACGTCCGGAAGATGCCCAGAAAATCCTCACAACGCACGATCTATCCGTGTACCTGAAGGACATTGTACAGAAAGAAGATAGCGATTTAAAAATTGACACTGATTATGAATCGGGTGAATTATTCATCAATTGTCCGGGCTTTTCCAATGGACTCTCGGTGACGACCGATCCATTTGGCGTATGGGTGATAAATGAGGTTATCTCGCAGGAAAATGACGGGGTTTTTACCCAGAGCGGTAATTTCCATAAGACCGAAAAAACCATTACCGTGCTCAGGGCAATCGCCAGCTGGATTCGCGATCTTGAAGACAGTACCCGGAAGTGCTGATATTGACACCCGGTTATCCGGAAACCAACGTAAATCGGATAAAACGATACATCGCGGGCTCTGGAGAAATGATCAAAAACCTGACCGCTCACCAGGGGGTTTCACCCCGCCACTTCGTTCTCCCCCACAGATTATCTGAAAAATAATCGTTATCCCGACTCATGAGGATTTTCTTTTGCCTGCTCCTCATCGGTCACGATCTTACCATCTCTCATGTAGATGATCCGGTCAAAATACTTCCGGTGCCAGTCCTCGTGGGAGACCATCACCACGGTCTGGCTAAGGTCCTTGTTGAGTTTCTGGATCAGTTCCAGGATCGTCGTTGAGTTCCGCGTATCGAGATTAGCACAGGGCTCATCAGCAAGGAGTATGGCAGGGTTATTCACAAGTGCCCGGGCAATGGCAACCCGCTGCTGTTCTCCCCCGGACATTTCCCCGGGCAGGAAGCTGACCCGGTCCTTAAGTCCGACAAGCTCGAGAATATCCCGGCAGACGCGTGTACATTCCCGTGAGGTCATTCCCCGCACCTTGGACGGCAGGTAGATATTTTCCTCTGCCGTCAACTCGGGGACAAGGGCATAGTCCTGGAAGACATACCCGAGCCGGTTCAAGCGGAAGAGCGTCCGCTGCCGCTCGTTTAAGTTCCCGACATCCACCCCGTCGATGACAAGGTTCCCCGATGTCGGTCGGTCAAGCAGCCCGAGCAGGTGGAGCAGGGTGGATTTCCCGCTCCCGCTCGCACCCATGACACCGATGAACTCCCCCTTCTTGATTGCGATGTCAACGCCGTCCAGTGCCCGGACCTCCACAATTCCCTTGCCATAGACCCTGAAAAGATTACTGCCAACGATCATGTTACCCCCGTATTGCAGAGAGGATATCCTCCCGGGTGGTCAGCCATGACGGCAGGAACCCGGCGATCAGCGATACGATAAGGAGGCTGGCAATAGCCCGGACCACCAGCATCGTTTCGAGAACCGGGGCTACCGATCCCCGGGAAATACGAGCGGTGAAGCAGTGAGGTACTGGAGCAGCAAAAAGAGCAGGGCACATCCCGCTATTGTCCCGCTGGCAAAGATGAACAGCGCCTGAAAGATATAGGACTTGATGATGATCGACCGGTCGATACCGATTGCCTGCAGGATTCCTATCTGCTTCCTGCGGTACACGGTATTGATGAAGATAACAATGAAGATGACAACCACTGCGATGACAAGGCTGACTATCGTGCTGATAACGTTAATGATGTCAAAACTGCCGACAATGGATTCCAGGAAATCGGCGGATTTGTCCTGCCATGTCCAGATCCTTTCCTGGATCCCGTACCTGCATCAGGGTGATACGCATGGCATCTTCATTGCCGGTAGTCTGCGTCCGCACCAGGATCTGGTTTGCTGTATCCGTTATACCCAGCACAGATTCCAGTTCTTTTCTCGTGATAAAGGCATTGGAGTCGACACTGAACGAACCGGAAGCAATGATTCCCTTGATGCGGTACTGCCGGGTTACCCCGTTATTGAAGGTGACATCAACGGTTTTTCCAACCTCCACTCCGCCGAGCGTCGGGTACGGTCCACGTTCTGGTCTTTATTGCCGGCAAGGGTGTACCCGATCATCATCTGGCCGGTATCACCGTCATTCAGGTAATCCCCGCTGATAACCTTGGTATGAATTTTCAGCACCTGTTTTTCATCATCGGGACTGATCGCGATCAGGAGAGGTGTCGTGGATTTTCCCTTATTGACAATGGTTGCCGCACTTGTATACCGGGGAGCGGTGGCAACGACCCCGGAACCCGGTTGATCTTTTGCCCGAGTTCCTGAACATTGGTAATGACCAGCTGGTTTTCCCGTGGCTCGATGACCAGGTTCCCGTAACTGTAATCGATTGACTGCTGGTTGAAGAGCACCACAATACCGGCAATAATGGAAGGGAGGAAGATGAGGTTAACAAAGACCATCGCGATGATCATGATGGTTAACAGGAGGGTGCCCTTGTTTCCCCGGGTAATAAGGCGCGATGCGAGAAAAAGGCAACCTGCTCTTCCTCAAGCATCGCCGGTTCCCTTTTTGCGGATCACGAAATACCATAACCCGGCCCCGGCTCCGATGATGAGAAGGAATAGTACCCACTATCAGTCCGGTGGAATCCCCGTCCAGAACCGTCATCTGGAGGGTCTCTACGGTTGTATGGATACCGTAATCATCCTCGTACCGCACGGTCAGGTTGTAAGGGTACGTGCCGGGGTTGCCGGCCTGCAGGACAAAGACAGCAGGGGCGTCATTATTGGGTTCAATCTTTCCCACAAAGGCATCCTTTCCCCCGCTCATGGGAAGATCAATACTCGCCTTCACAGAATTTGCATTATCGGTGCCGGTATTTTCAAGACGGATAATAAGCGTAACCGGGTCGCCTTTTTTAATCCTTACCGGGTCCACCGATACCGATGCGATCCCGATCTTTGCCTTGCCTTTCACATGGATTCCCAGGGTCTCGATCTGGGTGTTGAAGGTTCCGTCGGCATTTGCATAGGTCAGGGTCAGGAGAACCCGGTTCAGACCGAGGGGGGCTTTCTTGTCTGAGGAAAAGACCATATCAAGCGTAGCGTTCTCTCCTTTGAACAGGCTCTCAACGTGGTAGGTGCTGGGGGTTGTGGGAATAATGGAGGGTGTGGTTGAATTGACGGCAACTGTTATCTGGTCAGCCCGGGATTGCCCATCGTTGTTCAGGATGACCCGTACCGTAAAATCATCGCCCGGGTTCACGCCATCAGGCACGGTCTTGAGGACGGTCAGGGCTGGTTTTTTCAGGATTGCAATCTGGGTATTGACATTGACCGGAATCGGCTGGCGTACACTCTGGCCTCCCGTTACATCAATCCATATCTCCGGGAAATATATACCGTCTTTTGAAGGGGCACGGATCAGGAAGGTGATGGGTATGGACTGCCCGGGCCCTATTTCCCCAACCTGCTTGAAGTTGCCGGATATGACTTCCACATCCCGTGATTCCAGCCTGCACACTCTCGATATTGACATTGATATCAGTGCTTGTTATTATCTCAGAACCGACGGACTGGACGTTTTCTTGTATGTTTGCTATCGTTGCAGTATTCCGTATAGTCGCCGTTATGGTTCCAATGTCTCCGGGCAGGAGGTACTGAAGGAGTGACCTTGTAATCAGCAATTATCACGCTGGGGTTTGCAGCGAGCACCGGGAGAGGGAGAAAAACCAGGAGAAAGAACAGGCAGCTTATCATGAAGAGGAGTTTTTTCATACGACCACAACGTCAATCTGGTAGTATGGTCTGGGTTCCTGATAAGAGTTATGGGTATACCTCAGGAACATCACATTCCTGTTTTTCATGACGCCATAAACCGTGTTCAATTCCTGACGCGTCACGCCAGTAGTACCTGAATATCTATTCATTTATAAGAGGAATTTGCCGAATGTGGAATCCTTACCGGGTATACTAAAACTGTTTTTAGTAACATCCATAGTGGAATAACCGGTATTCCTTCACTGAGATGAAAACCTGGTAAGGATATACTGCGTCAGGACTTTCCCGGTAATACTTCTGGTTGAGGCATCAACCCTGATGAAGAAAAATTCTTCGTTGCCGATGTTGACAAAGACCGGTTTATCTGAAGGCAGGACCTGCACGTGGCAAAGTGTCTTTCCCGAAAGGGAGGGGAATGATATCTGGATAAACCTGCTCGTCGTATTGACAATCTCTGGAAGGTATTTTTGAATAACCGAGTCAATAATCATTCTCCGGTACCCGTCAGGATTCCGATCGTTTTCATGCAGTTTACGATAGTCTTCCTCGATCCCCACGATACGGATTTTGTTTTTTATCCGGTCTTCCTGTATGCCGATGATGAGGTTTCCCCCGTCAGTATTTAAAAAACCTGCAATTGAACGTGCGATAATGAACTTTGAAGCATTATTCCGGTATTTCCGTATTTCGGATGATTCACTGGCATGAATTTCATCTCTGGTGAGATCCGAACTCCACAAAGACTGCAGTTTGAATTCAACGCGGTCGCTCTCACCGGAGTTGATCATGCTTTTTACTGCTTCGGTATTATCCATGGGCCGGACAGGGTATGCATTTTCACTGTGTTTCAGAACAATTAAAGATCCTGCTGCAATACCGACAAAGAGCAGTGCCTGGACAATTATCCCTGCCACTGCATAGAGTTCCGGAACGACAAAAAATGCCGCAACAAATGAGTAGGCAACACCACAACAACCGCCAACATAGATGCCACGATCCGGATAAAAATATGCAGTATACAGGATGGGGAAATAGAAGAGCTGGGGAACGATAGTCCCGTAACCTGCCGCCATAGAAACATAGGTGATCCCGATTATTGAAATGATAAACGCTACAATTACCCAGAACCTGACAAAATCGGTATGCGACCAGCGATAGTGGAGAGGATTTGTATATCCTGTCATACTGGGTGATCGGTTCATGGAATAAGTTGCTTTTGATCGGATTGTTATAAGAGTGTATCTGTATTTTATTCAGATCCCCATGCTTCGTGATACCATTATTCTGAGTCGGAATTGAATTCGGTATGTGGATTACCGGATTGAGAGGCGATGATTGTTGTGGGTGTTTAAAAAAGACAGCATACAGTCAACTGGGAAAAAATAAAAAAGGATAATTAAGATGGCAATAACGATGACACCCGTCCTCTCTACCCCGCTTCGGGGGTGTTCGGACGGGGAAACCGTGATCACCCGGAACCCGTCTGCGTGGTATCTGTCCTCTGCTCGATCAAGGTAACAATCCCCCTCTCAAGGGGGCTATCGCTAGCGTTCCCGTCCCCCGCTCTCAAGTGGGGGCATGGTGAGCGCAACGGGGGAATTCTTGAATCCTCCTGAAAGTCTCATAGAAGCGTTCTGATGGCAGATAGTGGAGGGGTCAGGGAATTTTGAGAATCAGGTGGCAGGGGAACCAAGCGCCCACACTTATATTTGACATTTATGTACCAGATGGAATCATCTTCGTCGGTAAAAATCGAGGGATTTTCCGGAAATTGGATCAGGTAAATTTTACACAGTGTCACAGGCAACTGTGTTTTTTAAAAAAAATTCCTGTTTTTATCCAGTGATTCAGGATTTATTAATAATCAGGTATACTCTGCTGATTCTGGCTGATTGCAATTATTTCCCCGGTATTTTCCAAAAGACCGGCAAGATACGTTGTTACCCATGGTTCGTTTGCATATTCCTCAAACGGGCGATATGACCCCTGTACTGTAGAATTCTCTTTTTCAAATCGCAATAGTCCTATTGGAGCGCCACCGTTTTTTACCAGTTTATTTAAATCTTCAAGGGGATTTTTGCCTGAACTGAAGACAAATTTCGTTTCATTTTCAAATCCGACGGCAATAGCAACAAGCCATGAAGTTTTTGCTTCTCCCTGCATTTCAAGTTCGAGATCGGCAGTTTTTCTCATTTTCGCACAATAAAAAGAATGCAATTCATCGCATAAATAATTCGTTAAAAATTCATGACAGAAACAACTGATTGTTTTAACCTGAATGAGAGAACACACCGGATCCTTTTTACTAACTGACCATATGAAAAACAAACAGCAGAGATTAAAAAAAAAGAGATTTCCGATTTTAGTGCAGTGCCAGCACTCGACGATGACTGCTGCCGGACCGAAGTTGATGAATGCACCTGACCCCTGCGTTTTTATCAGGTTGCGACCGGACCTGGATAAGGATGAGCAGACATCATATTCATCGTCTGCCGGGGGGTTAAGGTGTGGAATGAGGCACGGGTGGTTTCCTATGCCCGTCCCACGATGGTCACTCAGCCCTCAAAGCGTCAATCGGGTCCATGTTTGATGCCTTCCATGCCGGATAGAGTCCGGAAATGATGCAGACAACCATCCCGGTGACCATCCCGGCAGGAATGTAGATTATACTCTCAGGGAGGAAGAAATAGGCAGTATTGCCAATCATCGCACTCACCACGGAATACCCGATGATAACGCTCATAACCCCTCCGATACCTGCACCAATTATCCCCAGGATGAATGCCTCGTAGAGGAACATCCGGCGCACTTCCCCGGTCTCCGTGCCGATGGAGAGCAGGATACCAATCTCCTGGACCCGTTCACTCACCGACATCATCATCACGTTAAAAATACTGGTAGCGGCGACAAGAAGCGAAATGCTGCCAATTGCAAGGATAAACGTAGTGAGAGAACTCAGTGTTGAAGAGACACTGGTAACCCGGGAACTGGAATCGGAGATTCGGACAACATCTTTATTCCGGTTGACTTTTTTATCGATAGCATCTTCAACTGCGGTTAATGTACTGACATCCTTCAGGTACACATTCACCTGGTCGTGCACATTCCCGCCACCGAACTCCCCGTCATACCAGGTATCGGATACGATAATGGCATTATCCGTGTTGATACCATTCGGGGAAGACAATCCTGCTGCCGGGAGAATCCCAGATACCCGGACAACCGGCCGGGTCACGCTGATGTTCGGTTCCCCGATCTTGATCCGTGTCCCGATTTTTACGTCAAACCTGCTCGCAATGGTGGCGCCAACGAGAGCATCACTCTCACCGCGTATAGTCGATCCTTCAGAGACATTCATGATAGTCTTGATATCATCCGGATTAAGGCCGTAGATTGAACCTCTGCCGTTGTTGGATCCAATCGAAAACTGGGTGCTGGTCCTGTCGATGGGTATAACATCATTTACCCCGGCGGCATCCCGTATCTCTCTGAGCTGAATATCGGTTATCCCGGTATTGGAGCTGAGTGATGTCCCGGGTTCTGCTCTTACTACATCAGGAGTCACCGTGATGATATTGATGCCCGTGGTAAGCTGGTCTTTTACCATAAGCTGCATGTTGGTCCCGAGCATTCCCATCGATGAAATGGCAACGACGCCGATTACGATACCGATAGAGGCCAGCAATGAACGCAGGAAATTCAGCCTGACGCTGCGTACCGAGAGATCAAAGAAGATATCTTTCATGATTCTACCACCCTCCCGTCCTCAAGCTGTATTGTCCGGTGGGCATATTCGGCAATCTTCGGATCATGCGTCACTAAGATCACGGTCTTTCCTTCTTTGTTCAGATTGACGAGAATATCCATAATCTGGAATCCCGTCTTCCGGTCGAGATTACCGGTGGGTTCATCGCACAGGATGATCTTCGGGTCATTCACCAGCGCCCGGGCAATTGCAACCCGCTGCTGTTGTCCACCTGATAACTGATTGGGGCGATGAGAACTCATCTCTTCATCAAACCCAACAGATTTGAGTACGGCCGCTGCCCTGCCGGTAGTGTCCCGCTTTTTATATTTCAGGATAAGCGGGTATTCAACATTCTCGTATGCCGACAGGAGCGGGATTAAGTAAAATTTCTGGAAGATATACCCGATCACATCCCTGCGCATATGGGTTCGTTCAAGCTTGGTCATACGGGCAATATTCTTCCCGGCGATTGAGATCTCACCTGTTGAGGGAACATCAAGAATTCCCAGCTGGTTCATCATGGTCGATTTACCGGAACCTGATGGTCCCATAAGCGCCACAAATTCACCTTCACTGATATCGAGCGAGATATGGTTGAGTGCGGTAAAGTCACCACTCTCCAGGTGATACACCTTCGAGACATCGGTAAGCCGGATAAGGGGTGTTCCATCCATAGCCGGGCCCCTTAGCGTTTCTTCAGTTTTGCAGCAATCCATTTCCGCTTTATCCACACGACGATACCGACAATGATGATAATCCCGGTAGCAATAACAGGATAAAAGGAACTAATACCCGCATTCCTGCTACTCCCTAAGGAAAAAATACCCCCTCCGCCCTGAGGGCCACTAAAACCACCACTGGTTCTTGTTGAGGAACTTCCTGTTGTCACGGCAGCTGCGGTGCCTGATGAACTTCCGGAACTGCCCGATACGGTGCCAGTGCCTGCCGAACCGGAGTTTGTCCTGAGATTAAGGTTCTTTGTACTGCTGAATGAGTTCCCGTCTTTATCCTTCCAGGTGATGACCAGGGGAACAACTGACAGGTCGTTTGCAGTAAACGTAATTTCGAAACTCGAAAAGTCATCCGATGCAAGCGAACCGATCGAGTAGTAGGCGTAGGGTTCGACAGCCGTGGCCGGAGATCCGACCGTTACGACCATTGATTTCGCATCGGTAAGACCGGCATTATTGATATCCCCGGTTAAGGAGTAGGACGCTCCGGATGATACGAGTTCAACGTTGTTGACAATGGGTATGGCTGCTTTTTTATTATCGCCAAGGACTACAGGCAGGACAACCTCGGCCGAGTGATCATTATCCCCGTTCTGGTAACTGATATGGAATGTCAGGACAGAGTCCTGGTTTGGTGTGACAGAAAACGGGACCTCTGCAGAACTTTGTCCATTTAATGAGCTGATATATTTCTGTGAGGGACTGACATCAATGCCCTGGCCTGACGGGGTAATAATAATGTTTTTTATCGCCGCTCCCCGGGGATTGATAATACTCACGTTTACGGTATCTTTTATCGATAATGCAAAGGTATCGGGTTTTTCCGAGATCCCCACTTTGATATCAGCTGAATCCACTTTAAGGGTGATAGGATAATGGATACTACCGGGATTTTGTGCTCCAACAGAAAACAGCGGGAAATATGTCCCGTCCGGAGGATCTGCTTTTACCAGAAACGAGTAGGTTATAGTCGATCCCGACCCGATAAAACTCATGGTGCTCCAGCTATCCTTGTTAAGAACATGGATCTTATCGCTCAG
Organism: uncultured Methanoregulaceae archaeon; assembly: GCA_963733045.1. Taxonomy (GTDB): domain Archaea; phylum Halobacteriota; class Methanomicrobia; order Methanomicrobiales; family Methanospirillaceae; genus Methanoregula. The sequence continues at coordinate 60,053 of CAVTBZ010000009.1, read as the reverse complement.
GATATCCGGATTTGAAAGCCCAACTGATGATGTGCCTGAATTCGTCAGGGTGATAGATATTGTTCCCTGTTCATAGGGATAGAACACCTCAGGATCAATTTTCACCGAGGATACGTACACAAGTGATGCGGCATCCTGTGCAGCGGTCAAAGTACTATCCGATGTTGAAGTCGAAGTTGCTGCACTTGCTGTTGCAGCAAGCAGTAAGAGTAATATGATACCGAATAAACCTGTTATTTTCTTCATAATTCTTCCTTTTGGTTAACAATAACGCTGTGAATGAAACCCGGACTCTTTTAATATTTCATAAGAACCTAGTATTTTCCTCTGCTGTATCATTTTCCATGGGTATCTGCATATAGAGAATATACGCAAACTAAATAAAAAATGATGAGGGAGTTGAAACGTTCAGAGGTTCGATCTGGTTACTGGTTATTCTGCGCTCCTCTGCCCGCCCCAATGTCTGCTGCCGGGTCCATCACCGCGTGCAGGGAATGCATCCGGGTGTGCAGTCCGGAATTCCTGCACCAGTGTCATGGCGGTCTTGTAATCCCCGCTCGTTACTGCTGCACTGATAGCCGATACATCGTACCCTTGTGCGGTCAGGTTGCTTAGCAGCTGAGTCGATTCGTTCCCCATTCGCCGGGCCGGTCGTTGGGCCTTTACCAGCTCCTTCACCGCGTGCAGGGAATGCATCCGGGTGTGCAGTCCGGAATTCCTGCATCAGGGTTATGGCGGTCTTGTAATCCCCGCTCGTCACTGCTGCATGGATAGCCGTTACATCGTATCCCTGTGCGGTAAGGTTGTCCAGCACTAGGAGCATTCTTTCTCCATTCGCCCCGCCAGTCATAGGACCTTTGCCGGTGCAGTTAGCAAACGCAGGGTATCCATCCGGGTGCGCTGTTCTGAATTCCTTGAGCTGAGTCATATTCGCCATACTGTTCATATGGCCTTTGCCGCCGGTATTCTTGAAATTAGTACCGGTCCCATTCTGCATCATGGCTGCTGCACCGGCCGATCCAATGACGAGTGCAGCTATACAGAAGACTGCGAGAGCTCCGATATAGATCCTTGGTGTTTTCATAGTGTTTGTACTCCTGGTTCTTTTGACCAGTATTGGTGTAGTGTTGACCACACACAATGTAATGTATATACGACATTTTGCCATTTAAACATTTCTAAATATCTGGAATAAGTAACAATTAAATGGAGAGAGGACGATATATAATTACAAATATCATAACGTCCATCGTAAATTTCCCTAATCAGTGCTAATACAGAGTGACCGTATGAAAAAAAATACCTTCTATCTTATACTTGGATGCATTGCCCTGGCCCTGCTCTTTATTTTCTGGTATTCCGTAGAACTTCACACACCTCTCCTTATTGAAATCGCATTCGTCGTCGCAATCGCGTTGGTTTATCTGGCAAAGAGAAAGGTTACGGATATTATCAATGATGAACGGGATATAAAGATCACCGAACAGGCAACGGCACGGACAATGCAGGTCTTCTGGGTCGTATTCTGTGCATTTTCAATCGGAGCAGTCATGGAAATCCTGCATATTCCGGAGTTTCCCCGCCAGCCCCCTTCAATTCGCGCTCCTGTACTTTTACCACCACGGATGATGGGATATATCCAGCTGGGCCTCCTCTGCCTGATGATCTTCCTGTACGTCGGTTTCAGGATCTATTATGCGAAAAAATACGGGGACTTTGAGACCGATGAAGAATAAGATAAAAATATTCCGGGCAATGCATGATCTGACCCAGGAACACCTTGCCCAGTCCATCGGTGTCAACCGGCAGACCATTCTTGCCATAGAAAAAGAAAAATACATTCCCTCCCTGGATCTTGCTTTTAAAATTTCACGCTATTTCGGGGTAAATATCGAAGAAGTTTTTATTTTCGATGAAAAAACTCCGACGGTCATGCAGAAGTAAAACCCGTGACAGTCAGCAGCACATCCTGCTTTTTTTATCGAAGACTACAAGCAGACAGGTACCAACTCTGTTTTTACCAGCCTCATTCTCCGGTATTCCGCCATTCGTCAGGGGTGCTGATATGGATTTAACCTTTGCATCGCTTGCGTTTTTTGATGTTTATCGTTCGGCAACGATGAGATAGTGAAAGCGTCCGGCATCAGTCACTGATACGATTCTGAACCCGGCAGATTCAATCAGATTCCGTGCTTTTTTAATGGAAAATCTCTTTTCCGGTGGAGGTCCAAACGCCATGGGTTGATCCTTCCAGTCGAGGTCTGCCAGTCGTCCGGAAGTGCGAAGCATTTTTTTCGCGTTCCTGAGTACACGTGCCGGGTCCTCAAAATCATGAAGGTTTATACCGAAAAAAACAATATCTGCACATCCTTCACAGATGATGGTTTCTTCCGATGCCTTCACTTCGGTAAACAGGTTATCCAGACCTTCTTTTGCAGCCTGGCCACGCAGTCGCTCAACAGCACCGGCATCAATATCATTTGCATATACTTTTCCCTGGGGTCCGACAATCCGTGCTGCAGGAAGGGCAAAATAACCATCACCACATCCCATATCTACAAAGACCATGCCCGGCCTCACACAAATTGCAGAGAGAATCCGGTGGGGGTCCTGCCATTGAAGTCGTTCCGGATCATCCGATCTGAATTGCTTTTTATCCATTGCATACGCCTGCTTTCCGGGAGTATGTTAATTGAGATTGTCAGGTATTTAAAGATAAATTCATCTTTCACTGCATTATCAGGGTACCTTAATGAATAGCAACAGAAAGCAGAGGAGAGGAATTCAGGAAAATCCTCTGGCACGGTCTTCATCCGCCTCTGATTACCGGTGTTTTTTAATGAGAGAAATTCTCCCTTTTTCAAACGATTTTGGAGGTTTATAAATGTATAATGAATATTTCGCCAATCCGGCAAATTGATCATGCTTTTATACCCCTTTTCTTCCACTGGAGCGGATGCATATAAAGCACCAATTACTACAGGACGGCTTTATAAGCGGTTTTTATAACAGGGGATTTATCTGATTATTTGGATGAGAAACGATACTATGTCCTTTCCAAAATCCACAAGAAAAGAGCCGGGAGGTGTTCCATGAATCAATATCTTTTCTGGTAAAATGAATTTTCCTTTTTGAAAAATATATCTCCGGATGTCAGGAGTCATTATTGATTCGCCGGCCGTGGGGATGTTGAGGGAATATCCCGGAATGAAAAAGGGATGCTACAGGGGATTACCGTCCCAACCGGCAAGCCTTGCCCAGAGCCACCATGCAGCGTATGCCTTCTGGTTTGCATTCAGGGGCTCCGAGTGTGCAGAACTGCATTCAAACCATTCAGTCCCTTTTTTATGACTGTTTTGCCAGTCAATCGCCCAGTTGCAGGAACCGCCATTATAATCACACCCGTCATCAGCCCCTTTATCGAGATAGTAATTGCCATCAGGATCATAGCTTTCGATGTCAGCAAAATCATAGAGAATTTTGTTATTTGAACGACAATAATTCCGGATTTGTTCGTTCCTGATATTTAAGTTCCCGGAGACTCCTGTCCCATCCAGATGCCCGGTCATGTACACAAACTTTACCTCCGGATACTCTGATTCAAGCTTATTCATCAGTGAAAGATAGGTATTGATATGTGACTCTTTTGCATCTGACACCTGCCCGCACCAGGACCACATGACAACATTAACATCACGGTGTGCATCCAGGTACGACCGGGTTCTGTCCGCCCAGGAGGTGCGGTCCGGAGATCCCAGGTCTCCGGCAAGAACACCATCACGAAAATCCAGCGCTCCGTTGTTTCCGCCATTATTCCATGAAAAGAGGGAATTCCCGTAGGGAGCCGCTGAAAATTGTGAAAGCCCGGTCATTCCATCTGCAATCTGGCTGCCATGCGATGTGTGCCCGTATGCAATGTGCAGGTCTGACCTGGCACGTTCAATTGCTGATTCTGGAACCAGGGAAAGATTCGTGTTTTCGTGGTTGACGATAATCGGCTGTGGCTGCCCCGAATATATGATCTCTCCCTCAATGGATCGTGTTTCATCCTGACCCTTTATCCAGACATATCCGGCAACAATGAAAAAAAATAATGCTGCCAGGATCAGTGCTATGATCGCATTCGTCTCCATTTTTCTCTAAACCTCCTGATTCAACATATTCTCTTCATTTTACCCTATTTTATAGTTCGGCTCATTTTCAAAGGACAGACTTCAGAGAGAAGGTAACTATCCTGATATTTAAATAATCAGTTCCCCCTTAAAAAAAAAGTATGATATGTACATATATTTCTCCGGGTGAACCCGGGGGATAATATCTGATACAGGTCAGACCTGGACTTCATTTGCGCGAACGGTCATTGATGGAACAAAGGATTGGTTTTCGTTATTCCCTCCATCACCCTCCTGCAGGGTTCGGTTGTACCCGGTGAAAATATCCATCTTATTACCGCAACCTGAAAACATTTGTAGTCCACAGACCCATGACTTTACCACGAAAATTACAAGGTAGTATCAATGGTAATACGGCAGTATGTTTTCCCCTCGATAGTGTTTATCCTCATTATCCTTACTGCAGGTTGCATTGATACATCTGCAGACGGGCCTCAGATGCCCACCATGAGTACCCTGCCAGTTCCTGGAAACAGCCCACAGGTCCTGCAGAGCATCGGAGACGTGACCGGTCAGGGCATACCCGGCGGCACAATTGACACAGTAACGTTCACGGTCGGTCTTGTCGACATTCATAAATCTGTGGATATGGAACAGCTTACCATCGTCTATGCTGATGCTATCCGGACAGAAACCCTTTATCCGGTTGAAGGTTTCCATGGCGATCCTCCTAAGGGCTTCTGGAGCATCACCCGCGTGGAAAACGAGGTGGGAGATCCGAATAACCGGCTCGATAATGAAGAGCAGTTCGTCATCTGTATCAACCCTAAGGCACCCCTCGTCCCCCGGCAGGTGATTACCATCGATGTTAAACCCGCTCAGGGTAATTCCCTCACCATCCGGAGAGTTGCCCCGCCAACAATCCTGGAAAATAACGTCCTTTTACCCCCGTAATCTGCAATGGACGTCCCGGTCAGGGTATGCACTTCACGATATGAGGACAAATGACCCGTGCCCACGGGACAGGCAATAGAGAGGATCATTTTTTTTAAAAACCAATTGTTCTTCAACAAGGACTCATATATTAATAGTTCCCTCTTTTTTCACGAGCACCCCGGAATTAACCGTCACTTCCCGCCCGGAAAATTCGATCTGGTACATGCCCTCATTCCTGACAACAATCTCCTGCATTGTTGAGGGAATACCGTACAACCTGCCCCATCCCTGCTGATCATACAGGCCCTCAGTATCATAGATTTTTATCTCGAACCAGGCGGATTCATCCGGGCGATGAATGGTTGCAGTATCAATCTTCTTATCGGAATGCCGGGGTTCAAACCATTTTATATCCGTGATATTATGCGTGATAACGTTATACCGGATAATCATCGGGGGATTTTTTAAGTCAAAGGAAATTTTATAGGCATTTTCCAGATTATAGGACAGATTGTTCCTGAAAAATTACCTCTATCGAGGAGTCATTCCTTGGGTTTATCCTTGTTATTTTCATGATTATGCGTTTTTTTCAGGTCATCGGGATCAATCTTTTTTCCGCAATGAGGGCAGTATACTTCCTCACCTTTCCTGATTTCTTCAATAAACCCTGAAGCAAATATTGCCGTGGGAAGAGCAAAAATTGCAATGCCTACGAGAACCACGATTCCGCTTAACACTTTTCCTATTACGGTTATGGGGTGTACATCCCCATATCCGACTGTCGCAAGGGTAACAACTGCCCACCACATTGAATCCGGGATGCTGGCAAATGCTTCAGGTTGGGCATCATGTTCAGCATAGTACATGAGCGAGCTGGACAGCACTATGGCGATGAGGAGGAGAGAAGCGGCAAGAAGCAGATCCTCTTTCTTCTTCTTAAGAATGTTGTGAAATGTGGTTATGGAATCGGAATACCGCCCAAGCTTCAGTATCCTGATGATCCTGAAAAGCCGCAGGATTCTGAGAAACCGGAGATCTACGGGGATAAGGATGGGCAGATAGAACGGGAGAACAGCAAGCGCATCAATAATCATATGAGGCTCAACAGCGAAGCGAAGACGCCCTGTTACCGGGTTGCGGTATTCTTCATGGAGGGTAGAAACCCAGAGACGCAGGACATATTCCACCGTAAATATGGCCACGGAAATGATATCGATTATCTCAAATTCCACCAGATACTGGGCATGAACTGGTCGTACCGTTTCAAGCACCACAACGGTCACGTTCAGAATAATCAGAAAAACCATGAAATAGTTAAAGTATTTGGCCAGGCGAAAACCGTCAGGTGCTTTTTCTATGACCCTGAATACGAATTCTTTGAATGATGGTAAAGGGGCGATGGTCATACCACATTGTCTCAGATAGAATTCTCACTCATTCCGGATAGCAGCAGGGTGGTTTCCGCATTGCGATAAACCAAAAAAATCCCGGGTCATTTTCACCAGCTCAAACCACGGGATCTCCATGGTACCCATGTGCAGCAAGAACCGTTATGACATTTTCGACCCATTCCCGATCATCGGTATGTTCCAGTCCGTAAATATGTGCAAGAATGTGAGGGTCATGGCCGTGAGATTTCTCTTTGCCGGGAGTGTGGGTATGCGGTATCTTGTAATGCTCCGATTCAAACGGGTGAGGCAGGTGAGCAATCTTCTCCTTCCATATCGCTGCGAGTATCTCATCGTGGGTCCTGACTCGTTGATCCCTATGAGTCTGCCACGGAGCTCACCGGTCTGGCGGTGTTTGATCAGCATCCGGTAGCAGAGAAATTCCCTGCAGATAGTGGGGCGGTTAGGATAAATTGAGCAGATTACTCCGGGGCCGTTTGGATTCTTCCGGGTAAATACGCACCCCTGATTGGGAGCATCCGTTCGGTTATTCTGCATTTCTTCAAATTTATCGGCGAAATCGTCAGCAAACTCTGGCAGCATGTGCGCCTGGAAGAGTTCATTGGTAATTCCATACCTGCAGAAATAATCATGGTCAGTAATTTGTCGCTCCACTTTAATGAACTCCCCAAAACTCGCGCAGCATTTCCCGCAACCGTTGCACTCAAACTTGACCATAGCAAGATCAAATTTATACCCATCTTGGTTATATAAAAATTTGGATATGTTCTTTTAAAATTTTACTGTGTGTATAACGACACACCCTATTTATCAGACACGATAAAAAAATACTGCCCCTCTATGATAAAAGAAGTTAGTTTTTTTTTGGTATAGTGCATTCCGGTTAAAAGCGCCGTTACACCAAGGGCAATGAATACAATTGTTGTGTCAAGCCCGACACCTTTTGGGATTGCCATGCCAAACGCTGGAAAGGACCTCCAGGCGGTTGCCTATATCCTGATTGTTACCAAAACAACTATCGGGACTACACTCCCGGCAACTATCACGATGACGTGTCCTCCGGCCTGGATCAACAACCATGGCGGTAAAGAATCCGTTTCCATTGTGCGGATCAGTGATGAGGGCAAGGTGCAGGTACTCGAGACCTCCTTTACCGGAACTGACCGGAAAGGAAATATGATATTTGAAGCAAAATCTCCTGAAGGTCTCTCGCTCTTTGGACTGGTCACAGCCAAGGCAGCTGCCGAAAAAGAGCAGAATCCAGAGGCAACCGTTGTTCCCGTCTCAAGAGCCGACATTTCAACCAATATCGGGATGTCAGTCTGGCTAATCTCCACTATCCTGCAGAACCCGGTGATCATTGTATTGCGCTGGCAATAGTTGTGCTGGTCGCATACTTCGGCTGGTGGAAAAGGCGCTTATAATACGCCAGACAAGAACCACCGTGATTGTATTAAAAAACCACTCATGGGTAATCATAACATACTAACACATCCTTACCAGGGACGGAATGCACTAACGAGGAATTTTTAATTTTTTCTCAATAAAAAGAGTCGGTAATTTTAATGCACACCGATCAAAAATTTCATAACCAGCTCTGAATAATTCAGATATATATACCACCAATAAGTTTTTTTTTAAATTATTCTATAAACCAGGATACTCAGGGATACCCATGACCGACATTGAAAAAATGAAAAATGCTCATGATGTAAGGGGGCTGATACGGCACCTTGATCATGGAAAACCTGATATTCAGTGGCGTGCGGCAGATGCACTGGGATCGCTGGGGGAGATGGCATGTGACCCGCTGCTGAAACTGCTTGATTTTCACCGCATAAATGTCCGTCTTGGAGCTATCGAAGCCCTGGGTGCAATAAAAAGCCAAAAATCCGTTGAGCCTCTTATTCAGACCCTCAGGTACGACACCAGCAACGAAGTGCGCTGGGTCGCGGCGGTGGCTCTTGGGGAGAGTGGAGACAAACGTGCAATCCAGCCGCTGGTGAACGCTTTGAGAGATGAGGACCGGTATGTGCGGTATGGGGCAGCAGCATCCTTAAAAACGCTCAACTGGGAGCCGGAAGATGATACCGCAAGAGCATACGCCTCCATTGCATTGCAGGAATGGGATACAACGAAAAAACTGGGGCAGGCAGCGGCAGAACCTCTCATTGAAATGCTCAAAGACAAAAATCCTGCAACCCGGGTAAGAATCATTGAGTTGCTCGGTACGATACGGGGGCATCACCCGACAACTGCCTGTGAAGCAGTCTATCAGGGACAGTGATCCTGCGGTCCGCTGGAAAGCAGTGCTGAGCGCCAGAAAATGCGGGGTGCCAAATACCCGTGTACCACTCATCCTCTCACGGCGGCCGTGGACAACCCCGAGTCCTGTTGGTGCTGCGATCCTGAACTTCTTTTTCTTTGGACTCGGTTATCATTACATCCAGAAATGGTACGGAATTTTAATTTATGCGAGTTTTATGACCCTCATGGTCTTTGTACAACTCTATACCGGGGTTCTTGTGCCGTTTATCTACGCGTACCCGTTTACCTGGATATCTGCTGTACATACCTACTACATGGTAAAACGGATGCATGATTTGTGAGGTGAACCATGCTGTCTCTGTCTGCCCTCTTTGCACAAAAAAAACCCGACCTGATCTCGATGAAGGGACGAAAGGATATCAACGGGCTCATCCGCGTTCTGCGATCCTCGGATATTGAGGTGTATACCGGGGCAGCACAGGCACTCGGTTCACTCGGACCCGAGGCAGTTGATAAACTGGTCAGGGCAATCAGGACAAAAAACAAGTCGGTCAAGCTGGGTATTATCGGTGCATTATCGGTCATCAGGGACCCCCGTTCATTTCAGCCACTGGTTAAAACCCTTCAGGATAAGAACAGCGAGGTCAGATGGCAGGCTGCAATTGCACTGGGAGAAATCGGGTATACCGAGGCCATCGAACCCCTTGTACATGCGCTCCGGGATACGGACAAATATGTCCGGTACAGCGCCGCTTTTTCGCTCGCAAAAATGGAATGGGTACCGGCAGATGCTGTCGACCGGGCATATTATTTTATCGGGATGCAGGAATGGAGAGCAGTAAAAGAGATTGGAAAACCTGCAATCCCGGCGCTGAACCACCTCCTCAGAGACCGTGACAGTAATGTCCGGATAAAGGCAATAGAACTTCTTGGGGAGATCGGGGATCCTGATGCAACACCTTCTCTTATCCGATCACTGGCTGACGAAAACAGGGAGGTACGATGGAACGCAGTTCTTGCATCCCCCAAATGCGGGATATCATTGATGTACCTTCCCCGCGGGCTTGCAAAAAGACCTCATATGGTAAAGAACCCGTTAATTGCAGGCTTTCTCAACTTCTTACTCCCGGGAATGGGCTATGGGTACCTCGGAAAATGGTGGGGACTCCTTATCTTTCAGGTTGATATCACAACAACCGTCTGGTTGTTCAAGTTCGAGGGGGAAGGGAACAGCTATCAGTTGCTCTTCCCCATTTACCTGGTTCTGGCGATACATGCCTATTATATCGCCATAAAAATGCCAAAAGATCCTCCATAAATCAAAAGGAATGGATGCATGGAATGTGTATGGGTTTTTAGACCGTTCACGTCATTGAGAAAACGCGATTTCAGGACTTTTTTTTTTGCACCGTTCCATCCGGAAAAATTATTTTTTTCTCGTTTTTGGGTCCTTCCTGAACATGACGACCAGAGCGATGACCGCTATCATCACAATCGCACCCGCAGCCAGTAACCAGATCAATGAGAGAAAGCTTGTGTATCTTTTGCATATCCGCAGTATACTTCCGTGTCTGCCCGGCAGTGATGGAAATGCTGGTCATGTTGTCAGCATACTCCTCCAGTGTCAGTAAAACAGTGTGTGTCCCGGCGTGGATTCCCGGGACAGTCATAGGGCTTACCCCCTTGAAATCACCATCGATAAAAATCTCGGCACCCGGAGGATTGGCGATTACTGCGAGTGAACCTGTCATCTCGTTTTTTGCAACCAGGATGGCATTTATCTCAGAAATCTGCCCTGATCTGACAGATACCATATAACTCCAGTCCTCGTATCCATCGTATGAAAGCGTTACCACATGGTTTCCTGGCAGCACATCCGGAATAATCACCGGAGCAATGCCTTTCTGCCTGCCATCAATGGTTACCTCAGCACCTGAAGGGATCGTTGTGATGACAATCGATCCATTTAATGGTGGCTGGACGGTTGGTTGTGGAATGCTTTTCTGGAGTTGCGCTGAAACCGTTGACGAAGTTCCGGCTTCCAGAAAGATATTCCGGCTATATTCCTCATAACCGTCCAGGGTTATCGTTACCCCGTGATTTCCGGTTGCAGTATCAGTAATCGTAAGGGGTGTAATACCCTTAATGACAGTATCAATAAACACCGCAGCGCCCGGAGGGTTTGAAGATACCGAAAGTGTTGTTGCAGGTCTGGTAACGGTAACAAGATTGCTCATGCCCGCACGGCTGACTGCACCGGAACAGGGATCACGCGCCTCAAGGGAAACCGAATAGATTCCCGGGGTCCTGTACGTATGCCGGGGATCCTGTGCCGGGGAAGTTCCACCGTCACCAAAATTCCACATATACGCAGCAGCGCCGGTTGATGTACTGGTGAACTGGACGGTAAGAGGGGCTGCCCCGGAGAGTGGACTGCCAGTAAAACCTGCAGAAGGCTGTTCAGGCTTGCAGGCAGGGAACAACGGGGAGTAATTTTGCGGGACTGGAATATTCATCACAAAGGTACCGGATCTCCACAGGTCACACTCCGTGCCGGCCATATATTTCAGCATAAAAATTCCCGGGCTGGTGTACGTATGGCTTACCCCGTCAACCGGACCATAATATGGCGGTGAGCCGTCACCAAAATCCAGGGAATACTGAGTGGGAAAATCCCCGCCAGCTGAGGGTTGTGCCGGGAACATGAATCCCTGGGTACAGGGTAAACCCTGCGGGGACTGGTTACACCCGCCGCTGAACAGGATAAAAGACTGGCTTTGTGGGGGCCCGTCACACAGGGCTGCGGTCACCGGGAAAATATACCACCCCATTGCGATGACCGCCGCACACACGATAATAACCAGACAATGTCCCGGCACCTGTTTCATGTCAATCTCCCGGAATTACAACAATCGCAGATCATTCCCTGATTTGCTAAAAAGACATTGATCGCTTCATTGTAAAAACACCAGCTGTCCTTGAGCCATGGTTACGGGATTCTTCTAAAAAAACGTCACCCCATTGCTCATATTTGTTCTTTCATGACCAGTCCTTGAATAAAAAATAATGGCAGGTGCGTTATAGGTCACCAATCAACACGACTGTCGTGATGTCAGAGTAGCATCTCCTCATTCATTCGAGGAAATGCATTCAGGTTGCCCCCACCATATCTGCACCAGTCACAGCGGTGTTGTCCTCTCCTTTCTGACAGGGGTAAGATTTTGTATCAGCCAGTCATCATATATTCATACGATGAATGCTCCCGCAGACTGGTCAGTGATAGAGCGGTCAGCTCTTTTCATCGCCCTGATCTTAATCATCATAATCGGGATAAAGACAATTGAATTTGTCTTCAACCTCCTGGTCGTCTCCCTCATCCTCACCCTGATGACAATCCCCGCAATGGACTGGCTTAAAAAGAGAGGACTGCCTGCAAATATTGCCGTGATGATCGTCACTGCGCTTGCATGCCTCTTTGTCCTGGTACTGATTCTCCTGACATTCTATTCATTTCAGGTCCTCCTGTCAGACCTGCCCATGTTCCAGACGGACCTCAACCAGCGGCTTGCTGATATCACCTCCTTCATGGGCGGGTACGGTCTCGATGTCAGCCCTGCCTCAGCGCCATCATTCAAACTGATGGACCTGGCACCAACAATCCTGTCTTCAATGATAAGCGTCAGCGAAACCGTGATGTACGTGTTTTTCATCGGGGTCACCACGTTTTTCATGCTCCTTGAAGTGCCCCATATCACCCACCGGGTCGAGAAGATGTATGCCACGCAGACGGAAAAATTCCGGCAGATGTCCCGCATGAGCGGGTATATTATTGATTTTATCATCGTGAGGACCGAGACCAACTTCGTCCATGGCGTGTTGTTTGGCGGAATCCTGTCAATCATGGGGGTCCATGCTGCCCTGTTATGGGGTATCCTGACATTTTTCCTTGGCTATATCCCTTACCTCGGGCTGGTTGTCGCGGCGCTGCCGGCTGTCTTCTTTGCGTACCTGCAGTATGGCCTGTGGGGAGCAGTGGCAGTGACCCTGGTGGTGGTTGTGCTTAACCTGATCGTTGAAAACCCGGTCTTTTCCTACCTTGCCTCCCGCAAATTTGAAATGCCGCCGCTTGTCGTAATCCTGTCGGTCATATTCTGGGGCTGGCTGCTGGGTATAACCGGTATGCTCTTTGCGGTCCCGATCACCCTGCTGGCACTCATATTGATCCAGTGCTGCGATGATATCCGCTGGGTAAACGAACTGCTCGGGGTCAGCCAGCTCTTTGATGAAAAGCATAAAAAAACCTGACCCGGAAAGTTGCAGTAAATAGCAAAAAGCGAGTGCCGTGATTCACCGGATACCCGGGGTTGGTCCATGTCCTCCACTACACAGGTTCGTCCGGGTGCTCCATGACCTGTAGTATTGCGGGGGATCCGGCAGGGATCATCATGCGGGCACGAATTCCTTTCGGATATGCAACGAGGAGCAGGTTACCGTAGTACATATTTTGTACCGTATGAATCACAACAATGATTATCTGTATCGTACAGGGTAATGCATGGAAGATCGACCAGAGCACTATTTCAACGAGGGTGTGGATTTTTTCAGGATTGGTCAGTATTTAAAAGCCCTCACCTCATTTGATCGGGCAGTTGCCATCCGGCCGGATTACACCGAGGCGTGGAACGGGCGCGGGACCGTTTTGGCTAACCTTGGTCGTTTTTCAGAAGCCCTTGATTCCTGTGACAAGGCAATTGCTATCAACCCCGGTTACTTCAAAGCGTGGAGTAACCATGGATGGGTGCTGGTTAACCTCGGCCGGGATACAGATGCCCTTGACTCCTGTGATAAGGCAATTGAAATCAGCCCCGATTACTCCGAGGCATGGCACATCCGGGGAGCAGCGCTGGGAAACCTCGGCCGGAATTCCGAAGCCATTGACTCTTGTGATAAGGCAATTGCCATCAACCCCCATGACGTTGAGGCGTGGAACATCCGCGGAAATGCGCTTAATAATCTCGGCCGGTATGCAGATGCCCTTGCCTCCTATGACAGGGTGACTGCCATCAACCCCAATCTCAGCGGGGCGTGGTATAACCGGGGAAACATTTTAGAAAAAGCTCGGACAGTCTGCAGAAGCCCTTGCCTCTTTTGACAAGGCGATTACTATCCGTCCGGATTATGCCGAGGCCTGGAACAATCGCGGAAACACGCTTGTTATCCTCGGCAAGTATTCAGATGCGGTTTGTTCATATGACAAGGCAATTGAAATCAGGCCGGATTATACCGAAGCATGGTATAACCGGGGATTTGCACTCTGTGAGCTCGGCCGGTATGATGAGGCAGTCACCTCGTATGACAAGGCAATCGTCATCAATCCGGATTATGCAGGGGCGTGGTACAACCGCGGACTCGCATTCAGTGAGCTTGGTCAGTTCGAAGACGCGGTTGCCTCGTATGACAGAGCAATTGATATCAATCCTGATGACGCCGGGGTATGGAACGCCCGCGGAAATGCACTGGTCCGTCTCGGCCGGGATTCAGAAGCAGACTGTCTCGTACGACACGGCAATGATTATCAACCCGGATTACACCCCGGTAAAACAGAATCGTACAGAACTACAAAAACCCTGAAAAAACTCATGTGTTACCATGATTCTCTGACGTTATCACGTCCCCATCAGCAACTCCCCGTATCCCCGGTGCACAGCAACAGGCGGGGGTTATAGATTCAATCTTCGGATTTTTCAGCGGGTTATTTTGCACAAAGGTCTGCAGTCCGGTGGTACGGGAACAGCGATCTTAAGGGTTTGCCACTCACGGGAGTGGCTTCAGACACAACCTGTTCGGGAGTAAGCGGATCCAACAGTGTCACCACTCAGCACTTCCCCGATTGGTATGTAATCATTTTTTTTAAAGAAACACAGTCCACTGTAAAAAATCGCAAAAATGATAGGAGTGACGCTTCGCTACAAGTGGATCATCTGGGCGATGTTCATGGGTCCCGGTCTGGAGCCCGTCCTCCCATCAGGGAGGCTATCGTAAAAAAATGTATACATATCACCTGGATCGGGTTCCCTGGTCGCTGGCAAAAACACACAGTCCGTTGTATATTATTTTAAAAAAAAGATAAGAACAAAAAATTATTTCCTGAAGGTAAAATCCACCCGGTATTTTTGCGTACATTCACCGTCGAGAACCGCCTCATAGGTCCGGGTCTCTCCTGTGCCCACCTGGCCGATGAAAACGGAACGGGAGTCCCGGATTGTTCCGGTCCCGGTATTGACAAGGTTAAAATTTACCTGTACCGCATCAACCGGCACATCCCCGGCATTGTAAACATACCCGGTCACCGATTCATAACATCCCTGGTTTGGCGACCATCCTTCTGAATATTCATAATGGGCATGCAGCGCTCCTTCTGCACTTTCCCGCACTGCAGGATTGCTGGTGCACCCGGATAAAAAAACCAGCATGATGACCAGTGCAATAATTACAACATACCTTTTCATTGAATGTACCCTCCATCAGACAGGTTATACACCATTCCTACCATCCCGAGAACCACGCCATGGCAAGAAAACCGTAGATAAGTGCAATCACAAGAGTAAGCCGGGCGAAATTCACATGCCAGGAAAACGGAATATTGCCTTTTCCTTTCATGATCATAACTCCAATCGTCGCTGTGCCAATGAGGCACAGGAAGAGGATAATCCCTGCAACCATGATCATGGGAAGGGTCAGCCACGAAAATACTGCCATGTAGAGTCGTCACATTCATCGCTGATAAAGGTTTCACAGGAATGAACATCCCGGCAGGGGGTACGGTTATGAGGGGGAATCATTCACCGCGTCCGGCCTGGCCGGGAACGGTCACCGGTCATTTTCTTTCCCCTGAGCAGTTTGTGGTATGCGATGGCAAACCGGTGCGCCTCATCCCGGATCTCCTGGATATACCGCAGCGCCATCCCCTTTGGATCGAGCTGCCGGGGGAGCATTTCTCCGGGCATATACACTTCCTCTTCTCTCTTGGCAATCGCAATGACCGGGATAACAAGGTCAAGGCCCTGCACGGTATCCAGCGCAGCGGACAGCTGGCCTTTTCCCCCATCGATGATAATCAGGTCGGGCAGGTCCGTATTTTCTTCCACGAGGCGGTGATACCGCCGTTTCACGATCTCCGCAATCGAGGCCACGTCATCAATGCCCTCGATTGTTTTGATTTTGAACCGGCGGTAATTCTTCTTATCCGGCGCTCCGCCCCTGAACTGCACCATCGATCCGACCATGGACGTACCGGAGAGATGTGAAATATCGAAACACTCGATCACTTCGGGGGGATCGGGCAGGTCGAGGGCTGCCTGCAGATCTTTTACTTTCAGCTCATTTTTCAGGAAGGCATGCTCAATGTTTTTCTCCACCAGTTCGAGCAGTTTTTTCTTCTCGCCGATCTTCGGCACGGTCACCATGACTCCCCGCCCTTTTTGTTCCGCAAGGTAGCCAGTGAGTGCTTCACTGACTTCATGGGGGAGGATCAACTCTGCAGGGGGTGTGCGGTCAGCGTAATACTGCACGAGAAATTCCTCAAAGAAATCCTCGTGGTTGTCAAAGGAGTATTCCTGCTTGCCGGAGAGCAACCCCTTTTCGACAGAAAAGACCATCAGGTAGACCGTGTCGTCTGCAACCGTGTACGCGATAACATCCTGGTCGGTCTCTTTGGGGCGTTCGACATGCTGGCGTTCGGTAAGGTGCTCAATTGCCAGGATCTGGTTGCGGAGGATAAGTGCCCTCTCGTAGTCCTGTGCCAGCGAGCATGCCGCCATCTCCGATCGCAGTGAGGCGAGCAGTTCGCCACCCTTTCCCTTTAAAAGCGCTGTTGCCCGTTCGACCTGCGTCTGATAGTCCTCTGCACTGATCACCCCGATACACGGGGCACTGCAGGATTTCATATGGTACCGCAGGCAGGCACGTTTTGGCATTTTCCTGCACGAACGCAGGCGGAAGATCCTTTTTATTACCCTGAGTATCGCGTCTCGCTCTGATGCGGAGACAAATGGCCCGAAATAGACCGCGTCACCTTTACTCATCCTCCGGGCAAACCCGATCCGGGGAAATGGTTCGCGGGTGAGTTCGATATAGGCAAACCGTTTTGCATCCTTTAAATCGATATTGTATTTCGGCTGGTGCTTTTTGATCAGGTTGTTCTCAAGAAGGAATGCCTCGGTCTCGGTATTGGTCACCATCACGCTGACCGATGCGATACGGGCAATCAGGTTCTTTGTCTTGGGGTCATGGTCGGTTTTCTGGAAATAACTCGTCACCCTTTTTTTTATGTTTTTTGCCTTCCCGATATAGATGACCGTGCCTGCAGCATCGGAGAACAGGTAGCAGCCGGGGTCTGGCGGGAGGGTGGTGGGATCGATCATCCTTGATACTTAATCAGAATACAAAGGTCATAAGGAATAGGGATGGGGCATGGGGATTGATAGCGGGAACATGACATCTGGATAGATCAGGAGAGTAATCTGTACATAATTTATCCGGTTTGAGGTGATCAATATACCATGCATACCCTCTCGCCACCCTCCGCATAGCAATATCCAATAATGCATGGCAAATTGATCTTGCATATCTTTTAATATTTATAAAAATATTAATATACATTCCAACTTTTTTGGTGTAATTGTGGTTGATTTGAGGTGAACAATGATGAGTAAATATACCTATGCAAAGGGCATACCAATAGAGGCACAATACCTCTACAAAAAAGCAATGGATTTGTACAGCAAGGGAAACACGGAAAGCGCGTTGAAATACCTCAGGCAGACAATGATAATCGCTCCCTGTTATTCAAAGGCACTCTTTGATATGGGCAATTGCCTGGCAAAACTTGGACTGCATGATGAGGCAGCCATACGATACGAACAGGCCGTCGGGATCGATCCGTCATTAAAAAATCTGATGGGTAACCGGGACTGATTTTGCTTTTTTAAACAATGTCAGAATGCTGCTGTGGCAAGTTTAATCCCAAAGAGAATCGCAACTAACAGCATGGAACGTTACTGTTGTTCGAAATGCAAATGAGGAGTATTTTATGAAGAATGTCCCGATGACGGGTCCGCCGCCGGGACCTCATTCCTGCCCAGAATGTGGCGGCGAGGCCTCAACTGGACCAGCACTGAATTTGGCTGGATACCTAATAGTTATGATATGGATTAATGGATACACCGAGTGGAAATTCTCTGCGATAGAATAACAGATGGCTATCTGATGGAAATTATGATTGTCAAACTCTGTTTTAATTTTTTATTTAATCACAGTCAACAGTGTATTATTTAAAAAAAAGGTCTGCAGAGTAAAAAAATTACCCCCGCTGCAGTATCGGCTTTAAAAACTGCCCTGTATAACTCCTGCCCGTTCCCGCAACCTTTTCCGGTGCCGGTTGCAATAATTTCGCCACCGGCGTCCCCGCCATCCGGACCGATGTCAATGATATAATCCGCTGACTTGACTACATCAAGGTTATGCTCGATCACGACGACCGTGTTGCCCTTTGCGACAAGGTCGTCAAGCACCTTGATCAGTTTTTTCGTGTCGTCAAAATGAAGCCCGGTTGTCGGCTCGTCCAGCAGGTACAGGGTCTTTCCCGTTGCCCGCTTGGCAAGCTCCTCGTGAGCTTGATCCGCTGGGCTTCGCCGCCCGAGAGCGTGGTCGAGCTCTGCCCGAGTTTGATGTAATCCAGCCCGACCCGGGAGAGCGTTTCGAGCTTGGTGTAGATCGAGGGGATGTTCGCGAAGTGCTTCATCGCCTCTTCGACGCTCATGTCGAGCACATCGGCGATCGACTTTCCTTTGTACAGCACTTCCAGGGTCTCGCGGTTGTACCGCTTCCCTTTGCACTCCTCACACTCGATGTAGACATCGGGGAGGAAGTTCATCTCGATCTTGATGAGGCCGTCGCCCTCGCACGCCTCGCACCGGGCCGCCCCGGATGTTGAAGGAGAACCGGCCCGGCTTGTAGCCCCGCATCTTCGCCTCTTTCGTCCCGGCAAAGATCGTACGGATCTCGTCGAAGAGTTTCGTGTAGGTCGCGGGGTTGCTCCTCGGGGTTTTGCCGATCGGTGACTGGTCGATCACGATTACCTTGTCAATCTCTGCGTCGAAGACGATACCATCGTGCCTGCCAGCCTGGTCCCGGGACTTGTTGATAATCTGCATCATGCCCTTGTAGAGCGTCTGGTACACAAGCGTGGACTTGCCGCTGCCCGAGACCCCGGTGACGACGGTCAGGAGGCCGATCGGGAACTTCGCGGTGATGTTTTTGAGGTTGTTCTCCCGGCAGTGTTTGACCGTGATATACCGTTTCGGTGCCCGGCGCTTCCCGGGCACATCGATCTTCTTAACACCGGAGAGGAACTGGCCGGTCAGGGATTTTTTATTCTTCTCGATCTGCTTAGGAGTGCCTTCAGCGACAACAGCCCCGCCATGCATCCCCGCACCCGGACCCATATCAATGACATGCTCGGCGGACCGGATCATGTCCTCGTCATGCTCCACGACGAGTACGGTATTGCCGAGGTCGCGGAGCGTCCGCAGGGTCTCGATGAGTTTCCGGTTGTCACGCTGGTGGAGTCCGATGGAAGGCTCGTCGAGGACATACAGGACGCCCATCAGGTTCGAGCCGATCTGGGTGGCGAGCCGGATCCGCTGTGCTTCCCCGCCGGAGAGCGTCCCGGCATTCCGGGAGAGGGTGAGATATCCCAGGCCTACTTTTTCCAAAAAGTCGAGCCGGGACTGGATCTCCTTGATGATCTGGTGGGCGATCCCCCGCTCCTTATCGGTCAGTTTCAGGTCCCGGAACAGGGCAGCACTCCCCCCGACAGGCAGGTCGGTGACATCGATGATGGACTTCCCGTCAATCCGGACAGCGAGCACCTTGTTCTTGAGCCGCTTCCCATGGCAGGTCGGACAGTCGGAGACCCGCATGTAGCCTTCGAGCTCACGTTTCCGCCAGTCCGACTGCGTCTGGGCATAGAGCCGGGCGGTCTGGGGGAGAAGCCCTTCCCATTCTCCCGTATGCGACCACTGGGCGTCGCCGCCTTTCATGCTCATCGAGAAATGCATCCGTTTCGTCGACCCGAACATCAGCGCTTCGTACTGTTCCTTCGTTAAGTCCTTGATCGGGGTCATGGGCGAGAAACCGTAGTTCTTTGCAAGAATTGCAAGGTACTGGCCCCGGAACCCGTCCATCGGGTTGCGGTACGGGGCGACGGCTCCATCAGCGAGGCACCGGTCCTTGTCCGGGATAATAAGGTCGGGGTCAAACTCCATCTTGACCCCGAGCCCGTGGCACTCTTCGCAGGCGCCAAACGGGCTGTTAAATGAGAACATCCTCGGCTGGAGCTCTTCAAACGCCATCCCGCAGACCGGGCAGGCCATGAGGGACGAGTAGGTGGACTCTTTCTCATCCTCGCCCGCGACGAGGACAAGCCCCTCAGACTTCTTTAAGGCGTTCTCCACGGCCTCGGAAAGCCGGGTGCGGTCGGAGGATTCAAGCCGGTCGATGACGATCTCGATGTCCTGTTTTTTGTACCGGTCAAGGTTGATCTCCTCATCGGTCCGGATGATCTTGCCATTAACCCTGACCCGGGCATACCCTTCCTTGTTCAAATCCTTGAGGAGTTGTTGGTAGGTCCCTTTCTTCTGCCGGACGATGGGGGCAAGCACCGTGACCATCCCCGGGTGTTCGGCCGCGATCTGGTCGGCGATCTTATCCGAAGTCTGGGCAGCGATGGGGATGTTGTGGTCGGGACAATATGGTGTCCCGATCCGGGCGAAGAGGAGACGCAGATAATCGTAGATCTCGGTAATTGTCCCGACCGTGCTGCGGGGGTTCTTTGAGGTTGTCTTCTGCTCGATGGAGATGGCAGGCGAGAGCCCCTCGATGGAGTCGACATCCGGCTTGTGCATAACCCCGAGGAACTGGCGGGCGTAGGTGGAGAGCGATTCGACGTACCGCCGCTGGCCCTCGGCGTAGAGCGTGTCGAACGCGAGCGTGGATTTGCCGGAGCCCGAGACCCCGGTGATCACCACGAGCCTGTCGCGGGGGATTGTGACGCTGATATTTTTGAGGTTATGCTGACGGGCACCTTTGATGATGATATCTTTCATTTTACGTGGGGTACAGATTGGTGCCGGTATTTAAAGAAGTGAGGATTGAGTATGTGAAAGTGTGGGATTAAGATCAACTAGATAGATCGAATAAGTTTTTAAAAAATTCCGCCAATCAAAAGAGATCCCGGCCCCGTCCTGCACGCATGCGTCCCGACTCTGCTCACCAATAAACACGTTCGTCGTTGGACTCGCTCTCCGTAGACCCTCTTTGGTTCTCGGAGCGCAGATCGCAACGTTGCCCGTTGGCTACTCTTTTACCCAGACCCCCCGGATCGGGGAGGTCATAATCCGCAAAAACGCGGAACAGAGCCCGGAAATTATGGAGGTTTATCAACGGGAATAATTGAGGTCATATTTAGCCGCATTTGGAAGGCAAAAGTCAGGGCCGTAGGTGGTTTAGCCCGTTTGGGTTCCGGCCGTGGGCTGGATCCGTAGGTTTTGACTCCTTCTGTCAGTCATCAGGACCGGGACTTATTTAGTGCCCCCGGTTCCGGAGATCAACAAAGGCCCCGGCACAATCCGTTTCCGGGTCCGCCCCACACGCATGCTCAGGAATTTCTACCGGTGCGGCAGGGATCCCATCAGGGCATAGAAATATTCAGGCTGCCGGGTGGTGAAAAGCCCGTGCCAGGCTTCGAGTGTTGCAGGTGCCATGACATCCAGACTCCGGAATACATGGTACGCGAACTCTACCGGTGCAAGTCCGCTTGCGGTGATGAGATTGCCGTCAGTCACTGCTGGTTCGTTCACATAATGATTCTCGCCCCGGTAGTTCGGGCAGAACATTTTCAGGGCGGCAGGATCGTTGCTGGTGTGCGGGCGTTTGTCCAGCAGGCCGGCGTTCGCGAGGCCCAGCGTCGCACCGCAGATAGCGGTGACAAGCATTCCTTCATCAAGCAACCGGCCTGCCACCCGGAGGGCGGGCACCTGTGCTGGATCAAGCCAGGTATCTGCTCCCGGCAGCACGAGCACATCGCCTGGGACGGGGTGGATATCCCCTATGAGGACTTCTGGCGTCAAATTCAGCCCGCCCATAGTGGTCACGGGGTCCAGGGTATCCACCGCATAGTACAACAGAATACCTGAGTGACGGATCTTTCAGGTACCTTCCGGAACGGAGTCGGCCATGACATGGCCCGGCTCCCAGTCGGCTAAGGTATCGAGGATATAGAGATAGAGTGTGCGCATGATTCACCGTTATAGATAATAGGGCGGGATTGAGATATCCCTGCTCTTTTTGTTTCATTCTCCATGCGCTTTTCCGTGCCTTTTGTTCCGGCAATTGACGACGGCCTCGGTACCAATCCGGTTCCGGGTCCGTCAATCGAAGAGAGGCCGGGTCCGCACACCATGGCAAATAGCGCACCAGGAAAGCATAATGAGTTATATCCACCGCCGGACGCTTTTCTTATACTCCCGGTACGGTTCTCCAAAAATTTTTTCCAGCTTCCGCTCTTCGCCCGGAATAATGAAAAATTCGATCAACGTAACGAAAAGGATGGGAAATGCAAGGGTGACCAGTGTTCCCAGCATTACTGCGACACCCAGGAGGATTGATGCCATTCCCAGGTATATCGGGTTACGGCTGATACAAAACGGGCCTGAGGTCAGGAGCGACGTTGGTTCTTCAGACAGTTGTAGAGTTGTTGTATTTTTCAGGAATAATGAACGGCTCCAGAGAGCCAGAACAAGACCAAAGCCGATGATGAGATACCCGGAATACGTGGAGGGAGGGGAAAGGAACACCACAACGGGGAATACGAAATTCAGCAGTACCGATAGGACGAGCAGGATGAGAAAATAATCTTGTCCGTCTGTCATTGATCCCGCCGTTAATTTTTGTATCTGCAGGTATATTGCGGTTTAATCTCATGAAGGTAATCTGCCCGCTTCATTCTCCCGGTATCATTCATGGAGGTAATAGCAGTGTAATTCATGAGTCACACATAATCGGTGTGTGCTAAATACTATTTTCACCTATAGTTCCGGAACTAAGGTGAACCATTCCATGCCTGTCGTTATACTGAAAATCAAAAACGGCCTGTCAAGAGAACAGAAGCGAATAATTGTTGAGGAATTTACCCGGACGCTGGCCAGTACCCGTGGAATACCACCGGAACGCGTGACGGTCCTTATCGATGAACACGAGCCGGAAGATATTGGCATAGCGGGCAAACTGCGGTGCGATTGAAACCATCACCATCCTGTCTTTTTTAAAAACCCGCACTTCCCGTAATCAACCCCAATCTTACCAAAATCCGAAAGCCTGCCGTTCACTCATGCCAAAAAGCAAACTTCATTCATTCAGGATACCAATACTTTTTTGCAATGTCTGAAGAAAATATGACATCCGAGCCGTCATTCATAAAACCGGTTCCCGAAAAAACGATCTTTCTTGCTAACTGGAGTACGCGGTTCTGGGCATGGCTTGTTGATATCATCCTCGTCATCCTTTTTCTCAATATCGTACGCGGCGTGTTTGAGCCGTTTCTTTCATTACCACTTCTCTGGGATTTTGGCAACCAGAACTGGGGATTTTTTACCGTGGGATTTGAATCCATATTCTT
Source organism: uncultured Methanoregulaceae archaeon (assembly GCA_963733045.1). Taxonomy (GTDB): domain Archaea; phylum Halobacteriota; class Methanomicrobia; order Methanomicrobiales; family Methanospirillaceae; genus Methanoregula. The sequence goes on along the minus strand of CAVTBZ010000009.1, from coordinate 36,591 downwards.
TTTCTTCTACTGGACACTTATGGAAGGCTTCAGAGGGCAGTCTATCGGCAAAATGGTCATGAACCTGAAGATTGTGAACCGTGACGGGACGAAAATCAATTACCTGACCGCCGCACTCGAGAGCTTCGGAAAAGCTTTTTTGCTCCCCCTGGACTGCCTGATAGGCTGGCTTGCGATGCGGGGTAAAAAATTGCGGGTGTTCAACCGGATATCAAATACCATTGTGATCAAGGCGGACTACAAGGAACCTCATGGCATCCTCGTATGTCAGAGAAAAAGAATAATCTGTAATACCCCCTTCTATCTTTTATGAAGGGATATGCAATTCTGTTCATCATATTGATCTGCGGGACGTTAATCTGCGGATGTATAAGTCTGCCAACCGGCCAGACACAAACACCTGCAGCAACTGGGATCACGACACAGGTCCCGGCAGGACCAACGGCTACGGTGATCATCAAGGCAAGGTCTTTTGATCCGTCTTGGATTACCATACCAGCAGGTACAACGGTTACCTGGGTAAACGAAGACCCGATGACGCACCGTGTCGTGCACCTGCCGTCGGTGAGCCAGGCAGAGCTCTTCAATTCAGGAATCCTGTCTCCCGGGCAGAGTTACAGCTACCGGTTTGTTGAGAAAGGCCGGTATGAATACGGGGACCCGAATATAGGGGGCGGGCGGACATCAAGGGTAGACGTTACCTAGCATTTTGAATCCGGTCCCGGATAAATATTTAAATGCGATCTGTGAAAGACATGGCAATACCTGACACTGAACGGGAGCCTGGTGAGGCGGATCCCGTGCAGGAGGCCGATGAAACCGGAACCGCACATGAAGAACGGCTGGCATATTTCATCCGTTTGCTTGCTGATGATGACTGGATTAACCGCTGGAAAGCAGCAGAGTCACTGGGAAGAATGGGCAATTCCGGAGCAGTGGAGCCGCTCATCGACGCACTCTGGGACGACGATTCCCGGGTGAGACTGAAAGCAGCGTGGGCACTCGGCCAAATCGGAGATGCCCGGGCACTATTTCCCTTAAAGCGCCTGTACCGCATGGAAAAAGAAGGTGTGAAAGAGATTATCACCGAAGCGGTTGAAGAGATCAATCGCCAGAGGAGTATGGAGTAACCCTTTCAACTTTGGCAATATACCATAATTCAGGAAACCAGGCATGGCGGATATCGAGTCTCTCTATAAAAAAGAAAACGGTATGATCCTGATAGAGATCAAGCTCTCTTCGGTCATGCAGCTCTTCAACTCATTTGATCCCTCACCATTCCATGAAAAGGAACTTGACAGCGTGGCAGAACACTATATTGTTGATGCAGTAAAGGATTTCTCCCAGAATACCAGGTTCAAGATGAACATTTACCTCCCCCAGGATATCGCCGGCACGGATCGGGCGATGAAGATACCCGCAGCCATCCATAATCATTTCCAGTATAAGATGCTGGTAGCAGAAAGGAGATTCCGTTCCCATTTCCGGCACGGAAGGACTACTCTTCTCATAGGCCTCACGTTCCTTACCATTGCCCTGGTAGCCCGGCAACTGGTTTCATCGATGAACAACCACCTGATTGCGCAGATATTATCCGACGCTTTCCTGATTATTGGCTGGGCAGCCATGTGGGAACCTGTCACCGTGCTCCTGTATGAACTCTGGCCTCTTATCCAGCCTGAAGAAGACCTATGAAAAGATCAGCAGAATGGAAATTGCTATCATTCCCACGACGTAACCGCTCAGGGGAGATGGTGTTCTTTTTTCAATAAGGAAACAACCCTTTGTGTCTGTTCTGATGGAGTTCCCGTAAAATTTGTCTGACCGTCCGAGGTAAGTGCAGTAAAAATGGAACGGACCGCCTCTCCATGGGACGGACCGTATCCGCCTTCCAGCACCAGCGCAAGAGGAGTACCCGCTGCATGAACAAGCATCCGGGTCAGCAATTCGAGGTCACCGGGTTGTATGCTCATCATACCAACAGGGTCATCAGAAAGAATATCCTGCCCGGCAGAAATGATCACGATATCGGGAGAGAATCGCTCAATCGCCGGGATAAAAATTTCAGAAAAAACATGATAGTAATCGGCAATAGCCGAGCCTGACCGCAGGGGAGCATTTATGGTAAACCCTTTTCCATCCCCCAAACCAGATTCACCGATAGTTCCGGTGTACGGGAAGAAATGCTCCTGGTGTACAGAACAGTAAAGTACCCGGTTAGTACCATAAAAACTGTTCTGTGTCCCGTTCCCGTGATGGATGTCCCAGTCAACGATTGCAATGGTATCAACGCGTTTTAATGCTTTTTTCGCTGCAACAGCAATGTTATTGATCAGGCAAAAACCCATAGCCCGGTTATACTCGGCGTGATGACCCGGAGGACGTATCAGCGCAAAACTGTGTTCACCTTCAAGAGATCTCTCTACAGCAGCTATCGCTCCTCCGGCGGCGTGAAGGGCAGCTTGAAAAGAATTCCGGGTAATATAGGTATCAGGGTCCAGCCAGCTGATAGAAGTAGTCGCGGCACACCGCTGCTCAAGCCACGCAAGGTACCCGCGGTCATGAACACGTTCAACGTCTTCGAATAATGCCGGGGCCGGTACCCGTCGGGAAATATCGCCGGGAATACCCGAACACGCAATTTCAAGACGGGCATTGCACTCCGGATGGTACGGGTTTTCGTGTTCAGCGCAGATCGGGTCAGTGAATACACAGCAGCGTGCCATACGAGGTAAGCCTCACATGAAATGTGGTATACGGGAATATCCCCGGTACAAGAATAATTGTTTTGTGCTTGAAAAGGACCAGGAGGTTTTACCAGGCACGCTGTTTTTTCTGCCAGAACAAAAAAATGGTGAATTACCGGCCCTGGAGAAATTTTTTTGAATAATACACGGTCAACGGTGATTATTTGAAAAAAACATATCCAATCTGATACCAGATTTTTTCCTCAATTTTTTTTAACGGTAGTGTTTCTGTTTGCACCATAGTTGTCAAGTCTATAGGAGGGCGCTTTCGCGCCCACCGCCTTTCTTCCATTAATATTCTTTGACACCTTCACTTTTTGCTAACAGAACGAACCTGTGAACCTCCTAAGGGGATACGGAAAAGGGGATACGGAAGAATCATGAAACCCCCTTTACGCTACCATCCCCCCCGGGGGGAGGGAGCGTCGTAGTCACCTTGAGAGGGGGACGGACAGGTGCCAGGGTATTTCAGCTGATCCACGTTCCCGTCCGAAGCGCAGCGGAGGCGTATTATTCCCTATTTTAAAAAGAGATAATGGGTACTGGATATTTTTTTTCCAGTCGACTTTCTGTTGTATTTAAAAAACCTGGATGCTCACGGGGATTTTACTCCCGCCGCTCCGGCTCTTTCGGATGCGATAACTCCTGATAACAGCACCATCGCACAGCGCAGGGGCGGGGAGGGGGGAAAGGCACGGTTCCCTCCTTCATAGCACCGTGCTTTTTATTTCATACCCCTTAAAAAAAGGAATTCTGCAGAGCGGTGATTTACTCACTTTTTTTCTACAGAATATCATGACCGGATCTTCTGCCGGGTCAGTCCTGCGAGAGATGCGATTCCAGCTGTTCCCTGCAGTTCTGGCAGAGCATCTTTTTCTTGCGATCCAGTTCATCGAGCGTATCTGGTTTGAACATGATACATTCGCTTTCGCTGCAATGCTCAAGGCCAAGGAGGTGCCCGATTTCATGTGCACCTTCTTTTGTTATCCGGTCAATGAGGTCATCGTCGCTCCCTTCCCGTCCGTAATACTCATTATTCAGCCGGGCCGTCGAAACTACCGCTGCACCGACAGACTGGCGGGCAAGCCCGAACAAAAAACTGTTGCCATTGTTAAAAAGGTCCTGGTGAACCACAAGGAGAAGAGGTTCTTTCAGTGCGTGACGGTGTTTGTACGACTGGATGCTGTCTAATAATACCTGCGCATCGAGCTGTTTCCGCCCGTCCACATATCCCATCATGCGCACATGGTTTTCCGACACCGATGCCGGAACGCCGATTATCGAAGATATCATGCGGGTGACCGGTATCTGGAGACCCGGCGGGGATAAAGAATCCCAAAAAATATGGATATGCATCTCTATAATCTGTTTAAATGGGCTCCTATAAACATATTGAGACGTGTATCGGGGAATATATTGCCGGACATTACACCGATACCGTTGAAGTCGGGATCGGGAAGAATACAGAAGCGGCACGCATACTCCATGATGCGGGTGTGCGTGTCCGCTGCACGGATATCAGGGATATGCAGGTGCCGGAATACCTCTCATTTACTATCGATGATATTTTCTCACCTTCTGCCAGCCTGTACAAAGGTGCAGATGTCATCTACGCGATCCGACCTGCCATCGAGATGATACCCCCGCTGCTCGCACTTGCCCGGACAATCAACTGCGATCTTCTCGTCTATCACCTTGGCTTTGAAACCTACGGGAACGGTGGCGAAAAAATTGAATGCGGAGTCCTTCTCCACCGCTATTTCAAAGCCTCAGAACCCGTCAAACAGCGTTGACTGGGACCGGGCGGGGAGTTTTTTCTCCTCTTGTCCGGGTGATGCGTCTGGTTCCTCGAGCTCCCGTTGATCCGGTTTCTGGACTTTTTCTTTCTTAGGTTTTTTCTCAGGTTCTCTTCCCGCTTTTTCTTCTTTTGAGAGGGATTTGATAATTTCCTGTGAGCGCACCTTCTCGTGCAGGAAAAAATTGAGCTGATCAGCATCGAACATCAACTCACCCGCGTAGGCAGCCGGATCATACTCAACCAGCAGGGAAAAAATATCCAGATAGTTCTCCCGCAGGGTGTTCTGGGAGGTGTGCATTATACCGGCAATCTTGTTGAGCGTAATGTTCCGGATTGCTTTCTGCTTCTTTGCCGTTGACATTTTCTGCCATCGTTCCGGCGGCATAATCCGCGTATGAATGCCTTTACCTCCCGCTGCATCTGCAACCCCCAGCAGCATAAGGGCCGTCGCGTACCTCCAGAGCGTATGATATTGCCTGCGATAGGTATAGCCGAGATATTCATCTGCCCGCGAGAGAGCGCGGTATCCGCTGGCAACCGCTGAAGGAGTCGGAAGCAGGTGAACGTTGCCTTCCACCCACTGCTCGATCGTTTCCGGAGTATCATCGACATTGTATGAGAGCTGCATCAACTCAGCATCCGTCGTAGTATGGAAAATTGCGCTGATCAGCGAGAATATCGATACCCTTTCATCTTTCTGGGAGGTATGCACCTGTAAATCCTCAAGACGGTCCCTGCCGATAGCCGATGCAAAGAGCATGTTGACTGCTGACCGCATATCCCCCTCGGCACTCTCAGCGATGGAGTGGAGGGCAGCGTCACTGCAGGTAATTTCTTCTGCTGAACAGAGATATCTGAGTCTTGGACCGATTGAACGGGCCGGAATTGCCCTGAACTGGACCGGTTCACAGCGGAACCGGAGTTCCGGGGAGAGACCATAGAGATCATTTGCAATCAGGATAATCGGTTGCTGTGCTTTGCGGATACATTCGATAATTGCTTTTGCCCCCCCGCGATCCGCGTTTCCCTGCAGGTTATCGGCCTCATCAAGAACGATAAGCTTCCTTTTTGCCCCCGTAAGACTTGCCGTGACACTCCCGGTACCTGCAATATGTTCGATGACTGCCGCAGTCCGCTGGTCACTGGCATTCAGCTCAACAACTTCCCATCCCATATCATGGGCAAGCGCGTACGCACTCGTGGTCTTACCAATCCCGGGCTTCCCGTAAATGAGCAAGGGCTTGGATTTATTCGTCCAGTTCGCCGCCCAGGCCGCTATCTGCCGTATCGCGGTCGTATTTCCGACGATATCTTCAAGCCGTACGGGACGGTACTTTTCTGCCCAGTCCATACCAACACGTTGACTGTATATCAAATAAATTATCTCTGATGAAACGAAACTAGGATACACCAAATAATTAGTACCTCATTCTTCAGGTGATACAGTGGTCCACAGCTGCTCCACAGAAACGATTGCAAAAGTAGTAAGGGAATATGAGGGTGTCAGGCGGAAGCATGCCATTGGCGAAATGGTCAGGGCTCTGAAGATCGATGCTCCTCATGTTGTCGCCTCATTCGGTGAGGATGCAGCGGTAATTAAACATAACGACGAGGCGCTCCTTCTTGCGGCTGACGGCATCTGGAGCAGGCTCATGGAAGCAGATCCCTATTGGGCGGGATATTGTTCGGTGCTCGTCAATATCCATGATATTGCGGCAATGGGGGGTCACCCGATCGCCATGGTCGATATTTTTTCTATCGCAAAAACCACACATCAGGAACTTGTGATAAAAGGGATGCACGACGCGTCAGCACAGTTTGGCGTTCCTATTGTCGGCGGACACCTGCATCCCGATGCACCGTACAGTGTTATCGATGTTTCAATCCTTGGTCTGGCCCGGCTCGACTCGATCATTTACAGCCACACGGCAATGGATGGAGACAGTATAGTTGCTGCTATCGATCTTTCGGGACGTGTCCATCCGTCCTGCGCACTGAACTGGGACTCTGTTACCATGAAATCAGCTCAGGAAGTCAGGGCACAGATTGCCGTGATGGAAGAGATAGGCAGGCGCCACCTGGTAACAGCAGGAAAAGATATCAGCAACCCCGGTCTGATCGGCACTCTGGGGATGCTTCTTGAAGTCAGCGGGAAGGGAGCCGAGATCGATCTTGGACTGATTCCAAAACCAAACCTTGCTGCAAACGACATGACCTTTGAGCAATGGGTACGGATGTATCCGGGTATGGGCTTTATCCTGACTGCGAAAAAAGAAAGTATCCCATCGCTTATCGACCTCTTCGCCGGGGTTGGAATGATGGCCCGGGAGATAGGGACGGTCAATACGAGCAGGGAACTGCGCATTACGTATGAGGGACAGGATACGCAGGTTTTTGATTTTATCGACAATGGGATTATGCACCTTTCTGATGAGGACGTTGCATCATGCCAGACCCGCTAAAACGCATCGGCATCGGGATTGCTGATGATGCACAGAAAGTCATTGAGAGTGCAAACAGCGTAAGCGGGAAATTCATTACCGCCTGTTATTGCCGGCCGGGGACTGTTGATAAAAAAATGGTCGGAAACGCCGTGGAGATTGTTGAGCACGAGCATCCTGAACAAGCCCTCATTGACGATCTTATGGCAGGCACGATCGACGCTGCCGTGCGGGGGACGCTGCCTTCAAATTCTACCCTGAGAGCGTTAAAATCAGCAGAAGGCGTGGATCATCTCGAACGCATCGCGTTGCTGGAAACCGTCCAGGGAAAAAAATTCCTTCTCACCCCGGTCGGGGTTGACGAGGGATGGACAGTTCCTGAAAAACTTGAACTGATTAAAAAAGGGCGCCTGATCGCACAAAAATTCGGTCTTTCCGATAAAGTCGGCGTCCTTTCCGGGGGCAGGTTAGGAGATGTCGGCAGGCATAGCCAGGTGGATACCAGCATGGCCGAAGCAGAACTGGTTGCAAGGCTGGCTGATGCAGATCATTGCGAAATTCTGATAGAGAATGCCGTTGAGACCTGCGGACTTATCATTGCACCTGATGGCATATCCGGCAATTTAGTCTTCCGTACACTCACCTTTCTGGGGGGGGGACATGGACATGGCGCGCCCGTTGTAAATATCAGCAGAATTTTCGTGGATACTTCGCGCGCCTCACCAAATTATTCGAATGCGCTATTGCTCGCTGCATCTTTGTTGGAATAATTTAAATCCAATATAATCGCTCTGTTTTTATAACGCTGCAATTTAATGCGATTAAAAAATATTCTGCGAAATTTTGCGCTTCGTTTTCCACTTGCTTAACGGGATGCGTCCCAATATCGTAATACTACGTAAAATGAGGGATTTTCCCAAAAAGTATTTATATATACCAATATGACTTTCTTTTTGAGGTAAGAAAAATGGCAGATTTACCAATCGCTGCAGTTGTAAGGATTGCAAAGAAGAACGGAGCCGAAAGAGTAGGAAGCGATGCAGCTGAGGCACTTGTTGTCAAGGCAGAAAAGTACAGTGCTCAGCTCACCAAGGAAGCAAACAAGCTTGCCTGAGCACGCAGGCAGAAAGACGATCAAGAAAGAAGACGTTGACCTGGCTTCAAAACCCTGAAATCAACTCTTTTTTGTAGTAATTCAATTCTGGTTTTAAAAATTCTTTCGTAAATTGTTATTTTATTTGTCTTTTAATTGCCCATTGTAATGTAGCAGGTACACTTCTGGGCTCCAAAGGTTTGAAAAAAAACCTAAACGCTCAACAGGAGTTTCACCCCCGCCGCTGTGGCTTCCCCCGCATACGATAACTCCAAAGAAGGTAATACAGCAGCATCGCATTGCGCAGGGGCGGTCCGGGGGGACAGGCTTTTGTCCCCTCCTTCATAGGATCTGAACTTTTAGTTTATGCTCTTATACAAGGAATTCTGTAGACTCTTTTAAAAAAAATATTAAAAAAATTAAAACTTCCCCTTTGTGCTCCGGACCGTATTTTTATCTCCGCTCAGGGCGAGAGCCTGCCCAAGGGCAATCCCGAATGCCTTGAACACCGCCTCGGACTTGTGGTGATCGTTTTTCCCGGAGAAGGTGATATGTGCCGTGATACCGGCACGGGTGCACAGGCTGTAGAAGAAATGCTCGAAGATATCAACGGGAATCGTACCGAGAGTCCGGCCGCCAAAGGAGCCGGTAAAGACAAGATACCCCCTTCCACCGCAGTCGAGCGCCACGGTTGCAATCGACTCGTCCATTGGTATGACCGCATGGGCGAAACGCTGTATGCCATGCCCGTCACTGATTACTCCTTTCACGGCATCCCCGAGCACGATCCCGATATCCTCTACCGTGTGGTGGCAGTCCACGCCAAGGTCCCCTTTCGCTGTGCAGGAAAGATCAAGACCCCCGTGTTTTGCCATCGCGGTGAGCATATGGTCAAAGAATGGCACACCACTATCAACCGATACCTCCCCGCTGCCATCAGGATTCAGTTTTATCACGATATCCGTTTCTTTTGTTTTCCGCTTTACCGTTACATTCCTCATTGACATTCCTCCAGGGCATCCTGAATGGTGATCTTCCCGCTGTACAGGGCAGACCCAAGCACCGCCCCGAATGCACCGGCATCCCGCAAACCGGTTATATCCGAACGTGCCGATACTCCTCCGGCAACCACTACCGGAATATGCACATGATCGATGAGTTGCCGGACCGGCCCAAACCGGACCCCCTGTTGCAGTCCTTCCACATCAACATTCGTATAGAGTAAGAAGCCGGCTCCCAGTTCCTCAAAGCGCCGTGCCCAGTCCAGATAGTCCCCGGCCATAACCTGCCAGCCGTGGACCGCAATCTGCCCGCCTTTTGCATCGACACCGGCCATAATCCGTTCACTCCCGTATTCATCCGCAAGATTTCTGATAATCTCCGGCTCTTTTGTGGCAAGGGTTGAAACGATAATCCGCGAGACACCGGTATTCAGCCAGCGGGCAGCATCTTCAGTTGACCGGATACCCCCGCCCAGCTCAATTTCAACCCCGGTGCTTTTTATCAGCTCGGTGATAAGCTCTGCGTTTTTTGCCGAGCTCCCGAAAGCACCGTCAAGGTTCACCACGTGAAGGGCATCTGCACCCTGGTCAAGCCAGCGGGTAGCACAGGTGAGCGGGTCCCCGAATTCAGTTGCACTCTCCCGTTTCCCCTGCACCAGCTGGACACATCGCCCTCCGAGGATATCAACAGCGGGAAAAATACGCATACAGCTCAGCGGATCATCCTTTGGATCGACATCACGAGAATATCCTTTGCACCCGCACGCTTCAGGGCATTGATGAGCGTATAGACCCGTTCCTCGTTGACAACGGCATGCACTGCAACGAGGTTTTCACTGGATGCGACATCCATTACCGTCGGCCCGGAAAGCCCGGGCAATACCTTTTTTACCGCATCCAGGGAAGTGCGTTTTACATTCATCATAAGGTAACACTGGCTGCGTGCACGGATGACACTCTCCAGCGCAAGGTGGATCTCATCGATCTTGTCTTTTTTTGTCCTGAGAGATTCCTTATTTGCGATCAGGTGCGAAGAGGTCTCCATCACCTCATCAATTACCCGGAGACGGTTGGTCTTTAATGTTGTTCCCGAACTCGAAAGGTCGACAATTGCATCGGCAATCCCGAGGTGCGGGGTCGCCTCACAGGCCCCGCCAACCAGGACAATGGTAACCTTCACGTTAAGATTCGCGAAATACGCCCGGGTAATTACCGGAAATTCTGTGGCAACTTTCATTCCTGCGAGTTGCTGAACGGAAGTAACCGGAGAATCCTCGTGAACAGCAACCACGAGTTCGCCTTCCCGGTCTGGAGGTCCAGGATTTCTTCCACATCGGACTCGCGCTCCACCACCATATCATGACCGGTTATCCCGAGGTCAGCAGTCTCCTTTTGCCACATATTCAGGAATATCGGCCGGACGGGCAAACAGGATTTCAACCTGCGGATCAAGGGTCTTTGTGATCAGGCGCCGCTCCCCGGTTTCAGGAAGATGGAGCCCGCTCTTCTCGATAAGGTCCATGATCGGCGCTGCTATCCTTCCTTTATTCGGGACGGCGAGCCGTACAATGGGGGAGGTTTTAATCTTCCTCTGGTTGGTTTTTGCCTGCTTTGCCATAAGGTATCAGAAAGTCTTGAGCTCGCCACGGATTACTTTCTCGGTGATGCTGGTTACGTTCTCGAGCCAGTTATCGGTAATCCCCTGAATTTCACGCTGGATCTTCTGAATTTTAACACCGGATACCGGTAGTACCCTGAACGCTTGCCACAAGCGGGCGGTCGATGGGTTGCCCGATCTGGGAGAGAAGACGGACATACATCTCTTCAATACCCTCCACCTGGGTAACACAATCAGTGGCAATCTGCGTTGACAGGAGGTTGTAGATCTTGCCAACGTGGTTGATCGGGTTCTTGCCGCTCGTTGCTTCCATACTCATCGGGCGGTTGGGAGTGATGAGCCCGTTACAGCGGTTCCCGCGTCCGACTGACCCATCATCGCCCATCTCGGCCGGTACCGGTAACGGTCAGGTAAATGCTCCCGTTCTTGATGTCATCGCCGGTATTGACATGGACTACAACCGTGCGTTTTGTGCTCTTCCTTGCCACTTTTGCGATCTGTTCTTTGAGGAACTCCATATATTCTGCATATTGATGGATATCCGCACAGTACTTATCGACAATGGCACAGGCAACCGTCAGGGTTATGGTGTCTCCGTCGCGGAGTCCCATGATTTTAATATCCTGCCCGATTGCAGGATACTTTGGCCGCATTTTTTCATCAATATACGTGCTTACGTTCCTGACAATATTTTCAACATCAGAAAACGGGGCATGCCCGACACCAAATGAAGTGTCATTCGCTCTGGGCACTCTTCCATTGCGGGGCTTGAATACATCACAGAGATCGGTTCACCCGGTTCCAAGCCGGAGTCCATAATGACATCCCGTTCCATGTTCAGGGTCTTGAAATGGGTGCGAAGATAGTTCCGGGTTGCTTCAACGGCAATCGCATCGGTGGGAATAGATATATCATTGAACCTTTTTGTTGCACGACCGTCAATCAGAATAAACATGGGCCGGATAATCTTACCGCCGCCGAACTTAGGGCAGGACTCTCCGGCTACGATCTCTCCCTGGTCGGTATTGTGGTGCAGGACAGCACCAAATTCTTCGAGATATTCTTTGCAGAGTGCCCTGCTGATAGATTCCGCAATGCCATCAGCTGATACTCCTCCGGATGGCCGAGGCATTTCCGCTCGACGAGTTCAATCTGCTGTTTCTCCAGCGGGATCTGGGCTAATGCTTCAATCTGAATATTTCTCTTCATTGATTTCCTCGTGACAATACGTACTAATAAAAAGCACTGGAATTCATATAACAATTTCTAATTTACAATAGTTTTTCATTATTTTATGATTGTGAGTAATATAAACGATTGTCCCCTGCTCTGCAATATTATTGGTGGTGAAAAATTTATAAAAATCATCAATTACCGTGGAAGAGTAAAATTACCGGTAAATTACCGTGGCTGAAAAAAAAAGAAAGGATATCCCGACTCTGTAGAAATATTCAAAAAAACTCGAACGTTCGTGGGGGTTTCACCCCCGCCACTGGGCTCCCCCCAATACGATAACCCCCGAGAAGGTAATAACAGAACTATCACATTGCGCAGGGGCGGTGCGGGGGGACAGGCACTGTCCCCTCCTTCAAAGCATGTGTCCTTTTTATTTTGTGCTAGAATAAAAAGGAATTCTACAGAGCCGATATCTCTTTTGTTATCTTCTCAGGAACTTGTGGAGAATGGTCATCTCGCTTCCCTTGGGAACCTTCTTTGCGGGGGGCTTTGTGGGTTACCGGGGTCTCATCTTCCTTTTCATCCTCATCCTTCTCCTCTTCACGGGGAGTGCCCTTCTTCTCGCGGGCAGGGGCTTCATGATGAGTCTGTTTTCTTTTCGCGTGGGGTTGTGTCGGATCTCTCCGAAGGACTGGCTTTGTGTACACCCAGTTTTGTCCCACAGCCCGGACAGAAGTTGGCAGCCGGGGGGATTTTTTTCCCGCAGTTCTGGCAGAAAAGGGGGAGATCAGCACCTTCATCCTGTACCGGCTCTTCCCGCACGTTTTCCCGGATGGCGGAACGCCGGGGAGTCTCACCGGTATCAACTGGTTCGGGTTCTCCGGACGGAGGTTCTATTACCGGCCGTTTCGTGGTTTGAAGGGCTGATGGTTTGAGCGGCTGCATTGCACCCCTCATTGCAACCTTCATAGCCGACTGTACCTCACGTTTGCGGAGTGGCTGGGTATCTGATCTTCTTTGCGGGGAAATCTCGTAAAAGGGCTCCTTTTCCGCAACCGGTTTTTTTACCGGTTCGGGTACTTCCCTGATTACTGCACGCCGCTGGGGACGGGGTTCCTCGACTTCGGGTTCCTCTTCCTGCATGGTATGGAAAACGACATGCCGTTTAACCGGAGGTTGCTTTTCATGATCTTTTGCCGGTTTTCTTTTCGGCTGCAGTTCCTGTTTTGGCACAGGCTTTTCCCGCTCAACGGGCGCTGGTTTTTCTTCAGGTTCCGGAGATTCTTCGGCAGTTTTCTTTAACAGTTTTCCTGGTTTTTCATGTTCCTGGAGGAGGGAAATCCATTCATTGACCTCATCTGACCGGTCCATGCCGTCCTGGGTAAAGATGAGTTTCATGGTCTTGATTTCATCATCAGCAGATTTGAGTGAGAGAACCAGGACCGGATCGGAACTTTCTGAGAATTCAAGGGTACTCCCGGCTATCGAATCACGCGGGATATCTTTTGCGGTTACCTTGACCTTTTTTTCCTGTGTATCGATTAAAAAGATGCGCTGGTTGGTAAGATATGCATGGAAATAAAATTTTTTTACCGCAATATTCAGAGAGCCGATGATGACCTGTTCGCCACTCTGGAGGTATACAGAAATGCCACCATCTTCTTCTTCCTCACTTCCAGGTTCACCCTGCAGCGGTGCAGATAGTTTTGCCCCTTCTCCTTTCTGCACCGCACTGTCGGGTCTCCCAGTACCAGAATGCGATTTCTCTGATTCTTTTGCTATTTTCCCGCCACAATAGCCGCATTCTTCTATGTTATCCCGTATATTCATTCCGCAATGAGGGCATTTCATCGATGATCTCCCTTTTCCGGTATCCAGACTGGATCACTATATGTTCTCACATGATAAGAAAAATTCTCTGGTCTGTTCAGTTCAGCCCCGGATGAAATGATTTTTTTATATATCAGATGAAATGCCTCCGTTCAGGATTTCAGCAATATGAATCCGGTCATCTTCCCGTTCAGATGGATGCACGTAGATTCCCGCTTCTTTCCTGTTATTGCCAATAAGCGCATTTATCCTGCAGCGGGCAGAGTCCCCGGTGAGAAAACAGTCTTCAGGCGGGATACGACCAAGGGCGTCATTGATGGTGATACGGAATGAACCGGGACAACTGACCGCATGGTATATCTCCTTATTAACAACTACAATCAGGACCCCTTTTTTGTCCTCTTCAGGAGAACCCTCCATCCGGAACGCGCAAAACTTCTCATCACCGTAGGTGTTGAGAAACTCCCGGTAGAAGGGGTCGTGACGTTCTTTGAGCTGACTTAAAAAGAGCCCGGATTTCATTGGAAGGTACCGGTAGTCCCGGGCATTTACCGGTGAGACCAGGTGACCAAACGCGGGAGTTTCCAAAACCTCGCTCATGAGTTTTTGCGCCCGTGCGAATACATTTTCTCTCAAACCCCCGGAAAACTGCAGTTTTACCGGTTTGAAATAGAGCGTCTTTTCCCCACACGGCACTGCCAGGGACCCATCCTTCAGGTGTGCCAGTCCACCCCCGGATGATTTTGGGGGCATACCGGCAGCTTTTTTTGCCGGTGCAGGTATGAGCGGTTTGCCACCCGGGCTGGAACCCCGCGCGAGGGCTGCCCACGTTTCTGCAGGAAATGTCTGGTCCAGGTGTTTTTTCCAGAGCGGGTCGCGGATGTGGGCAATGGAAACCAACCGGAACTGCGTGCCGACCGGAATAAATTTTGCACCGCAGTGAGTGCACTCCCTATAGAAATCCGTGTGGGGAATGCCGAACAGCTGTTTTCCGGTAACCATGGTTAAAATTCCTGTTCCGGCATACCGGGCACATGCCGGTCCAGGATACATTCGCCGGTTCATTGCCGGTCCCTGACCCGGGTGGGCTGACCAATGGTGCCGGGGGAGAGGCGATATGCCAGGTCCATGGTGGCAGGAGCCGGATCCCTTTCAAGGACCGGTGAGAAGCCCGGTCGGTAATGTCGGTTGTCTCTGCGATGCCTGCACTGCAGAGTACTTCAGCAATTACGGGGACAACGGTTTTTCCTGAGATCCTCAGCCGTTCTTCAATGCAGCGGTCGAGTCCTCCTCCGGTTTTCTCATCCGCATACGGGGGTGTTTTCAGGGGCAGGGCCTTTTTGAATTCAGCATTCAGGCATTCCATCACAATGCCAATCAGTTCATCCGTGACCATGACGCTGTTTCTCTCGAAGGGGAGCCGTGAAACGCGCCTGCTGATGGTTTCACCGGCCAGAGCCAGCATTTCAGGGGATATGGGGAAAAATTGTGGTCCGGACATGGTATGTGCTGCTCCTAACGGTTGTCACGCCACAAGGATAAAGAGTCGCATGGGGATAAGGGTTACCGGAATATATGTACCCCTTCGCAAATGGCGGGGCGGATAAGAGGATTATGGATACAATATCGTTCATGGTATGGTTTTGTGTATGTGCTGGCCGGTGCATCCCAAATTTCTACCAATAACCGCGATAATCACATGAACAAAACATCCTTCAGGCCGGTGACGAATATACAGGTTGCCGGAGATACAAAAAGGATATGACAGAAACTGTTGCTTATGAAATAACCGAAAAGACCGGAGATATTGAGTTCCGGAAATACTCCCGTATGATACTGGCGACGGTGAAAGATAATGGAGATGACCAGGGATTCGGCCTGCTTTTTGCCTACATCACCGGAAACAATCGCACAAGGAAAAAAATTCCCATGACTGCCCCGGTTATTACATCCGAACAGATCCCGATGACAGCGCCGGTAATTTCCGATGACCGGTCAATGTCCTTTGTGATGCCCACTGGTAAAAACGAAGATGATATGCCGGAGCCGCTGGACCCCCGTGTGCAGATCACTGCCATTCCTCCACGGGAGATGGCTGTCATACAGTTCAAAGGATATGCCACACGGGAAGATGTCAACGCCGCAAAGACCAGGTTGCTTGATGGCCTGAAAGAAGCCGGCATAACCGGGAGTGGTCAGATGGTACTGATGCGGTATAATGCACCCTGGACTCCCGGGTTCCTGCGCAGAAATGAGGTGGGGATCACCATAAGGAGATAATCAGGGATTTTTCCCGGGAAATGCGGGAATAGGAAAAAAACAGTTCCCTCGAAACTCCAAAAAAAGGGTATTATTCCACCTCCTGAAATTACTCTTATTGCCAGTGTATGATCCCACCCGATAGATGGGAAATGAACGGGAACCGTTCTGGTAAAGATGCACTGCTGTTCAAAGGTACCCCGTAGTGAAAAATAATTTAAGATAAGGGGATTATTTAGCAGTGAGTCCTGAAAAGTTCCCGGTCAGGATGCAAGGCACGTAATATCTGATGATCTGTTGACGTTTATCAGATGTAAGAGATATCTGCCAGAGTATCTCAATTCAGTTCTTTATATCGCAGCAAGAACAAAAAAAGCAGCCAGAAAACCAACCTGTTTTTAATATGTGAAAGCTAAAACTGCGTTTCATGGGAAATCCGGCTTCAAATCCAGAATTCAGGCGTACCTGTCCGGCCTGCAACAGGCCGGTCACGCCGGGCTATAAATTCTGTGAAGTCTGCGGGACGCGGATACCGGAACTGTTGACCTGCAGCAAATGCGGCACCCAGTTCACCCATCCGGAAAAGTTCTGCGATTTGTGTGGAGCCCGATTCATCCGGGAGGATATACCGGAACCGGATGCTGATGAGACACCGGAACAATATGATGATGAAATCCCGGAACCGGATGCTGATGAGACACCGGTACAATACGATGATGAAATCCCAGAACGGATGCTGATGAAGACACCGGAACAATACGATGATGAAATCCCGGAAACGGCTGATGAAGAGACACCGGAACAATACGATGATGAAATTCAGGAACCGGATACGGATGAATTATTAAAAAAATATGGGGAGGGATACGACGAGGATGAGACCCTGGACTCCTACCATAAGCCAAAACCCACATCTCCAATACATTTTAAGGCAAAAAAACCGGTCACGGTTCCAGCACATCAGGCAGGGGGATCATCAGAGACCGTTGATGACACGCTGTTTTTCCCTGATAAGGAGCCGGTAACGGCAAAAACTCCTGCAAACAAGATAAGGATAGTCGGAGGCAGTATTTTACTGGTTACCATTCTTGCAGCCGTATTTTTCATCGGACTGCCGGTTCTGATGAACAACTGGGATTTTATCACCCACAGCAATCCGACAGCAGCGGAGATCACACCCACACCGGAACCAGCCATCGCCCGGACACCACCGCCAACCCTTGCTGCCCCGGCTTCCCGTGCTCTCGTCCCCCTGCCAACACAGCTGATACCCACAGACCAGAAGTTCTACTTTCAGGTCCAGAAAAATCCAATTACTTCAAAGATCTCGGTAATTTTCACCGGAAGTGCGGGGGTGGGTAGTATCAGCAGTGCGGACATCAAGGTCACCCATTCGGATGGATCGGTGGCAGCGGGCGTCATCCTGCCCCTGAAAGGCGTGACCGAGATAACTCTCGATGGATCAAAACAGACCGATCGTGTGGAAATTATTGCAAAGATGTCCTCCGGAGAGACATACCGGGTCTATGACGATCTGGTTCCGTTCATGAGATAGCGTTTGAACAAAAAAGGTCAACCACGGCTGAAGCGATGGACTCTGACTCAGCTTCCAAGTTAATATAACCTGATAAAGATAAAACTTGGATAATGAGTAGTCATAAAGGCTATTGGAAAATAAATATCATCCTTTGTGTTTTGTTCCTGTTAACCTCTGGTTGTGTCACGCAACCACTACCAAGAAATGCCACTTCCATTCTCTCTGATATTTTTTCAGCCCCGACAGGAGGCTTTGTACATCCTGAAAAATATGTAATACAAGATCCAAATACCTCCTTCGAGTCGGACTATGTGTTTTATAGCAGGGACTGGAGTGGTGAGGTACACTATTCGGTATTCGGTAAATACAAGGGTCAGATCCTGAATGACAGTTCAATATTGTATGTAGAACCCTCAATATTTACAGCAGAACCAAACCATGTTTATACAGCAAAAGTTTTCCTGAATTCGAATACTTTGTCCAAAGATTTCTCTATACCCCAACCCGAATGGTTAAACCCGTATGCAGGTGGTGTTTCATATTCTCCCTATACCTTGTATATGAACGTCAGTCTGGATGGTACTGATTCACTGTTCTGTAATGATTATATGTATCTGAAATCTTTTTATGATAAGTCCCGTCCAGATTTTAATTTTTTAGACGTTGAAAATGGTTCCTTATCCTTGAAAAAAGGAGAGACTAAAAATTTTACTATTTTCTATCAGCCGGATTGGTATGCAAGTCCTTCTGAAATTTCATATTATTTTTCAGATACTCCATTGAATGTTACGATTACACCTTTACGTTTTATTGTTAAACATGACTTCAGATATCCTGTCACTGTTAATGTTACTGCGGATTCCCATCTTGCTTCGGGACATTATCCCGTAAATTTTACCCTCCATGGAGGAGTTAACAACGTCATCATCGATTGCGATAAATGTAAAATATACCAGCGGGAAAAAACGTTTGGTGTAAATGTGTCTGTGGAATAATTGATGAATTTTTACTTTCAATCGCAGGATGCGGGTTTTGAACATAACCAGTCAACCACGGCTGAGGCTTCACGTTTACATTTTTAATGTATCAGAGTCAATTCTGTGTTTTTAAATTAAAAATGGAAGGAATTAATCAGCAGTGACCTTGAAACAATTCCCGCACCATCTGCGGGATCTCCGATGGCCGCGATGCAACCGGTACACCCATCTTTTTTAGCCGGGCAATCTTGGAGCGGGCATCCCCCTCTCCACCCTCCACGATTGCACCGGCATGGCCCATGCGTTTGTCAGGAGGGGCAGAGATCCCGGCGATATACGATACGATCGGCAGGTCAGTTGATTTTGCGCCTTCCTCTTCGAGGTTGCCCCCGACTTCGCCGATCAGGACCATGGCTTTTGTCTGCGGATCTTTTTCAAACAGTTTGAGCACATCGACAAACGTCTGGCCGATGACCGGGTCGCCGCCAATACCCACAACCGTGCTCTGCCCGATGCCGGCCCGGGTGAGCTCGTCGACCACTTCATAGGTGAGTGTCCCGCTCCGGGAAATCACGCCGACATTTCCGCGTGAGAAGAGCCCTGATGGCATGATCCCCATCTTGACTTCACCGGGCGACAGGAGACCGGGACAGTTCGGGCCGATCACGCTGCACCCTTCTATCTTTGCATAGGCGATTGCCTTCATGGTATCATGCACCGGGATATGTTCGGTGATTGCCACGATGGTCTGGATCCCGGCATGTGCCTCTTCCATGATCGCATCGGCTGCGGCTGCAGCGGGCACAAAGATAACGCCTGCCGAAATATCATGGTCCCGCATCGCCTCTCTGACGGTATTATAAACCGGGACCCCGTGGACTTCCCTGCCGCCTTTGCCGGGGGTAACACCCGCCACGACACCACGGCCGCCGACCTGCTGTGCATAGGCATTCATCAGGCCGATGTGAAACTCTCCCTGTTTTCCCGTTGCTCCCTGGACCAGGACACCGGTTTTCTTATCCCCGTAGATCATGAAGCCACCCCGACAGCCTTTTTGACCACAAGGTCCATGGTGTCCAGCATCTCGTAGCCTTTCTCCGAGAGCATGGCCCTTCCTTCCGCCTCATTGGTACCGGCGAGACGGACGATCACTTTCTGGGGTATGCTGGCCGCGATGATGCCTTTTGCCACCTCATCGCATTTCGTGATCCCGCCGAGAAGATTGACCACAATCACCTTTACCGACGGGACGCTGCCCACCAGCCGGACCGCGTGCATTACCCGCTCGCTCTCCGCACCACCGCCGACATCAAGGAAATTTGCCGCTTTGCCGCCATAGAACCCGATGAGGTCCAGGGTGGACATCGTGAGCCCGGCCCCGTTGCCGATCACGCCGATAGTGCCGTTCAGCTCAACATACGAGAAACCGTATTTCTCTGCCTCGCGTTCGCGGTCGGTGAGGTCGCGGTTGACCGTGAACCCCTGCCTGCCGAGGGCGTTGTCATCGACAATGAGTTTTGCATCGGCTGCATAGAGTCCCTGCGGGGTAGTCACGAGCGGGTTGATCTCGGCAAGCAGTGCATCCTTTTCCAGGAATACCCGGTAGAGCCTGCTGATGATCTGCCCGATTTCCTTTGGTGCAGTCCCGACCAGTTCCCTGAGCATGAAGGGAGGAATATCCCTCATCAGCGGGTTTGCGATCACCTTCCGGATTGCTTCGGGGTGCTCCTTTGCCGTGATCTCGATATCCACTCCCCCTGCCTCGGTAAAGAGGATGAGGGGCTGTTTACTGGAGCGGTCAATCGTGATAGAGAGATAGTACCTCGTGCTGGATATCGAGCCGCTGTTCGGCCAGGATCTCCTTCACGGGCAGGCCTTTGATCTGCCTGCCGAAGAGTTCCCCTGCCACCTGTATGCCGTCTGCCGTGCCGGCCATCAGGATGCCCCGGCCTTTCCCCTGCCGCCGACATCCACCTGCGCCTTGAGCACGAAGGCATCGCCCAGAGCTCCGAGATGAGGGGTGAGTTCGCCAGCTGATGTGATCAAAAATCCTCCCGGGACAGGGATCCCAGCCTCTTTTAGTACGTTCTTTGCCTCGTATTCGCGTCAGCTTCATGCTGATGTCCCCCCGGGTGCTGCTCCCAGTTCAAGCCCCAGCTTCATCGCTTTCTGGTTGAGTGCCTCGGTGCCCTTGGGCACGGAGTCAAGAATTGCTTTTTCCAGCGCCGCTTCACTGACGACATGCGTTGCAGCGACCAGTGCCCCGAGCATGACGATATTTGCCACGATATCGCGTTTCAGGGTCTGTTTTGCCTCCCGTGTTGCCGGGATCTCGATGCACCTGCACTGCGGACGGGAATACACGAGCGTGGAATCGACCAGCATCACCGCTTCTTTGTCTGCACCAGCTCCATACTTCTCGAAGCCTTCCTGGGACATAATGACGAAAATATCAGGATTTGTAACCTTGGGAAAGAGGATCGGTGCATCATCAATGATGACCTGGCTCATCGAAGCCCCGCCCCGGGCTTCCGGCCCATAGACCTGCGTCTGGACTGCAAACTTGTTGTCATGCATCACGGCCGCCCGCCCGAGGATAACTGCGGAAAGGATGATCCCCTGCCCGCCGAACCCTGAGAACCTTACCTCGCGTCTCATCGTTTCACCCCCATTCCCGGGCGGTTCCTGCGGGCAAGTTCGCCAACGATATACATATCCGGGGGAATGTGCTCTCCCTGTTCCAGCAAGCGGTCGCGTTTCGCCTTGAGCATCGAATGGGTGCGAAGGTAGTCCACGTGGTCAGCTACCTGTTTGAACTTGTTCCTGCGCCCGAATGCGGTAGGACACTGTACCAGTGCTTCGATAAATGAAAAGCCCGGGGTCTGTAAACCGGCAAGGACCGCTTTTTCGAGCCTCTTTTTACATGATAGGATGTCCAGCGGGAGACATAATTGGCTCCGGCAGCAATCGCGAGACTCGCAGAGGTCAAAGGGTGTTTCAGCACACCCGTATGGTGTTGTTGAAGAGATGCATCCCCGGGGTGTTGTCGGGCTGCCCTGTCCCCCGGTCATCCCGTAAATCTGGTTGTTCATGCAGACCACGGTGAGATCGATGTTCCGGCGGCACCCGTGGATGAAATGGTTGCCACCGATACGCTGCCATATCGCCATCACCCGTGAAAACCACGACGTTAAGGTCAGGGTTTGCGATTTTTACCCCTGTTGCAAAAGCGATTGCACGCCCGTGGGTGGTATGGAGCGAGTCTGTTGCTATATAACCGGGTGCCCGTGAGGAACACCCTATACCCGAAACAAAAACCGTTTCCTCTTTCTTCCAGGCCATCTGCTCGATCGCAGCGAGCGTGCAGTTGATAATCGTACCATTCCCGCAACCGGCACAGAAAATATGCGGGAGGCGGTCCTGGCGGTACCAGTCCTCAAAAGTCATCGGGAAGCCTCCAGGCTTTTGAACAGTTCAGGCAGGTGTATGCAGGTCTCCGCCCAGCCTTGGCAGGCTGATGACCGGCACATCCACATGGCGCTCGATCTCGCGGGCCATCTGGCCAAGGTTCAGTTCAGGCACGAGGAACCGTTTCGCATGTCTGAATTCCTTCAGTGCGAACTCGGGGAATGGCCAGACCGTTCTGATCCTCAAAAATCCAATATTCTTGTCCGGATGATCGTGCATGATCTGCTGCACCGTGCGTACAGGAGCCCCGTACGCGATGAAGACCTGTTCTGCATCGGGATTGATTATCTCAAAATCCGCGATTTTATGGCGGGCGGACTCAATCTTGTCCACCAGCCGCATGACAAGCGCTTCATGCAGTCTCGGGTTTGTTGCACACGGGTATCCGCGTTCATCATGCGTCAGCCCGGTCACATGAACACTATATCCTTTACCAAACTGCGGAAACCCCGGGATAAGGTCGTCATCTGCCCTGAACGGCGGTGTTCCCCGGACCAGTTCCTTCCGCGGTACAAAAGCAACTGAATCCGGAATGATAACCTTTTCCCGCATATGCCCGATGATCTCATCCGCCATGACCATCACCGGGACCCGGTACTCGTCTGCGAGGTTGAATGCTTTGGCAGTGAGCTCGAACATTTCCTGGACGCTTGCGGGGCATAACGCAATTATCGAGTAGTCCCCGTGGGAACCAAACCGGCACTGCATCATATCCCCCTGTGCACCCATGGTCGGCTGACCGGTGGAAGGTCCCCCCGCTGAACGTTCACGATAACACAGGGGGTTTCGGTCATTGCTGCAAACCCGATGTTCTCCATCATGAGGGAAAACCCGGGTCCGCTGGTAGCGGTCATTGCCCGGGCACCGGTCCATGCATGCACCGATTACCGATGCAATACCGGCAATCTCGTCTTCCATCTGGATAAAAACGCCGTTCTTTTTCGGGAGTTTGACTGCCATGTGCTCCGCAATTTCAGTCGACGGGGTGATCGGGTACCCCCCGAAAAACGTGCAGCCTGCGGCAAGCGCTCCCTCCGCACAGGCAGTATTTCCCTGCCAGAACTCAATCCGTGTCAATATTCAATCGCCACCTTCTGGGGTTCGTATGGTTCTTCCTCCACCCAGTGGATTGCCTGGTCCGGGCAGGTGAGCTGGCAGACACCGCAGAGTGTGCGTCCGTAGAGGTGCATCAACCGGCAGTTCGGGCACCGTTCAGGGCGGTCGAGTTCAGGGATGACAATGCCCCGGAGGTTGGCTTTTTTTCCTTCCTTGAAAATCTTGTACGGGCAGACCTTCGTACAGAGATTACAACCCTTACACCGGGTCTCGTCAATGGCGAGTTTCATGAGCGTCCTATCGTATACTATGGCAGCTGGGGTGAAAAAAACCTATTCTTCATATCAGTTCCCCGGCAGGTTTTTCGCGTTCCTTTGTGTGTTCATATTCCCGTTTCGCATGGTGCATCACATCCGAAAAGAGATCATTGCCGTGTGCATCGATTCCGACCACGAGCGGGAGGCGGTCAAGTTCGATAACCCAGACCGCTTCTGCCATGCCAAGATCCTCAAAAAATACCCCTTTTACCGTCATCTGGGAGGATGCGAGTGCGGCACACCCTCCGGTCAATGCCAGGTAGACACCCCGGTCTTTCAGCTGTTCCCGCACCCGGGTACCCATGCCTCCTTTGCCGATGAGCGCCCGCACGCCTTTTTCAATCAGGAAACCGGAAAGTCCGTTCATCCGGGCAGAGGTGGTGGGACCTGCTGCAATGACCCGGTTGTCCCTGATGACCGGGCCGCAGTGGTAGATGACCGCACCCACCGGATCGAACGGGATACCTTCGGCCTTCATGCGGATGTGTGCTTCGTCACGGGCGGTATAGACAATCCCGGAGAGCTCAACATGATCACCGGCATGAAGCCCGAGGACTTCTTTTCCCAGGGGGGTATGCAGCTGGACAGGCGGGGTGGTCATCGCTTCACTTCCACGGTTGCATGGCGGTGGGCCCAGCACTGGATGTTGACGGCAACCGGCAGGGAGGCCGTATGGCAGCCGGCGGTCTTCACCTTTACCGCAAGAGCGGTCGTGTCACCACCCAGTCCCATCGGGCCGATACCAAGGCGGTTCACAGATGTGCAGATCTCCTGCTCGAACGGTGTCATGGTATCTATGGGCTGCAGGAGCGCTTCTTTTGCAAGCGCTGCAGCGCCATCGAATGTACTCCCGATCCCGACGCCCAGCACTACCGGCGGGCAGGGCCTTCCCTCAGCCTTCAGCATGGTCTCGACAATGAACCCTTCAATCCCGTACTGGTGGGTTGGCAGCAGCATTGTGATCGCTGATACATTCTCGGCACCCGCACCCTTGGGGAGAACCGTCACGGTGAACCTGTCCCCGGGCTGTACGTGGATCGCCGGCATCCCTGCACCGGTATTGTCCCCGGTATTGTGCCGCGAGAGCGGGTCCACGACATTGGGGCGCAAGGGTATTTCCCGGGTTGCACGGCGGACACCTTCTGCAACTCCTTCATACAGACCCATAGTCAGGGGAACGTCGGGAGGAATGGTCAGGTACACGACCGGGACACCGGTGTCCTGGCAGAGCGGTACTCCAAGGTGCTCTGCCACCCCGATATTTTTTAAGATATTGGCAAACTCGCCGCGTGCTACCGGGCTTGTCTCGGCAGCGGCAGCCTTCCGGATCACCCGCAGCACATCCGGCGGGAGGCGGATGACGGCCTCGCGGTATGCCTGGAAGGTGGCATCAGCAACGGCTGACCAGAGGGGATCGGTATCCGGTTTCTGCATTCATATATACTGAAGGACGGGGGGTAATATAGAGATTGGGAAAGATCCCCGCAGGCAACGGGTCCGGTCTCTGTTCCTGCAGGATAAACTCCAGCCAGTGATTAGGTAATTTTTTTTTTAAAAGTGAATACGATGAGAGAAAAAGAAGCTTATTGATGAGAACTAAAGAACGCTATTTTCTCAGCTCCTCGCTTATCTTCTGGAACTGTTCAGTCGTGATTTCCCCTTTCGCATACCGTTCTTTCAGGATCTCCAGTGGGGTTTTTCCCTCCGACAGGGTTTTCTGCCCCCCCGTCTCCCGTATAACGACATAGAGTATCAGGGCGATAATCCCGATCATCGGGATGATGATCAGTATCCACCACAGGAGGCCGTTCATCCCACGTTTGTTCGCGTCCTGATATACGAAATATCCGATTATCAAAAAGACGATAAACCAGATCAGAATCATGCCCCAGCTGTAGAACGGAAAGCCGTAGCCGTACATGCCGTCTCCTCCCCACATATAATCCATCATGTCTCCCATGGCAGGAGAATACACCTATGATCCTATAAATATTCTGACCGTATTTTTACATGCCTGTTTTAGTGAATGGTACATGAAAAAATCCGGATCAGCAGATCTGGAAGGGAAACGACGGAGGATAATTCTTTCCGGTCCGATCATCCCGGTTTTGTGGCCTTATGTCCCAAGTTCTTTTTTTAAAGAACATGGAAGGGCATGTGATAAAGGGTGGAAAAATAAATGCTTTATCGGTATTGGATACCTGAACTGATACTTTTTAGTGTAACTTCAATAACCGTGCATTTATCGCCACAATGACCGTGCTTACACTCATCAGGGCAGCACCAATTGCGGGAGTGAGGATGATACCATATCCAATGGCGACACCAGCAGCAAGGGGGATGGCGAAGGTGTTGTACCCGGTAGCCCAGAGCAGGTTCTGGACCATCTTGGAATAGGTCTTTTTCGAGAGGAGCAGAATGTCAGCCACGTCACGGGGATCGCTCCGGACGAGCACAATATCAGCACTCTCAACCGCAACATCCGTTCCTGCACCGATGGCGATCCCGACATCGGCCTGGACCAGTGCGGGTGCATCATTGATCCCGTCACCGACCATAGCAGTCCGGGTACTGTTTCTGAACTTCTTTGATCTTCTCGGATTTTTCATGGGGAAGGACTTCTGCAAAGTAATCATCCAGCCCGATCTCGTCTGCTACCCACTTCGCCACAAAGTGATTGTCACCGGTGAGCATCATACACCTGATACCCATGCCCTTAAGGCTGGAAATAGCGTCCCGTGATTCTTCCCGGATGATATCGGCCAGGGCGAGAGCGCCAAGAATTGTCTGGTCCTGGAGGATAAAGACCACCGTTTTCCCCTGGGATGCGATTGTCTCCACCCGTAGATCCTGGAGGGTTATCCCCTCTTCCTGCAGGTATCCCGGACTCACCACCCGGGTGAGGATGCCGTTTATCTTTCCTTCCACTCCTTTCCCGGGTATCGCCCGGAACTCTTCCGGCGGGACAAGGGTAATACCCTTCTCCGTGGCACTCCGCATGATTCCACGGGCAATGGGATGCTCCGAATTGCCTTCGAGCGATGCAGCACGCCTGAGTAGTTCGTTCTCTGTTGCCTCTCCGAAAGTGAGGACATCGGTAACCCCGAACACTCCGCGGGTGAGAGTCCCGGTCTTGTCGAAGACTACCGCCTGGATGTCTTTTGCCCGTTCGAAAGCCTGCCGGTCCCTGATGAGGAGACCGGAGTTCGCAGCCAGTGATGTGGAGACGGCCACGACCAGGGGGACGGCCAGGCCAAGTGCATGGGGACACGTGATAACCATGACCGTGGCTGCACGTTCAACGGCAAAGTCGAGGCTCGGGCCGTAAAAGAACCATACAACAAAGGTGATTGCTCCAACTGACAGGGCAATGATAGTGAGGAAGAGTGCCGCCCGGTTCGCCAGGTCCTGGGCCCGGGACTTGCTCTCCTGGGCTTTTTTTACCAGCTCGATCACCTGATTGAGATAGGTATCCTTCCCGGTCTTCTTCACCTCAATAACCACAGAACCCTCCTCGTTAATAGCGCCTCCGGTGACCGTGTCACCGGCTTTTTTGGAGATGGGCTTTGATTCTCCCGTGAGCATCGATTCATTCACGCTGGATTTGCCATCAATAACGGTTCCGTCAACCGGTATCTTCTCGCCGGGTTTCACGAGCACCCGGTTGCCCGGTACAAGGGTCTCCACGCTCACATCGACCGTCACCCCTCCATCTTTCTGGAGATGAGCCTCCGAGGGCATGATCTTCACCAGCTCCTCAAGGGCACGGGAAGCGCCAAGCACCGATCTCATCTCCACCCAGTGACCGAGGAGCATGATATCGATCAGGGTGGCCAGTTCCCAGAAGAACGGGTCACCACTCACCAGCCCCAGGACGATTGCCGCACTAAATCCGTAGGCGATAGTTATGGCTACTGCGATAAGGGTCATCATGCCAGGGAGCCGGGAACGGATCTCCTGCACGATCCCTTTCAGGAACGGGTACCCTCCGTAGGCGTACACTGCTGTTGAAAGGACCAGGAGGATCAGGTTAGACCCGGCGAAAACGAACGAAAACCCAAAGAAAGACTGGAATGAAGGGGAAAGGAGCAGGATCGGCACCGTGAGGACCATGGAAACAATGAAACGTTTCCGGAAATCATCGAGCATGTGGCGGTGGGCACCCTGCATTCCCGGGCGCTTGCCCGTACCACCCTGTGACCCGGACATCGCGTGCGAACTCATCTCCATCCGGTGCTCGCCATGGCTCATCTCTTTTTTATACATATCTTCTTTCATTTCCATTTCTATATCACCTGACAGTCAGGCTCCATTTTCATTGTCGGGATTCTGCAGCGGTCTAAATCCCCTATTGAATAAATTCCCGAACAGATTTTCCCAGATAATCAGAACTGGGGGTACGCAAGCGGGCTGTCATATACCTTATAGGTTTTTCCCATGCTGGTGATAAACACGGCAACCTGGTCAACACCCCTGGAGCCTTCCATAACCAGCTCATCATAACGGCGGGGCTTCAGTATACCGTCCTGCATGTATTTTTCTTCAACGGTTCCATTTGGACGGGTAACCCGCATCATGATATTCTGAACATATATTTCTCCCGGGCCACCATTGAAAAGCAGGTGAATCGAAGCATCAGGTCGTTGTTTCTCGACATGGATGTCAACATTTTGTTCGTAAGGAAGGGTTTCTACGGGTTGTGGCATCGGTACTATCGTGGCAGTTGATGGAGAGGGTGTTGCCAGTGGTGATGTCGGGACGGTTGTTTCGAGGGATTTGATCTTTGCCTCTGTGGGACTTGTACAGCCGGCAAAGAGTGCACACAGGATGAGCACACATGTGGCTGCCAGAAATATGGTGCATTTCATGAAGAATGCCTATGGTTTTTGAATATTTCTGGTTTGTGTTTTTAGAGTCGGGTTCGAAGACAATGCCCTTTTTTCGCGCATACGGCGCTCCGGGCTTCCGGAAGGCGTATTGATTATCTCTCTTTGACCAGTAAAAAACGACTTCACTGCCAACAGGGAAATTTCTTGTAATAGGGATTATCTGACTTTGATGAATAGAGAGTACCTTCAAACCTGACAGTCCGCCATCGATAACTATAAGGGTATTATTCCCGCCAATAGGGGGGATATACTCACGGATAATGCCGGTGTATGTCACGCCATCCGAAGTGTTGTTTGTCTCTTCCGGTGTCAATATAACCGGTAACTCCAATGTTCATATCATACAAAAACGTACTCCCGTAAAACAAAAATTAGAACGACCGGGCATCGGGTCTTCTGAGGTTTACTATAAAACAGCCCTTCTTTTCACGTGCCACATCAGGAAAATATAGCCGCACCGGTCCGACATGCCAACAGAACGCAAATCTGAGGCTTAGCCAGGGAAAACACGATTTTGTTATCATGGTTAACCATAGCACCATGATCTGTTTATCATGTATTGTTTCACAAGTTCAAATTCTTGCATAAATTACCCTTTGATACACAAGACCGTTCATGAGCTACAGGAAATATATGGCATGAAGTAAATGCCTTAATCATCAGGGACAGCAGAGGGCTTTTCAATGTTTGAGGTTCGAAAATGACACAACAATTCCGTTGCGGCGATGACTACACGCACATTTTTTCAAGTCTGGCTGATGTAAGGAGTTACCAGCGAAAACATGGAGGACGGATTTACATCTGTGAGTTTAAATCCGGGAGGCCGGCATCAGACCAGGACTGGCGACCCATCACGGTGAGATGAGGGGAATTGGACCCTGGAACACATCATCCAAATTAAACAGGTAGCCATGATCAACTACTATTTAAAAAAATTAATCAGCCCTCATTCCCTTCTGGCTTTTCTTTTTCTGGTTTGTGCTTTTGGAGTTATTAAAAAAATGCATCTACCAGAGATATGGAAAAAGCCGGTAACGGACGTTCTGCATATATTCCCGGTAGCCTTCCAGTTCCCCGGCGAGCATCTTTTCTTCCCCCACTACCCGAGCCATCAGGAGAATGGTCAGGGCAAGACCGGGAATGAGCCCAAAGGATGACCCGAGGAGGAGGGGAGTGCCAAGGAACATCAGTATCCCACCAAGATACATCGGATGCCGCACAAACCCGTATACGCCGGTCGACACCACCCGCTGCTTCCGGTCCTCCTGTATCCTGACCAGGGGAGACAGGAACGTGTTATCAGTATATGACCGGAAGAACAGGAAAAATGATCCGGCCAGCCCTGCTCCCCCGGCAACTTTCAGCCACAGGGGGAAAAGGGGAGACCATCCAAACCGTTTGGCATCCAGCGGCATGATGACGATCCAGGCGACAAAGCCGATCACGAGCCCGTAGACCACGTAACCGGTCCCAGGTTTCCTGGTTACCGGTACCGGGCTGCTTGTACCGTTCCTCGAGCAATGCCGGATCTTTCCGGTACAGGTAGAGGATTGTCGAATAACAGAGGACAAGAAACCAGATGCTGAAGATCCACCCTTCGGTCCAGGCAAAATCTCCGGAAATGAGAAGGAGGATGACCGGGAAAAGCAGGATGTACAGGAATGCCAGGACGATCTTCTTATCCATGGGTAGTGTATTGGAGGCCGGGAGTATTATGAACCTGTCTTTCATCGCACTACCTTTTCACGGGATTATGCACCAGGAGAAAAGAAGCAGCAGGGAAAATGAGGATTTCAGAGAATAAAACCGTCATTCTCAGTGCCGCTGGTCTTTCAATCCAATTCGTGTTCAAAAAAACCCAATCCGGGAAAATTGTAGTGCCCCAAAAAACGGTGGTCTGTTCCCCGCGACCGTGCTACCCCCCATGCACCCCATTTTTTGCCTCCCAAACGCGTCCATTGACATACATTTTCCTCAATAAATTGCCGTCTGTTTGCCTTAAATAAGGCAATAATTGCATATTTCAGGATCATGTGCCGGAATTTGCCATTTTGTGCAACCTTCTGTGATCCGAAGTGTCGTTTTCTGCCAAAAGAAGCCTGAAATAACCCCGGAATGGGGGGTAGGGGGATACACTCCCGGGGAGCCTGAAATGGGGGATCATCCCTTGTCAGACAGGAGTTTCCAACGGGACTTTACCGGCAGTCTGTCCTGCTGAGGGATGAGACGATTGCCGCACAAGCTTATATATCCCGGTAGACCGATCCCTTGTGATCGATGGTGACAACAAAGATCACGAGGAGGCCGTTGCCGATAGTGAGAATTGCACGGTATGTCCCGATGCGGCAGGAATACAGAGGCACGTGTTCATGGCCTTTTTAAGTTTTTTTACCCATGCCTGTGGATTTTATTCGGCTGCCAGTTCGTTCAGGACTGTAACGAATACGACGGGCATCTTTTTTTTGGAGAATCCAGGAGATCTTTTTGCACCCAGTGGGAAAGGTTACTGGTTACTTTGAATAACCGTTGATTTAACTGCAGAAAAAAGGAAGATAGACCCTTTTGAGGTGTTCTTCACAGCAATTTCAAGTCCTTATGATCCTGACCATAAAGGGTGAACCACGTAGATCCCATGGGAATCGCAGATCCTCTATTCACGATTCGGTGCACGAGCCTCATTGTGCCTGAACCCCATCTTCCTGTTCAGCTTCTCGTACATCAAATCCGCATAATTTACGGGGTCACCTGAGATAGTCTTCTGGTGCGTATCAACAAGAAGATTGATCAATTCCTTCTCCAGATCCTCATTCTCCTGCAGCCCGGTTTCAGGACGTATGTGAATAACTTTTACTCCCTTTAACTGGAGATCACGCGAGATCAGGATAAAGCGGTGACATCGCTCCGGCTCCTTCTCAGCACACATCAGCGCGACCGTCTTTCCTGTAGAAATGATTTCCAAGAGCTGGCTGATGCCCTTCCTGAACTGTTCCGTCTCCTGCACTTTTTTGTAGTTGACCGTGCCGTCCGAAAAGAGCAGGTCGGGATCTGATTGCCTGCCGCCAAGGCAGTTCCCTTTGAACACGTACCCGATGTCGCTCTTCTTCAGGGACTTTTCCAGGTTCTCCCGGTTGAAACCCGGGTTGAACCTGCTATAGGGGGAACTCCGGACATTGATTATCGTATTGATTTCGAAATGATCTAAAAAATGAATGAACTGGTCGATCGTGTATTTCGAATAGCCGATGGTGAAACATTTCTGTGGATTGGAAATCTGATTCATCGCAAGGGGTTTTCCTTTATTTCATCAGAAAGGATTACACCCACAATTAGTTATAAGGTTTTTTTATTGAACATGGGGGAAACTCAAATCTCCCATCCCCTCCCTCATCACCATCCGGCCTGGCACCACCCTCTATCTTAAAAACTTTTCATCCTCATCGTTACTATTCACCCCGCCCCCTGTTGTCCGGTCCGCCTCCTCATCCCCCGCCGCGTTTCCTGTCCCCTATCCGCGAATACCTCTTTAAAATCGTTTAATTTCCTATTCAAGCACAAAGCGTATATCCCGGTACCAGAAGAATATGAATTAGTGGCAAATACCACAATGAACGAGAACTGACTGAAAAGGAAGTGATAACCACGTCAAACAAAGAAAAGAAGAAAGTTGCACCCGCTTCAAAGACCGCTCCCGTAGCAGCGAAGACCGATGCCAAGAAATTCAGCGGAAAGAGAACATAATCCCATATTCATTTCTCATTTTTTCGTCGTATTCCCGATTTTCAAAGGCAGTTTTCACCAGGGGCCGACGGGCTGCTGGATCGGGTTGTTTGTATCTGGTACATCTATAATCGGATCGCATGAAAAACCACGCAAAAGGATTTTATCTCTCATATTAAGATCGTCTATGCCTGGCCTATTATTTCGCTATGGAAGGATATCACAGCGGGGAAAAACCCGATCCCGCGACTGATACAGTAATCACCATCCAATACCAGAAGATCGATTTGACCTCCGGTGAACTGCTGGAGAAGTTAACGATTCTCAAAGAGTGGGAGAGTTCCGAAAAAAGTATCGTGACTACGTTTTACAACCAGTTTTTCAATCCGAAAGTGCGGGTCACGCATTTTATTCCCGTGGGGATACATCTCGATTATGCCTATGAGATGATCATCGCGAAATGCAAAAAATACAATCTGCCGCCGGTTACCAGTCACCAGTTATATTACGAGCGACCCCGCCTGGATCTCGGACCAGTCCTCGTTCTTTTGAATGACGGGCGGTTTGCCGGAGCCCGTCTCGATACATTCTCATCAAAAAAATCCGATGCCGGTCGTATCAATTCGTGGTATGAAAAGAAGGAATTCAGACCGATCGAGCACACGCTCCGGGATGAGGCAGAGTCCTTTCTCAAACTGTTCCAATACCTGAGCAAATATAAAACACGGCTGGGGATTGCAAGAAAAGGAAAACCGGCCCCCGAGAAACCTGAACAAAAGACACTCCCCGTCAATACGGAAACGACCGTTCCCCCTCATCCGGAATCCCCGGCACCATCTATCGGGACACCCAGGAAACAAGCAGATACGGGAAAACCTGCTCCTCATAAAAGTTCGGCACAACTCGCAAAAGCTAAACCCCGGTCTCCCCGGAAATCTCCTGCGCAAACAACATCCCCTGATCAGCAATCTCCCGCACCCAGTAACAAGCTCCTCAAATATGTGCCAACGAAAAAGACTGACGGGAAAAAACACCGGTAGGAATTTTTCGTTTCACTTTTTTTTAGTAATACCGGTTTCAAGCGGAGACGACCGGTTCACCGCTAAATGGTCTCGGAGAAACCTTTGTTTTCCCCTCATGCTTCTGGCGTCCCGGGCTGGCCACAAAACCTCCTCTGCTTCATTCCCTCAGACAAACCTGCGATCACTATTCCCGACGCCAGTTGCGTAGGGGGAGGGCTTCGATACATCATCCAATGATATTCTCTTTTTCACTCTCTGGGGCAGGACAAACAGATCGCGACACGTGCGGGAAAAATCAATTTTAGGAAACGGGCAGTAGGCGGCAGGGGGGGGGATAGAGCACTGGAATGGAGGGGAAAACGGGTATAGCTGAAGATTAGCGATAGGAGAGAAAAGTAAGATAGACCAAACTAGTTGTTCTTCAAAAGTAACTTCAGATCCTTGAGGCTTTTCTGAATCTCGTTTTCTAATGTTTCGATCTTTTCAATAATCACTTCCGGCTTTTCGTACTGAACTTCCTCATACTCAATCTCCTTGTACCGTGAGATGGAAAGATCGAACCCGTTATCCCTGATCTCCTCGATCGGCACAAAGAAGCATTTGCATTTCCGGTCCATGGGATTTTCTTTCTTCCGGCTGCGGAAATGCTGTATGATATCCGGAATGTCTCCTTTACCATCGATAAATGTCCGTTTATCATCGAGCGAGACCCGTCCGCATCCATATCATAGAACCAGACTTTCTCGGTTGATCCTCCTTTGGTGAAGATCAGCACAGCAGTAGAAACACCGGCATACGGCTTGAAGACGCCGGATGGCATCGAAACGATCCCTTCAAGCTGGCACTTTTCAAGCAGGATCTGCCGGAGTTTTTTATGAGCATTGGAACTACCGAACAGCACACCATCCGGTACAATCACTCCACACTTCCCGCCAATCTGTAGCAGGTGCATCATCCGCTCGACAAAGAGCAGTTCTGTCTTGGTAGTCTGAATTGTGAGGGAATCGTTTATGTCGCTCTTATCGATACTTCCCTTGAACGGGGGGTTTGCGAGGACAACAGTATACCGGTTGTTTTCCGTGAACCCTTTTGAGAGTGTGTCCCGCAGGGCAACCTGAGGCGGTTTGATTCCGTGGAGCACCATATTCATCAGCGAGATCCGCACCATCGTCGCATCGAAATCGTATCCGTAGAAGGTATCCGTCCAGAGCTTGTCCCAGTGTTTCGGCTCGGTGATTTTGTCGCCGAGGAGGTTATGGTATCCTCCTTCGGGATCTTCTTCTATCTTATCCTTGCTCGTGTATTTTTTGAGGATGTACTCGTAGGAGTTGACCAAAAACCCCTGCCTGTACCGCAGGCAGGGTCGCAGATCCGATCGTTGATATCCGGGTCGATGAACTCGACCATCATACGGATGATGTGCCTGGGTGTACGGAACTGGCCGTTCTTCCCAGAGGTTGAGAGCTGCGAGAGTAGGTGCTCGTATATGTCGCCCTGGGTGTCCCGTTCTGTGCCGATATTTTGAGGTCATCAATGATGGTGACGGCTTCCTGCAGCAGCGAGGGTTTGGGAATCATGAAGACCGCGTCTTTCATGTGCTGGGCAAAGAGCGTCTTTTCCCCGTCATGGATGTTCTTGATGAAGGAGAAGACCTTGTCTCGTCACATGGATGAGCATCTTGTCGGCCGGGAAATGTTTCCAGTGCGACCACCGACAGTCTTCCTGCCCTTCAAATATGGATTTGTAGGGACTGTTTGTTTGCCTGCGCCTTCTTCTGCTCGAACGTGTCCATTGCTTCGAGCCGGTTCATGAAGATGAGGTAGGACATCTGCTCGATGGACTGGAGCGGGTTTGAGAGCCCGCCGCTCCAGAATTTATCCCAGAGTGAGTCGATCTTGGATTTGAGTTCGGGGGCGAGGCGCATGGATTCTTTCCTGATAGTAGTTTGCTGTGATGAGATTAAGAATGTCGATTCAATTGTGAGAAAGAAACGAAAGGAGATTTGATGATAACTATTGTAATGCTTTAATCGTCATTGCTGTGATCTCGAGGAATTCTCTGATGCAGATGTCCAAGGGTGTAAAGAATGAGTCCTGCATCAAATGTGAGAGGTTTATTGGCCGGACTAAAATTGGATCGCGGATAGATCCGGAAAATAAAATCTATCGATGAAATCGGAACAGAAAACGGGTCACTATTGTTTTAACTGGTAACCTGGCAAAGGATTATATCATCGCCCATTAAATTGGACAATACTACTGCAGGACGTTTTTTCGATCCGGAGTAATCAGAAAAGGGAAAGGGGACGACAACGACATCACCTTTTACAGGTAATCCCAAGCCTTGTCCTCCTCGGGTTTGAGCCAGTCTTTAGCGAGGGATCGTTCACTTAAGAGTGCATATCCGACATTTCCCGAACACCAGGATGAATAGCTACACTTTCCAGTTCCATATCACAGATATTGTCTTGGAGATTTAAAGGGCTCCGCATGGTGTTCGGTTAATTCGTTTTCTTTGAGTTTGAAGAGATCGAGAGGTATTCGGTATCCGTTGTTACGTTCTTCCAGAGATCGAACCGATGGGTCAGAGAGTGAATCACTGTTGCTGTATTCTTTTTCAGGATTTCAAGAACCCCGTCAAACACCGTTTTTTCTTCCTGTGTGAAAAGATCAATGTCAATAGATTTCAAGGGTTTGAAAGTGTACTGGTATTTCCGGTACCCGATCGGAACTTTTGCAACCGAGAAATATTCATTGGTCTGGGACGTGAGTGTATAAGCGATTGCGGGAACGGGACCAAATGGCATACGGATATATTCATCCTCAAGCAGGGTTTTATTCCGTCGGTTATGCATGACGAGATCAACCAAAAACACGAACTTCATCAATTTTACCCTGCCAATATCAGGGTACTTCTCAATAGCGTAGAGAAGTGAATTGATTTGTTTTTCCGTCTTCATACCGCACCCAAATCTTTGTTTTGTATATATCGTGTCACATGTTATAAATGCATCAATGTAGGGGCATGAAAGGGGTGAAAGTGATTCACTGCCCATTCGAGGAAAACATCTTGCCCATAATTGTCAATAGCGAACCGACACTTGTTCCCAACAGGAAAGCAAAGGTGGAAATGTCAAATTTTCCGATGAGGGTAAGATATACTATTGAGAGAATTATCACTAGAATTGCAACAACAATCAGGATAGATACATGAAATCGGCTTTTTAATTCAACTTTGAGGGCCTCGACATCTTTTTCCTGGTTCTTTAAGAACCCATCTTTGAAAATTTCTGCCAATGCAATGAGTCCCGGATAATCGGGGCCGGAGCGGGTTGTTGAATTTTTTGTTCCTGAACGGGGTTTTGATTTGCTAGAGGAGTTATTGATGGAGTTTGTTCCAATGATGATTCTGTCATAATTCTTCATCTCCTTTTATGTATTAAGGATCAGCGCCAACCAACTCCCAGGCAAACGCCTTCTGCACCAGTCCCTCAAACATTCCTCGATCGCTTTTCCCGACGCCACTGCTTCTCGCTGAGGATTTCGATGAGTGCGAGGAGGGGGCAACTGTTAATGGATTGTTGGATTGATTGGTTAAAAAATTCAGATACCGAGTTTTTCGAAGAATATTTTATGGCGCTTTTTT
>CAVTBZ010000008.1:0-139857 GCA_963733045.1 uncultured Methanoregulaceae archaeon | reverse complement strand
ATAGAGGTTATCGCCTGAACCCTCTGATATATAGCCATTTGTGTCAAAGAAGATCGCTTCGTCGCCCCCTTTGTAGTTCGCCTCAATCTTTGCAAGGATATTGTTGAGATAATTTAAGCTTTTTACATTGGGGGGAAGCGCCTCAGCAGGATTTCTTCTCACCGAAACGGTCACTGCCCTGAGTCCCTTGTCATACAGGTCGCCATACATCGCACCCCATGTTATTGCTATCACAATCACCGAAGGTTTCGGGCATTTCCGCGGATCAAGACCGAGATCTCCAACCCCCCGGCTGATGATGGGTCGTATATAGGCATTGGTTAAATTATTCCTGCGCAGCACTTCGCAGATAACTTCAGCCATCTCCTCTTTTGACAAGGGGGGCTGTAAATCGATTGTTTTTGCTGAATCATAGAGCCGGTCAAGGTGTTCTTTCAACCGGAAAATTCTGCCGTTATAGGCACGGATGCCTTCAAACACCCCGTCACCATACAGAAAACCATGATCAAAAACTGAGATTTTTGCCTGATCGTCCGCAAGGTACTTACCATCAATGTAAATAACCATAAATTCCATGGGATGTTTGGGGTTTTGTAGTTTTTTCTTTTTACCGATGATTTTTTAATTTTTTTCTTCCATGCACTCATAAAAATCCGCCAGATTCTTTTATTCTGTTGTTACAACACCATCCTGTCAGATATGAAAGAATTTTTTTAACCGTTTGAGAAGGGATACAACGCCATAAAACATTCCAGATTTCAACCTTTGATGATATACTCAATGTATAAACCAACAATTTGTGAATATATTGACGAACAATTTCGCTCTGAAAAAGGAACGGATGAAAATTTCGGGTCTGGTGCGTTGGAATATTTCCTTATACAATCAGAAATGTTTCCGGCACAGCCCGACGAAATGACGGAACATCCCCTCGCTTGCCACCGGGTGCAGGTGGGTGTAACTCGCGAGTGTATTGTTTATGACTGCACCATCAAGATTGTCGTGAATACCGATGCCCCGAAAAACTCGTATGCATAGCGCGTATCCGTTGAAAGCCTGACATCGGAATAGTGGAATTCATGGCCCCGGAAAGTAGCAGCACCCAAGGGGGAATCGCTCACACTTTTTCCCTCAACATAACTCACAACCCTTCTCGCCGGCATCCTGCGTCTCTCCGGAAAAAACTTTGCACATCTCAAACGACTGATCGCTCTGTGAGCCCTGCCAGCCTTTTTGCAGATTCATCCGGTCAGTGAGGTACATCAGCCCTCCGCACTCCGCGTACCACCGGTAACCCATTTCTGGAAACCTCAAGTAGTGCTTCACGCATGGGATGGTTTGCTTCCAGTTCCTTCACAAAGAGTTCCGGGTAGCCGCCCCCGATAATGTATCCGTCCGCTTCCGGGAGCCGGTCATGCACCGGGCTGAAAGGAACATACTCAGCCCCTTCTGTGTGAAGAACATCAAAAAGATCGGCATAGTAAAAATTGAACGCTTCATCGAGTGCGACACCGATTCTGGTGTCCCGGTTCACCGTATTGTCAAAGATCGCCTTTCCTTCATGAGACTGCGGATTGTCCGTCATC
Organism: uncultured Methanoregulaceae archaeon; assembly: GCA_963733045.1. Classification (GTDB taxonomy): domain Archaea; phylum Halobacteriota; class Methanomicrobia; order Methanomicrobiales; family Methanospirillaceae; genus Methanoregula. The sequence goes on along the minus strand of CAVTBZ010000008.1, from coordinate 138,271 downwards.
GAGCTTCTGAAACCCTTCAAGATCCACATAGTGCTCAATCATATTCGTTATGGTTGCAATCCGTGCATCAAAGTCACCGCGCCCGGCACCTTCACGATACGGTACAAGCCCGAGATGGCGCATTGCCAGCTGCATCTCATCCATCCGGGGGATTGCCCCGATCACCGGTATACCACAATAATGTTCAATGGCGGTAATCGCCTTTTCCTTATGCGACTTCCCTTTAATATTGTTCAGGATGACTCCGGCAATATGTATGTCCCGATCAAATTCCTGGAATCCTTTCACAAGCGCAGCAGCGCTTCGGGTGATACTCTGGGCAGAAACCACAAGCACTACCGGCAGGTTGAGTGATTTTGCGACCGATGCAGTGCTGCCTGAATCGTTAAGGGCCTCCGCGCCTTCGTACAACCCCCGGACTCCTTCGACGATTGCAATATCCGCGGTGCGACAGCCATACTGGAAGATTTCATGTATCTGTATATCCGAGAGTGTGAAACTGTCAAGATTACGGCAGGGTCTCCCGGTGGCCGCGGACAGATATGAGGGATCAATATAGTCCATTCCCACTTTGAAAGTCTGAACCCGGTTTTTTTTTGAAAGAAGCGCGGCAAGGGCAAGAGTGATGCTCGTTTTTCCGCTGCCTGAGCAATCGCCGGTAATCAGGATTTGTTTCATGACAGGCTCCTCAGAATGGCACCGAATTCACTCTCGACTATGGTGCTGACCCCCAGTGTCTTTGGGTGGAGGTCGATTTCCACAATAACATGCTGGTGCCCGATAGCCCGAAGCGGACCAACCTGCCGGGGGCCGTTCGTTACCGAAAAGCACTCGATACCCCGTGTGTATTCCGGAGGAATTGCATGCGGGACTCCTGTGATGAGAGCGAATGCAGGAGCAGTTTTTACAAGTTTCCTGCCAAGCAGATCACCATTTGCCCCGTACCTCATCGAGTGCACCGACAAGACTAACGTTCATGCCACGGCGTGTCATCTCGTTTAAAATCCGCTCAGCATCCAGACGGGTTTTGGGCAGTCCACGCTGCTCAAGGTTGACGATATAGGTAATATCCCCGTCCGGGCACGAGTCATGGAGGGCGACCAGTTCATCAGCGAACATGTAGGCCGTTTCCTTTTTCGCATTCATGATAGCAATACCTTTTTTCCCGCTCCGGGCAAGATCAAGCAACTGCTGTGCAGCGATATGTTTCAGATCCCCCCGGGACGGTTCAATATAGGGCAGACTCGCTGCACCTCTCAGCCGTTCCACTTCAGATGCCTTTCCCATCAGGAACCGCTGGCGGGCGAGTTCGTCATCGGAGATCCAGCCGGCTTTGCATGCAGCCTCAAGTGTTGAAAGCACACCGGCAATATTTTCCAGATAGCCTGCATGGATATCGATGGCGATGGTGGGTGTTGTTACCCCGGCTCCATCAATTGCTGACTGGAGATCTTCGCCAATAATCATGGCAACACAGGTTCCTATAACAGCCATCCTCTTTGGAGAGAAATGATCTTCGGCATAACGCAGGACATCTTCGAGCGGTTTCTGGCCGCCAAAAATAAACTCGTTGTCAGCAAGTGACGTTGTCAGCACTCGCATACCATCCTCCTCCAGCAGCCGGGCATGTTTGAACGAACAGCCGGAAGGACCATGAAGGATAGCAACATCGACATTCAGATCACGTGCAGTATAGAGCGCAGCAACAATCGAACTTGGGCGCGGATGCATGTATTTCATCATAATTCAGTTATCTCCAGGTTTTTACGGCTAGTACAATTGATCCATGTTTTGTCATACGCAGTGCAGAAATATAGGCTTCTTCAAGTGTACGTGCGTATGATGATACGAGGGGTTCCAGTTCCACAAACATCGCAGTTCCCGACTTTGGGAACGTTCCCACCCACACGACATGGGTGGGACGGATCTGCTTAATTGATTCCCCGATCTGGTCGAAAGCAAACCCTTCGCAGACTGCTCCGTCACCTTCCATCTGGCCGATAACAAGTGTAATTTCTTCCATTCCGGATTTGCTTTTGGCATACTGTGCTGCCTGGACAGTAGTTGCCAGATTCGTACCGCTGTTTGCATTGTCTACAAGAAGCAATCCCTGCTCATACGATGCCGACATTCTCCCCGGAAGCGCGCTGAATGAGGATAACGGCTCCGGGTCTGTCTCCAGTATCATTGCAGCGGCAGCGGCAAGCATCAGGGATGTGTGGTATCCAGGAAGTGTGAGGAGAGGATTTGAAAACCTGCAGGATTTTCCTGCCATAACAAGAGAGCACTCTGTACCTTTACACGTTGCAACGTCTTCGATATGCACAACCTGTTTTTGGGATGGTGCGGGAATATTTTCTGCCAGAAGAAGGCGTGGGCAGTCTTTTGCCGAGGTGACTTTTGCCTGAGAGTGCCCTCTTCTTTCCCGCGGCAAAAAAATAATCCTGATCGGAAGTGATAATTCCAAGTGTCCCTGCACCGGTGATCCCAAGGGATTCCTCGACGATCAGCCAGCCGTTAATCTCCTGTGCCATGCTGATGACAGCGAGCACAGATCCAGGTGTGATGCTGCGTTGCGATATCCACTTCTTTTCCGGGAACCGGTATGTTCCGGTCGATGAATGCAGTATTCCTGGTCCTTTCATGAGGGAAGCGAGGGCATGTGCCGTAGTTGTCTTTCCCCGGGCGCCGGTGATTTCAACCATGGGTCTGGGAATATTCTTACCCAGCAGGAGTTTTATGGCTTCATGATGGGAAATCACCTTATCTTTTGAAAATTTTACGAGAGGATGATCGGGATCGAGATGAACCGGTGCAACAACCAGATCATAGTGCCTGGTCTGTGCCGTTTTTACGTCAATGGTGCCTGTGCTTCGGTATACATCAACACAATCAACACGATCGCCCCGGGCTGAAAAAGCTTCACCTATTATTTTTCCGCCGTGGATGGTGTCCAGTACCAGGATGTGCATAAAAAAAAGGTGTTAAATAAGTGTAAGCGCTTTTTTCGCGTTTTTGACCATAAGGTCTGCAAGAAGTGGATCACTGCCAATCGGATCTGCGTAAACAAGGGGTATTGACTTCCCGTTCATGGTAAAAAATCCCTTCTTGGTGCCTTCAGCAAGTCCAATCTCTCCGGGGATGTCTTTTTCGATATGAACCCCCTTTGCGAGAAAAAGGGGAACAATAACGAGTGTATCGATTGGTTCATGCCCGGAATTCATTCAGTGAATCCTTGATAGTTGGTTTATTCATATTCATGAACCCGCATTTGACAATAAAATCCGTGTTTTGTGCCTTAATCATGGCCGCGGTTTTCTCTACAAGCTCCTGGTTGTAGGGCATCGTGCTGCCGTGCCCGACAAGTAACATTCCCTTCTTACTCATATAACACATAGTATTACCGGGAATCTTAAAAATTCTTACCAAATGTTTTTGGGTTTTTATTATTTCTGATAGTACAATCTCGTTGTCCCGTATGAGAATTTTTGGAACATGGGTTAAAAAAACGTGAAATTATTACTGAGTTTTTCATTTTTGAGGATTGCCCTTTCAATTTCTCACACGAATGGTGCAGGAGTTCCAATTCAACCTGGAGTCAAAAAAAAAATATTCATACTCCTCTTTCTTTTGTCGCATCCAATGCAAAGTAATTTGGTTAATCAGCCTCAACATATATGAATCTATGATGGATGCCTTCGAGCGGTTTGGGCTGCTTATTAACAACCGGATAGTCAGGACCCCTGTTGCAATTGCATCCATGGCGGGATGGGTTGACAGCGCATATGTCCTCGAACGCGCCGATCATATCGGCGCTGCCTTTATCGGGGGGTACTCCATAGACCAGCCCACCATGGATGCTGCAAAGATTATTTCTGCTGAGGGTAATCGCAAAGAATTTTTATACGATGACCCGGTTAAAGAACTCAAAAAACAGATGGCGCTTTTAGAAAGAAGCACTGTTGTTCTGGGACTCAACCTCCGTGGAAGTACGCCCGAATCATTCAGTTCTGTTGCGGGATCGCTGGGAGAGAACGTTGTTTACGAAATCGATGCGCATTGCCGACAGCCTGCAATGGTAGCTGCCGGTTGTGGCGAACATTACTTAAAAAAACCCGGTGACCTGATGGCAGTTGTCAGGGCACTCAAATCTGAAGGCGTTACTGTATCAGTAAAAATACGTGCCGGTGTTGCCGCAGATGACCGTCTGCTGGCCAGGAAACTCTGGGAATCCGGCGCAGATATTCTGCATATTGATCTTATGGATTTTGGTTCGGCGAAACTTCGTCAGATCCGGAACAGCTGCCCGCTCCTGCTGATTGCCAATAATTCAATAAATACGTTTGAGAGGATGAGAGAGATGCTCTCGCATGGAGCAGATATGGTGTCACTTGCACGCAAATCTGATATTCGGACCCTGTCAGGCATGGATGCAGCAATTTCCCGTTATGCAGCAGAGGAAGGATGGTATAACTCTCCAAAACAGCTGTCCCGCGGGCGGTGACGTCCGATCACTTGCCTTTTGCTGCATCCCGGTCAAAGAGTGCCCTCTTATCCCCACACTCTCCCGGATTAAAATGCCAAAAGAAGAGTACATCCGTATGAAACTGGATTCCGTAAAAGGTACCCCTCTTGAAGAGGGAAGTCAAACCTGTTTCGGGAGTCTTGCCTGGTGCTGTAAAACGTCCTCTCCCTGCATGTTCCGCGATATGACACTCAAACAGAGGGGACTATCAAAGAAAGAGTATATGCGCCTGAAACGCGAGCTCTCAGATACGATAATGAGCCGTGTTTTCCATGACGTGCCTTCTGATGAGAGCAGCTGAACGCGCACAGCTTGCGATGATGCTGGAAGTCTGTGCGTATCCTAAACCAGGAAACGTTGACCGCTGTCATGACTTTCCTGAAACTCGTCTTGAACATTTTCTGGCGTCAACAATATTTGCGCGCCAGGCGTTGGAAGAAGCCGAGACCGGTGAAGGACGAATTGGCGAGATTATCAAGCATGCAGTCCGTGATACCAATTGCCATGAAGGGGGTAACACGCATTTTGGCGCATTTATTCTCCTGATTCCCCTTATCTATGGCAAAGGAATTCCCGGTGCATTGTCTGCAATAGAAAAGACCGATGTATCGGATGCTGTTGCGTTTTACAAGGCTTTTGCCATGACCTCAGTAAAGATGAATCCTGCGGATGAGCTGGATGTGCATGATCCCCATACACTCACGGTAATCCGGGACCGGGAGATGACGCTTCTTGATATAATGCAGCATTCGGCGGCAAATGATATGGTGGCCCGGGAATGGGTGACAGGATTCCCTCTTACACGGCGGGGAGCGGATCTCCTGACACACTTCGGTCCGGGGAGACAGGCAATAGTAAATACCTTCCTTACCCTTCTGGCCTCTGAACCGGATACTTTTGTCATCAAAAAACACGGTCCTGAAGTTGCACAGGAAACAATGCTTAGAGCCCGCGAGGTTCTTGACGGCAGGTACAGGTTAGAGGATTTTGATGCTGATTGTATTCAACGGGATATAAACCCGGGTTCAACGGCAGATATTATCATTGCTTCACTGTTTATTGCACTTGGAGAAGGATGGAAATGGGACTATTAAAGAGCGGGATAAACGAGGTGATCGCAACCACGGTGTTCAATGCAGCACCCATGGGCATTCATTACCGTGAAGGAAGAGCCCGTATGGTGATCTTTTCAGGAAGTAATACCGCAGAAAACATTGAGCGGGACGGGTGGGTGGTTGCCAATTTTGTACATGATCCAGTTGTCTATGTGAAGACAGCATTTGAAGACCTGCCGCGAAATTCTTTTATTGAAGAACCGATTGGAAAAAAGACCGCCATGAGGCTCGCAGGAGCTGATGCCTGGGCAGCATTTACGGCAACTGTTGTACGCAAAACAACTGAGTCGATGATTGTCCATCTCACGCTGGAAAAGGAAATCATCGAAAAGGTTGCGATACACCCGGTGAACCGGGGTTTCAATAGTATCATCGATGCTACTGTGCATGCTACCCGGTATAAAGAAAACCGGGACCCGGAATTAAAAAAGCTTATAGACTATCATGTGGGCATTGTCCGAAAGTGTGGGGGAAAAAGGGAAGCAGAGGCACTGGATCTGCTATTGAAGAATATTTAATGGTGGACCAAAATCAGCAAACACGGGGCACCGGATCGCCTATGGGCGGCTCTATGAATCGCTCGCCACCAATCAGTGTTTCCATGATAACATGCGCACCTTTTGTAACAGTTCCGATAACAGCTGCATCTTTCCCGTATTTATGTGAGTGAAGGGCTGCCAGGATCGCATCTGCAGAAGAAGGTGGGACTCCCATAACGACCTTGCCTTCATTTGCAACTTCGAGCGGATCGATGCCAAGCATCGCTGCCGCACTCCTGACGCTTTTCCTTATAGGTATCTTTTCTTCCTGTATCCGGATACATACACCACTCTTTTTTGCCATCTCATTGATAGCACTCGCAAATCCACCGCGTGTCGGGTCTTTCATTGCATGGATGGTCCCGGCATCCAGGACTTTTTCCATCATTCCCCAGAGTGGAGCAACATCGGACCTGATTTGTTCACCGAGATCGAATCCCTCCCGGTGTGCCATGATCGCGATACCATGATCACCCAGTGTGCCGGAAACGATGATCATATCCCCCGGAACAAGACCGTTGTCACGCACAACCTTCTCTGCGATGCCAATACCGGAGGTGTTTATGGCGATACCATCGAGTGCCCCTTTTTCCATCACTTTTGTATCACCGGTAACAAGGTTTGCACCCACTTCGCCGAGTGCTTCATCCATCGATGCGACGATCCTGGCCAGATCATCGATTTCAAATCCTTCCTCAATGATCATTCCACATGAAAGTGCGATCGGTTTTCCGCCCATCATTGCCAGATCATTTATTGTCCCGCAGACTGCTATCCTGCCGATGTCACCCCCCGGGAAAAAAACGGGACGGACCACGTGCGAATCTGTTGTAAAAACAAGGTTCGCGCCATTCAATGGGATTACAGCCCCGTCATCCAGTGCCTCAAGCCCGATTCCTCCGGCATTATTGTGCTTGAATTTTGTAAGTGTCTGCAGGAGTTCTCCCATTACTTCCCCGCCGGCACCATGCATCATGTTAACCTTCATTTTAGTCATCCACCTCGATTTCGACGCTGGTCACCACGATCTCCCTGCCTCTGATCAGCTCGGGAAGCGCACCACATGTCGGGCAGACAAAAATTTCATTTCCTGAATATCCACAGGAACATCTGGTATGAGGTGGCATCTCATTGCATTCGAGTATCGCTGTTTTAAGGAGGGGATCATCTTCCTTGATGGTATTGAAAAGAAAAACTACCTGTTCCGGATTCACCATCGCCATCTTTCCGATTTCAACACTAACCTTGTTCACACGACTGGCGTTGTTCTCAATTGCGGCCTTACGGGAGGTTGCGTACAGGTCATATGCAATGGAGTACTCGTGCATCAATCCTCCATTGCAGCATAGACCTGCCGGAACAGCTCCCGTGTTTCCAGCCCCTCCTCTCTGGAGAGCCTCTGGATGGCAAATCCAACATGGACTAACACAAACTCGCCGATTTTTACGTCAACAAGATCGAGCCGGACTTCCTGTCTGAGATCGCCATAGTCGACAACCCCGACATTCCCTTCCTTTATCTCCAGCACTTCAGCAGGGACCGCAACGCACATCGATGATTCACACTCTTTTCTGACTTATACTGTTTACATCCAGGACACATAAAAACAGTTGATATTGACATGATGATGACCAGTCCAGTCTGTCTTTTTGTTTATCATATTTGAAATCCTGTCGCCCTGTGAACCGGTTGCTTTCACCGTCTGTTAACCCTGGTATCATTTACCGGAAAATAATCCGGGATACATGAATATGAAGAACATACCTGTTGCCGGGAGCGCACGGCGGTTTGTTTCTCATTTTTTGCTGATGATATTCAACACATTGTCTGTGATTATTGCCCCGTATGAAATTGCAAAACCCGGTGGCATACGGGCAATGGATAGTCCCGTCATGAACCTGTTTTTTCTCTCCCAGTTCGTCCTTGCATTTGCCGCAGCCCGGGGTATTCGATATCGTGAAAGGATCAGCTCACCGGAGCACGTGCCAAAAAAGGGGTAATGTATGGAGTCCTGCTTTTTGTCTTCGTTACCATCCCAGGTATATTTGTCATGATCAGTTCGATGGACTATCCGGCAGGGTTTTATATTGCCCAGGTCCTGGAAGGATGCGATCGGAAATCCGGTGCCTGACATTATATTTGTTAACCAATGGAAAATCTATAATTATAGTATTTTGTTGTGATTGGAACGTTTTTTTTTAAAACGGAGAAAAGAAATTTTCAACGCCGGGGAACGGAGGCCGAAGGGGTGGTTCCTAATCTCCCCATAATTTAAGGTCAAAATGGGCTTTATTTTTTGAACGCGCGGGTTTTATCTAGTTTTATAGATATGATTCAGTTGTCCTACCGCATATTTAAAATAATGCACCCTGACCATAGTGAACAATCTTTTTCTTAATATCAGAATAGGGATTACTTTCACACTACTCCTAGTGACTTAATATACGATTATCGAGAAGATCTGGAGGCGTGGAATCACCCTCACGCAGTTCAAACAAGGGTGATCCGGTACTATGACCGGAGCTCATGGTTTTATTCGCGGCTTGGCTTTGCATGGTTTTCATAGGATATTACACTCCTATGAGGACAAAGATTCAGATGCCCACTAAAAAAATAATGAAATTAATCGATCCCAACACGGGACGAATGCAATGCCGTATCTGTGGTGACGACCATTACGCAAGAATAAAGTCAAGATCCAATGGTAATTACTACCGAGGTTCCTGGCAATGTCGTCATGGATGCAGACTCGAATGTAATTGTGGTGCAACTCTCAATGGTGCTCGAGATTATCAATCAAAAGGAACCTGGTGGACATGCCCCAATTACAATGAAACGACAGGAAAAGAACATGAGAGGTTCTTTTACCTCGATTAGTCAACCCTCAATTTTTTTCCTATTTTTCACTTTTCTTAAATAGCATGGAGTTTGACCTTTGCCTTTCAATCTCTCTCCGTGTGTTTAGTCCTTGATGATTAATCTTCCAACTTTTAGGGAACAGAACTTTTGGCAGGGTTCGTTTTCTTGAAACCCCATTTGGATTTACAAATCGGGCTCTTAGACAAAATAGAATACCGTTCTGCCCACAGAACGCTTCCATTGCCCCTACATCGTTCGTAAGGCGATTCCTTCTGCGTCTTGGTAAATTGTGATCCCTAATTTTGATATCCATAAGGCCTTGGTTTGGTAGAGATGGAATCTGGACTGTTGTATGCCAGTTCACGGAGCCGATGCTATCATGATTAACCATGGTAATATGCTCTGTTTATCATTCAATCATTGAATTTTTCCATTTTATTAGGTAAATCAAAGGAGCCCCCGGTTCTGACAATTTCCTTGTTGGCAATATTATGTTCTGGAATATTAATGCGTATTAACCAGAAAAATTCAGGTCATCTTGGTTTTGACCGAAACGACCCGGCGGCACCAGCATCTCGAACCGGGCTCCGCTGCCAAACGTGCCTGTTTCCCGGATGGTGATGCCTGTAATCGAGAGAATCTCACGGGAAAGAGCTAATCCAAGCCCGGTGTTTTTCCCAAACCCACGGTCGAAGATCTTCTCTTTTTCTTCAGCCGGAATACCTACACCATCGTCATCAAAAACGATCAGGTGGCCATCATCGGATTCCTGCACGGAGAACTGGATGGTTGTCATCTTCTCACCGTACCGTAACGCATTATCCATCAGGTTATGAAAGACCTTGATAATCAATGGATCAGCGTACACTTCTGCCCCTGCGGGAAGATTGTTATTCAGACTGACCTTTCCGAGCGAGGTTTCCTTTGCCGCTGTACTAACGATTGTACGAGTGTCCAGCCAAGAAGGAGCGTGAACCCCGATCTCTTCGTATTCTTTAGTGAACCGAATCATTGCCGAGATGCGCTGTGCAGCCACGTTTATCTTCTGGAAATATTCACGGAGGGTGGGATTGGGCTGCTTTTGTTCTAGAATGCTGAGGAAACCTCTGAGTGTTATTAGCTGGTTGAGGATATCGTGCCGGGTGATGCTTGATAGGAGATTGAGTTTCCTGAGCGCCTGCCGGAGCGCCACCTCTGCCCGCTTACGATCCGTCACATCATGGGCCACGAAGCAGGAGAGGGCAGGGACTCCTTGTTGGTGGATGATACTGGAAGTGAGTTCCACATCCCGTAGGGAGCCGTCTCGGTGTCGGAACTGCACCTCCCCTGCCCAACCCCCTATCGAGCAAGCTCGCTCCCCCCATGCCTTCCCGTCCGGTGTCGCGATTAGATTGTCGATAGTCATTCCGGTGAGTTCTCCGGCGGTATATCCGAGCAGCCGATATGACGCCGGATTAGTTTCTAGGATCGTCCTGGTCCCACAGGAAATGATCATGATCCCTTCTGCCGCGTTGTCAACGATCGTCCGATAACGCTCCATGCTTTCCTGGAGCCGCTGGTCAGCCCTATGTCGGTAGAGCGCCATGTCCACAGAAACAAGCAGCTCCCGTTCGTTGAACGGTTTGACAATATAATTGTAGGGCATGGTCTCCTTTGCCCGAGAAATCCGCTGGACGTCGGAAAAAGCGGTCAGATAGATAATAGGGATATTGGCGCGCTCGTGGATCGTGCATGCCGCTTCAATCCCATCTATTTTTCCCATCAGCTCGATATCCATACAGATGAGATCCGGGGGATTCTTCTCTGCCATTATTACAGCATCTTCTCCGTATGCTGTCATGCCGGTAACCTGGTACCCGTTCTTCTCAAGCAGTTCCGAGAGCTGGAGAGCGATTATTCCTTCATCCTCCACGATAAGGATTGATTCGCCGGTCATGCGAAGATTCCCAAGAATCCGAATACATATTCTCCGGTGCTGCCAATGACATCTAATAGTTGAATGATCATAATTCCCGATATCCTTCGCTTAAGGCGTGTTTTCATGCCCTTTACAGATCACCGGTTTTGTGCAAAAAACACTTCTGTACCGGATTGATCGCAATGCGTGATTTTTCGATATAAATATTTCACCAGTTTTCAAATTTTATCACATTGTGGTGATCTCTAATAGTGCACTGTAATGCCTAAAAAAAGTCGTTTTCCACAACACGTTCATGGTCGAGGAAATAACAGTTTTTAAACATCGGATACTCTTTTCCTCTCATCTTTATCTGAATGTATCGTCTGTTGAGAGGCTCGCTATGCTAGTCCTCCGTAGGTTGTGCCTTCTGATAACCAGTAATCGGCGTGATAGGCACGTATTACTAGTTTCGTACCTTTCTGTATTTTTCACACGGATACTAGCCACTCAGACCTGGTCCGGCTGGTTGAATCTTAATAGCAGTCCTGTGGTTCATAGAAATTGGATGCAACCACGATTGACGAACTCTGATATCACGCAGTTTGACTGTCCAGGACTTCCCTGACAAGAGCTAATATATCGTGGTCCAGAAACGGTTTACCGATAAACCCACGGGAGGTAACATCACGTACACGTTCGAGCGTACTCTCTGAGGTATATGCAGTAACAAAGATCAGGGGAATTGAAAATCGCTGCTGGACCTGCTGGGCAGTTTCGATTCCGTCGAGTGATCCGTCAAGTCCGATGTCCATCAGGATGAGATCGGGTTGGGGGGACTTTTCAAGCATACGGAGGACCATCTCTCCGGAGGAAGCCGATCCGACGACCCGGTATCCCTCTTTTTCCATCAGCTCGGTAAGGTAGAGCGCGATCAGGCCATCGTCTTCCACTATCAGAATGGTTTCCCCGGTCATGGGTAATCCTCTCGTTTGTTCAGCCGGAAGATAAACTCAGTACCTTTATCCGTCCTGACCGCAATCTCGGCCTGGAACTGGTGCCTTGCCAGAAAATTCACCAATTTCAGGCCAAGCGATTTTGAGGAGAGGGGATCAAACCCTTCATGGAATCCGCATCCGTTATCGGAAACTCTCAACACATTCGTTCCATCCTTGTGAGCAAACGATACCCGGATCGTACATGGCTCTCCCCGTGCTTCCATACAGTCAAATCCCGGCGGAAATGCGTATTTGAATGAATTGGTCATCAGTTCGTTGATGATTAAACCGGCTGTAGTTGACCTGGCTATGTCAAGGGTCACATCGTGAACCTCGACAAAAACATGGACGTCATTACGTACCTCATAAGATTGGGCAATCTGGTTGACAAGATTCTTCAGGTAGACCTCCATATCCACCTTTGAAAATTTACCTGTCCGGTATAGTGTATCATGGATCAGGGCCATGCTCCGGGCCCGGTTCTGGAGGTCTTTACGCAGAGACTCTGCCACCTTCGGTGTCCTCATAAGTCCCCTCAAGGTTGAGTAATGAGATGAACGCTGTCAGATTATTTTTCACCCGGTGATGGATCTCACTTAAAAGAACCTCTTTTTCTGAGAGGGCTTCTTTAAGATTAGCTTCGCTTTTAACCCGATCCTGCTCCCGGAGGCTGAGCTCTTCGTTGAGCGCATTTAATTCCTCATTCCTGCTCGCAAGTTGCTCTTTCGCCCGTTTCTCTTCCGTACTATCGTGGCTTGCGCCGATGACGCCTATGAAAGTACCGGCATCGTCAAAGACCGGGGCCTCGGTGACATAGACTGGGAACTCGTGGCCGTTCTTGTGGTGCCCGGTATATTCGCCGGTTCTGATTCTTCCTGCTGCAAGCTCTGCTGCGATCTTCTCCAACTCTTTCTTCGGAACGCTCCGGGTCTTGACCTTGCTGAGATAGTGCCCCATTACCTCTTCAGGTTCCCAGCCGTAGATCGTGGTTGCAGCCTTGTTCCAGTACGTGATCTTCCGGTCCGTGTCCGTCGCTATAACCGCATCCCCGACTGCGTCGAGCATCCGGGCCTGAAACGTAATCCGATCCTCGTCTTTCCTCCGGTCGGTTACGACGACACTGATCTTCGTGTCCGCTTCGGGAGTGAGCGGATTCATGGAGAGGATGACGGGAAGAGATCCGTCTTCCCCCTCGCGGATCCTGATCCGGGTCCGGCACGCCTTCTCCGCTATCTGCTGCAATGCGTCCTTCAACCTGGCCTTGTACTCTGGACACACGTAATCGATGATGGAAGTGCTCACGACCTTTTCGGAAGGCAGCTTTACCATCTCCGCAAACCGGGAGTTGGTGTACAGAATAATCCCAGTCCGGGAGAGGGTGAGCGCACCATCCTGGATATTCTCCACGAGGATCCGGTACGGCTGGTCGGCCCCCTCGAGCGTATACACCTGCTGGACATCGCCTCGAGAGATGACAATGGCGTCCACTTCGCCGGACCGGATGGCATCGAGCGTCTCCTCGAGCTCGTGGTTCTTTTCTTCAAGTTCCCCAATTTTCGCTTTGAGATCAGCGATCTCTTTCCTGGCGCCATTATTGGGGGACGTGTCTTTTGCCATAGAAAATTTACATCCTGGGAACGAGGTCGAGACCCACGAGCACCTTCTCTTTCCGGGTCATATCGCCTATAACTTTCCGGAGTGGGAGGGGAAGTTTCTTGACGAGCGTCGGAGCGGCGAGGATGAGGTCGACCGGGTTCTTCGTCTGGTCCTGGTAGATGTCGACGACTTCAAGCTCGTACCGTCCCTTAAGGTATTCCTCGCAGATCTTTTTGACGTTCTCGACCGCAATCTGGGACCGGAGGTTGTTTCCCGCGATATAGAGCCGGAGGACGTAATGCTCGTGCTTCCTCTGTTCGAGCGCCGTCTCGTACTCGGCGGTCACATCGCCATCCGGTTTTGCTGGTGCCTTCCCCTTGGCCGGTGCTTTGGATGTAACCGTGTTTTCGTTTTTCCTGTCGCCTTCTTCGCTGAGGCCATCTCACTCAACCTTCCTTAGGTCGAGGCCTACGAGCACTTTCTCCGTGTTCGAGAGGTTCCCGATAATCTTCTTCACCGGGGTCGGGAGATTCCGGATCAACGTTGGAACGGCAATGATCTGATGGTCCTTTGCAAGCTGCGGGCTCTTGATGAGATCGATGACCTCAATCCTGTACCGGCCTTCAAGATGCTCCTCGCAGATCTTCTTGAGGTTGTCGAACGCAGTCAGCGAGTTCGGGGTCTGACCCGCGACGTATAGCCTGAGAATCCATTCGTCGCCGGCCTTCTCTTCATTTTTATCTTTTCCCTCCTCCTTCAGGATAGTTTTTCGTGTCGTGGGCATGCAGGTACCTCTGGTTAGTGTGCGGGCACAATCGTCCTGACGGTGCCCTCATCATGATGAACGTTCCTTTTCTTCAGGTCAAGCTCTTCGAGGACTTTTTTCGTATCCGTCAGCATTCCGATGATCTTTCGTCCGCGTGGGGTACGGGGCACCCTCACCAGCGTCGGGATCGCAGTGATATCGTCGGACTGGGCCAGGCCGGGGGCTTTGAGGAGATCGATAACCGTAATACGGTACGATCCGCTGGCATTTTCCTCGCAGATCTTTCTGATATTCTGGTACGCGGTGAGACACCGGGGGGTCGTGTTGGTGACATAGAGCCGGATGTCGACAAAGTCTTCCTCATCCTCATCAACCGCTCTTGTTATCCCGGGGTTCCCTTTCATCTGTATTTCACATCCTTAAGGAATTACCGGTCTGCCTTACGCTGGAGTGCGATCTCCTTCATCGCCGTCTCGACCGCTTTCTCCTGGTACACGTCCTGGTCGATGACCCTCCGTATCTCGTCCTCCTCGCGGGCGAACTTTGCTTTCAGGAGGGCAATCTCGGTCTCCATGACCGCCCTTTTGCGGTCAAGCTCGCGCTGTTTCCGCTCAATCTCCTCATTCTTCCGGAGCCTTTCTGCAGTCTCTCTGCTCTCCTGCGCCATCCGTGCGGAGCCGAAGAGGACGCCCTCATTGCCCTTATACAGGTCGAGGAGTTCGACTCCCTTTTCCGAGAGGACGAACTCACGGAGCTGGTTCGAATGGGCCATCCCCCGTGACTTTATGATTGAGAAGACCCGGTTCCGTTCGCCATTCCCTTCGATGTTTTTGAGGATGAGCCATGCGTCCATCAGGGACGAGACCTGCATCTCGGTGGGTTCAAAGGCATACGCCCCGGTCTGCAAATCGTTCGAGAGGTTGGTGAAGACGCCGGTGATCTGGAGGGACTTTGCATAGTCGATGAGGCGCATCAGCATCGACCGTACCTGTATGTCGTCCCCGACCGGGTAGAGGTTGGAGATGGGGTCGACCGCGATCACCTTTGGTGTGAATTCGTCGATGAGTTTTAGCATCATCGAGAGGTGCATCTCCAGGCTATAGGCCGTCGGCCGGACCGCGTGAAACTTCAGGAGACCTTTCTTCACGTACGGTTCAAGATTGATGCCAATGGACTTCATATTCCGCATGAGCTGGCTCTCTGATTCCTCGAAGATGAAGAAGAGGCACTTTTCCCCGCGTTTGCATGCGGCATTGATGAACGTCGAGGCAAGGCTTGTCTTACCGGTCCCGGCCTGCCCCGAGATGAGGATCGAAGACCCGCGGTAGAAGCCTTTTGCCCCGAGCATCGTGTCGAGGCGGGCGATACCGGTGCTGATCCGGTCTTTCGGGGCCAGGTGGATGAGGGACATGGAGGTGATCGGTAGCACCGAGATCCCGTCGCTGCTGATGAGGAACGGGTACTCGTCAGTCCCGTGGACGCTGCCCCGGTACTTGACGATCCGCAAGCGCCGGGTCGCGATCTGGTTCGTGACCCGATGGTCGAGGGTGATGACGCAGTCGGCGACGTACTCCTCGAGGCCATACTTGGTGATGGTCCGGTCACCGCGTTCCCCGGTGACTACCGCTGTTATGCCCCGGTCCTTCAGCCAGAGAAAGAGTCGGCGCAGCTCGGACCGGAGGATCGCTTCGTTCGCGAAGCAGGTGAAGATGGCTTCGAGCGTATCGATGGCGATCCGCTTCGCCCCGACTTCATCGATCATCGAACCGAGCCGGATGAATAATCCTTCGAGATCGTACTCCCCGGTCTCCTCGATCTCGGACCGTTCGATGGTGATGTGGTCGAGAATCAGTTTCTTTTTCTTCACGAGATCCTCCAGATCGAAGCCCATCGACAAAAAATTCTTCTTCAGGTCATCGACTTTCTCCTCGAATGCGACGAAAACCCCGGGTTCGTTGTAATCGGTGATCCCACGGGAAATGAACTCCATCGCAAAGAGGGTCTTCCCACACCCCGGGCCGCCGCTGACCAGTGCCGGCAGGCCTTTCGGTAGGCCGCCGCCGGTTATATCATCGAAGCCTTTTATGCCGGAGGGGACTTTCTCGAACTCGGTTTTTCCTGTACGCGTGGGTTTGGATTTTTCGGTCGTTTTCATGTGTTAGCCCTTCCGTCAGTAAATTTGATAGACTTTTAAATATAGTCGGATAATATGGAGTGAACAGATATTATTTAGTAAAATATTGCTTTTAATTCTTACTCGCATTTTCAAATCAGCAATACCTCCCCGGACCTCCTCCTTGATCGCCTCTCGCTCAACCCGCGTGAAGGAAATGTTGAAATATTGGAGTAAAGCCGTTGTTTCCGTGCGTCCCTGGTCAAGACAGTCGGACTTATCCTGTTTCTCGGGTAAAGTTATCCCAGCATGTCGTGCCATCTCTTCGTCAATATTCCCCGAAGTCAGATGTACATACGCTTTAAACATTTCAGAGTCCACAGAACCCCACATCATCATTCCTATCATTGATTGTTTTACACCGTCGTTAATCATGTGGGTGATCCGACTGTGCCGAAAAATATGGGGGGTCACGTGTTTTTCGATTCCTGCACGTTTGGCAATTTTCTCAAATTGCTTTGTTACACCACGGTATTGCAGTTGATCATGTCGTCCTGCCGTCAGAAATACATACCCATCGTCTGTGATGGGCAATGGATAATCATTTCTCCACTGGGCAAGGTACGGTCGCGACATTACTAGCTGGATATACCGGGGTTTTCCAGTTTTGAAATCGACATTAATTGCAATGTTCCAGTCATTGAACTTAACTTGGTTCCATCGCAGGGCTCCAAGCTCTCCGATTCTGAATCCGCCCTCGTATAAGACACTGATAAAAGCTCTATCGCGAGAGTTGCGGCAGGCCGCGATCATATTGAGGACATCCTGTTTTGAGACCAGCATTTCAGCCGTCTTTGTCATCAGCGGTGCTGTCGGTACTCGGATCTTATTGATCTTCCTCTCTTCAATGGCCGAATACCCGTTCTCTATAAGCCAGAGGTAAAAACGTTTCAGGAATCCGATGTAATCCGCAAGGGTATTTTTTGCGTACCTGGGTTTCCCTTCTGGATCCCGCACAATCTGGATCTTGTTGATACCTGCATGAAGGTCACCTATGGTATTTTTTCTGAACTCCCCGATGAATTCCTTCCAGTGAACAAGGATGTATGCGTACTTGTAGAGGCGTTTCATGGTGATATGGTGAGTTGCCTGAACCTCGGCAAGATATTCCCGTAAAATATTGAGATCGTCTTCAGTTATCGGAGGAAGGAGCACGTGAGTCTTCTTGTTCGGGATCCCATTTCGGGCCCTGTCGAGAATAGTTTCAATATACTCTGCGTGTGCTTCATCAGGTTTATGAAAACGGTTCTGGGTGCTGTTGGGTTGGTGGTTTTGCTTCATTGATTAAGCAGTGCGCGTAAACCCTTTATAAATAAATGTCAGAATTAGGTACCGTCCTTTCTTACGCCGGGGAAGAGATTTGAACTCTTGAGGTGCAGGGCACCAGTAGCTTTCAAGGCTACCGCCTTCCCGGACTAGACTACCCCGGCAGTGCTCCATATGTTGGGTGTCCGATATAAAAAAGGCTTCTTTATCGCTCATGAGATAAGCTGGTGTATTTTTTAATGAAATGTGTGTTAGAAACTGTGATTCAACGGAGAGATTCACTCCCCTTTCCAGCAACCCTCACAGATAAAGAATAATGGAGATGTTATTCATCCCGCCCGTGGGTTGGTAGATGATTTCCCGTTCGCCCGGTAATCCGGAGAAGTATTATTATTATCCCTGTAAAAAATTATTAAAAGACCTGTTTTTTTAATCCTAAGGAGTGGTTTTAAAATTTTCCTCTCATTATCATAAATGCGATTCCCAGAGCTGCGATCCCCAGCGCAGGTAAGACCGGAGATGTTGGAGATTCTGTCGGTGTTTTTTGTGCACTTCCTGCAAAAGGTTCGGGGACTGATGAATCTGCAACAACCGACAGGGCATTTTCCGCATAAATGAAAACCTCGCTGTTCACCGAGTATTTTACCGGATATACCTTAATATACACCGTTTTACCCTTGCCCTGCAGCTGGAACTGTTCCGGATATTGTTCCCCCTGTCCATTCACCAACTGGATAACGCCATTGTCATCGACATATTCGATAACCCAGTCAATGGAAGATGAGGTATGAATAATGACTAGTCCAATACCGGTCTTTATGGTAAAATAGGCAGGATCATCCCGCGAGGATTTCGCGTGAGCGGATAGAATGGAGACCTTTGTCGATGCCGGACTCGGACCCGAGGTCATGGATTGGAGTGCATTAATCGTGATTATCCGTTTTCCCACATACCCCCGGGCATCAGTGAAACTGACTTCAAATTCGCCGGGTTTTGTAATAGGAACTTCTGTTGTAAACGTTCCCTGATAATTCGTATTAATGTAACGGGGTCCGAATACCACTGAATTATCAGGACCTATTACTTCAATCTGGACGCCGGAATTTTCATCACCTTTGATCGCTCCGGAAATATAGATCTTCCCATTAAAATTCTGTGTTGCGGGAGATGTAAGCTGTATATCGTCGGAACGATCAACGAGATACACGACACGCATGGTGACCGAATCACTCATGCCATTTGTCGGAACTTCGACTTTGTACATTCCTGTTTTTAAACCGGTAGTATCAAAAACTGCACGGAAAGTATAGTCAGACTGGACATAGACGATTTTGCGTTTTATCTCTGACGTTGTGGTAAGCTGATAATAGAGCACTACGTCAATAGGTGTCCCGATACCAAAAGTGGTTGTCCCATTTACAATGAGAGGTTTTCCTATGGCAAGTGAATCTGGTGCATCAATATTTACTCTATACGCCGATCCGAATCCAGTCAGAAAGAAAAGTCCCATCAGCAACAGGACGATCTTTTTCATCTATATAGGTTCAACTATTAGGATGTTAATGATTTCTGAACTTTTGGAAAAACCGCTTGCGAGCTGGAAGGGACAGGAGCGGTATGGGAATGAATTGCTGCCCTGCCTTACTATTATTTTTAAAAGTGCGGGTTGTGCATGGTCAAAATGCAGGATGTGCAGTTATCGTCATGAGCGGTATAGCACTCACCAGACTCCGGAAATTCTTTTAGGACACCTCCGTGCACAACTGGCCTGGGTAACCCAGCAGTATAAGTCCGAAGAATACCGCATGGTGAAAATTTTTACATCCGGAAGTTTTTTTGACCCTCACGAGATACCCCCGGCATTCCTGTCAGATATTGCAATAACGCTGAAGGGGAAACTTGTTGTTGCAGAAACCCGCCCGGAATTTGTGAATGCAGACGTGATATCGCCATTTTTGGAAATGCTGGATGACGGGAGCTGGAGTACACCCCTCTATTGTGCAATAGGGCTTGAAACGAGCAATGACAGAATCCGGGACAAATGCATCAATAAGGGCTTTAATTTTTCTGATTTTAAAAAGCTGCATCAACAGCACATTCTGTCGGTGCGGGTGTAAAAGCCTACCTCCTCTTTAAACCGCTTTTCCTCACTGAAGCAGAGGCAGTAGCCGATATGAAAACTTCTATAACCGATACAGCAGCCTGTGCAGAAATAATCTCCATGAATCCCTGCACGGTCCAGCGCAACACTGAACTGGAGTATTACTGGAAACGGGGCGCTTACCGCCCCCCCTATCTCTGGAGCATCCTGTCGATTCTCGCAGATGCCCCCCTTCATATAAGCGCGATCCCCTTGGTGGCGGACAGAACCGGGGACCTCACAATTGTAAAAAGTGCGACTACGAAATAGTGAAAGGCATCAGGGATTATTCGCTGAATGCTGACCGGGACCTCATTATTGCCCTGCTTGATACCAAGTGTGACTGCAGGGAGGAATGGGAATACATCCTGTCATCAGAAAAATCGTATTGTATGCCCCTGACCCGTTAATCCCTTTTGACGATATATTTACTTTTTTACATGACTGCTTTGGATCTCGAGTTGCTTTACCAGGAGCGGGAGGAAGGTTCCTGCATCTGAGACAACTCCGATAGCCTGCATAGTCCCCCGATCCATAAGCTTGGTGAGTGACGTCGGGTTGATATCGACACAAACGGTTTTCACATCTGAGGGCAGGCAGTTGCCCACAGCGATAGAGTGAAGAAGTGTTGCAATCATGAGAACCATACTACACCCTTTTATATGACGTCTCATAGCATCCTGAGCTTCCATAACATCAGTAATTACATCCGGAAGCGGACCGTCATCACGGATTGAACCGGCAAGAACAAACGGGACATTATTCCTGACACATTCATACATGATTCCCCCGGTAATAACGCCCGTTTCCACGGCATTTTTTATTGAACCAGCCCGCATGATTTCACTGATCGCGTAAAGGTGGTGTTTATGGCCTCCCATCACCGGTTTTCCGGTTGAGATATCCATCCCCAGAGACGTACCAAATAGATTGTACTCGATGTCGTGCGTGGCCAGTGCGTTTCCGGAAAGAGAACATCGATGTAGCCTTTGCGGATCATTTCGGCAAGGGCATTGTCCGCACCGGTATGAATGATGGCCGTCCACCAACAATACTATCTTCCCGCCTTTCCTGCGGATATCAAGTATTTCACGTGCAATCTGTGCAATCAGGGTCTCGCTCGGGCGTTCAGGTGAGACGGTGCCATGCATGAATTCAAAAGTAACTGCTCTCCCTCGGGCGTTCCGGATAACTGACGCTGACCCCCTGTTCACCGACAACTACCAAATCGCCCTTCCGGATTTTTCCAAGAGCTACGGCAACCGCTCGCTTTTTCACCGGATCAACGACGATAAGAAAGTCCATCTCAATAGATTCAACAGGAATCCATTCACCGTTGTATTTTATCTGGGTCGGGTGGTTGCTTGTTGTATAGAATCCCTTGGGGACTACACGATCAGAATCTGCAGGAACCAGGTATACATCTTTTATTTCGAGTGGGCGTGCGCCAAGGCGGTGGAGTTCTGACAGGATGGAGTGGAGTTTTTCCTTGTTGGATGCTTTTATGCGCAGGCGTGCATAACTTGGATCGGTTTTTCTCTTCCCGATATCAAAAACAAGGATCTCGAAATTTCCCCCCATGTCCATGACTTTGTCAAAGAGTGCGTCATGATACCGGAATCGATAATATGACCCGATACGCTCGATTTCCTGCGACTCCACCATAATATAAAGATCTTGGGTGAAGCCCCTTAATATGCTTCCTCCCAAATATGACAGAAATACGCTTGTTTTGAGTACCGGGGCACAGATCGGGATGTTTGATTATTGCATCTGATTAAAATCACGGGATTTTGACAGGGATTGGCGTTTTAAGAAATCTTCGGCATTGGCAAGATCTTCACGGGTGTTCACGTTCAGGGCAAGTGCAGGTTCGTTGAACAGAACCTGAAGTTCTTCCTGGGGTTGTGTAATCAGGTCCCCCCGGAGAATATTTACCCCGGCAGGACATGCATCGATTCCGTCAACCTGTTCCAGATAGGGTATGTTGCACCGGAATGACCGGGGAATGTGTGCAGGAACCCAGGTTGAGCAGGCATCTTTTCCGGAAAAACGATAGGCATCAGCAATTCTGATGATAATTTCAGCGGTGATGCAGGGAATGTCACACACACTTACAAAAAGCCGGTGCCGTTCATCCAGGATTTTTACAGATTCAATCATATCGGTTATGTAGCCCCCACCTTCAGCCTTGATAAAATCTATACCATGAGCCCGGCACCAGTTCATGGTCATGGGGGTGTTGGGAGAAGCTGCCACAACCGGTTCCATTCCGGCGGAGAAAAAAGCATCAATAATATATTCAATCATTGGTCTTCTGCAGACAGAAATAAGGGGTTTTTCTCCAAGATTGATCCTGCTGCCAATACCACCTGCCATAATCAGCGCATGCATGCAGCGAGTGCCTCCAGAAGCAGCTCGGTTTTCCTCCGGAGTCTTTACTGCTACACGAATACATGCTGGCAGCCCGAATGATGTACAGTCGCGTACGAGGATATCATGGTGGAGAAGTGCGGTACATAATGGAACGACCTCCTTTCCGCAATCTACGAGAATAAAATTTGCAGATGACGGATTGCAGCGCAGACCCAGGCGGTCAATTGCGGCAGAGAGCCTTTCGCGTTCCTGTGCAATGGCAGCACGTGATGCAGCCAGTTCATCCATGTGCATGAACGCCTCCATTGCAAAAGCTCTGCAAAAGCATTTACACTCCACGGCGGTCGGGCGATCTCAATTTTATCAATAAGTGATGGATCTCCAAAACCGAACCCGAAGCGAAGGCCAGGTATCGAAAAACTTTTTGTGAGTGAATGCAACACAAAAAGATGAGGATCACAGATATCTGCCATAGTCTGTGTGGGATCGGACAATTCTATAAATGCCTCATCACAGAAAAGCAAACCCTCATGCGACTTCACCCTGTCGAGAAGACGTTCCAGTTCATGTTTTTTGTGCAGGATACCGGTCGGGTTATTCGGGTTGCAAAAAAATGAAACGTCTGCTTCATGAGAATTTTTTATCCTGTGTGCCCCGGCAAGACGCGCTGATAGTTCGTACTCCCCAAAGGTTGGTGATTCGGTAAAAAATGTTTTTTTATTTCCTTTAAATGTAACCGAACAGAACACCCGGAGAAGTTCCGATCGATCCATTCCCGACACATATTTCATCAGTACTGCGATGGAACGTATGTGCGATTCGTTCTTTGAGTTCGAAATACGTGTCGTCCGGATAATATGCCAGGTGTGCAGGGTCGCAGTCCCAGATAAATTCGGGAGGGAATGGATTTGTGCTCGCGCTGAAATCCACAACATTTTTCTTGGATTTTTCACGTTGTCGCTTTCCAGTACCGCCATGAACATCGCGCTTAGGAAAGAAAATTGCCATAATAAATCCTTTTTTTTCTAAAATACTTGGATTGGCTGTCTTAAATGTGTTTTGAGATGGGGATACGAACAAAGAAGAAGATTTTTATACCTTCATGTTTAAGTTTTGGATATCTGGTTAAGTCAGACACAAAGGTTCTCTTTGTCTGACATATGAATGACAGATGACAGACATATGTCAGAAATGGGAGATACAACCATGATGCAAAGAATCACGCTACGGTTACCCGAACAGCAAATCAGTCTGCTTGAGCAGATGGTGGATGCAGGGGAATTTCCCAATGTATCTGAAGCTGTCCGTGCAGCAGTCCGTGAACTTATTGAAAAGCGTTCAAATCGTGTTCTGAAAGATATAGACCAGGTTTCATTCAAGGTATGAGAGGGTAGATATGCAGAGTATAATTAATGATGCGTTAAAAAACGCCGAACTTGAAAAAGAGCTGAGCAAACAAGGGTCAGCAAATGCAATGGAAGATGACTTTGTCGGTCAGCCGAGAATCGTTATTGTTGGTTGCGGTGGTGCCGGAAACAATACCGTGAACCGTATCCATCATATGGGTGTTTCGGGTGCAGAAACTATTGCAATCAACACTGACAAACAGCATCTGGACATGATCCAGGCAGACAAACGCATACTCATCGGCAAGTCCCTGACAAAAGGCCTTGGTGCCGGTGGATATCCGGATGTCGGCAAGCGCGCGGCCGAGATGGCACGCCCGACGCTTGAAGCTGTCCTTGAATCGGCCGATCTGGTTTTCATTACGGCAGGTATGGGAGGAAGTACCGGTACCGGGTCCGCACCGGTTGTTGCATCGATAGCAAAGGAGCAGGGTGCAATTGTCGTCGGTATGGTAAGCTACCCGTTCCAGGTTGAAAAAGCCCGCCTTATCCGTGCTGAAGAAGGTCTTGAAGCACTTGCATCCGCTTCAGATTCAGTAATTGTCCTGGATAACAACCGGTTGAAGAACTTCGTCCCGAACCTGCCGCTGGGCCAGGCATTTTCCGTAATGGACCAACTCATCGGTGAAACCGTTAAAGGTATTTCAGAAACAATTACAGAACCATCACTCATCAACATTGACTATGCCGATGTCCGGGCAATCATGTCAAAAGGCGGTGTCGCTGTCATGCTTGTCGGAGAGAGCAAACAGCAGAATAAGGCAGAGAGTGTTGTCCGGGAGTGCCTGAGCAACCCGATGCTGGATATCGACTATCGCGGCGCAACCGGAAGCCTGATCCATATCACTGGAGGTACTGACCTTACGCTGCAGGACGCAGAAGAAGTGGCAACTTCGCTCACCTATGAGCTCGATCCCCATGCAGATGTGATCTGGGGCGCCCGTGTAAGGAATGATATGGAAGGAAAGATCCGCGTGCTCGCAATCATGACCGGTGTCAAGAGCGCACAGATACTCGGAACACGCCAGTCGTATAAAACTATGATCGCTGACATTGAGAACAAGCGCTCGAACCCAAAAGCAGTCGAGATGCCCCAAAACCGAAGAAGCAGCAGGGACCAGCCCAGTGGCGGCGGCGTCCTTGAATGGGTCGGATAATTACACACACCAAAAAAAATATCTTTGAACGTTCCAGACAAACAGTTTCCTGATAAAATTTCAGGAATTGCTGGGATCCGGATAAAGCCAGCTCATGTTGGTGAAATCGGACCAGTAAAAAAGGAGTTCAGGGTAATCCTTACAGTCAAACCCCTTTTTGTAATGTTATTATGGAATTTTTTAAGTTCATTTTATCTGGCGGCTCTGCCAATTGATGATATCCTCGATAATAACGGCGAAACGCTTAATAATCCTCCCCGCCTTTAAAATATAGAACATTCGGCCTATCCCTCGCTGGGAGAATAGGGACGACATCATGTGATCTGGTGCGTCCTGGTATCGGGAGTTGAACATCATGAACAGAGTGTTGAACAAAGACTTCGTTACGGGGTCTTATCTGAATTCTGCGCTGGTATCCTTTTCTGATGTTTTTCATCCTGCATTCTGTATGCAGAGTTGTTATGTGAAAGAATTAAAAGAGCCAATCCTGGACTTTTTCACTTTTCCGGGTTGTTTTTGCTTCCCGCATACAATATCTGCTTCCCATGCCGGGGAATCGATGAGGAGTGGTAACGCATGTTGAATGACCTGATGGAAAAACGAAAAAAGATTCTCGCCGAGTCTGAAGAACACAAAAACCGACGCAACGAACTCAATGCTTCCGCAAGCAAGTTCGCCCGTGAACGCAACACACTCAACAATCAGACGCGGGAGTTCGTGGAAGAGGCACAAAAAAACAAAGATCTCCGGGATAAATATAATCAGGATGTCCTTGATTTAAAAGCGCAGCGTAACGATTTTAATGACAAGGCAAATGTTCTGTTTGAAGAGATCGAAGAGTTCAAAAAAGAACACGGAACGCTGAAGAACCGGGGGATCAAGGAACTCCAGAAGCAGATTGAGCATATGGAGTACCGGCAGCAGACCGAAGTCTTTACCACGGATAAAGAACGCGAGCTGATCGAAAAAATCAAACAGATGATGGCCCAGGTGCGGGAGCAGGAAGCAGAACTTGAGCAGAACAAGGAGATGCGCACGAAGATTACCGAGGCCCGTGATTTTCGGAAACTCGCATCTGACCTCCACGCGAAAGTGACCGAGTTCGCTGAGCTTGCCCAGAAACACCACGATCTCATGGTTGAATCCTACCGGAAAGCTGATAAGTCACGCGAAGCGGCGGATGCTTCGCATAAAAGTTTTGTCGAGTCACAGGAATCAGCGGATTCAGAACATAAGTTCTTTATTACCTGCCAGAAAGAACTTCGCGATTATGACAAGGTAATTTCCGGTCTGCGAAAGAAGACAAAGAAGGTGAAAGTCACCAAAGAACAAAAAGCAGTACGAAAAGAGGCAGAAAGTCTCTTTAAGAACTTCAGGGCCGGAGAAAAACTCACAACAGATGATATATTGCTCCTCCAGCGCTCAAAACTTATCTGATCCTTTTTTTTACCGTATAGTCAAAAAATCCAACGGCATCAAAATTATTATAAAGTCAGAATAATATTATAAAATACTCTTGAGTTGAATATCAGGGATCACGGGTGCCAGTGTGCCACCTTCCTTTTTTTAGTCGTATTCACTATTCGTCAGAGCAGTTCAGATGAAGTTGAGAGGTATGAACGATGTCTAAATTTTATATTACGTGGTGGAAGAATCAACAAACCATTCCCACAAATCCTGAGGAACAGGCAAAATTGTGGATGACCCTGCTTGAATGGGTCAGAGCGAAAAAGAAAGCCGGATTGTTCACAGATTGGGGAAATTGCTGCGATTCAGGTTCAGGTTACTGTATAGCCGATGGGGACGAAGTATCACTTCACTCCCAGCTTTTGAAATATCAACCGTTTATCATATTCAGTATCAAACCGGTCCTATCAGTTGATCAGACTATCGAATCGGTAAAAAGGGCTGTTGCCGCTGCAAAAGGTACATGAAGATAATAATTTTTTTTAGTTCTAATGTAACAGTATTGAATCCATAATCAACGAGGTTCAATTCTTCGAGCAAATTCGCATTCTGTTGGCAGATATGGGGTGCAGGGGTTTGGTTCCTATGTGGCAAGTGAAAAAAGGCCGGTTTTAGCTACCCGGTGAAAGTGGGAAATCAAATTGGTCTGGCTGTTGCGATAAGGTAAAAGAGACACAACCAGGGGAAACCTACGTCACAATTATAAGGATAATCGGCTAATTATTTACGCAATGTTCTCTCTTGTGCGGGATCAAAAGGAGATTGCTAAATGGAGCCCGTATAAGAGAAATCCCTGTTTAAAGTTGCAGTATGCAAGGAGTTTATACTAATAATGTCTCCGGGTCGTACATTAGTGCTAAGTGTTGATCGGGACGATGATATCGGGTGGAAGGCAAAAGTCGAAAGCCCTGTCATTGGCCGTGCAGCGTGTCTGAAGACTGCCAATACGTTAGCCCTTGCCGATCCCGAAGATTCCGATATCAATGCAATATTTTCAGCAGTTAAAATCTACGATGAACTGACAGCAAATGGAGAGGAGACCGCAATTGCACTGGTAGCCGGAAACCATCTCCATATGATTGAAGGAGACCGCAGGATCGCAAACTCACTCGACCAGGTAATCAAAGAGACTCAGGCAACCAATTGCATTCTTGTAACTGATGGTGCTGAGGATGAGTATGTAATTCCGATCATTCAGTCCAAGATTCCGGTTTCCAGCATCCGCCGGGTGATCGTTAACCAGATGCCGAATCTTGAAGGTACTTATTACATCCTGAAGAAATTTCTCGATGACCCCAAGGTTTCCCGCATGGTTTTTATCCCTCTCGGGCTTGCAATGATGCTCTATGCCACCGCGTACCTGCTCGATTACCCGGGAGTTGCAACTATTATTGTGGTCGGAGTAATCGGATGTTATATGCTCTATAAAGGATTTGGGTTTGATGAAATCTTCCACGGTATAATTGATGCTCTCCGAATCTCGCTTTCGCGTGGGCGGTTCTCGTTTGTTACCTATACTACAACGATCCTTCTCATCATTATTGGGTGTATCCAGGGTTTCATCGCAGTGCTGAAATATTATTCACCGGATTTTGGTATAATCCATTATCTGATGTTGTTTGTATTTGGAGGAATTGGGGGACTGATGGCTGCCGGTCTGGTAATGTCAATCGGAATTATCATCGATGTGTACATGAATGAGCGGGAGAACCTGGGAAAGGTGATTGTATTTCCGTTCTTCATCACCGCGATCGGGTTCATTTTTTATTGTGCAAGTATCTCTCTCCTGCCGGTAAAAGAAATCCCGAATTTTCCTGTTACCCCGGATGGAGTGGCAGTCCAGGTAATCTATTTCGCAATCTTTGGCATTCTCTCCGCGATTATCGGAATGATTATCCAGTTCTTTGTCAATAAAAAAATAGCTGAAATGCGCAAACAGGAAATTATTGAAGTCATGTAAAAAAATTCTCTTTTTCTCGTGCATAACGCAAATAAGAACCGATACTATTTTTTCAACGGATAAATTCAAATCTGAGCTCTGTAGATATGTTTCATAAAATTAAAATGCTCAACAGGGGTTTCACCCCCGCCTCCTGGCTCCCCCCACATGTGATACCTCTTAAGGAAGGTTAAACAAGACTATCGCGCAGTGCAGGGGCAGTCATGGGGGACAGGCACTGTCCCTCCTTCGTATTCCGGGCATTTAATTTCATACTCCCGTAAAATGAACTCTCAAGAGCACAAATCTGATTCTTTCAGTACCTGCATGGTGCGGGAATGACTGTTCTATGCTAAAAAAGGTGCAGCGCACCTCATTCCATTGAAAATCTTGTCCGGAATATGCGATTAAATATTGCATACCTTCCCGCAAATACATTCAAGGGAGGGAAATGAAAAAGAGAAAAAAAGTTCACCGTGATTTTCTTTCCGAAATTTCAATCTTTTTACTATCCTCAGGTGCTATACGGGTATAGGTAGCAAAATATCCCATCCCGCTGGGAAACTCCTTGGTCATGGTGAAATTTCGTGTTGCCTGAGGTGACTGGATGGAAAGCTCAGGAATTACGATGTTGAAAGCGTGTGACGGGTACCAATAAATTCCATTTCCATAGGAGATTGCCGCATCTTCGACAGTAAAATCTGCACTGGAAAGATCGATACGCTGTATACGGGCATCTTCATAATTGAGAATTTTCATTAATTTGTTTTTTAGATCCTGTTTACCCAGCAAAAAAAAGATAAACCGGGTGCCTTCATCCACCTTATAATTCACATGGATGACAGCACTCCCATTGTCGAGTTGGATCTGGATATCTTTAACCGTGATATAGCTGTAGCGATCCTCATTTGCAGCCATAACGGGAACCGCCATGCTGAGTATCAGGCAGAACAGCAGCATGACAGAATACCATCGCATAGACAAGTACATTCGTGAATACCTTTTATATTGTTTTGGGTAAGTACACCTGATTATTTAGGTCTTTTTCCATCTGAACTTTAATCACAAAAAAGATTATTTTTTATTGGCCAGAACGATTTCGATCGATGATACATTCGTCTTTCCGGAATCTGTATCAATAATCTCAGTTGATGTGATAATCTCTTTTTTTGTCACTCCTTCCAGGAATCGGTTGAGGGCAATCTCAGCGGTATCCACTGCACGGGAAATAGCCTTGCCTCTTGCCTTGATTGCAACCTCTTCTGCTCCATTATTGAATTGTGTAATGACAGCGAGGACGTAGTTCATGACCGGCTTATTTCCTACGAATACTGTGTTCTCTCTTGGCTGCTGCATTATGGCTCTCCTTTTTAGAGATATTTCTTCTTGGTAATAAGTTCTGCATTCAGTACACTTGCGCCGGCCGCACCGCGAATAGTATTATGCCCCATTGCAACAAAGCGGATTCCCTCCCGGAGCCTGCCTACCGAGACGGTCATACCCTTTCCCCTCATCCGGTCCAGGCGGGGTTGCGGACGGTCTTTCTCTTCGTCGAAAAAGTGTATGGATTCTTCAGGCTGGGTTGGAAGGCCTTTAATCGGTGGTTTGTAGTCTAAAAAGGCAGTTTTCAGTTTTTCCACGGGTTCTTTGATATCGACCCATAATGCCATTGTATGACCATCGATAACCGGAACCCGGTGACAGCTTGCACTTACTTTAAACGTGGCATTCGTTATCCGTTTACCTTTTAATGAGCCCATTATTTTAAGTGTCTCGGTCTCCATTTTTTCCTCTTCCTGACCGATATAAGGAATGACATTATCGTAGATTGCCATCGCGGCTACCCCGTTAAACCCCCCTCCGGAGATTGCCTGCATCGTTGCGACCCTGACATCAGAAAATTTGAATTTCCGCAAGGGGGCAAGGGCAGTCACCATCATAATCGTGGAACAGTTGGGATTGGTTACGATAAATCCGTCTCTGCCGGAATCACGCTGGACATCAATAAGTCCAAGATGTTCAGGGTTTACTTCCGGTACAACCAGTGGTATGTCAGGTTCCATGCGATGAGAACTGGCGTTACTGCAGACTGCTATCCCTGCATCGGCAAATTCATTTTCTACATGAGCTGCAATATCTGCAGGAAGAGCGGAAAAGACTAAATCAACACCCTTCATCGCTTTTGGTGAGGTGGATGTCACTTTTATTTTTGCAATCTTTTCAGGAAATGGCGTATCAAGGCGCCAGTTTACGATCTTCCCGTAAGGCTGTCCCGCACTGCGTTCAGAGGCGGCAAGCATCGAAAGGTTGAACCACGGATGATCCGCTAACCGTTCAACAAATCGCTGACCAACCGCACCCGTAACTCCGAGCACTCCAACATTGATCATGTGTGTCAGGTCCTGTGTAATGTTTCCCGTTAAAATATGGCGGGTTGATAAATCCCATTTCTCCTGCGATAATAAAAACGTTGTTTTTTGGATTTTCTCTCCTCATCATAAATTACATCGATGCCATACAATTATAAAAACCCGGAATTTACATTTAAAAACCCGGAATAAAGACTCATTCTGAAATTTCAACAGCGGATTTACGGGTATAGCCCAGGAAATATCTGAAAATTAAAAAATAATTTAACCCGATAAAAAATATCCGGTCTTATTCCATGTGGATAAGCTTCAGAAGGGCAGACGTCGACACAGGTTTCACAGTCGACACACATATCTTTATCGACTTTCGCCTTTTCGTTCTCCATTGAGATTGCCGATGCAGGGCACTCGCTGACACAGGTCTCGCATCCGGTGCATTTTTCCTTGTCTACTACTGCTACCATAATGTTCACTCCACCAATATTGCTTCAGAAGGGCAGACGTCGACACAGGTCTGGCAGTCGATACATACATCTTTATCGACTTTCGCCTTTTCGTTCTCCATTGCGATTGCTGACGTGGGACATTCATCCACGCAGGTTTCGCATCCGGTACATTTATTGGTATCAACGATTGCAACCAACTTTTTCACTCCATCGTATATGTTAAACAAAAGATAAAAAATAGGTTTCGATATTACACTTCAATTAAAACGATATTACTGGCAATTTTTTGTTTTTTGGGCCAGACAGAATGATCAGGATTTTTCAGGCCCTGTAGAAATGTTTAATAAAATAAGGGTAAACTACCAGTTTAGCACCAACTTATTTCTTAGAATACACTCAGGATACGTCCCTCATAACACTCCTGGGGGCTTTTGCAATGCCTCAGCCCCCGCTGTTGCGGCGACCCCCATAATGCGATAGAACGATGTATTCTTTTTTATAGCATCGAGTAGGTCGGAAAAAAATGAGATACTTTTTTCCATTCATTTTAGTTCAGGTGTAATACCTGATTTTTACGTCTGAATGTGATAGTTATTTTTGGTGTTTTATAAGCGATTTACCCTAAAATTAAAACGCTCACAGGGGGTTCACCCCCGCCGATGGCTCCCCCCAAATGTGATAACTCTGAAGAAGGTTATACAACAACCCTATCGTGCTGCGCAGGGGCGGTCAGGGGTGACAGGCACGGCCCCCTCCTTCCTAAGTGCTTCAGTCAGACGTAACATTCACCCATAATATAAAAAAAATTAAAAACCCAAAAAATCCGACAAGGGATTCTTAAAGAAAAATAATTATTTCCCCAGGTTCAGGACATCATTTACGCCATAAATTCCGGGCTTTTTACCAACAACCCAGCGTGCCGCATGGAGCGCACCGGTTCAAAAACTGACCGGTCATACGCCCTGTGGGAGAGTTCGATGGTCTCAAAATTCTTTGAAAACATTACCTTGTGATCTCCGACTATATCACCACCCCGTATGACGTGAACGCCGATCTCATCTGAACGTTCCATCATACCTTCACGACCGTACATCTTTTTTCGCGGACCCACTTCTTCATCAAGGATCTGCAGGATCGTTTTTGCAGTGCCGCTTGGTGCATCTTTCTTGTTCCGGTGGTGTGCTTCTATAACCTCAATATCATAATCTTTCAGGAGCTTTCCGGCATCCCGCAGGAGCTGCCAGAATATATTGACTCCGAGAGAAAAGTTGCTGGAAATGACCGCCGGGACATTTCCCTGGATTGCTTTTTCTATCTCTGTCCGTTGTTCATTGGTAAACCCGGTAGTACCGACAATCAGTGCTACTTTGTTACGGGCAGCCAGTTTAACATTCTCAACTGCAGCATGCGCTACGGTGAAATCGATAAGTACATCAGGCCTGGTCCTCAAAAGAAGGTTTTCAGCATTTTTTGATTCTACAATCTCCCGACCAAAAAAAGAACCCGGCTTGAGGTTGATACCCCCTACCAGTTCAAGATCGGGTGCTTCGTTGACCATGCGACCAATGGTCTGTCCCATTCGGCCGGAGGCGCCACATACCACCACTTTAATCATGCTTTAACTCACCGTGTCCGTTTTTTTGTGATTGTTTTTGTTTTCGCGCTTACGGATTTATCGGTTTTTTTTGGTGCTGCAACGGGCATTTTTACCCCTTTTTTGGGTATTGTGGCAAGAATTTTTTTGAGCTGTTCAGTCTTCATTTCATCGAGATTATCAAGCGGAAGCCTGACCGGTCCCCCCGCCATCCCAAGAAGCTCAACTGCCTTTTTTACCGGGATCGGATTTGTGTCAATAAACATTGCCCGCATGAGCGGTGACAGAGCATAGTGAAGGACTAGTGCTTTCTGATAATCACCGCTCTTCATTGCTTCGTACATCGCGACCATCCGTTTCGGATCCACGTTCGCTGCAACCGAGATGACCCCTGCGCCGCCGAGAGCCATGATAGGAAGTGTAATATTATCATCACCGGAAATCACTAAAAAATCATCATCCTGTGTTTCTTCAATAATCCGGGAGATCTGCCCGATATTACCACTCGCCTCTTTGATCGCAACAATGTTCGGGTGACGGGCAAGCTCTGCCACAAGATCAGGTTCAAGATTCTGACCGGTCCGACCCGGGACATTGTACATGATGACCGGAATATCAAGGTCAGCAAGTTTTGTGTAATGCTTGATGAGCCCTGAACGGTTTGGCTTGTTATAATACGGGCTTATAATCAGAACTCCGTCAGCGCCGATGTCCTTTGCAGCCTTTGTCAGCTTTATCGCTTCTGCAGTATTGTTGGAACCAGTACCGGCAACTACCGGGATCCTGCCATTCACCTTGTCTACGGCAATTTTAATAACTTTTTCATGCTCTTCAAACGTGAGCGTTGCCGATTCACCGGTAGACCCGCAGGGTACAATTCCGTGAATTC
This sequence comes from uncultured Methanoregulaceae archaeon, assembly GCA_963733045.1. Lineage (GTDB taxonomy): Archaea > Halobacteriota > Methanomicrobia > Methanomicrobiales > Methanospirillaceae > Methanoregula. The sequence continues at coordinate 104,754 of CAVTBZ010000008.1, read as the reverse complement.
CACAGGAAAGGAGATACCCGATATTACGTTCCAGACCTTGGACATCAAGGTCCAGTGCAGAGTTCCTTTTAAAAGGAGTTATGATTGCTGGAAGGACACCTTTGAACATGAATAAGGTTATGAGCGTTTCTTGGTATTTATTTTTCTCGTGATGTAACCGGCGACGCGGTTCCGGACACGTTTGCTTTCAATAACTGCAGATTTACTCAGTCTGCTGCTTGTTTTCCTCAAAGCTGTTCGAGAAATAGTCCCGCTGCTTTGCCAGAAGTTCAGTACCGAGAGATTTGATGTATGACGGTTTGATTCCCATGTGCTTTTCCTCAAAGTTCTATACTTATAATGCGGTTCGATATCATAATAATATTGTTCGATATGTCGATTGGATCTTCCCCAAAAAGACGGATAATCGCTTCTTTTCCCTTTTTCCCGGTATCATAGCATACGTCGGTAATCCCTGTTTGCAACAGGATGCAACCCCCCAGTCCATGGTACTAATTCCGGGGGGTTCTGCTGCAGGATCAAACGAATTACATTCAAGGAGCAGTCTCTCCATAATCCCAATGACTTTTCCCGAAAAACGCAGGGTTGCTGCACACCGGATAATGGGATCAAATTTCATAGCAGTAAGCACTATTCGCGCAATATCCTCATCCACTCCAAATGCACAGGGGCCGTCAGCATGCGGTTTTCCGTTTGAATCGATAATCCCACCTTGTACCGCTGCAACTCCATTGATCTCCCGTGCGCCCCGGATAGCATACCCCAGTTTTGTCCCATATACCGGAATGAGCCGGACATCCATGGATTGTTCGAGAAGCGTGACAGCCGTTGCAAGTTTTTCAAGCGCGTCACTGCGTTCCTGGTTCGGATCCTTCATAATCGTACCATTGATTGGCATTACGAATATTAAGGGTGTCTTTGACCATTATCAAAGCCCCTCCGTTTTCACGATCTTTTTTTCTTTTGGATATGAATATAAACTTTTACGATGAAGATTCCTGTAATGGATCCACGACTTCTCGATGTGATTATTGGCGTATCAGGTTTTATCGTCCTGGTTCTAATGCTTGCGCTACTACCCATGGTGACGATAGCAGGAGTTGCCTATCTCGCAGCAATTTTGATATTTATTCTCTTCCTTTCAGGAGCCGGATATCTGGTGAATAAGAAAATTATTTAGGTGATTCCGAAGGAGGAGTCGTTTAATTCCCATCTTTTTTTGTTTTGAGTAAATATTTCTTTTTTTGCCGGTAATAATTCAATGGATGATTCACTGATTCACAAAGTTTATCCCGGTGAACGCAAAGTCCTGTTGTCTTCATGGCAGCACAGGCAGGTGCTGTGTATTCCGTACCAGATCCTCCCCGCCCGGTGATGTGTTCCACCTGGTACATTGTTTTTTCCGGGTCAAAATCCGGTGACCTGGCATACATTTGGGCAATTCCTGTTATATTCATACCAATTGTATGAACAAAGGTAGTAAGAGCGAAACGCCCGGCATGGGTGAGGTTGGTCCCGGCAGTCAGCGCCAGAACCAGCGCCTGCATACAGGGTGGGAAGGCAGTTTCGTCAATGGAACCGAACTGCTGGAGCATCTGTTCCTGGTATACCTTTTTTATCGATGCAACTTTTGGAGTGAGCTGTTCACAGATTGGAGACGGTACTTTACGGGGAAGATCATGCCGCATGATAAGGCGTGTTCGTTCCCGTAATAATTCATACCGCTCTTCTTTTTTGATCTCAACAAAACCCCGTAAAAGACGACGATTCACGAGCCTGAACCTGTCTTCATGCAGGAAAGAGACCAGTTCTACATAATCAGTAAGCCGCATCCGGTCCTGCGTGATCTGGATTCCCAGTTCGTCTGCAAGAGCAATACATAGCCGCGAATAACCCGAATCTTCCAGTTTGTAATTCTGGTTCCACTCCTCTTCATTCACTAAAAAATAATACACTCTTTCAGCTTCATACCGTGTCAGCCGGTCAATGAGCTGTTTATCATTCACACAGGATACAATAATCCGGGCAAGAGCATATGCGGCAATCTCATCATCAACCGAATCAGAAACGGTCGGAGCAAATATTTTTTTTGGGGATATTGCATCCTGGACGCGTAAAACAGCATGGTTGATTAATGCTTCTCCTTTAGGCTCTTTTAAGAGTGAATCGAGTGCTGAGAACCTTGCCTTTACATGGTCCTGGGCTTTTTTTAAAAAGGGAAAATGTGAAAGTTCCTTAGGTGATGGGGTATAGTCCATCAGTCAGCCTCTATCCGAGGTGCAAGCAGGTACTCCACATGGCCGTTGCCGCCTGCTATGATAAAAGAGAACCGGACCGGGTGGTCGATACCGAGGTAGATTTCCACTTCGGCAGCTTTGCTCATGACTTTACCCATGTCCTTTAAATAATCTAAAGAGAAGAGCGATCGTGCCTCAACAGGAGTCAGTGATTTAAGCTCGTCTTTACTGAACTCGCGCCGGATATCTGTCCGTATCCCCATCGGCAATCAGGTAGAATGTCTGTTCCTTTGGATTGATTCCAAGAGCAATTTTATCAGAGATCACCGCTGCCGCTTTCATCGCATTATTGAAATCATCACCGGTAATTACAATCTTGCCCGGGAGGTTGATTGTGGGGGGGTTGGGATCCTTCCTTATCGTATTTGTATCCAGGAGGGTGATGGAATAGTGATAACCGTGGGCTGAGATGGACATCTTCTGGGCATTATCAGCAAGTTCAAGACTGATGAGATCGCCTTTGCCGGCCATACCAAAAATATTTTTCATCTTGGAAATATCAATGCCCAGCTGGCTTTTTGTTGCTTTATATGAATCGAATGCTTCCTTTTTCAGCTCGATACCGATCATAGCCACATTTGCCGTGTCAACGGCCCGCGTGGAGATTCCATTCTCATCAGTGTGCAGCCGGCACTCAGGGACGAGAGCCGAAATCGCATCGATAAATTCCCTGAACATGTCTGCATCAATTGTTGCTTTTAACATCGCTTGTCTCACTTCTCCTCTTTTTTTAACCGTGTATAAAAACTTCTCTTTTTTTATCGGTAATCTTTCTTTGATCTTACCAGATAATTACAATTTTTCTGTGTCGTTTTTATGTACGGTGTAACCTTTCTACGTTACGTTAATTATTTCTCCATAATAACTTAACTGTAGTCTTTTTACTTTGATATCTCCTAAATTTCAATATGAGATTTTTTTATGCGTTTATGGTAATACAAGGTGAACCCGTTAACCGGGAAAATAAAAAAAATCCGATTAGATCAGGAAATAATATCCCAATCCCCCGCAACAAATTGCACAAAATATGATCATCAGTGCAATATTGATGGTTTGATCCTTCCGGGACATTGCAGACCATCGGCTTTTTTGTTTTTTTGCAACATATGCTATGAGAATGCCGATGCCCGTCCCGGCCAAAGAACCGAGCGCCACCACCATCAGAATATCAAACGCGTTCGCATCCATAAAAGGCTATCAGGGCTCTCATTTTTTAGTTGATCGTCCAGTGATATTAAACACGCTGCAATCGGCCTTCTGACCGGATTTGGTACTGTATTCACTTTTAAAAAATTCAGCATTAATCATTTGAGCGTTTTTATTCCGTGTATCTGAAATCCATACTTTCTCCCGGTTGCAGGACTTTTACCCTGATATCTGTTGTCCGCTCAATCGCTTCCTTGAACATGAGAGGATCTGCAATGATTTTGTCCCATGTATTGTAGTGAATGGGTATCACCGTTTTAGCTCCTATGAAATTTGCCGCAATCATAGCTTCTGAAATACCCATCGTGAACCTCCCGCCAATCGGGAGCAAAGCAACGTCAGGATGATAGAGGTCTCCGATGAGTTTCATATCGGAAAAAAGCGCCGTATCGCCAGCATGGTAGATCTTCAGACCATCAATCCCGATTACGAACCCGGCGGCAGTGCCGCCATAGCACCCTATACCGGCTTCCTCTATCCATGAGGAGTGCACGGCAGGAGTCATCGTAAATGACACACCGTCAACAATTGTGGTACCCCCGATATTCATACCCTCAACAGGAAGGCCCTTTGCCTTGAGGTATTTTGCTATCTCGGCAATAGCAATTGTTTTTTTACCGAGTGCCACAGTTTCGCCAAAATGGTCTTCATGCCCATGGGTAACGGCAACGATATCCGGTTCGGTAAAAAGGACACTCCCCCCTTCAATGAACGGATCGATCAGGACTTTTTTTGATCCGGTAAGCAGTACGCATGCATGTCCGAGCCAGGTGAGTTGCATATATGCTGATCGGATTACACATGGATGAAATTTATCATCAGATTTTTAAAATGATGTAGCACGAGAGGGCAGTATCACTAAAAAGAGGGATGGATGTCTCCAGAGGAACCATTACATTACATCAATGAGTTCAGCTTCGGTAATATCAATGGAATCCCCAAGACTATCCGCTGTGGCACTGCGGGTCATCTGTTCGGATATATCCCGGTCTTCCATAACATCCCGGACCCTGCCAATATAGGGGTCAATTGTGGGATCTTCCTGTTCCTCAATCACGTGCCGGTATTCACGGAGTGTAGATGGACTGATGCCAAGTTCCTCCGAAACCTCTTTCATGGTCTTACCGGACTCGATCAGTTTTTCCATCTCAATCTTATCAAATGGCATCTTGAAATCGAGATCACGGAAGAGCTTGAGCCGTACCCGTGCACGTGCGACTGTCTTGCTGAGTTTCTCATCCCCGAGCTGGCGTGCGATTTCGGTGTCATTCTTGCCAGCGTAAAACAAGGTGACAAGTTTTGCAAGCTGGATCGGTTTTAAGGAGGTCTTGAAAATACCCTGTTCAGTAATCTCTCTCATTACGAGAGCAACCTCACGTTCGATCGCGTCGCTGTCTCTTAAAGTACCATGGATATTTTTCATAGGCTCGACAATCTTCGTCTTGCCGGACATGGTGCTGAAGAGTTTTAGAAGTTGTACCTTGCGTTTGTCTTCGGTCATTGGATACCCCGTCATGGGATTAGGATATACAATAAATCCCCTCCTATTTAATGCTATCTTTAAGCACCGTTTGACCAAAAACCCTTTAAATTAGTGCGGGATTCTATATAAAAAGCTGACACATAATAGTAAAAAAACGCCCGGATTTTGTATTTAATAATTTTATAAAAATCTGTCTGAAAAAGATCCTTCAGAACACTCAATTTCGTTATCTGCTATTAACTGATGCAAAATCTTCCTTATATGGCAATAGGGACCTTTTTCATATACCGTCAGACTGATTATCTGATAATGATCATCCCCGGGATCACATTCCTCCCTGTATTCTTTAACAGAATAGGTCGGATTCTCTTTCAGAATCGTATTCTAATACACGGGATTTTAACTCTATATCATTTTTTATCCGAAGTTCAAAATTACTCATACGAATCCTCCTGATGATTCTTTTGACCGGGTAATAATAATTCTATTCGCTTTTCAGATACATTCTTTCTGCGATGCATACGACCCTTATTTCCGCGTTCCGATGATGAGGGTTATATTATAAGTGAGGGATAATTGATTTAGACAATCCGGAATAATCAAAAGAAGTGATTACGAGTGATACAGGGATCGAGCGATGTTTTTGAGAAAGTGATGGACCTTGCAAAACGCCGTGGTTTTATCTGGCCAACGTCAGAATGTTACGGTGCGGTTGCGGGTTTTATCGATTATGGTCCCCTTGGGGCGATGATGAAGCGGCGTGTCGAGAATATCTGGCGGGATTTTTATGTTATCCGGGAAGGCTATTATGAAATTGAATGCCCTACGATAGCTCAGGAGGCAGTTTTTATCGCTTCCGGTCACGTGAAAGGATTTTCTGATAAAATGTGCCAGTGTCCTCATTGTAAGGAATACCTGCGTGCAGATCATGTTGCTGAGGCAGGAAATATACACAATGCCTCCTTGATGAAGAACGAGGATCTTGCTGCTGCTATCACTTCCTGCAAATGTGCTGCCTGTGAAGAAGTGCTTGGAAACGTTGCAGTCTTTAATTTTAATCTTATGTTTTCGACAACCATTGGCCCGGGCTCACAAAGGATTGGTTACCTGCGACCCGAGACCGCCCAGGGAATGTTTGTCGACTTTGCACGCCTGCCTCAGGTTTTACCGGGACAAGCTGCCTTTTGGTGCAGTACAGATCGGAAAATCCTACCGGAACGAGATCTCACCCCGCCAGGGAATGATCCGGCTCCGTGAGTTCACGCAGGCAGAAGCGGAAATCTTTGTCCACCCGAACGAGAAGAACCATCACCCCGCTTTCAGACGGTATGCGGATTACCGGATGCCACTTCTTACCTACACCCGTCAGCAGAACTGCGAGGATCCTGTTGAAATCACGATGAGGGAAGCCGTTGACCGGGGCATTATCGCGAATGAATACGTGGCGTACTATGTCGCCCTGACCCACGATCTGCTTGTTACGATAGGGATAAAACCGGAAAGGCTGCGTTTCCGTCAGCACCTTCCTGATGAGCGGGCTCACTATGCTACTGACTGCTGGGATGCAGAAGTTTTCTCCCCGCGCTTTGGCTGGGTTGAAACAGTTGGAATTGCGGACAGGACTGATTATGACCTGAACGCTCATGCCGGACAGAGTGGTACGCCCATGACGGTCTTCATCCAGTATGATGAACCGAAGAAAACCAAGCGTCGCCGTATTATCCCGAATATGAGTGTGCTGGGCAAACAGTACCGCACAAAGGCCAAGGCGATCTTTGCCGCACTTGAAAGAGCGACACCTGGCCCGGAGGGTGCCGATGTGGAGGTTGACGGTGAGAAAATCCATATTCCCGCTGATCTGTTCGAAGTCCGTGATGAAGTGACAGATATCCGCGGTGAAGATATTGTGCCCCACGTCATCGAACCTTCATATGGTATTGACAGAATGTGTTATGCCGTCCTGGAACAGGCATATGATGAGGATATTGCAGATGGCGAATCCCGAACGGTTATGAGGCTGTCACCGAACGTCGCACCGGTCCAGGTCGCTGTCTTTCCCCTCATGACCCGTGACGGTCTTGATACTCTCGCAGAAGAAATCACCCGCACCTTCCAGAAAAAAGGGGTACTCGCCGAATATGATGAAAGCGGTGCCATCGGGCGCCGGTACCGGCGTCAGGATGAGATCGGCACACCATTTGCTGTTACTGTTGATTATGAATCCAAAGAGAACAAAACTGTCACACTCAGGGACCGGGATACTATGAAACAGGTACGCATCGCAATCACAGATTTGCCTGAGATCGTGGAGGACCTTGTAAACAGGAATATAACCTTCGCATCGCTGATGTCTTAACAAAATACCTATGAGTTTTATCACCCATCCCCTTATAAAACCAGAAAGCATTGACTCGCGGGATACCAGCTTTCAATTGCGATGCGGGCACTTGATGCAAATACGATGGTAATTCTGCCGACAGGTCTTGGTAAGACCGCGGTGGCACTTCTCGTTGCTGCATCCCGGCTCTATAATGAACGAGGGCGGGTGCTTATGCTTGCCCCGACAAAACCGCTCGTTGAACAACACCTCCGTTTTTTTGAAAGATATCTTCTCATACAGAGTCCTGAAGGTCAGGATTTTTCACCTTTTGCCATGTTCACCGGTGATGCACCGCCGGATGAGCGTATAAAAGAATGGAATCGCGCGACGATAATTTTTGCAACACCCCAGGTTGTAAAGAATGACCTGATTGCCGGACGTTACACGTTAAAAGACGTTACACTCCTCATTGTTGATGAATGCCATCGGGCTGTAGGTAATTATGCATATGTTTTTCTTGCGCAACGATACCTTGCAACTGCTGACAAACCCCTGCTTCTCGCAATGACTGCATCGCCCGGGGGCGTTTTGGAAAAGGTAGAGGAAGTCTCTGCAAATCTGGGTATTACCCATATCGAGAACAGGACGGAGCACGATCCCGATGTCCAGCCGTACGTGTTCGAGCGGGATATCGAATATGTCAGTATTAATCTCCCTCCTGATCTCAAAGCAGCAGTACTGCTCATCAATGCGTGCATCCAGGAACGTCTTGCACTCCTGGCATCACTTCACTTTACTGTGCCAAAACGAGAGAAACTGACCATGAAGGCGTTACATGAGCTTAACGTTCAGATCCAGCAGCGTATTGCAAATCGCGATCCTGTCGCATATTCGGCAGCTTCTGTATATGCCGCCTGCATGAAGCTTCCGGCACGCAGTAACTCTTGCCGAGTCCCAGGGAAGTGAGGTATTGAAAGGGTATCTTGCCAAACTGGTCGCCGAGGGTACTGGTTCAGGTGGCAGCAAAGCAAGTCAGGGCCTGGTAAAAGATCATACCTTCCGGGACCTTTTTGAAAAATCACGTGAGTGGACAAACGAACTCCATCCGAAACCGGAAATTACTCTGACACTTGTGCGCGAACAGTTGGAAGCGCATCCGGACAGTCGTATCATCATTTTTGCCACATACCGGGACACTGTCCACTCCTGTCGGATTTTCTTACAAAAAACGGTATTCCATGCGAACGTTTTGTAGGGCAGGCAACAAAAGATTCCGAGAAAGGGCTCTCACAAAAAAAGCAGATCGCAATACTGACACGGTTCCGTGAAGGAGGGTTCAAAGTGTTAATTGCGACATCTGTGGGTGAGGAAGGCCTGGATGTCCCCTCCACTGATCTGGTGATCTTTTATGAAGCGGTCCCCTCAGAAATCCGATCTATCCAGCGCAAGGGAAGAACCGGCAGATCCGGCCGGCAGGGTAGTGGTGCTTGTTACCAGGGGAACATCTGATGAAGTATTCCGGCATGTCAGCCAGGCAAAAGAGATGATGATGCACAAGAGTATGAGGTCAATGGTCAGTACAAACCCGTTACAGCAAAAACCCCTTGTGCCCGAACAGGCAAGTATCGACGAGTTTACGGTTCAGGGACCAATGATTATCATTGACGATCGCGAGACATCCTCGAAGGTTGTTGAGGTACTTTCCGGAATGGGTGCCGCAATCCGTCTTAAACGACTTCCCCATGGTGATTATGCGATCGGTGACCGGATCCTGATCGAGCGAAAAACTGCGCGGGATTTTGTTGATACCCTGATCAACCGGGATTTACTCGGTCAGATAAAGGCCATGGCGGAAGTTGTCCCGCGGCCGGTGGTGATTATCGAGGGAGGAGATCTGTACACCCAGCGTGACATTCACCCGAATGCGATCAAGGGTGTGCTTGCGGCGCTTACGATTGACCTGGGGGTCTCGCTTCTGTTTACCCGGGATGAGCAGGATACTGCACAAATGCTCTTTGTTCTTGCAAAACGCGAGGATGGTGAGCGGGGTGAGCGGAAGGTCCACCCGCATAAATCGCACCGTTCCGCTCGTGAAGAACAGGAATACATCATTTCTGCATTCCCCGAGATCGGTATGAAAAACGCACGCCTTCTGCTATCTCACTTCGGTTCTGTGCAGGCAGTTGCAAATGCGGAACTCCTGGAATTAACGGCAATAAAAGGAATAGGGGAGAAGACCGCGCAAAAGATCTATGATCTCTGCCGTCATTCCTATAACTGACACAGGATCTGAAGCGCTTCGGTGCCTGCTTTCACTGCGTTCATCAGTGCAAGCACGTTATCCGGATCCTTTTCGTTTTGTATTCGCTCACAGAGTGAAACGATGGTCATTGCAAGTTCATCACTGAGCAACCCGCCTTCGCAGGATTCTTCATGGTGCTCACCGCAACTGCATTCATGGCCATGTTCATGATGTGCTGCTGGAACCGCTGCAGGACCGGATTTTTCTGCGGTCTCTCGCTCTGCACAGACAACACAAAGGGTCTTGCCTTTTACCTCAAAGAGCGGGCATCCACAGGTTTTACAGGACTTTTCGAGCATTTTGCCTCCCTTAAGGAGGTATTCTGCCATGACTTCGTCTTCCTTACGTACCGGCATAAAATCACCGTCGACTCAATATTGAACTTATATATGTCGGTTCTACGTATTAATTACAGGTATACAGGAAGGTGATACCATGCCCAACCCTGAAAAAACTATGGAAAACTGTATTCTGATGCTGCAGCGCATTCAGGAAGATAAGCTCAATACCCCGCAACATCCGGCGCGTGGCTGATGAGACCCGGACATTGCTTACCAACAATTCCAAGGCAATGGGATTGCGCGCTGCGGAAGCGATTTCAAAGATTGATGAAATTTCCAATGATCCCAATATGCCGATTCATGCCCGGACCAGGATCTGGGAGTCTGTGTCGCAACTGGAGACTATTCCCCTTGACTGATACAATCAGATCTGATACTTTTTTTAAAAGTAAAAAAGAGAGAAGACCTGACTCGGCGACACCATTCGGATCAGGATTTTTATTTTTGATTCCCCAGCTTTGGCACGAATACGGAGATATTAAAAAAACACTGTCCTAGTAAATGACTGATAAAAGCGGAATCCGGAAAAATTTCGCGGGATCAAAAATTTCCCTGTCATAACTCTTAATTTCCCGATTAAAAACAAAAACACACATTTCCTGGATGCACGACTAAAACTTTACTTTACGGTGACGAATTTACAAAACGGTATACTCCTTTTGGTACAAACATTTCAAAACGGGCGCCATGCTGGTATTCCCCGGATTCTGTTATGGAAATGTTGGTAATGGAGAGTATTTCCCGGCACAGGAACAATCCGAGTCCGGTATTCTTGCCAAATCCTTTTTCGAAGATTGTTTCCTTGTCCTGGGCCGGTATACCGATCCCATCATCTTCAATACGGATTAACAGACCCTCTGGTAACTCAACCGATGAAAGTTTCATGACAGACACATGGTCGCCATGTTCCACAGCATTGTGTAAAATATTATAAAATACCCTGTCCAGCAGGGGATCGGCGAATATTTCAAGTCCATCATCCGATGATTCGAACCGTATTTTTTTTATATCGATGTGAATGCAGGCCTGGTAGAATGTCTTCGTCACATTCTTCCAGTCCGGTGCAACGACCCCAAGATCCTGGTAGAGCTTGGTAAACTCAATGTTTTCCGTGATCATCTTGACTGCGGCTTTCAGCTTTGAAAGATACATGGAATGCTGGGGTTCCGGAGGGTGATCGGTGAACAGATCAAGATATCCTCCAAGCACCGTGAGTTTATTCCTGATATCATGCCGGGTAATCTCTGCAAGGAGGTTGAGTTTTTTATTGGCGAGTTGGAGGGATTCCTGAGTTTTTTTAATATCCGAAATATCATGGAATATTCCCATCATGGAGCGGCGTCCCCCCAGATCGAGTATTGTCGTGCTGATAATCACCGGAATACGGTTCCCTTTATTGTCAATGACTTCTGCCTGTAAACCCGTGCCCTCCTGAACCTGTTTTTTGAAATAAGCCCGGAATTTTTCTTTTTCTTCTTTTGGGAGAAGCTCACTGTAATGCATGGTCTGTATTTCTTCGAGAGTTCTCCCGATCATCTTCTGTGCTTTGATATTTGCGTCAAGAAGAATTTCGGTTTCTGCATCTGAAATAAAAATCGCATCATTTGCATGGTCCATAAGACCTTGGTTCTTTTCATACGCAGACTTGAGTTCATCCTCTGCCCGTTTACGGTCAGTAATATCCCGCACAAATGCAAAAACGTAAGGCTGCGGTCCGAATTCTATGTAATTGAGAAGTATCTCCACGGGAATAATTGACCCGTCTTTTTTCCGGTTTGTATCCTGGACAGCAACATAGCCGCTCTCCTGCAGACGGGACCAGAGACTTTGCAGATGTTTTTCGATGAAACCTGGATTGAGATCCCTGATTGACAGTCTGACAAATTCCTCCCGCGTATATCCAAGCATTGAGCAGATGGAGTCATTGAAAAAAGAGATCCCACCGTTTTTGTCGATCCAGAGTATACCTTCGGCAGCATTGCTTACCGTGGACTTCATCATGCGAAGTTCCTCTTCTGCCTTTTTTCTTCTGAAAGACTGGCGTATTTTATGGCTCAGCTCACTAAACTGGGCACGTGGATCTCCGCCTTTCTGGAGGTAAAAGTCTGCACCATTATTTATTGCCTGAATAACGACCTCCTCGCGTCCCTTGCCGGTGAAGAGGATGAAGGGGATGTCCTTAAAGTCCATCCTTACCGTTTTTAAGAATTCTATACCATTCATTACCGGGATCTGATAGTCAGAAACAATGGCATCAACCCCCCCCTCTGCAAGAATCTGCAAACCTTCTTTTGCAGAAGTAACTGTTATAACTGAGAATTCTCCCTCCCGTTCAAGAAAGAGTTTACAAAGATCGAGCAAATCGGGCTCGTCATCTACGTAAAGGAGGGAAATCATTGATTTTATTATTGTTGACTTAAGGATTTAGATTTTTGTTAAATAGTTCAACAGGGAAACAAACCGTGCGTCAATAAAAAAAACCGGGCATTAAAAAGTCCGGTGGTTATGTGACGATGACCTTAATACGGAAATACCGAAAATTTAAAAAAAAGGGTCATGACGGTGAAATTGTGTGGAATGCATCCAGTGGAACAGTAATTTCGAATCGTGTACCTTTCCTGAATCCGCCGGTCTCCCTGATCGACAAACCTGTTATTGAAAGAATCTTCTCTGCCAGAAAGAGCCCGAAAGTCTTTTCATTGCCAGGTTTCCATTCAAAAAGCTGGTCTTTGGTTTCCGGGTACTATCCCAATACCATTATCAGAAATTACGATGATGAGCTCTGTTGTGGTGTACTGGTAGGAAACGTCAATACGGGTTACTTTTTCCCCAAATTTATATGAAAAGTTAAACAGCAGATAAAAAACTTTTTCAAAAAGCGGGTCTGCGAAGACTTCAATGGGATCCGGCTGTACATTTAATTTAATTGAATCTGTTTCAATTTCGAGGAACGCGTGATGGATGGCGGAGGGAACCAGTTGCCATGTGGGAACATCTGCGCCAAGATTTTCATACTCCCGGGAGAAGATAATCTGTTTTTGTATGGTTTTTGTTGCCGTCTGGGCACGGGTGAGATGTTTTTGTAATTCAGGTTCCTGAATGCCATAGGATGCAAGTTCCAGAGAACCACCGACTACCATGAGCTGATTCAGGATATCATGCCGTATCTTGCTGGATAACATATCAAGATGCTTTCTGGCAGTCATCCGGGCACTTTCAGCCCGTTTCCGGTTGGAGATGTTATTTACAACACACTGGATAATCTGGTGACCATCGAGTGACGTCAGCTTACTGGAAAACTCCACATCAAGTACTTTACCCATCACTGTTTCCAGAGGAATGTCCTTGTAGTGGATATGCCCGGTATTTTTCAGTTCCGTATAAAATTGTTCAGCCAGCAGCGTATCTTTGAAAAAACCAATCTCTTCAAGTTTTCTGCCGAGCAGGTGTTCATGAGAATAACCCGTAAGATTGGTGATGAATGAATTTGTCTCGATAATCTTTCTGGTATCAGGTTCTAAAATCAGGAGACCATGATCTGCGGTTTTAAATAAATAATAGAATTTTTCATCTTTCTGATGAAGTTTCCTGATATCAGTCATCGATTGCATTGCACCGGGAAGCTGTCCGTTTTTATCGTAGAGAAGGGAAGCAACAACCTCAATGGTGGCAGGATTGTCTTTCAGGCCGGGGATCTGGATTTGTGCCCGGATACTGCCGCGGGTACGCTCAATGGCAGAATAGTGGTAGGTTTCAATTTCAGTCTCCGGCGCAAAAACCAGATCAAGGAGACCTGGAATTCGTTCACCCAGAATCCTGAAAGAATATTCGTAATTACCCAGTCCTATTACCTGCCCGGCACTCGCACCTGTGAGTTTCTCCATCGCTTTGTTCCAGGTGATGATAGTTCCTGCAGTATCAATGGCAAATGTCGCTTCCGGCAGGGAATTGATTATTCCAGACAGTTGATAAACCGAAAGTTCCAGGTCTCCCAGTACCTGTTTATGGTTTTCATCCATTTCCATGGTTTTAAGTGCATACGAGATTTCCTCTGAAATTCCATTGAGCAACCGGATCTCAGCATCGGTAAAAAAGTCTTTTTCGCACGAGTAGAGAGTGATTGCTCCACGGGTGGTTTTACCGGAGCTTATCGGAAATGCTGCTGTTGATCGGTAACCCTTACGAAGTGCATCCTCTTCCCACATCTGTATGCCGGGGTATGCATGGATATCATTGCAGATGGTGAACTTCCCTTTTCTTAATGTGGTGACGGTCGGACCATGTCCGCTGGCAATATCTTCGGACGAAATTCTGACTTTACCAAAAAAATCATCCACGGCACCGCTCGCGAAGACCGTTTTTATTCTGGATGTGCGGGGATCCTCAAATCCTATCCATGCCATCTCAAATCCGCCCTCCTGGACCATGATCTTACACACTTCCTGTGCAAGCTGCGAACGATCTTTGATATGTACGACTGCCTCATTTACGCGGCGGAGTATCGCATCGATCCGGTTAAGACGCACAATCTTTTGTTCATTTTCCCTGAATTCAACAGCGCGGCGTATTTCCTGGGACAGCTCGGCAAACTGGGATTTTTGATCTTCCCCTTTCCTGACATAATGATCGGCCCCGTTTTTTATGGCTTCTTCAAGGATTTCTTCCCGGTTTTTACTGGTAAAAAAAATAAACGGGAGTTTTGGGTATTTTTCGCGAACGGTTTTGAGTAACTGAATGCCGTCCATTGCAGGCATTTCATACTCGGCTATAATTGCATTGTACGATTCCGTTTTCAGCTGTTGCACGGCATCCATTGCGGATTGGGAAGTCTCTACCCGGATATCTGGATCTCGTTCTAAAAACCGCTTGCCCGTGTCCAGAAGGACCGGGTCATTATCAATATACAGGATCGATATCACGGTAACTCACATCAACAGGCCAACAGTTCACTCTATTTACATTCTGTAATAACGTAATAAATATACCGGTTGTCATAATGCTTAAACATCTTCATCGACCTTTTTCTTAAATTACAGAATCCTTTTTCTTGAACCCTTAATCCAATAATTTACATAAAAAATTTATGACAATCTCACAAAATCTCCTGAGGGCGATTCCCCACCGGTTGCACGTTCTCTGCATGAAAGCGGGTGAGGATTTCCGGTCTGCATCAAAACCCACATCCAAAACGCGGTAAAAAGGATCAGATTTGAAAAAAAAATACCATGAAAGGTTCATTCCATCGCGAATGAATAAAACCAACGCGATTACCCCGGACTGGTTAAAAAAATTCTTTAACGCGCTGCAGGCATTTTTTATATGAAACTACGCTAATATGATCCTGATTCATGGACTTTCTTTCCATCTTCTTAATAATTGCCGGCCTCGTTTTATTTGAGACCATAACCAGCATCGATAATGCCATTATTAATGCCGAAGTGCTCTCAACCATGAGTGAGCGGGCAAAACGCTGGTTTTTACTCTGGGGACTGATATTTGCTGTATTTGCGATCCGGGGACTGCTGCCATGGCTTATTGTCTGGTTATCCACACCTTCGCTGAGTCCTCTTGGGGCATTCACTGCGACATTCTCAAGTGATCCAATAGTCCTTTCAGCAATAGAGCAGTCTGCTCCCATCCTCCTGATGGGTGGAGGTACATTTTTACTTTTCCTCTTTCTCAACTGGCTGTTTCTCGAGAGTAAGAATTTTGGCCTGCGAGGAGAGCGTTATATCGCCTCAAAAGGTGTCTGGTTCTTTGCCATCGTATCTATCCTGCTTACCCTGCTTGTCTGGTTCTCCTTAAAAGAAAATCCACTTATCGCATTTGGGGCTGTTGTCGGTTCAACAGCGTTTTTTATCGTCCACGGGTTCCGGCAGAACGCTGAAAAGGCTGAGGAAAAGATGCTCCATTCATCCGGTATGTCTGACCTGAGCAAGATCTTTTATCTTGAGGTTATCGATGCTACGTTCTCTATTGATGGTGTCATCGGTGCATTCGCCTTCACGATGGCAGTCCCCCTCATACTCATCGGTAACGGTATCGGAGCTTTTGTTGTGCGGGAGCTGACTATACGCAATGTTGACAATATCAAGAAATACCGGTACCTTAAAAACGGGGCAATGTATTCGATTTTCTTTTTGGGAATTATCATGATCCTGGACAGTTCCGGGTTTCATATCCCGTCCTGGGTCTCGCCCATTATAACCTTTGGGGTCGTCGGTTATTTCCTTTTGAAATCTATAAAGGAGATTCCGCAGGTACCTGCAGGAGAATAAGTGGGGAAAAATATCTAAAAAAATCGGTTTGGCAATGATTTGTTTTCTTTACCGGTCCTGCTATTTTCATGCATACAGGTAACAGAAAAGTTAGATTATTCCGGAGGTTTATTGCGGGAAAATACACGCCCTATTCTCCCGAATTGATTTAAACACCAAAGGCCGCCTTTGAGTAAAGGGACCGTCACGGTCATCATTCCCTCCATCTCATGTGAGACCTCCCTGAGCCGATCAGGGATTAACAGGTGCTGGGGGCAGATCTTTACACATTTTCCGCATTGCCTGCACAACCCGGCATAGGAAACACCGGAGAGTAATCCTCCATGACGCCCCAGATAGTGAAATTTTGCACTCCGGTCATGAGGGAAAAGGTGATGTGCGTTATACAGGGAAAAACAGCCCGGGATATCTACTCCGGATGGGCATGGCATACAATATCCGCACCCGGTACAGTTGATTTTCATCAATCGCTGGTAAGTGTCCCTGACCCGGGAAATAACCGCAAGTTCAGATGGAGTCAGTGAATCCGGGAGGGCTTCGCCTGCAATCTGCAGGTTTTCATCGATATGCGACTCGTCATTCATGCCCGAAAGCACTACCGTAACTTCCGGATGGTTCCACACCCAGCGGAGCGCCCATTCGGCTGGTGATCGTTTGCGTGGGGATTCGTTCCAGATTTTTTTAATCTCATCCGGTACCTGCCCGGCAAGGTTACCCCCCCGAATTGGCTCCATGATCATTACGGCAAGGCGTTTAGCAGCGGCATATTTCAGTCCTTGAGTTCCTGCCTGGTTGTGCTCATCGAGGTAATTATACTGGATCTGGCAGAAATCCCAGTTATAGGAATCGACGATTTCCTTGAATGTTGCAGTATCTCCATGGAACGAGAACCCGGCATTTTTTATCCGGCCGTTTTTTTCGCAGCATCAAGAAATCCCAGGACCCCAAGGTTTTTCATCTTTTCCCAGCTCACTTTTGTGAGACTGTGGAGCAGGTAGTAATCAATACGATCGGTCCTGAGCGTGACCAGTTGTGAGGAAAGTATAGAGTCCATGTCCACCCGGGCATGAACCGACCATGGAGGGAGTTTTGTAGCTATCCTTACTTTTTCCCGTACCCGTCAGCAAGTGCCCGGGCAAGTATTTTCTCACTTTTTCCAAAGTGATATGCAGGAGCCGTATCAACATAATTCACTCCCTTGTCGATCGCATACCGCAGTTGCCGGATTGCCCGTTCTTCATCGATACCGCCACCTTTTTTTAATGGCAGTCGCATGAATCCGAACCCGAGGATAGAGAGTTCATCACCGGTCCTGGGTACTGTGCGATAGAGCATAGGGAAACATCCTTTTTCTGGTTGCCTGATTAGTGTGGTGGATAGGCACCGGAGATATAAAATTTTTCTTAAATACCCTGTCGCACGGATGAATGTGACAGATACATAGACCACCATATCCGAAATATTACCCGACTGATTGCAGAAATGACCCGGTATTCATTACCTGCTTCCATAGGATCTGACATGCTTCCATGCCTGATGATATTTTTTATATTTTTCAGATTCTCCGGCGTAGATTTCCGAATCTTCCCTCATGTACAGTTTCCTGTCCTCGCCTATTGGACAGACTTTGATACACAGACCACAGGGTGAAATGGAGCGTTTATACAATGCTTCTGACCGTGTAGCACAGGCATTTTTATCAGTCAGCCCTTCGGGATACTGCCTGCCATCGAGAGCTTTTACCGGGCAGATATTCACGCATTGCATGCACGATGTGCACAAAGGTTCCGGGGATAACAGGATCCGGGGGAATGTCGGCAGCAGTAAAAATTGAGGCGAAACGAACTCTAGGTCCGAATTTTTCCGTGAGCAGCATATTGTTTATACCAAAATTTCCCAGACCTGCGAGATATGCTGCATGACGGTGTGAGAAAAAGGCAACCGGTTTTTCCTTTAGGATGCTTATTGAACCATAACCATCACGGGGGATCCAGATTGAGGGAAAACCCTCAGTATTCAAAAACATGGAGATCCGGTACCCGCTTATGTCCAGCATGGTATTTACCGTCCGGTACAGTTCATGGTAATAGATCGAAGGTGCCGTTTCCACAATGGGCAGGCTGACGGGAAGGCCGATAACAATGACCGTCGCGGCTTCCGGGAAAATTGAACGTGGCCGGAATTCTGGTGGAATCCATGGATTAAACAGCGGTTCATCCCACCGTATTGCCGGAGCGAAACCTGCAAGGGGAATGTCCATCTCCGTACATCTGGAAATGATTTTTTGTTTCAGGGCCAAGCTCATGGATTAACATAGCACGATAGGAAATAAATGGATTGGGAGAGCAGCGGATTATAAAAAACTCTGCTTAATTTCCTGTAACTGAGCACACAACCGTTCTTTCTCGCCCGGCATTTACATCCAGTTCGAGCAGGACAACCTGCTGCCATGTCCCGCATACCGGGTTCCCTCCGTCAATGGGAATGGTAAGTGACGGGCCGACCAGAGCCGCCTTGACATGTGAACGGCCGTTTCCATCCCCCCCACCTTGCATTATGAGCATATTCGGCATTATCCGGGGCGAGCACAGAGAGTGCCCGTTTGAGGTCCATAAGGACACCCGGTTCAAATTCAATAGTCGTAAGCGCAGCGGTTGAGTGCTGCACAAAGAGGTGGATAATTCCCTGCTGTATCTTACTGTCCCTGACCACTTTTTTAACCTGAGTGGTAATATCGATAATATCGCCTTCGCACTGCGAGCGGACCGAAAATGTTGTCTGAAACATCAGTTCACCGTACATCATTCCTGTACTCATCTGCTAAAAATTATTCCTGATCTCCTGTCGCCCGGTACCGGTACAAACCTTTGACTTGCAGTACCAATCCTTTCAGGGAATATACAATTAGCTACAAAAAATGAACCGGAAAAAGATATGGTTCTGATGTCTGGATTCAGACGTCAGTTTCCTTATTATCGGTATTTTCATTTTCCGGTTCTGAACCGGTATCTGTCTCCGCCCCGGTCTCAATTTCAGGCTGGACGATTGCAACACCAACAACCCGGTCTTTTTCATCCAGGCGTATGGTCCGGACACCTTTTGTCCCGCGCCCGATAATCCGTATCTCACTGACCGGCATGCGAATGACAACACCAGATGTGGTCATGACAATGATCTCATCGGTGTCCAGCACAGGCTCGTGACTCGATGACAACGGCATCGCGCTCGAGCTGCATATTCCTGACACCCATGGTTCCCCGGCCATGCCCGCGGAAATCATCAAATTCTGTTCTCTTGCCGAACCCGACATCAGAGATGGTGAGAAGATGGTCCTTTTCGACAAGTGTGACTGCAACAACAGTATCTTCGCCCCGGAGTTTCATACCCCGCACACCGGAAGCATTGCGCATGACCGTGCGAACGGTCTCTTCATGGAAACGGAGGCTGTAACCGAAACGCGTGGATAAGACAATCTCCCTGGAACCGTCGGTTGCTATGACATCGACAAGCTGGTCATTCTCTTTGAGCCGGATGGCATTGGTCCCTACAGAACGCGGGTTTGAAAATTCAGTCTGTGGGATCTTGATGACCTGCCCGTACCTGGTCGCAAACAGCATAAACCGGTCTTCCCTGAACTGACGGATCGGGATGACTTTTGTGACGATCTCATCTTTTAAGTTGAGGAGGTTGACAATTGGTTTGCCTTTTGCAATCCGGGAACTTTCGGGGATCTGGTAAACTTTGAGCCAGTAGACACGGCCGATATTAGTGAAGCAGAGCAGGTAGTCTTTCATCTCGGCAACAAACACTGAGTCCACCCCGTCATCCTCTTTGGTGGTCATGCCCGTGACCCCGTGGCCACCCCGTCGCTGCTTGCGGTAGGTATCGATATCCATCCGCTTGATATAATTGGCGGTTGTAATCGAGATAAGGACGGTTTTATCCTCGATAAGATCCTCATTGGAGAGATCGCTGGTGTCGATCGCGATCTCGGTCCTCCGGGCATCCCCGAATTTTGCCGCAATCTCTACGGTCTCACGCCGGATCTCGTCTTTGATGTTGGCTTCGTTTGAGAGGATGGTCTCAAGTCGTACAATTTCAGCTTCAAGTCCCTTTTTCTCGTCATTGATCTTCTGCTGCTCAAGCGCTGCGAGACGGCGGAGCTGCATCTGGAGGATCGCATTTGCCTGCGGTTCATCAAGGCCGAACTGGGTGATTAATGCCATGCGGGCGTTATCAACCGTGTCTGATGACCGGATAGCCGCGATGATAAGGTCGATCTTGGAAAGTGCAATGAGCAGCCCTATTAATATATGGACTTTATCCTGCGCTTTTTTCAGGTCAAACTCTGACCTGCGCCGTATTACTTCTATCCGGTGGCGGACAAAGTTCTCCAGAAGTCCGTGGAGGTTAAGCACCTTTGGCTGGTTATCGACAATTGCGAGGTTGATGGCCCAGAAGCTGGATTCGAGTGCGGTCAGGCTTGTAGAGCTGGTTTAAGATGACTGCCGACATCGTTCCCTTGCGGAGCTCAAAGACAACCCTGATGCCGTCCTTGTCAGATTCGTCGCGGATGTCGGAGAGGCCATCGATCCTTTTATCCTTGACCATGTCGGCAATTGCGGTGATCCACTGCGCCTTGTTCACCTGGTATGGCAGCTCGGATACAATGATGCGGTCGCCCCGGTTGCCCCCTTCTGACTCTTCAATGGTGGCAACACCCCTGACAATCACGCGACCCTGCCCGGTGGTGTAGATGTTTCTGACCCCTTCGGTCCCCATCATGACCCCGCCTGTCGGGAAATCGGGGCCGGGCATCACCTTCATGATCTCTTCAACCGGAAATTTCCGGGTTGTCGAGATAGAGGTTGACCGCTGCACAGACCTCCCGCAGGTTATGCGGGGGCATCTTGGTTGCCATGCCGACGGCAATCCCATCCGTGCCGTTGACCAGCAGGTTGGGAATCTTTGACGGGAGGACCGTGGGTTCTTTTAACGACCCATCGTAGTTCGGGATGAATCTGACAGTATCCTTGTCGAGATCCTCCAGGAGCGCTTCTGCGTACGGGAAGAGCCTGACTTCGGTGTACCTGCTCGCAGCAGCAGAATCACCGTCAACTGATCCGAAGTTCCCCTGACCCTGTACCAGCATGTTGCGGTAGGAGAAGGGCTGTGCCATCTTGACGATCGTATCATAGATAGATGCATCACCATGCGGGTGGTACTTACCCATCACTTCACCAACCACCCTCGCACTCTTCTTGGTGGGCTTGTCACTGGTGTTGCCCATCTCCCACATCGCATACAGCGAGCGGCGGTGAACCGGTTTGAGACCATCGCGGACGTCAGGGATTGCCCGCCCGATGATGACACTCATTGCGTAGTTGATGTAGGAGGTCTTCATCTCCTGAGCGATACTGATCGGTTCTGTGCGGTGGGTTTCCGGGCCGCTTGCGGGTGGTACTTCAGATGTCAAGGTTGGTCACCTCCTTAGCATGGCGGGTGATGAAATTTTTCCTGATCTCAACGTCTTTTCCCATCAGCGTCCTGAACATCTCGTCTGCCTCCAGTGCATCCTCGATCGTGACCTGTTTGAAGACCCGGTTCTCCGGGTCCATCGTTGTATCCCAGAGCTGCTGGGCATTCATCTCACCAAGACCCTTGTAGCGCTGGATGGACACGCCTTTTTCACCCATGGCAGCCGATACGGTCTGCATCTCCTCTTCCGTGTGCACCCACTTCTCTTCCTTTCCTTTCGAGATGCGGAACAGGGGTGGCTGGGCGATGTAGATATACCCGGCTTCGACCAGCTTGAGCATATACCGGTAGAAGAATGTCAGCAGGAGGGTGCGGATATGGGCACCGTCCACATCGGCATCAGTCATGATTACAATGTGATGATAGCGGGCCCGCTCCTGATCGAATTTCTCACCAATACCAGTACCGATTGCAGAGATGAGTGTCTGGATTTCTGCGTTCTTTAAGATCTGGTGTTCACCGGCTTTTTCCACGTTGAGGATTTTTCCTCTGAGGGGAAGGATGGCCTGGAACTTGCGGTCCCGTCCCTGCTTGGCTGAACCGCCGGCAGAGTCCCCTTCCACAATGTATACCTCGCTCTTTGCCGGGTCGCGTTCCGAGCAGTCGGCGAGCCTGCCGGGGAGCCCGGAACTCTCAAGCGAGCTCTTGCGTCGGGCAAGGTCGCGTGCATTGCGTGCGGCTTCGCGGGCCCTTGCTGATGAGAGGGCTTTTTCGATGATGATCTTGAGGTACATTCGGGTTCTCATCGAAATATTCACTCAGTGCTGCGTAGACCAGCGAGTCGACCGTGCCCTTGACGCTGCTGTTTCCAAGACGCATCTTGGTCTGCCCCTCGAACTGGGGGTTTGCCATCTTGATAGAGACGACCGAGGTGAGGCCTTCCCGGACATCTTCGCCCCGGAGTGTGATGGTTGAGTTCTCCTTGATCAGACCGTTCCTCTTTGCCACCGTATTGATCGTCCGGGTGATGGCGCTGCGGAATCCTTCGAGGTGCGTCCCGCCATCCCGGGTATTAACCGAGTTGACATACGAGTAGATCTTCTCGTCATATGCGGTGGTGTACTGCATCGCCACTTCGATTTCAAGCTCTGCTCTCTAAGTCCTTCTTTGAGATATCAATCGGGGAAGGGTGGAGGCATTCCAAACCTTCGTTTAAATATTTTACAAATTCGGTAAGCCCGCCTGCATAACAATACGTGGCAGTATCGCCGGATCGTTCATCGGCAATAATGATAGTAAGGCCCGCATTGAGAAATGCCAGTTCTCTCATCCGGTGGGCAAGCATGTCATAATCGAACGTGGTGGTCTCAAAGATGGTGGCATCGGGGACAAAGTGGATCTTGGTGCCGGTCATCTTTGCACCGAACTGCACAAGGAATGCCCTGCGGCTCTCACGCTCGGACTCGATCGGATCAATGACAGGTGCAGACGAGATATCCTGCTGGCCTGTTGCATGGGTGTTGACCGGCACTGCGGTACGTGTGAAGGGTGCCGGTTCGCCGTACCACTGCTGGTACCGGGCGAGCATCTCATTGAGGGACTCTTCCCGCGTGGAGAGAGGGGAGGTCATAATTCCCTTGGCAAAACGCATCTCGTAGATATTACCGTCGCGGTAGACATGGGCAGAGAGCCAGTTGGAGAGTGCGTTGACAACCGAGACGCCGACACCATGAAGACCTCCTGAAACCTGGTAGCTCTCCTTGTCGAACTTACCGCCGGCATGGAGGACGGTCAGTACCACTTCAAGGGCGCTCTTGCCGTTCTTCTCCATCCGGTCGACCGGAATACCCCGTCCGTTGTCTTCCACCTGGAGTGAGCCGTCTTTATTGATTATTACTGATATCCGGCTGCAATACCCGGCAAGTGCCTCGTCAATCGAGTTGTCCACCACTTCGTAGACAAGGTGGTGAAGACCACGGGTGTCGGTACTTCCGATGTACATTGCCGGCCGCTCACGGACCGGAGTAAGACCTTCAAGAACGGTAATATGGGATGCATCGTACATTTCAGTCAAGGGAAACCTCCGTAAAAAAAATCATAAAATACGGTAATGAAATCACAATAATTATTGGTCGTGAGATGACTTAAAGGATAGGCGTAAAAACCGGGTACTGGTATAAAAAAGATTCTCTCTTTACCGGAACTCCCCGATTGATGCGTCAGCAATACCGAGCTCGCGGTCAATCGCGATAAAAAGCCTGTTCAGTGTCAGGATTACATCCCGGGCATCCTCTTTGTCCATGGTACCTGGCTGGTGCCAGATGACTTTTTTTCTCAACAGTGTGGTGATCTCTTCAACATCAGTACCTTTGAACTTCTCCGGCAGCACAAGACCCTCCACATGGTCTCCTGCCCCAAACCATGCCTGTCCGGGAGGGAGTGCAAAATGCCTGGTGATCAGCATGATACTCGTGATAAACCCATGACCAAACGGATATTCCATGATAGCAACATGGGGGCAGATGTTAAAAAAAAGTACTGGTTAAATAATGTGGACTGCAGTCAGCCAGATAACGAACGGGACTGCCACGATAAATAGGAGGGATGACGTGAGAAATACCCATTCATATCGCCGAAGGGGTTTTTTTGTCACGAAGAGGTAGCTCTCCCTACCATATCCTCGGCAGAGCATGCTCGTATACACACGCTCACCCTGCTCGTAAGAACGGATAAACATGGTGCCGATAGTATAGCCCAGTTGCCTGAGACGGTAGCCGTACGGGAGATGGTGATCCAACGCGTCAAAGCATCTGGTCTTTAATGTTTCATTGATCTTCCGGTACATATACCCGAATACAAACAGGTACCGGATCATCATACCCAGTGCAAGTGCAAATTCTGCGGGTAGTCCCATCCTTGAAGCCCCTTCGAGCAGGTCATGCATCTTTGTTGTTGATGAGAGCAGGATGATGAACGATATGCAGATAACAAATTTAACCAGGAGAATCAACGCAAATTCGATGGATTCGGCATAGATGTTTATACCCAGCGGAAGGCTCATGAGCACATGGTAATCGGTGTAGTACTTGTTCTTTAAAAATATCTGGAAGAAAATTATCACTCCCCAGAGCGGAACTATCGAGATAAGACGTTTTACATAGACGATCGGAGACAGACGGGTGCAGCACCAGAGCAGGAAAAAAAATGCAAAGAAGATTATACCGACGGTATAGATCATTGTTGAGTAGGGAACAGCGACAAGGGCAATGATTGCCGCAAATGTAATCGCAATTTTTACTCTGGCATCAATCCGGTGGATTACACTGTTTTTGTATGCATCCCGTTCTATCTGGAAGATCTCTTCAATCATGATCGTTTGCCAAATGCATGCAGGAGGGATTTTTCTGTGTCCGCGTACGTGTAGGCCATCGATACTTCGACGCCATTATCTTTGAGTGTCTTTAAGAGTTTTGGAAGTACGGGTACATCGAGCCGTACTGACTGGAGCATCTCCGGCTGCACAAAGATCTCGTCAACCGTCCCGCTCGCTACGATGCGTCCTTTGTCCATGACATAGATATAGTCTGCTATCTCGGGAACAAGCGCTACATCGTGGGTGGAGAAAATAACCGTCATGCCGTATTTTGCAGACAGGGAGTTGATGAACCTGTTGAGATCGGCAACGCCACGGGGATCCAGGCCGGCATTCGGTTCATCGAGCACGAGCACTTCCGGTTCCATTGCAATAACCCCGGCAATCGCAACCCGCTTCTTCTCTCCCCCGCTCAGGTGATGTGGCACCCGCCCCGCAAGGTGCTCGATGCCGACAACCCGCAAGGCTTCATGAACCCGGTGGTGAATTGTCTCGGGATCGAGACCGAGATTGGTAGGACCAAAGGCAATGTCCTGTTCTACCGTTGGTGAGAAGATTTGATCATCGGGGTTCTGAAAAACGATACCGACAAATTTCCTGATCTCGCGGCTGTTCTGCCGGGTAATTGGTTCACCGCGGATAAGGATTGAGCCTGAGGTGGGTTTGAAGATCCCATTGAAGTGCTTGAACAGCGTGCTTTTCCCCGCACCGTTTGATCCAATTACCGCGATGCGGGCATTTCTCGGGGCAATAAAATTAATATTATTCAGAGCGGTGACATTGCCGGGATAAACATAACAGAGCTCGCGGGTCTCGATCAGGTGCATGAGTGTAAAATGTAGGTTGAAAAAATGTAAAGTCCTTTGGTTTTATTTTACCGATTTGGCGGCAGCCTTGATGCCATAGGCTAACCCGAGAACGACCAGGAATGCGAGGATAGTACCAAAAATAATTGCTATCATCCCGCCCAACGGTCCCATCTCATCTCCCAGAGCATAATCGGGCATCGGAGAGGTATAAGAGAACTTGCCGTCCAGGTCTTCCTGAATTTCTGCATTTTCGGGAGTTGCGCCTGTCAGATCCTTTTGTCCCTGCACGACAAGAGCGGTGCTCTCGAGACCATCAGGATCAGCTGATGCCATGAAAACTGCAATTACCCCAATAAGGAGGGCAATAACAATACCCGCGATGATGAAAGTCTTGTTGTCCATCATGATACTTACACCCCGGCAGGCGTTTTAACGCTTATGTCAACCAGATCCGGGCGGACACTGGTAATCAGGTAAACCGCTGCTACCGTAACAAACCCTTCAATAACACCGATGATTGCATGGTAGATCCCCATGGCGATCAAGCCTTCCATGAGCGGGAACGTACCGGCGAGGAACATTTCAACAGCAGCAGCAAGTGAGGGAATGAAACACGCGAGCCATGCAGCAATGAAGGCAGATACCGGCATGCTCTTTGTCATTCTCATAATGCCCTTGAAAGAATAGAAGCCGACAAATCCACCGATCACACCCATATTGATGATGTTGGCCCCCATTGTGGTAATGCCGCCATCGCCAAACAGCACGCCCTGGACAATCAGGACCAGTGTCAGGATAAAAACTGCCGCAAACGGTGAGCCCAGAATGATTGCCGCGAGCGCTCCGCCAACAAGATGCCCGCTTGTTCCCATTGAAACGGGAAGGTTGAAGGACTGGAGGGCAAAGATGCCGGCTGCAAGGACTGCAACCAGTGGAAGTTTTTCTTCGTTCATCTCATCCTTTGCCCATTTAAGGGCCAGTGCAACAAACACAAGAGCGATAATCCAGTAGATCGCGCCCTGCCAGATTGGAATGAATGCGTCAGGAATATGCATTATTTCACCACATTAAGTTATTACTTTTCTAAATAATTGTAACACTCAGTAGTTAAAAAGAGTTGTTATTTGATATTTTATCGAACATATTCTTTTATTTATCTGAACAATCCGATTATTTCAGATCTCTGCAATTGTATGATATCACATTTTTCAAAACCTTAAAAAACAATCCGCAATGATGTACACAACACTGATGTTTGTATGACTATGGACTCCGATCTCTCCCGCATTGGAATATCACTTCCCAGCCACCTGCTTGACAAATTTGATGACATTATCAACCAGCGCGGGTATTCGTCCCGTTCTGAAGGTATCCGTGATGCTATCCGGACATATATCACCTATTACAAATGGATGTCTGACGTAAAAGGTGAACGTGAAGGAGTAATCACCATGGTATATGATCATGACCAGCGGGGACTCCTGGTCACGCTCACCGATATCCAGCATGAATTTCATGGAATCATCAAGGCCTCACTGCACTCCCATGTGACTCATGATCGCTGCCTTGAAGTAATTCTGGTTCATGGTGACGGGGCGGAGATTAAGACATTTGCCGAACGCCTCATGTCCCAGAAGGGCGTGGAATCGGTAAAACTCACGACAATTCAGGTGGAAGAATAATCGGCGGAAAAAACACCCTGCCTTCTAAGTAATTATATCCGCATTGCATCGGTGCAATGCCAGACTTTATTATTTCATTGGAAGAGGTAATAATCAGATAAAGGTCCATACGGATATTACATAAAAACGAATGCCTATCAGGGTTTTTCGTTTATTCAGGAGTATTGTGATAATATTCCAAAATCTCTTCATCATTAATTATTTATGCGTTATAATCCTTGAATAATGATTGGATTCTTTCCGTTAAGTATATATACAATCACAAAAAATAACATTAAAGTGGTATCAATGATCATATATTGATAATCATTCAATATCGTTGTATCCCCAGGAGACTGATATGTATAAAGTACTGTATGTTGATGATGAACCGGTTCTTCTTGAAATAGTAAAGATATTTCTGGAAAGATCCAAGGAATTCACCATCGATGTAACGACATCAGTAAATGACGTCATACACTCTGACAAACTTAAATCATACGATGCTATTGTTTCTGATTATCAGATGCCGGGGATGGACGGAATTTCTTTCCTTAAATACGTTCATACGGAGTTAGGTGACATTCCCTTTATTATTTTTACCGGGAAGGGAAAGGAAGATGTTGTCATTGCGGCGCTCAATAATGGTGCTGATTTTTATATAACAAAAGGGATCGATCCGCGGTTCCAGTTTGACGAACTTGCAAGTCACATAAAAAAAGCAGTCAAACGAAGGGAAATCCGGGAAGAGTATAAAAACACTGCACAGCGGTTATCGGACCTTGTTAACTTCCTTCCGGATGCAACCTTTGCCATTGATCTTGATGGGAAAGTGATTGCCTGGAATAAAGCAATGGAAGAAATGACCGGAGTACAAAAATCCACCATACTGGGTGAAGGGGATCATATCTATGCCCTGCCATTTTATGGAAAAAAGCAGGACCTGCTCCTTGACCTTATTCTTCATGAAAATAGTGAGATCGAAGAACACTATCCCTTCATTGTGCACGAGGGCAATCATCTCATCTCTGAAAAGGAATATCCGATGCTGTATAAGGGCAGGGGTGCTTATCTCTGGATTATCGCGTCCCCGCTCTACGATGCCAATGGTGCAATCAGCGGAGCGATACAGGTTTTCAGGGATATCACGGAGCAAAAGCGGGCAGAACTTGCCCTTAAAGAAAGCGAAGATCAATACCGTTCCCTGTTTGAATCTTCACAGGATGCTATCTTCCTTCTTGAAAATACACGGTTCAAAAAGTGCAACAACCAGGCAGTCATGATATTAGGGTGTACAAAAAAGAAGGAAATTATAGGACAATCCATTCTTGATTTTTCCCAGGTACTGCAACCCGATCGGATGAGTTCGGAGCACAAAAGCTGAGGAAAAAATTTCATCTGCGCTCAGTGGAGCCCGAACTGTTTTCGACTGGGTGTTTACACGTATTGACGGAACCCCCCTCTACGCTGAAGTGACGTTTAGCCAGGTGTTAATCGGGGGAAAAACACTCATTCAGGCAATTGTCCGGGATATAAGCGAGCGCAAACATGCAGAAGAGGCACTGATGAGGAGTGAGAGATCCTACCGGATTGTTGTTG
Source organism: uncultured Methanoregulaceae archaeon (assembly GCA_963733045.1). Taxonomy (GTDB): domain Archaea; phylum Halobacteriota; class Methanomicrobia; order Methanomicrobiales; family Methanospirillaceae; genus Methanoregula. Next base: position 75,607 of record CAVTBZ010000008.1, on the reverse strand, counting down.
AGGATCAGACCGAGTCTGATCTCACGTTTCCGCAAGGATGGTACACAAATCTTCGTAAACCAGGCCTACTGCCAGTATTTTAATAAATTATGTGAGGACATCATCGGAAAAAAATTCTTCCCCAGGATTCCGGCGGAAGATCACCAGCAGGTCAGGGAGCATTTTGCATCACTGACAAAAGAGAAGCCTTTTGCCATTGATACCCACCGTGTCATTATGATGGATGGATCTGTCCGCTGGCAGCGGTGGTCTGACCGGGCAATATTTGATAAGGATGGTTCAATTGTCGAATATCAGTCTGTGGGACGGGACATAACAGAACAAAAGCAGGAGGAAGATGCCCTTACGATTGCGTGCCAGAAAATGAACCTGCTCTCCAGCATTACGCGGCATGACATCCTCAACCAGCTTACCGTTCTATCCGGTTATCTGGCGTTATCTGAAGAATATGCTTCCGATGAAAAGCTCCTTAATTTTATCAAAAAAGAAGCAACTGCTACAGAGCGGATAAACCAACTGATTACCTTTACCAAACACTACCAGGATATCGGAGTACAGGCACCGCAATGGCAGAACGTGCATGATACCATCACCAACGCAGCGTCTTCACTCGACCTCACTTCAGTGAATGTTCAGATACCCTTCCAAAATATCGAGATCTATGCAGATCCCCTGTTAGGAAAAGTATTTTATAACCTCATGGAAAATTCCGTCAGACATGGACAGCATATCAGCTTAATCCGTTTTTCATTCCGTGACAATGATGATACACTGACCATTATTTGTGAGGATGATGGGGTTGGTATCGACAAGGAAATGAAGAAAAATCTGTTTAAACGGGGATATGGAAAAAACACCGGTTACGGGTTATTCCTGATCCGGGAAATCCTGGCTATAACCGGTATTTTCATTGATGAAACCGGAGAACCCGGCACCGGTGCACGGTTTGAGATCACGGTACCGAAAGGAGCCTACCGTTTCACGGTCGATCAGGCAACTGCTGACCAGAAGACGACCAAAGCCCCAAAGTTAATGCAGTGACCTTCTTTTTCATTGTTATTCTTTTTTTGGGGGGTTTCCGGTCACTCGTCCGGATTATGGGTGTCATAGCATAGAAATCGCAATTGAATGATCCCCCATTTGAGGCAAGCACTTTTGGGGTAATCATCATTGGAACAATGATTGAAGTCCTGTCCGGAGAAGTGGGGCTGCACACCTGAGAAAAGCAGGTTTGAGCAGAAGTTTCCTGACAAGAACGCCAGGGCGGTCCATATCCCCATATTCAACGATCGTGCGGATTATATCCGGATCATTCAGTGCACGGATTAATGCATCCATCTCCCTTGCTGAGATTTTCTGACGCATCTGGAAAATCCGGAACCCGAGCTCGAGATCCCATCCCATTTCTGCCTTCCATCGGTGTTCATATGCTGCAAGAGCCGCATCAGTAAATATGTCATTTTCACAACATATTGACGCAATTGCAGCCGCGTGACGGGCGGAACGGATACCGGTATATACTCCTCCCCCGGAAGTCGGTTTGGCAAATCCGGCAGCATCCCCGACAAACAATGTCCGGTGACCGTAGGTCCTTGGCATAAGGCCAAGAGGGAGGGTTCCCGTGACATGATGTAGTGCATTCTGAACCAAATTTTTTGATGAATGACCTGAATCGTTCCGGAACTTCGCACTGCCCGCACATCCCGATTCGCACCCTGCCTTCCGGCGGAATCATCCAGCCAAAAAAATCGGGTGATGCATCGGGATAAATTTCCACGAATCGTGAATCGCATTCGTGAAGCAGATCTACCTGGATACCGGCAAGATACGTCTTTGCCCGGGGCATTCCATGGATACGGGCGATAGTACTTCTTGGCCCGTCCGCAGCGATTAAGAGTCTGAATGGGATCTCATGTTGTCCATTCGCACCCCTGTAATGAGGCTGGTTCCCCGAATGCCATATGCCGCAGTCTTTAAGAGGAATTCAGCCCCGGAGTTTGCCGCCGATTCAGCCATTTCACGGTCAAGTAATCCCCGGTCGACAACAACTGCCTTCTGGATCTTTGCATCAATAAGGATCTCGCTTCCCCTGTCAGAAACAACCCGCGCACCGGAAACTCTGGCAAGTACCGGCCGGTCTGATACCCGGCATTCTGCAAAGGCAGCATTCGACAGGAGCCCGGCACACTGGACCGGGTATCCTATAGTCCCGTGTTCTTCAATGCAAAGGGTTGTGAGTCCGCTCTTTGCACATTCAGATGCTGCTGCGCTACCGGCAGGCCCGGCACCAATGACTATGACATCGTACACCATGGGAATATCCGTATCACCCGAGAAATCCTGAACCGGGACGACAGGAACCTGGATTGGTTGTTTTTACGCTCATTTTCATGAAAACAATCCATGATTTCGGAATTGGTTCATTCAACCTCCGGAATCTGCCCTTTCCTCTGGAAATACCCCATCAGGATCGAGAAGAGGCCAAAAACAAAAGCGAACGTGCCAAGGATAACAATCACAAGATTTTCTGACATTACCGGAATGTTCCAGAGCAGACCGGCAAGAATTGCCGCACCCGTGATAAACATACCGGGAATAAGAAGATATCTGGTCACAGGGTTCGTAAGTGCCAGCGTGATATCAGTAAAACCATTGTAAAATGCGATGCCGGCGACAATAAGCATAAAAATGATCCCTACGATTGTCTGGACCAGAAATGAAAGGACTCCGATGGTAAGTAATCCTGCGGAAAGGCCAAACCATACCAATGATTCATCGCTTCCGGAAGTAATGGCAAGCAGAAGGGATAGTGCAACACCCAGTATAATCAGTACCAGGAATAAACCATAAAAAGTCACAAGCATGATTTCCGGATCGGGAAACAGCAGAGCAAAAAGTCCGAAAATTACCCCGATAATCCCCCAAATGAAGCATGACAGTCCTGTGCCCATGATTGTTTCACCCTTCAGGATGAATATTCCTGCAGGAGTTTTCTGATATTCTCTTAGTGTCACAACTACAAAATTCATCCGGTGTCAAATGGTATTTTTCACGAGTATTATCTCCACAAACCCTTAAAAAAGAGACAGGAGCAGAATAATAATGGTTTATAACGTGCGGATGAATCATCCGGCAATAAATGCCGTCAAACATATAAAAAATAAAGCGGATAAAATGATAGTCTGTATTCCAAAAAAAGACCTCTGATACGGGTTTTTTGCAGAATGCATCTGAACAGGTATACAAAGAAAATGAGCTGCTTTGTACCGAAAGATACGGATACACTACCGATTATCTATTTCGTTCTGATTCATGCAGGATTCATGTATATATCCACAATTTACTGAATGATCCGGGGATTCGCCTGCCGTTTATCCACTCCCTGTGCCATTCGCGGATTATACACGGTATTTGCTTCCCGGTATTGTAGCATCCATAAACGGGGAAGGAAGGAGATATTCTTTTTTATCCATCGATCTCCTGCTACTCTTTGCCAAAACCGAAAAAATTAATGTTGAATATTTTTTCCATCGCATAGAGAATTGCGAAAAAGAACACTGCATAGAGGATGAAATTTACTAAAAATTTCATCCAGCCAACAATTCCTGCAAACGATACCAGTACCGTGGCGAGCGCGTCTGCAATAATAATTGCACAGAGTATCCCGATAAAAAATATCGCCCATTTTTTAACTGGAGCAAAATCCATAGACAGAGTAGGTGTTCAGACTATAAAACCATCAAAGGATCGTGGAAAAAAAATGAAGCACCTGCCTCTTTTGTTATAACCATTCTGGTCTCTCTATCCGGGAGGACGAAAAAAACCAGGCGCCGACAGTTTCCCGGGCCAAAAACCTTACCGCTCGATCAGTTGAATATGCTCATCAGTCTTTTTCGCAAGATCTGTTCTTCCCTGGAGACGGGCAACATCCGAAATGGCTTCAAGCACGTGGACCGATTCTTCAAGAAACGAGAGGACATCGGCAGGAAACATTTCAATCCCATACTCGTCCAGCATGAAAGCTGCTATCTGGCGATGATCAAGACCATTTTCCCGCAGTTCGATCACTTTTTTTGCGAACTTTTTCTCCGGGCAGCCACATAACGGGGCGTCTTTACAGTCGCAGCGAAGAAAGTCATTGAAAAAAGCGAGGATTTGTTCCCTCACGGCAAAATCGAGTGCATCATAATCAAGGCGTGACGAGAGGGTTTCGAGCATGGTGCCGGAAAACGCAAGTTCGGGGAGACGAAAACCCGCAAGCCGTTCTAACTTTTTTGCGTGACGAAACCGTGCCCTATCAGCGATCAATCCTCGTCTCCCACTCCTTCATCAAAGTTTTTCAGCGAGGCCATCGCCTCTCCCATGCGTTCACATTCAATGAGCCACTCATCAAAAAGGGTTGCCTGTTCAATATCATCTTTTACATATTTGCCACAGCAGGATGCTCCGTCTATGACGCTTGCACCGATATTCGCTGCCACTTCAAGCGCCTTTTCCATATCTTTTTCTATGTCAGCCCTGCCCTTCTTGACCAGTGTTTTAATATCTTTGTCAAATCCCCCGGCAAGGTATAACCTGCAGGAGGCAAAGAGCACAAGTTTCGGGAGCTGGAGGATCTCAACAATCTCTCCGAGATCCCCTTCAGGCGCGGCCGACATAACAATCATTTCAACCTGTGAAAGCTTGTCAACTGCTTCTTCAAAAGTATACCGTTTGTTCTGGTAGAGTTTTATGATCTTTAATACGGACACGGTGATATCGACCGAGAAGCTGTCAAGCATCCTGAATCCTTCGGGTAACTCATCGCTCTTGGGATCTGCTTCAAAACTTGACTCACTCAGAGTTTTTAACCAGTTGTCCCAGCGTTCCTGGTTGTAAAAAATATAAAACAACTTGAGCGGTTCAGCTTCAATTTTTTTACTTGCCTTTTTTACCATTTCAGTACACTATTCGCTTGTGAAATTAAAGGATTTCGTTGTCTAACCGCGTGCGGGATCTTTTTTTTTAATTCCAGCGCGGATGAAATGATACCTGGAGTGTCCCATCACCATCAATGGTTATCTCCCTTGACCTTCAATACTTCAGACAACGAAAATGAGCGATATGACTGAGACGGAAAAGCTCGTGATGGTGAGATATGGCGAGTTATTCTTAAAAAGTGAGTCAGTGAAACATCATTTTATCGGAATGCTGCTCCGGAACATAGGAAAAGCACTTACTGCAGCTTCGCTCCGCTATCATTACGAAACTCCACGGGGACGAATCCTGATTTACGGGGATCAGCACGAAAAGATCGCGGATGTTGTATCAAGGATTTTCGGACTTGTGGATGTCAGTATCTGTACACGGACAAGCAGCAGGCTCGAAGATCTCTGCACGGTTGCAGTCTCCCTTGCATCTGAAAATCTTTCCAGCGGAATGAGTTTTGCTGTACGGGCGAAACGGGAAAAGAAAACCGGCCTGAACAGCCAGGAACTCGGGACACATATCGGTTCAGCCGTCTATGACCATATCCCGGGTCTTCGGGTCGATCTGGATACCCCTGATTATGAACTTTTTGTTGAAATCCGTGATTTTGGCGGACTTGTGTACGATTCACGGACAGCTGCACCGGGAGGATTGCCCTGGGGCACACAAGGGAGGGTTCTTGCATTGCTGTCCTCAGGTATTGATTCGCCAATCGCTTCGTGGCTGATGATGAAACGCGGGTGCGAAATTACCAACCTGTACCTGGATGGCGGCAGATGGGCAGGAACTGATGTCACCCGGGCTGCAATCGAGAATCACCGCAGGCTTTCACGCTGGTGTGCCGGAAATCCCCTTTCTCTGGTGATTGCAGACAGCGAGCTGTTGTATGACCGTATGGATCAGGAGCGCATCCCGCCGCGGTACCGCTGTGTAATCTGCAAGCGGTTCATGCTGCGGGTGGCAGGACAACTGATGCAGAAAGAAGGTGCTCTTGCTGTCGTTACCGGTGAAAATCTCGGGCAGGTGGCTTCCCAGACGCTGGCCAACCTGGCGGTCATTTCTGAAGCAGCAAAGGTACCGGTGTTACGCCCGCTCATTACATATGACAAGGAAGAGACTATCACCCTTGCCCGAAGGATTGGAACCTTTGATGCATCTCCAGGCGATCTTGCGTGCCGGGCAGTTCCCCATATGCCGGCAACTGCTGCAGGTACTCGAAACCGTACAGGAACATGAGCAGAAAATGGGTATTGATGAGATCGTTACTGCAACTCTTTTTAGTCTCCGGTACGTGACAGCATTGAACTGCGAGATTATCAGGGAAAACTAACAACGTGTGTTTTTATTGGACAAAAACGGCCGGTGAAGACTTCTCATGCATCGCACGGCAATCCACAGAACAGAATACCCGTCTTACATCGCACTCAGCAAATCCGGTGAACTGGCTGAAAGAATTGACAGGGCATATGATCTTCTGGAATCCTGTACCGTCTGTCCAAGAAAATGCCGGATTAACCGCCTCAATGAGGAGCGGGGGTTTTGTCGTACCGGGCTTCTTCCGGTCATAGCAAGTTTCGGGCCCCATTTTGGTGAGGAAAAACCCCTCGTCGGCAGTCATGGGTCCGGTACTATCTTTATATCACACTGCAACCTTGCCTGTGAATACTGCCAGAATTACGATATCAGCCAGTGTGGAACCGGGGAAACGGTGTCCTGTGAAACACTGGCAGGAATGATGATGGACATCCAACGGAGTGGGTGCCACAATATCAACCTGGTCACCCCGTCCCATGTAGTCCCGCAGATACTCACCAGTCTTGGGATTGCAGCAGGACAGGGTCTCCGGATTCCGATTGTATACAACAGCGGGGGATATGATGCAGTGGATACCCTCCGGCTTCTGGACGGGATCGTGGATATCTATATGCCCGACGCAAAATACGGCAGCGATGAAATTGCATCTCGTCTCTCTCATGCCCCGGATTATGTTGTTTCCATGAAATCAGCACTCAAAGAAATGCATCGCCAGGTGGGAGATCTTGTCATCGAAAATGGCATAGCAGTACGCGGTATGATAATCAGGCACCTTGTGATCCCGGAAAATCTCGCGGGAAGTGATACGGTGCTCCCCTGGATCGCAGGGAAGATATCACGCGACTCTTACGTAAACATCATGGACCAGTATCACCCCTCATGGCATACATCCGGCAGGATTACGGATTCGCTGCCACGATCACTCGGGCGCAGGATTACTGCTGATGAATACCGTTTTGCAATCGGGTGTGCAATGGATAGCGGTTTACACCGGGGTTTTTTTGAAGAGAAGATACCGGTTAGTCATGTTAGAGGATTGGGCGTATAAAAATTCGTGGACCTGAGAACAATTCATGAATGCTATTGATTGGAATCTTCACCGGATCCCGAATGAATTTTTTATCTGATAATAACTCCTGCATTTTGTTGTCATCTCTTTTGTTGTAAGAAAAAACTGCCATCCGGCAGGGATTCAGAAAAAAGATGGTATTCCTTTCCTCCGCGGGACGAGGATACTCGTATTTTATCAATAGGTGATACGGGTGATTGGACTGGTATTGAGAATGAACTGGCGGACGGAGGACCTGTATACACCTATGTCGCTGATATCATCGCCGTTCCAGTCACCTGTCAAGGGAGTATCCGTGCTCATGCCGTAGGTTATACGGGTGATTGGACTGGTATTGAGAATGAACTGGCGGGCAGAGGGTCTGAAAACCCCGATCTCACTTATGCCATCACCGTTCCAGTCACCCGTTAACGGGAGATCGGATCATGCCGTAAGTAATCCGGGTGGTTGGATACGTATTGAGAATGAATTGCCGGCTGGAAGATCTGAAAACCCCGATCTCGCTTATATGATCCCCATTCCAGTCACCTGTCAAGGGAGTATCCGTGCTCATGCCGTAGGTGATACGGGTGATTGGACTGGTATTGAGAATAAACTGGCGGGCAGAGGGTCTGAAAACCCCGATATCAGAACCGCCATCGCCATTCCAGTCACCAGTTATCGGAATATCTCCGGTTGTTCCGAATTTTATCGTTGTATCTGTTATCCCGTCTCTGTTATAATCCAAGTACCAGTTCCCGTTTGATGGCTGGAAGATTCCTGTATCGGAAAGCAGAACGCCATCCCAGTTGCCGACTACCGGGATGTCATTTGAACTGGTAACGGTAAAACCTCTTAAAAGAACCCCTTGTTTTCCATCCGGGTTGGTTACGACAATATCGTACTTGCCTGCAGTTGTCCCGGAAAGGGGGAGCGTACAGGTGATTCTTGTTGCTGAAACTACTGACACTCCTGTAGCGGTGATATTTGCAATGCCACTGCGGGTGAGGAGTACGGTCGCCCCGGACGTGAAGTTATTTCCGGCAAGGTTGGTGATACTAACGCTTCCTGTATTTGCACCGTATGAGGGCGTGATGCTGGCTATTCCCAGCTTGCTATTTACAATAACTGACTGGACCGCATTATATGCATTCAGCCGCCCTCCTGTTACAACTTTTCCGGAAAGAGATGATTTTTTATCAACATGATCAAGAATTGTACTCTTTATCTGTGCTGATGTGTACGAGGAATTTCTTGCCTTGATGAGTGCGGCAACACCGGATACAAATGGTGCTGCCATTGAAGTACCCTCAAGGTATTGATAACTCGAGGATTTTTTTGTACTCCAGATATAGACACCAGGTGCACCCAGATCAACACTTGCTGGCCCATAATTTGAAAAAGATGCCAGATTGTCATTGGTATCCGTTGCTGCAACAGAAATGATATTTGAACTTGAATAACTTGAAGGATACTGGGGAGTCTGATCAGTATTATTTCCATCATTTCCCGCTGCACAAACGACAACTCCCGGAGATGCATCAATCGCATCTTTCAGCGCCTGGCTATATGATGAACCTCCCCATGAATTACTGATTACATGTGCCCCGTTGGCATTTGCATAGGTTATTGCCTGAATTGCATCCGAATATGTACCACTGCCGTCCGCATCTGAAAACCGGATCGGCATTATTTTCACGTTCCAGTTTACTCCGGATATGCCTGCACCGTTATTTCCCATAACTCCAATGATCCCCGCACAATGATACCCATGATAGGTGTCAAAAAAGGTATTCTGATCCATGGGATCATTGTTTCCCGAATAAAAATTCCAGCCGCGTATGTCATCAATGAACCCATTATTATCATCATCAATCCCATTCCCGGAAATTTCATCGGTATTTGTCCAGATATTGGCTGCCAGATCCGGATGGTTATAGTCGACACCGGTATCAATTACTGCAACGATTACTGTATTGGATCCTGTTGAAAAATCCCATGCTTCCGGAGCATCAATATCAGCATCCGAGGTGCCGGTATATCCCCCGACTGACTGACCGGTATTGTGTAATCCCCACTGTAAACTGAAATCGGGATCAGAAGGTGAAGATGCGTCGAGACGGACAGGATCTGATTCCACTTTTGGTGAAATGACAGGTGCGTTATGTGTGTAATAATTCGGCTCTGCATACAGGACGCTGGGATCCTTTTCATATTCTGATATGATCTCACTAACTGACTTGGACTCAGGGAACTTTACGACCTGCATTCCGGGTAAACCGTCATTACTGAAGTCTTTTTTGACAACAGCCCCGACATGTGTGTTTGTACGGGAAGAATACGTAACAATATCTTTTTTATTGAATATCTTTTGATAATCATACCGCACAATTACTTCATCTTTGACATAGGTGTCCGGGTTTTCAGCAATTCCCCTCAATCTGGCTGATCTGTTCACTGGCACGGAACTCACAGACACATCACCGGTCGTCAGGTTTCCTGAAGATCCATGCTCAAATGTAGAGTCAAAAGTTGGTGTGTCGAGAATACCTGAATAATTTTCGTTTGATGCGCCAAAAGCGGAATTCCCGAATAACCATGAGCCCATGAAAAGAAGAGTAATGACCAGTCTTATAGTGTATAAGCGATAGTCGTCAGATTCCATTCTTATATCCAATATATTTTTTTGGCGTATTAATGATGGCAAGTAATTTTACTAAAGACCGGTCTTTTTTGAATTTTTATAGGGCATCAGCAAGGTCTTTTGGGTCAATCCAATAAAAAGTATGCACCCTCCTCCGTCCTGAAAGGAAGGAAGATGGTCATTCAATCAATACGTAATCCGGGTAATAGGATTGGTATTGAGAATGAACTGCCTGGCAGAAGATCTGTATACCCCTATGTCACTTATAGCATCACCGTTCCAGTCACCCGTTAACGGGAGATCGGTGCACATCCCATAGGTGATCCGGGTAATAGGATTGGTGTTGAATATAAATTGCCTGCTGGAAGTCCTGAAAACCCCGATCTCACTTATGCTGTCGCCATTCCAGTCTCCCGTAATCGGAATATCGGTGCTCAGACCATAGGTAATCCGGGTGATAGGATTGGTATTGAGAATGAACTGGCGGGCAGATGGCCTGAAAACCCCGATCTCGCTTATGCCGTCGCCATTCCAGTCTCCCGCAATCGGGATATCGGTGCTCAGACCATACGTAATCCGGGTGATAGGGTTGGTATTGAGGATGAACTGGCGGGCAGATGGCCTGAAAACCCCGATCTCACTTATGCCATCGCCGTTCCAGTCGCCGACTAAGGGAATATCTTCAAATGTTCCGTATTTTATGGTTATATCCATGATGCCGTCTTTATTGGAATCCAGATACCAGTTCCCGTTTATCGGGCGGAAGAAGCCGACATCAGAAATCAGGTCACTGTTCCACTTTCCTGTCACCGGAATATCATCTCTTCTGGTTATGACGTTAAATCCATTTGCGAGCAAGCCTTCCTCTCCATTAGGATTGACTACGACAACGTTGTAACTGCCTGTTAAAGCAGGGAGGAGGAACGTGCAGGTAATTTTATTCGGAGAAACGACCGTTATTCCCGTGGCGCTGATATTGGCTGACCCACTTCTCGTGAGGACGACATTCGAACCGGTTTGAAAGTTGGTACCGGTTAGGTTCGTGATTGTAACCGATGTTGAATCATAGCCTAAATTGGGTGTGATGCCGGTAACGGTTGGTCCGGATGTAGTATATATCCACCTGATTCCCGCAATGTCAGCAGATGACAGGGTCTTGAGGTTCTTGTTCCCAAAAACATCACCATTTAATCCAAACATTACCTTTTTCTCCGGACTGATGTCTGAGGGGAATTGCGAATACCCTAGTTCAGGTAAAAAACCGTATAAATCATCAAGGCCAACCCAATGACCAAACTCATGAAGCATTATTGTTTCAATATTCATGGTATCACCGCTGGCAGTCCCTGTAGTCCATAAATAACCTGTATTGAATTCAGAATCACATTCAAGAATTTTATCGGGGTTATTTGAAGAATACCAAATATCGGTGAATGCCATAGAATTTGCTGAGAAATCTGATGGAGGGCCGAAAATAATATCATTTTCATAATCATAAGCTATTTCGGTTTTTGTTGATATTCCTCCATAATTGAGTCTGAATAAAGATCCTGCATTATTCCATGAAACAGCCGCGTTCTGGATTGCTGGTGTAAATCCAGAGACTGATCCGGGATTTACATAATAATATGTTGAAGGGGAAGCCCTTTTTAGCGTACGATAACTGAAAGTTATTGCAAATGGATATTGATTGCTATCAACGTTACCATTAATCCGGATACGAACGAATCCACTGCTTGCACCCTGTGGAACACGTACGACTATCCGGGTATCAGTCCATGAAACTGAAGTTCCGACCAGTATCATGTTGGAAGTATAATAGGAAGAATTCAGCTGATAGTACTCTTTGAAAGAATAAAACATAAGAATTTGAAGCATGTGAGTCTCCAAACCCCGATCCTGTGATCGTAATGATGGATCCTGTCCCTCCTGAGGCAGATGAAGGGGTAACAGATGATATTGTTGGTCCGGAGGCGCCCAGTGAAGGGGCCACAGATGTGGATACACTACCGGGGGGATGGACTTCGACGGGTAGCCCCTGCAGTGTTTTCTGTATCTCTTCCTTGAATTGTGCCACAGCACCGGCTGAAGAAGAGATCCTGGGATTTTCCGGGGTTCCTGTGTTGCCACTTAAAACCGGATGTATCCCGTTTTCAAGACCGTGAACCGTTAATTTTCCGCTCTTTGTTTTTTCCAGGTAAATAAATGCATCTGAGTTGAGCCTGCAAAAGCCGGCATATCTTCGACCCATTCAGTAATATCACCCACTGTTCCCCCAGGACCGTAACAGGAACAGTTGTGCCGGAATTGATACCTAAATTGTTGCTTTGTACAAAGGCCTCATCAACGAGAACCTGCGCAGTTGTTTCTATATGCGTTTTCTGGGCATTCCAAACGCTTTTCACATCAACAATTTTTCCATAGACGATCTGGTCGGAAGTCCGGATTAATTGTGTATCATTCTGGTATATCATCAGGGCATTACAAAATCCGCAAAGGAGACAAAGCAGGATAAAACAAATCGCAACAGAAAACGTCCTCATAGGATAGTGACTTTACTTATAGCAATATAAAATATTTTTTATTTGATATTACTGTTATAAAAAAATGATTGAAAAGTTTTGAGAATAGTGATTCGACGTGAAATCATTCATTAATCCTGGTATGATTTCCCGGGAATAATAATCCTGAAATCAGAATGCCGGTCGATGATCCCGCATTTATAAAAACAAATAAATATTTTGGTATTCTGCCATTATGTTCTTCCGGTTTTTCGGAAAAGGAACAAAATTCCAATTATCACGATCAGCCGGAGCATATGACATTCCGGCCTTTTGTGTCATTGTTGTCTGGCTGCCGGTACTGGCCTGGCCAATATCCATAATTTTCTGTTTAAATGTTGCAATATCATTCAAACCGTGTGGTGAAGATTCGCCAATCTTACCGTTTTTCACGCCGTATAATCTTACCACGGAATATGTCTCATCACTCATTTTTTTCAAAAAGAAGATTGCTTCTGTATCCATGAGTAACACAGGTGTATCCTCCACCTGTTCAGAAAGATTATCCACGGTCCCTCCCAGTACATGGACCTGAATGGTACTGCCGGAACTGAGATTTGAAGATCCACTGTTTTTCAGGGTATCATTCAACAGTACCTGCGCAGTTGTCTCGATATGTGTTTTCTGGGCATTCCATGCACTTTGGATACCGATGATTTTTCCGTATACAATAACATCGGAGGTTTGGATTAACTGGGATTCATTCTGGTAGACCGTTAAAGCACTCCCTACCCCACTTAATAAACAAAGCAACAGAAAACATGCCATGAACAGTTGTTTTTTCATAATGGTCACCTTGATGTTATTCTACAAAAACATTTTTATTAAATTTTTGTTATTGTAACAGGAAAATATTCCAGAGAATGGAATATCCCCAAATTTTTGAGAATTATTCCTTATTCAGAAAATCCTTTCGTTTGATATAAAATGACAAAAAAATAAATCACAGAAGTTTCTCCGCATGCTGGATGACTTCTTTGAGTGCCTTGACCCGGGCATACCATTTATCGTCAGATTCTATAACAATCCATGGGGCATATGGGGTGTTGGTCCGGGCGAGCATCTCATCCACCGCAGCATCGTAGAGATCCCATTTCTCCCGGTTCCTCCAGTCCTCATCGGTTATTTTATACTGCTTGAGCGGATCCTTTTCCCGCTGATGGAACCGCTTGAGTTGTTCCTCTTTGCTTATCTCGAGCCAGAACTTGACAATCCCCCCGCCACTGCTCTCGACATAGTCCTGTTCCATTTCATTGATTTCCTGGTATGCCCGCTGCCACTCGTTTTCAGAACAGTACCCTTCCACACGTTCAACCAGCACCCGCCCGTACCAGCTGCGGTCATAAATGGCAAAATGGCCGGCTTTCGGGTAACAACGGATGAATCTCCAGAGATAATGGTGTCGGCTCTCGTAATCATTCGGGGCCGATACCGGTAAAACATTGTACCCAGCGGGTTGATGTACCGGGCAAGCCGGGTGATATTCCCACCTTTTCCTGCGGCGTCCCACCCTTCATACACGATGACGAACGGGATCTTCCGTTTAAAAAGGATATAATTGAGCTCAAGCATCTCAATCTGCAGACTGCCGAGCAGATCCTGGCACTCCTCTTTTGAATAGGATTTGATGGCTGAAGATCTTCTCTGAACGGGGTTTTTTGGAGGTTTTGTGTTACTTTTTTGTTTTCCTTTTCTGGATTGCTCCTCCCTGTCAGCAATGCATTTATCGAGAGTTTTTACAAGGTGGGAATACACTTTGAAAATGGCATACTTCCGATCTGTTGCTTCGATGATATGCCACGGTGCATAATCTGAATCGGTTTTTTCAATGAACTCATCGATCAGAGGAAGATAGGTATCATAATTATGGTGAAAATCCCAGATACTCGGGGTTACCATCCAGGCTGTAAACGGGTTTCTCTCCCGTTCCAACAGTCTTACCTTCTGTTCATCCTTGCTGATGTGCAAAAAAAACTTGATGATGATTGCACCGCTGTCATTGAGCTGGCGTTCAAAAATTGCAATTGAATTAATTTCTTCTTTTAACGATTTTTTCCAGCCTATACTGACAAGTTTTTCTGCCAGCGCCCTGCTGTACCAGCTGCGGGCAAATAGTGCAATACGACCTTTTGAAGGAGTTTTTATCCAGAATCTCCACATAAACGGATGTGCCCGCTCTTCATCAGTGGCGTTTTCTGTTGCATGCAACGTAAACCCCCGTGGATCGAGCGACTGGATAATCTCCTTGGTGGACATGGTGATGCCCGCCGCGTTCCATCCTTCGATGACAATGATAACCGGGATTTGAAGATCGCGAAGTGTTCGCTGAAGGATGCCCAATCTTTCCCTCAGTTGCGGGATGGCTTTTTCAAATGCTGAATCATCCATAGTCTTTGTCAGGTCATATTTTTCGAACATCCATCCTCCCGTCTGAATATTGTATGAAAATTCCTTTATCTCACCAACGAAACCTATGGCATGACAGGTAATAAACCCTCCTTGTTTTTTAAAAATGGTTTGATAACCGGGTTTGTAGAAATACAGGAAAAAATTACATCCCGACGCTCTTATGGATCAAGCAAAAAGCACCCTTTTGGATGCCTCCCCCCTACGGTGGGAGAGAATCGGTTACCTTCGTATTTTTTTTAGTCAACAAAAAGATGAACAAAATAAGTTTTCTCTTAAAAACCTGATAACCTGTTTCAGAGTGAATCCCAAAAAGACGGTATATGGAACGCAGTATGAGTTCCATATATCATGTAGTTTTCTGGCGATACCGGAATATAAAAAACAAATTTATTATCCGGTGACTGGAATACCATTCTCTCTCGCGATGGCGATAAATGCATCAGCAAGGTACATTGCCTGTTTTTTTGTCGAGCCATAGGTATTGAATTTCCAGACTTTTGTTGCACCGGGAATGATACCAAATATTCCTTTTTCCTCAAGTGCACCGGAGAAATAAAACCCCCTCTTCTTGTGGGTTTCTGCCACTTTATCAAACGATGCAATAGTATCCACCCGCGTAAGTGGATGTTTCCTTGGATATTGTGACAGTATCTTTGTACCGGAAACTGAAAGGAGAGCTTCCAGGACAATCCGGTTGTTCTCCAGTTCCTGGTCAAAGTGTTTTACCCGGTCTTTAACCTGGGGAAACGAAGCCATCATGCCGACGAGTGTTGCACCCATAAGTGTACAGCCCATCATCTCCGGTTCCTTGATCCCGAACTTACGTTTTGTAACATCCCCCTCAATTGCTGTAGTACGGAACACTTCACCGGAACGTTCGGATGTTGCAGCGAGAATTCCTGATGGTGCAGGAGCTGCCATGCTCTTGTGTCCGGAACCGACAACGAAATCTGCACCAAGGTCTTTGCCGTCAACAGGCAGGATGCCGACCGTGTAAGCCCCGTTATACACCACCGGAATATCATACTGGTGGGCTACTTTTGCGATTGCTTTTACGTCATGCATGTTTCCATACTGGTAATCTACATGGTCTATAAATGCTAGAACAGGAGCTTTTCCGAATTCACGCTTTACGTCCTCGATTTTAACTGCTGCAGCATCCGGGGTAATCAACCTCGTTTCATTGGCAGGAATCTCACGGGCAACACCACCTGCTTCTTCAATCGCGAGAAATTCGGTATAATGCGACAGGCTGGTAAGCAGTACCGGATCCCCCCTTCTGACGTACGTCTGGGCAACAGCCTGGAATCCCCGGCGGGCACCCGGAACAGTTCTCACATCATCCATGTTAAGCCATACTGCAACATCTTTATGGAAATCAGCAATCGGGGGTTTTTTGATATAATCGAGCCGGTTTGGTTTTCGACAGTTATCGCAGACTGAATATCCGTCCCCGTAGGCTATTACGGCCTTCATTGCATCTGCGGTTAGCCTGCCTCCGGCCTGGATAGGATCTATATTAATGTAGAGCTCGTTTACCTGGCGTGCTTCAATTCCGGCCCCGCACCTCATTTCAGCAGCTCCTGTTTTAATGATGCGACCTGACGCTCGAGATTATCAAGCAGCCGTCCTGCCTGGATTTGCTGTTCGGCATCGAGTTCGTGGGCAGGAGCGGTTTGCCGGAGAATTATCCGAAGATCGGTGAGAGTATACATTGCCAGAAAAACCATATCGACTGCGCGTTTTGACACCAAATCACCTTGCCTTACTAGTATTGGAAAGGAAATGAAATAAGTATCCACTTTCCTGAAAAATTCCAAAAAAAAAAAGTGGAAGATATTTTATCAGAATAATGGCTGACAGAAACGGGAGAAAGAATCCTGTCATAATTATTGACCGGAATGTGTCTGCCGGTACACTGATTATTTCCGGCCGTATCAGAAATTGCTGACGGCAATAAATTTTTCTTGTCAGTTTTATATGTAATGTTAACAAAACAACAATAAATCATCTGACAGGATTTTTTATCGGAGGTATCACATGGATTTTGATAATAAGGTATTAATCATTGGATATGGTGCAGTAGCTAAAAGTACACTCCCTATCCTGCTCCGCCATGTAAATATCCCCCTCGATAATCTTACGATTATTGATTTCATAGACAAGACACCGGATCTTAAAGGATGGATTTCCGGAGGAGTACGGTTTTTCAAGAGAAAAGTTACTCCGGATAACTTTGACCAGATTCTTTCTGAATTTCTTGAACCCGGTGGTCTGCTGATCGACCTTGCCTGGAATATCGACTGCTGCGAGATGGTACAGTGGTGTCATGATCACAATGTCCTGTACGTAAACACGTCAGTCGAGGCCTGGGATCCCGATGCTGAAAGGTTTACCGCCAGCCCGTATGAAAAAACTTTGTATTACCGGCAGATGAAACTCCATGAACTGACAAAAGACTGGCATGACAGCGCCACTTCTGTTGTTGACCATGGGGCAAATCCCGGTTTAATCTCGCATTTTGCGAGGCAGGGACTTGTAGATATCGCGCGCCGGATGATTGCAGATGATATCGCTCCTGATTCAGCCCTCATGGAAGACCTTATCCGGAATCAGAATTTTGGTGCGCTTGCCATGGAGACCGGAATAAAAGTCATTCACTGTTCAGAGAGGGATACCCAGATCTCCCGGTCACCGAAAAAAGTCGATGAGTTTGTGGGAACCTGGTGCATTGAAGGACTCAGGGAGGAAGGTACCGCTCCCGCGGAGATAGGGTGGGGCACGCATGAAAAAGAGCTGCCCGATCAGGCTATTGTACCTCCGGTCGGGCCAAAGAACGAGATCCTGCTGGCCCGTATGGGGATCAATACGTGGGTCCGTTCCTGGGTTCCCCATCATGAGATAGTCGGCATGGTTATCCGGCACGGTGAAGCATTTGGTATATCAGATCGCTGGACTGTCTGGAAGGATGGCAATGCAATTTACCGTCCGACCGTGCATTATGCATATCTGCCCTGTGATGACACGATCTCATCGCTTCATGAGCTCAGGGGCAGAAATTACGAACTGCAACCCAGGTTACGGATATTGAATGACCGGGAGATCATTTCAGGCGCAGATACATTAGGCGCCCTCCTGATGGGCCATCCCTATAAATCATGGTGGACCGGAAGTATTCTGTCTATAGAGGAAGCAAAGACCTTAGCACCCGGCCAGAATGCAACCACGGTACAGGTAGCGCTGGGAGTGGTTACTGCGGTGATGTGGATGATAGCAAACCCGAAAAGGGGTTTTTGCCTCCCGGATGATCTGCCCAATGAATGTGTCCTGGACATTGCAAAGCCGTACCTGGGTGATTTTTATTCCGGGCCTTCTGACTGGACACCTTTGAAAAACCGGAAAGTATACTTCAAAGAAAATCCGGAGAACCATTACGATTATGATGATGTCTGGCAATTCAAAAACTTCATATTTGTGCGATGAATCACTCTTGTACTGACAAAGGTGGGATAAACCGTGAATAAGAAAACCAAAACAAAGGAACATGACGATGGAGTGCCCCATATCGGGAACGCAAGGAAAGAACTTCTGCAGAAACTGGCACGAGAGCAGGGAACTCCCATCTTTGTGATTGACCATGAAAAAATCCGCTCGAATTACCGGGAATTTAAAAAGCACCTTCCCAAAATTCAGGTGTACTATGCGGTAAAAGCGAATTCAAATCCTGAGATCGTAAAGACGCTCTATGAGATCGGAAGCAGCTTCGATGTAGCCTCTATGCCTGAATTCATGATTGTCTATGAAAATATCAAAAAGATGCCTAAAAAAGAACGGCAGGACTGGATTTGGGATAAGATCATCTATGCAAACACCATCAAGCCAATAGAAACCCTTGAAGCCCTTGATCACTACAAACCTCTCGTAACGTTCGACAACTCTGAAGAACTGAAAAAAATCAAAGAACATGCGCCTCATGCCGGTCTGGTCTTACGGATCAGGGTTCCCAACACCGGGTCTATGGTAGAACTCTCTTCAAAGTTCGGGGCTCACCCGGGTGAAGCGGTTGATCTGATTTCCAGTGCATTTGATATGGGCCTTGTTGTAGAAGGAATAAGTTTCCATGTGGGGAGCCAGTGCACTAATTTTGAAAATTATGTACAGGCATTACAGCTGTCTGCAGATATTATCAGGGAAACAGAAACACGGACAGGACAAAAAATCAGGATTCTTGATATCGGCGGCGGCTTTCCGGTGAAGTATCACCCGGAAGTAAAATCGGTACGAACTCTTGCAAAGAAACTGGAAGCCGAAATTAAACGATTGTTCCCACCGGATATGGAGATTCTCGCAGAACCGGGAAGGTTTTTAGTGGCGAATGCCTGTATGCTCGTTGCCAAAGTGGTCGGAAAAGCGTTCCGCGACGGCAAGCCCTGTTATTATATCAATGACGGGGTTTATCACACGTATTCCGGACAGGTATTTGACCATGTTACGTACCCTGTCCTGGCTTTTCATAATGGAGAAACCCAGATATCAGCAGTGTTCGGGCCCACCTGCGATGCCTTTGATACCATTACGCTCTCTGCTGACCTGCCGGATCTTGAAATCGGGGATTTGGTATATTCTGAAAATATCGGTGCCTATTCCCATGCTTCCTCCACCTACTTCAACGGTTTTCCCCCGGCAAAAGTTGTGCATATAAACCGCTGATATTTTTTTCTCTCTCGCTAACGTTTTTCATCAATACAGACAGGCTAAAACACCATTACCCGCATGAAAAACAAAAAAGATCAATTTGCGATTACGGTGCGGTATTCCGGCATGCCGGGCAGTTCAGCGCATAATCCCGGATTCCTTCATTCCATGGCGTGAACCCGATACAGACTTTCGGTTTGGCAGTATGAATTTTACAGTATACCTTCCCGTCATCGGCCCGCCGGAAGAACGGGCAGTGGGTTAATGTCGTGCCCTCCGGATCAACCCAGTAATCGATACGGATAACTGTGGAAAGGTCCTTTCCGAAAATATCCCTGCCATTGCACCGTTTTTTATTTGCGAGCGTTATGGAAACATGCTGCAGGATATCCAGCCGTTTATCCTTTATCCATGGTATAAGATCTTCAATTACGCCCCTCTGGCCCCATCCCCATTTCTCACAGCAGCGGCCACACTGGACACAGGTCTGGTCAAAAGACACGTTTAATACCCCCTTTTAGTAATGGATCTGTCTTTTGGCAGTCATATTTCTTATTTAATTGAGATGGGATGTTATGTGCTTTGTTTTGTACCGCAATCTGGTCTGTCATTCATATGAACACTGGAAAAGAAGGATGTGGAAGACCCGATGAAAGCTGTTCTTTCAATGTGATTTACTCGGATCTTCCTTACTCGATTACTTATTCCGATAAAAAATAAAAATCTAATGCATTACACCGTCGTCAAGCATATTTTAATTTTAAAATGAAAACGAGTTTTATCAATCTGGCATGCATTTGCCAAATGTAAAAGCAAAAAAACAACGCCAGCACTTCCAGGCGTTATCTTTATTTAAAAAAATGAAAAGAAAACGGTCAGAGGAGAGAATTTATGGGACAAGGGTCTTGCGATCTAAATGCCCGCAGGATTTCACCCTGCATGTAATATTCGTGATTTTTTTGATTCTGGCGGGTTCCGGTGAATTTAACCGTCTCATGACAAAATGGACAAACCCGGTTTTTTAGTTGCCGGTACCTTATGAGCTTTCATGGTCATGTATTATTCAGATTTACGTAAACCCGGGGGAGGTTCCTTATGAATAAAATATATCTTTTCGGCCACCGGCAACCCGATACTGACAGTATTGCAAGTGTGATTGGGTATGCGGAATTTAAAAACCTGTCCGAACCGGGCAGATATGTCCCGGCCCGCTGTGGCAGACTGAATCCGGAATCCTGCTACATGCTCGAACGGTTCAGTGTCCCGGAACCGGTATTAATACCTTCAGTAAAACCAAAGCTCTCGGACATCGACTATAAACCGGTCTTTTCACTGCCGCAGAATGTTCCGGCCATTGATGTGGCAACGCTGATGGTAAAGGAAGGGATCCGGAATGTAGTCATGACTGATTCATCAGGAAAACCGGTTGGAATGGTGGGGGAACATGCCCTGGCCGGTACCTATATCCAGACGATACACCTTGATGAGCTTGCCATAACTCCCCTGTCAGATGGGTCTCTTGCCCGTATACTGAATGCGACGATCGTTGCGCCAGCCCGAAAGACGCTGGAAGGGCGGGTTTATATTGTCATTGACGAGCTTCACAGAACGCTTGGCAGGATGACAGCACAGGACATTGCAGTTGTTGGTGATAATGAACCCGTTCAGCTTGCGCTTATCTCCGCAGGAATCGCCTGCCTGATTGTTGCACAGGGGGCTCCGGTCAGGGAAAATGTTGCGAGAGCCGCTGCAGAACAGGGTGTTTGTGTCCTTTCCACGCTGCTTGATGCCTATGGGGTTGGCAGGAGGATCAACCTCTCGCTGCCAGCCCGTGAAGTGATGGAAACCGATGTTCCGGTTCTCACGCTTGACGATACAATTACTCATGCGCGTCAGGTTGTCTCATCATCAAAATTCCGTGCCGCGTGTGTTGTCACTGCAGACGGGACGCTTACCGGTGTCCTGACACGTACGACCCTGCTTGACGATGTCCGGAGATCGGTCATTCTTCTTGATCACAATGAAGCTTCACAGGCAGTTGACGGGATTGAAGAAGCCGATATTGTCGAAATTATCGACCACCACCGTCTTGGGGCTATCACTACGTTAAAACCTATACGGTTCTTCAACGATCCTGTCGGAGCAACATCGACAATAATTACCATGAAATTCATGGAATCCGGACTTACCCCTTCATTGCCTGTTGCCGGGGCACTCCTCTCAGGCATCCTGTCCGATACCCTTTCCCTCAGGATGTCGACTACCACCCATAGTGATAGGAAAGCGGTGAAGTATCTTACCCGGATAACCAACGAAGATCCGGACAATCTCGGAAATGCCCTTCTTGAACGGGGAATGGATCTTTCCGGAACATCCCTTGATGTAATACTCGCCCAGGACAAAAAGGAGTTTGTGCTCTCCGCAAAAAAGGTGATGATTTCCCAGGTGATGGTACCTTCTTTTGCCTGGAATCGTGAGCGGGAAGATGAAATCCGTGCAGATCTCGCAGAGATGAAAATCAGCTCCGGGGCTGATATGGTCCTTGTGCTGTTCACCAACGTGTTTGAGAAATCAAGTTATCTCTATGGTGCAGCAGACCCAGATCTCCTCCAATCACTCTTCAAAGAAAACCTTCCGATAAGGCTTGAGGGTGTCATGTCGCGGAAACTGGATTTCCTTCCCTGGCTTGGTGCCCGGCTCCGCGAGCAGGCCGGGCCATAATTTTCTTTCCCTGGTGCCAGTGTAATTCCGGATCACGGATAATTGTCATACGGTCAATATCTCCTTTTCCGGATACCGTTCATACCTCCTTCTCACGCAATTAAACGGTCTAAATGCAATACCGTTCCTATAAATATACCAGAAAAGGAACGATGCAGTATGAAAACCGGGACTGCAGGAAGACTGCAAAAAAAGAAAATACCCTGCATACGGAATCCCAAAAGACATAATCACGATTACCGGGATGCGCCGGAGCGTATATGAGAATCGGTATCGCTCTCGGAGGAAATGCCCTTTTACAACGGGGTGAGCCTATGACTGCTGAAATACAGCGGGTAAATATCAGGACTGCGGTATATGCCCTGGCACCGCTTGTGCAGGATCATGAACTTGTGCTCTCTCATGGGAACGGACCACAGGTCGGGCTGCTCGCTCTTCAGGCAGCTGCATATACCCGGATCGAACCTTACCCCCTCGATGTTCTCGATGCCCAGACCGAGGGGATGATCGGGTACATGATCGAACAGGAGCTCAGGAACCTCCTGCCCCGTGATGTCCCGTTTGCCACAATTCTTACCATGATCGAAATTGATCCTGCAGATCCTGCGTTTGCACCTCCCTCCAAGTTTGTCGGTCCTCAGTATTCAAAAGCCGATGCTGACAGGACTGGCAGGGAAAAAGGCTGGATTTTCCGTCAGGACGGGGATGCCTGGAGGCGGGTCGTCCCATCGCCCAGCCCGAAACGGATCTTTGAGATCCGGCCAATCCGCTGGCTGCTTGAGCAGGGAGCACTGGTGATCTGCACTGGTGGAGGAGGGATACCGGTCATGTACCCGCAGGACCGTGAACAGCACCTGACCGGTGTGGAAGCGGTTATTGACAAGGACTATGCAAGCGGCCTTCTCGCGCAGGAAACCAAATCTGACCTCTTTGTCATGGCCACCGATGTAAACGGGGTGTATAGTGACTGGGGGAAACCTTCTGCCCAACTTATCCGGACTACCACCCCAAAGGAGTTAAAACGCCATGTGTTTCCGGCAGGTTCAATGGGCCCTAAAGTGGAAGCAGCCTGTATCTTTGTGGAAGAAACCGGTAACCCAGCCGCTATAGGGGCACTTGGAGATATCCAGGCAATCGTCAGCGGTGAATCGGGAACCATAGTGTATCCGGATTGATATTTTGTGAGGAAAAATGACAGAATTTGGTGTATATTCAGAAGCAGGAAAACTTCGTAAAGTCCTGGTGCACCAGCCGGACCTCAGTCTTCGGCGGCTTTCACCATCCAACCATAAAGACTTCCTGTTTGATGATGTCCTGTGGGTTGACCGGGCACTAAAGGAGCACGATGCGTTTGTGCACCTCATCCGTAATGAGGGTGTGAAGGTCTATTATATGCAGGAACTCCTTGCTGAGGTGCTTGCTGCAGGAAATGACATAAAGCGGCAGGTGATTGAGCGGGTATCTGCCGGAATGACTGTTGGAATCTCCGCCATTGATGCAGTCAGGATTTGCCTGATGGATATGGATGCTGCAGACCTGGCAAAACATCTTATCGGGGGAATCACGGTCAGCGAACTTGAATGTTTATACATGAAAGGTCTGGCACGGTTCTCACTGACTGCAGCAGTTGCCGGACCGGATGCCTTTATCCTTCCTCCGCTCCCCAACACGCTCTTTACCCGGGATCCATCCTGTTGGATCTATAATGGTGTCTCGGTTAACCCGATGTATTGGCCGGCACGGTACCCTGAATCTTTCAATATTGATACTGTTTACCGTCACCACCCGATGTTCATGGATGCAGGGTTCGGGTTCTGGTATCCCCAGACCGGTGAAGAAAAGCGGTTAACAGCCATGGACACAGTTCGTCCTTCCCTGGAAGGCGGGGACGTCATGCCAATCGGAAACGGGACGGTTCTCATTGGTTTAAGCGAACGTACGCAGGCACCGATGATCGAGCAGCTGGCACAATCCCTTTTTTCAGGCAAAGCGGCAGAACGGATTATTGTTGCCAGGATGAGCCGGGACCGGGCTCATATGCATCTCGACACGGTCTTTACCATGCTGGATGCGGATAAGGTTACCGTATTTCCGGATATAGTGAACCGGATGGAAACCTACAGTATCCGTCCTGGTGACGAACAGGCATTGTTCAGCGTAACAAAGGAAGATAATTTTCTCAGTGCAGTATCTGATGCGCTGGAAACCGACCGCCTGGAGGTCATCCCTACCGGGGGTGACAGGTATGAAGCCTGCCCGCGAGCAGTGGGATGACGGAAATAATATCATTGCCCTGAAGCCCGGTGTCGTGATTGCGATGAACCGTAATACGTTTACCAACCGGAATTTCCGCAAGGCAGGTATTGATGTCCTGGAATTCGAAGGATCAGAGTGGAGCCGGGGACGCGGAGGCGGGCATTGCATGACCTGTCCGCTGCTCCGGGATCCTGTATAACGGCATTTTGAAGAGCGGTCCTGTTGGATCAATTATCTGTTCAGGGATCCAGACGCGGGGACATGGGGTATCTTAGATATTTTTGTGGTGTCTCAAGGGTGATCAGGATTTTATTCTCTTCAACCCGGTCCGGGTAACGCTTCAGGGGTTTTGGGGGATGTGCCCGGGATGTGAAATCGAGCCTGATACCGGTCTGGTCAGTCCACCGTATAACATGCCCGTCACGCAGATCAAACTGTGAATTGTGCATCGGACAGGTGACAATTGTTTCTTTCAGGGTCCCAAGAGACAGGTCGCCTTCGAAGGTGGGGGCAGATGGCATCAACCGCGAAGTATCGTCCTTTTACCCGGGCCAGAAGGATACTGTGACCCATAACCATGAATTTTTTCATGGTTCCTTCTTTGAGGTCAGGAATCAGGTATGTTTCGATAGTATCGCTCACGTTACGTATTCCTTTTTTTTGTGGGATTATTTATTATTGACAATAGTATTTTCTTTTTGCCGTTATTTTTTCTGACAGTGCACTATTACCAGGAGAAGTCCCATTACTGCTGCACCTGCAGCTACGATGATTACACTGCTCCAGAATGTTTTTTCCGGTCCGATAGCAAAATAGACTAAAGACAATGTACCAAGGGAGATTATGAATGCGCCGATGGCAAAAATCCCGGTGAGACGGGAAAAAAAGAGTATTTTTTCAGCTTGTCCGGCAGATTTTTTCTGAGACTCAATCAACTGGATCATGAGAGCTGTATTGGTACTATCCGGATTATCTTTGATTTTTTTTAATACCTGTATTTTATCATCCAGTGATTTTTCAAAATCAGAATAATTATTGATTAAATTATCGATATCGAATGTATCCATACTGTAAAATCAATCAATGGAAATATGAGTTTTTCTCTTTAATCCGTAGAATGAACGAAATTATCTCTCATCTTTTAGGTTTTCGTGCAATAAATAACAGGCATGCGGTCATGAAATACTAAAAAACCGGCTCTGTAGAATTCATTTTATTGGTGCATGAAATTAAATGCCCGGAATACCATGGAGGGGGGACCGTCCTGTCCCCCCGGACGTTCCCTGTGCTGCGCGACCGCTGGTGCAGTACCTTCACGGGAGTTATAGCATCGGGGGGAGCCAGGCGACTGGGATGAAATCCCCGTGAGTGTTTTTAATTTTATGGGTATTTTTACAGAGCCAAAAAAACGGTTATGTATGAAAAATAAAGAACGGTTACGCTGATAAAAAAATCAGCTCCCGGGTTTCTGATGTGTTTTAATCTTTTATGGGGGATGCATAATCAACATCCTTACAGAAATGGGGTATTACAGAAGCAGAGTGATAAAAGCACGGGAGATAATGGAAATGTTGAAAAATTGTAGGAGTGGTATTTTTACCGGGATAAGTATCAAGCCTTGACCACTTTTATGGTCACGCTGTACGTTGTTTCGTTACCGGTAACATTCTCCCATGAACGGCGGTAGATTGCAGAGAATTTCTGATCGCCGGTATCTTTTGCCACGATGACCCATGTCCTGTTCCCTCCTGCGCCAACCATTCCTGAGTAGAGCGTCGTCCTGGTGATAATCTGATGACTGGAGCTCAAGTCCGGAAGACAGGGTGGCATTCCACATAAAGCCGGTAGTGGGATTTTCTGCAGGTACAACCGGCAAACCGGGTGTTTTGCGTAATATTCCCGCTCCTGCCATTATCCGTTTCGGTGAATGTGAACATTTTCTTTCCCTCTGTCATCGGTGTCGTTGGTAATCCAGGTTTGCACCCCTCTCCACGGAAGAGCGCCCATTCTTCGCAGGAAGTACCGTTACTGAATGTACACATGCCGTACTCGTTTCCGGATGTGTCTTTGGTAATCTCTGTAGTTCCTCCGGACAGACCGCAGGAAACCGATGCCGGATTTGGCATACCAGTCTGATGTCTGAGTGGCAGCGGGTGTCGGGGTGACTGAGGGGGATGGTGCCGGCTGGGTGCAGCCGCTGACGAGCAGGACAAGCACCAGGATAATCCCAAGGCTGATTAGTCCGGGTACGAAATATCCTTGACTTCGGGATGATGTCATAATAGCCATTATGATCCTGTATTTTAATAAAATACCGTTAACTTCGAAAATAATTGCAGTTAAACAGTTATTGGATACTACTACCGGATAGCAGCCATCCCGTCTGAATCACTATTATATCAATTACGACAGACGTACCAGGTTATAATCCAATTTTTTTTCCGACTCATATCGCTGGAATAAGGAAACGCGATACTGCAGAACCATGAATCCGGATGCCGGCCTTCCTTTTTTGCTTTTGCAGGGGGATACCATCGATTCGGTATTCTGTAATCATCGGCATCCGGAACCGGTATTCCATGAAAAAGTTTTGTATGATGAGAAGACTATAGAGAAATTACTATGGCAGAAAAAATGAAATGTGAGTACTGTGAAAAGGACGCCATTGGTTACCAGGGATTCGCGTGCTGCTCGGCATATGTGTGCCTGGACCATGCTGATAATTTCCTTCGTGAATCTTAAGCCCGGGGAAAAACTGGTATCCGGTGAATGTTTCTTTGAACGATTTAATACCCCGGAATAAACCGCCCTCTTAAAAAAGATACCGGGAATACGGATATGCCAAGAATTTTTTACCGGATACATGCCAGGCCCTGGTGAAATATTTAAAAAAATTTAACGCTCACTAAGGTTTCACCCCGGGCAGTTTCTGGTCTCCCGAATAGAGATAACTCCAGACTTCGGAATACACCATCACCGGGCACAATGCAGGGGCGATATGGCAGGACAGGTACTGTCAACCCGCCCCCGCGGTACTAAAACCAGGAACCTTATAATCCCAGAAATCCCAAAGGTTCAAGGCTTGTGGCAAGCATTACCATATTAATCTCCCGGTGTCCGGTCCAGGTGCCTGCCTGCCTGTTCTTCTCTTCAAGCCAGAATTGTTCGATCTTTTCTTTCAGCGGCACATAGGACCTGAGTGCCTGTGCCTGGTGGTGCAGGGCGCTTTTACGGTCCGGCAGACCGGGGTTTTTTCTGATCCATTCCTCCAGTCTTTCTACACCGGAAAGACCGATCGACAGGCCCAGTTCGCGGAAAGCGAGACGATATTCTGCTGAGCGTTCAAGAGATCCGGATCGGGTGAAGGAATCCAGTCCGGCCAATGCTGAACCGATGAGGGTTTCTAAAAGACCGGTAAACTCCGTGCCCTGGTGGTCCATCAATCCGGCGATTCTTGCAGCATCGGAAAGAAGGCCGCCGGTTCCGAGAGGATCATCTGTAGCCAGGTTCATGCCACGACAAATAGCGGTCATTTCAGCAATCTCCGGTACCAGGACGGGCTGCGGCGTTTGCCCGAACATCCTGCCAGTCATCTGCAATTCATTATACGTGACCAGGCCATCGGGGGGATCATGCTGACCCATGGAAGGAACCAGCGGGCGGGAAAGATCGATACTCATTTTCCAGTACATTCTTTTCCGGTTTCCCCCGGGAACATTGTACGTAAATCCGGCATGGGCACTACGGGCAAGCTCAACTGCCCAGGTATTATAATCCGGGTTTCCCGTAACAAGGCTGACCTGATTGAGCGCGTGCATCCACTTCGTCAGGTAATGGTAGTACTGCCCGTCCTGTTCCCATTCCAGCTGCTCACTGAATGGTTCGTTCCTCTTCCGTTCGGGCAGGGTTTTTCCGATCCTTAAGCCTCCGGTTGTCGGATGCAGATTTCCTTCATCATCGGTGAGGCCGCTTATCCAGCCAGCGCGCGGGTCATCGTCACGGTGCCTGCCCAGGACAAAATGCACCTGGTCAACGAGACGCAGAGCCAGTTTTCGGTACATCTCATCGTGCGACTTCTGGTAGAGTCCGAGATAATTGCAGAGCGCGAATGCGTCGGTCCACAGGTACCGTCGCGGGTAAAAACTCACCGGATCGAGTCCTGGTCGTGCCTGCAAAGTCCTGCATGATATCACGGACAAGCGGAAAGTTTTCGTCGCGGTTCATTATTTCTCTAGTTTCGATACCACCGGAATAAATAATTCATCCTGTTTTTTTTAACCTGGTTGAACGACAAAACCCCCGCCGGTGTTAACCATGTTCACTGTTTTGGCGGAATCAGTTGCCTTTAAATGATAAAAGCCGTTGAATGAATCTGAGAAGCTACACACATGAATAAAATCCTGTTTATCGTTGGGTTATGTATCGCATTGGCGGCTGCTGCACTCCTGTTTTTGAACATCATTGAGTCCGGAGTTGCCGCGGTGATCGGTATCCTGGGTATCGGGCTGATTGGTGCATCTGGTAGTTCGAAAATCAAGCGGTTGTAAACAGAGTCTTGCGTGCTACTCAAGAAATTTGATAATTTTTATTAAGGGTAAACTACCCGTTTAGCACCAACTTATTTCTTAAAATACACTCAGGATACGTCCCTCATAACACTCCTGGGGGCTTCGGCAATGCCTCAGCCCCCGCCGTTGCGACGACCCCCATAACGCGATAGAACTGTGTATTCTTTTTTATAGCCTCGAGTATGTCGGAAAAAAATGAGATACTTTTTTCCATTCATTTTAGTTCAATTGTAATAACAGATTTTTACGTATCAATGTGATATTTATTTTTGGTGTTTTATAAGTGGTTTACTCTTATTAATTGAACAATTGACGGTGTGTTAAATAAAAAAACAGATTAACGGTAATGAAAAAATCCGGGTTGATCCTACAGCAACAATGGTTTTTTACTGGTTCATCTGTCGGGATGATTGAAATTCATGTCGAAAAATCCGTCATATCCGGGTAAACAGAATCCTGTCAAAACACGAAGTTTTATTACCGGTTTTGCCAGAGAATTGCGGATCTCATATTTGACCGGCCTGGATTTCCGGACCGGATAAAAAGGGATTTTTATGGAGGTGATTTTGTTTTTTTAAACAGAACCTTCAGAGATTATGGACCGGAGCGCAATGATTCCCGGCATATGTCATAACCGGTCCCGGCAGGTCAATGTCCAGTGCCACTTTCAGGACATCTTCAATGGACTCTACAGTCACAAATGTCAGTTCACGACGGACATCTTCAGGCACGTCCTGGAGGTCCCGCTCATTCTCTTTTGGGAGAAGTACCTTTGTTATACCCGCCCGGTGTGCTGCGAGGATCTTTTCCTTAATACCTCCGACCGGCAATACGGCACCGCTTAAGGTGACCTCGCCGGTCATCGCAGTTTTTGGATCAACGGTTTTGCCGGTAATCAATGATGTCAGTGCCGTGAAGAGCGTCACACCCGCCGACGGGCCGTCCTTTGGTGTTGCACCCGATGGCACATGGATATGAACATCACTGGTAATAAAGTTAAAACTGTTCGAGGTGTGTGCAAGTCGTGACCTGATAAGACTCATCGATATCTTTGCAGACTCTTTCATTACATCTCCCAGCTGGCGGGTAAGCGTCAGCTTTCCGTTCCGGGCATAAATGTACATTCGATGAAAAGAATATCCCCGCCAACCGGCGTCCATGCAAGTCCGGTAACGACACCGGGTACATGTTCTTTCCTGGCTTCTTCAATGCGGATCACCTCTTTTCCCAGTATCTCGGGGAGCATATCCACCTTCACGACAAACGGAAGATCTGCTTTTCCGGATACAATCTTCTCGGATACAAACCGTGCAATACCGGCTATCTGTTTTTTAAGCCACCTGACACCTGCTTCGCGGGTGTATTTTTCGATAATTGCCTTTACCGTCTCGTCTTCAATTATGAGTTTATCTGCGTCAAGACCATGTTCTACCAGAGTATTGGGCAGCAGGTGGTCTTTTGCAATGGCAAACTTCTCATTTTTCGTGTAGCCGGAGATTTCGATATGCTCCATCCGGTCAAGAAGCGGCGCCGGGATTGTTGCCAGACTATTTGCTGTAGCGATGAACAACACATCAGACAGGTCATAGGGAACTTCGAGGTAGTGGTCTGAGAAGGTGCTGTTCTGTTCGGGATCGAGGACTTCCAGTAATGCACTTGCCGGATCCCCCTGGTTGGAATAGGCAAGCTTGTCAATCTCATCGAGAATAAAGACGGGATTTTTCGTGCCTGCCCGCTTTATACCCTGGATAATTCTTCCCGGCAGGGCACCGACATATGTCCTCCGGTGCCCACGGATTTCTGCTTCATCTCTGACGCCACCAAGGCTTATCCTGATATACTTTCGGCCAAGGGCATCCGCAATGCTCTTCCCGAGACTCGTTTTCCCAGGTACCGGGCGGGCCGGTCAGGAGCAGGATAGAACCCTGTTTTTCCTGTTTTAACTTCATTACGGCAAGGTGCTGGATGATCCTCTCCTTGACCTTTTCCAGCCCGTTATGGTTGCTCTCAAGTACCTGGCGGGCCTGTGCAATATCGATGCTCTTTCTCTCTTCTGTTACCCAGGGAAGGTCGAGCAGGAGATCAAGGTAATTTCTGATTATAGAACTTTCATGGTTCTGGCTGCCACCGGTTTCAAGCTTTTTGAGCTCCGACAATGCCTTGTCTCTCACTTCATCAGGCATCTTCGAATTTTCAATTTTTTCCCGGTACCCGCTGTCACCTGAGCATGAGCCATCGCATTCATTGAGTTCTTCCTGGATCAGTTTGAGTTGTTCCCTCAGCATCGCCTCACGGTTTGACTTGTTTACCTTTTCAGATACTTTTCTGGCCATGTCGATGCGGAAGCTCATATTATCCTTGAATTTTGTCAGCATCTCCAGAAACGTGATGTACCGCTGGCGGACCGACACAATCTCAAGCAGTGCCTGCTTTTCTGCAAGGTGGATCGGAATGAAGGGCATGACAAACCCCATAATCCGGTCAACGGAATCCATACGGTCGATTGGCCGGGTAAACTGTTCCGAGCCCTGGAACCGGTTGCTGATGTCATGGACCGTGCTTTTTATATCAGCGAGGATCCGGACCTGAAGGTCTTCCTCGAGATCCTGCAGGTCAGGGACCAGCTCGTACGCGGTAAAGAACTGCCCATCCTTTTCGGATAACGAAAGAGCCTTTACTCTTTGTACAACCTCTGCACAGATCAAGTACCCGTCGTCAGCAGGCTGCACGTGTGAGATCCGGAACAGGTTCCCGGTTTTATACATCGATTCGATGGTCACTTCGGAAGACCGGGTACCGCTTTTTACGGTCAGGCCGACTGCATATGCAGATTCAGGATCCTCTATTTCGGCCAGCAGAAATTCCCCGGTAGCCCGGTCAACCTGGAATTTTGTCCGGCTGTTCGGGTAGACAACGATCTCAAAGAGCGGTATGACTATTTTTTCCATTTTTTCCTCAGTTTTTACTGATTGCATGATTTCCTCAATAATTTAGTTCGAATTTCCCTAACTAAAATGCAGGATAAAAAAATTACCTGATTTTTTGCAGGATCCCGATCAGGAGATCCTTCTCGTGTTCATCCAGTGAATTCACCATCTGCTGAATCGCCTGGTGCAGTGCATATTGTTCGGCTTGTGCAATTTTTTTTCCTTTGTCGGTAAGGCGGATATACAGGATCCTTCCGTCATCGGGACAAGGTTTTCGGTAGCACGCACTCCATCCGGACA
The DNA here is from genome assembly GCA_963733045.1 of uncultured Methanoregulaceae archaeon. Taxonomy (GTDB): domain Archaea; phylum Halobacteriota; class Methanomicrobia; order Methanomicrobiales; family Methanospirillaceae; genus Methanoregula. Next base: position 43,196 of record CAVTBZ010000008.1, on the reverse strand, counting down.
AATTTGTTGATCATTTCAGTAATCGTGGGTTTTGAGTTCCTGGTGATCTGGAGCTAACCTGCTGAACGTGACCTCTCCCTGCTCATCGATGACTTTCAGATAGGCGATTTGCGTAACCGTCATATCCGAAAGTCCGCATTCGGAGAAGATATTGCAGGAGCATTCATTTTTGATCCTGATCAGGTTTTCAAACACTTCGAACAGGTGCTCCTCGTTATCCATCATACTCCGATCCTTTGTTAGTTAGGTTTTACCTAATAATAAAGATACTGATCCGGGTATATCTTTTCTGACGATTTCCTTTCCCGGTTCTATGATGTGAAAATGATGCAGTCTTCCGGTTTTGTCCTAAAAAACGGTACACTCCTTCATGGCTGTTATACCGTGAAGCATGGGACATGCTGTATCTTTTTGTCTTTGTAACCAACGTCTGAATCCTCGGTCAGGTTCAGAGGATATCAGGATTCCTGAAACGGGAAGTAAAAAATTCCATCTCCACACAGGGTTTCAGCATGACCTGCTTGTTGGTTTTTTAGCACCGTCCGGGTCCGGAGTATCTGATAAATCAGGAATCCTGATTATTTTTCTTAAAACCCGGGACCTGAGATTGATGAAAGCAGGAATCCCGTCATGTAAGGCACAGCCCCATACCAGGATAAAAAAGGATTACGGTATCTTTGGCGGGGACTGTCCGCTCGCATCCGTTGACGGGGGAACAAACGACGGCGGCCGGATCCCTGCCTTGGTAAACTCCGCCCATGTTCTCCGGGTGACTTCGGACTTGAACTCGAACTCGAGCCGGAGGTCGGTGACATATCCTTTTGCACGGACACGCTTGTAGAAGGGGAAGTCCTCGAGAAGCACCGTGGTACGTATATTTTTTCGAGATGATCACATACTTCGAGGTAACAATAGCCTCTTTCAGGATCTTCATTGCCTTGTCTGCATCGGAATCGGGGTGGATGAAGAGGTCGATTACGATCATCATGGCCAGATCGCCGGCATTCCCGCTTGTAACCGGCTGGCTGAAAATGGTGAAGTTCGGTACTGATACCAGTTCATCGGCCGGGGTCTGGATACGCGTCGAACGGATGCCGATAATTTTTACTTCACCGTACTTATCGCCGATGGTAACCTTGTCGCCGATCTGGTACGGTTTTTCAAAGATGATCACGACACCCCCGACAATATCGGCAAAGAGGTCTTTTAACCCGAACCCAATCGCAGCACCAAAAAGCCCCGAGAATGCAATCACCTGGGTCAGTGAAAGTTCGATCACGGCATTTATGATATAATAGAACGCGAACGTGTAGAGGAGGAGCTTCAACAGGGGAATGATCATCGTGAGAGATGTCTGGTACCATCTGATTCGCTCCGCGAAATGGAGGAGGATAAAGCTCGAGCAGGTACGTTACGACATAGACAATAATAATGACTGATATGATGTTCAGAACCAGTGCTGTAGTAATGGGTTTTATGGGGAGTTCTGCGGTAACATTGGAAAGAATGTTTGTAGCATTGGTTTTCGACAGTTCCGCAGTAACATTGGAAAGAAAGTCTGTAGTATTGGTTGTTGCCGACAATCCTGTCGTAACATTGGTGAGCAGGGGGTCAGCCATAGTTACCACAACCTCCGGGTTTTCTTAAGATAATCCGTTACCGGTCCAAGGGCAAACGGTGCGATACGGTAATACCCAGAGGATTCTATGATAAGATCCTGCTGGACGAGGCGGTACAGCACCCGCTCGATATCCATCTCGGATCCGGCGAATTGCAAAAAGATCCTTTGCGTGCAGGGATTCCATGGACAGGATGACGGAAAGGATAAATGATTCATTCGTGTCAAGGGAGATAGAAAACGAGGTCTCGTTGATTGCGCTTAAAGAGATGGTGTTATCTTTCAGGCTCGTGTCCCAGAGTAAATTCGCGACACCGGGATTTCCCCTTGCTATCCGGTAAATCTTTTCAAAAATTATATCCTCATAGGAGATCTGCACGCGTTTTTTTCTTGATATCCCGGAAAGCATTACGGTAAAATTCAACTTTATCCACGGGATTGAAATATCAGTGGTCGTAAACGGTAACCGCACCGTGCGATGGATTACTGAGAAAAAAATAGAACGCTCCGCGGTCCCCTCATCAACGAACCGTATCTCGCCGGACTTATGGCGTGTCAGGATCATCTGCTTGAGGACCGGTGTGTCCATCGTAGTCAACATGACGACTGTGGGGAAATACGCGTCAAGGTTCATGACGGCGGAGAGGTACTGCCAGCTGAAGGTGTTCCATGTCGTGATGAAGATCTTTTTTGACGTAATCTGCATGCGCAGGAACGAATCAAGGACATCAAATCCCCCGATAATCCGTGTAGTCAGGAACTGGCAGTTGTCAATCAGGATTATATCTTTGTCAAGGCTGGCAAAATCCGGGAGAGCATCCTGTTTTATGACAAATTCAAGGGGCATGTAGTATACCCTGTCGCCGTAGAGACGCCTGATTTCGGTAACGATTGTCGTACGGCCACCCATCGGTTCAGCAATGATGGCAATATGGGGCGGTATGTCGGACCCGGATTGTTCGATTGCATCGATGATCTCCTTTATTTCCCGTTCATAACCGATGACCTGACTCACATCAGCAGGTTTTTTTTCGTCTGCCATACCCTTATCCAGCCTGCATTTCCTACCAGTGAAATGGACGGGGGCGTTATTAAAGGATATGGAAAACCGGTTCTGGAGAAATGTTTCATAAAACTAAAACATTCAATAAGGGATTCACCCCCGCCGCTTGGTTTCCCCCAAATGTGATAACTCTCAAAAGAAGGTTATACAACACTATTGCGCAGCGCAGGGGCGGCCAGGGGGGACAGGCACGGTACCCTCCTTTGTATTCTGTACTTTTAATTTCATACTCTGATAAAATGAATTCTAGGGATCTGGAAAATCAAAAAAAATCTGGCTGAGTATGATTAAAAAAAGATAATGGTCACTCGGGCAGTTTTTTATCCATATGCGGAGCGGGATCCTGAGGAGTAGTGGTGACCGTGACAGTTGTCGAGGAAATGGTGATCCTCTTCTCTTTTTCAATTGCCCCCATGATCATCTCGCTCAGCCGGGTGCGGAGAAGACGGCGGGTGCGGACATCGGTAACGTACCGGACTTCCAGCATGATCCAGTTATCGGTGAGCGAAATGTAGGCTGAGGGATCAACAACTTTCTTGGGAAGGTAATATTTTTCACCGATTCGTTCGATTTCGGTTTCCGCCTGCAGGGTCATTGAAGCGGTCTCTTTTTTTATAATTCCGAGAATCAGGTCTTTTGCCAGCCGCCAGTCACTGTCATACGTGAGAGGAATGGATATCTCGTCCCAGATAAACGAATGGTCCCGGGTGTAATTGTATAAAGGATTGTTTATCGTAAGGCCGTTTGGTATCATGAGCAGGCGCCCTGACGGCTGGTCCCCGGAAACCCAGCCCCGTATCTCCATCAACGTCGTATAAAGAACGCCGATGTCCATTACATCACCGTACTTTTCGACTATGGAAATCCTGTCGCCGACGCGGTACATACCGGAGACCATGACCAGAATGCCCCCGACAAAATTTTTGAAAATATCCTGGAGGGCAAATGCAAGGGCAGCACCAATGATACCATATGACACAATGAGCGATGATGTATCGGTAACCCAGATTCTCAGGCAGATGACGATGATGAAAACGACTTCCAGTACCTGAAATGGCCTTGTTTGCTGTGTACCGGGTCTTTAAGTCCGTTATCCGCTTGATAAGGAACATTCCGATGATAACCGAGAAAATCAGGTATGTGACCGAAATTACCAGGGAGGTGTAAAAAAGGCTGGTGATAACCGGGTCATTGAAAAAATACACAGCTGCACCAAGCCCTGCAGAGAGGATGACAAGTGCAGAGAATATCAGCAGTTTTCCTTTCATGAATTGTTTCCAGGGTACTACACTCTTCTTCCTTTTTTATTTATAAAGATACGGTATCAATCTCCGGCTTTTTACCAATTATACAACAGATTTGAAATTCAACCTTTTTCTTTCAGGAAATATATCCTCACCGGGCTCCGCTCTCCCGGAAAAGAATATCCTTAAACACATCTGCCGACAAACCCTATGACGGAGACTAAAAACCATGGAAAAGATCACACTTGGCCCGATGCCATACATGAGTGTCATGCCCACCCTGCTTGTGGGTGCAAATGTGGAGGGCAAGCCGAACTACATGACTGCCGCATGGGCCACGGTTGCCTGCATGGCACCTCCGATGGTCTGCGTGGCGATCAACAAGTCGCGGTATACTGCAAAGGGGATTGAGGAGAACCAGACGTTCAGCCTGAACGTGCCGTCCGCACACCAGGTGGTCGAGACCGACCACTGCGGTCTTGTTTCCGGTTCAAGGGAAGACAAGTCCGGTGTTTTCCGGTCGTTTTTTGGAAAACTGAAGACCGCACCTCTTGCAGAAGAGTGCCCGGTCAATATCGAGTGCAGACTTTTCAAATCCGTTGACTGCGGGAGTCACCTGCTTTGCATCGGTGAGATTGTTGAGATCCATGCCGACAACGCTTGCGTAACGGACGGAAAACCGGATATCACGAAGATTAAGCCTATCATATACGCGCAGTCTGCCTATTTCGGCGTAGGGAATGAGATTGACCGGGCATTCTCGGCCGGGAAGAAGTACGGGAAAGAGTAAGACCGGGAAATTTCAAAAAAATATTTTTTAGATCCTGAATCTGATCCAGGAAGTGTTCACAGACTGATCTCCGGACAAGGTAACTGCATCGTTCCGGTATTCAGCGTATCCGGGTGCCAAAAAAAGACTGTTCTACTCTCATTCGCTATTGCTCCCTCCTGGTTTCACGGACAGGAACGTTTTTTTATCTATCCGGAACTCTTTTTATCCGGAGAACCGTCAATGCAGATACTTCATACCGAGGTCAGGATTAGGGCATCACCGGAAACCATCTGGAAGGCACTGGCGGAATCCCCGGGGATTCCGGCTGAGATCCGAAAAGCAATTAACGACCGGAATACCGGGCAGGTCAAAAGCGTACCCATGAGTGCCGGTGGCAGGAGTGCGACCCTGACAGTCAAGATGCTTGCAGTAGATCCATTCCGGGAAATAAGGTGGAAAGGATATTTCTGGTTCCCGGGGCTGTTTGACGGAGAGCATAGTTATGAAATCAGGGAGGATACCGGAGGGCAAACGCTGCTTGTCCAGCGCGAGATATTCTCCGGGCTGCTCCTCCCTTTTCTCTCAAAAACACTCACTGTCACGAAGCAGGAGTTTGAAAGAATGAATGCTGAAATCAGGGATATTGCAGAGCGGGATTTCGGCCTGAAGTGATCTTTTCGGGCACGGTACTTTTTCTTCAGCTTACTGGTGCTTTTTTCCATATACTGATCCTTGAGAGCCCAATGACGTAATATTCACTACCACGTCGATTATTTTCGATATGCAGGAATTTTCGCGATGCCAACTGACACACCGGGTGACGGTACTGAAGAGGCATGAATTCCAAAAAAATTCGGGTTCTATCCCTGCAAGATGGTGCTTGATCAGATGAAGGAATGAGCATTAACCTGCCTTTTCAGGCATTAACCCCTCACAAAAAGGATTTATTTTTTCTGGCTATGGAAAAGATGATAGTCCTGTTTTTCAGACTTTTTTGCCTGTGGAAGCGGAAGCGAACCGGTATTTATCCTTCGGTATGGTGATCTCGAACCGTGTCCCTTTTCCTTCCTCACCGGTTTCATCTATTGTAATACCGGTCATGGCAAGGATTTCCCGTGAAACATAGAGTCCGAGTTTTGTCTTTTTTCCGTACCCTTTCATAAAGATGGCTTTTTTCCGGTCACGGGGCACACCAGTTCCACTACTCTCGATCGCAAGGATGCCGGATTCCTGGTCCACACTGAACGAGATCTTTATCCTGGAACCCGGTTTCCCGTACTCCTCTGCATTCTCGAAGAGATTAGCGAGAATATGTTCGAAAAGCGGGGCACAGAAGATTTCAAGACCTTCTATCTTCGGGTCAGTCTCTATCCTGAAAGACTGGGTAAGCAGGGAAGCATGAAGGATTATTTTATCAACAGAATACCCACTGAGGCGGATTCATTCCCAGCTTTTCATATTCCCGCATCAGATCAATGGACTTTTCCATATTTCCCAGCTGTTCATTTATCTTGGCAGTAGTCGAACGGATACCGTCCTGATTGTTAAAATCTTTTTCAACGAGAGAAACAAGACCCATGGCTATCGCAATCTGGTTCTTGATGTCAAGAAGCGTTATATCTGAAAACAGGCTCAGCTTGGTGTTTGCTATCCGGAGTGAGTCCTCCGCTTTTTTCCTCTCTGTGAGTTCCTGCCTGGCAATATCCCGCATCTTCCGGTATGCCGTTACCTGCCTGACCATGTCAGTAACATCTTCAATAATAAGAACTGCATGAATCTCATCATTGAAATTTATGGGTATAACTGATCCTTTCTGGATCCGGTGAGTCCCGTCAGGGAGGACAGATGGTATAAGGCTGGGGTGAAAATGGGAAGAAAAAAAGACCGGCGTACAGGCTGTTAAATACCTCTGGAAAGCGTGCAATGACAGAAGGCTGGTTGAGCCTGAGGGTACTGGTCAAGTAAGTTTTTTCCGATGATATCTTCTTTTTTTATACCTGTCCAGTCTACAAGGATCTTGTTCCAGAAACGGATCGATAAATCTTTTTGCAGAAGGATGAGCCCGAATGGTATCTGATCAAACAAGGGGAGACAATCTGCATTTATTGAAGGATCTCTCATAAAAAATCCCCTTAATTATAGGCTCCGTGGAAGCCCTTAATCAGTTCTTCCAGGGACCCTACCTCGAGTAATAAAAGAATTTTCCCTTCAATGTTTTTCGATTCTATCAGGAACTGGGTGTGCGCAACAATGACCCAGTCGTCATCATCAAAAGTATGGCGGGTTGCTGTAACAGCTGATATTTTTCCTTCATAATATACCGGAAGGGAGAAAGAGAGATGTTGTGAAAGAATATTTGATATCGAACCCATTACGGAATTGATTATGATGTTTCCTACTTCTTTGAGGGTCTCTGAACGGAGGGCATCCATCTCGGGCCCTGGTTCATTCTCACCGGAAAGGAGCATTACGAGAGAGGCTGCACTGTCCGGTGGGAATAATATTGCGGTTACACCGGAAAAATTTCCCTGGAACTCCAGCATGACCGTTGACATCACATCTTCTCCTGAAAGACCCCCGTTTGCATAATCAAAATCTTTAAACCTGATCACGGAAAGTTTCGGAACACTGAGCCGGATATGAGATCCGGTCATCTGGTTCATGAGGGACGCTGATTTTCCCAGGCCAATGTTGATGGTTTCCGTTATCGCATCAAGCGATTCCTTATCAACATCCATCTGATTCACGACCTCTTAAGCGCATTCTGGACAGCTGAAATCATCAGTTGTTTATCTACCGGTTTATTCAGGAATGCGACGGCACCAAGTTCTCTGCACCGCTTTTCGGTAGTATTCTGGATGTCAGAAGTAAGGACAATTACCGGAACAGTGTTTTTTCTGGAATTCAACTGTTCAAGTACCCAGTAACCGTCATATTCCGGCATGAGAAGATCGGTGAGAATGAGATCCGGTTGCTCTTTTTTATATTGTTCAACGCCTTCTTTTCCGTTTTCTGAAAGTATGACGGTATACCCGTTTTCAGTCAGAATTTTGGAAATAATCTTCCGCTGGAATGATGAATCGTCAATGACCAGAATTTTAACCAAAGTAAAAACCACCCTTTCAATGAATTGCACTATTATTTTTTTATGTAATATAGGATTCTATTGCTTTAAAATCAAATTGATTGAAAATCATAAAAACTGCCTGAGAAGTCCTGGCTATACGCTGTCCCTGACTGGTATCTCTTCCCGGTGATGTTTCTTATGTGACAACTTTTGTCCGCCTTAGCATAAATTCCTGTTTTTAAGATAATAATCCTCGGGGAGGGAATTTTTCAAAGATAAACTTTCCAATACCCGATTCTCACGTTACAGCACCATAAATCTGACCACAAAACACCGGGAAACGAGAATGTTTCCTCAATAAAGGATTTGGGTTTTTTATGAAAATTCCCTCACGAGAAAATGGACATGAACTTACCTTTTCCGTAAAATATGATCCTTTCAATCAAATCCTCCATTTTTTCAAAAGTTCCGGTGAATGACCTTGTATGAAGTTCGATGAACGGCAATTGAGGGTAAAAATACCCATGATGTGAGGATCAGGCTCCCCCCAATCCGGTCGGGATTACCGGACCTGATAAAGGGGGATGCCGGAGCTATCTCAAAAAACATTATCCATAGCCCGGGTGAATAGTGAAAGCGAACTCTATGGATGACCTGGTAACTGATGACGACCCGTGTGAGCAGTGCGGACTCTGCTGCCGGATTTTCGGCCCCGTCATTGCTCCGACTGTATCGAATGTGTATGTCTGGATGGAACAGGAGCGGACTGATATCCTCCGGTGGTTTGTCGCGTTCATGGAAAAAAGCACGCCGGTTCACTGTGCTTTCCTCAAACCTGAAGATCTCAGCAGTGTCGTCTCTTTTGAAATGCGTCATCCGGATACCGGTGAGTATGTCACGGTATGCCCGTTCCTGCGCCGTGTTGCAAAAGAGCGGTACCTTTGTGGGATTCATTCGGTACGAACCGGAAATGTGCTGTACCTACCAGCCGTGGATCTGGGGCGAGACGTATTTCAACCAGTGCCGGAGTCTCCGGAAAAACCCGGCTCACCGGTGGCCGCTCTGATCCCGGGACATTTACCCACGGGCCAGGCCGGCACCGATACATTTAGGTTCACCGGATGAATCCTCATTATGCAGAATCATCTCCTTTCTGGTATTTTGGTTATTCCTTGCCATTTTTATTCTCACTGCCGGTTGCACTGAAGCGCCGATCAAAGAACCTGTCGTCTCGGTACAGGATATTTCATTATACGATGTTTCATTCAGGGCAATGACGGTAAATTCAACCATTGTTATTTACAATCCCAATCCCATCGGGGCACAACTCAACAAAATGGCGTTTGATGTGTATTATCTTGATGAACATGAAAATTATCTTGGTCATGGCGAGAAATCTGATATTTATGTGAAGGAGAACGGGAACACGACGGTAACAATTCCCGTCACCATCGGAAATATCCCGGCATTGGAGGCATTGGGATCGTTTGTCCGGAAAGGATCCATTACGCTCAAAGTCAATGGCTCAGCCTTCATTGATGTAAAGGTTACTTCGTTTGAAAAACGGTTTGAGAAGAGCCAACAATTCCAGGCAACCGATTACCCGGTGCTCGCTCCTTTGACATCCCTTGCCGGAACCCCTGACAATATTACAGAAAAGATAGAGCAGCTTGGAGGATTTTTAGACAGGGTATCAGGATAAGGAAAACCTTCACGCATACCCGGTTTTCCCGTGTCTTACAGGTATCTTTTACCGGGTAGTTTCAGATAAAAAGGCAGAACGCATGGTTTTTTTTAGAGCGGAAGAAAATGTTATTCATCTTTCACGTTAATGCAGGAATGCATTCATATACACGTAAATCTGTACCACGACTGCAGGAATAAAATCTATGATAACACAGGATATTGTAAAGAAACTCTGGGATACGGCAGGATATGGGAATATCGCCATATGGGAAAACGATTCCATGACTGTGGTCCCGGCAGATTATTCCGGTGAAACCGCCGGAAAAAAACCGCTGGTCGTCCTCAAGCCTATTGCACTCGTGAACCGTTTTGAGATGGTTGATTTTGCCCTCAAAGACGAAGAGCTGCTCACAAAAATTGAAGAAACAATCCGGTCTGCAGGGGGTCAGGTGACCCGGGGTCTATAATTATAGCCCCGGTAAAAAGCAGTTTTTTCCTTCCGATTGATGCAAAATCTGTCATACCTTTACCTTTGGTTATACCCGTACATCCTCCGGTGCAGGTCTATTGCCATGTTACCGCAATGGGTTTTCTGCGGGGGATCCCGTACACCTTGTAGTGCGGGTTGCCAAACATCATCGCATACGCAAAAACCCTGCTTTCAGGCAGAGCAAGTTCTTTTTTCAGCGGGGGGTATTCTCTTGCGGCAGCGGCAACAAAACCGGCCCAGCATGTTCCTATACCATACGCCGGTGCTGCGATATCAAAGTGCGTCAGCGCAATGATTGCATCAACCGTTGCAATAGGGTTGCCCTCCGGAATATGGGCGAACAGCAGGTGCGGTGCGCCACGGCAGATAACATCATTTCCACCTTCCCATGCCTCAATCAAGCCGGGGACATACCCGCTCATCGGATGAGTGGAATTTATCAGAGTCTTCATCCATGCAATCGTGAGACCGGCAATCTTTTTCACTTTCTCCGGGTCATGGACAACGGTCCACTGCACCGGCTGCCCATTGCCGCCCGAGGCGGCGTACCGGGTTATATCCAGTACCATGGCGATCGTTTCTTTTGGCACAGGATCTTTTTTGAAGTGCCGTACGGACCGTCGTTTTTTCAGATAGAATGCCATGTCTTCAGAAGAGATCGTCCCGGCACCAGCCGGCAGAAGCACTTTATCGTCCGGGCGGACATTCAGGAGGAGTGCCTGTGACGGGCAGGAAACCTCGCAGTGCCCGCACTGGATACACCGGCCGGCATTTTCATTGCGGACTTTCGGAAGGGTTTTTTCATCCGAAGGATCAACAATTGCCATAGGGCAGACAACCGAACATATCCCGCACCGGGTGCAGAGATCCTGATCAACGAGTAGTGTGGTCATGGGGTATCATTCCGTAAAGTAATATTCCTGTCCAGATATTATAATCATACATAATTTTACGGTGTAAACCAGCGGGGAAAACCGGTGAAACAAAACAAATCAGGTGTTACGTTCACCTGATGTCCTGGTTCCTGTGCCAGGTCCACGTTTCTGATAAAAAACCTCAATCATGAGTATAGGTTCCGGTTCCTGAAACAATGGTGCTGAAAGTGAAAAAAAAATTCCCGATAGGGATGCTTTTATTTACTAAAAAACATCAGGTCATCTTATCCGCCCCGTACGGGGCCACAACAGGGAAGGTAAAAAGATGAGCAGGATCGCAGTGATAATCACCGATATGTTTGAGGATGTGGAGTACCGGCAGCCCACGGATGCATTCCGGAAAGCGGGACACGAGCTCGTTCACGTTGGGCTCAGGGCTGGATCGCAGGTTACCGGTGAGCACGGTGCGGTTGTAAAGATCGACCGGGCGGTCCATGATGTTTCAGCAGATGATTTTGACGCCCTCCTCATCCCGGGTGGCTACTCCCCCGATAAACTCCGTATCGACCCCGATGCAGTGCGGTTTGCAAAGGAGTTCTTTACCCGGAACAAGCCGGTCTTTGCGATCTGCCACGCGGCCCAGCTCCTTATCACCGCACAGGTGCTGAAAGGGCGGCGTGTAACAGGCTGGATGTCGATTATTCAGGATATCCGGAACGCAGGAGCGGAGTATGTGGATCAGGAGGTCGTAGTCGACAAAAACCTCGTCTCCAGCAGAAAGCCCGATGACATCCCCGCGTTTGTCCGTGAAGCGCTTGCGATGCTTGCAAAGAAAGGTTGAAGGATATTAGGACGGGGATGAAAGAAAACAAAGAACTGGTAACAGAACAGGTATAAAACTGCCTTTCCGGCGTTCCCGGTCAGAAGGAGGAACGGTTATCGTTCCTGGTCCGGACATGCCACCCACTGCGAAAGGGCTCCTATCTGCCTGAATGCTTCCAGCATCGGGAGCCCGATGCCTGACCTTCGGGCATTGCAGAAAAACCTCCACCTGTCCCGCAGCCGCGGCCCGTTCTGACCCTCTCGCGAGAGGAGATAATCGAGCGTTTCCCGTTCTTTTCTCATCCATGCGAACCTTGCCAGCACGGATCGGGAATAGCGCTCAAAATCCGGCAGGGATTCTGAAAAAATTTTTGCACATTCCAGGGAATGGATAATACCCTCCCCGGTGAATGGCGATACCGTGCCTACCGATTCACCAATACCGGCAATTACCTGAGACGTCCCGTCTTTCCGGGTTTTCCTGAAATACATGGGTGTTGAATAATACGGGGAAGCCACCCGGACGACCCCGTTACATCTGCAAAGATTCACAAACGAGAACCTCCCGGCCGAGTCGTCATAAAACTGGTCCAGAAGTCTGTCGAGCCTGGCAATACCGATACCCCCGATGCCGATATGATACTGGTTGTTCCTGAGGGGAAAGATCCACAGGTAGCCCAGGCCGGGAATCCGGTTGCCGAAGACGCCAGCTTCAAGGTTTTCATTCCCCCGAGGTTTCACGGCTACCCTGTGCTGCAGGGTCGGCAGCGTCAGATCAGACCTGCACGGTGGCAGGAAAGCCCGGGTGATCCCGGTCGCATCCACCACAATATCATAGTCCTCCGCGTCTTCCGGTCCCAGGTTTTGCTGTCGTACTGCAATATCACGGGTAAAATCCTTAAGGAGCCGCGGTTTGTCAATTGTGCAGAGAGGCGTCTTTGCCACGAGCCCGTCAAATTTCATGGAGGACATGGGTTCGATAAGGTAATCGTTCAGGTCGAGCCCGATACCGGCGAGGTGCGTTTCTATCCCCCTGGGTGCACCCCAGCCGCACGATCGGCACCTGCATTGCGTATCATGGATCATGCCGTCATAGACCTCCGGGGCGAGACCCTTCTGCACCAGAAGCCTTGCCAGGTACCCGCCGGCAATTCCTGCACCTGCAATTGCAATCTTCATACAATTCTCCCGGACCTTATCAAAAGGAGAGCAATCGCCACCGCGTAGAGTACAGATACCCCGGCCTGCAGAAGCATGAGTTTGTTGGCTTTTGATTCAAAATCAGGAAAGGAGGAGTACCGGGAACGCGTGCCTGAGTTGATCGATTTCACTCCCAATACCGTGATTATACCTGCGGTAACGACCGTAGTAAGGACAAGAATATATGCAGTCTCCCCGTTTCCAAGGACCCGGGCAAGGGGACAGAGCACGAGGACTGATACGAGCAGGGTGATAATTCCATATATGGTCGCGTGCGGCAGCCCCGGGAACAGTACGGATGATGTGCATTTGTTGCCCAACCGGTCGGAATATGCGTCCCGGCGCATCATTGATACTACAAAACAGGTTGCTGTCAGGCCATGCAGCATTGAAACGATGAAAGCCAGCAGGGAAAAAATTCCGGTCGCGGCATAGACAACGGTCATGGTGACCGAGACCACCAGCCAGGGAAAAATATAGTATTCAGTGAACGGGCGGTGAGCCAGCGCAATGCGGGGATGATTATACCCGTAATCGAAAATGAAGCCCAGTATGATGAGAAACGGAATGTATTCCCGGCGGGTCGTAAGGTATACTGCAAGAATCAGTACAGCGACAGTTATAATCGCGGACAGTATCCTGTAATCCCTCACCGTCGCCCACCCGTACACCAGGGGACGGTCCCGCCCGGTCTCGCTGCTTTTCTCCTGCCGGTCGATTTCCAGGTCCATGATGTCATTCCAGATATGGGCATCAACGTGGACGAGAAGTGCTGCCATTGCTGCAATACCAAACAGGCTCCAGTCAGCGCCGGAAAACCCGGTTTCCCATAGCGTCACGGCAAACCCAAGCAGGATGGCACACCCGGTAAAAGGAATGAGGCCCTCAGTCCGCAGGATACGCGGGATTGCACGGGGGTCTATGCTATCGCCTCCTGCGGGACGGTGCAGGGGTCCTGGATGACCGGATACCAGTAGTCCCGGCCCCGGTTTTCAGAAATTCCGGTTCCGCTGTAGGGTAAGCGTGAGGGGATTTCATCACGGTGCCCGGTCCTCATTTTTTTCTTTTATATAACAGAAAGGATCGTCTCCATAAAAATCCCCTGATGCCGTGTATGCCCGCACCCTGCACCCCCCGCCGCAGAGTTCGCGATGCCGGCACTGCCCGCACTGTCCGGTAAGGGGCACCGGTTTTTCCCGGAACGGGCAAGGACAGGATGTGATGAATCGGCCCAGAGTTCTGAAAACGGCCGTTCCCTGACATTCCCGATAAGAAATTCCGGAGACCGGGCGAACTGGCAGGGATACACGTTTCCCTGCGGATCGATGTTTGCCACCCGGTCACCGGCACTGCACCCCCCGTTCAAGGATGCAATGAGAGACCGTGCATCGACGAGGTCCGGAGACTGGTCACGTTCCATGGACTCAAGGAGGTGAATGCAGTCCTGTGGAGCGTCCACGGTAAGGAATTCCATGACTGCAGCATCGGTCTTTTGGGCCTTGTGGTAAAGTATGGTGAGAGCTTTCGTCACTGCGTCTGCCCCGAGCTTCAGGCGGTTATAGGCATCCATTCCCCGTCCGGTTGGTACCGGCCAGTACAGGCAGAAACGGGAGGCGCCGATACGTTGAGCCAGATCGACAAGTGCATCGAGTTCATCGCAGTTTTCCGTAGTCAGCGTGATCCTGACCCCGCTGCGCAATCCTGCTTCCCGGCAATGGGAGAATGCAGCAACAGAACGTTCGAATGCCCCCGGGGAGTGCCTGAAGCGGTCATGGGTTGCCGGATTGGCGCCGTCAAGGGAGATCCCGGCATACTCGATCCCGCTCTCTTTAATCCTTTGGGCAATATCTGCTGAGATGAGGGTACCATTCGTGCTGAGCGCCATCTTGATTCCCTTCATTCTGGCATGGCTGGCGAGATCCCAGATATCTTCCCGGAGCAGGGGTTCACCCCAGGAGAACAGGATCAGCGGTACACCCATCGCGGAAAAGTCATCGATAAGGGACAATGCTTCACGGGTCGATAATTCGTTCTTCGTGTCCCGCCGGGCCCGATCTGCTGTAACAGTGGGAGCAGGCAAGGTTGCAGCGGTCGGTCAGGTTCCAGAATACAACCGGGCGTCGCATGCCGGAAAATGCAAGATACCTGCCCGGTACCTGGTCCTGCGGACCATGCCGGTGGTGCATAACACCGCTGATGGTACCCCGCCCGTGCATGCACTGGGTGATACGGTTCATTGCAGTTCACCGCCGTTTTCCCTGACCCGGAACTGCCGGGACGCGTTTGAGTTCTTCTGTACCTGAAAATCACGGTATATTCGTTCAGTTCTGTCATCTCCGCAAGTTTTT
Organism: uncultured Methanoregulaceae archaeon; assembly: GCA_963733045.1. Taxonomy (GTDB): domain Archaea; phylum Halobacteriota; class Methanomicrobia; order Methanomicrobiales; family Methanospirillaceae; genus Methanoregula. Next base: position 28,011 of record CAVTBZ010000008.1, on the reverse strand, counting down.
CCACTTCGGCCGTAACGTCACCGCGGCTTTTGCCATGGTGAACGGTATAATGCGTATAGTCCCACCGCCCCGCCACAGGCCGGCGCTCGTAACAATGGGTGACTCCCGGGAACATGGCAAGGCGGGCGGCCGTTTCATCACACCTGCCCGGAGGGACCTGCCATGCAACAAGGGCGTTTGCCGTAATACCCAGTTTCCGCTGGTCGATACGGGCTTTGAACCGTCGTATCACTCCCTCGCTCTTCAACCGGTGCAGCCGGTTAAGCACCTCGGATTCAGGAATGCCGATGCAACGCCCGATCTCTGCGAACGGTTCGCGGGTTATGGGAAGCCCTCGTTCCAGCACTGCCAGCAGGTCACGGTCAACCGGGTCCATTCCCCACCTCCCTGACCGTAATTCCGGGAAACGAAACCGGACATCTATCTTGAACCTGCGGACTGTCGGAAGTTCGAGGATATCCTGATCCGTGAGCCCGGCCTGTGTTTTGATCTCCTGTATGATTTCCTGAATCCGGGTTTCATCCTTTCCGGCAATGGTAAACCAGAGTGAATAGGTATGATCCCGCCGGTAATTATGCGAGACCTCAGGATATGCGTTGATGAGACGGGCTACGGTCCGGATCTTTTCATCAGGCACCCTGAGAGCAACCAGCGTGGTGGCAGAGAGCCCGACTTTTTTTGATTCCAGGACCGGTGACAATCCCCGGACGATTTTTTGTTCCTGCAGTCTTTCTAATCTCCTCATCACCTCATCTTCCGGTATTCCCAGCCGGGAGGCTATCACGTCAAAAGGACGGGACACGAAAGGCAAGTCGTCCTGGAGCAGGTCAAGCAGTGCAAGATCCGTCGGGTCCACGGGAGGGGAATTATTCCCGGTTGAATCGACCCCGGGCTCATACCGGCACCACGGGTCTTCACCACACAGGTCGCCTTTCGGATTATCCGGCCATGCAATACCCCCGCACATATCCGTCATTGTCCTGCCGGTCTTATAGGATCTGGCCCGGCATCCCCCGCAGATATCATTGAACCCGCATTTCCCGCATTTACCGGTGAGAAGTGACGGATCGCGGAGAACTGAAAAGACCGGGGACTCATTCCAGATTTTTTTCAGCGTGACCTCCCGCACGTTGCCGGCCCGGGCAGGCAGGTACGGGCAGGGGGTTACGTCACCGTCGGCAAAAATCCTGAAGTAACTGATACCGGCAATGCACCCCCGCCCCCATGAAGGGTTGCTGATACCCATGGTGTCTGCTATACGCCGGAACTGTGGTGCACAGGTCGGACGGATATTCACACCGGATCCCTGGTAGGTGACCAGCACATCCCGGATAAGGTCTTCGTACACCTGTGGGGTAAGCCAGTGGATCTCGTTTCCCGCCCGGTCGGGACGGGAAGAACATCTGGTAATCGGTTATCCCGAGACTGGTACCGAGCGTCACTATGTTATTAATCGCCTCAATGCCAGGAGACAGGACCGTCATGTTGATCTGGACCCCGATTCCTTCCTGGATGCAATGACGGGCCCCCTGCACGGCCCGCTCCCATGCGCCATCCAGACCCCGGAATGTATCATGCACCTTATGATCAGCTGAATCTATGCTGATGGCAACCTTTCGTATGCCCGGAAGCCCTGATATCCCGTGCGGTTTTCTCATCGATCAGAACAGCGCTGGTCCCCATCGCCATCTTCAGGCCTTTATCGGTACCATAGCGGGCGATTTTAAAAATATCGTCCCGCATGAGCGGTTCTCCCCGCTGAGTATCACCACAGGTTTTCCAAGTTCGCAGATCTGGTCGATGACTGCAAATGCTTCATCAGTTGAAAGCACACCTTTTGCCTCACGATCACCCGCGTTTACATAACAGTGAGCACACCGGAGCGGGCAGCGGAGGGTGACATTCCATGAGATGATACGGGGGCTCAGGGCATTATTTCCCGCAGGCATGGTCATACCTCCGGTCAGCGTTACCTGGCAGAAAAGACTGTTTGCAGTTCAGGAAATGGCAAAAATATCCCGGGGAACAATATTTCATCTGAAGAAAAATTGACGGGACTGCTATAAGAAAATGCTGATTGTGCGACAGGTTTGTCAAATGATTAATTCCGGAATAATATATTTTTACGAACGGGATACGGCAAAGGCAAGTATGATGATAACAACAGACGGGAGTATCAAGGAGATAATGAGGGCAGCCGGGTCTGTTGAAGTCGATGAAAAGATGGTATAGGGCATGAATGTGGACAACGGGATCCTGATAACTGATAAAATAATGAGCACAGCAGATGAAAAGAGTGCAAAGAGATGAGCTTCAGATAATCCCCGCGATACAAACCCTGCCAGAGTCCCGAGTGCTGCAGCAAGGAGCGTTCCGGAAATAACAGGGATTATCATGACCAGTCCCTTCAGTATCACAACGATGGTGATGGCCGGAATAAGTGGCAGGAGCACTGCAATAACCCAGAATCCGGTATATTCGACAAAAAACCGGGGTTTTGATGTCGGACTCACGACGATCCGGTCATAGATCCCGTCCATCTTCATCGTAACGAGCCGGATGGTCGGTCCGGTCACACCTGTAAAGATGATAATGATGGCAAGGGCGATCCCCTCGCGGGACAGGACTGCGGCAATCGCGACAACCAGAAGGGAAACCGCTGCCTTAGCAATAATCCGTAACGGTGTCTGTCCCGCAAGTGCCCCAAAATTCATCATCCTTGCTCAAACTTCCCTTTGACTTCATCTACTACATCAGGAGTTATCCGGCAGCATCCATGCTCCCGGGCATGTCGCTCGACAAGGGAACGGATCATTGCCTGGAGAATGTGTGGTGCACGCGGACTTGTCCTCGAGCTTCCTCTGTCCAGTACACAGATTCCCCTGTTTTGTTCTCCCCGATCTCAATCCGCCTGGGGATGCCAAGACTGAGGGTTTTTTTTATCAGGTGCGGGAGATCATCGATTGACGGGATATATTCTACCAGTTCACGGTCCGCAAGCGTGATGGTGATCCGGATCATTCCCGCTACGAGCGCATCGACTGATGCCGCCGGGCACAGGGTTTCCTTATCCAGGAGGAGGATACGATCAGCAGCAGTTGCATCCTCAATCCTGTTTGTTCCGATAATGACACACGCTCCTGCTTTTGCCGCTTCGCGGACCCGTTCAAAAAAAACCGGGCGCACGATGGTATCAAGCCCGAGCGTGGGCTCGTCAAAAATCAGGACTTTCCTGTTGGCTGCAAAGGATTCAGCGAGCAGGAGTTTACGCTTCATCCCGAGGGAATATTCACCGGCTGTACGGTCAAGATCGAGTCCGAAACCCGCTGCAACCCGGTCCAGCATGTGGGGTTGCGAAATCCTGTACAGGGAAAGGAAGAACCGGGCATTCTCCCGTCCGGTGAGGTGATAGAAATGAGCATTGGAATCAAAGACCGGAAATATCTTCCTGCGCACCGACTCACGGTCCCTGGTTACATCGCACCCACTGACACAATAGGACCCTGCCTGGGGGATGAGCAGTGTTGAAAGTATCTTAAGAAGGGTGGTCTTCCCGGCACCGTTCCATCCAAAAATACAGACGACCTCTCCCGCATGGGCCTCGAAAGAGATGCCGCTGATTCCCCTGCCACCGCGGATACCGGTAACAGAGATCGCGGACTTGCACTGTCGCGCTCATATACCGAGTTTCTCCCGTGCGGCATTCATGACTTCCGGAGTAATCATTGCAATTTTGTGCTCTTTTGCATAGCGTTCAATTGCCATTATCGCCATTGGCCGGGCAAATTCTGGAACATTGTCCAGGCGTTTTTTTGCATCATCACTCCAGGTAATTGCCGCCGGGTCGGGTGTTGCAGTACTGGTTATCGAATCCCGGACTGTCCGTTTTTAGTTTTTCACCAAGGAATACCGTACCTGTATGGTGATTCCGCACTACCATAACATTGGTTGTTGCCAGTTCGGCAACCCGCTCCGTATTTGAGCCTATATCACTGTACCTGCTCCGGTGCATGCCGCCATGTCCAACAGTGACCAGGTCTGATCCCAGTTCCTCTGCCAGCGTGCAGAGAATATGAAAGGGTTTGCCCTGCACCAGGAGGGTTTGTGCAATAACTCCGTGCTCTCCGGCAATGGTTTTCGCACGGTCCAGGTGACGGGAGTAGAGATCGGCAAGACTCCGGTCAATGATCTCGTTATGGAGCTGCTCCTGCTCGGAGAACTTAAACGCGTTTCCTGCCTCTTTTGAGAGCGTGGCCGACAGGGAACCAAAGACGGTGCGGTGGAGGCCGGGATCAAAACCTGCAGCAACTGTCAGCGTTGCACCGAAGGACCGGGCCAGATCTGATGCAGTTCCGACCATCCTGAATGCTTCTTCACTGCCGTCCACCCCGGCAAGGATTTTTCTGATCTGCCCGTCTTTTTTTGCAATCAGCAGGTCGCCCTTCCCGTGGCGGAGCATGCGCCGGGTCGTACTGCCGAGCCCAAAGATTTCCTGAACCCGCCCGAGTCCTTCCGCACCCATTACCGTGAGCCCGCTGTCTTCCGATGCACCTATCACGACATCTGCATTCTTCCCGTCCACGATCTTTTCGGTAAATGGGATCCCCACGGTCCGGCATGCATCGCCCAGCCGTTTCATGTATTCAAGCGAGATGAGTTCAAGACCCCGACCGATAAGGACTGAATGGATATCCCGCTGGTGGGTGAGCACGTCCTTCTCCTGGTATTTCTCCGGAAGGTGGGTCTCCAGTGCCTGGAACCGGGCTTTGTGAAATTTTCCGGTAAAGGCGTGGACGCCAATAACCGGAATTTTGTCCGGGATGGCAACCTGCAGCGCGATGTTCTCAGCGTACTGTGAATACAGGGAATTATCAACGGCAACGGTAATGGTGGTGTACATGGGGTCTCTCCGGGATTCGGGGCTGTGTATCTGATGCTATGGGTTGCACATATCAGTGTTATCCGCAGAAGGTGCCTTGTTTATACCAGATCATTACACGTAGGTAAAGTTCATGGTGTAGTTAAATATTTTTATTTTATGAAGCTACAGACCAGAATCGCAGATATTCTCACCTGTACGCGACTGCTCAGGATATTGCCGGATAAAAAATCCGGGTAAGTCTATCGGATTAGAACAGGATTCAATGAAAGCAGGAAGAGCAAAAAAGATCCAGAATGATGTGAGTTCATCCGTCCAAGGTTCTTTTTGGAATATGCCGGATACGTATCTTAGATTCATGGTCTTTAATAGGATACTGCAAATATACGTATGGAGCGGGGAAAAACCGCATGACAGAAAAGACTTTACCGCGCTTTAAGAGCGAACTTGACAGTTTCTTTCTACTAATAGTCCTGAACCTGGTATTCGGGGCAATGGCGATGGCATTCGGTGTGCAGTTCATGATGACTTCGGTGCTGGGACTGACCTCCGGGCAGTCTGTGTCCATGCTCCGGCTCGTGACCGGCGTACTATCCATGGTATTCTTCGGGCTCGGGATCAGCTGGATACTTTCCAGCACGAAGATCCTGAAAGGTGTTACCGGCATCCGCAGTGAGTTCAGGCACAGCACCGGGCAGGTTACCGACGATGCCCTGACGAGCGGGATTGTCAGGATGATGGCCCATTACCGCGAGAACAGGAAAACTATCAGGACCATGATCCTTGTCTGCACGCTTGGAGGGATCTGTTTTTTTGTACTGGGAATTATCAACAGTATGGAATTTTTTTCGATTAGCCTTTCGTCCGGCAGCATCACGCTGAATAGTTATCTCCTCATACTTGCGGCACTCCTGACTCTCGGGATCGCCCTGGTAAGCCTGCTCAGCTCGTATTATTTTATGAATTTTTCCAGAGCATGGGACCTGCGGCTTGAGGAAACTGCCCGGTCAGAGGAAATGCTTAAAAAATCCATGGGGATTGACCGGGAATGACCGGGCGTCGCTCCCCTTACGAAATTTACTGGGAGATTCTCGTGTACTGCAAATCTCCCCGGTCGTTCACTGCCATTATCAACCGCTGCGACCTCAACTCAAAGACGGGACAGGAATACGTGGAGTTCCTTCGTTCCAGGGGTTATCTGTCGCTCATAAAAGAAGGGGAAAGGTCGACCTACAGTGCCACTGACCGGGCCCGGGAATATATTGCCCTTTTTACTGAATTATACCAGAAACTGTTTGATACGATTCCGGGGTTCAGGTTATGAGCTCTTTCTGGGAGGAACGTTTCTGCAAAGAGGGCAGGATATGGGGCGATACCCCAAGCCGGACGGTGCCCCTGGCAATTGATCTGTTCAAAAAAGCAGGGGTTTATAACATCCTTGTACCGGGTTCCGGTTATGGCCGCAATGCTGAAGTGTTTGCACAGGCGGGGTTTGAGGTTACCGGTATTGAAATCTCACCGACAGCCCTGTCCCTTGCACGGCAGGGCTCTTTGAACGTACGTTACCACCGCGGATCAGTACTGGATATGCCCTTTGATGATTCGGTGTATGATGGCATCTACTGTTTCAATGTCCTTCACCTCTTCCGGAAGCATGACCGTGCTGTATTCCTGCAGCGGTGCCGGGAGCAGTCTGAAGGATCATGGAGTCATGTTCTTTGTAGTATTCTCTGACCGGGAGCCCAGTTTCGGCACTGGACTGATGCTTGAAGAGAACACTTTTGAGAGCAAGCCCGGGCGTGAAGTCCATTATTATTCCGCAGAGGACCTGGTCTCGGAGTTCCGGGGGATGGAGATACTTTCAACCGGAATGATTGAAGATCCGGAAGAACATGGCAAAGAAGGCAGGCACACTCACCTGCTCCGGTATATCTGTGTCCGTAACTGAGCATTTTACCGCACTTTAAAAAAAAGGCGAATTATCCGGCAACCGGAAAAAAATTTAATTTCCGGTATATGCCTGCTCTAACTTTTTTATATCGATCTTATCCATCCGGAGCATTGCCTTCATAACTTTTTGGGATTTTGCAGTATCCGCATCATTCAGCATCCTGGTTAAAATCATGGGAACAATCTGCCATGAAACGCCGTATTTGTCTTTCAGCCATCCGCACTGTTGTCTCTCTCCGCCCTCTGACAGTTTCTCCCACAACTCGTCTACTTCTTCCTGTGTCCCGCAGTTCACGACAAACGATATGGCCGGTGAGAAGGTAAAGGCAGGACCGCCATTCAGGGCGATAAATTCCTGTCCTTCGATAAGGAACCTTGCGGTCATGACCGTTCCTTTCACTCCCGGCCCTGCCTCTCCATAGCGGGTAATGCTTACCGTCTTTGAATTGTCAAAAACAGAGACATAGAAATTCATCGCTTCTTCGGCCCGGGTGTCAAACCACAGGAATGGAGTAATTTTTTGCATAACAATATTCTCCTAAGTATAATCACAGATCGGGATCAAAGAGAATAATTGTGTTACGATATTTTTTGCTTTCGCTTCATTCCGTTTAATTCTTTTTTGATGATTTTTTTGACCAGTTTCCCGGGAAGGAGTTTTTTTGGCGGACGGTGATGCTGTAATAATGTCGTATTTCAGGAATACAGCCAGCTGTTCATTATTGGCAGTCACCTTAAGGCTTTTCCAGGATCAGGGTATAAGAAAAAAAATTCCCAAAATATTCCTTGTCTTTAAACCCGGCAGCACCAGCAAGCTGGCTGACTTTGCTGCGGGTCTGGAAATGGGGGTCCCGTATGGTCTCTTCCACGAACAGGAATCCTCCGGGCTTTAGCGCTCCAAAGATTTCCTGTAATGCCGCTTCGCGGTCAGGAATCTCGCCAAGCACGGTTATCATCACGGCCCGGTCAAAATGATTCCGCTCAAGTTTTCCTTCACCGACACCGGTCCGGAGAAAACGGATGTTTTCGAGATGTGCCTTTTGAGCCCGTCCCTGTGCCTCACGCAGCATCCCGTCCTGGATATCGATCGCGGTAACTTCGCCCTGTGGTCCAACTATTTTTGCAATGGGCAGCGTGACGCGGCCCGGGCCGCACCCTGCATCCAGTACGTTCATCCCGGGTCTGAGGTCAAGGTGCCGTATTGTTGATTGAGTACGTGCACTCACGCCTTCAGAAAACGGGGGATCAAGCAACCCTTTCATCCATACGGGACAGGGAATCGTGTACCGCCGCGATGCAAACCGCCATACCTGTGTCATGATGAGGAAAAGACCGATAAGAACGATGAGGAGATACAAAATGGAGATCATAAACAAGCCTGTTGCTATGGTATGCCATGATTAAGGATGCCGCAACACTTATTTTTTTGGAGATGAGTATCCGTCCAGACTCTATCGGGTAACCGAATGCAAAGGGGAAATGGCACGGCCATTAAAAACCTGTTTTTCCTCCTGAATGAATAGCAGTAGACCCTGCTATAAAAAATTATTAATTGCACCTTTCGGGAAGGAGGACAGGTAAAAGAGAGTTCATCTGTATTAAAGATCATATATCCGGATACGATATGGAACACGGTGTCCCGGATCCTGCTGATGTTGATGGAATGGAAAGAAAAGTCCGGACTTTCATAACCGATATCATTGAGGATCTCAAAGAACTCATCTCAATACCCTCTGTCGCGTTTCCGGACTATCCTCGGAAACCGGTCTTGCGAATGGCAGAATTAACCGCGGGCTTCCTGAAACGGTCCGGGCTGTCCAATGCCCGGCTGCTGGAAATCCCCGGGGGCTATCCTGCCGTAATGGGTACTATCCCGGCTCCTCCGGAAGCGCCAACGGTGCTTTTGTATGCCCATTATGATGTCCAGCCAGCCCGGAGGGAAGACGGCTGGGATACCGATCCGTGGACCCCGGTTGTAAAAGACGGTCGGCTCTATGGCAGGGGTGCTGCTGATAACAAGTCGGGTATTGCAACTATTGCCGGGACTATCAGGGCTCTTGCCGGAAAGTATCCTGTCGGGATCACGGTAATTATCGAAGGTGAAGAGGAGACTGCAAGCCACCTGCACGCGTTTGTCGAAGCACACCCGGACCTGTTCAGATGCGACCTGTTCATCATCACCGATATGGGAAAGATGGTCCCGGGCGAACCGGTCCTGAGCATTACGCTCCGGGGTGAGGTTTCCTGTGTCGTCACCGTCAGGACGCTTGCCCATGCAGTGCATTCCGGTGTATTCGGGGGTCCGGCACCCGATGCACTGGTTGCACTTATCAAAATGCTGGCTACCCTTCATGATGAACACGGTGATGTTGCCATTGCCGGACTATCTTCATACCCCTGGGTCGGCGCAGAGTTTTCCGAAAAACTCTACCGTCGGTTGTCAGGTTTGCCCGATGACGTAGACACTATCGGCACGGGTACCATCAGTTCCCGGGTCTGGTCAAAACCCTCGGTCACGGTCATCGGGATCGATGCACCTGCCGTCCGGGACGCATCAAACATCCTCATTCCGCAGGCACGTGCAAGGATCAGTTTACGCATTGCTCCGGGAGCGGACCCGGAGCGTGAAGTCGGGCTTCTCGCAGACCACTTCAGGGCTGCCGCCCCATGGCATGTAAAGGTGGAGATGAGCGAGGTTCACCATTCATCCGGTTTGTATCTGTCCCACCGGAGGCCACTGTTATAAAGCGGCACAAAAAGTCATGGAGGCAGTCTATCGCAGGCCGGTGCAGGAGGCCGGGGCCGGGGGTTCAATCCCGCTCATGAATGTACCTGAAACTGTACTGTCCCGGGAGCAGAGTTTGTCCTCTGGGGATGCGAGGACCATGAACAATCCCGTATCCATGGCACCAATGAGAGCGTGGCTGTCAGCGAACTGGAACGGATGATCGTAACCCAGGCGCTGCTATTGCAGGAACTGGGGAAAGGGCGGTAGATCCCGGTGAACAGGGCCGGGCCCTTCTTTTTTTAAGCGGGAGTAAACCCGGACATTTTAAAAAAAAAGTATTGTAGAACCTGTCCGATATTCAGGGAAAATAATGTTTCAGCATCTCCAGTCAATGCACTCTTCTGTGCATGAGGAATATCACCTGTTTCATTACCCGTAAAGCACCAACCGGTTGCTCTCATTCGTGAATGGAGATGAGCACGACTCTTCCGTCTGGAAAGATTAAATTTCATCAGATCCTATGGTTAATCTGGTGCGGGACTACAAATTCCGGAGCAGGAAAATGCAGAAAAGAATTGGTGATATTGCAGCAACCTCATTTCTTACCCTCTATTGTCATGCCCTTGAATCGGTTTCAGACAATCCCCTACTATCCGACCCGAAATCTGTTGAGATCACCACCGAACTGAATAAAACGTTCTCCCTCTCTGAAAATACCCTGGACAGGATCCTTGCATTCCGGCAGGCTGGACCGAAGGCTCGTTGTCCATATTGCAATCCGTGCAAAAAAATACGATGACTATGCACGGGATTTCTTGCAGAGGTTTCCGGACGGTGTTATTGTCAATATCGGCTGCGGGCTCGATTCCCGTTTCCTTCGGATCGATACCGGAAAGGGTATCTTTTACGATCTTGACCTGCCTGAAATAATTGAGATTAAAAAAGACTTTTTTGACGAGACGTCACGGTATCACCTTATCGCCTCATCAGTACTGGATTACGGCTGGATGGAGATAGTCCGGGCAGCACACAGGTCCGTTCCTGTTCATGGCAGAAGGAGTATTCATGTATCTTGACGGTAAGGATGTCCGGTTGCTCGTGCTGAAGATCCAGGAGAAGTTCCCGGGCTCAGAACTGGTGTGTGAAATGGTAAATTCACTCTGGCTCAGGCCACTGGTAAAAAAAATGCTGGATTTCAAGATGCAGCGGGAATTGCACCTGGGAAAGGATGCCACGTTCCGGTCCGGTATCTGCAATGGCCGGGAGATGGAACAATGGCACAGCGGGATACAGTTCCTTGACGAATGGAGTTACTTTGATTCTGAAGAAGAGAAACTGGGGTGGCTCAGACTATTCAGATACATTGAACTCATCAGGAAGACCCAGTGGACGGTCCATTACCGGCTGGACTGATGTGACCGGAAGCAGGGGGATCACGGGTTTGCTTGTGCCCCGTTTCCCGGTTCAGGATTTGAGTTGTTCTTATAAAAAAAGCCCAGTCCACTGTGAAAAATCACAAAAATGATAGGAGTGACGCTTCGCTACACGTGGATCACCTGGGCGATGTTCATGGGTCCCGGTCTGGAGCCCGTCCTCCCATCAGGGAGGCTATCTTAAAAAAATGTATACATATCACCTGGATCGGGCTCCCTGGTCGCTGGCAAAAACACACAGTCCGTTGTGTATTATTATAAAAAAAGCCCCTGCCCGGGGCAGAGTGACCATTGACCGAAGTGCTCAGGCTTTGAGAAATTACGTTAATTCTGATACTTGCTTTACGGGGTATGTGGCTGCTCCGTTGTTCTTTTACGAGGGATGCCGGGACTCCTGACTCAATCCGGATAGTGCCGGGCTGAAATCTATCCGGGGCCGTAGTGCGGAGATGGTAAGGGAGTATTGAAGGATGGACACCGTCTTTTTGTTTTACCTCATGGGTTCTATCGCTTTAACAATAATAATTTAAATAGTATAAGGTAATGACTGATGCCTGTGAATACTGTAAAATCTCAAACGCCATATCAACGGGTATTGATACAACCACCATGAAATTATGACGGCTCTGGCTCAAAAATTTGAAAATATATCAGAAAACCAGTGGCGGATAATTATACTCACAACCTCTGGTTTTACCGTGATCCTTTCTCTCTATTGCTTCCTTACCGATATCACAACAGTTTTTCCGAATTTATATTATTTTCCCATCCTTTTCCTTGCATACCGGTATCATAAAAAAGGAATTTTTTTCGCTGAATTGCTGGGAGCAACATATCTTATTATGGCCCTGTATTTCCAGTATTCGAATCTGCTGGAAATTATTGGTGCCATACTGCGATTTGTTTCCTTTGTTGTAGTTGCCATTTTCATCGCTTACCTGTCAATCAATGTTGAAAAAAAGGAACTGGCCTATCACATTGTCAGCGAGTTCAACAAGAGCATCATCTCAAATGCCAATGTCTGGCTGACCGTTCTTGATACGACGGGAACAATCTTTGTCTGGAATGAGGCAGCAGAAGAGATCAGTGGTTTTAGCGCAGGAGACGTGCTCGGGAACAATTCTATCTGGAAACAGATTTATCCTGACCCTGAGTACCGGAAAAAAATTACCGGAATTATTAAAACCATTATCAATGAGAAGAAATTTTTCGAAAATTTTGAAACAACCATACGGGCGAAAAATGGTGAAAAGAAAACGATATCATGGAATACCCGCACGATACCTGACGAGGATGGGGTTTACAAACGGTTCGTGGCAATCGGGATTGATATTACAGAACGCCAGCGGGCACAAAAAGCACTTACAGAATCCGAATATCGTTTCCGTCGGACCTTTGAAACCGCGAAGGACGGGCTTCTCCTGCTGAATAAAGATACAGGAAGGATAACGAAAGTCAATACGGCGATTTCGGAGATGCTGGGGTATTCTGCCGATGAATTTCTCGGAAAAACCCTTGAAGAGATCGGTCTGTTGAGAGGATATGGGGGATACCCGAAAATCCATGATATTCTCAACGAGATCGGGTTTGTTTTTTTCTCTGACATTGTTGTCAAATCCAGGGAAGGAAAGTCTCTTGATACTGAGGTGTACCTGGTCGACCGGGCAATGCAGGTACAGTGCAATGTACGGGATATTACCCGCAGGAAACAAACCGAAAAGGAATTGTTCAGCAGGAATGAGGAACTTCGCGATGCAAATGAACACCTGGCAGTTGCAGAAGAAGAGCTGCGTCACAATTATGATACACTTTTCATGAGCCAGCAGGCACTGAAGATGGCCCGCAAAAAACTGAACCTGCTGAATTCCATCACGTTCACCGATATCCAGAACGCATTATTTTCCCTTTCCGCGTATCTTGAGCTCGGATAAAAAAGATCCGGGAGGGGGTAAACCCAGGTACCTGGATAAACAATTAGGTATGGTCCAAACTATTTCGGAATCATTAAAGTTTGCCAGCCAGTACCAGAACCTCGGGTTAAAGCCACCCGCATGGCAGGATGTCACGCAGACATTTCTCTACGGGATCTCACATCTCGATCTTTTGAAATTTTCCCGGACACTTGAAGTCGAAGGGCTGGAGATTTATGGTGACCCCCTGCTTGAAAATGTCTTTTTCACCCTCACCGAAAATGTGGTCCTGCATGGAAAAACTGCAACCCGGATTACCCTCCGGTACCAGGAAACACCGGAAGGATTGACACTGTTTTTTGAAGATAACGGTGTGGGAGTTCCCCCTGAGATGAAAAAGAATATTTTTAACCGGAAATTTGAGGAAAAACGGGGAATCGGGCTGTTCCTTACCCGGGAAATCCTGTCTGTTACCGGTATTACGATCGATGAGGCCGGTGAGCCGGGGAAAGGTGCGAGGTTCGAATTTCATGTGCCGAAAGATATGTACCGTTTCAAAGATTCTCAATAACCAAAACCGCGCTTCACCAGACCCTGCAAAAATAGATAGGTATCCGGATTTTTCTTGGGATAAAACCGGTACTATACATCAGAAAAACACCTGCGGTTCACATGCATGATCTGTACAGATAAGCAATAATGGCGATGCGGAACATACTGTGAGGAACAGGACGGAAGGGAAAGATGCTTTCCGGCCAGGGTCTGCAGGGGTTTCTGAGGGGCTGATTTGGGGGTGCAGCCGTCAGGTTATAGTACCCATTGCGACAATCTGCAAAAGACCCCGGGATTATTTCCCGAAATATTCCTTTACTTTTTTCAGGTTCCCGATGATCGGGAGGCTCTGGGGACATTTCTCCTCGCATTCCCCGCACTCCTGGCAGAGCGAAGCATAATGGGGGGTGCCATCGAAGAAACCACCAAGGAACAGTGTATAGATATCCCGGGTCTGTGCTTCGTCTTCGTACATGTGCCCACGGTTGTAAAACTCAAAGCACTCGGGAATGCTCACGCCGTGCGGGCAGGGCACGCAGTACTCTGCATCCGGTGCAGGGAATCGGGATCCGTTTTTCCAGTTCTTTTCTTACCTTTCCGAAAAGGGAGAGTTCGGTTCTGCTCAGCGAATAAGGAAAGCCGCTTTTTGCAGCGGCAACATTCTGCCGGACCTGTTCCGGTGTTGACATACCGGAGAGGACGACGCTCACTTCCGGATGGTTCCAGACCCAGCGGAGGGCCCATTCGGCAGCCGGATGCTGGACTTTCGCTTTCTTCCAGATCTCTGAAATGCCGGCAAGTTCCCGGGCAAGCAGGCCACCCCGGATGGGTTCCATGACCACGATACCGAGGCCTTTCTCTGCCGCATATTCCAGCCCCTCCGTTCCCGCCTGGTAGTGCTCGTCCATGAAATTATACTGGATCTGGGCAAACGTCCAGTCGTACGCATCCACGATCTCTTTAAAGAGCATCACATTATCATGGAACGAGAACCCGGCATAACGGATCCGGCCATCAGCAATCGCATCAGTCAGAAAGTCTGTGACTCCGAGTACCGAGAGATTCTCCCAGAACGGCCGGTTGAGCCCATGTATGAGATAAAAATCAATATGATTGGTCCTGAGCCGGGCAAGCTGCTCATCGAGATATTTGTCCATGTCCTCCCGGGACCTGATAAGCCAGCTCGGGAGTTTGGTTGCAAGGTGTACCTTTTCGCGATAGCCCCCGGAAAGTGCCCTCCCTACAACCGGTTCGCTCTCACCATTATGATAAGGATACGCAGTATCGACATAGTTCACACCATGGTCGATCGCGTACCGGATCATGCCGGTTGCCTGTTCTTCGTCAATCTGCCCGGTATCCTTTGTGGGGAGCCTCATGCACCCGAAACCGAGGATGGAGAGTTCAGGTTCGGCCTTTTTCATTTTCCTGTAGAGCATTATCCCTCACCGTATCCTTGATCCAGATTGCGTATGCGGGACACGATAAATTCTCGTATTGGAGGATATCTCCTCGTACCGGGGAAAAACCACACTATTCAGGTTTGGGTTTTCTCCAGCGTTTACCGTCCGCAAAAGGCAGCTCATTCCGGGTATCGCAGCATGACCGTGTGTAAGATGCCTGAATGCGGAAGCGTCTGTTGTTCGACCACCATGAAACCATAATGTTCGTACATGCTGACGTTTTTTTCATTCTGGGTAGTGAGATAACATGGCATTTTCTGGAGGTCGAGCCAGTCCAGCATGGGCCTTATCAACCGACCTGCACATCCGCATCCCTGGTTTTTTGGATCGACACCAATGTATATCAGGCGGTAATGGGGAAAGGGAGCATGTTTTTTATGGTATTGATCGATAACGGTAGAAAAGGACAGCAGGCTGTCGATGATCTTCTTTCCTAAATGGAAATACAGTCCGATGCCCCCGGAACGAAACGCTCTCCAGATGGTAACACCAGAGTAAACGGAAGGCAGCCAGACCGCGACTCCTTCAACTGACGAGGAGGTTGTATATACGTCACCATAGTTCATTCCATAGCGAAGCTGAAATTCAAAAAGGTAGTGTGACAGCATTTTTCTGGTGGTTCTTTCCGGAAAAATGTGGGTTATTTTGGGGTCATCACAAAATGCCCGGGTGAGCATTGCACCTGCCAGTGCAACCTGCTGCTCTGAAAGCCGTATAATATTTCCGTTCAGATTAACCATTGCACATCGTAATGGTGCATATGATTTTTGGTTTTATGAAATTTTCTCAACCGGTGTATGAGCATTGATAGTGTACCGGACCGGAACAAAAACCAATCAGCGATGAAGGGCAGTCCGGTGTGTCGGGGGACTGGCCGGTCTCGCGAGCAGGTGTGCAGCCAGGGCCGGAGCCGGTGACAGCACCCCGGCTGTCAGGTGCGGTGCGAGCGGTGCGGGGCTCTGGCGAAAGCAGGATGAGGGCTCACCACAAGCAAGAGCAAAAGGGAGGAAAAGTATGATGGAGAATGCGATTTATACGTCAACCTGTTTTGTCTGGAACCTGGGCCTGACCTTTTCAGAAAAATATTTTCCAGGCTCGCCCGAGTGCATGAAATCCTTGTAGACTTTTGGCGGGACACCCAAATAATGGTAAACCAGACCTGTGTGAAATTCTATCTCAAGGATTTTTGTGGTGTCATCATATCCCACAGAGCGCAGAATTCGGGACTTGACGGGTTGTCTTTCCAGGAATATCACCATTCTTTTACACGTGCGCTGGATGGTTAATGGTTTTTATAAAGGGTTCTGATTGAGTGTCGTGACTTCACGAGGTTTCTTTCCGGGGTTCATCGCATGACTCCCCTCAGGTCTGCAAAAGAAACAAACGAAGTTGTGCACCTTTGAGAAGAGTGGGCCCTGTCCGCACTACTGACAACTACTACAGGTATACAACCACTCTGATCTTTGCCGCATCAGCAAAGATAAAAAAATATTTTCCCGTTACAGGACGCTTGCGAGCTTCTCTTCGAGGATATCAAGTCCCTTCTTGATGTCATGGAGGTTCCTGCCACCTGTGAGAATAATCTTACCGGATGAGAAAATAAGAACAACGATCTTAGGGTCTTTGATCCGGTATACAAGCCCGGGAAACTGTTCGGGTTCGTACTCGATATTTTCGAGATTGAGCGTGACGCTTAATTTGTTGATATTGATATATTTCCCGAGATTGTATGAACAGACCATATTGGTGATCGCAACTTTGGGTTCTTTGAGCGGTTCAATACCCACTTTTTTTAACGAATTGATGACGATAGCAAGCCCGTCGTTCAGCGCCTTCGTGTTCTTGATACCGGTGAGTACTATCTTACCTGACGAGAACACCAGGCACGCAATCTTGGGATCCGGGATCCGGTATACTGCACCGGGGAACCGTTTCTTATTGAGTTCGCAGTTCTCGACATTTTCTGAAAACTTAACGAGATCGATGGACTCGGCGATTACTCCGGAGGCAACGATATTCTCAATATTCAATGATTCATACTTTTTCTCAGCCATCTTCTATTCTATGACTTTTTTCGAACCATAAGGTTACTGGATAAGGTATATCCCTATCATTCCGGCAATAGCATTCCCGGTCCCTGTACCGCAAAGGTATCGGAGTCCTGATGGCGCTCGTTTCGGGATTTATCTGAGAGCAGCGCGGGAAAACCATGCAACGATTTTCCGGGAAAAGGGGCTGGCCCCCAATACTCGTGACGCTGCTATCGTGGGTCGGGAACTGTGATCGCGCCCCATCTGGTGATCGATAGCGGAAAGAGGCTGATGGATGGCAGGATAGGGACGTGGTTTTTAGTAATTATGCCAATGGCACTGAGAAAAATTCCAGACCCTCCCCGCCAAAACGTTTCAGGTTTTGCTGAAACGGGGGAAAACGGGTCGGGTTGCAGGTTTCTTAAAAAAAAATAACCGGAGAATTTCCGGATAATCAGGATCCATAGGACAGGAACGACAGGTACAATGCCGGTAAATTCATCGGGATACTGGTACATTACACCATGTCCGCCACCACGGATCCTGACAATCCATGACTGGGGAACGTTTTGGGCTATGATAAGAGAGTTACCGGGAGGAGTGAGGACATCCTGGTCTCCGGTTACGAGCAGGAGCGGTTGCTTCATTGCTGAAAGCCGTGAGTAAGAACCGTTCCAGTTCACCATCGCAGTTCCCTGGCGCCGGACATTTTCCGGAAGACTCATGGACGTAACGTTCGGGAAATATTTTGAAGGATCAGGGTTTTCTTTCAGCCATGCCGGGGGAAACAGTTCCTTAAAGAGTCGTTCGCCCCGTTCACGGTCAGTGCCGGTCATGTTCTCAAGCACCGCAATAACCTGCGGTGAAGGTGGCAGTGTTTCATTGCCCCCGCAGTCCCCGGCATAGAGAATGAGTTTGTCCACCTTTTCCGGATAATCAAGCGTAAGTTCCTGTGCGATATTCGTTCCCATGGACCACCCCATGACATGCGCTTTTTTTATCCCGAGGACATCCAAAAGCCCGGCGGTGTCATCAGCAAAAAGCCGGATGGTATATTCCTTGTCCGAGGATGTTGAATGGCCCATACCCCGGTTATCGAATATGATGACGCGGTACTGTCGTGCCAGCTGGTTCACCATACGGGTGTCCCAGAGTTCCATGGTTCCCGAGTAGCCCATAATCAGGATAAGCGGTTCACCTGATCCGATTTCCTTGTACGCTATGGTGATATCTCCGACGGGTACCGTTTTTATTTCCGTTGTTGTTATATCGGGTTGTGCTTTGGTTATGTCAGGTTGTGGAGGTGCATTCGTACATCCGGCACTACTCAGGAAAACCGCAAGGACAAGCACTACCGGTATAATCCAGACCCTGTTTTTTATTATACTACCATCTCCAATAAAATCCATTGACCGGGATACCTTAAAAGAATGCTGAACGAGACGTCATCAGGACCGGGTCCGGGAGGAGCGCGTCGCCTCACCTGACCGGTGGGGTGGAGGGGGGCCGGGCTTCGACGCAAGAGTGGGAAGAGGTAAAAATGCAGGATTGAGGGTACGATACGTTCGTGATGGTTTTCCAACCTATCATTCTATACGCTTATCCACCAATAGTACCTGTAGTCATACACGGTTTTGATCCCCGTATGCCCGGGATCACCGGGCAAAGGACATCACCTCCCGCTATCATTCAGAACCCTTTTGTATGGAGGACCTGATCTCCCGAAGGGATCGGGTTCGTTTGCATTAAGAAAACCATAACTGACGACTTCAATGATAAGACATTCCGTAATACCTGAAATTATGGGTACGAGATCCGGATATGTGATCCAGTTCACCTGCCCGTTTTGCAATACAAAGAATAGTATCGTCAACAAAACTCCCCGGGACCATTACAAGGAATCCCGGGATGCATCGTGTTCGCACTGCCGGAAACATTCCGCGGTGATTACCACCCGCATGAACCAGATACCGGAATATTCACCGGTGTCGTCATATGTAAAATTACCCATGATAAAATAAAATCCGGATTCTTACAAATAAGGGGAAAGGGTGTGCAGGAATCTCTCTGTCCCATCGATTCCCTCAACAGGGAAAATATACCAATTTTTACTCTTCGACCCGGGATTTTACAAGGCCTGCCAGAAAAACCAGAGAAGGCAGATACCTGCTGCCGCAATACTTATCCGGAACTGCCAGGTCTCCCATACCGGTCGGGCTTCAATGAAATCATATGAGCGGGAACTCCTGTCATCATCACCGATAAGCAATCCCCGCCAGGTGCGGGTCATGATATCCTTCCGGATACTTCTTTTGCAATCGCAGGGCGAAAAAATCCCCCGAAAAGTACCCTCAGCGGTGAATTTTACCGGGCTGTTGGTGGAGATTATCAGAGCAGTCCCCTGGCCTCATCAATAAGCTCTATGGTATAATGATGGGGATAATCACATTTTCTGAAAGGACATGTTCCAAGGATGTAGAACCCAAAACGGGATTCACGGATGTGATTGGTGTACAGAAAATTCAGCATGGCACTTATTGACTGTGAGGATTTTTTTGACAGGTTGTGGAAAAGGGCAATTTCGCGTGAAGTTACCACAGCCTTGTTCTTTTTCTGGGAGAGCAAAAAAGCACAGATGAGATGGGCGCACTGGTATCTTCGTGTCGAATCTGTACGGATATGCCCCATTTCTATCGCCTTTCTTTTATTTCTCATGTATATAGGCTTCTTCTGGAGATATAACTATGTATTACCCTTTTTTTTAAAAAAAAACAGAAATCCGGCCCCGAAATTATCCTTATTGGAATGGGGTTCCGGAACCTCATTTTTTTATGACCTGGTCATTCCGTGTCCCGGCTAAGGAGAATCCCTGCTTTCCCCTTACCAAACCTCTCTTTCGAGAATCCTTATCCTGGTAGGAGTTTGGCCTGCAAAAAAATACTATTTTGCGAAAATCAGAATCAGGGTTTTTTTTAAAAAAAAGCGCTTGATATTGATCCAAGTGAGGCGGAAACTTGGAACCTCTGTGGACTTATTCTTCATAAAATGGGTCGCTATTCAGATGCGATCACTTTTTACGACACAGACTCTTTCTCTCAATCCGAATTTTTCTGATGTGGAAGAGAATAGAGATATCACGTTAAAAGAACAAGGGAAGAAAGATTGAATAAAATAATCACGAGGAAAAAAAGAACGAATAGCTTTTTTGTCATTGGGATATAAACCCCATCCCCGCCCGTGAGATTGCAAACAGAAGGCGAATATAAGATTATATTTTTTTACCATCTATTGTTGCATTTTTTACAACGCCAATTAGGATTTCCAGGTTCTACAATGCAACCCCCCAATTCAATTTTTCCAGCAGCCCATTCAAATTGCATATCAGGAGAGGGGAACCCATATTTTATTGGGATTATATCATCAGAAGAATTACATTTCGGGCATTGTGGTTTTCTCATATTCCCGTCAACTACGTTCTTCATTATACCTCCACGTCTTATAAATCCCACCAATAAGGTTTAGATTGTCACAAGAACAGAATAGGTTGCAGAGAGTGATAGTGTGCAAAAGGAAGAGTTACTCCATCTACATATGCTAATGATTCACATTAAAAAGTACTACGAATCCATCACAAATGATGAAATCCCTTTAGAACGATATAATTCCTTAGAAATATCTCCTAGCCACATCCATAAGAGTAAAAAAGCTCACCAAAATGCTCTCCTGACGCTTGGCGATGAGATCGTTACCCATATTCATAGGCAATCAATGCCGGTAGTGAACTATCCTTTAGACACCACACCAATAAAAGTTGCAGCAGAACATTAATTTTAATTCATGTGGCGCGGGTATTCCTTCAAGGGCAACTTGGGAAAAAATAGATGATACTCACTATTTCTTGAGTTTATCGACTGAATCCCATTTTACAAGGCTTTTAACTTACAATCCACAATCAGACACGTTAGCCCATAGTGAAGTGGTCGTCTATATTAGAGGTTGAGGATAGAATGCAGTACCCGGGTTAATCCCCTCTTTTCTCCCAAACCCCGGTTGTTTTTTAAAATGTTCCGTACTTTCTCTCTTTTACCGGAAATGTGTATCATTTCGGCATTATGTAGTCAAATTAAAATATATCCTGATTTTTTTTACCAAAATCTATATTGGCATACACAACATCCGTTCCGGTATCCAGGTGGGATTACACCTGGGCAACAAAGAGAAAGAGGAGGTAGAAAAATGGTACGACGTTTTCACAGATCAATCTATGATGAACTCGATGAACTCAGAGCATCCATGGACTACCTGTACCAGCTTGCTCTTGAACCAGTTGATAATCCATGGTATCCCAAAGAAGATACCCCTGACATCGTATGCCAGTACCTGCATAACCTGAACGCAGAAGTCGCAGAGCATGATGATGAAGTAACAGTAACGGTTGACATCGTTCCGGGAACGGGGAATTCAAAAATATCCGCTGATCTGATCAATGACCGTATCCTGAAAATCACCTGTGACGAAGAGGAGGAAAGAACGGACGATCATGATGGCGATTGCCTGCGTGAACGACGGTCTTTCTCACTGAACCATATAATCCCGCTCCCCTGTCCGGTAATGAATTATGGGGCAAAATTGAGCTTGAAAAATGGTATCCTTGATATCCATTTTAAAAAAGCACAATAAATCCAATACAAAAACCCCCTGAACAACAATCCTTTTTTAAAACACTCTTTGCTGCGAGATACACCTGGAAGATATACCCTCAGGAAAGAAAAACGATGTACTCCTGGTAACCGGTATTCCGGAGCCTGCAGCCCCAAAAACACCTGTTCATTTCCATTTTGACCTCCAAAAGCCGGTCCCGGCAACTTAATCGCCCCTATGGAAGGTGCTGTCAGCGGTCATTTCTGCACCAGTATCATACCGAATCCAGCCGGACTGGACTCACTCTGCAACTTTTAAAAAAAAACAACAGGTATGGTTTTTGTTATAGGTTCATGTTCGTTTCTTCAGAGTCAAAAGACTCTAAAGTTTTATTAACTGCCACATGTACCAGAGTGTATGAAAATTTCATTGCTTGTTGCACTTGCCTGTACGATTGCCGTCCTGCTTGCAGCAGCCGGGTGTACCCAGACCGACCAGCCCACGCCTTCACCGGTGCCGACGACCGTCCCGACCCAACCCCCGACTACTGTTTCGACCCCGGTTCCCACAACCCTTATTCCCCTTCCGACTATGACCGCACCCGCTGTACCTCTTCCAAAGAGCATCAGGGACTCGCCGCTTCTCTTCACCATCTCCGCACCTGTCGGGTATGCGGGCACAACCATTCGGGCGGTAACGTCCGAACGCAACATCCTCTATAAAACGACCATCTTCAACCCGGCTACACGCGGTGCCAACAGGACCATAGTAGACAACAGTGGCAACTATACCGAGCTTGCCAACTCGCTGACCATCTTCTCGTACTCCGCATCGCTCAGCGTGGACCAGAATATCCGGAATTTCATCCGTGAATCCGGTGCAGTATTCAATGAATCTGTCGTAACGTATAACGGGATAACCTACACCCGGTTCGACGCCGAGGGGGATCCCTATTCCGGAACGCGAAGCGAGACTGTCATCTTCGTAGGCAACAAGGCCTCTGCAAACGAGAAGGGATATCTGCCGGTTATGATTTACACGATGACCTCTGATGGCACACTGAGCCAGGCAACGTATGAGAACATGGTTCAGTCCTTCCGGTTTTACACCGGCAGAACTATCGGTGACGCCCCTGGTGAGGAGACCGACAGGCCTTCTTTCTACCAGTAATTTTTTTTCGGGGAAGAAAATCAGACATTTTGGGATCGGTACCTGCAAGAGAATTCTCACGTCTCCCTCCCATCACCCTGTCCGGAATGCGATCTCCTCTCGAGAGGGTGTTATTACGGTACATTCTGGCGCATGAAATATGCTGAATCCAGTCAAACGGAACACAATCTGTGTTTTTTTTAAAAAAAGGGTCTACCGGTTAAATGTACGGTTTCTCCGCAGCCAGTCTGTCTGCGGTTTGAAGTACCGGTAAATAATATCACACTTCTCATCCTGGAAACTCCATGGCGTAACGATGACGGTATCGCCCTCCCGGATCCAGGCACGTTTCTTTATCTTCCCCTTGATCCTGCCCATACGGGTAACCCCGTCTATACACTGAACACGGATGTGGTTTGCCCCCAGCATCGTCTGGGCAAGGGCAAACTGTTCGTTGTTCCATTTCTTAGGCAGTCGTACACGGACGACGGGATAACCATCAGGGTTTACCGCATTTGGATCTGCTGCAGTATTGTTTTTCTTATGAAAATCACTCATTCAACCAACTTCATATATATATACATATGGTTTCAGATATGAAGAAGGTATGTATACTGTCCACCGGATCCTCACGGGTGTGATGGGTTATATTCCATCACAATGACGTTTTGGAGTGGTGGTTTTGAGTCTGGCACTTTCCACAATCTTTTGCCGGGAAGTCCTGCTCCGATATGGTCCGGGTCGCCTCATGGAACTGGTATCATTCTCCGTGCGGGAGACCTGATCCTGGTAATCCGTAGAAACTATTCTGGTGTGTTCACAACAACCTTTACGCAGCTGGCCAGACATCATGCCGTACCATAGATAGAGATATGAAGCCACGAATCAATTGTAGCCCATCACGATATGATGATATAATCTCCCTGTATCCTCCCGATCGGGCTGATGACGTCCTCACCAGCCACGCAGTGTGTCGGGAAAGCGTAATCTTAATCCTTGATTCCACTATTCTTAACACCTGCCCTGTATCCGGCGTATCCTGACCCTTGGGATCGCGAGGAATAAGAAACAAAGAGTAGGAACGGCTTTGCCGGAATATGAACAGCGAAATAAAAAACAAGGTTTGAAATGTCACAACAACTTGGCGGACAGCCTATTATAATTCTCAGGCAGGGAACGACACGGAACCGCGGTCAGGAAGCCCAGAACAGCAACATCGCCGCTGCAAAGGCGGTGGCAAACGCAGTGCGGTCGACACTCGGGCCAAAAGGCATGGACAAGATGCTTATTGACGGCATGGGTGATATCGTCATCACCAATGATGGCGCTACCATTCTCAAGCAGATGGACATCGAACATCCTGCAGCAAAGATGATGGTCGAAATCGCAAAGGCCCAGGACGACGAAGTTGGCGACGGAACAACGACGGCAGTCGTCATAGCAGGAGAACTCTTAAAGAACGCGGAAAGTCTGCTCAGTCAGCAGGTTCACCCGACCGTAATTGCCGAAGGATACCAGCAGGCTGCGGCAAAAGCACAAGAAATCCTTACTGCAATTGCAATCAACGTGAAACCAACTGATAGTGCAATGCTGACAAAAGTTGCGGAAACAGCGATCAGCGGCAAGGGTGCAGAGGTGTACAAGGGTCTTCTCTGCGATATGATCTTACGAGCGGTCGTGATGGTTGCCGATCCTGACGGGACCGTTGATATCGGCCACGTGAATATACAGAAAAAAGTTGGCGGTAAAATAGAGGATACTGGCATAATCGAAGGCATGGTCATCGATAAGGAACGGGCACATCCGGGAATGCCCAAAAAAGTGAAGAACGCAAAAGTCCTCATCCTCAATGCAGCGCTTGAGTACAAAAAGACGGAAGTCAATGCGAAAATCAATATCTCCCTGGCCCGACCAGGTGCAGGCATTCCTTGACGAAGATGAACATATGGTCCATATCATGGCAGACAAGATCGTGGCAAGTGGC
The DNA here is from genome assembly GCA_963733045.1 of uncultured Methanoregulaceae archaeon. GTDB lineage: Archaea > Halobacteriota > Methanomicrobia > Methanomicrobiales > Methanospirillaceae > Methanoregula. Next base: position 3,292 of record CAVTBZ010000008.1, on the reverse strand, counting down.
GCGACCGTGGTGTTCTGCCAGAAAGGCATCGATGACGTTGCCCAGCACTACCTCACAAAAGCCGGCATTTTTGCTGTTTGCCGGGTAAAGAAGAGCGATATCGAAAACCTAGGGCGGGCCACCGGTGCAACGATTATCAACAGTATCGATGTCATAACCCCCGGTGATCTCGGGGCTGCCGGTCTTGTGGAGGAAAAGAAACTCTCCGGCCAGGAAATGATCTATGTCTCGGAATGCAAAAACCCCAAGGCAGTCTCGATTATTATCAGGGGCGGGTCAGAGCATGTGATCGATGAGCTTGAAAGGGGTATGCATGATGCGCTTATGGTTGTCAGTGATGTTGTCAGGGACAAAAAAATTGTTGCCGGAGGCGGTGCTCCCGAGATCGAGCTTTCGCTCCAGCTGCGGCGCTATGCATCAACCGTTGGAGGCCGTATCCAGCTTGCGATCGAGGCATTTGCATCTGCAGTCGAGATCATCCCGCGTTCCATTGCCGAGAATGCCGGACTCGATCCCATCGACATGATAGTAGCGATCCGGGCTGCGCATGAAGCCGGAACAGGACTTTCGGGCTTGATGTTTATGAGGGAAAACCGGTCGATATGCTCAAGGCGGGCATCGTTGAACCCCTGAAGGTGAAGACGCAGGCGATAATAAGTGCAGCAGAGGCTGCGGTCATGATCCTGCGCATAGACGACGTCATCGCATCGTCAAAGACAGCAGGTCCTGCCGGGGGTATGCCACCGGGCGGGATGCCACCGGGAATGGGTGACTATTAAATATGAAAACCACAAGAGAAGAACACCAGACCGGCAAGGGATTTGTATGAGTGTACTGGTAAGATTCATGCAATCCGGGCATTCCATCAGGGGAGTTCCTGTCCATTGATCTCGAAAAAATTTCCAGATTCCAGATAAGCCACCAGCGCACTACGTGTGAGCTTCTTGTCAATCCTCCGGAAAACCCCCGTCCGAATATACCGTATATGATCGCAAGAAGGGACCATGAGTTCCAGATAAAGGCAATTTTAAAAGATCTTCAGCAGTTGAAACAGGGAAATAAGAATATTATCTACGATATTTCCGATAATGAAGTCAATCTGATACAAAAAATATAACCGGTTTCTGGATCCGGTTGATTCTTTTTTGCGTTCTTTTATCGCATACAGAATCCATTGGACACCTGCTGAAATGTCTGACCATTGTCATGAATAAAGGGGACTGGAAAGTATCGGATTGACATACGATGAGAGAGTGCATGCGGGAATTGACCGGGCAAAAGAGATTGAAAGCAAAACATTCTGAAAAATTATCTCAAAATTATCCGGGGAATGGGGATTTTTATCAATACGCAGTAGGGAAAATATACTTTTCCCGGCTCAAATCAATGATTTCCCCGGTATTTTCCAGAAGACCAGCGAGATAACTTTTTACCCATTCTTCATTCTCATATTCCTCGAACGGGCGGTAGATCCCTGTATCGTAGAATTCTCTTTATCAAATCGCAGCAATCCTATGGGAGATCCACCCTTTTGCACCAACTGGTTCAGTTCTTCAAGCGGGTGCCTTCGTGAACTGAATACAAATTTTGTCTCATTTTCAAACCCGACAGCAATTGCGACAAGCCAGGCGCTTTTTGCTTCCGTAAGCATCTCTTCAATCAAATCAGAAGTTTTTCTCATTTCTTCTCAGGTAGGGTATTTTTGGTCATCGCATAAATAATTCGTTAATTGTGACGACGGTACTACCTGGAAGGACGGCAGAGTTTTTTCCCAGAAATGACCGAAGAGCCGTGATACACAAAACCGGGCATGTATTTCATGACCATGTGTACCCTTCCGTCACACGATAAAAACGGGGGCGGCTTTTCGGTATCGGATACTGCTCTTCACCCAACTCACGTATCATGAGAAGACTATTCCACCGTGAAGTGGTTCCTTCCTTGGAAAACAGCAACACTTCTCGAAAAACCCTCACCAGTGTTTCCGAAGAAACGTAAAAGAGCATGTCCCGTCTGGCTGAATCCGGTAGTTACACGTTCAACTATGGAGCCCTGATCTTCGAGATGGAGATTATGCCTGATGGAACGTTCCATGACAAATGGCGGGAGTGGAAGTAAAGGGACGTCTTTTCAAGGCTGTTTTTTCCCGGTAAATTCCTTATTTTAAAAGATACCTGAAAAAAGGCTCTGTAGAATTCAATGTATCGGATTTTAAAATTCAATGCACAGAATATAATGAAGAGGACAGTACCTGTCCCCCATGACCGCACCTGCGCTGCGTGATCGTCCTGTAAATTTTCTCAGGAGTTATCGCATGCAGGGGGAACCAGGCAGCGGGGGTGAAACCCCCGTGAGCGTTTCTGTTTTTTTGAACATTTCTTCAGTCTAAAAAAAGATACTCTTATGGAATGATACTGTAAAGCAGGTTTACTGAAGTATTCCAGCACCCTGTTGAAGTGTAAGGGTTGTTTTGTTGTATCTGGTGCGATTTTAAAAAAAAGGGATGAATTTAAATGAGAAATGAAAATTGTGTCAAAATATTAAAAGAGAAAAGAGACGAAATCGTCTGGATAAAGAATTATTTTTCAAACGAGAACAGAAGAAGAAATTGGCGATCTGGCTGCGGGCCTGATTCTGGATTTCATTGTGGAAAAATTACACGGAATTTTACAACCAGGGTGTGTATGATTCCTATAAATTTATGGAAGATGTGGCTGAAGATCTTTTGTCAATGCGGAAATAACAACGTTTGTGTACCGGGGGTCGATGGTGTGCTCCCTGAGACAGAGTCCCCGGCCGGGTCTGGCTGAACGGGGCCGGGAACAACAATTGCGTAAGTGAGCGAAACTTACATGATGGTCAGGGGGCACGAGAAGACGATATTTATCTGATGAAGGGGAAATATCCTCATTGAAGAGCATGGTGATGAATCTGCAGATTATTACGCGGGGAACCACTTCGATTAACGTCATTTATCCGGGAAAAATGAGTGTCCTCTGGAAGTATTTAAAGCCGCAGAAAGGGCTTATTGTCGTCGCCCTTGTCCTGGCGGGAATCAGTAAGATTTCTGAGCCTTGTCGATCCGCTTATTTTTGGGAAGATCATTGACGACTATGCCTTGAATCCGTCTCACAGCACGGAAGAGGTAATGGTCAAAGGGGTGCTGTTCTGGCTGGGCGTGGCGATTTCTGTCGCAGTGCTTGCCCAGGTCACCAAAGCATTCCAGGATTTTTTCCCGCGGCTGGCAGTAAAAAAGTTCGGTATGCAGATCTTCAATGACGGCTTGCAGCAG
>CAVTBZ010000007.1:0-27667 GCA_963733045.1 uncultured Methanoregulaceae archaeon | reverse complement strand
TGAACATCTTTACGCATTCCTGCAATTTCCTGATCTTTAATTCCGATTCGAGCCGGAAAAAAGGCCTTGTCACATCACTCTCCGGAATTTTTTTCCACACAAACAATCCATAACTTTCCGCAATACAAGAATGATATTCCTTTCCCAGCCAGTCTATTTCGGAATAGATCTCATCAAACTTTTTTTGCAATGCTTTCTCTTTTCGCAATGTTTTGTCAGCGTTAAAGATCCGGTAACAGGAATCAACCTTTTTCCTGTATGTTTCATCGCGGATGATTTTTTGATAAAATTCCCTGAACTGGATAAGCAGGGGAGCTGCCAGATTTTTTAACTGGCGCTTATGATGATAGGCAGTGGCAGTCTCTTTGAGATAGTTCTGGTAATTTCCCTTCAAGACCTCCCTGACCCAGACCGCCAGCGGGATTTCTTTGTTATTGGTCGTGAACAGCATCTGGTCCTTCGCATTCAGTCCGACACTACGGATACCCTTTGCAATGAATATATGATTTTCAGGACCTGTTTCAAAAAGGGAATCGTCGATGTAGGGGATTGTTTCCCCCTGTCGATCTTCTTCTTCGTTGAGATGAGAACGATACCAGGATGCAAAATCCTTTGATCTCTCTAAAAAGGTATCCAGTAACCAGTACCGATTCAATTCCTTCGTTCCGGTATTTCCTGTCTCTCTCTTCCAGGACATTCGGAGAAATGGTACTGATCTGTATTTCAAAAACAATTTTCCTGCCGTCCTTTATCGCGTATACATCCGAGATCCATGTCCGGTCCGGTGCCGGGAATTCAACGTATGTCTCCCAGTTTTCGGATTTACAGGTCCGGTATATCTGGTATTTGATCTCCAGGTGCTCCCTGGACTCCTGTGCATAATTGCATCCGGTATCAACCGCGTGATAGAAGTGCCGGGTTCCCTTTTTTGAAATCCTTAAATGTCCTGGCGCCCCGCAACACCCCATCGTTATGCTGAGTCCCTTTTTATGCCGGGATTTCAGTGTTGTCCATTCCTCTTTGGACAGGTCGGGGCCGATAATTGTTTCTCCATCAACAATTGCCTTCAGGGGCACAATGATCCCATTTGAATATGATCAATTAAATTATATCTGGAAATTTTCAAATGATACTGAAAGAATTGACTATCCCAAGAACTTCAGCATCTGCCCATTTACCAGTTCTGGCTGTTCCATCGACAACAGATGCCCGGCATCCGGAATCAGGGTTGTCGTTATTGCCGGAATCATTTTTTTCACCCTGTCGATGGCAACCCCCGGGTTATAAATAACCTCATTTTCTCCGGCAAGAAAGAGGGTGGGGGTCTGGATACTCCGGAGCTCGCTGTCGGAAAAGACGTTGGTGAAGATGCTTTTTCTCGGATCGGCGTAGCGAAAATGCTGTACCCCCAGGCCAAACTGCCGGGCAAACAATTCGTCCGGGCAAAAACCCTTATTAAAGAACCTTTTCAGTGGGTTCGGTTTCACCGGAATATAAGGGAGTATCCGGAGCAGTGCCAGCACCGGCCAACTGTATGGCAGGATAGACCCGGCCGGCGCAAGCACAGCAATCCTGTTCACTTTATCGGGGTGAAATAAAGAAAAATTGAGCGTTTGCCATCCCCCTGTACCGATAATCCCGCAATATCTGGTCGTGTTAATCCAAGATTGTTTATGAGATCGCAAAGCCAGGTCGCACAATCCTCACGGTTTTTGAGTAACCGTACCTGCCTGCTTTTTCCCGGTTCACCAATGATATCGACGGCAAAAACGCGGAAGGCATTACTCAGCGGACCGATGTTCGGGAACCACATCGTGGAGCTTGTGCCGGTAGCATGCAGCAGGAGAAGAGACGGTAACGACGTTGAGCCGCTTGCGATGAGATGTGTAGTCCCAAAGCGGGTGGGAATATCAAGTTCCTCATACGGCACGGGCCAGCGTTTCAGAACAGCATCATAGGCGGTGATAAACTCATTTTCACCTTCAGGGCTTGTAAACGAGGCGAGATATCCGGACATCATGGACCTTTGGGATACCCGGAATACATTCCAGCGCATTACGGAGTGCAAAGCGGGGCATCTTCTTTTAAGACACAATATTGGGAATCTTCAATACATTAAGGATTCGAGATGATTTTGGGAGTGGTTTGTGCCAGTGCGGGATATTTTGTGCTCCCCAATCCAACGGGCTGACATATCTCAGCCAGATGTCCCGGCGCTCCGCAACAACCCATCGTTATAGTGAGTCCCTTTTTATGTCGGGATTTCAGTTGTGCCCATTCATCTGCGGAAAGGTCGGGGCCGATAATTGTTTCTCCATCAACAATTGCCTTGAGTGGCACAAAGATCCCATTGACCAGGTATCCAGTTAAATCCTGCCCGGAAAATTTTTACCACGTTCTCAAACAAAATTTATTCCGTGGTATCTTGTATTTTCTTTAAATCAGAAAAGCACACAATATTTTCTAATCAACGAGCGTGACACCACGATGAAAATTACCCTGATGCGATTGACAAATCTCCTGGACCGGCTCCGTTCAACCTATATTTTTGTACCGGGCAGTGATGATGGTACTCGCTTTCCTGCTCGCACACCTTATAACGTACCTGGAAGGAATAATCCCCTCTTCCATTTTCGAGGTCTTATGGTATTTTTTTCATGTATCCCCCGGGACCCTGAATGGTACTCTTATCACCTACACAACGACCGAGCTGGGAGTAATAGGGGTGGTATTTTCAGTTACCCTGGTGCCATTGACCATGGCGTCATCCCAGTACGGGACGATTCTTCTCCGGGCATTTCTCCGGGATATCCGTGCCCAGATTGTGCTCGGGCTTTTTGCAGCCTCCATGATATTCAATATTACCACCATCCTGATCATATCGCGTCCATCCTTTACCGTTCAGGTACCCGTTTTATCAGCAACGACTTCAACAGTATTCCTCGTCATAGATATTTGTGCCCTCCTCTACTTCTTCCATCATATCACGACAAGATTGCAGGCTTCCACCATTATCTCCCAGCTCGGCAGCGAACTGAGCCAATCGATCCGGAAAGACAATCTGCCAGGAACACCGGCCGGTGGTTCCCTGGAAACCCTCATAGAAAGAGAAGCCGCGATTACCCGGGAGGGAGTCCCGATAGCCTCCGGATATTCCGGTTATATCCGTTCGATCGATTACGGGCAATTGCTGAAGATCGCACAGCAGAATAACCTGATACTATCTGTCGCATGCACCGCCGGGGATTTCATCGGGCCTGGTGATACCCTGCTTGTTGCCTGGCCGAAAAGTCCTTACCCGGGATTCATGAATGATGTCCGGGACTGTTTCATACTGGGAAAATACCGTACCATGATACAGGACCCTGAATTGGGTATCACCCAGCTGGTGAACATCGTTGCCCGATCTGTAAGATTTTACGATCCCTCTATTCCGGTGATGGTGCTGAACCAGCTGGGTGTGGCCCTTCAGTTCCGTGCGGAACGCGGGAATCCTTTCCCCTACAGGCAGGATAGCACCGGCACGCTCCGGATGATCCTGAAAATCCGTTCATTTGACCAGTTAATGGTCGCATCTTTTGACCTCATCCGGTACTACAGTCGGGATAATACCAGTATTATTGTCCTGATGCTCAACACTATCGGACGCATCGCCAACCATGCACGGTCTGATGAAATCCGCGAGGTTCTCCTGCACCATGCTATGCTGATTAAGGAAGAGAGTGTTTTAAAAATATCTTCTGAGCACGATCGGCAAATCATCCGACAGTCATACGATACGGCCGTCCGGGCAATAGGATTGCCAGCTGATGGTCTGGTATCATAAATAAAATTACATTTTTCGGCCTTGGTTTTTTAAAAAAAGTAATTAAGCACGTATTTGCTGAATAAAGGGTTGCAATTCGCTGGTGAGGTTCAGGTATTGCCGAAGATCAGCTTTCCTCCTTTCTCATCAACCTCGATCTCCTTGTCTTTATCCACGTTTCCTTCCAGGATCATTTTTGACAATTCATTCAGCAGGGTTTTCTGGATCACCCGTTTGATCGGCCGCGCCCCGAATTGCGGGTCAAAGCCCTGGGTAGCGATAAACTGGATGGCTTTCTCTGTTGCCCGGATCCGGATATTACTCTTTTCCAGCATTTTCTTTATGATCCCCAGCTGAAGCTCGACAACCGTCCGGATCTCATCTTTGGTGAGCGGCCGGAACATGATGATCTCATCGATCCGGTTGAGGAATTCAGGACGGATGGTCTTTTTTAACAGTTCTGACACCTGTTGTCGGGTGCGGTCGAATACCTCATCACGGTTTTTTTCGGTGACATGTTCCAGGTTTTCCTGGATGAGATGTGACCCGATGTTCGATGTCATGATGATAATGGTATTCTTGAAATCCACCGTACTGCCCTTGTTGTCCGTCAGACGGCCGTCATCAAGAACCTGCAGCAGGATGTTGAATACATCCGGGTGGGCTTTTTCGATCTCATCCAGCAATACCACGGAATAGGGCTTTCTCCGGACAGCTTCTGTCAGCTGCCCGCCTTCTTCATATCCTACATAGCCCGGAGGCGCTCCAATCAGCCTCGAAACGGTATGCCGTTCCTGGTATTCCGACATATCGATCCGCACCATATTGTTCTCGTTGTTGAAGAGGAATTCTGCCAGGGCTTTTGCAAGTTCAGTCTTTCCTACACCGGTTGTTCCAAGAAAAATGAAAGAACCGATCGGACGTTTTGCGTCCTGCAACCCGGCCCGACTTCGGCGGATTGCATCCGAAACGGCCCCGATGGCTTCATCCTGTCCTACGACCCGTTTGTGCAATTCGTCCTCGAGGTGTCAGCAGTTTTTGTTTTTCACTCTGCAGCATCCTGCTCACGGGAATTCCGGTCCAGCGCGAAACCACTTCAGCAATTTCTTCTGCATCCACCTCTTCGTTTACCATCGCAGAATCTTTCTGCACGTCGGTCAGTTTTTCTTTCAGTTCCTCAATCATCTTTTCAGTCTTCCGGGATACGACCATAGCGGATCTCTGCCACCTTTCCGAGATCCCCCTTTCGTTCGGCACTTTCAGCCTCAAATTTCAAGTTCTCGATCTCATTTTTCTGCGACTGGATCTGTTCAACAAGATCCTTTTCAGATTGCCACTTTGCCCTTAACTGGTTTCGTTCTTCGGTCAGGTTCCCGATCTCCTCATTAAGGACTTTCAGTTTTCTCTGATCTTTTTCACGTTTTATTGCTTCACGTTCAATTTCCAGCTGGCGGATCCTGCGTTCAATCGTCTCCAGTTCTTCCGGTAACGAATTGATCTCGAGGCGGAGTTTTGATGCAGCCTCATCAATCAGGTCAATAGCCTTGTCAGGAAGGAAACGGTCGGAGATATATCGTTGCGAAAGTTCAACGGCGGCAATGATGGCCTCATCCTTGATCCTCACGTGATGATGGGTTTCGTATTTCTCTTTTATTCCCCGGAGGATTGAAATGGCATCCAGCGTATCCGGCTCATTTACCATCACCGGCTGGAAACGTCGCTCGAGCGCTTTGTCCTTTTCAAAATATTTCTGGTATTCCTTTAAGGTAGTTGCACCAATGACATGCAGTTCTCCCCGTGAAAGCGCGGGCTTGAGGATATTGGCGGCATCCATTGCGCCTTCGCTGGCGCCGGCCCCGACCAGGGTATGAATCTCGTCAATGAAAAGGATGATTTCCCCTTCAGCCGATATCACTTCCTTGACCACGCTTTTCAACCTTTCTTCAAATTCTCCCTTGTACTTTGCCCCGGCAATCACGGCTCCCATATCGAGGGCATAGAGTTGCTTGGTCTTTAAGTTTTCCGGTACATCCCCGTCAATGATCCGGTGGGCAAGACCTTCGGCAATGGCAGTTTTTCCCACACCAGGTTCCCCGATAAGGATGGGGTTGTTTTTCGTTCTCCTTGAGAGGATCTGCAGCACCCTGCGGATCTCTTCATCACGACCGATTACCGGATCGAGTTTCCCGCTACGGGCAAGATCATTCAGGTTCCGGGCATATTTGTTCAGGGCGTTATAGGTATCTTCTGCGTTCTGGCTGTTCACGGTCTCACCTTTCCGCAACTCGCGGATGGCAGTTTTTAAGTCTTTCTCCGTTACCCCGTTCTCCTTCAGGAGCCTCGAAGTGCTGTCGTTCCCGGAAAGGATTCCGAGGAGAAGGTGCTCCAGGGAGACAAATTGGTCCTTGTATTCCTGGGAAAGTGCGGTGGCTTTCTGAAGGGCTCGTGAAGCATCATTTGAGAGGAATTGCTCCCCACCAGTGACTTTGGGATAAGAATCGAGGATCCTGTCGAGTGCCGGGGTGAAACTATCAAGGTTCACATTCAGTTTCTTCAGGAGGTAAGGAATAACGTTCTCGTCAACGATGAGCATACCTTTGAGTACATGCGAAGTCTCAATGGCCGGGTTCTGTTTTGCCGTTGCAATTTCCATTGCTTTCTGAACGGCTTCCTGCGATTTGTTGGTGAAATTGTCGAAATTCATGGCATTAGCTCTTCGTTATTCGTTGTTTGTAATTCACGTTACTATTTCGTACTAGCGCTTCTTCATACCAAATAGTTTGTCAATGAGGAAAAACTGATGAAGGCAGAATTTATTACCTCAGGTGAGGTCGTGTACTACCCCCCGGGTGCCCCGACCGGCGATATCTCGTAAAGGGGTGCCCATCTTCATTCATTTCCGGCCAATCTCCGACAGGTCTTCAGACATGGAGAAGGAGAAGAGACTTTCAGGTCTTTTCGACGTGAAACCTGCCAGCTCCCGGTCAGACGTGCGTTTCTTACCTCCCGCTCATTCTTTTTTTCCATTCCTGTCAGGTGGGGGCCCGAGCAGGAACGCGATCCACCGGGTCTCATCAAACATTTCACAGACCATCTGAACAACGAGCGTTAAGGGAACTGCAAGAAGAACACCGATTCCACCAAGAATCCATCCCCAGAAAAAAAGAGAGATGAACACAACCGCAGTAGAGAGTTCCAGTCCCTTGGCGGCGACGTGGGGGAACAGTATGTATTCGGCAAGGAAGTCACTCAGCCCGGATCCGACAATTACCATGAGGGCATGGAGAGGCCCAAGATCGAACCAGGCAAGGAGCATGGGCGGAACAATGGCAATCCAGAACCCGATATTCGGGATGAAACCGAGCAGGAAGGCTAAAAAACCCCAGAATATGGCGTATTTTACACCGAGAAGTGAGAGAATAACTGCCGTTCCGATACCCGAGACAAGGTTCACCTCAGTTCTGATAACGAGGTAATCAATGTTTTTCTGTGCGAGATCAATGAACCGGTGTAAGTCACCAGGCCGGAGTTCCCCGATGATGATCTGCAGCTTTTGCGAGAATCCCTTTGCTTCAAAGAGTAAAAAGAGGGTGGTAAGAAAGACCAGGACCAAGGGACTTGCAATGTCCCAGAGATTGTTCATAAGACCGCGGATTTCGGTAGAAAATATCTGGATAAGGTTCTGGAGGGTCAGGGTTTCCGGATCGATCCCGATCGAGATGAGAAACGGGCTGGCGAGTTCAAGGTCGCTCTCAAGTTTCTTCAGGTAGCTGGGAAGATCGGACATGGCCTGGATAAAGGACCCGGCTATCATACCAATGAAAACAGCAATGACGGCGAAGAAGGTAATCAGGGTCAGGATAAGGGCCGAGCGGGTGGAGAGACCTTTTCTTTCAAACCAGTGGAGGAGCTCTGCCGAAGATAAGCGTAAGATAGACCGACAAGATAAGCGGACCGAGAATAGTGGATGCAGCCTGTATCCCGGCGAGGAGTAAAACTGCTGCAGCCAGGGTGATCAGGGTACCGGATATACCGGATACCTTTGATAGCGATTGAACGGGATTCATGGAAAGTGGATTCCGGATACTTGTTTTCTGGTTTTAGTCTTGCACAGATACCCTATAAACGTTCTCCAAGTATCCGTTCTCTCCAGCACAAGCCCGGTGGTTAAAGAGTACTCAATGGTGTTTAGTCTGCTCCTTCATATAATACTGTGCTGCCAGGAAGATTTGACGTTCAACGTTTATCTTTTTTACATAATCACCGTCAATTGTGTGGTATTAAAAATCCAAAGAATTAAAAAAACTCTCTTTCTTCCCCTCCGCCGCCTCCGGCAGTCAATCTCTGGCCATCTTCCACCGGCGCAGGGGTGCCCCACCTCCACACTCCTTCTCTGAAGTGAAATCCGCAATTGCTGTAAAAACGATCAATACCAGGCAAAATACACCCTTACTCCCGTGAATTACGTCCTATGGATCCGGCAACTGTCATAAAAAACCGCCATTCCCCCATCGATAAATATTCCGGCTTTCCTTTTAAAAATCCCCTTTCCCCTTAGAGATCTCCTTTGCGAGTTTCGTAATTCCTTTCCACCGCTTTCTTTCGGACCGCACAAGCCCTATCTCGGCCTTCTCCTGCTCAAACGCAAGTTCCCGCATGAGCCGGTGATAATTTTCCAGCCGTGATGAAGATAGCGTCCCGCCCTTTACTGCTTCCTGCACCGCACAGCCCGGTTCCTGCTCGTGCCGGCAGTCTGAAAAACGGCATCCTGGAGCAAGTTCGAGGATATCCGGAAATGTCTCGGCAATACCGGCGGATGCAGTGCCGATGCCAACCTCCCGGAGCCCGGGATTGTCGATCATGAGCGCACCGCTTTTCAGGATGAAGAGTCGCCGGACCGTCGTTGTATGCCTGCCTTTTCCGTCATAGTCCCGGATGACGGAGGTTTCCTGGACAGGCCGGTCCAGCAGCCGGTTTATCAGCGTGGACTTGCCGACACCGGAAGAACCGATGAGTACGATCGTTGTGCCGGGGAGAAGGAACGGTTCGAGCCTTATGATCCCTTCTCCGCTGATGGCACTGACCGGAATAACCGGAATACCGGATGCGACCGGGATAATTTCCTCCGTGAGCAATGCCGGGTCATCCGCAAGATCGGATTTGTTGATCACGATCACGGATTTTGCGCCGGACGCATGGGCGATCGCAAGGTACCGTTCGATCCTCCGGACGTTCATATCATGACCGGTCTGCCGTGACAATAAATACGATATCGATGTTGGCCGCAATGACCTGGTCTGTGCCCACTCTGCCGGAAGTTCCCCGCGTGAATACGGATTTCTGCGGCAGGATATCAACGATCGTAGTGGAGCCGGCGTCCGGCTGGTGGAGCAGCACAACAAAATCGCCCACTGCGGGAAAACGGCCGAGTTTTCGCAGGGCCCCGGAGATCCCGGCGCATAACGGAACCGCCATCGATAAAGACCTCCCAGACCGTCTTCTGCCGGCAGGCCACGCGGCCGGGTAGGTAGGGTCCGGAATATTTTGAGAATGCCTGCGTATATTCTTCCGTCCAGCCAAGCTGTTTTAAGGTATATGAATGCGGTTCTCCGCATCCAAAAGAGGATTTGTTCATTTTTAAAAAACCTGAACTTTCGTAGAAAAGGTGGCATGTGATGTGCCAAGTGGTTTGTGGTTGCAGCTGGTCATCTGCGGGAGATCTTCACCATGCGTGAAAAAATACGAACAGGAGATTTCAGACAGATGATACCGTATGGGTAATTTCAAAAAATGGATTTATTATTAAATCCACAATACACTACATACCGGAAAAAACCTGTCAGCAATGGGTGAGAAAAATATGAAAAAAATTAAAATAATGGGAATATTTGCCATGCTCCTCGTAACAGCGGCGATTATCGCAGCATGCGTGCAGGTCCAGGAACCCGATTCCAGTGATGCCGTAATAACGTACAGGTTTTACGGCGGATTTGTCATGCAGACGCACGCAATTCAGGAACTGGTGGTAACAAAGGACAACGCAACCCTGACCATTACTGCGGCTGACGGCACTATTACTGAGTAAATACGAAAAGGACCTGACCCGGGAGCAGTTCAACGCGATCGTGAGGGTATTTACCGACAATAACTTCGCCTCCTACGGGGACCGGTATGATGAGGGGCAGAACTACGTGACCGACGTGGGTTTCACAGATATAACGTTCGCCGTGAATGGGAAGACAAAGACCGTGACGACCTACAACGTCAATGACTACATGCCAACCGGCCTTATAAGAATACGCGAGAATCTCCAGGAGACCGTCGATTTCACGAGGACGCCTGAAGAGAGCCAGATAAAAGGGCTCGCAGAGTCCTGGATACAGGAAGCGCCGACCTATAAATATGACGGTTCAGGCCTCGGCTTTGTTACGTATATCCAGCAGCAGACCATCCCGGTCCGGCACGTGCTTACCTATACATTCACGAGCAGCCACGCAGGTTACGGGGACAGGACACGGCCGGTTATTGCCCAGGAAATCACGAATCATACGATAAAAATCACGATAGTTAACCTGAAAGTTGTATCAGCAGTGATTGATGGGAAATGGGACGAGATGGGCCAGTTCATGATCGGCTCTGAACTAACCCTCTCGTACCGGCCAAAGATGTGCGAGAAGACGGCATGGCAGGTCTGGGAAGAGAACTCCGGAAGGGTATACATACGGGCGCCGACCGATGAGGAGATAATAACGAACTACTACCGGTCCGTTTACGGTGTCGATGTCAGAAATATAAAGAAAGTCCAGCTCGGCCAGGTGTCCTGCGAGGCATGCGATGTCTGCCTGGAGACCTACCAGTTCGAGCTCACCGTGATCGCAAACGAGATGCAGCCATTGCTCGATCAGGGATGGATGCGGGTTGGATGAGGATTTTATTTTTTGGTAATCTCGTTTCGTCTTGGTCCTTCTCATTCCTCTTTTAAAAAAAGAATATCAGGCAAACGATAACCAGACTCGCCCTCCGGGTTATAATAGATCCCTGATCCTCACACCGCCAGCTTTTCGGGCAGTTCACGGGCCCAGGCTGCAATTGCGGCCCAGTCCCGGAAGTCACCGACCGGGGACTTTACCGATTTTGTCATCCATCTCTGGAACCACGAGAGCTTTTTCAGATCCAGACTGCCGGCAAATACAGTCTCTGCTACCGGCAGCAGCGGGTTAAGGGATTCATGGAGTGCCTTTTGCGAATTTTCCATATGGACCGGGTCCTTTGAGACCGGCGCAAGGCTGACGATAAACCCGGCAACCGGCAGTCTCATCAGTCCGTCGCGGAAACCCTTGACGAATTTCACCGTATCGATCATCTTCCCCAGGTACATCGGTGCCCCGATGATGACCGCGTCATAACCCTCAAGGGATGTCACGCCCCCCATCTCCGCAACGTCAACGATATGACCCCCGGCCTGCAGTTCTTTTCCAATCGCCTGGGCAATTTCCGCAGTCGATCCCTTCTTCGTTGCGTATGCTACAAGAATACGTGCCATGGTTTTCCCTGAATGGGAATTATGTGCCGGAGGGTATTAAAAATAGTGGAGGGGGTTTTTCCCGGGCGTTTTTGGAAAATTCCCGATCCCAAAACAGGTGTTCCTTCACCTTTGACCGTGCTACCCATCCAGTCCAAAAAAGGGGTTGCTGGAACACCGCTAAATTGACAGGTTAAAATCCCCGCAAATCAGCCCAATAAGGGAAAAACTTATTTAAATCCATATTTTTTATTAGCGTTGACACCGTTTTCAATCGGCCAAAAAACGCATTCGTCCGTTTGCCAAAAGGAACGTTTATCGGGCTTATTTGGGATGAGGTCGGGAATTATCCAATCCGTACATCGAAAAGAAAAGGGAATATAGACCGGGCAATCCCAGTTTACTATAACCCATCAATGACAAAAGGCCAGATCGAAAAGGAGTATTGGATTGGATCTCACAGTGTTTTTCAAAGAGCAGGGAATCGACGTCTTTACCGAAGTCAGCCTTGATAACCTTTCCGATGAGGACAGAGCCTCCGTAGTGCAATTTTTCCCGGTTGCCCAATCCGTGATCGTTTTTGGCAAGGAAGTTCCGGTCTGCAGTATACCGGATGCCTCCGAAGGAAAAGACCAGGGGGATGCTCCGGATTGCAGAGGTGCTGGACAACACCGCAGTCCGGCTCGCCAGTCACCTGGAAAAAGAGCAGGTCCCGGCCCGGCCGGTTCCGCTGTACCTGCCCGTCAGAATTGCTGAGGGAAAAGTGCAGGGAGTTGTCCGGTTGAAGCAGGTTGCAGCGGCAGGGGGACTCGGGACACAAGGCAAAAATACCGTTCTTTGTAATCCCCGGTTCGGTCCGCGGCTTTTGCTGAGCGGCGTTGTGACCGGACGCCGAGCCCGGGAATCAGGGCAGGCCAAAAGCAGTACCGGAAAACAAGAAGCCCCGGCCTGTACAGGATGCGGACGCTGCATCAAAGTTTGCCCGGGGGGAGCACTGGGGCCGGAAGGCGTTGATGCGTTCCGGTGCCGGACCGTGAGTGCCTGGGTTCCCCCCATCCTCGTCACGGCAGTGAAGTGGATGCTGAAACGAACGCTATTGTTGAAATGCATCGCCCCGCTTGCACCATGGATCGCCAGGACGGCAACGATCCGGTGCAGCCTCTGTGTCACGGAATGCCCGAATTTTTCCGGAGACGGGCGGTAAAAAAATCATGATCACCATCTGTTTTGACGGGTTATGCAGTCCCGAAAACCCGGGTGGCGTGGCAACATACGGATACGTGATTTACAATGATGGAAAAAAGGTGAAAAGCTGATGCGGGGTGGTTGGCTAGGATACTATTTGCACATATACTCGCACAACAAATCCAAAGGAACCGTATCTGGCCCGGCACTTTGTATATTTACCGGTTAAACAAATGTCGTAAAAAATCAATCTTCGCCAGAAAGGACACGTCACACGAAACTTCAAAAACAGGCGGTGAAATCGTGCCAGCCCTGTGATGAACATCCTTTTTAGAGATGTAAAGAATCCTTCTGAAAAAAAACCTGTGATTACATATCATTCCGGAGATGTTGCAAAAATTGCAAATTGTCAAAAAGATTATGCTTACTCCACCCGTTTCATAACCTGTAAAGGGAAATTATGAGCCGTAATACCCTTTTTAGATGTCAGAGCGGTTCACATTGTATCGGACGTGCCCTTCCTGTTTCACGGAGGTATTCACAAACAACCGAATGGATCTGATTCTTGAAAACAGGTTTTTAATCCAGAGGAAGGTAATTCGATATCAGGCAAAATGCAGATTTGAATTTTAATCAAAGTCGATTATGTATTAATTAAAAGGAGTAATATCCGGGCAAAATGACCTCCGGATAGATCCTAGGAAGAAAACGGGGGATCTTCGATCTCAAACACATCGCATCAGACAACAGGGGATCTGACCCCCAGACAAACTGGAGAATCGTATATGGATTTCAATAATTCACTCAGACGAGCATTAAAGACCGGAAGCGTAATTCTTGGCCCAAACAGCACAGAAAAATGTGTCAATGACGGCAGGGCCCAGATGATCATAATTGCGGGTAATTGCGCGGAAAATTTCAAAACAAAAATTACCGCAAACGAGAATCTGTTAATTCACACCTTTGAAGGTTCAAGCGCAGCGCTCGGAAGAGCATGCGGAAAACCGTTTGCGGTAAGCACTCTTGCAATCATCAATCCGGGCGAATCGGATATCCTGTCCTTTAAATAGCCCTGATATGATTGAAATGAAATCAGCAAAAGACAAAATCAATACCGGGAGGTAACGTATGACGGATGTAAACAGGATAGAGGTCATAACAGTCCTCGAGGGCTTTATCATAATGATATTCGGTGCCGGCATCTATCTTGCATCACCCATGCTTATAACCGGGTTACTTGGGGCTGTTTTCTTCATAGTGGGTGTGGTTGTCATAATGAAAGGGTTTTTTAAAAAGTTCAGAAATCCTTAAACTAAAGATCATTCTTTTTTGTAACTGTCCGGACAATCCATCCCTTCCTGCCCACAGTCTGGAACCTCCGAACATCCGATTCCCCTATTATTATAATAACTGGTTGTAATGTCCGTTCGTATTATGCATTCCCTTTTGAATTTGTGTGTGGAGCCGGGCTGCACGTCCTGCCCTGCATCCCTCCCCAGAGCTCCGCGAAATTATTCTGAATGATAAAAAAAATCAGACCCTCCGTCAACAACCAGGGATTTTGTTTCTAAGGTACCTATGAAAAAAATTACGATTTCTTTGGCGACTTTGGTGGAATTGCCAGCAGGTCATCGGGTTCCTTTTCTTCCTTCTTCTGCATTGACTTTCCTATCAAAGATACCACAAGAGCGGTGATCACAATACCACCCAGCAGAATGGCTTTCCCGGTGGAGTCTGGTAATACTAAGGCGAGTATAACGAATATCGGAAACAGCCCGATTGCAATTATTTTCAATTGTATCTCTTTAATTTTCATTGTTGATTTCCTGCCTCTTCTCTTTTGTCTGAAAAACAATAGTTTGTTCGTTGCAGAACTTCATGTACGTTTCGAGAGTGATTCCAATCCTCAAAAAATTGTTCTCATGAGAGAAATATCCGTCGTCCCGGACTGAGAGTTTTCCGCTCGTTGCCTCAAAAATCGGTGTTCCTTTCCTCATGACCATGCCATCCCCCCGGACCCTCTGAGTTTCGCCTCCTGAAAGCGTCCATTAGCGCACATTTTCCTGCCGGTAAAATGCTTATTTTGACAGAAAAACGATATATTACGCTTTGTTTAAAAACATGTGCCGGAATTTGCGGTTTTTTACACCATGTACCAGGAAAGCACCTCCTGTTTGGGCAAACCGGGACCGAACAGGGTTCAGAATGGGGGATGGAAGATTAGGTCTCCCAGGACGAGAAGAAACAACGGAGAGGGAGGCTGGGTTTGTAGAAGACAGGTCTTTTGGGTTATGAACACGGAATAAGCAATTATTTAAAGTGGAATTCTTCGCCTTCGATTGTGATACCCTGCCCGATCAAAAAGGGGCTGCTGCTCCCATTGACAGAATTCCGTGGTGTAAGATCAGGATTAAAACCATCATATGAATTTAATTACACCGCCAAACATCATTTTTTTAAAAAAGGGTTTATCGCATTGCAGCAGAGGGAAACCAGAGAAGCGGCCATTCGTCCCGGTTTATAAAAAATATCGGATTTCAGACCATGTTCATTCATTCAGATTGTCGTTCAGAAAGTACGGGTATGAAACGATTCCCTTACCTTATCTGTCTGGCCTTCCTGCTCCTTATGGTCCAGGTGGGCATTACGTCCGCTGACTCCCCGGAAACCGCGACAACAACTCATGGCCCGACTGGTGGCAGTATCTATTTCGAGACCAACCCGCCCGGCGCCACGATCTGGCTGGACAACATCGAGCTTGGAACCAGTCCGTTCACGTATTACTCTGAAAAAACTGGAACATTGGATGTACGTGTCCGGAAGAAATTGTACGAGGATTACATCGATAAAGTCGTTGTGGTTGAAGGAAAAAGAGTAGTTTTCTATGCCAGACTCACTCGGGTTCCAAGCGATGGTACTGATAAGACCACACCTGGTACAACGGTGACAATCGCCACAACAATCAGAAAGTCAACGATAACAATCCCCACTCCCTGGCCAACATCATCACCGGAATCACCGGTCGATCCTGCTGTCGTTATCGGGGCAGCCGCTATCGGGATCGGGTTCTATACGATCCGGCGCCAGTAATTTTTTTAATAAAATTCTGAGCTGCACAATTTTCCGAGGATTTTGTTTGTCCATTAGATAAAAAAATTCTGTAGATTGATATACACGATGAAATATGGAACAATTTGAAAGAGCTTGCCGGAGTTACTTGGAACACCATCATATCCATGGAGAAGAACCAGTACAGCCCGTCGCTGAAGCTCGGGTATCGCATTGCACACCTTTTCGGCGTCGGGATTGATGAAGTTTTTACTACGAAGATGCGATTGATGGACCATCCGGAGAGAATGATTCCTAAAAGATTTTTTTGCTGATGATGGAAAGAAAATGCGGTTCTGGTTCATTTTCCCAAAAACTTTCCGTTACAACCTGACGTATAAAATCACAATAACGCTCCCAAACAGACCCTGCCTTTTCCCACACTCTCGGCTTTTGTTGAAATTGGTTTCTATATGCTGACAGATTCCTGGTGCAGAGTTAGTCGGGATCCGCGGTTCAGGTCACGGACTGATGTACCAGTATCCTGATGAACTGTACCGGTATTGTCCTGCCAGTCCTCACCTTTGGAACCTGATTATTCACAAATTCTCCTGCTATTTTAAAAAAAAGAGAACATGCCGGCCTGTTTTACCCTGTTTTTCCTTTCAGGTTCCGGGCAAACTCTTCTGCCTGCCTGAGGTCTTCAGCATTCGGTCTGCCCTTATTCAGTCCCCCGAAATATTTTAAGAAACTGTTCGTATTCCACCCCCCACACCCGAATTCCCCGATGACCATGTACCCTTTCGCCTGCAGCTTTTCCCGGATTTGCCGGTGATTCTTTTCGATGAATTCCCTGTTTGCAATAAAGGCCGGGGCCCCGTAGGTTGAGAAGAGGAATACTTTCTTATCGCTCACCTGTGGAAGCCGGTCGACAAGGTCAAGGACTGATGGGTCGAATGTCGCGCTGTAGATTCCCGAGCCGAAGCCGACAAGGTCGTACTTCGCGATCTCTTCTGGCGTAACCTGCTGAGGTGTTTTTACCTTGGCACCAAGGACGTTTGCGATGACGTTTGCGATCTTCTCCGTATTGTTGTGATGGTAGGAGAACACGACAACGAGTGATTTCACGTTCGGCGATTCTTTAAGTTCTTGTGCATTCTTTTCCATTTTTTTCACCTTTCCTTTTTATTCTCCTGTGGCAGACCCGGAAGCAAGTGCAGACGGGTTGAATCCTTTCACTATCAGCCAGACCGCCATAACCATTTCCTGCAGGGCTATGGGGAGATTAAAAACAATATGAATCGTCGACAGGGGACTGATGAGACTCGACATAACCGACACGCTTGCAACCATGCACAACACAGACTCCGGCAAGACCCCAGCCTGACAGCCACCGGGGAATGAGTTCTGTCTGATAAAAAATAGAATAATACATCAGGGAACCAAGACCAAAAGCGGTGGGTGCTATCCCAAAGCCCACCCATTCACGCCCTGCCAGTAATAATGTTCCCAGAATCTGATAAACGGAGGCATCCGGAGTTCCGGCCTGAACAAATTTCTGGCTTAATATCAAGAGCAACATCAGGCCGAGGATACCAACGATATAGAACACTCCCTCAATAAGCCTGAAACCAACTGCCCCAAGAGCCAGGCCTTCACTATATTTCTTCAATACCGGATACAGTGAGATTGCAATACTGGCAGATGTAACAGCAGCAATTACCACCAGGAGCGCTCCTGCTGTTACCTGGTTTTCATTCGCTGAAATTTCAACAAGATAATCTGAAGAATGAACCGATTTTAAAAACAGATTACTCAGTATGCTTGCGGACGTCGCAATGATGAGTAATGTACCCCGCAATGATTGCGGTCTTTCTGTTGGTGTCATAGGTTGTCAATTTAATTCCTACTCCTTTGCCGAATCCTGTTTTAATTCGGTGATATTGTTTTCATCTGCATCCCCTTCCCAAGATATCTCCCCAAAAAAACGGCCTTGAGTAATTCGTGGGCTGATTTTGCTCCTGCAACTCCTGCAGTTTTTTGTTGTGACGCATCTGCGGAGATATGAATTACCAGAGAAATAAAGTACAGGAACCCTACAATTCCTGCGGTCTTATTGATTGAATTCATTTTATGTCTCCTTTGAATGGGGGATGCGTGCGTTTATTGTATAGATAGCCAATTACAATTCCAAGAAGAAGAAACCTTGTTGCATTAAACATTACACCGATGAAGAAGTAATACAAGGCATCAAAAGAATTACTCATCCCAAAAAAACTTTGAGGTACATCGATCAGGATTACGGCAATTATCAGGGCGATGAAGCTTATAATACCGGATTTCAGAACTGGATTTGTTGATGGAATCCTATCAAAATAAAAAAGCAGGATATAACTGACACCGTATCCGATAATCAATCCCATAGGCAAAGAGTAAACCCAGACCGTTTGAATGCTCCAATCTGAATAGGCAGCTCTATACTCCGCAGCGATGGGAAGCAGGGAAGTTGCGATGGTAGTTGCCCAGAATACCATTCCTCCCCCGATAGTCAGTCTGAACAGCTTCTTTGAGAGGATGGTCGGGCCTGCTTTTAGCATTTTGTCTGTCATTTAAATTTCTCTTAATATATTAAATTTTATTGTTGTGCTCCACGGTTATAACGACATTTCCTTTCTTAATGTCCTTGTTCAGCATACCGGTGAGCCTCAACGATCTCCTCCAGCGGATAGCACCTGTCGATGACCTAAGATCCCGTTTTTCCGGTGTTGCGGATATATCAGAAATCATCTGATTGCCGGTTTGTCGTTAATCCGGTGCCAGAATAAAAGTTTTTATTTTCGCTTAACCCAATGAGGATTCGTGAATGTCTGATGTCAGCGATAGTCCATTTTGACGTACCAACAGATGATGTTGAGAGAGCGAAGAAATTCTATTCCGAGCTATTAGAATGGAAATTCGAATCCTTTCCTGCTATGCAGTACAACCTGATTACCACGACAAACCTGGACGGGACCATGGGGGTCGGAGGTGGTATGGGAAAACGGATGGACCCCTCGCAGCGTATCATGAATTATTTCGGGATCCGCTCCATTGACGCCGCGATGGAACAGGTGAAAAGTCTCGGGGGAAAGGTCCTTTCAGAAAAGATGGCAGTGCCCGGGATGGGTTTTTTAGCCAACTGCATGGATACCGAGGGTAACATGTTTGGCCTCTGGGAAGAAAATACCCAGGCACGGTAAAGAAATCTGTATCTGACCTGGTGCGGGTCCGAGGATGGGGAGAAGATGCAGGGATGTCTCCACCCGAAAAAAACCGGTACCGACGCCATAATTATCTACCGGAAATACGATCAGGTACGCTCCGTGTGCACCGGTAGTTCGGTACCAATACTTCCTGTTTAAGGGAAAGGCACATCACATCTTCCGGACAATGCCCCGGATATTCCTTTAGCAATCTCACGGAAAATAACCATGAAGACCATCATCTATTATTTTACCGGCACCGATAACTCGCTTGCCGTTGCAAAAAAGATCGCCGCAGTCATGGAAGACTGTGAGCTTATACCCATTGCTTCGCTGCAGAACACAACCGGGGACATAACCCCACAGGCTGACCGGGTTGGTATAATAAACCCGGTATACTTTGCCGGCCTGCCGGTTATGGTAGCCGGATTTGCCGGGCGCCTCGATCTCTCGAAAACAAAATATGTATTCTCCGTCGTTACGTTCGGAGGGTCCGGGGCACCACCGGCATTACAGCAGCTCGACAGTATCCTGAAGAAACGGTGGGGCCATGGGCTGGATGCAGGGTTCATGGTCAAAATGCCCGGTAATTATATCCTGTTATATGAATCCCCGACCGGAGAGAAGCGGGAGAAAATTCTTACTGCGGCCGAGGCACAGGTTGTGGAAATTGCAGGAGCAATCAAGAGAAGCGAACCCCGGAAATTGCCATCTTCACTCCTTTTTAGTTTACTGCATACCATAGCATACCCGCATTTCGCATCACATGTCCATGAGGATGACCGTAAATTTTCGGTAAATGAAAACTGCACGTCATGCGGGATCTGTGCAGCCATATGCCCGGCCGGAAACATCGAACTGGTGGACGGAAAACCAGTCTGGAAACACCACTGCGAACTCTGCTGCGGGTGCATTCACCTCTGTCCGACAGAAGCAATCCAGGCAGGTTCCCGCACTGCAGCCCGGCAGCGTTACCATAATCCTTCGGTCAGAATAGAGGACCTCAAGGGACTCAGGGAGAAGAGATTTTAAAGACCAGACGGACAGGTTATCGTCAACAGTATGTTCAGGAAAACCTTCAATTACCTTTTTAAAAACTCCCTTGTTATGGTTGGAGCGAAATTGAATGAAATGGTCAACAATCTGGTCTTTCCAGTCGGTACTCATGCTCTTCCGTGTCATATCTTCCGGGTGTTTAGCTCCCCGCAATATTGGTGAATGCGACAACAACCGCAACAGGAACAATGGAGATTCTCTCCATGAACAAAGATTCACCAGTCCACACAGACAGCGCCTTATCAGTTAAGGCAACCAATACACTACTTTGCAGAACGTCCTGTCTGGTGATCTTTTTGATTATCTGTCAGATACCAAGTCATCCCCGATATTGCTGATGGGGAGGAGGTGAAAGATATGATCACAATATATTTTGACGGATTATGCAGACCCAGGAACCCCGGCGGTGTTGCAACATATGGATACGTGATTTACAAAGATATGAAAAAAGTGAAACATGAGTGCGGGGTCATTGGTTCTGGAGCCGGGATGACGAACAATGTTGCGGAATTTACTGCATTGAAACATGCAGCAGAATGGGTAAACCGGCAGGGTATTGATGACGAGATCGTGATCAAAGGTGATTCCCAGTCTTGTCATACACCAGATGAACGGTACCTGGCAGATAAAATCAGAAACCTCAAAAAAGTTTGTCCCGGAAAATCCGCAGGTTGCTAAAAGACAGGAAAACGAAATTTATCTGGATATCAAGAGAACAGAATGCGGAGGCCGACCAGCTCACAAACATTGCTTATAATCAGCCAGGCAGGGAATCACCGGACAGCGCCGGATAGAGAGGTTATACCGCATCAGACCGGCCGGGTTGGAGGTTATATCTTCCCATCAGGTTTTTTTTGGTCCTGGGCCCGGTCTGGCAATCAGCATACCGCCACCGTCCATGACAGTATCCCGAACCAAAAAAAAAGGCTGCGGAACCGGGCCTTTCGGTAGTAAAAAAGTATCTCGCGGCGACTGGTATCTCCGGTAACGTTTCACCTGCCTGTTGAATGAGCCTGGAAATCGCCGTCATCGTCTTTTAATCCCTTGCCGCTGATGATGTCCCCCGGGTTCAAATCACCGGATTCCTGCGTTCACCGACCTGCTGGCGCCACATTGCGTAATACAACCCCTTTTGATCAAGAAGATCTGCGTGAGAACCGGTCTGAATAATCTTACCCTGCTCCAGCACATAGATCACGTCAGCGTGCATGATCGTTGACAACCGGTGAGCGATCAAAAGAGAGATCTGATCTTTGCTCATGGAAATATCTCTGATAGTATTCGTTATTTCCTTCTCGGTTAATGAATCGAGCGCTGAAGTCGCCTCATCAAAGATCAACAGCCGGGGATGACGCAGCAGCGCCCGGGCAATGGAAATACGCTGCTTCTCTCCTCCGGACAAATTCATACCGCTCTCGCCAATAATCGTATCAATACCATGGGGAGAATTGCTCACCAGGTTATCACAGGCGGCCTTGTGCAATGCATCCATCATCTGCTCATCAGTTGCATCCGGCTGGACGAACAGAAGATTCTCCTTAATTGTTCCTGCGAACAACTGGGCATCCTGCGAAACAAAACCGATCTGCCGCCGTAATGGATTATACCGGATCTGTGAAGACGGGTGACCATTGAACCAGATCTCTCCACTCACAGGATGGTACAATCCCAGGAGGAGCTTTACCAGCGTTGACTTGCCTGCACCCGATGGACCAACAAAAGCGATCGTCTCACCGGTTCTTCACCTCAAAGGAAATTCCATCGACTGCATCATAATTTGCGGTCTTATGACGAAATACAACATTCTCAAAACGGATTTCACGCAGCTCGTCGACCTCAATCGGATTTTCCACATTTTGTTCAATGGGCTTCTGCATCAGGAGATCGAAATTTCTGACGGAAGATTCAACCTCATGATAACTGATAATGATACCTCCAAGGTCCTGCAAAGGTCCGAAAATGATCGTGGAAATAAACTGCATTGAGATCAATTCACCGGGAGTAAGGGCATTCCGGAAAATTAACCAGAGCAGGATGAACAATATTGACTGCTTGAGGATGCTGAGCGTTGTTCCCTGCAGGAACGTAAGCAGACGGATCCTTTTTACTTTCGTCATCTCCAGGTTGAAAATCTTCAGGTTCTGGTCCTGTAATCTTCGTATTTCGGGAAATGTCAGGCCGAGACTTTTTACCAGCTCAATATTCCGGAGGGATTCGGTAATCACCCCCGATATTTTATAGGTTTCCCGGTTAATCGACCGTTGCGTTATCTTGATCTTTTTACTCAATAATCCGGTGAGCGAACCTAACACGACAATACCTATAATAAAAACAGGTATCAGCAGCCAGTTCTTGGTAATCGAATATCCTATGAGAAAACAAATTCCAACAACTGAAGAGAAGACAACATTGATGAACGAATTAATGAAGACCTGAGTATCATCCTTCACTTTCAGCAATACCGATAACGTCTCACCACTCCGTTGTTCCTCGAACTCATTGTAGGACAACCGAAGGGTCTGCTGCAAGCCGTCATTGAAGATCTGCATACCGAACTTTTTTACTGCCAGCCGGGTGAAATAATCCTGGAATGCTTTGGTGACCTGGGCAAGCACTGCGACAGAGATCGCCACGCCCAGCCAGAACAGCACCCCTTTGACCATAACCTCTTCCGTGCTGTGAGACGGATTCAAGGCATAATCGTCAATGATCTTCCCAAAAATAAGCGGATCGACAAGGCTCAGCAGCTGACTGATTCCCGCCAGGACAAGGGCGACGACAATAAGCCCTTTCTGCGGCTTTAAATACTTCCAGAGGACACTCATTTTTCCCGGATAATGACGTTAATCGAAGTGGTTCCCCGCGTAATAATCTGCAGATTCATCACCATGCTCTTCAATGAGGATATTTCCCCTTCATCAGATAAATATCGTCTTCTCGTGCCCCCTGACCATCATGTAAGTTTCGCTCACTTATGCAATTGTTGATCCCGGCCCCGTTCAGCCAGTCCCGGCCCGGGGGACTCTGTCTCAGGGAGCAGACATTGACCCCCGGTACACAAACGTTGTTATTTCCGCATTGACAAAAGATCTTCAGCCACATCTTCCATAAATTTATAGGAATCATACACACCCTGGTTGTAAAATTCCGGTGCTAATTTTTCCACATTGAAATCCAGAATCAGGCCCGCAGCCAGATCGCCAATTTCTTCTTCTCTCTCGTTTGAAAAATAATTCTTTATCTCAGATACCATTTCGTCTCTTTTCTCTTTTAATATTTTGACAGAATTTTCATTTCTCATTTAAATTCATCCCTTTTTTTAAAATCGCACCAGATACAACAAAACAACCCTTACACTTCAACAGGGTGCTGGAATACTTCAGTAAACCTGCTTTACAGTATCATTCCATAAGAGTATCTTTTTTTAGACTGAAGAAATGTTCAAAAAAACAGAAACGCTCACGGGGGTTTCACCCCCGCTGCCTGGTTCCCCCTGCATGCGATAACTCCTGAGAAAATTATACAGCACGATCACGCAGCGCAGGTGCGGTCATGGGGGACAGGTACTGTCCTCTTCATTATATTCTGTGCATTGAATTTTAAAATCCGATACATTGAATTCTACAGAGCCTTTTTTCAGGTATCTTTTAAAATAAGGAATTTACCGGGAAAAAACAGCCTTGAAAAGACGTCCCTTTACTTCCACTCCCGCCATTTGTCATGGAACGTTCCATCAGGCATAATCTCCATCTCGAAGATCAGGGCTCCATAGTTGAACGTGTAACTACCGGATTCAGCCAGACGGGACATGCTCTTTTACGTTTCTTCGGAAACACTGGTGAGGGTTTTTCGAGAAGTGTTGCTGTTTTCCAAGGAAGGAACCACTTCACGGTGGAATAGTCTTCTCATGATACGTGAGTTGGGTGAAGAGCAGTATCCGATACCGAAAAGCCGCCCCCGTTTTTATCGTGTGACGGATGGGTACACATGGTCATGAAATACATGCCCGGTTTTGTGTATCACGGCTCTTCGGTCATTTCTGGGAAAAAACTCTGCCGTCCTTCCAGGTAGTACCGTCGTCACAATTAACGAATTATTTATGCGATGACCAAAAATACCCTACCTGAGTAAGAAATGAGAAAAACTTCTGATTTGATTGAAGAGATGCTTACGGAAGCAAAAAGCGCCTGGCTTGTCGCAATTGCTGTCGGGTTTGAAAATGAGACAAAATTTGTATTCAGTTCACGAAGGCACCCGCTTGAAGAACTGAACCAGTTGGTGCAAAAGGGTGGATCTCCCATAGGATTGCTGCGATTTGATAAAGAGAATTCTACGATACAGGGATCTTACCGCCCGTTCGAGGAATATGAGAATGAAGAATGGGTAAAAAGTTATCTCGCTGGTCTTCTGGAAAATACCGGGGAAATCATTGATTTGAGCCGGGAAAAGTATATTTTCCCTACTGCGTATTGATAAAAATCCCCATTCCCCGGATAATTTTGAGATAATTTTTCAGAATGTTTTGCTTTCAATCTCTTTTGCCCGGTCAATTCCCGCATGCACTCTCTCATCGTATGTCAATCCGATACTTTCCAGTCCCCTTTATTCATGACAATGGTCAGACATTTCAGCAGGTGTCCAATGGATTCTGTATGCCATAAAAGAACGCAAAAAAGAATGAACCGATCCAGAAACCGGTTATATTTTTTGTATCAGATTGACTTCATTATCGGAAATATCGTAGATAATATTCTTATTTCCCTGTTTCAACTGCTGAAGATCTTTTAAAATTGCCTTTATCTGGAACTCATGGTCCCTTCTTGCGATCATATACGGTATATTCGGACGGGGGTTTTCCGGAGTATTGACAAGAACTCACACGTAGTGCGCTGGTGGCTTATCTGGAATCTGGAAATTTTTTCGAGATCAATGGACAGGAACTCCCCTGCATGGAATGCCCCGGATTGCATGAATCTTACCAGTCACACTCATACAAATCCCTTGCCGGTCTGGTGTTCTTCTCTTGTGGTTTTCATATTTAATAGTCACCCATTCCCGGTGGCATCCCGCCCCGGTGGCATACCCCAGGCAGGACCTGCTGTCTTTGACGATGCGATGACGTCGTCTATGCGCAGGATCATGACCGCAGCCTCTGCTGCACTTATTATCGCCTGCGTCTTCACCTTCAGGGGTTCAACGATGCCCGCCTTGAGCATATCAACCGGTTTTGCCTCATAAACATCAAGCCCGAAAGTCCTGTTACCGCTTCATGCGCAGCCCGGATCGCTACTATCATGTCGATGGGATCGAGTCCGGCATTCTCGGCAATGGAACGCGGGATGATCTCGACTGCCGATGCAAATGCCTCGATCGCGAGCCTGGATATGGCCTCCAACGGTTGATGCATAGCGCCGCAGCTGGAGCGAAAACTGGATCTCGGGAGCACCGCTACGGGCAACAATTTTTTTGTCCCTGACAACATCACTGACAACCATAAGCGCATGATGCATACCCCTTTCAAGCTCATCGATCACATGCTCTGACCCGCCCCTGATAATAATCGAGACTGCCTTGGGGTTTTTGCATTCCGAGACATAGATCATTTCCTGGCCGGAGAGTTTCTTTTCCTCCACAAGACCGGCAGCCCCGAGATCACCGGGGGTTATGACATCGATACTGTTGATAATCATTGCACCGGTGGCCCGCCCTAGGTTTTCGATATCGCTCTTCTTTACCCGGCAAACAGCAAAAATGCCGGCTTTTGTGAGGTAGTGCTGGGCAACGTCATCGATGCCTTTCTGGCAGAACACCACGGTCGCGCCACTTGCCACGATCTTGTCTGCCATGATATGGACCATATGTTCATCTTCGTCAAGGAA
This sequence comes from uncultured Methanoregulaceae archaeon, assembly GCA_963733045.1. Taxonomy (GTDB): domain Archaea; phylum Halobacteriota; class Methanomicrobia; order Methanomicrobiales; family Methanospirillaceae; genus Methanoregula. Next base: position 1,930 of record CAVTBZ010000007.1, on the reverse strand, counting down.
TGCCTGCACCTGGTCGGGCCAGGGAGATATTGATTTTCGCATTGACTTCCGTCTTTTTGTACTCAAGCGCTGCATTGAGGATGAGGACTTTTGCGTTCTTCACTTTTTTGGGCATTCCCCGGATGTGCCCGTTCCTTATCGATGACCATGCCTTCGATTATGCCAGTATCCTCTATTTTACCGCCAACTTTTTTCTGTATATTCACGTGGCCGATATCAACGGTCCCGTCAGGATCGGCAACCATCACGACCGCTCGTACAAATCATATCGCAGAGAAGACCCTTGTACGCCTCTGCACCCTTGCCGCTGATCGCTGTTTCCGCAACTTTTGTCAGCATTGCACTATCAGTTGGTTTCACGTTGATTGCAATTGCAGTAAGGATTTCTTGTGCTTTTGCCGCAGCCTGCTGGTATCCTTCGGCAATTACGGTCGGGTGAACCTGCTGACTGAGGAGACTTTCCGCGTTCTTTAAGAGTTCTCCTGCTATGACTGACTGCCGTCGTTGTTCCGTCGCCAACTTCGTCGTCCTGGGCCTTTGCGATTTCGACCATCATCTTTGCTGCACGGATGTTCGATGTCCATCTGCTTGAGAATGGTAGCGCCATCATTGGGGATGACGATATCACCCATTCCGTCATTAAGCATCTTGTCCATGCCTTTTGGCCCGAGTATCGACCGCACTGCGTTTGCCACCGCCTTTGCAGCGGCGATGTTGCTGTTCCGGGCTTCCTGCCCGCGGTTCCGTGTTGTTCCCTGCCTGAGAATTATAATTGGCTGTCCGCCAAGTTGTTGTGACATTTCATACCTTGTTTTTTATTTCGTTGTTCATATTCCGGTAAAGCCGTTCCTACTCCTTGTTTCTTATTCCTCGCGATCCCAAGGGTCAGGATACCCGGATACAGGGCAGGTGTTAAGAATAGTGGAATCAAGGATTAAGATTACGCTTTCCCGGCACACTGCGTGGCTGGTGAGGACGTCATCAGCCCGATCGGGAGGATACAGGGAGATTATATCATCATATCGTGATGGGCTACAATTGATTCGTGGCTTCATATCTCTATCTATGGTACGGCATGATGTCTGGCCAGCCGCGTAAAGGTTGTTGTGAACACACCAGAATAGTTTCTACGGATTACCAGGATCAGGTCTCCCGCATGGAGAATGATACCAGTTCCATGAGGTGACCCGGACCATATCGGAGCAGGACTTCCCGGCAAAAGATTGTGGGAAGTGCCAGACTCAAAACCACCTCTCTAAAACGTCATTGTGATGGAATATAACCCATCACACCCGTGGGATCCGGTGGACAGTATACATACCTTCTTCATATCTGAAACCATATGTATATATATATGAAGTTGGTTGAATGAGTGATTTTCATAAGAAAAACAATACCGCAGCAGATCCAAATGCGGTGAACCCTGATGGTATTCCCGTTGTCCGTGTACGACTGCCGAAGAAATGGAACAACGAACAGTTTGCCCTTGCCCAGACGATGCTGGGGGCAAATCACATCCGTGTTCAGTGTATAGACGGTGTTACCCGTATGGGCAGGATCAAGGGGAAGATAAAGAAACGTGCCTGGATCGGGAGGGCGATACCGTCATTGTTACGCCATGGAGTTTCCAGGATGAGAAGTGTGATATTATTTACCGGTACTCAAACCGCAGACAGACTGGCTGCGGAGAAACCAGTACATTTAACCGGTAGACCCTTTTTTTTAAAAAAGCACAGATTGTGTTCCGTTTGACTGGATTCAGCATATTTCATGTGCTAGAATTAACCGCAATAACACCCTCTCGAGAGGAGATCACATTCCGGACAGGGTGATGGGAGGGAGACGTGAGAATTCTCTTGCAGGTACCGATCCCAAAATGTCTGATTTTCTTCCCCGAAAAAAAATTACTGGTAGAAAGAAGGCCTGTCGG
>CAVTBZ010000006.1:0-112647 GCA_963733045.1 uncultured Methanoregulaceae archaeon | reverse complement strand
TATGTTCCTGCCGCTTCTGAGACAGTTGCGTATTGCTGGGGCGGCAAAGAAGGAAAAATCCCCCGTCACCCACGACTGGTTCGTCATGACCCCGGACGGAAAATCCCACGACTATAAAGAGTTCCTGGACGATTCACCATTTGGCTGCCTTGTCAAAAAGGAACTGGGCGTCGCGGTCCCAACCGGTGGGGAACCCGCCCATGTCGGCCTGATGCGCTCAAAGGAGCTGGTGGACTACGAGCCGGCGAGTGATGTCGGCTGCCTGCGCTGGATGCCGAAAGGCAAGATCATTCGTGACCTCCTTGCAGATTACGTATTGGGCATGGTACCTGGAATACGGTGGAACACCCGTTGAGACCCCGGTCATCTACCATCTCGGTGACCGGGCAATCTATGAACATGCAGAGAAGTTCGGTGAGCGGCAGTACCGCTTCGAGTCGAACAACCGGAACATGATGCTGCGGTTTGCTGCATGCTTCGGGATGTTTTCCATCATGCGGGACATGCACATTTCACCCCACAACCTCCCGATGAAGATGTACCAGCTCTTCCACCTATTCGTTCCGGCACGAGCAGAAAGGGGAAGTAATCGGGCTCAAGCGCCTCAGGGCGTTTACCATGCCCGATATGCACTCGCTCTGCACGGACATGCCCGAAGCGCTGAAGTGCTTTGAAGAGCAGCTTGCCATGGGCTGGCAGACCGGCAAAGACTTTGAGACGAAAGCTTGTTGCCGCATTCCGCTGCACAAAGGACTTTTACACCCAGAACGAGGCCTGGGTACAAGAAGATCGTGAAGGAATCAGATTGCCCGATGCTCATTGAGATCCTGTCCGACCGCGTCCACTACTGGGTAGCCAAGATTGACCTTGCCGCCATTGACGGCCAGATGCGCCCTATCGAGAACCCCACGGTACAGATCGATGTTAAGAGCACTCAACGCGGTTCAATATCAAATACATCAGGGAGGACGGAACTGTTGTGCATCCCCCCATCCTCCACTGCTCTCCCACCGGCAGCATCGAACGCGTGATCTGCGCCATCCTGGAAAACATCTCAACACAGGCAGTTCCCGCACTTCCTACCTGGCTATCACCGGTGCAGGTACAGGGTCGTTCCGGTTGCCGAGCGCCACGGAACCTTTGCAGAAGAGGTCTGCACTGCGATCAATGCTGCACAGATTCGCTGCGATGTTGATGACCGGGAAGAGAGTGTGGGCAAGAAAGTCCGGGAAGCCGGCATGGACTCGGTACCCTTCGTAATTGTTGTCGGCGATGAAGAAGCAGCAAGCAGGAAATTAACCGTCACGATCCGCAGGAAGTCACAGCCCAATAAACCGTTCAAGGAGCAGCTCACCACCGAAGAGCTCGATCGAAATGGTACGAAAGGATACTGCGGGAAAACCGTTCAGGCCCCTGTATACCCCGAAGAAGCTTTCGAAAAAGGCCCGGTATATCTGATTTTTTTACCATCGTTTTTTTGATAAGTGGTGATGATTCCCATATTCAGGAATTCTCTGATTTTTAGAAACCGCAAGAAATGGAGGACATCCCGGTGTGTATTAAGCGTTTTAATCTCGAAGAACCTGGGGGTAGAGCATATTTCCTGTTGAGGAAGTGAGAGCAAAAGACCTTGTGGATCAGGTAAACCATAAGACGCATGATAAAATCTTAAATAATGGTATATGAAGCGATATTACCTTAGATTGTATACTGGATCATTGGAATAGAGACTACGAGAATAAGCGACCGGATTTTCGAGAAAAAAAGATCAGGATCTAATTGTGAAATAATAATTGCTTGTATCTTTGATTGCGGATTGACTCGTACTCTGAATGGCAATCTGATAGTCGGTTCCTGTTTGCCTGTTTGATGGAATCTTCCAGACATAGGAACCTTTTCCACCGCTGCCATTCGAAACACTACTGGCAAGAGTGCTAACTTTGGTGCCATGTTTCAGAAGCACAATCTTTACTGTCGAACCAGGACTTCCTGAATAACTCCATGTGATGGTTTGAGAAGTTCCTCGTGTCCGGATTCCCCCCCATTCGGTGACGTGACCGTGATGGATCCTGCAGTTGACAGGGTAAACACTGGAGTTGGCGTGGGTGTGGGGGTAGGCGTGGATGTAGTGGAAGTGAGGGTGAACGTTACCGTCACTGGTATCCGTTATGCCAGATTGGTTGCACTGGTTATCCTGACACGGTAGTCATTACCTGTCCCTAATCCGGAGGAAATAACCCAACTGTTAAAGGAACCATCGTTCTCATCGCTTATGGTCTGGACAACGGTCCCTGCCTTCAGGACTTCGATCTTCACACTCGATCCTACTTCGCCGGAGGACGTCCAGGTGATCCGCGGAGTAGAACCCTGTGTCCAGGATTCTCCCCCCATTCGGTGACGTGACCGTGATGGATCCTGCAGTTGACAGGGTAAGCACTGGAGTTGGCGTGGGTGTAAGGGTAGGCGTGGGTGTAGGGGTAGGCGTGGATGTAGTGGAAGTGAGGGTGAACGTACCGTCACTGGTATCCGTTATCGCCGGATTGGTTGCACTGGTTATCCTGACACGGTAGTCATTACCTGTCCCTAATCCGGAGGAAATAACCCAACTGTTAAAGGAACCATCGTTCTCATCGCTTATGGTCTGGACAACGGTCCCTGCCGTCAGGACTTCGATCTTCACACTCGATCCTACTTCGCCGGAGGACGTCCAGGTGATCCGCGGAGTAGACCCTGTGTCCAGGATTCCCCCATTCGGTGACGTGACCGTGATGGATCCTGCAGTTGACAGGGTAAGCACTGGAGTTGGCGTGGGTGTAAGGGTAGGCGTGGATGTAGTGGAAGTGAGGGTGAACGTACCGTCACTGGTATCCGTTATCGCCGGATTGGTTGCACTGGTTATCCTGACACGGTAGTCATTACCTGTCCCTAATCCGGAGGAAATAACCCAACTGTTAAAGGAACCATCGTTCTCATCGCTTATGGTCTGGACAACGGTCCCTGCCTTCAGGACTTCAATCTTCACACTCGATCCTACTTCGCCGGAGGACGTCCAGGTGATCCGCGGAGTAGAACCCTGTGTCCAGGATTCCCCCCCATTCGGGGACGTGACCGTGATGGATCCTGCAGTTGACAGGGTAAGCACTGGAGTTGGCGTAGGTGTTTTGGTGGGAGTCGGGATAGGTGCAGGGGTAGGTGTTTGCGAGATAGGAATCTGGCTGATTACTTTTTTCTTATAGTGGCCATAGTATCGCCTTTGGACAAGGAATCAGTAATAAGAGTCTGACTGAAGAAGCACTTACACCTTTTTTCATTAACGTAGCCAGGTAGCGTGTATCGTCAACACCTTCCCGCCACCCCTCCCATTGAATGGTGTCTATGACACCATTGCTCACAGGATAGGCAAAGACATGGTCCCGGAGATATGAATCATCAAAATCATTCCAGATACTGCCTGCTCCGTGCTGGTAAGCATAGTTCATTGCGCCATCATATCCTGCATTCCATAAAGCAAACCCGAAATTTTTACGGTAAATTTCCGGATTCTCTACCCCGACCTGGGGATTATCATATGAAAGAACCCGTTTCCCATAACTATGCCATTGTGCAGCCTGGGCTGGATCAAGCGAACCGTCGAGGACTGCGATGTCCAGAAGATCTCCCGCAATATTAACTGCATCATTATAAGCATGAAACAAACACCTTCGCACCGCTGGCATGCGTGGCCTGCCATGCTGCTCTTTCTGATCATCAGGAGATCCCCTGTTGCCTCATCTTTACCATAAATATACGTATCCTGGTATCCGAACGGGGCATTCAGATTTTTCACGACCTCGATGCCATGTTGCAAGGTAGCCAGACCTGCTGCATCCGTTGGATTTCCGGTTTGCCATTCAACTACATAGATATGATCTGTTGGTAACCCACTCTGTTGCCGCAGGGTGAGTGCATTACTCCATAATGTCCAGTCGTTTTGTGAAAATGTCGGATATAAGATCCCGTGCTCTTTCATATTCTTTCAGTTCTGATGTATATTGGGCAGGAGTTTTAAAATCCGGGTTAATTCCTGGTTGCGATTCAGAAGTTACCCCTCCCCTGTAATAAATGGCATATTCAAGAGGTGAAGGTTCGAGATTGAAGGGAAGAACAGTCACTCTGATGTTCATCATCATGGGGGCTTCAGATGGGGTTGTTATGGTAATATCCCCATAATAATCCCCGGATGGGGTGTTAGCAGGGACATGGACGGTCAGCCAGATCTGCTTGTTCTCATTTGCTGCAAGGGAAAATGGCTGAAGTGTCTGAGCGTCCTGGAACCAGGCGTTTGTGGGAATGGTGCTGGATGGACTACTGATATCAATATATTGCTGGACACCGTTTATTGTTACTTTGAGATAATTGATCTTTTTAACATAATCCACATTAACAAGACTGTCGTCTTTAAGAAGTAATTCCGGAGTGAGGAAGCGGGATCCCCGCTGTTCAATATAAATATTGTCATCATCGGCCTGATACCATGCCTTTACCAGCCGGACATTGATCGCATCTGCCGGGATGCTGTTTCCCTGCACATTATAGAGATTCGGTACGGTAATCCCGATGCCGGATAATCCCTTTTGAGCGGTAATAATAAATGAACCGGATTCGTATTGGTCCCGACATGTGGTAATAGAAATATTATTGCCGGGAGCAGCGGGTACATTATAATTAACCGGAAACACTTTTTCGGACGTGCTGGTTTCCCAGGGAAACGGTATTATTGACTGCCCTGGGTGGTTCTGAATGTATGCGTTTTTTAATGCAGTATAATCAGGTGTTGCTGCCTGAACAATCGGGATGATTGAACAACAAATCACTAGAGCCAGGAAATAAATTGCCAGTTTTTTCATAGAATGTTATAACTAAAGAGTTACGTAACATATCAATATATATCATTGAATTAATGCATTGATGTAATTCATAAGTTTGGAAAATGAGCTTTTAGGATTATTTGAATTTAATAAGGAGTTCCAGATGGTCTTTAAAATCCTTCTTCAAATGCTCTCGAAAAGGTAAATAATCATGCAAATCGCATAAAATAAAAATATATATTATTAAATAGTACAAAAAACTCTGAAAAAAATGAAGAACTATTTGCGCGAGGAGAATCGTTCTTGCCTACCCGAGAAACTGTGCAATCCCGGCTTTCAGCTCGGCAAACGAGACCGGCTTTGTGAGCACACTCAAGAACGGATCTTTGAGTTCGGCCATTCTCTCATCAACCATGGGAGAAGCAGTAAAAAGAATAACGGGTATCTCCCGCTTTCCATATTCCCCGCGGAGTTTTTCTAAAAATTCCCAGCCGTTAATGGGCACCATCATGATATCAAGCAGGATCAGGGCAGGAACTCCTCTCTGATAATCTCGAGGGCCTCAAGTCCGTTTGTGATCAGGACCGGTTCGTATCCGAGTTTCCGAATCATCATTTCCATCAGCTCGAGGATGGGCTGGTCATCCTCCAGGATAAGGATTTTACATTGCATTGTTCTCAGTCTCCGCAGGTTTGGTTTTCGGGATGTGAATACAGAATGTAGTCTCAAGGTTTACGATGCTGTCCACGCTGATATATCCCTCATGCATTTTGATATATTTTTTTGCTACCGCAAGGGAAAGCCCGATTCGTTCGAATTTCTGGACTTTCACCCCGGAATCAGAAATGGGAAATGGATTAAAGATCTCATCAAGCCTTGCATCTGTGATACCGACACCGTTGTCTTTAATGCACAATCGGTGCATGATATCTGCGGGCGAAGAGGTGTACATAATCCTGATTTTTCGCGGATGGGTCGAGTAATTCACTGCATTCGAGAGCATGGTGTCCAGCACCGTGGAAATTTTGTCTTTATCGGCATCAAACGTAAGATCCTCCGGTTACGTCCATGGTAATATCTGCCTTTTTCCGGTATCCCCCGGCATCGATGAGCGTCGTGAGCAGATCCTGGACCTTGAATACTGAATACTCTAAAGAGAGATTTCCTGATTCGATTACCGAAAGTTCGAGCATCTGGTTGATGATCTGGCGTTCCCGGTCCACACTCTTTGCACACCGGTCAAGAATGACCTTTGTCTCGTCAGTGACGCCGAACGACTCCGGATCCTGCGTAAGCATGTTGATATAACCCATGATAGGCTGAAGAGGAGTGCGCAGCTCGTAGGCAAAGGTACTGATAATGCCCCGTTGTCGTCGGGAATCCTGTTGGATCTGTTGTTTTAAACTTTCCTGGCCGGGGATGTCCATGAGATTGATGAGCACGGCCGGGGTGCCGTTCTGGAGGATCCGGGTAAAAAACAGGGTAGCTGGTCGTATCTTTCCGGTTTTTACAAGAATACTGACCTCCGACCGGCCGGGTGGGGTTGATCGGGTCTCTGCAAGATTACAGGATTTCTTAAAATCCTCCTGGTCTGATGGATGGATGAGCGTGATTGGATCTTTTCCCATCAGCTCATTGGGTTTGTACCCGGAGAATAACTCAAAAGGCCGGGTTCGTGTACACAATCATCTGGTTGCGGATAATGATGATACAGGTCGGGAAATTTTCAGCCACCTGTTTGTACTGGACATCAATTTCCTCAAGCGCCTGCTGGGCGAGTTTGAATTTATTGATATCAATAACCGTGAAACTTACCAGGTTATCCGTGATCCTGCTCATGGAAAGGTTAACCCAGATGGGCCCTTTTTCCCGGGTCATAAAAGAGGTCTCGAGAGTGTTTGAGTCCTCACCGGAATCAAGTGCTGAAAAAAACGTTGCCGGGTCTTCGTTATCGGAGAAGAGCTGGGGGAATTTCATTTCCGCAAGTTCTTCACCGGAATACCCCAGCATTCGCTCGAGGTGGGTATTGGTGAGGTGGATTGCATTGGTGTTTTTATCCACAAGAATGATACCCGACTGCGATTTCTCAACAATGCTGCGGCTGCGAGCCTCACTGGCGTTTACCTTTTCACTGACAAAGGCAACCAGGGCAGCGACACAGATAAAGAGGAGGGCTTGTCCGCTCACCAGGATCAGGCCGCTGGTATTGGGAAATATGTAGAAATACGCGAAGACTTCGTATAAAACCGCACAGCCACCGGCCAGATACAGTCCCCGCTTTGGATAAAAATAGGTGGCATAAACGATGGGAAAATAGAACAACTGGGCATATATGGTATCCAGGGCCCTGGAGATCGAAAACGTGGTGATTACGATGCATACGAGAGTAAGAGCCGCAATGATAATTGCCCGGGTAAGATCCGTGTGAGATAGCGAATATCCCGAGATCTTTACCTGCGGTTCCATGTCTACTCTCTGTGTTCATTTTCAGAGTTTATAAATATACTATTTTCTGGCTCGGTAACAACCTCCTGAAATACCCTTCATCTTCCATGGATCTACGCCATGAGATCTGCTTCCACCGCCGCGATAACGGCATCCTCCCAAAGAGCGATACCTCGTGGGAGGTACTACACTCCTCATCGAATAGCGCAGGGTTGCCCGGGAGTGCAGGTGCTTTACCCCGCATTCCTATGCAGGGTGTTTCTTTGCAAAAAAACACAGTTCTTCGCCGGGCATGGTTGCTCTCGTATGCAGTATATGGACTCTTTGGCGACAAGCATCCGTTTTTTTTATATGGTCAGGAAAAAATCAAAAAAATGATTCAGCCGTACTGAATGGATTTTTAGATCAGGTCGTCTCTGTGGAAATGCATTCCGTGATAAAAATAAGAGGGATCACTTCCCGGAAAACATCACCCTGCACCCGAAGAATTGATGAAAAAAAGGCTCTGTAGAAACGGGCATGAACCTATATGTTCTCACCCGAACCATGAAAATTGTACTATATAGGAAGGACCCCGCCTCAGGGCCTCTCAGAGGCACGGCGGGACAGGGAGGTTAATTGTATTTTTGGTTGCTAATCCGCATCGCCGGCGTCCCTCCGGGGGCGGCGGCGTTCATCGTAACTGAAGAATAGAGATGATAATCCCCTCATCATACCTGAATTTTTCGATTTTCATGGGAAATGTTTAATAAAATTAAAACGCTTACGGGGGTTCACCCCCGCCGCTAGGCTCCCCCAAAATGCGATAACTCTAAAAAAGGTTATATACCACTATCGCGCAGCGCAGGGGCGGTCAGGGGGGACAGGCACTGTCCCCTCCTGCATATTCCGGGCATTTAATTTCATACTCTAATAAAATGAATTCTACAGAGCAGAAAAAAAGTATCCTTCATCCTGAACATGGCCGGTCAAAGGAAGTGTGCGATCAGATCCGAAGCGGTGAGAGTTTTTCAATGACCCGTTCAACCTGGCGTTCTGCCGTCCCGACATAGGAATCCGGGTTGAGGAGTGCAGCAATATCGGCTTTCGTGCAATAATTCAGCACTTCAGTATCCATCCCCAGCACATCATCAAGTGCCTTCCCTTCTGAGAGTGCCTGCATACTTGCTGAACGGATCCTCTCGTGAGCGTCCTGGCGGTTCATACCCCGTCGTGTGAGTTCAATCATGACTGACTCGGCCATATTAATCCCATGGAGGAAGGCAAGGTTCCGGCGGATTGCCTCCGGCTTGATTACGAGCCCTTCAAGCACGGTGGTCATGAGCCGGATGCAGTGATCCGTAAGAATTGATGCTTCAGGGAACAACACACGTTCGCAGGATGAGTTTGTCAGGTCCCGTTCGTCCCAGAGGGTATTGTTCTGGAGTGCTGGTTCGACGCTTGACCGGATAATACGGGCAAGCCCGCACACCTGTTCGGATTTGATCGGGTTGCGTTTATGCGGCATGGTGGAAGAACCCACCTGGTGTGCACCGAATGCTTCTTCCACTTCGCCAATCTCGGTCCGCTGGAGCGAGCGGATCTCGATCCCGATCTTGTCAAGCGTAGTGGCGACATTTGCACAGAACATAAAGTATTCCGCGTACCGGTCACGGGAGATCACCTGGTTGGAAACATCCACCGAACCAATGCCCAGTACTTCCATCATCATTGCCTGCACCTCCATTGCTTTTGGCCCGAGTGCCGCCTGAGTGCCTACCGCTCCGGTCATCTGCCCGACAACAACCCGGGGACGGAGCTGTTCGAGGCGTTCGATATGACGGCCGACTTCACTGGCCCAGATGGCAAAGCGCAGACCGTACGTGGTCGGCACCCCGTGCTGCCCGTGGGTCCGCCCGATGCAGATTAAGGATTTTGTTTCAGCTGATCGTTTCAGGAGCACTCCCAGCAGGAGACGCAGTTTCTCCTCGATCAGATCCAGTGCCTGGGAGAGCTGCAGGCCGGTTGCGGTATCGAGGATATCATTGCTTGTCGCACCGTAATGCACCCATCGCCCGGATTCCCCGCAGACTTCTGCAATCGCTTTTACTATCGCCATCATGTCGTGACTGATTTCGCCTTCGATCACCTTTGCCCGCTCCAGCGAGGCCTTCAGTGCATCCCGGCTGATTTCAGTTGCTGCTTCTACCGGGATCATGCCATGAGCTGCTTCGGCCTTTGCAAGTGCCACTTCAACGGCAATAACGCAGGTAAACCGTGTCTTCTCGCTCCATACGGCACGCATTGCCGGCGTACCATATCGCTCCTCGATCGGGTGGACAGCCATGAGAACAGATCTGTTGTTTATGGATAATAGTGTTTCATGATCGGCAGCAGGAAACCTTACGCCCGTGTCCGACGCTGATTGATGGGGATACTCTTACTCAGGGTACCTGTTCTGACAGCTAATCCTTTCGGAGTAGCAGAGCGCTGGGGCGGCAGGGGATGGACACGGGCCCTTCCTGTTGTTGAGGGATGGAAAGGAACGAATCAAAAAATTAAGGGTAAACCGCTTATAAAACACCAGAAATAACTATCACATTGAGACGTAAAAATCAGGTATTACACCTGAACTACCATGAATGGAAAAAAAAAGTATCTCATTTTTTTCCGACATACCCGATGCTATAAAAAAGAATACACCGTTCTATCGCAGTATGGGGGTCGCTGCAACGGCGGGGGCTGAGGCATTGTAAAAGCCCCAGGTGTGTTATGAGGGACGTATCCTGAGTGTATTCTAAGAAATACGTTGGTGCTAAACTGGTAGTTTACCCAAAATAAATACTTCACAACCATGTTTTACTATTCAGGTTTCCTTCAGCTCAACTCCTATCCGTTCTGAAATGCTTTTCCCGTGAGAACCATTCCAGTAGAGTTTTGTGCACTGTTCACACCAGCAGAAGATAAATCCCTTCTTATCCCTCGGGGCATAATCCGCAGCGTTTATCTCCTGTTCCGTAGCCTCCCTCAATATGGTGTTGCACAATGAGCAGCGGCTCATCATCAACCGGCGGACAATCAATCCGGAATCGATAAGCTGCCGGACCTGTTCCATCACCTCTTCGGATTTTATCAGCACCGCCCGTTCCTTTCCACGCTGTGCAAGCTCCGCATCCCGGGTAAGCAGGATGCGGTTCTCCTGCAGGGCAAGGCTAAGGAGCAGGGTATCCTCTTTTGCATTCCCCCCTGCAAACTCATTGGCACTTACGGTATTGTATCCCATGAACCTGAATACCGGCTCAGTGTACCGAGCATCCGGTCAGTAATGAATTGTTTTTCCCTTCCCGATTCAGCTGACATGACGCACGATCTCTATCTTCTCACCGCATTTCCCGCACTGCTGCCCTTCGAGTGCCCTGATCGTGCAGGAAAATCCCTTCCGTTCGATAAGCGTTGTACCGCAGACCGGGCAGATGGTGTTCTCGTACGGGTGATTATACACATTGCCAAGATACGGGAAACGGAGTCCGAGTTCCTTTGCCAGGGTATAGATCTTTTCGAGTGTCTGAGGAGGTGTTGCCCCACGGTCCGTCATCTTGTAATCCGGATGGAACGCGGAGAAATGCATCGGGGTTGCCGGGCCGAGATGGTCAATTACCCACCGGATCAGGGACTCCATCTCTTCTCTGCTGTCATTGAGCCCGGGGATGACAAGGGTTACTGTCTCGACATGCATTCCGAGTTCCTTTGCAAGGACTGCAGAATCGAGGACCGGCTGAAGGCGGGCCCCGCATACTTTTTTGTAAAAATTATCCGTAAATGCCTTTATGTCCACCCGGAATGCGCCGAGCATGGGGGAAAGTTCACGAAGCCCTTCCTCGGTGATATAACCGTTCGTGACATAGATCGTTCCGAGTCCTTTTAAACGGGCGATCGTTCCCATATCAAGCGTATACTCGTGCCAGATGGTCGGTTCATTATAGGTCCACGAAATACTTGCACTTCCGCTGGCGATTGCCCGTTCAACACCTTCCTCCGGTGAAAGTGTCTGCAACCGTGCTCCCTCCAGTGCAGCACGCGAGATGTGCCAGTTCTGGCAGTGCTGGCAATGGAAATTACAGCCTATACTGCCCAGCGAGTACCAGAGTATACCCGGCAGGTAGTGGAAGAGAGGTTTTTTCTCGATGGGATCCACTGCTTCAGCACTGATCTTTCCATAGGTTGCAGCATACAGGGTACCGTGTTCGTTCAGCCTCACGCCACAGATCCCGTGATTGCCTTCACTGATCGCGCAACGGTGATTGCAGAGCGAACATTTCACCCCGTTATTTTCAGTTTTCTCGTACAGGCGGGCTTCGTGCATAATTGCTTTCATTCGAAGTATTGCAGGTCATGGTTATTGTTCTTTCTCTCCTGCCGGACCCGGGTCCGTATCGTCGGCTTCAAGAACAAAGGACCCCCGGTATTTACGAGCTTTTGCAGATATACACCTGACCGATATACCCTCCGGCAACAGGGAAGATATCGTGGCTTTTACACACAGGACAGTACAGCATATTCAACAACTCTATATGAGCAACCGGCACAAAAACTAGTGCAATGAAGACGGTTGTTATCTCTCTGGGCGGTTCAATCCTGATACCCGCACTCGAGAAGAACAAAATCAAGGAATATGTTCCGGTGCTTGAAGAGATCGCAGCCCGCCACCGCCTGTTTGTTGTGGTGGGAGGCGGAGGGGAGGCCCGTCGTTACATAACCGTTGCCCGGGATCTCGGTATTGACGAAGGGACATCAGATGAGATAGGCATCCTGATCACCCGCCTGAACGCAACCCTGCTTATTTCCGCGCTGGGTGACCGGGCATACCCGAACGTGGCTGAGAGCCATGGGGAGGCAAAAAAGTTTGCCGAGTCCGGAAAAATCGTTGTCATGGGGGGAATTACCCGGGCCAGACCACCGATGCGGTTGCCGCAGTACTCGCAGAGCGCGTTGGTGCATCTGTGTTTATCAATGTGACCTCAGTGGATGGTATTTACTCTTCTGATCCAAACAAGGATAAAAAAGCTCAGCGTTTCAGGACACTCACTCCAGAACAATTACTGGCGATCGTAGGGGGAACAGCGCTCACTGCGGGTTCCAACACGGTGCTCGATATCGTTGCCGCCCGGGTGGTCGAACGCAGCCACATCCCGCTTGTCGTACTTGACGGGCGTGACTCCGGAAAACCTTTCCCGCGCGATTCGTACGGGAGAATACACCGGCACGGTGGTGAGCGGGAAGAAGAAAAAAATCCTCCCCCTTGAGGATTGATATTTTCAGCACCGGGAACCACTACGTATTTTTATGTTGCCGGCACAGGTATGATGGCACGGGGTAGTAGGGTAGCCTGGTCCATCCTAGAGCGTTTGGGACGCTTTGACGGCGGTTCGAATCCGCCCTACCCCATTGTGGCAATAAAATCCCTTCGGATACGTGTCCTTGTAGATGACGGGTGCATTATTTCCTGAATGGATATTTTTATGAAAAAACAGGATGCTGCAAAGATCTATTCCCTTCTGGTGCAACGGTATCCTGATACCCGCAATTCTCCTGCCATGCTCTCGAAGGGTTCTGCCTTTGAAATTCTCATTCTTACTATCCTTTCCGCCCAGACCACCGATCGCGCGGTGCTAAAAATTATAGAACCACTCTTTTCAAAATACCCGGATCCACCGGGACTTGCGGCAGCAGACATTGAAGAGGTAGAAAAAATCATCCACAGTCTTGGTTTTTTTCATGCCAAGGCAAAGCACATCATCTCCGCTTCCCGGGCCCTGGTGTCGGAATTTCACGGCAGTGTCCCGGAAACCATGGAGGAACTCTTAAAGATCCCCGGCGTGGGCAGGAAAACCGCAAACATCGTGCTCTATCACGCACTCGGCAGGAACGAGGGGATTGCCGTGGACACTCATGTGAGGAGACTTGCGCAGCGGATCGGATTTTCCGATACCGACAACGTCACGGTGATCGAGCAGGACCTGATGGCTGCATTCCCTCAGGAGCAGTGGGGGGACCTGACCGATGTCCTCATCGCGCATGGAAGGGAATGCTGCGATGCAAAGAAACCGAAATGTGAAGTGTGCCCGATCAGCGGGTATTGCCGGTTTTTTCGAACGTTTAAAAAAGAATGATCGGGAAAACCGGCTCCAAAGAACTATACCGCACTCGCCGGGTTCCCCTCAGCACACCTGTGGCTCCATTTCGATGCGACAATCAGATTATGGCAGGTAACCCGGTCAAAAAAATAAGGGTATACTGTCATTTTAACCACCAACTTTTTTTAAAAATATTCTACGGGAAAAAAAGAATAATTCGATAACTTAAAATAATTTTTTAAAAACGTGAAACGCTGATTTTGATACAATACATTCGGAGTATGTTTACCAAAACTCGTTATATCGCATCCTGGGGACGCAAAACAGCGGCGGGGACGAGCCAAAAGCGAGTCCCCAGGAGCGTATAAGAGTGAGCCTTTTTATTCAATAAATCCGAGATTTTTAGTCGCCAGAATGTGACTATACCCTTCTGTAAATTATACTCAAATCAAAAATTATAACGCTCCTGGGGCTTTGGCAAAGCCTCCGCCCCCGCCGTTGTGGCGACCCCCGCAATGCGATAGATCTGAATGCAGGAATCATCAACACGTACAAGGAAGATTGAAAATTGGCTCTGGAGAATTCTTTTTTTCAGAGTATAAAATTAAAGCACAGAATATGAAAAAGGGGACCGTGCCTGTCCCCCTGACCGCCCCTGCGCTTGCGCGGATAGTGCTGTATAACATTCTCAAGAGGTATCGCATTTTGGGGGAGCCAGGCGGCGGGGGGGAAAACCCCTGAGCGTTTTTTTGTTTTTTCAAACATTTCCCATGAAAATTGAAAAATTCATGTATGATGAGTGGATTATCATCTCTATTCTTCAGTTACGATGAACGCCGCCGCCCCCGGAGGGACGCCCCCGCGGCGGATCAATAACTAAAAAATACAATTAACCCCCCTGTCCCGCCGTGCCTAAAGAGAGGCCCTGAGGCGGTGCCCTTCATCTATTATTCATTTTTCATGGTTCGGGTGAGAACATATGGGTTCATACCTGTTTCTCCAAAGCCAAAAAATTATAATCACTTTTTTCATTTTTAGTTTTAGGTACAAAATTTTTCGAAAATATGATCGTAAGAATAAAAAAATTTTGGGGGCTGGATCAGTACATTTCCCTAAAAAAAATCAGGATACCCTGGTTCAGTACCCGATGAATGTCCGGATAATGGCAAATGCCACAAACCCGATCAGCGCACTGACAGGGATGGTGAGGATCCATGCGATCATAATGCTCCGTGCAACACCCCATTTCACCGTACTGGTCCCCATAGTCGTTCCCACTCCCATGATCGAAGAGCAGATAACATGGGTTGTACTCACGGGAATTCCTGCAGCAGATGCCCCGAGAATTGTCGCGGCACCCGCGGTTTCCGCAGCAAACCCGTGCACCGGGCGGAGTTTGGTAATCTTGTATCCCATGGTTTTGACAATACGCCATCCCCCGGAAAGAGTACCAAGGGCGATAGCACCATAGGATAAGAGTATGACCCACAGTGGCATCGGAAGGTTATTGGCATCCACGCTGGCCCCAAAGTAACCTATCGAGAAAAGGAGCGGTAAAATAATTCCCATGGTTTTTTGTGCATCGTTTGTGCCATGACTGAAACTATAAGCAGCTGCAGAGAAGAGCTGGAGCCGCTTAAAATAGTTTTCTGCAGTTTCTTTATTGGCTGTTTTCGTAAGATTAAGGACAACTGCCATGAATAAAAATCCACAGATAAGACCGATAAGGGGAGAGAGGACCATGAATGTTGCAACCAGTTCGACGGTGGACCACTTGATGGCGGCAAGCCCGGCCCGCGGAAATACCTGCCCCGGCAAGTCCGCCGATAAGTGCATGGGAAGAGGACGTGGGAAGCCCGTAGAGCCAGGTAATGAGATTCCAGCCGATTGCACCAATCAGGGCTCCCAGTATAATATATGGTATAACTGCGGTCTGGACAACGTCCAGATGAATGATCTTGCTGACGGTGCCCGCAACGGCAACTCCAAATCCGAATGCAGCAATAAAATTGAAAAAAGCAGCAAAGACCACCGCATTCCGGGGTGATAAAACCTTCGTGGAAACAACGGTCGATATCGAATTTGCCGAATCATGAAACCCGTTGGTGAAATCAAAGATAAGCGCAATGCCGATGATGACGGCGATGAGTTCCCATGTAGCCTCGATCATTCGATCCTCTCACCAGGAAGCGTTATTGTGATCATGAGTGCCGGATTGCAATATCGGACAGCACATTTGCGACGTCCTCACAATAATCAGTCGCCGTTTCGAGATGCTCGTAGATGTCCTTGAGTTTGATGATCGTGATTGCATCATTTGTTTTAAAGAGGTCTGTTACTGCATGGGCAAGCACATCATCTGCAAGATTTTCCAAACGGTTTACCTCGATACAACGCTCCTCAACATACCGTGGGTCCTTGATGGAACGGATTCCCTTGACCGCACTTTCAATCTCCGCGGCAGACAGGTGGATCAGTTTTGCAAGTTCGATCATGTGCGAGTCGGTACCGGGAATATTATAATAAAACATCTTTTCCGCTGAGCCATCGATATAATCCAGCACTTCATCGAGGGCGGAGGCAAGGCGGGAGATTTCTTCAGGATCGAGCGGCGTGATAAACGTGCGGTTCAGCTGTTCATAGATATCATGGGTGATCATGTCCCCCTTGTGCTCAAGTTTCTCAATGGCATGGCGTTTCTCATTCACATTGGTAAAATCCTCGGTCAGGGCAACAAGCTGCCACGCCGCCTCCTTGACAACTGCTGCCTGTTTTTCAAACATATCGAAAAAAACTTTATCATGCGGTATCAGTAACTCGCGAAGACCCATAACAATTCATCTGGTAATCGGTGAATGATCTTAAAAAATATAGCGAAATAATATCAGGGTCTAAAGGAGTCCCAGTGCGAAACTGATAACCAGGTAACCGGTCCATGATACTGCCATTGCAAGCGGGATAGTGATCACCCATGCCATCATCATCTCCCGGACAACTTCCCACTGGACCGCATTTTTCCCCCGTGTTGCACCAACCCCGACAATTGCCCCGCTGATGACATGGGTTGATGAGACCGGGACTCCATACGATGTAACCATCGCCAGGGTAACGCTGCCCGCAGTTGCCGCGGAAAATCCCTGGTAAGGCCTGATTTTTGTTATCTTTTTTGCCATCTTGTCAACAACATCCCAGCCCCCGAAAACGGTGCCAAGACCAATCGCAACTGCAGAACTCAGCAGTACCCACGGGGGTATTGAAAATGTCGAAAGGACCCCGGCTGAAACAAGGAGCGCTGCAATCACCCCCACTGCATGCTGACCGTCATTTGCCCCGTGTCCCGCCGCCTGGAAAAGGCTTGCAATGACGTGAAGGGGCTTAAAAATACGGCGGACACGGTTCTGGTTCCGGTTCTGGAATACATGCGAAATAATAATGTTGAATAAAAAAGCTGAGCTCGTGCCCATAACCGGGGAAATAAAGATGAACAGGACAATGGCAAGCAGGCCGGTAATCTTCAGGACACCGGCAAGCATCAGGACCGGAATAACCAGTGTCCCGCCGCAGGCAGCACCGATGAGGAGTCCGAGATGTACCTCCCCTTTCAGTGCCGCAGTCAGGATGCCAAGAATGGCAGCACCGACAATGGCACCCCCCAAAACTGCGATACCAAGATCAACAAATGTGGCCGTACCGGGAAGAATGACCGCGGCAGGACCCAAGGCGCCGATACCTGCTCCCAGCAACCCGCCCACCATGGCATGACTGCTCGAGATAGGGATGCCGGAGCGGGTGGCGACAAAGACCAGCGAGATAGCGGCTCCCATCGCAATGACAATAGATACCGGGTTTAAGGAATCCGGGTGGACGATGGAAGTCCCGATCGTTGTCGCAACAGCGGTCGTGAAGATAAACGGGCCCGCCATGTTGCAGATTGAGGTCAGGAGCACCGCGTGCCATGGTGACAGGGATTTTGTTGCAACAACCGTTGCTATTGAATGTGCGGCATCGTTGAGCCCGTTTACAAAATTCAGGGCCAGTGCAAGGATAACACCAAATACGATGAGGGGCTCCATGGACATCAGTCTGTGGTTCAGGATAATATCGTTGAATGCGTGACCGACATCATTGCATTTCTCCATCACCAGACCAAGACTCTCGTAGATATCCTTCAGCTCTGATAATCAGGAGGAGGTCCTTTGTTTTGAAGAGTTCGAGCACAGCCTGGGACTGGAATTCGATTGCCCGGTTGTACAACCGGTTGATCTCGTTTGCATTATTCCTGATTTCCTGGATAGTATCCATTTTCGGCAGTTTTTCAAAAGCTTTTTTGATCTCTTCTGACGCAAGAAGGATCATATAGGAAAATTCACGGAGTTTGTCATTCTGTTCCGTCAACCCATACGTGCATATCTGCTGGGTAACCCGGTCGATTCGATCCAGCACATCATCCATAACCGGTGCAAGCCGTGAGATCTCCTCCGGCTCCAGCGGGGTAATCAGCGATTCATTGAGTTTTTCGTAAATAGTGCGGGTGATTTCATCACCTTTATGCTCGAGCTGGTGGTACTTTCTGGGCTTTTTCGGTTCCCCGGGGGAGTTCGTGGGTGATCTCGTTGAGTGTAGTCGCGGCCTCGCCAATGATTTCTGACATCTCGGCGAACAACGAAAAGAACACCTTGTTTTCAGGAAGGATCAGGTCACGGACACGCATAGTTGCTCTGAACAGAACCTCTTTGCGCTAGTATAAAAACATGCGGTTTGAAAAATAACAAAAAAAATATGGACTGGGCGGGAATTGAACCCGCGGCCTCTTCCATGCCAAGGAAGCGATCTACCACTGATCTACCAGCCCGCTCTACCAATGTTGAACGGCATTGGTTAAAAGAATTGGGCTGTCCCTTTTAGGAAAAGTGTACGAAACCGTATCCGGATTCGGGAAAAAAATAATAAAAATCCGGTTTTTGATTATCATCCGGGAGAAACGGACTGGCATACCGGATTATTCCCTGATAAAAATTTGGCCGTGTTAACCTCACATAAAAAACAGGATTAATTATCCAGCCATCATGCCGGAGAGTTGTTCCTGCACCCGCTCCCGTGCCTCCTGCATAGATGACTGCCGCACGATCCGCCCGTTGTCGATGTAACGCCCAATCAGCGGAGTTCCTCCTGCAGGTACCTGGTGTGAAACCGGCAGCATCCGGTGTCTCCCGTCCGGCATCCTGTAGACCTGTTTCACCCCGCTCCGCTTGCCCCGCTTGGCCTGAGGCTTACCCTCCATCTCGACGATATCCATACCAAAGTCGACCACCGGTGCATTTGCTATTGCACCTCCTACACCGAACGCATCAACACTATCCCGGTACAGGAGCACGTCTTCCCGGGTCACACCGCCGGATAAAAATATTTTTACACCGGGATGCCCGTGCGCATCCAGCTCCCAGCGCACCTCCTCAATAATTGCCAGCATGTTTCCGCGCCTGGAGCGGGGAGTATCGAGCCGGACTGCAGTTGCCCCGCATTCAGCTGCCCGCAGCGACTCGGACTTTTCATCACACCAGGTGTCACAGAGCATGATCCTTGGAATCTTTCGGGGAGCATGGTTATCAAACGCCCTCCAGGCATCTTCGGGCTTATCATAGCACATCACAAATGCATGGGGCATTGTCCCAACAACCGGTATCCCCTCCGGAGCACAGGTATTCGACACGCCGTCAACACCCCCAATCCATGCAGCTCGCTCGATCATCCCGGCAATCGCCGGGTGCTGACGGCGCGAACCAAACGAATACACCGGGCGCCCCTTTGCCGCAAGCATGATATGGGCGGCAGCAGATGCAATTCCCGAGGCATGGCAGAGGAACCCGAGCAGTGCAGTCTCATACCGGCAAAAATCCCGGTACTTTCCATAAATCCTGATGACCGGTTCGTCTTTAAAAAAAATGGTACCTTCCGGCATTGCATCTACAGTTACCGGAAGACCCTCAAGAAGGGTGATACCATCAGAAAGTCCGCAGAAGACTGCCCAGGTATCCGGAAGTGCCGATGCGGTTACTTCCATAGAGACCACCGGGTTGATCGAATCAGCGTTCAGTGTCTCTTCTGTACGCACAAAATAGATATCCGTACATTCGCCCCGTTTGATTGTTTCATCGCTCACGGTCTCGAATCTGGCCATACACGAAATTGTGGGCCGTGGAAGTTTTTACAGCTATTGCATTTGCCGCTGATGATTGTTTTTTGGCATGGCACTCGTGCATGGCATCGCATTATCGTGTCATACTGATCAGATGGCATAGGGAAATACGTGAAAACATTATCTGTACCATGTGGAACGATGGAACGAACCATAAAATGGGGAAAAACCAGCGTTATTACCCTGGGTATTGTTATATTCTTCGGGTTTGCAGCTGCAGCAGGTGTTGAACCTGGACTCATTCAAGGTGAGTTTCCCATCTGGTTAATTTCCGCTCTCGGAATTTTCGGGCTATTCATACTGGTCCTGGTTCAACGCAGATAAGGGAGAATTTTTTTTAAAATACATTTATGGGCTCTGTAGAATTCCTTTTATTCTGGCACAAAATAAAAAGGACACATGCTTTGAAGGAGGGGACAGTGCCTGTCCCCCCAGACCGCCCCTGCGCAATGTGATAGTGCTGTTATTACCTTGTCGGGGGTCATCGCATTGGGGGGAGCCAAGTGGCGGGGGTGAAACCCCCATGAACGTTCGAGTTTTTTAAAACATCTCTACAGAGCCCATGCATGAATGTTTTTTATATTCCCCTTTTTTTAAAATCGTCAGTATATGGGGCCAGACTTCCCAAAACTCCTTTTAAGGACTATTACCAAAGTACTGCATACGTGGTGAATATATGACTGCCACTTTTAAACCCGTTTATGTGCATAGTACACACAAAGGTGCTCTGGAGTGACACTTGGAATAATAGGTGGGACAAGCCTTCTGTTCTCAACGCTCCCCTCATTAGAGAAGCGGACGGTGAGCACGCCTTTTGGTAGTGCAGAGATCCTCAGCGGCGACATCGTAATGCTGATGCGGCACCAGCACGGGCTCCCGCCTCATCGGATCAATTACCGGGCGAATCTGGCGGCACTCGCGATTGCAGGTGTAGACAGGATCGTTGCGTTCGGTTCCTCCGGGTCACTGAAGCAAAAGATTTTACCCGGTTCACTGCTGATCCCCACGGACTATATCAGCCTGACCGATATCCCCTCCATCCATGATCACGCAATAGATCACGTCCGCCCCGAACTTTCAAAGGGTCTTACAGAACAGATTGCAGAAATCGTACCCTCGGCACAGTTTGGCGGAGTGTATGTACAGACCCGGGGTCCCCGCATTGAAACTGTTGCCGAAGTCCAGGCACTCTCACAGATAGCCGATGTTGTGGGGATGACCGTTGCATCCGAAGCCACCCTCGCGTGCGAACTGGGCATGGAATTTGCAGCACTGTGTACTGTTGACAACTACGCCAACGGGCTGGGCGGTGCGGTACTCACCTACGAGCATATCCTTTCCACGTCACGGGAGCACCGCGTCCGCACAGAAGAAGTTGTAATGAATATCATCAGGCACATGAGCTGAAAAACCCGGTAAAGGATACGACAATGACAGATATTTTTGAAAAGAAACATCCGCTTCTGATCACGAACGTCATGGCGGAGGGAAAATCCGTCGACATTTTCATCGATGAGACGGGGACTGTTGCCGGAATGGGTGAAAACGAACGCAGGAAATACAACGGTGAGGCAGAATTCATCATCGATGGCGATGGAGCGATCGCACTCCCCGGTCTTGTAAATACCCATACCCATGCGGCAATGACATTGCTGAGGGGATATGCCGACGACATGGTCCTGCAGGACTGGCTTTCGCAGAAGATCTGGCCTCTCGAAGCGCATCTCACCGGGGACGACGTATACCAGGGGACTCGTCTTGCCTGCCTTGAGATGATCCGGAGCGGCACAACCGCATTCAATGATATGTACTTCTTTATGGCCGATGCAGCCCGGGCCGTGGACGAATCCGGTATTCGTGCAGTGCTGTCGTACGGGTTCATCGATCTTAACAATGCAGAGAAACGCGAGAACGAGTGTAAAGCAACCGAGAACCTTGCAGCACATATCAGGTCCCTGAACAATCCCCGGATCAAAGTGGCTGTTGGCCCGCATGCTGTTTACACGGTATCACCGGAAGGGCTGAAGTGGTGTGCAGAGTTTGCAGAGGCCCACAAGATTGGGATTCATATCCATCTCTCGGAAACCGAAGGGGAAGTAAACGATTGCGTCTCCCGTCACGGGAAGCGTCCTTCCGGTCTCCTTGATGAATGCGCTGTCCTGACACCCCGTACAATCGCTGCCCATTGCTGCTGGCTCGATGAACCGGAGTGCACCCTGCTCAAAAAACGCGGGGTCAGCGTCTCCCACAACCCGGCGAGCAACATGAAACTTGCCACCAACCGTGCTATGCCCTACCCGGATCTTTCAGCCTGCCGGCGTGAATGTCTGCCTCGGGACTGACGGCAGTGCTTCAAATAACAATCTTGACCTGTTTGAAGAGATGAAGACTGCTGCACTCCTGCAGAAATTTTACTGGAACAACCCGACGATACTGCCTGCACACGATGCACTTTCCCTGGCAACAGAAAACGGGGGAAAGGCACTGGGCTTTGGTACCGGAAAACTCTCGGTTGGCGCACCGGCAGATATCATACTGGTGAGTACACACGCGGCTTGTAACACGCCGCTCCATAATTTCGCCTCCAATATTGTGTATTCCTGTAATGGCGGGGCTGTCGAGACAACGATCTGCGATGGAAAGGTGCTGATGCTCGAACACGAAATCCCCGGGGAAGCAGCCATCCGTGAGAATGCAGCCCGGGCAGCATACGAGCTTGTCAACCGTGCCCGGAACAGCTGAAATGTCCAATATACAAAAAACGACAGCAGGGAGACGCCGGGCACCGGCATCAGACTGCCATTTTTATTGTTCTGGTATCCTGCATCATAGGTGCAGGTTGCCTTAACACGGTCATTGTTCCTGTTTTTACCAATAACCAGATCCACCGTGCGGAAAATGAGGGAAACCTGTCCGTATATTTTCTCGATGTCGGGCAGGGGGACGCCACGCTCTTTGTCGCGGACCAAAAAACAATCCTGATCGATGCCGGGGAGATGGAAATGGGTGACAGGATCGTCAGTGACTTAAAAAGACTGGGTGTCACCAGGATAGACCTTCTGGTTGCCACGCACCCGCATTCCGATCATATCGGCGGGATGCAAAAGGTACTCGCGGCATTTCCGGTTGGACAGGTGCTCGATGCCGGCCTGCCCCACCCGTCACCGCTCTATGAGCTTTTCCTTGAAACGATTGACCGGAATAATATACCGTACAGGGTAGCAGAGCAGGGGCAGACACTTGAAATTGACCCCGCACTGCGGATCTCGGTGCTCTCGCCACCTGCACAGCGGTTTGGTGACGACCCGAACACCAACTCGGTGGTACTCCGTATCTCCTACGGCATGGTAGACTTTTTAATGTCCGGGGATCTGGCTGGAGAGGGCGAAGATGCACTGGTCAGGAGTGGTTACCCTCTCGATGCGGAGGTGCTGAAAGTCGCCCACCACGGGAGTTCTTCTTCAACATCGCCCGCCTTCCTCGCAAGGGTTCGCCCGGAGATGGCGGTCATTTCCGTCGGGGAGGACAATCCCTACGGACACCCGCATGAAGAGACAAAGGAACTGCTGAAAAATAGTGGTGTGACCGTATACCGCACCGACCGGGACGGGACGATAGTGGTCAGGACTGACGGGATGTCATATTCGGTAAAAACTGAAACGAATGACCGTACCATCTGGACCATTCCGGTGGCCAATGGAACGGGCAGACCCCTTCCGGTTTTTACCATTCCCACCTTCTCGATACCTGAACCTCTCTCTCTCCCCAATGGTACCCTTGCGGTACCCTGGCCAGACGTCACCATACCTGTTCCGGAGCTTACTATTCCCTCTTTTGGCAACTCAACATCGGTAGTTATCAGTGCAGTACATTTCAATGCCCCGGGAGATGACCGGCAGAACCTGAACGGCGAATGGGTGCAGCTGACGAACCGTGGTGACGGCCCGGGTACCTGCTTGCCGGCTGGACACTGTCAGATACCTCCGGGATACCCCCGTATATTTTTCCCGCATTCGTTCTTATGCCGGAATCTTCCGTAACGGTCTGTACCGGGAGCGGGATGATGAATGACACCGCACTCTTCATGGGCAGGAACGAGCCATTGTGGGGCAATAACGGGGATGTGGCAACCTTAAAAGACGGTGGCGGGAATATTATTGACAAAAAATCATGAAAGGGGAATCAGAATGAAAGCTACCATCGACCGGATTGAGGGAAGCATCGCGGTATTGATCGTTCATGGAGATGATCCGCTGCGGGTAAATGTTCCGGTTTTGCTTCTTCCGCCCGGGTGCAGGGAGGGAGATATCCTGACACTGGATATTGAACGCGATCCTCTGGCAACGGAATCTGAAAAAAAATGCGTCACGGATCGTATTGAACGGTTAAAAAACAAGGGTAAACCGCTTATAAAACACCAGAAATAACTATCACATTGAGACGTAAAAATCAGGTATTACACCTGAGCTAAAATGAATGGAAAAAAAGTATCTCATTTTTTTCCGACATACCCGATGCTATAAAAAAGAATACACCGTTCTATCGCAGTATTGGGGTCGCCCGCAACGGCGGGGGCTGAGGCATTGTAAAAGCCCCCAGGAGTGGTATGAGGGACGTATCCTGATGTGTGTTCTAAGAAATACGTTGGTGCTAAACTGGTAGTTTACCAAAAAAACAAAAAATAATTGTTCAAAGAGACTTCCCGGTCTTTTCCTCGATCCCGGAAGGATGTATTCTTTTACATTTCAGGCATCAATATACATGAATGACTTCACATGAGAACATCGAACAGCACAATCATACCGGATCGCCAAAAACCTGCCGGGTATGTAGATCTTCTTATTGTCACGACTGCCACCCTTCCCTGTTGGGTATCTGCGAGAGGTGCGGGTACAAGCTCCTGATACTCCTGGTTTGTGTCTTTGTTGTAATCTCGTATGTATGGTGGTTTGGCGTATTCTGATAATTATCCAAAAAACCCGTTCCAGGAGATATGCAGGCTGTAGAAGACGAAGAGTACATTTTTTTACAGCAGGAGCATGAAGCATCCCCATAAAAAAGCACCCTGCTCGTCAGGATGCAGCGGTTGCATACAGGTTCATACTATAATGGTCTCTGGAAGCCTTTCGTTCGGGAATTATTTTTTGGTATAGTCACATTCTGGCGATTAAAAATCTCGGATTTGTTGAATAAAAAGGCTCACTCAGACGCTCCCGGGGACTCGCTTTTGGCTCGTCCCCGCCAGTGTTTGCGTCCCCAGGATGCGATATAACGAGTTTTGGTAAACATACTCCGAATTTATTGTATCAACATCAGTGTTTCACGGTTTTAAAAAATTATTCTAAGTTATCGAATTATTCTTTTTTTCACGTCGAATATTTTAAAAAAAGTTGGTGGTTAAAATGATACTATACCCTTATTTTTTTTAGATATTTCCTGATTTTTTTGCTCTGGAGAATTCATTGTATCAGGGTATGAAATTAACAGCACAGAAAATGAAGGAGGGGACTGTGCCGGTCCCCCCCTGGCCGCCCCTGCGCTGCGCGATAGTGTTGGATAACCGTATGAGGTATCGCAGGGGGGAGCCAGGCGGCGGGGGTGAAACCCCTGTTGAGCGTTTTAATTTTTAAAACATTTCTCCAGAGTCGAATTTTTTTTAATCCAACCCTGGCAGCAAAAAACCATGAGCCGGGACCAAAAGATTACCAAAAAAAAGACCGGGCCGTATGGTTAAGCCCGTATCCATTCCCAGGCTTCGGCCAGCCGCTCCTTTTTGAAAAAGCGGAGTTCTGTCCGTGTCAGTGTGGTAAAAGCCTTAAACAACATGGTCAGCCATTCATCCCAGCTCTCATCGATGACCGTTGCCATCTTCTCGACTGCCGAAAACTTCATCCCAAGGAGGAAATCTTCCCATGCTCCCCCGACAGTCCAGCCCTCAAAGCCCTCCATGACCCATACAACCCTGATATTCGGGTATTCCTTCATGGCCTTCTCCATTTCCGGATCAAGAAAGTCGCGATAGTCGGCTTCGGTCAGTTTCCCCCGGATCCGGAACCCGAGGATATTCCCTGAACTTTCCGGAAGTTTTTCAATCACTGGTGCATCCCCCCATACCAAAGGAGTACGGAGCATCCATGATAAATGTTTGTCCTGGTCCAATTGCTCTTTTTAAAAGACCGGAAATACTACCATCGCCTCCCATGGTATCTCCTCCGGCCATGAGATGAATTCCCTGGTATGAAAATTATTCCGGAATATCGTGTGAGAAAAAGAACCACGGAATCATCGTACAGGTGACTTCCAAGAAGAGCAGGCCTGAGGATTGCAGCATGCCGCACATCTTCCGATAGTACTGTGGTGAACCTGAAAAGTACCACCGCCAGGATAGCCTATCCGTGAAAAACCAAAAAAAAACACTAACCCCGATATCCTTAAGACCATGGTTGTTCTCCTATTCCTGATAAGAAGACCGGAACTTAGCAGCATCCATTAAATCAGCGATGATCCCGGGTCAGGAAAAATTATGAAGATTACCGGATCCATAAAACCGAACCCCGTTGAAGACACCAGGGCCTGGTACAACCGGATTTCCCGTCTGTACGATAGCCTCGCCTGGAAGTATGAAAAGATCGCGACGGAGGCAGGACTCCGGGTCCTTAATGTACAACGCGGGCAACGTGTCCTCGAGATTGGTTTTGGTACTGGTCATGCCATTATTTCCATGGCAGGATCCACCGGGGGAGCGGGTACGATCTATGGAGTCGATATCTCTGAAAATATGTGCCGGATAACAAAAAATGCCGTGGTACGTGCCCATCTGGAAAGCCGCGTCTCTCTTGTGCAGGCTGATGCCCGCAGTCTTCCCTTTGGCAATCAGGTCTTTGATGCGATTTTTATGAGTTTCACCCTGGAATTATTTTCAGATACTGATATTCCACTCCTTCTTTCTGAATGCAGAAGGGTAATCAGAAAAGGTGGTGCATTGTGCATTGTTTCACTGGAAAAAACGGAAGAGCCGGGTTTTGCGGAATCGCTGTACGGGAAGCTCCACACTATCTTCCCCCGCTCTATTGACTGCCGGCCAATCGTCCTTGCCGAAGTGCTTTCTGATAACGGTTTCACGATCACAAAAAAAGAAAAATTCGCTCTATGGGGGCTGCCGGTTGAGATTGCCCTTTGCAAAGTCCTGAATTTTCACGAATCAATTGGTCCGGCACTCTCATGATGGACCTGGTTTTTCTCCATTGCCGGTATACAATCGTTTCCTCATGAAAAGTTATTCGAGAGAACAGTACCGGCACTCGTTTTCTGCACAGGAAAGAAGAGACGGGTAGTATTTATTGACATACTCTTTGACCATGCGACGGGCTGAAAATTCTGCGCTGGTACTTTTTATGGTTTCTTTCATCTTTTTTACCCAGCCGTGAGGGATACCGTCAATGGACGTGGAATAGTACAGCGGCACCACTTCCTTTTCAAGAAGCGTGTAGAGAGCATCAGCATCGGCTGCGTCCCGTGATCCAGGGGAAGTATCCCCGCCAAACGCCCACCCGTTCCTGCCATTATATCCTTCAATCCACCACCCGTCAAGAATGCTCAGGTTGAGCACGCCGTTTAATGACG
Source organism: uncultured Methanoregulaceae archaeon (assembly GCA_963733045.1). GTDB lineage: Archaea > Halobacteriota > Methanomicrobia > Methanomicrobiales > Methanospirillaceae > Methanoregula. The sequence goes on along the minus strand of CAVTBZ010000006.1, from coordinate 85,423 downwards.
CCTTCATGCCACTCGTCCCGCAGGCCTCCATAGGAGGTATGGGATTGTTCATCCATACGTCCACGCCATGAACCAGGTACTGGGCCATCTGTTCCCCATAATCTTCAACAAACCCGATCCTGCCACCGAAATCCGGTTGCTGGGCAAATTCATAAATCCGCTGAAGAATTAATTTTCCTTCATAATCGGCAGGATGGGCTTTTCCGGCAAAGATTATCTGAACAGGACGCCAGGGATTGTTCAGGATCGCCCGCAGACGGGCCGGATCATGAAAAATAAGATCAGCCCGTTTGTAGGTAGAAAAACGGCGGGCAAACCCGATGGTGAGTACAGAGGGGTTGAGCATCAGGCCGTCTGCGCAGAGGTTGCTGGGTTCTTTTAAATGAGTCTCCCAGTTGACCCGTTTTTTTTCCCGGATCCTGTTGAGGAGTTTTTGCTTCAGCCAGATATGCCCTTCCCAGATCTCCTTGTCCGGTATCTCGTCAATCATCTGCCAGATCTCGGGGCTGTCATGGTTGATCTGCCAGTGGGGATCCGTGAAGTCAAAATATTTCGAATAGAGCATTTCCATCCGGGGATTCAGCCATGTCGGAATATGGACTCCATTGGTAATATGGTCTATGGGAATCTTCTCTTCAGGAAGGTCCGGCCACATACAGCGCCATATCCCGCGGGCAATCATGCCATGTTTTTTTGACACACCGTTATGGTATTCAGTTACCCGGAGTGCAAATGCGGTCATATTGAACCCGGCTCTCGCGTCACAGGGGTGTTGCCCGAGCTCCAAAAAGGTTTCCCTGTCGATGCCAAGCCTGAGGATAATATCCGGAGAAATATTTTTCCATGAGATCCAGGGGGAAAATATCATTCCCTGCAGGGACCGGCGTATGGGTCGTGAAGACCGACGTCCCTTTCACCTGAACAAGGGCGTCGCTGAAGGTCATCCCTTTTTCAACGCGTTCCCTGATCCGTTCCAGCTGCGCAAACGCCGGGTGCCCTTCATTGAGGTGAATGGCTGAAAACTCTATTCCCAGTTCACTGAGCACCTTGCGTCCCCCTATCCCCAGTATGATTTCCTGTTGCAGACGCTGTTCAGTCTGCTCCGTGTAAAGGCGATGGGAGATAGACCTGTTTTCAGGTATGTTTTTAGCAATATCAGTATCGAGCAGATAGAGGGGGATCTTGCCCACATTTACTTTCCAGACGGTTACATAAATCGGGGGTTCAATGAAAGGTACCCGCACGACCATCTGGTTTCCGGAATCGTCCAGAACCCTGAGAATCGGTGCCGCATCGCGATCCAGCACTTCAGTGATATTGTCCTGCCAGCCATCGGGACGGATATGCTGGTGGAGGTATCCTTTCGAGTACATGAACCCCACGGCTACCAGCGGAACACCCAGATCACTGCATTCTTTTAAATGGTCACCGGCCAGGAACCCGAGGCCGCCTGCATAAAAGGGAAGTGAGTGGTGGAGGCCATACTCCGCAGAAAAATATGCGATGGTAAGAGACCTGCGTTTCGGGAAATGTTCCGAAAACCAGCCATTCCGGTTGGTCGTGTACCGTAAAAAACGGTTCATTATAATGTCATAACGGAGGAGGTATTCCGGATTTGAAAGGAGATCATCAAAAAATTCAGCGGGGATGTCCTGGAGCATTTTAACAGGATTATGGACACTTTTTTTCCATGCCTCCCGGTTGATCTGCTTAAAGAGTACCGTGCCCTCAGGGTGCCGACTCCACCAGAGATTGTATGCCAGATCGATGAGGCCGGATAGCCGTTCCGGAACATGGGGAAATTTCTCCCGCGGTCTGTCATACTGTTCGGCCATGTGCAGGTACCTTCCTGATTTTAATGTGGGTAACATCATGATTAATACTATTGGGAGAACACAGTGGTCAGAAACGCGGGGATTTTATAATAACATTATAATCTTCCCACGTCCCATCTGGCGTGCGGGAACGTGACATTTAATGAACGCCGGTGTCTGGGAGGACCTGTATCGATCCCTGCAAAAACCTCAGCTGGATCCGGCAATAACCGGGTTCAATGCCAATATTGATCGGGTTATTTCCATGACTCCCGATCTGCTGAGATCCCTGGAACAGCACAGCGTGCCGGGATTCGATGTGATACTTCCCCGGCTTAAACAGGCGATGAAGTACTGTTCTGCCGATGAGGTATTCATCAGCGAACCATCAGCATATCATGCACTTTCAGAATCTTTCTCTCATTCCGGTACGCTGTCGGTGGGGGGCCAGGCTGGAATTGCCGCAGTTCACCTGCGCAGGACAGGCGTCCCTTCAGTTACCTGTGCAGTACCCGGGGCAGGTCCGATGACCTGTGCACTGCTCAAAGATGCCGGTGTCGTTTCCCTGACATTTGAACCAGGAACGGGAAATCGTTCTGATATAATCCATTTGATTTTCGAATATCCTCCAGGCCTGGTTCCGCTGGCTGACCAGGTTGTCCCGCGGAGCAACCGGTTCATTGTGTCCCCTGTCCATGATTCATCCACGGTTATTATTCCTGAGGCATCAGAAAGGTCATTTCCGGAAACAGATTGTTGCCTGCAGGCGTGCATTTCTTTCAGGCTACCAGTACCTGCGAACGGAACAGCAATTTATGGCCGCGGCACGGCAGATCCGAATGATCCGTGGTGTCCATCCCCTTATGCGGACCCATGTTGAATGCGTTTCCGGTCCAGACCCGGAGGTGATGCTGATGATGCTCCGTTATATTTTTCCGAATACCGACAGCATCGGGCTCAATGAGCGGGAACTTGGGTCATACATGCACCAGGTGCGCACACCCGGTTCAATGCCACCTGCCCATCTGCCCTCTTCTCCTGTTACGTGCGTGCATGATGCTATTGCCCTTGCAAAAGCCACCGGTGTGAGCCGGATTCACCTCCATACGTTCGGGTACTACGTTCTCATCCTGAAATCCGGAACCCTGGATCCGGAAGTATCCCACAACGCCCTTCTTCTTGCCGCACAGGTGACTGCCGATGCAGCGGGACTACAAGAACAGGGTCCTGTCCGAAGAAGGGCTTCTGGCGTACGCTGCTGTCCGGGAAGTGTTTGGTCCGGATGAGCCTCCCGGGATTTTCAGCTATGATAATCACCAGGTGGTGTTCGTCCCCACATACATTTCACAAAATATTCAAAAGACCACCGGGCTTGGCGACATTCTCTCATCCACCGCGTTCGTGGCAGACCGGTTCTGATCGAAAACCCGCCTGTTTTTTAAAGAACAAAAAAATTTCTCTCTCAAAAATTGTAAACAAGGAGAAATTTTATATGTTCTCTGGGGTATGTCACTATGACAAAAGGAATAGCCTTCATATCCTGCAGGATTCTGCGTTGATTCTTTCCTGGATTCCTGATACCAGGTACGAAGAAGCAGATCGTCTCAAAATGGTTAAGGGGGTAGGGTGCTCCTTATGTCTTCCTGAAACAGGGGGCTGAATAAACGTATGCCAGCATTGTCCGTGGGATTCGAGGTGCACCAGCCGTACCGGCTGAACAGGCACTTTGCACCAGATCCAAAGGTAAAGAGAAAGGATTTGGCAAATCTGTATTTTGATGAGGTCAACAAGGAGCTCCTGCACCGTATCGCGGAAAAATGCTACATACCGGCAACAACGATGATACTGGACCTCCTGGATGAAGGGTTCTCCTGCTCATTCTCACTATCCGGCACCCTGATCGAGCAGCTTGAAAAATGGAGCCCGGATGCCCTTGACCTGTTCGGGCAGGCTGCAAGGCACAAAAATACAGAGATTATTGCCCAGACCTATTATCATAGTATTGCCAGCTGTTTTTGTGACAAAACAGAATTCACTGAGCAGGTCCGGATGCATACGACCCTGATGAACGAGCTGTTCCATGCAGACCCGTGCGTATTTGAAAATACAGAATTTACCTTCAATAATGACGTTGCAGCTCATATCAGGGATATGGGATTTGCCGGGATTATCACCGAAGGTGTGGACCGCGTCCTGGACTGGCGGAGCCCGAATTACCTCTATCAGCTGCATGGACTTTCCCGTTCTTCTCCGGAACACCCGGTTATCTGATGACATCGCATTCCGGTTTGCCAACCGTTCATGGGACATGTATCCCCTGACAGCAGATACCTGGGCCCGATGGGTGGCACAGTCTCCCGGCGATGTCGTGAATGTTTTTCTGGATTACGAAACATTCGGGGAGCACCTGTGGCCCGAAACCGGTATCTTCGAATTCCTGCGCCATCTTCCCGGCGAACTTTCTGCACAGGGAGTCTCTACGGGTACTGCCATCAAAGGTTCTTGGGGACTATTCACCGGTCGGAACGATCAATGTTCCCGAAACAATTTCATGGGCGGATATCGAGAAGGACACCTCCGCCTGGATGGGAAACGACCGGCAGACTGACAGCATTCCATGCCCTTGAGGCTGCACACGCCTTTGCAAAGGACAAACAGATCTGGCGATATCTCCAGACCAGCGATCACTTCTACTATATGGCATCAAAGTACGGGTCCTGTGGCGAAGTGCATTCGTATTTCTGTTATCTTGAAGGCGAAGAAGCGTTCATGACATACATGAGGATTCTTGCAGATTATGAAGAACGCGCAATCCGGTTCACGAAAAACCGCAAAGCAGCAAAGGCACTGCGCTCCTTATCTCCCGAGACCGCATTTCATTTCAGTTGTCCTTCCGGTTTCACAGGTTATACGGCATACAGCCTCGACCAGTTCTGTGAACTTTTGCCCATAGTGCCCAACGACTCTGTCCGAAACCATCTGGAGCAGGGGGACTTTGCCTGCTGGGCCAGGGATATCCTTGGGGATACCGAACTGGCTGACAGAATCAGGGACTGTACAGAACGACAGGAGCTGATGAACCTTGTCTGTGAAAGGAGAGATCAACTGTGGAATCACTTAAAATAGCCATTTTCTGCTGGGAATCGCTCTATGCCGAGCGCGTGGGCGGGCTTGCCAGTGCTGCGACCCATCTTGCCGAGACCCTGGGAGAGCACCACGAAGTTCATTACTTCACCCGCGGGTGGGTACAGGACCAGACAATCAGGGGAGTTCATTATCATTACTGCCAGCCTCATGGCAATAACATCGTGGAGTATTGCGATTCCATGAGCCAGGGGATGGTAGAAAATTTCTTAACGTATGATAAACCCCGGAAATTTGATTACCTCCATTTTAATGACTGGCATGCAGTGCAGGCGCTCCATATGCTGCAGGACCGGAACACCATTCTGACGTATCATTCAACAGAATACGGGAGGAATGGCAACCAGTTTGGCGACTGGTGGGAATTTAAGGAGATCTCCGGAAAGGAATGGTACGGAGGACTGATTGCAAAGCGGGTAACGGCTGTTTCGGCAACGCTTAAAAACGAGGTCATGCGCCTCTATAATATTCCCGACTGGAAATGTGATGTAGTACCGAACGGAGTAGTGCCGCGTCAGTTCCGTGCAGATATCGATGCCGGTGCAGTGAAGCAGGCATATGGGATCCACCCGTTCGCCCCGTTGATTCTCTTCATCGGAAGGCTTGTCTACCAGAAAGGTCCTGACCTGCTTATCGAGGCAATGAAAAAGGTGTGCGAGAACCACTGGGATGCCAAGTTAATCGTTGCAGGAGACGGTGACATGCGTCAGTTTTTAACCGATCGCGCAAAGGACCTCCCGGCAAATTTTATCGGTTACATTCCTGATTCGGAGTACATCCGTCTCCTGAATGCCTGCGATCTCGTGGTCATCCCAAGCAGGAACGAGCCGTTCGGCCTTGTTCTTCTGGAAGCATGGAGTGCGGAAAAAGCGGTTGTTGCATCCAATGTCGGGGGGCTTTCTGAAAATATTGATGCATTCGTTGACGGGGTGAAGGTGGAACCCGAACCGGACGCACTTGCATGGGGAATCAACACGGTAATTGATGAACCCCTGCGGGCGATCACGATGGGAAAACAGGGGAGGAAAAAAGTCGAACGTATATTCCTGTGGGGCCCGATTGGCAGGAAAATTATTGAAACTTATTCCCGTGTGGTTGCATGAAAATCGTCAGTTTTGTTGATGAATTCCCTCCTTTTTTCCGGGGGGGGCTGGGGACATATGCCACCGGGATTGCTCCTCAGTTTATCCGTAAAGGTCATTCCCTGACAGTTTTTTCACGAAATATGGGCAATGACCCCACTTCAGATACATGGTCGGGTGTTGACGTTCACCGCCCGCGGCTCATGAAATTTTCCGATATATTCTCCATTGTCAACCCGGCCGAAGTGAAGACCTGGGATGATAACGGGCAGGAATTTTTCGCAGAAACCATTCTCTACAATCTGCTCTCTGCATCAAAGCTGGTAAACAGCCTTGTCCTGAAGGATAACCAGCACTTCGACCTGCTCGTTTCCCATGACTGGCTCGCTGCGCTTCCCGGTATCATCTCCCGGCGGAACCTCGGGGTACCGTTTGTCTTCCACTTCCATTCAACTGAACAGGGAAGAAACCCCGTCGGATCTCCGACCATCAAAGATATCGAACGCCTGTCTGCCACTGTTGCAGATCGAATTGTTACGGTCAGCCTATGCCATGCGGGACGAACTGGTGAACCTGGGGTATCCCGGGCAGAAGATACGGGTAATCCACAATGGTGTGGACGAAAAAAAATATGATCCCACACGTTTTTCATCGCGGCAGGTAGAAGCATTCCGCGAAAAGATTGGGGTCGGATCATCTCCCATGATCTTCTTCATCGGCCGTCTCACCTGGGTGAAAGGAGCCGACACGCTTGTCCGTGCGATGACCCACGTCATGGAGGAGATCCCCGAGGCAAAGCTTGTTATCGTCGGTGTAGGGGAGATGGATGAGATGCTGGGCCGGATGGTGCACGATCTGAACCTGGAAGAAAACGTGATACTGCACTTCAGGATGGTACCGGAAGAGGAACGACTGCTCTATTATGCTGCGTCAGATGTTGCTGTTTTCCCGTCAAAGTATGAACCGTTTGGCATTGTCTGTACCTGAAGCAATGTCAATGGGTAAACCTGTTGTTGTCGGTGCCCGGTGTACTTCTGGTTTTCGGGAGCAGGTGATACCGTCAGGCGACGGAATCTGTGGGTACCATATCAATCCGTACGATCCTTCTGATATTGCAGAATATGTAGTGGATATCCTGCGACATCCTGACCTTGCTGCAACGATGGGAAGGAATGGCAGGAATCGTGTAAAAGAGTTCTTTACATGGGACATTGCATCAGAAAAGACCTTAACGGTATACCAGGAGCTCGATGGACAGCCAAACATGAAAAGGGGTCGCTGATGGTGTTTCAGTACGGGAGAGAGATAAAAAGCCCTGGTACCGCACGGAGTCTCGAATTTTTAATGACCTCGGGCCATTCATACTCATCTTCAACAGTCAGTGGCAACACCCGGAAATACCATGGACTTTTTGTCCATGACGGACGACTCCTCCTTGCCGGACTCGATGAAATGGTAAACGGGATCCGGTTTTCCTCACAGCACTATGAAGGATTATCCAATGATGGCGGACTCCGGTACCTTCAGGCCTTTTCTGTCTACCCTCCGTCGTGGACCTTTAAAATCGACGACATCCTCATTAAAAAGACCATTACGTTTGATGGTACCTTCCAGGTTGTATACGAAGTGACCGGTGACGCAGCCCTGTGGATTCGCCCTCTCATTACTGACCGGTCAGGTACATGAGGTGATGAGGGTTCCGAATCTGAACTGTTTACCTGTTCGGAATGGATTCCGGTGGGGCAATCTTCTTTTTGAAGGGGATCTTTCCTATGAAGACCATCCTGATACCTACTGGAATGTCTGGTACCAGCGGGAATATGAACGGGGGTACGAAGCAGTCGAAGATCTTCATTCGCCGGGCATTTTCCAGGGCCGGGTACAGGATTCCACGGTTACCTTACGGTGTACCGGAACAACACCTTATATTCAGCAGACATCTCATACCCGGTCACCTCAATCCTCTTCTGAATGGCTGGAATGGGCATCAGACGCATTCTGCCACGGAGACGAGATATTTGCCGGTTATCATTGGTTCTGCGAATCATGGGGGCGGGATTCTGCCATCAGCGTTACAGGTTTGTTAATTGAACGGGGCCTTAAAGATCAAGCCCGTGCAGTTCTCAGACGGCTTTCTGATATGAGTAAAAATGGAGTCGTTCCGAACAGATTTTCCGGATAATTATCACACCAGTGATGCTTCGTTGTGGTTTCTCCACGCACTCTTTACGTACAGGCACCGCTGGGGGGACGATTCCTTTATAGAGAAAATGAAACCCGTAATCAGCAACATCCTTGAGAACTATCCCTTCTCGCACGTCGCCTCGCTGGATCATAACCTGATTTCGGCAGCCCCAAAGAGTACATGGATGGATACTGAATTCACACCCAGAGGAGGAAAACCTGTAGAAATCAATGCCCTCTGGGTAAACGCCTTAAAGGAAGCAGAGGAAATGCACATCCCGACGTCAGTCCATCATGAAGCAGCACGTGAGGCATTTCAGCGGTTCTGGAATCAGGAAGGACAGTGTCTCTATGATTGTATCGATCCGTTTGACTACTCTGTCCGCCCGAACCAGGTAATAGCACTCTCTTTTGGCCTTGTAAGTCCCCTCCAGGAAACCTCAGCGCTGAAAACTATCAATAACCTGCTCCTGACTCCCTATGGACTTCGGTCACTGTCGCCATCAGATCAGAACTACCATGGACACTACACTGGCGACAGCAGTTATCATAACGGGTGCGTCTGGCCCTGGCTTCACCGGTTATTACATAGAAGCACTCCTGCGAAATGGGATTCAGCGGGAAAGAATTGCTCCGATCCTTGTCCCGATTCTCGATCATATACGCGAAGCGGGTGTGGGATACATATCCGAGATCTTTGACGGCAACGAGCCGTACACTTCACGAGGATGCATCGCGCAGGCCTGGAGTGTGGCAGAAATTGCCCGGGCATACAGGCTGCTGTATTAACCGTTTTTCAATGCTCACCCTGGATAAAAATATCCAAAGGATGTCATATCCGTTTTGGGTATAGTCCCATTCTAGCGACTAAAAATCTTATAATTGCTGAATGAAACTGGCTCACTCAGAACGCTCCTCTCGACTCGCGTTTAAGCTCGTCCCCGCCGCTGTGGCGTCCCCAAGTTGCGATATAACGAGTTCGGTGAACCTATTCTGAATTCATTTTGCCTACTTCAAAGTTTCACTTTTTTAAAAAATTATTTTAGTTATCGAATTATCCTTTTATTTCCATCGATTATTTTGAAAAAGTTGGTAGTTAAAATGATACTATTCTCTTCATTTTTAATGAATCCTCCCCGAACCTCAAAAAGGAATTTTAAAAAAAAGCCTGCAGGTATATGCCGGTAAAAAAATATTATTCCAGCCACCGTGTGACATCATCGACGGGAGGGCGGATTGAAGGCGGGAGTTCTTCTGACGGATAGCCGATTGCGCAGCCCATCAGTTCCCATACGCCCGGGGTAATCCCGAGGAGCTGGCAGAACCCCAGATCCGATGACATTTGCGATGTTACCGAAACCAACTGGAACCCGAGCCCGAGTGCAGTTGCCTTCAGCCACATATTTTCCATACAGTGTGCCAGTGACTGCAGACTCAACGGGAGGATACCCTTTACGTTCCGCAACCACGATATAGTACGGCGCTGTGCCAATACCGGGCACCATTCCGCGTTTTTTTATCATGTCCAGTCGCTGGGCAAACCCGATCCCTTTTTCCCGCAGGTCCATATTTTCTTTCATATCTTCATGAAGGCGTTCTGCAAGCCGGTGAACAGTATTCATAATAAATACCCGGAAGCGTTCATGCTCTTTGATCCATTCTTCATGACAAAAAAACGGCGGAAATAATCAGAAGTATTTCCCACCGCGGCTGCTGCAAAGGGAGCAAGAAGCCCGGCATGAATTATCCGGCGGATCGCATCTTCAGGAGGAGATTCGGGTTTAAACATCCGGTATGAGCGGCGTTTGGCAAGAATCTGGTCGAGAAACATATTTTTTTGATCAGGTCCTATCGGTGCACATGAATATTCCAGCAATTGTTATTACCACAACAGGTTCTTGAAGCTTGGCACGCGAGGCAACCCTGATACACGCGTTGACGGATATGAAATGAACCAGACCTCTTTAAAAAAACCGTATCTCACGAATGCCAGATGGTTAAAATCGGCTCTGTAGAATTCCTTTTATTCCAGCACAAAATAAAAAGGACACATGCTTTGAAGGAGGGGACATGCCTGTCCCCACGGACCGCCCCTGCGCAATGTGATAGTGCTGTTATTACCTTCCCGGGGGTAATCGCATTGGGGGGAGCCAAGTGGCGGGGGTGAAACCCCCATGAACGTTGAGAGTTTTTAAAAACATTTCTACAGAGCTTTAAAATCGATATCTTTTATACCTGAATTTTTTCCAGGAGCCCTGTTTCAGTCTGCAATTGCACCACAATATCCGTCCCCGCTGGTGAACTGCCAGATGAAAAATGGTGAAAATGAATTCCGGAATTTCACTGAACCACACGGGACAACAAGTCCCTTCTGAATAATACCGGAAGTATCAGTATCCTTCATAGCAGATAGCGTATCTCCGGTTTGTCTTGAGGATTGCCTCTTTTAACGCCCATATCCTGAAAAAAACCTGATATCTCATGACAGGTTCCGTTCTCTGCATCAATGTTTTTTCAGCAGGTGTCAGAATATATTCTGCAATATCCTGGTAGTGGTACCAGGGATCCATTTTTACAATATCAATTCCAATCCGCCGCTTTCGGGTAACCCCGATGACGACCATATCGCTGGTATGGGACAGGTTAAAAGACACATCATTATACCTGCCCCGGAGATCCAGTTCCGGTTTACCCGTCTTTCCCCGTAAAAAAGATATCGTCGCTGGATCCTGGTGGGTACAATTACCCAGAATGCTACGCAATACCCCGTGTCTGAGTATATACTTCCTGGCATGCGTCTCGTTTTTGAATAAGGAAGCTGCATGCCATTCCTCTGTGCTGATCAGGCCCGACAGCACCTTGTAGTGGCAGTCAAGGTCTTCATACGACAATGACCAGATTTGGATCACGTTTTCTTGCAAGAGTGGAGAAACTATGGCGGACTGCGGGATCCTTTCTTCAGTCTGTATCCGTGACGATACCTCGCATTGAATCAGATAAAAGCCGGTCCATGGGTATCAGCCTCCTTTAGTGACTCTTCAATCTTTTTTGCAGTCACCTGGCCCAATGGCTCACGGTAAAGCGTCCAGTGATCGCCAGGAATATCAATGAGAATGGTTTTTCCTGAAATGCACGAATTCCAGCCCCTGGACGGATCACCAGGATAAAATTCCCTATCAGGTCCGGTAGAAAAAAGAATGACGTCCCCGGAAAAAATACGGGGTTTGTATATACTGATTGCCCTGATCTGGATCCTGACCAGCATTTGTTGGTTTTCAGGCAGAGTTGAGATCCAACTTCTTTGGGCATCAGTGATATAATCCACGTCAGAACCGGATTCAGGAAGCGAAGAAGAACCTCTTAACGATAATAAACCCTGAGAAAAGATCCGCACACTTTTAACAAAAACCGAATAGAGCGGGCTGTCAGGATTTTTTTTCAGAAGGTTGTTTAAAAACGAGTATACCGGGAAACCTGCCGTTATGAGAAAATTGGGACCCTGTCCCCGGGAAATGTCGAATAGTCTTTTCAATGGTGCCGGCAAAGACATGTCAATAATTCCCAGAAATGTCACTGACTCCCCCTGGTTCTGGAGCTGACAGCCCACTTCATAAGCATAGAGTGCGCCGCCGGAAAAATCCCAGGAGGTGATAGGGCCCCTCTTTCTGCACGGTTTTTATTGCATCAATGTATTCCCGGGCTGCTTCTTCAACGGTCGCGACCGGTTTTTCTGCAGGTTCCAGCCCTCGTGCCCGGATCCCGAAAACAGGGCGGTCCGGATCGAAAAACCGGGAAATGTACTGGTATTCCTTTATCCATCCTCCCAGCGGATTGAAACAAAACAGCGGTGTCAGCGTTCCTTTCTCATGGAGAGGAACTATGAGCGGGTGATACCGTGAAAAATTATTGTCTTTTTGGGTAATCAGAGTCGCCTGTTGCCTTATGGTCGGGTACAGGTAGATCATATCCGGCGGGAACGTTACATCAAACGCCCGCTGGATCCTGATGAGAAGTTCAATCGCAGTCAGGGAATTTCCCCCGCACTGGAAAAAATCATCATCGGTCGACAGTGACTCACAGTCCAGTATCCCCGTCCAGATCTGCATGATTTTCTCTTCGGTTTGAGATACCTCCGGGGAAATGTCGTACCTTGTCACTTCAGGAACGCGTAACTCTTCGAATGAACCGGTTTTGTACCGTTCGGTGCCTGCATACCGCAGGAGCTTACCGGTAGGCCCTTTGGGGATTTCATCGACAAAAAAGATCCTGCGGGGAACCTTGAACTGGATAAGACGGTCATGAAGATACCTTCGGAGATCCTGTTCTGATACCCTCTCATCGGCCCGCACGACCATAACAGCAACATCCTCCCCAAGGACAGGATCGTCAATCCGGAAGGCCATTGCTTCACGGACCCCGGGATACGATACAAGGGCTGCATCAATCTCCTGGGGAGAGAATTTCTCGCCGCCTTTATTGATCAATTCTTTTTTGCGACCGGTAAGGAAAAGATACCCCTCATTATCGAGATAACCGATATCACCGGTCCTGAAATAACCGTTGGTAAATGCGGATGCATTTTCATGAGCGTCTTCGTAGCCGCTGAAAACAACATCGCCCCTGATCGCAACTTCACCATTTTCAAAATTTTTGAGTATGGTACCTTTCTCATCCATTATGACAAGGGACTCGACCATGGGAATTCCGGCAGAACCCTCCTTATGGGGCATATTGATAGAGATGACCGGGGATTCTGTCATGGCATAACTCTCAATTACCGGGATACCGAGCAGTGTTTCGAGTTCCTTCCTGGCAAGTGCAGGGAGGGGTGAGGATGTTGATCTGATATACCGGAGTGAATGATGCTTGAGTTCATCAGCCGGGACTTTTTTGAGTTCATGTAAGATGCCCTTGTGATGTGCAGGTGCGGCGCAATAAAACGTCGGCCTGAAGTTTTTTAAGAGAGGAAGGAAATCGGGTGAGATATAATCCCTGGCACAAACGACCGTTCCCCCGCCCAGCAGAGGGGCAAGTAATGTATGGGTTATCCCAAGAATATGAAAATGGGCTACAATGTGCAGGCTGATGTCCTTATCAGAGAGGTTTAACCGTGAAAAATAGTGATACGCAGCTTTACAGAACTGTTTCTGGGAAATGGGCACGATCTTGGGAACCGAAGTTGTACCCGAGGTCTGCATTACGATGACGGTATCTTCAGGTTGTGCGAACTGGGCATCCGCTTTTCCCTCTGGAATTCCATCGCCTATTTTAAAAATGCCGGCCTTATCCGGTTCAGGTGTTATCTCGATTACCGGAATGTTACATGACAAGGCTGCAGCCCTTGCTGCTGTCTCATGGTATTTTTGGACAAGAACTGCCTTTACTTTCAGTCGGGAAAACATCTCACGGAATTCAGGGGCCTTATACTGGGGGTTAAGCGGAGTATGGGTAAATCCTGCCATAATCCCGATTCCCAGCACAGCTGTTTCAGGACCTCCGGGCATAATTACCGAAATTCTGTCATTCCGTCCAAAACCCAGTGAGTTTAACGTTTTGATAACAAGAAGAACCTGTTTCCGGAGATCCCGGTATGAGAGCGCCTGTTGACCCGGTGATTCTAATGCACTATGGTCAGGATCCTGGTTACCATGAAAAATCAGGTCTTTGATAGTTAGGGGTTCAGGTATTTTTATCACTTGACATAAAAATAACCGTTTTATTAGAATATTAAATGCACTACCCAATTTCAGAATTGTATACAACACGGGCTAAAAAAACAACAACAAAGAGAGAGCGTAACACAGGACCGGATACTACCTTTCTGCCGGAGTAAAAAAACCGGATTAATGTATACTACGTAAAAAAAATCAGGTCATTTCATGCTTTTCGCTCGGCATGAAGCACGCCCATCACACCAAGCGCAGCATGAACGGGTTTCCGTTCGATTTCAAACGAATAGTGTCTCCCGATATAATCGAGGAGTGCCGGGTTGGGTGGCCCGCCGATCGGGGGAATATGCAGTTCCATCTCAATACGACGGATACCGGTGAGATCTTCGGGTGTTATATGCCATTCTGCACCTTCGCAATCACATTTCAGGAAGTCACATCCTCCCGCCATCGTAATGATAGTGTGGAGTGGGTATGTGGGTGAAACGACCTCAAGATCATCCCACCTGACTTTTTCTGGTATCCCGTCACCAAGTGCCCCTTCAATAACTTCGACAGGAACCCCGTTCAGACGGATATTTTCACGGAGAATGGATGCAGTCACTGGTTCAACTGCCACGATGTGCCGGGAAAACCGGGATGCACGGATGCAGAATGCCCCCACGTTTGCCCCGATGTCGATTACCCGATCATCCGGGCGAATGTCATTGAACCAGTATTCCGTCACCTCAAAAATCTGCCTGAACGAAGTTTCCCTGCCAGAAAAAGTCACCTGATCTGAAGAGGTGTAAAACGAGGTATCTTTCGTTGCATCACTACCTGACAAACCTGAATCTTTATGCTCTCTTTTTGATAAATGTACCGTTTTTATATTCCGAGAAAGCCAGACGGAGCTCGATCGTTGGTGTTCATGACAACAGGTCCACGCCATGCAACCGGTTCATGGATCGGTTTTCCGGAAAAAAGAGAAACCTGAAACCCCTCCCCGAAGAGCGGGCGAACGCCAGCGAACCATTGCCAAACAGTACCAGGTCCCGGTTATTCATCTGGTATCCTTGATTTGGATCAAAAGGTACCTTCTCCTCCAATAACATAGGCAAATGCAGTATACCCTGCTTTCACTTTATGAGAAAAAATGGCATTCGGATCGAGCGAAACATCAAAAAATTCAGGATCGGCAACAATATCCTTAACCGGGCCATTTACCCCCTGTATTGAACCGCAGATCAGACGAATGGCGACTCCTTTTCTCGGGGAAACGGTTGGAATCTGATCCTGGGTGATCTCCTGGTATCGCGGATCCATCATCTTGTGTGACCTGGGCAGGTTAACCCATAGCTCGAAATCCCCCCATCTGCCCGTCCACCGGCTCTGGCATCTCTGAATGAACAATGCCGGACCCTGCTGTCATCCATTGCACATCACCGGCATTCACCGACCCGGAATTTCCCATACTGTCTTTATGCGCCACACGTCCCCTGAGCATATATGTTACAGTCTCAATGCCCCGGTGCGGGTGCGTGGGAAATCCTGCACTATAATCTTCCGGTTTCGGCGCCCGGAAATCATCCAGCATCAAAAACGGGTCGAATTGCGGAACCTCGTAACTGCCGAATGCCCGGTGCAGACGGACACCGGCACCTTCAACCGTTGGGTATGCCCTGAGGACGCGTTCGACCGGACGGACTTGTGTCATAACAACAGAACAAAGAAGTAATTGGTCATTAATATATGGATCAAAAGAAATCGATTATGTTTATGCAGACATCGTTCGAATATATACCATGAAACCATGAGTCTGAAGGATCAGGTAAGGGATACTATCCCTGATCATGCACTTCGCTGCTTTTCTGACCATTTCAATGTAATCGGGGACGTTGCGATCCTCTCGCTCCCCCCGGAAATGTCTGGTTATGCCCGGCTCATTGCCCGTGCAGTTATTTCCCGGCGTCACAATATCAGGACGGTTCTCAATAAAACATCCCGGATCAACGGCTGCAACCGCACGGCTCAACTGGAGGTTATTACCGGCACAGAAACGGTTACTACCCACCATGAGTACGGGTTTACGTACAGGCTTGATGTAGGAACTGTTTTCTTTGATCCCCGGCTTGCAAGCGAACGCAAACGCGTCACTGACCAGGTTTGCACCGGGGAACATGTTCTTGTACCTTTTTGTGGTGTGGGCCCATTTGTAATTCCGGCTGCCGCTCATGGTGCAGAGATCACCGCAGTGGAGCAGAGCCGGGAAGCCTGCCACTGGCTTGCTGAGAATGTTATGCTGAACGGGGTCGGGGATCGGGTGACGATGATACACGGTGACGCGTTTGATGCATCTGTTCTTTCGGGACACCCATACGACCGCGCGATCATACCGACACCCTATGGGATGGACACGATCTTCGATCACATTGCAGCAGGAGTAAAACCCGGGGGAATGCTTCATTTCTATACCTTTAAAAACCCTGACCAGGCATCCGCTCTTGCAGAGCAGTTTGAGTGCAAAGGGTACGATGTGGTGGTTTTACGACGATGCGGGAATGTTGCCCCGGGTGTGAGCCGCTGGGTGTTTGATGTGATCAAGTGCTTTTAAGTGTTAACAAAATACCCGGCAGAAAATTGTACAGGCGATTTTTCACAAATCCTGTGGCACTTCGGTCATAGTACCATGGTGCCTTGGGACCGTGATGAGGGATTTGACCTGCGCGATCACGATAAGACACCGTAAAAATGAGTTTTTTAAGGGAGAATGGCTCTGTAGAAATGTTCAAAAAATTCGAACGTTCATGGGGGTTTCACCCCCGCCACTTGGCTCCCCCCGATGTGATAACCCCCGAGAAGGTAATAACAGCACTATCACATTGCGCAGGGGCGGTCCGGGGGGACAGGCACTGTCCCCTCCTTCAAAGCAGGTGCCCTTTTTATTTTGTGCTGGAATGAAAGGAATTCTACAGAGCCGGGCGAATAGAAAAGTCCGGTTTTTTATGGCCGTTTATCGGCAAACCTGGCCGATTCGCTCAACGGTTCCACCGGGATCGTACGAGGACAGCACCCGTTATAATTCCCAGTATGCCGGCCATACTGATGACAGACGTCATGAATGACCATCCGGTATCAGATCTGAAAGAAGTGCCTGGTAATGGTGTATCGGTGATGGCCGGAATAAGAGATTTTCCCGTACTGTCTACAGGATCACTATTCTCTGAGGGTACTGGTATGAATGAACTCTCCTGTGGTGCGATGCAGGTCCCGTTTTGGATTGTTATGGCAAAAAATGAGAATTCCGGGATGTCTGCAGAATAGAGCACCCTGCCGTTTTTATTTCCCAGAATTCCGGTGGGCAGGCAGACCCAGGATGTGTTTCTGAGCAGACATAATCCAACGGTATCCACGGTTGTGTTGTAATCAGCGATCGTGAGAAGAGGTACATCAAATTCGATCCGTGCAGAAGAAATTGCCCCATAGTGTACTGGCATGATCTCGATATACTGGTATACCTGTCCATCAAGGGGGGCACTCCGTGTTGGCGGAGACGCATTCTTTCGGGCAGTGACAATAATATCTGAAATATCCCGACCGGTTACGGTGACCCGACTGACCGCTGAATCCCCTCCTGCATTAACGGTCTGGCAACCCAAAGGTCCCGGTACCGGGGGGAATGGTGATGATGGCGAGGGTAATGGGTCAGAGTCACTTCCTGATAGATCAGCAGGAGCGGGTGAGGTTGTGGGAGGAGGAGAATATGTTGGTGCAGGTGTTGGAGAAGGTGAGGGAGTAAGTGTAGGGGAAGGAGAGAATGTCAGTGGAGGTGTGGGAGACGGTGAAGAGGTGGGGGAAGGTGAGGGAGTACGTGTGGGTGAGGGGGAGGTGGTAAGCGTCGGGGAAGGTAACGAGGTTGGAATAGTGGTGACCTCAGGTGCGACAACAATGATAAAATCCGGACGGCTCAGGGTACTGGAAACCGAACTGTTCCGGATTGTCAGGTTCACCGTGTATGTACCCGGGGCTTCATACACATGTTGTGGATTTCGCAAAGCAGTCAGGCTGGTATTATACCATATTCCATCCCCAAATGACCAGTTCCACAAGGATGGCAATCCTCCGGTTGAAGTATCTGAAAACTGAACGGTAAGCGGAGCGGTACCATTCCGTAATGACGCGTTAAAATCCAGAAACAACGAAGAAATTCCGACAGCATATTTGAGGTCATTATTCCCAAAATCCCGGTAACTTATCCGCGGATATCCCGAATTGTCAAGGGCGAGTGATGTATACCCTCCGACATTCACTGCATTATCCACCGTCTCATTGGTCCAGGCAATTGCTGTTTTTGTTGCATATTTCAGGTGACCATTGGTCTCGTCATAATAACTGATGCAGGGATTCCCTGAATCATCGATCGCAAGAGAGGTGTATTTTCCTACACTTCCGGCAGCGTCCACGCACTCTTTAGTCCAGGAGCTTCCTGTTTTTCTGGCATACTTCAGATCCTTGTTGGTGAAATCGTAATAGCTGATGTGTGGATTTCCCGCACTATCAATGGCGATCGATGTATAATACCCGACATTTCCAGTACTGTCTACGGTCTGGATGGTCCAGAGCCCATCACTCTTTACTGCATACTTCAGATCCCCATTCGCTCCGTCATAATAACTTATGTGTGGGTTATCATTCATATCCAGAGCCAGAGAAGTGTATGCACCAACATTCCCCGGATTATCGACGGTCTCATGAATCCAGTTCTCATTTGTTTTTGCCGCATATTTCAGTTTCAGGGAATACAGGTCCTGGTAACTTATCCGCGGTTGACCGGAAGTGTCAAGTGCAAGGGAAGTATATCTCCCGACGCCCGCGGTGTCTATAATGACCGTGCTCCAGACATCCCCGTTTTTCATTGCAAAGGTCAGGTTTCCCTGGTTCGAGTCATAGTAACTGATCAGGGGCTGTGAAGATGCATCCAGTTTCAGGCTGGAAAACTCCCCCACGTTATTCGTGGCATCGACAGTTTCATTGGTCCATACCCCGTCCGTTTTTTTTGCATATTTCAGATGACGGTTTGTCCAGTCCAGATAGCTGATCCGGGGGCTGCCTGTCGTATCAAGGATAAGCGATGTATACCACCCGGTGTCACCCGCACTGTCAACAGTTTCAGTTGTCCAGTCCATGGCAGTTACCGGGGATAGAAGGGAGAGAAAAACAATAGCTTTTGCCATACCTAAAATGATATTCGAGGCACGTCTCAAAACTCTGTTTAAGGTCCGATCTGGAGATATCGTTTGATCTGAAATCCGTTTCCTGCAGCAGCAACGGAAAATTATCTTTCCTGGACTAT
Source organism: uncultured Methanoregulaceae archaeon (assembly GCA_963733045.1). GTDB lineage: Archaea > Halobacteriota > Methanomicrobia > Methanomicrobiales > Methanospirillaceae > Methanoregula. The sequence continues at coordinate 66,198 of CAVTBZ010000006.1, read as the reverse complement.
ATATCACGCCATCACCCTTTTAACGCCATATGGGGTGATGCAGGATTCAATCAGGATAATTATAAAAAAAATTATTCTGATATGACAGCAGACCCGTAAAATAACGATGTAATGTGCAGGTTTATAACATTTGGCAAATAATCTCGGGAGGATTGTTAAATCTATTAAGTATTGCACGTTTTTTCATTCTGGAAAAAGGATCACGCTCACCCGGCCGTAGAACGGAATATTAAATTACATAAACTACTGTTGAATTCAGGAAAGCAAGTTTTAAAACGGGAATTTTTAAGAATATCCGATCAAAAAAATCGTAAACGGTTGACATAGAAGTTATAAAAATCCTCCGGAAACCCAAGGAACGTATCGTTTTTGATGAAATATAAAATAAGTTGGCTCTGCAGAACTGTTTTTAAAAAAAACACACAGTCCACTGTGAAAAATCACGAAAAATGATAAGAGTGACGCTTCGCTACAAGTGGATCACCTGGGCGATGTTCATGGGTCCCGGTCTGGAGCCCGTCCTCCCATCAGGGAGGCTATCGTAAAAAAATGTATACATATCACTTGGATCGGGCTCCCTGGTCGCTGGCAAAAACACACAGTCCGTTGTGTATTATTAAAAAAAAACCTGAACGTTCATGGGGGTTCCATCCCCGCCTCCTGGCTCCCCCCGATGCGATAATTCCCGAACAGGCAATACGTCATCATCTCTCCTGAGCGCAGAGGTGGTAATGAGGGACAGGCACTGTCCCCTCCTTCAGCCTACCGTTTCTTTTTTATTTTTTCTCCTCGGATAAAGGGAATTCCATAGAGCAGTAATTTTCCTCCCATTTCTTCCCTCATGTCCGGGGTACAGTCAGCTGAAAAATCCCTTGGGTTTTTCCCGGAGTAATTGTACCCGGTTTCTTTTTGCAAACCTATTTTGTATACCAAAGAATAGTATATCATCAGGATTTCCTGTGGAATTTTTTTGTGTCACTCCTCCAGAAAAATACCCGGGTGCTCTCATGAATACTCTGAAAGTCTGGAATGCATGGAAATGAAAAGAGGTGACATGGTAAAATTTTTTAATACAGGCGGGATGTATCTGGTTCTTGTTGCGTGCATGCTTTTTCTTCTTGCATGGTCTGCCGGGTGTTCTGAACTGTCTGATACCGGCACTATGACACCCACATCCACGATTCCACCCTTCCAGGCAAAATTCGGTAGTGGAGATATCATTTCAAAGACGGCATCATCACCTGATCAGTGCTGGCTGATTCTGAAATATGATCCCCTGACAGAAAAATATGAGCGTGCCTATGTGCAAAAAAAATCCGATGGTCACTGGTTCCGGTACAATGAAAAGGCGGAATTCGTTGATCGTGTCCTGACAGAAAAGATATACACGGTAACTGCAGGTCATGTCAGTTCATTATCACTGGTGCCTGTTGAAGCGTACGAATCAGTTTCTACAGATAATCAGGTAAAAAATATTCTGTCAACACCGGGTACACAATCTGCGCAGTCATTAAGAACAATAGTTACGGACGCACAATTCACCGCCAGCCCCCTGGAGGGTCAGGCCCCGCTGATGGTTCAGTTTACCGCCCTGTCTGGTTCAGCTGGGGAGTGCTCCTTTGCATGGGATATCAACAACGATGGCATAACCGAATACACTTCACGAAATCCACAACACACATTTCTGGTACCTGGAAACTACACGGTACGTCAGATCGTGACCAATGCCAGCGGGAGTTTTAGTGAAATTAAACCAAATTATATCCGGGTTACATCAGCGGTTTCCATAACATTGCCGTTAGCACAGTTCACTGCCAGCACTACCTTTGGGAAGCCCCCACTGACGGTCCGGTTTACCGATAAATCACTTTCAACAGGAACGACCACCTATGCCTGGGATATCAACAATGACGGGATTGTGGATTATACCCTAAAAAATCCATTGCATACCTATCCGGCAGCAGGAAGTTATACGGTGAAACTTACCGTGACAAATATCAGTGGGAGTAACAGTGTAACAAAATCAGATTATATTACCCTTTCCTCTTCACAATCCGGAGATTGCTATGGTGCAGAAGCCTGCAACCCGACCGGTAATCCCATTGGCGGTGGAGCAGGATACAACAGGATACTATCAGAAAAAGATCCTGACGTTACGTATAGTGTATCAACCAGGGATCAACTGCTCTCTGCATTGAAGAGTGCACAACCCGGGGAGGTCGTGTTCGTTAAAAGATCTGCAGTCATTGACATGACCGGGACACCGGATACCGTCATACCTGATGGCGTAACTCTTGCCAGTGACCGCGGGATTGACGGTTCCCCCGGGGCCCTCATACTATACACCTACAATAATAATGGCAGGTACGGAACCTCTCTGTTTAAGGTGACGGGGAACAATGTCCGGGTAACCGGCTTAAGACTTGAAGGTGAGATGCTTCCCCGGGACGGGACAGGGAATGGCGAGGCCAGCTATTTAGTAGCAATCACCGTGCAAAACAAAGCCGGCCTTGAAGTCGATAACTGTGAGATACGTGGCTGGGCCTGGTCCTGCGTAACGACCATGGACAGCACCGGCACGTATATCCACCATAATTACATTCACCATAACCAGGCCCGCGGTGAAGGTTATGGTGCTGATATTTACGGGGGAGACATGCTGGTCGAAGCGAATATCTTCAACTATAACCGGCATGACATAGCCGCAGGCGGATATCCCGGTGAAATGTATGAAGCACGGTATAACCTTGTCCGGGGGGATGGTCACCCTATCGGAAGCCACCATTTCGATGTGCATGCCTGTAACCCGTATGATTATTCCGATGACAGCGAGACCAGCTCTGCGTTTATTGCAGGGGATTTGTATAAGATTCACCATAATACGTTTGAGCCCGGTCCCCAGGCACCGATCGGTATCCGTTCGCGCCCGGTCACAGGGGCTCATATCTATAACAACATCTTCATGGGTGCTTCCACTGATACTCAAAATGGTGTCCCGGTCTGGCAACGGGCAGTCACCTGGGGCAACATGTTTGTAACTGATAATTACTGGAAAGGGACCCTCTATGGCGGTGATGAGATAGTATGGTATCTCCACCCGTAATTATCGATCAGCGTGACACACCTGGTGCATGTTCCTTGGACCTGATATGAATCCAATCAGCCTGTGAATCCCAAAAACTGGAAATAGTCAGGATTGAATGAAAATATCAGCATTTGCGTCCATTTCGCGATTAAGAAGGACCAGTTCACCATGAATAACCTGACAAATCCTGAACTGCACGATCTTTGGTTTTGGTGATTAATGCAAATATTCTTCAATTTTCCACAGTATCAAAATAAAAAAAATTATGCTCTGTAGAATTCATTTTTATCAGAGTATAAAATTAAAGCACAGAATATGAAGGAGGGGACACAGAGCCTGTCCCCCCTGACCGCCCCTGCGCGGCGCGATATGCTGTATATACCATTCTCAGGAGTTATCGCATTTGGGGGGAGCCAGGCGGCGGGGGGAAAAACCCCTATTGAGCGTTTTGAGTTTTTTCAAAAACATTTCTACAAAGCCAAAAATTAAAAAAAATTTTTAAACGCAAAAAAACCGGTTTATACCGGTACAACCCGGCTGCCATAGACTTCATTGATAAGTTGTCCTAAACCTATGTAGAGCGCAAGCCCCCCTGCCACGAGCCCGATAATCCCGCCAATATTTAAGATGAGGGAACTACCCGTGAGTTGTGCGGTCACAAGGAGCACTATCAGGACAACAACCGCGAGTAACGTAACCTGCAGAATCCGGTGCATTTTTAATGTACAGATAAAAAGCCCCACTGCAAAAAATCCCCAGACCCCGAGGAAAGCTGCAAGTTCGACCGGCTGGGGCGTTTTTGCCAGGCCAAGAACCGGGAGCAACAGCAAGGTAGCAAAGGAGATCCAGAAAAATCCAAAACTTCCGAACGTAACCATGCCGAACATATTGTTCTTTTTCCATTCCATTATGCCGGCGATAACCTGGGCTATTCCTCCATAAAAGATTGCCATTGCAAGGATTGGGCTTCCAAGGGCTGTGAGTCCAGCGTTGTGGAGGCTCAGTAATAGTGTTGTCATGCCAAAAGCGCACAGGCCCAGGGGTGCCGGGTTTGCAGTACTGTCTCTGAGGAACAGGTCATTCCTGTTCATTTCTTCTTGGTGTTCCATGGTATCCTCGAATGATCGGTGAACTGGTACACAAGAACGCCCGGTTGCCGGGTGTTTTTGTTCAATGCACCATCCCCCTAATGTTGTGGTGCAGAATATTAAACAATTAGCATCATATATTCAAATAGAATAAAAATATTGCACCACAATCAAATGACAATACTGTTCTACCGCACCAAAAAGCCGATGAATCGTTTGTGGAAATTTCCCTGTACCGGGCAGAAGGAAGGGACATGGATTCAGGACAGGTACTGGTGTGGGGGTTGCTTATAAAACACCGGTGTTCCTCGTAATTTCAGCACCGTGAAAGCCGCATGAGGGAGATTTTAGGTGGTGTTTTAATCCTCAAAGATTGGCTGATCTTCACTATTGGATTCGTAAAAAAACATTTTATCTATCGGAACCCTGAAAAGCAGGGAGATCCGGAACGCGAGTTCAAGTGAGGGATCATACTTACTTTTTTCAATAGCCAGGATCGTCTGCCGCGTGACCCCCAGTTGTTCAGCGAGCGCTTCCTGGGTAAGGTTGCGCAACGCCCGGTAGACTTTAATCCTGTTTTTCATGGTATTGATATACGGATTTTTTCTATGAAGCGCTGATAAAGCCTGCAATCTGACGGGTTACCAAAAAATTCTGGCATTCAGATGGCGTTCATAACGATGACAGCCATGGTTATGATCACAAAGAAGGAAATCCAGAGGCCCGGATGGCTTATCGTCAGATCCGATCGCCTTCTTGTTACCAGAGGATAGGAGGTTACCAGACCGCCCAATATACAGGTGCAAAGGACCAGCTCTATAGTGAGCAGCTCTAGGGAAACATTAAGAATATTTTTCAGGGCAATAACAAGGGCAATAAGGCATGCGCCAGCCGTAAGTATAATCAGTGTATGGGCGTCCCGCCACTCAGTACCCTGATTTGGAAGCATTGAGTTTTCCATAATCAATTCGATTCATATTTGTCCAACTTCCATAACTTTATGTAAATTATAATTAACATTTTAGAATATATAGTTTACTTATTGTTAAATTTATTTTCCTAAAAGAAATGGTAATGCTAAAAAATATCACCATCCGGGATAATATACGGATACGGGTATTTCACTCCCCTCAACATATTTGGATAGCATGATATCCCAGTAAAAAAAACTCGTATACAAAAGAGGCGTATGGAGCACACAAGCGTAACTATTGGTCTCATCCAGATGGCGGTAGGTCCGGATCCTAACGAGAATGTCAAAAAAGCATACCTGAAGGTCGAGCAGGCGGCAAAAGACGGATCGCAGATCATTTGTCTTCCAGAACTGTACCGTACCCGTTATTTCCCTCAGGGAATTGGCGTAAATGTATCATCCCTTGCAGAAACGATTCCGGGAGATTCCACCCGGGTGTTTTCTGAGATTGCCCGTAGGAACAAGGTTGTCATTATCGTCCCGCTTTTTGAAAAATCTTCCGAAGGCAGGTTCTATAATACTGCAGTTATCATTGATGCAGATGGGACACTCCATACTCCCTATCATAAAGTCCATATACCTCAGGATCCTGGTTTCTTTGAGAAAGGATACTTTTATCCCGGTGCCGGGTTTCAGGTTCACACAACCCGTTACGGGCGAATAGCAGTACTCATCTGTTATGACCAGTGGTTCCCGGAAGCAGCGAGGTGTGTTGCACTTGATGGTGCCCAGATTATTTTTTATCCTACGGCAATCGGGCATCCCACGAGTGAAGAACCTGCCGAGGGAAACTGGAAAGATGCCTGGGTACTCATCCAGCGAAGTCACGCTGTCGCAAACAGTGTCCATGTTGCTGCGACAAACCGGGTCGGCAGTGAAGCGGGTATAAAATTTTTTGGGGGATCGTTTATCTGTGACGCGTTTGGTAAGATAATCAGGCAGGCTGGCGATACTGAAGAGACACTGATTGCCACGCTTGACTTATCCATGAACCAGACTGTTCAGGAATCGTGGGGATTTTTCCGGAACCGCCGTCCGGATACCTATGGGACTACCTGTACATCGTTTCCGGGCAATGATGGCGCATTCCCGCAAATCCGTGAAGGGGACACCCCGGGAAACCGCGGGTTTCATATGCCGGCAGAGTGGGAACCTCATGAAGCGGTCTGGCTCTCGTGGCCGCACAACAGGAATACCTTCCCAACACTCCCGGCGGTTGAAATGGCATATTACAGGTTTATCAGTGCAATTCACACATCAGAACGTGTTGAACTGTTTATTCCCACCGCTGCCCTTCACCGGAAAGTCCGTACCGGACTCCGTGAAGCCAATGTGGATCTTTCACGAGTGACCCTCCATACTACAGAGTTCTCGGATGTCTGGATCCGTGATTATGGTCCCACATTTGTCATAAACCGTGCAATGAACCGGGCTGCGATGGTACGTTGGAATTTTAATGCATGGGGCGGGAAATATGAAGACCAGTTAAAGGATGGCAGGATCCCGGCCATCATGAACCGCCGGCTGGAGTTGCCCCAGTTTATTCCCGGAATTATCCTTGAAGGTGGATCCATTGATGTGAATGGACGAGGTACGGTGCTGACCACCCGCTCATGTCTTTTAAATCCAAACCGGAATCCTTCCCTCACTGAAGATCAGATCGAAACGTTCCTGAAAGAGTATCTTGGGGTAACGAAGATTATCTGGCTGAATGATGGTATCGTTGGTGATGATACGGATGGCCATATCGATGATATCGCCCGTTTTGTCGCACCATCAACGGTCGTATGTGCGTACGAAACTGATACCACCGATGCGAATTATCGGGCCCTGCAGGAAAATTACGAAATCCTGAAACAATCAAGCAACCAGGACGGGCTGCCTCTCACTGTTGTGAAACTCCCGATGCCGGCAAAAGTCGCTACAGGTGATGAACGATACCCGGCGAGTTATACTAATTTCTATATCGGAAATACTGTCGTCATCGTTCCGGTTTTCAATGACCGGAATGATGCTGAAGCCATACGCATTTTACAGGATCTTTTCCCGGGACGCAAGGTAATCGGTATTGATGCCCGTGCGATGGTGGAAGGATTCGGCACGTTTCATTGTGCAACACAGCAGCAGCCACGGGTTTAAGCGGTATGACTGCCACGTATCTGCATCCCTGTCAGATGCCGATACAAAGCCTGATATCTCTTTAATGACAGGAAAATTACCCATGGTGAATGCATGAAACAGCCACGGATTGTCAAACCTGGAGATCCGGCAAAAAATTTTTCATTAAAAGACCAGAATGACACGACATTCGATCTGTATGAACATATGGGAAAACGAGTGCTCCTGTCGTTTCACCCTCTTGCCTGGACAGACTTTTTGTGCCGGCCAGATGAAATCGCTTGAAGATAACCGCGATGTTTTTTCAACGCTCAATACCATTGCGGTTGGTATCAGTGTAGATTCCGTACCCTGTAAAAAAGCATGGGCGGATACACTCGGAATTATCCATACCCCACTGTTGTGTGATTTCTGGCCCCAGGGTGCGGTGGCTCAGCACTATGGGATTTTCCGGGAGGCGAATGGTTTTTCAAGAAAGAGCAAATGTTCTCATTGACGAAAACCAGAACGTGGTGTTTGTCAAAGTCTATCCGGTTCATACCGTCCCGGACATAGGGGAAGTGATTACGTTTACCAAAACTCTAAAATAACCTGTGAAATACAGCCTGAGAAAGCACGCTCTTCATTGTGCAGGGTACGATTTGACAATAAATGGGATCTTCCTGAACCTGCAAACGGATTGTGAAATTTAAGTAACGGAGGGGTTTTTAGATCTCCTGGCATAATACAGGATTAAATCGGTACTCTGACGTTTCTCTGGACGGTACAAATTAAACGGAGAAAATCTTTTCTCCTCTCCGGACAATGGTCGGATGATCCAAAGGAGAAAGATTATGCCGGAAGCCTGTTCCATTGGGATAAATTCCGTGCAGGAACAGAAATTAAAATTAGCTGTTGAGAATACCTGCGAGCTCTGTCACGAGTACTACCCATCAGCATTTCTTGAAATACATCTCATCTCCCGCCGCAATTACAAGGAGATGAGAAATGATCCCTCGGCCCGCGTACTGGTTGTCTGCCAACCCTGCCACACTCACCTCCACCGGCTCCCTGTACCGGTCGGAAGGCAACGCGCGATAGTGAAGAGACGTTTATTTTTTATCCGACGGGATTTGCGGAGGGTACTGGGATATGTACCGAAACCATACCATCCTCCGGATGATATCAATCTGTACGTAGTCTACGAGGAATATATGGGCCGGAGTTCGCCGGGACCGTACCGGATGAAACGGGAATAAAACATTTCTACCCGCAGATGTTGCATGTCGTTTGTGCAGGGAGTATTTTTGATTTGGGACAAGGTTTTTTAGCGGAAATCACAAGGTTAAAGTCATATATCGTAGTTCATGTAGTTGAACCTGCCCGTGTTACCGGGTACCCCTCATCGCCGAAGACCCGACCATGAAAAAAATATCCCTGGATATCCATCCTTCGACACCCCCACTGCTGGAATTTGAAAATATCACGGTATTCAGAGGTGACAAAAAAGTATTGGATTCGCTCTCTGTTGTAATCCGTGAAGGCGAGAATATCGCTATTTTAGGACCCAACGGGGCCGGGAAATCCTCGTTTATAAAAACCATAACCCGTGAATATTATCCGGTTTCTCAGGATGATGATATCATTTTCAGGATGAACGGCAGGGAAACATGGGATGTATTTGATCTGCGATCTCTCCTTGGTATAGTATCCAACGACCTGCACTATACCTTCATGCGGAAAATTCCCGGCAGAGAGGTAATCCTGTCAGGATTTTATTCCAGCGTTGGACTCTTTCATCACACCGTTACAACGGAAATGGAAAAAAAAGCAGATGAGATTTTAACCTTCCTTGGCATCGATCATATCCAGGACAGGTACATGATCGATATGTCTTCCGGTGAAGCCCGGAGATTTCTTATCGGGAGGGCACTGGTTCATTCACCAAAGACCCTCATTCTTGATGAGCCAACCAACAGCCTTGACCTCCAGGCTCTCAGTACATTCCGGCAGACCCTCCGGAAGATTGCCCGTCCGGTACTGGTATTATCCTTGTGACGCATAACCTCCACGATATTATCCCGGAAATATCGCGGGTTATCCTGATGAAAGACGGAAAGTTCTGTCTTGACGGGCAAAAAGCGAAAGTAGTATCGGAAAAAAATATCGGCGGGTTGTTCGATACTACGGTTACTATAAAGACGGAAGGCGGGTACTATTACGCGACCGGATTTTAGGTAACAATATCCATGGTAAAGAAGCTGTACCGTTCATGGGAAAAACCCGGATATGAGTATTTTAGCTCCCTGCTGTGAAAGACTATTATAAGCATTTGATTTCATGATCTACCCGTGTGAATTCAAAAACGTTCCATGAAAAAAAATTATACGCCTCCTGCATAATCCCATTTCACTCCAAATCACCGGGATACTCTGCATTCACCTGTCATATACCTGATGCGCGGGAACTCTTCAGGGATAAGAGTGCAGCATACAGATGGGTAATCGATTAAACAAAAACGTTCACCAGAATATCCGTGCAGCTGAAGGATCAGACAATAATAACAACCCTTTTTGGACTGGTGCTATAAAAAAATTTTCATCATCGATTATTCTCTTTTTGTGTTCCTATACGATTATTAATAAGATCCCAGGAATAGTTATCTTCTGATGAATTCAAGGACTGTCGCTATCATTATACTCGTAGCTGTTATCGTTGCAGCAGCTGCGTTTTTCCTTCTTTTCGGACAGGGCAGCAGATCTATTATCCCTTCCGGTGGTCCGAATGCGCTTGCCGGGGTTGAAGTGCGATCGTATGAGGGAAAAGATCTTTCCTCAATAGGTGATTTCCGTGAAAACTCAATTAAGGGTCCCCAGTATGTCAACATCACCGATTACCGGCTCACTCTTACCGGGTTGACCAATAAAACATCTGTTTATACCTATAATGACATTCTGGACAAATACCCCCATTATACCAAGGTTATCACGCTCCACTGCGTGGAAGGCTGGGATGTAACGTTACTCTGGGAGGGTGTGCTGGTCCGCGATCTGATACGGGATGCCGGTATCGATCCCCGTGCAAATACCGTTATTTTTACGGCACATGATGGATATACCACATCCTTCCCGCTGGATTACCTGATGGAGCAAGACATCCTCATGGCCTACAAAATGAACAATGTCACACTTCCGGCAGAGCGGGGATATCCGTTTCAGCTGGTTGCTGAAGATAAATGGGGATATAAGTGGATTAAGTGGATTGAGAAAGTCCAGTTGACGGATGACCCGAAATACCGTGGCTTCTGGGAGCAGCGGGGATATTCCAATACCGGGGACTTAGGGAAAAATTTCTTTTTGGATTAAAAAATCGGTTTTTTGCATGACATATAAAAAAGACAATTTTTGGCTTTGTAGAAATGTTTGAAAAAACTTAAACGCTCAACAGGGGTTTCACCCCCGCCGCCTGGCCCCCCCAAAATGCGATAACTCATGAGAATGTTATACAGCACTATCGCGCAGCGCAGGGGCGGTGAGGGGGGACAGGCACTGTCCCCTCCTTCATATTCTGTGCTTTTAATTTTATTTCTGATAAAAATGAATTCTACAGAGCATATTTTTTTAAATAAATGATGGGGTCCAAAAAAGACCTTTTTTGGTACAAAATCTCCTCATTACCAGCATAATGATTGTGTTTTCCAGCAATACTTTTTATATCCCTTCCAGAACAGTTACCCGCTCCCTGTTCAGGAAGTCCCTGCCCATATCCCCGTCACTAAACAGGTCAGGGCTATCGAAATGAGGATCCTGCACGGGAAATGGAAAAATAAAAATTCCGGAACCTGCAGTTTCATCCTTACACATTGATATTCAGCACAGTCCGGATGAGTACGCCGATGACAAAGGATATCGCTGCGATCCCCAGGCTGATGATGAGCATCTCCCCGAAACGTTTCCAGAAAGGAAGATCTTTGGCCACTGATATGTAGGACGTGAACAGGAATATCACAACCACTGCTCCGAGCAGGGTAAACACGAGAGTGATATACGGGCTGGCAAGCACCAGAAAAGGCAGGATGAGCAGGGCGACCGTTGCGATATAGGCGATTCCGGTGTAGACTGATGCCTTGACCGGGTCTGTTGTTCCTCCATCAGAACGCTGCGAAAGATACTCGGATGCGCCCATTGACAGTGAGGCTGCAACACCCATGATCAACCCTGCAATCGCGATTATCTGTGTGTTCTGGATTGCAAATGTAAGCCCGGCAAGCGTGCCGCAAAATTCTACGAGAGCATCATTGAGACCAAGTACAACTGATCCTACGTATTTTAATCGCTCTTCATCGATGAGTGCAATAAGTTCTCTCTCGTGATTTTCTTCGTTTATCAACATCTCCCGGGTTTCGGGAATATGGGAGATAAGTGCCTGATCATATCTCTGGGCACGTTTTTCTACACCTTCCATGAGTTTGATGGCAAAGGTCATGCCAAAAACCCGTGCGGCAAGGTAATAAAACCAGATTCGGAGGATATTCGGGGCTATATCCCGGTGCGTATACCGTTTCCATATCTCATAATGCCCGATTTCCTGCTGCGCAATCCTGTCGAGCACATCCCGGTTATGGGTTACTTTCTGGACGGCAGCAATTTTTTTGTAGATATGGTATTCGGTAATTTCCCCCTGCTGCAGGCGCAGGAGTGTTACAGTAATTTTTTGATCGGGTGGTGCATCAGTCATGGAGACACTTCTGATTCCGCTAAAATTCTGTACATGCCATGCGGTACCAGGATTTCGAACCGCACGCCTTTGCCTGGTTCACCGTTCTCGCGTATGGTAATGCCGGTAATTGAGAGGATCTCCCGGGTTAAGAACAGGCCAAGACCGGTATGTTTGCCGAATCCCTTCCTGAAGATGGATTCCTTATCTTCCTTTTGAATCCCGGTACCATTATCCCGGTAGGTTATTACCGCATCACCATTGGTTCTGCCAAATTCGAAGCTGATCTGTGTGATGTTTCCTCCATGACGGAAGGAGTTTTCAATAAGGTTATAAAATACTTTACCGATGAGTGGATCAGCAAAAACTTCTACACCGGAAAACGTAATATGAAGATCAATGGTGTCAACAGGCAGTTGTGATGCAGATGAACGGATTATTTCCGGGATATCCTGCCATTCCGGTGCATTTACCCCGATATTATCATAGTACCGCGTAAATTCTATCTGCCTGCTGATTGCTCCGATAGCATTTTCTTCTTTTGCAATGAATCCGAGAAGTTCGGGATCGGAAATCTTCTCCTTGAAAAAATGCAAGTATGCTCGTAATCCCATCAACTGGTTCTGGATATCATGCCTGGTTATTGAGGATAACATGTTAAGTTTTTTCAGCGCCAGTTGTAATGCATTTTCAGCTCGTTTACGTTCGGTAATATCATGCATGATATGAACACTGCCGATTACTGTTCCCAGCGCATTGTGGAGAGGGGATGCCGAAACAAGGAAGTCTCCCTTCATGGTCTCCTCACGGATCTCATAGGTGTGTTCTTTTCCATCAGCAAGAAGCACCTGATGTGGGCAGAACTCTGGTGGCAGCGTAGTGTGATGGAGGACTTCAAAGCATGCATGTCCCAGAATATCTTCGCGTTGAACTCCGAGCCGTTCTGTCATCGCCTTGTTAACCTGCACGAAATGATAATCCCTGTCAATAATTGCGATCAGGTCAGGAACTGCGTTAAACGTGCGTTCCCATTCGACCTTCGCCCGCAGGATCTCATCCTGCATCCGTTTTTTTTCCGTGATATCATTGGTGATGGTAGAAATCCCGATGATATTTCCCTGAATGTTTTTTATCGGCGACAGGGAGAGGGAAACCTGGATGCGGGTTCCGTCTTTGGTTATACGGTCTGTTTCAAAGCGCTCAATGCGTTCACCGAGATGAATTTTATCGATGAGCGTTGGAAGTTTATCAGGAACATCCCCGGGAAAAAGAATGTCGACTGGTTTGCCAATTACCTCTTCTGCTGTATGTCCATAGAGTTGGCGGGCACCGGGATTCCATTCGGTTATAATCCCATCAAGGGTTTGACCGATGACCGCATCATTTGAAGATGCTACTATGGATACGAGTCGCTGGCACAAACTGGCATCTTGTTGCATCCTTCCACTCAGGGACGATACCACAGCAGCGATTATGATAAACACAATTATCCGTGCGAGAGCAGAGAGAAGGATTTCCGGATCCGGTGAGGAGATTTGCCAGACAAGCACATAATAGAATGCGGAGAGGACGGCGGTAAAAATAACCCCGCTGCGAGGATAAAAATATGCAGTAAGGATGATTGGTATATACAGGATATGGGGCAAAACATTGGTAATACCAAGGGTGAGTCCGTACCAGTTCAGAAACAGTGCTCCCACAGGACTGACCATGATCAGGCTTTTTATCGTGTGAGGGTTTTTGTATATCTGGCCAAGAAATAAGAATTTCATACGGGAAACCTTGGTTATTTGTTAAACACTATTTATCGTGTGTTTTAATGTATCCTTTGTTTTTTTAGGTTATACCGGATATTTTTCCGATTTTTTTTTAATAATACACAACGGACTGTGTGTTTTTGCCAGCGACCAGGGAGCCCGATCCAAGTGATATGTATACATTTTTTTACGATAGCCTCCCTGATGGGAGGACGGGCTCCAGACCGGGACCCATGAACATCGCCCAGGTGATCCACTTGTAGCGAAGCGTCACTCTTATCATTTTTCGTGATTTTTCACAGTGGACTGTGTGTTTTTTATAAAAACATTAAATATATGCCTTTTTAAAACACGCAATCAAAGAAATACCGGAAACAGACTAATACACCATTGATAACAAAAGGGGATCGGAAACATGGACGCAGGCAGATTATACACATTGCCAAAACTGCCCTAGGGTATAGGGCTCTGGTACCGTATATTTCTGAAGAACAACTCATGTTGCACCACCAGAAACATCACCAGGCATACGTTACCGGAGCAAATACACTTTTGGAAAAACTCGATAAAGCCCGCAGGGACAACGTAGATCCGGATATGAAAGCAATTTTAAAGGAGTCGTCCTTCCATATCGGTGGTTACCGTCTCCATAAATTGTTCTGGGAGAACCTGGCACCTGCCAAAAGTGGTGGCGGAGGTGTGCCAAAAGGTGAACTCTCATTGGCAATTGATAGTGAGTTTGGCACATTAGACCGGTTCAAAAAGGAGTTTACGCAGGCGGCATCGGGTGTCGAAGGCTCCGGATGGGCGGTGCTGACCTATTGCAGGAATACCGGGCGCCTCATAATCCTGCAGCTCGAGAAGCACAATGTCAATATGATACCGGGATTCCGGATCCTTATGGCTCTCGATGTCTGGGAACATGCCTATTATCTCGATTATAAAAATGACCGGGCAAAGTTTATTGAATCATTCTGGAACATCGTGAACTGGGATGAAGTGAATACACGATTTATCACGCATATGAAAAAATAATTTTTTTGCCTTGCAGTAATTCTCAAAGGACCAGTTACTAAAACAGATCTGGGGTATTGTATTTGCCTTCATGAGGCTTTTTTGATTCCGGGAATTCTTAAAAAAAACTGCTCGGTAGAATTCATTGTAGTGGAGTATGAAAATCAAATGCCCGGAATACGAAGGAGGGGACCGTGCCTGTCCCCCCTGGCCGCCCCTGCGCTGCGCGATAGTGTTGTTTAACCTTCTTTAAGAGATATCGCATTTGGGAGGAGCCAGGCGGCGGGGGTGAAACCCCAGTTGAGCGTTTTAATTTTATGAAACATTTCTCCAGATCCAAAAAAACAGTAGCCCTCCTCATCGTTATTGATACCGGTGTGATCAGGTGATCCGGGCACGCTCATTTCCTGTATCTTTCGTTTTCATTATCTAAAAAAAAAGGATATGAAGGGGTAAAAATATCATTGAAACGGGGAGTTATCGTATCTTCGAACCAGGTTCTACCGATCGCAGAGGCACGAGCAGCGATGCCAAATCCCCTGCCGCAAGAATCATCCCATTGCTCTCTACCCCGAATATCTTTGCCGGAGCAAGGTTGGTAACAACGACAACCTCTCTGCCCTCCAGTTCCCCGGGTTTGTAGAACTGCTGTATGCCGGCCACGATCTGGCGGGTTTCACTGCCGATATCTACTTGTAGTTTCAGGAGTTTGCTGGATTTTGGTACGGGTTCTGCTGATAGGACTTTACCGGTCCTGATATCCAGTTTCTGGAATTCCTCAAAAGTAACCACGGTTTTCTTCTCCATCTTTTTATTGGCCTCTGCGACCCTCTTCTGGAGCAGGGCATCGAGTTCTTTGACCTTATCCTCTTCCATTTTGGAAAAAAGCGGAGAAGGTGCTTTGATGGGGGCTTCCGGTACGGGTACGTAGCTTCGCTGATCGGATGATCTGCTACCTTGTCGCCATAGCCCAGCTGATTCCAGCATTCCTGTGCTTTAGCTGGCATTACCGGCTCGAAAAGCAGCGTGAGGGCTTTTGTTATCTGGACACAGTTTTTAATAACCTGTGCAGCAGCAGCACGGTCAGTCTTGATCAGTTTCCAGGGGGCATTTGTCTGGATATACGTGTTCCCGAATGCTGCGAGAGTCATAATCCCATCTACAGCTCCCTTGAATTCATATTCCCGCATGTAGCCATCCACCGTAGCAAGGCACTTCTCAATTTCTGCGGTAATCACGGGATCCACAGCACCTCCCGGGATTCCCCCCCATTCTTTATGCGCAAAGAAAAGAGTGCGGTACATAAAATTACCGAAAATGTTGACGACTTCGTTATTGATCCGCTCAGAAAAGACCTTCCATGAAAAGTTCAGTTCTTTTGTATGGCTGGTGTATGCAAGCAGATAGTAGCGGAGGTAGTCCGGAGGTAATCCTTGATCGAGGTAATCGTCATTGGTCCAGACAACGTAACCCCGGGATTTTGAGAACTTATGGTCGTCGACCTTGACCATTCCGCTTGCGACTATCGCATAGGGAACACCGTAACCCGCTCCCTTAAGCATCGCAGGCCAGAAAATGCTGTGATGGTAGATGATATCACCACCAATGAAATGGGTGATCCGGTTTTCTCCGCACCAGTATCGCGTCCAGTCTTTACCGCTCTTTTTTGCCCATTCTTCGGTAAATGCGATGTAGCCGATCGGTGCATCAACCCAGACATATACTACAAGATCATCGCGATCGGGGAACTTCACACCCCATTCGAGGGTACGGGTGATGCACCAGTCGTGGAGTTCATCATTAATCCACCCGATTGCGTAATTCCTGGCATTGCTCGTCCCCCGTAGTTTTTCGAGATAGGGGAGGAGGAACTCCTTGAAATCAGAAAGTTTGAAGAAATAATGTTCCTGGTCCCGGAATCGAGCTTTCGTCTGGCATACCTTGCAAACCGGATCCCTGATCTCACCGGGTTCCAGGTGCCTGCCACATCCCTGGTCGCACTCATCACCCCGTGCAGGTGTACCGCAGTGCGGGCAGACCCCCTCCACGTACCTGTCCGGGAGAAACCTCCTGCACTTTGTACAGTATGCCTGGTGAACTATCTGCTTGTAGACATAGCCATTCCTGATAAGTTCGGATACAATTTTTTTAGTGCGGTTATGGGTTGCAGGATCATCGGTCATTCCGAACCGGTCGAACAGCACACCCATTCGTTTGAAGGTCTCTTCAAAATGCTTATGGTAACGTTCGGAGAGTTCGCGGGGAGTGGTGCCTGCTTCCTCAGCTGAGACGACAATGGGTGTCCCATGATTGTCCGAACCGCAGACAAAGACGACCTCTTCACCCACCCGCCGCATATAGCGGACGTAGGTGTCAGCAGGCACGTACGTTCGCAAATGTCCGAGATGGCAGGGGCCGTTTGTGTACGGCAACCCGCAGGTGACCAGCAGCGGTGGTAGGTTCATCAGGTACTTTTTAGATGCTTATGAGTAATAAGATCTGTATATGAAAAAACGGCTGAACCTGGCAACACGGGCGTTTGGGGCAGAACCCGCCATGCCGGATATTGCCGCACTTGCAGCATGGATTGAGGAGAATCGCGGCACCGCTGCAGATATCATCACGTACCTGCTTGACCAGTCTCTGGCACCACAGGTAGCGGCAGGTATTTCAGCACCCTGCGCAGGTGGCAGATTTTACAAAAACCGGGTTATGGAGTGTCTGCTCGGAGTTGAAGGTGGAAAGGCAACAGATGAAATTTATCTTAATTCTCAGGCGATACTTGAAGATGCTGCGAAAATCGTAGTTCAGAAAAAAGGTGCCTGGTGTTGTGTGCCCGCTCCCCATCTTCTCGGGATCACTGATACGTACGATTATGATGAATCTGAGTGGAACGATGCAATCACCGGTACATACCGGACCCTGATGCGCTCGATGAGGGATGGTGGTATCAGCGGACATGTGCTGATCTGCGACTCTCTTTTAGAGCCTGAGATTATCTCTCTTTCCCAGCAGAAAGTGTTCTTTTTCCAGCCAAAGCCGGACAGGGCAGGCCTTGCACGCCTGTTGGAGCACCAGTCTCAGTTAGCCGTTGACAGGAGCCTGCTCAGTATAGTTCTCGATCTTACCAATGAGTATGATATCCGTAAGATCATTATTCTTGATCCCGACCAGGAATCCATTTCGCAGGCACTCTCCTGCCTTGATCCGGATCGAGTCAGTGCCGGGGGATATTGCACGGACAGGTGCGAAAATTACTGGAAAAATCTGGTGGAAACTGCGGTCTATACAAAGTAAACCTGCATTAAAAAAAATCGAATAGTCGCCCCGCATCATAAAAACCGGATTTTTTATGGTTTTGCTGGTGAATGATATTTCAAAGTGTATATCAAATTCGCTGATTGAATCTGTCGTCCCCTTATATTCCATGCTTCCGTATGCCGTGGTTCCAGTTTCATTACACGTCAACCCCCCGGGCGGGATACCTGGAGATACCGGCATAATGAAGGCTACAAGAAAATATAATGAAGAAAAAATTGTCAGCATCCTCATTCTTTCACAATTATTCCGGCACAATAATCAGATCATTAAATGAGAAATAAAAAAGGTGAATTCTATTAGCAGATCAATATGAATCTGCAATTGTCACGAACTCATGGAAGTGCCGGCTTTTTCTTAAAGAGCCACCAGGTAAAGCGTTCCAGTACGGTAAAATTGAACGAACCTCCCGCAGCGTTCGGGTGTCCCCCGCCACCAAATTCCCGTGCAACCAGGTGGCTTATCGGGGGAACTGACCGAAGAGAGAATTTACCGTCTTTTCCGATAATCACCTCAATATCGGTCTTTCTCTCGTTTCGGATGAAATGTGCGGTCTCGCTCGGATACCCGTAAAGAGGGGCGAATGCAACCCTGTACCGGCGCCCAAGAATTGTTGTGTTACGGAGGCTCCGCTGCATCATTGCGTCCATCTCATATTTTATATCGGCATATTCCTGCCCGATGAGTGCATCATTAAAAATCCCCTTCACAAGGCAGTCCCGGACATGCTCCCGGTTCTTTTTGCGCTGGAGTACCTGGCCGAGCACTGCGGAGCGGGGATCAGCATGTCTCCAGAGATCATAATCGCAGACAACCCGTGCAACCTCAGCGGCAACAGGGTTCTCCGGTGCAAGATCGCTGGCAACGATTCCACACGCACAGACCGATGTGTCAACGCGGAGCACAGATACCTCTTTTTCTACATTTCTGATCTCATCATCACGCCACCGGTGATGGTCCCGCCACTCGACATTCCATCCATTCACCCGCGCCTTATGAGCAATTACTTCAGAGCCTTTCTGGTAACCGAGATCAGATATGGAAAGCAGATCTCCTTTACCTTCCGTAGATGCGACTAAAGAAAGCAGTGCAGCAAATTTTCCTACCGAACTCCAGATCGTGAAAACTCCATCTTTTCCGTATTTCATCCGATGGATCGCGTCCGCTCCGACTGCATCAAGATCATTGTGCGTGAGGTGAACGACATGCGCCGAACGGCTTTTGACTGCGTTTGCAAGCCCTGAAGCTTCACCATTGGCGTCTTTATCCGTGGGCGGCATTTAGTTAATACTGTCACCGCAGCGTATAAAAATGAACGGTCATGGACACCGTACGAGGAATCAGAGCATATCATTTATTAGTCACCAGCGACAACAATTGTACATCCTGCCCTGAGTAGCTCAGCTTGGGAGAGCGCTAGACTGAAGATCTAGTTGTCGCCTGTTCAAATCAGGCCTGGGGCACTTCTTTTTGCATCATCTTCGGGTGGATGTTTTTTATGAAAACAAATTCCTGTCTATCCATGTCGTCCCTGAATGAAACTTCATGGTGAAATTTTTCAAAATTTCGCATCAAAGGGGAAATTTTTCGTTAGAGAAAAGCTCTGGCGGGTTTTCGGTGTATATCGGTCTGTTTCGCATTTGAATTTTTAATCTGGTCTCGCTCACACCTGGATATCATATCTCTATCGAACCTGCACCATTTCCGGATTAAATATGTGAATTTTAGCACCACATTATCCCGGATTTGGTGCATTTTTTTGGAAAAGAATAATATCTATGGTTCCAATTTCTAGTATATACGTCAGGGAGAAGTGGTGCATGACCGGGGAGTATGATCGGGCGTTTCGGGAATCTATATCACAACCGGAACTTTTCTGGGGGGCGGCTGCGGAAAATGTCCAATGGTACCAGACTTATGACCGGGTTCTCAATAGTGAAAACCCGCCGTTTTACCGATGGTTTGAAGGAGGTATTGTTAATTCATGTTACAATGCTCTGGATTACCATATCGAGAATGGATTAAAGGACACTGTTGCATTGATTTATGACAGCCCGGTTACAAAAACCGTAAAACGCTACACGTATGGGGAGCTTCGGGATCTCGTGGCACGGTGCGCCGGAGGGCTGCGAAAACTGGGGGTTAGGAAAGGTGACCGTATTGTCATCTATATGCCGATGATCCCTGAAGCAGTAATTGCAATGCTGGCGTGCGCACGGATCGGGGCAATTCACTCTGTTGTCTTTGGAGGGTTTGCTGCCCGTGAACTTGCCGCCCGTATTGATGATGCACAACCTCATGTGGTACTATCTGCATCATGTGGGATTGAAGTCAACCGTATCATACCCTACCAGCCTCTCCTTGAATCTGCGATTGACCTGTGCAGTTTCAGACCATCAGCCTGTGTTATTGTACAAAGGCCGGAAGCTCCGGCAAATCTCAAAAAAGGTCGGGATATTCCATGGGATGTTCTTATAAATTCTGATCCTGTCGAATGTGTTCCTGTAACTTGCGACGGATCCCCTCTATCTCCTGTACACTTCCGGTACGTACAGGAAAACCCAAAGGTGTAATGAGGGATAACGGGGGACATCTTGTAGCGCTGACATGGAGCATGAAAAATATCTATGGAATGAGTCCGGGTGAAGTCTACTGGGCAGCTTCAGATATTGGCTGGGTTGTCGGACATTCGTACATTGTGTACGGGCCTCTGTTCTATGGATGTACTACCATTCTTTATGAAGGAAAATCCGTAGGCACACCAGATGCCGGTGCATTCTGGCGTGTCATAGAAGATCATGATGTTTCGGTTCTTTTTTGTGCCCCTACGGCATTTCGTGCAATCCGGAAGGAAGATCCGGAAGGCCGGCTGATCCGCGCCTATGATCTCTCACGATTCCGGATGCTGTTTCTGGCAGGTGAACGATGCGATCCGGATACCCTTCTCTGGGCGCAGGAACAACTCAATGTCCCGGTCATCGATCACTGGTGGCAGACGGAAACCGGCTGGGCAATTGGTGCAAATTGTGTGGGTCTTGAACTTCTTCCTGTCAAACCCGGCTCATGTACCCGACCGGTGCCGGGATTTGATATTGTTGTACCTGATGCACAGGGAAAAGAGTTGCCAGCGGGAGAAACCGGAAATATTGTGGTCCGCCAGCCCCTTCCCCCGGGATGTTTTACCACCCTCTGGCGTAATGATAAAGATTTTATTAAAACGTATTTTTCCGCATATCCGGGCTTCTACCTGACCTCTGATGCCGGGTATATTGATCATGAAGGATATCTCTGGATTATGGGCAGAACCGATGACATCATTAATGTTGCTGGACACCGGCTCTCTACCGGTGCAATGGAAGAGGTGCTTGCATCGCACCCGGATGTCGCGGAATGTGCCGTTGCGGGAGTCCACGATCCGGTAAAGGGTGAAGTCCCCCTGGGTTTTGTAGTCCTGAAAGCCGGGATTAATAAAACACAGGATATAATCGCACCCGAACTGATTACCCTGGTCCGGCATAAAATCGGTCCGATTGCATCTTTCAAGGCAGTCTGCAGTTGTAAAACGATTGCCCAAAACGCGATCGGGGAAGATTCTGCGGGGCACTATCAAAAAAATTGCGGATGGTGTTCCTTATACGGTTCCAGCGACAATTGATGACCCCGTCATCCTTGATGAAATCACCAAGACCCTGAACGCAATGGGATATCCTAAAACCTGAAGAATCACATGATTGAAGTTCCGGTGACCGCGTCCGGATATCCGGTATAACAAACCAAAAATAACAGGTACCGGAAAAATACTTCCCTCTCTCTGATACCATGCATGTTGCTTACCTGTATCCCAGACATCCCTAAGACTTTTCCCTTTAGTGCCGCAATCTTTGCCGGGGGAGATTCGCAGATCAGGATTTATCAGCATACCATTTTCCGGGAGGCGCTGGAGGTTGGAAGGGCACCGGTGCTTGTGGAAGTTTTTTTTAGAAGGATCGGTGGATGCACCGAAATTGAATCTTTCTCTCCGGTCGAATACTCCTTTTTCAAAGAAAGGGATAAAATGTAAACATGAACTCGTTTCGTCGATGTTCAATATCAATGAGGATATAACACCATTTTACGAGGCAATGGAGAAGGATGCGATCATGAGGAGCCTCATATGCCAGTTGTGAGGGCTGAAGGCCCCGACAACTCCTACTGTTTTTGAGGCACTCGTTGACTCGGTTACTGAACAGCAGATCTCCCTCAAAGCAGCACACAGCATCGAAAACCGGGCGCATCCGGGCCTCAGGGAATCCCCTGACCCCTGTGTGACGGGAATGTGGATAAAAACCTGATGTTTTATGATAAAAATTTCACATTACGGATGGGTTCGGATTAGACCACAACAGGTAAAATTTTTTATACATTCCCGCTATATACCGGTTTGCTCTGATATGAGCAATAAAAATCCTAAAATAACCGGATAATTGCATTAAAAATATCACATCAGGAAAAGGAGTCGTATGATAATGTCGGAAAAAATGGAAGATTTAGCAAGTGTAAGGACAGATCATCTGAAAGTTCAGACAGCTGACGCGCTTGAGGAAGCTGCCCGCAAGCTGCGGAATGTTGACATGTCTGAAAAAGCCGATGACGTCAGGAAGATCGTACAGGATATAGAGTCACGGATGAACCGATTCAGGGACGAAGCCGGTGTCGAGTTTGAAAAAATAGAAGCTGAATATCACAAAAAGGTAGAGCCCGTTGAGAACATCATAATCACTCATCCGATCCCCTCGGTGCTCATTGCTGCAGGTATCGGTATCCTTCTTGGTGCCCTGATCAGCAGAGGCCGCGATTAACGGGGGTTTAAATGGAAGAATCTGCCGGTACCAAAGAACCTTCTGTGGAATCGGAGTTTGCCAGGACTTTCAAATACATTGATCTTTATATACAGCAGAAGACTGATTTGTTTCTGCAGAACTATGTATTCGAACCGGTTGACTTTCTCATCAAACGGATCATGTACCTTTCTGTTATTGTTACCTTACTTGCAGCCGGAACTCTTATTCTTTTGATAGGGGTGATTCTCTTTATTGCAACTTTGGTACCACTTTGGGCTGCCCTGCTGATTGCAGGAGTGGCAATATTTATAACTGGTGGGATAATCGCGTACATCATGTTTTCGGACAAAATCGTTCTGAATACCCCAGTTGCCACGGAGATGATAAAAAATGAAAAACCGTAGGCGAATTACACAAGAAGATGTTCTTGTAACAGAAGCATTAATTGCCGAATCCTATGGCCGGGTGAAAAAGTCTATTTTCAGGGCACCTTCCCAGGCTTTCGGGTCTGTCAGTGGAACAATCAGCAGGCACCCTTTTGCAGCAGCTGCGACAGCAATTGCGGGGGGAATAGCTGCATATGTAATTATTTCACGGATAACCTCACACGTTTCTGTTGCTGAACAAAAAAGGAGTGGGAACCGGCGGACCTGGTGCATGAAATCCTATCTATGGTAATCCCTGTGGCTGCTCCCTATGTTACCGGCTACATCCAGAAAAATATTGGCAGGATCCTGTCCGGCGAACGTGAGTGATTCGGGCACTTCAGCCAATATTCTTTTTTTAGCAATAATGGGTGGGAATGCGGGTAACGGGAGGTTTGTAACAGTTTCGACAGAATCCTGGTATATTTTTGGTAATATTCACACAAACCAATATTTTTTTATAATGGTAACAACTGTATTTTAATTGATATGCTATAACATAGCATAGTGGGAAATATCATGAAGTATCCAGCCATTTTCATCATAATCCTTCTCATTGCTGCATTCTTTGCCGGATGTACGCAACAACAGGCAACGGCTGCTCCAGCTGTGATTAAGGTCGGGGTCATCGCATCATTGACCGGCCCTGCGAGCAATGTCGGTACCAATATGTGGCAGTCCGCTCAGGTCGCCGCCGACAAGATAAACGCCGATGGCGGTATAACCCTCAAGGACGGATCGAAAGTCCAGCTCAATCTCCTTGTTGGTGACGATGAGTCAACCCAGCAGGGAGGACAGAAGGCCGCGACCAAGCTGATTACAGATGACAAGGTAGACATCCTTGTCGGCGGGTACTCAAGCGCGGTCACTTCCGCATACGAGCAGACCATCGCGGAGTACAAGGTCCCCTATATCGTGACAGGTGCATCGAGCCCGATCATTACTCACCGCACGGACATTGACACCAGCTATATTTTCCACCATTGCCCGACAACCGACGCATACGGGCAGTATACCACGACATTCATCGACCAGGTGGTTCGCCCCGCTGTTAATAAAAAACTCGGCGCATCTGCAGACCGCCCGTTCCGGCTTGCCCTGCTCTACCAGGACACAGCATTCGGCAAGGGAATTCAGACAGCAGTGAACGACACGATCACGAAGAATAAGCTCAACATAGTCCTTGTATCCCAGCAGAGCTTCAGGATGGGCGAGAGCGATTTCAGGACTCCGCTGACCGCGATCAAGGCGGCAGGTCCTGACGCGGTATACCTTGGGGCATTCCCGAATGAAGGAACTCCGCTCATCACCCAGGCACGCAGGGACATCGGGCTGGACACTATCTTCCTGTCTGCTGAAAATAATGATAACGCCCAGTTCTACAAGGATGCCGGGCAGTATAGCGACGGATCGATCATCGAGAGCCGGTTTTCTCCCTACATTGCTCCCGCAGGTGCAGTCGCTGATGCCCAGAGCGTATTCAAACAGAGTTACTTTTCAAGGTTCGGGACCTATCCGGACATGATGGGTGCCTCCACGTACGACGGTATCTTCATCGCGGCAAAAGCAATCGGGAACGCAGGGACCACGGACAAAGCAGCGGTGCGACAGGCGCTCGTTGACTTGAAGATGCCCCAGGTTATCGAGGCGATGAAGGACCAGACGATCTCGTTCTCACCGGACTTCCGGGAATCGAAATTCGATCTCTGGATGGAGCAGTTGTCGTACAATGCCACCATCGGCGAGTCCCGTCCCGCAATCGTCTGGCCCGACAACCTGAAGACTACAGACTTTGTGCTGCCATCGTGGTATAAGGCAGGAAGCGGTTCATAACCTGGTACCTTCCTTTTTTATTTCAGGCAGACCGATATACTTCATATCTACGGACAGGTGCGGATCAGATCATGGACAATCTTGGTGTATTCCTGCAGATCGTTTTCTGGGGACTGTATGCCGGCTGTATCTACATTTTGCTCGCTACCGGGCTGAACCTGATCTTCGGCGTCATGAAAATCGTGAACTTCGCGCATGGTGAATTCCTGATGATCGGCGCTTATATCACTGCGTCCATATTTTTCCTCACCGGCATCAATCCTTATCTCATCATCCTGTTGTCCATGCTCGCGCTCATCGGTATAGGTGCAGTTGTCGAACGGATCTGTTTCCGCCCGATCCTTGGTACTGGTAAGCTCAATGAGATCTTCCTCTCGATTGGTCTCATCTACATCTTCCAGAACGGGGCTGCCATGATATGGGGTGACAGCTGGCAGAGCGTTAAAAGCCCCTATGATGGTATTGCAGTACCGATAGGGTCGCTTTCCGTCCCGCTCGATTATATCCTTATCATGGTTTTGACCGCCGGAATCCTCTGCGGGTTGTACGTGTTCTTAAAAAAGACGACGATTGGTATGCAGATGAGGGCAACAAGCCAGAACCGGAAAGGAGCGATGCTCGTGGGGATTGATGTCGAACGGATCGATGTCATCAGTTTCGGTCTGGGGTGCGCACTTGCTGCAGCCGCAGGCACACTCTGGATTGTGAGCGGGCAGGTCTTCAACCCGTACATGGGCTCGATCCCCGCAATCAAGGCCTTTGCGATCATCATCCTTGGTGGTCTTGGCAGCATCCCTGGTGCAATCATAGGCGGGTTGTTAATGGGCCTTGCCGAGAACGGCGCTGCGTTTCTCCTTGGCGGTATATGGAAGGACGCGGTCTCGTTTGTCATCCTTATCATCGTGCTTGTTGTAAGGCCAACCGGGTTGTTTGGGGAGAAGGGGGAATAAGGAGTCATGCATTTCAATCAGGATACGATGAAAAAATACGGGTCTGTCGTTACAATCGTCCTTGCCCTGGTTATCCCGTTCCTCACCGACAGCATGTTCATCCTCAACCTCCTCGTCCTGATGCTGATCTTCATCATCTTTGCTTCGGCATGGAACCTCCTCGCTTACTCCGGGCAGGGGTCGCTCGGCCACGCCGCATTCTTCGGTATCGGGGCGTATGCATCAACGCTCATAGCAGCAAAGAGCGGCATAACCCCTTTTTTCACCATCTTCCTCGGTGCGGCCGTTGCGGCATTCATAGGGATCCTTATCGGTCTCACCTGTGTCAGGCTTAAGGAATGGTTCCTTGCGATGGTTACTTTTGGTTTTGCAATCATCGTCCAGACTCTGACCGTCAGCGTGCTCGCTCCTGTCACCGGAGGCTGGGACGGTATCGCATCGAGTCGCCTCCTGAGCCCGTCCATCCCGGGCTATCAGCTGATTGAATATTATGCTGTCCTTGCCATCGCTATGGCTTCCATCGCCGCGATTTGGTATATCATGAAGTCACGGATCGGTCTCGCCTTTCTCGCAATCCGGGAAAACGAACTGGAGGCCCGGGCTGCCGGTATCGATCCGGTTCGTTACCGGCTCCTCGCGTTTGCCCTCAGCGCCTACCTTGCGGGTGTTGCCGGGGCACTCCAAATCCATCACATAGGGTACATCACACCGGAGCTCTACGGTGTCGACAACTCTTTCTGGCCGGTTACTTACGTTATCCTCGGCGGTCTTGGCACGCTTGCCGGCCCGGTTATCGGGACGGTTGTGCTCACCATCATCTGGGAGGGGCTCAAAAGCACCGGGCTCACCTTTGGAAGGTATGTCATCGTCGGGACCCTGCTCATCCTCACTATCATATTCCTGCCCCGGGGGCTCGTAAGCCTGCCGGAACAGGTGCAGGAGTGGCTGAAGAAACGGCGGAGAAAAGAGCCCCTGCCGGAACCGTTACCTGAATAACGGTAATTTTTTTTACGTGAAAAAATTTCCCGGCTCTTGAGCAAATTATCTAATTACTTCCAGTTTTTCAGATTTAATCGTGAGTTAATACCGTAACTTTGATTATGTGTAACGCTGCCGCCCTTCCAATGGCGGATGAGTGATAAAAATTTTTTTAAACCACCTATTTCCCGCCGTACCTCGGAGAGTCCCTGAGACCGGCGACTTTCATAAACCTGCATAATTTTTTGGCTCTGGAGAAATGTTTCATAAACCAAAAACGCTCAACAGGAGTTTCACCCCCGCCGCCTGGCTCCTCCCAAATGCGATATCTCTTAAAGAAGGTTAAACAACACTATCGCACAGCGCAGGGGAGACCAGGGGGGACAGGCACTGTGTCCCCTCCTTCGTATTCTGTGCTTTTTTATTTTATCGTCTGATAAAATGAATTCTACAAATCCATTTTTTTCGATTTTTATTGTTAATATTTGAACTTGCATTCATTTTCATTTTTTCAGACACGAACAATCAGATAATATTCGTTCCATGTATGCTGTTTCAGAACCCGAGGTACGACTTCTGGATGCGCGGGTCGTGCAGGAGTTCTTTTGAACGGCCCTCCTGCACTATCCTGCCGTTTTCCAGCACGTACCCCCGGTTGCACATGGCAAGTGCATTCCGGACATTCTGCTCGAGAAGAAGTATCGTCATCCCCTCCCTCCCAAGTTGTTCGAGCGACCGGAAGACCTGGCCGGTGAGCAGAGGGGAGAGGCCTGTTGACGGCTCATCAAGAATGAGAAGCCGTGGTTCCGACATGAGCGCACGGCCAATGGCAAGCATCTGCTGTTCGCCGCCGGAAAGTGTTCCGGCCATCTGCCGTTGCCTTTCCTGCAGGATTGGGAAGAGACGGTAGATATGGGCGAGGGTTTTTTCCGGGTCTGTGTTGCCAGTCCCGCCAAGGAGGAGGTTCTCGATTACGGGCATAGTCGGGAAGATCTCCCGTTTCTCTGGAACCAGAGCGAGTCCTTTCCGGAAGAGATCGTACGGATGGCTGCCAAGAATATTTTTACCGTCAAAAATAATCGAGCCGGTCGCTTTCCGGTTGAGCCCCACGATAGTCTCAACTGTAGTAGTCTTGCCGGCGCCGTTTGGGCCTATCATGGTGACGAGCTCGCCTTTATTGACACGGAACGAGAGATCCCAGACGACCTGCAGGTTGCCGTGAAAGACATTGAGCCCTGAAACGGTAAGCATGAACGGTATTCCTCCCCTTAGAATGCATCGATATCTCCGAGGTATGTGTCGATGACCCGCTGGTCATTCACAACCTCGTACGGTCTGCCGTCTGCAATCTTTTCGCCACGGTCGAGTACGACAATCCTGTCGGAGACTCCCATAATGACACTCATCACATGCTCGATGATCAGGATGGAAACTCCTGTGTCCCGGATCTTTTTGATCAGCTCCACGGCTTCGTTGCTCTCTTTTGGATTCAGCCCGGTAGTAAGTTCATCGAGGAGGAGCAGCCGTGGTTTTGAAGCAAGAGCCCGTGCAAGCTGAACACTTTTCAGCTCAACCACATTTAAATTTTTGATGGTGGTTTCCTGTTTTTCTTCCGGGAAACTAACAAAATCGAGGATCTGTATCGCTTCTTTTGCTGCATCTGCCATGCTGATCTTCCGGTGGTTGCCAAACAATGCTCCAATCATTGTGCATTCGCGTGCAGTAAGTCCGGGAAAGGACTCAGCAATCTGGAATGTTTTGGCAATGCCTTTTTTACATATCCGGTCCGCTTTAAGCCCGGTAATATCTTCCTTAAGGAACGTGATCGTTCCTGCGGTTGGGGTACTGATGCCGGAGATCATATTGAGGAGCGTGGTCTTTCCAGCCCCATTCGGACCTACAAGCCCGATGATCTCATTCTCTCCCAGTGAGAGATCTACACTCTTTACTGCCTGCAGGCCGCCGATTTGTTTTGTTAAACCGCTGAGTGTGAGCATAAGGATACCGGCTGATAATAATCATGCTAAAGATTAGCATGGTGCACTATTAAAGATACTGCCGGACATTGGGGTGAATTACCATGAGATCTCTCCCCCGTGATGAGAAATCCGCACCTGAATCCTGTCCATACTGTGTTTTTTCATCAACAGGAGCTTTCATATTTTAAAAACATGTGCATTTTTTATTTCAAAAATAATTTGTTGCGGAGAATCCTTAGAAATTCTCAGACTCTGATGTGTAACCTCAAACAATTCAGGAAATCAGTATTGATGGTTATCAGGCTCGTTTATGCTCAGGTGAACGAACGGTATATGAAGAAGGAAGGTTCGCATCTCATCAGAAGTTTATGAAAATCGATAAAAAAAAGGAAAAATAGGGGTCCCTTACGTGCATTATTTCAGGGAAGATCCTGTCCTGCTTTTGGAAGGTGAAGGGTAAACGTGCTTCCGGCATTCAGGACACTTTCTACTGAGATATCTCCGCCATGCATCACCATAATCTTTTTTGCGATGGAGAGTGAGAGCCCGATACGATCATACCTGCGGGACAGTTTTGCTGCATCTGCGAGTTGGAATGGCTCAAAAATTGATGAAAATGAACTCTGGGAAATCCCGGTCCCATTGTCTCTGACAGAAATATGATGACAACTGTCCTCAACACCGGAATGGTAAATAATGGCGACTTTCCGTGGCGGGTTGGAGAAATTGATTGCATTTGAGAGAATGGAGTCCACCACTCCAAAGAGCCGGTCCATATCAGCAGTAATAATCAGATTATCAGGAATATCTGTGGTTATTTCAGCTTTTGAATAATACCCGCTTGTGTCCATTACACTCTTCAGAAGTGCGGAGAGCGGGAATTTCGAGTAGCTTAAACGGAGTTTTCCACTTTCAAGTATTGAGAGCTCGAGCATCTGGTTGATAATCTGGCGCTCCCGGTCAACACTCAGAAGGCATCGTTCAAGTATTTTCTTTGTCTCATCCGTAATACCGAAACCTTCAGGGTCATCGATGAGTAAGTTGAGATAACCGAGGATCGGCTGGAGTGGTGTACGCAGTTCATGGGCAATCGTAATGATTATTCCCCTCCGACGCTCGTTATCAATCTGGATCTTATCTTCGAACCGCTGTTTTTCGGATATATCTACCAGATTAACCAGTGTTGCCGGTTCACTATTGTGTAGTATCGGGTTTTTCAGGACAATAGCCACCCGAATCTCTCCGGATTTTGTAACAAAACGGAAATCTCCCTCATCGGCTACCGGAATTTCATTTGCCGGGCGTTCCATGAATTTTGTGAAATCTTCATGATTTGACGTATCGATAAAGAGAAGGATGTTTTCTCTCATAATTTCCCTATCATTGTATCCGGTGAAAACAAAAAACGCAGGATTTGCATACAGGATTTTATTGTTCCTGACAACCAGGATGCTGGTTGGTGAGTTTTCAATGAGGTGACTGTATTCCATCAGCACTGCGCTCCAGGACAGGTCAACTCAGGCAACAGTCCCACCCTTGTGTTGCAAAGTGTTCTGAAATATCTGAATGATCTTCACATTCATATTATCTACGCCATTTGAACCTCTTGTTATTTTAAGATATATATCTCTGAAAAACCTCATACGGACCTGAACGGATCATGAAATTATGAAACTCCTGATAAAAAAATTTCAGATAAAAAAAACATCAAGTGAGGGGTTATTTAAAACATGCGTTGATACCCTGGATTTTTCTTATCTTTATAGACAGGTTTAAGATTTTTTTTAATTTTTTTAAATAGAAATCAGTGGGTTGAAATAACAGGCAGGGTAAAACCGGTATGATATGCGCCCGTATGTCATAGTCAATGTTGCAATGAGCGCTGATGGCAAGATTTCCACTCGAGAGCGCAGACAGGTCCGGATATCGGGATCAGAGGACTTTACCCGTGTTGATCGGCTCAAAGCCGGCTGTGATGCAATCATGGTCGGTATCGGAACTGTTCTTGCCGATGATCCTTCGCTCACGGTAAAATCGGAAGAGTGCCGGGGATATCGCAGAAAACATGGCTGGGACGAAAATCCCGTTCGCATTGTGATAGATAGTTCAGGTCGTACACCTCATGACTCTTCGGTCCTGAATAAGGGGAGCGGAAAACGAGTGGTTGCAGTATCCGGAAAAGCTGATCCAAATGTAATATCCGTTCTGAATAAAAAGGCAACGGTGATTGTAGCAGGTAAGGATGAAGTGGATCTCTCTCTTTTAATGGAGAACCTTGGGGCAATGGGGATTTATCGTATTATGGTAGAGGGAGGAGGAACGCTGATTGCAGGACTGATCAGAGCAGGTCTTGTGAATGAGATTTATTCGTTTATTGGTAACATCATCATCGGAGGAAAGGATGCTCCAACATTCGCCGATGGTGAAGGATTTATTCAGGAATCCGCGTTTCCCCGTCTTTCCCTTCTGGAAGCACGCAGAATTGAAAACGGCATTCTCCTGCACTGGATTGTTTCGGAGTCATGAGCATAAAGCCCCCTGATTAAAAAATTTCCCTAATCCGGAAAATAAAAATCGCCGGAATTACTTGTCCGTCATGTATCAATGATTTTTTAAGTACCCTGTTTCTGGATCGATTAACCGGAATTATCTCCCCTTGGTGTGCGAGATCCGCTGATGATGTTTGATTCGGATGTTCAAATGCGAAAACTCATCACTACCCTGCAAAAAACATTGACGTACGTATATAGCTGTCATTGTTCTTGCCGCCGTATTCCTGCTCATTGCTTTCCGACAGGTGGGAGCGTATAATCTCAAAATCTGGCAGATCATGCTCGGCGGAGCCTCTGCGGTCATCCTGACCGGGCAGATATCCCTTCCCGATGCACTGGGTGCGATCAATATAGAAGTAATGCTCTTTTTGTTTGGGATGTTTATCGTTGGCGAAGCACTCGTGGACAGCGGGTACCTTTCCACAATTTCCTGCCGTTTTTTCTCCATGGCCCGGACTCCGGACCAGATGATTTTTTTTATACTCTTCGGAATGGGTTTCCTCTCCGCTCTCCTGATGAATGATACCCTTGCGATTATCGGGACACCCGTGGTCCTGGGACTTGCTGCAAAGTTCCGCATTTCCCCTAAACTTGTATCATCTCGCTTGCGATTGCGGTTACGACGGGAAGCGTCATGAGCCCTATTGGCAACCCGCAGAACCTGCTCGTTGCGATAAACAGCGGGTTGAAGACTCCCTTTGTAACATTCGGACTTTACCTTCTCCTGCCAACGCTTATCAGTCTTGGGGCAGCTTTTTTGTCCTGCGGTTTTTCTTCCACCGGGATTTTTCAGCAAGGGTACTTGTGCAGTGAAGCTCCACCGGTATGTGACCCGGCAAAAAGCCTTCCGGTCAAATGTTCACTCGCAATAATCCTTTTCCTTGCGGCGATAAACCTTGCTGCATCCCTTTCAGGGGGTACACTCCTCGTCCCGCTCCCTCTTATTGCTCTATGCGCCGGAGCGCCCGTCCTGCTGTTCTCTTCACGAAGGATTGAACTGGCACGGAATATTGACTGGTACACTCTCGTATTTTTCGCCGCGATGTTCGTGCTGATGGAAAGCGTGTGGCAGACCGGATTCTTCCAGTCATTTGTTTCTGCCCCTCATCTCACATCTGTTCCCGCTATCCTCGGGACGAGCGTGATTATCAGCCAGTTCATCTCCAATGTTCCCTTTGTTGCCCTGTTCCAGCCGATGATCCTGCAGGCTGGTGGTACAACATCCCAGATGATGGCACTTGCCGCGGGCAGCACGATTGCCGGAAACCTCACAATCCTCGGTGCCGCAAGTACCGTGATTATAATCCAGAATGCAGAAAAGCAGGGGGAGACCCTCACTTTTCTTGAGTTTGCCCGGGTGGGTGTTCCATTGACAGTCCTGCAGGTTGCAGTGTACTGGATTTGGCTGACTCTCCTGCCATTTTAAAAATATTCCGCAAATTCAGTATTCCGGATACAGAGCGGTTCTGTATAGTACAAATTATTATTCAGTTCTATCCTAACATTTGTCAGGGAAGTGTTATTGTCATGGCAGAATACAATCTTGATAGCCCGGATAAACCCGACAAAAAACGAGATGAACTGAAGGGAAAAATCCTGCAGCTAAAGGATCTCGTGAACTATAATGAGGGCACAGTTGCAAGCCGGATGATTATCTCGCGTAAAGCGGGCAACATAACCATCTTCTCCTTTGACGAGAACGAAGGTCTCTCTGAGCATACGGCACCGTTCGATGCGGTGGTTACGATCCTGGAGGGGGAATGCGAGGTCTGGGTTGCTGGACAGACCTTCACGATGAAGACCGGAGATTCGATCATTTTCCCGGCCAAAGTCCCGCACGCCCTTTCCGCTATCACGAAGTTCAAGATGTCACTTACCATGATTAAGGAGTAAGAAAATGGGTGGAGACGATAAAGACGGGTATTACTGCTCGATCTGCGGGGGAATTCCCCCGGACAAGATCACTACAAAACGGGTGCTTATCGATGGCAAGGAAACAGGCATCGACCACCTGGACTGGATCTTTGACGAAGTAAAAAAACTCAATCTGGGCGACGATGCCACTATTACTGATGAGCTTGTTAAAAGGGTCAAAGAGTTCAATTATGTGCCCACGAAAAAGACTGATGTGTACGCAGCGGCGTTATTCACGGAATATAAAAAACAGCGATCGTGAACAGTATATCAGACCTTTTAAAAGTAACCAAAGAATGAGAGATTGCATCCTAAAAACGGATCTGTCCGGATCTTCCGTAATGGTTCATTCGTTTGTAGAAATGCTGAGCAGCAAAAAAAATTATTCAGCCATTTTTTATTTTTCCTGACATCTAAAATTTTTTATCAACAATCGCGTGAAAAATTTAGGTGTTCACGCTGCTTTTATACTATCATTGATACCCTTTTATCCCTCCTGCTCACATCATCTGATTATATCAGATAATGGATTGTGGCAGATCCATGAAGGATGCAGGTACACCAGTATTTCTGCATCCTGTTCATGAAGGCGATCCACCCGGCTGAAGAGATAGCATGATCCTGCCCGTATCGAGCCGGCACAAAATCGGGAGTGACGTATGTCAGAACCAGAAAAAAAGAAAGCAGAATTAAAAATTTCTGGAATGCACTGTGCAACATGTGCGATCAATATCGAAGAATCACTGGGGCAGATCAAGGATGTCTCCAAGGTTCAGGTAAATTTTGGCACCGACACAGCGCATGTTGAGTTTGATCCCACAAAAGTCTCTCTTACTGAACTGGAAAAAGCAGTGAAGACTGTAGGATATGATGTGGTGAACCGTGAAGTCACCCTTAAAATCGGAGGTATGGTCTGTGCTACCTGTGTCCAGACAATCGAGGCTGCGCTTCGATCACTTCCCGGCATACTATCCGCAAACGTAAATCTTGGTACTGAAAAGGCATATGTCACCTTCAACCCCTCGGTGTCAACAATTCCTGATATGAAAAAAGCCATCGAGGATGCGGGTTACCAGTATCTCGGTATTGCCGGAGAGGTGAGCGAGGAAGCTGAAAAGATTGCACGGGAAAAAGATCTGCATGACAAATTTCTCCGGTTCTCTGTAGGGTTTGCGGTAAGCATCCCTCTTCTGCTTGCTATGTGGGTACCCCTCCCGTTGCCGATGCAAACTCTTGCGTATGTAATGCTGGTAATTTCAACGCCGGTTTTCTTTTATGTTGCATATCCTATTTTCCGTGCCGCATCCATGGCGCTGCGCAACCGTTCTCTCAATATGGATGTAATGTACGCGATGGGTACCGGTGTCGCGTTCGTTGCCAGTGTTATGGGAACATTCGGTATCGTTCTCACCCATGAGTTCATGTTTTATGATACTGCGATCATGCTCGCTGCATTTCTCATGCTCGGGCGTTACCTTGAAGCACGGGCAAAGGGAAGAACTTCGGATGCAATCCGGAAACTCGCCGGTCTCGGGCAAAGACCGCAACGATCATCCGTGAAGGAAAGGAAGAGGAAATTCCTGTTGATGATGTAATCATCGGGGACATTGTTGTCGTAAAACCGGGCAGTAAGGTTCCCGTTGACGGGGAGGTTGTCGCTGGTGAGAGTTATGTTGATGAATCAATGATCACCGGTGAACCTGTTCCCCCGCTCAAAGCCAAAGGAAGCCGGGTGGTTGGAGGGACTCTGAATACCAACAGCGTTCTGTCAGTAAAGGCCCTAAAAGTTGGAAAAGAAACGGTACTGGCCCAGATTATCCAGCTGGTGGAGGATGCACAGGGTTCCAAACCCCCGGTGCAGCGGATTGCAGATGTTGCCGTGACGTACTTTATTCCGGCTGTACTGGTAATTGCTGCGGCATCTTTTATTGTCTGGTTCTTCGTCCTTCATTCTTCTCTTCTGTTTGCACTGACTTCACTGATATCGGTTCTCGTTGTTGCCTGTCCCTGCGCTCTTGGACTGGCAACACCCACTGCCGTGACAGTCGGGGTTGGCCGGGGTGCGGAGGCTGGAATCCTGATAAAAAATGGTGAAGCTCTCGAGATCGCAGAGAAAGTCACAACGGTCGTTTTTGATAAAACCGGCACGCTGACAAAAGGAAAACCGGAAGTGACTGATATTATTCCTGTCGGCATAACCGAACAGACTCTCCTTGGTTTTGCTGCTGGTGTTGAAGTGAATTCCCAGCATCCTCTTGCCCAGGCAGTTGTGCGTAAAGCAAAAAGCACCGGAATCAGTATTTCACCGGCTGACCATTTTGACACCTACAGCGGTAAAGGTGTTGTTGCAACGGTGCTTGGAGAAACAATCCTTGCCGGAACCGTATCCTCATGCAGGAGAAAGGCGTAATAATCAGCGACGAAATCGAAAGACAGCTTATTGTGTTTGAACAGGATGGCAAAACTGCGATTCTTATCGCTGCCGGCAACCGGATGGCCGGGGTGATCGCAATTGCGGACACCCTCAAGGAAACAAGCGAAGAAGCTGTCCGGCAGGCTCAAATTAATGGGAATTCAGGTCGTTATGATTACCGGCGACAACAAACGCACCGCACATGCGATCGCCCGCCAGATTGGTATCGACCGGGTTGTTGCAGAAGTGCTCCCGCAGGACAAGGCTGCAGAAGTAAAAGGTCTCCAGGAAAAAGGCGAGATAGTGGCATTTGTGGGAGACGGGATCAATGACGCACCCGCACTCGCTCAGGCAGATGTGGGGATCGCAATAGGCAGCGGAACCGATGTGGCTATTGAAAGCGGAGATGTGGTCCTGATCAAGGATGACCTGCTTGATGCGGTGGCAGCGATCCAGCTTTCAAAAAAAGTGATGGGCCGGATCAAGGGGAATATCTTCTGGG
Organism: uncultured Methanoregulaceae archaeon; assembly: GCA_963733045.1. Taxonomy (GTDB): domain Archaea; phylum Halobacteriota; class Methanomicrobia; order Methanomicrobiales; family Methanospirillaceae; genus Methanoregula. Next base: position 29,784 of record CAVTBZ010000006.1, on the reverse strand, counting down.
CTTTTGCCTACAACACCGCACTCATTCCGGTCGGGGCCGGTGTGCTTTACCCGTTCTTTGGTTTCACGTTCAAACCGGAACTCGCAGCCCTCGCCATGGCACTCAGCTCGGTTACCGTGGTCAGCCTCTCCCTGCTGCTCAAAAAGTATATACCTGACGCAAAGAAAGGGAATACCTGAGGTGGACCATGGCGATTGACCCTATCTGTAAAATGACCGTTGATGAAAAAACAGCAAAATTCACCAGCGAATATAAAGGCAAGAAGTATTACTTTTGTGCACCCGGCTGCAAAAAGAAATTTGATACCGAACCAGAAAAGTACACATTAGATAAACCGGGCATCATTATCCGCTTGATCCGGGATTCAAATTCAAATCTCTCTTATTTTATGGTTTTTGGAATAATCTTGATATAGAAACAAGGATCACCTTGATCAGCCGATATAAAGCAATGCTTCAACAGTAACAGAGACGAAAAATTGTCGTTTTTCATCATTACTCCAGAACTCTATGCATGGGTGATACTTCCTCTTCTCATATTCTTAGCCCGTATCTGCGATGTGAGCATGGAGACAATCCGTGTTATCTATATATCAAAAGGTATCAAGTACCTCGCTCCCATCATCGCTTTTTTTGAAATTGTCATCTGGCTTCTCGCCATGGAAGTCGTTATGCGGGACCTTACCAATATTGCAAACTTCCTGGCATTTGCCTTCGGGTTTGCCATGGGCACGTACATTGGTCTTGTGATTGAAGAGAAACTTTCAATTGGGATGGTAATTATGCGAATTGTTACTACTGAGGAATCCAATGATGAAATCGTTCCTTTTATGCAGTCAGAAAATTATGGCATTACCATGCTGGATGCCAAGGGCTCGCGGGGCAACGTCAGGATTATCCTCTCCCTTGTCAACCGTACCGATGTCGCCCGGATAACTGAGCGTATCAGGTCAACAAACCCGCACGCATTCTTTTCCATTGAGGATGTGCGGTATGTGAATGAGGGGGTTTTCCGCCCGAAAAAACCCAATATGATCACCGGATTGTTCCATGCATTGATTCGTCCACGGAAGAAAAAGTAACCTGTTGGTTTATATAGAATGTCATTTCCGAAAGCATTAATAAAAACCAAAAACCAATCATCGATTAAAAAGAGGTTTTTTACATGATTTCAAAGACTATGGAACAAGCCTTAAACAAACAGGTCAACCGGGAGTTTTACTCGGCATACCTGTACCTTGCCATGTCGGCGTATTTCGAAACAACCAACATGAAAGGGTTTGCCAAATGGATGCGGATCCAGGCCGGGGAAGAGCAGAGTCATGCCCTGAAGATTTACGATTTCATCATCGCCCGTGGCGGGAAGCCGAATCTCATAGAAATCGAAGCACCAAAAGCAAAGTGGTCATCTGCTGGTAAAGTGTTCGAGGAAGTATATGCCCATGAGCAGAAAGTTACTGCTATGATCCACGGACTTGTTGACCTTGCAATCAAGGAAAAAGACCATGCAAGTTTTGAGATGCTCCAGTGGTTTGTTAAAGAACAGGTCGAAGAAGAGGAGCATTCATGTGCGATTCTTGCACAGGTAAACTGTGTTGGAGATGTGCCCGGGCATCTTTTCTGTCTTGACCACGAGTTGGGAAAAAGGGAATAGATCCCAATCTTTTTATTTTTTGCAGCGTTAACAACGTATGGATATTTTATGCTTTCAGTCCTTCTCATTGATGACCAGAACCCTTTGCTTGAAGTAATGCATCCATTACTCGAACGCATTGGTCAGATGAAGGTAAAAACCGCACTCAGTGCAAAAGAGGCCCTGGATCTCCTGGCGAGTACTACATTCGATGCGATGATTGTGGATTACGATCTTCCCGAGATCAACGGTATCGAATTGTTAAAGATAGTCCGGGCAAAGGGAGATACAACGCCGGTCATAATATTTACCGGTGTTGGCCGGGAATACGCCGCAATCGAGGCTCTTAATTATGGAGCAGATTTTTTCTTAAAAAAAGGCGATGATGTCCAGGCCCAGCTTCTCGAGATTGTGCAAATGATCCGTCATGCTGTTGACCAACGAAATATGGGAAGAGGCCCGGGTACAACCCAGAAGATTCTTTCAGATGCATTCAACTTTTTTGACCAGGCTGCATACGTCATTGATCGTGAAGGTAATGTGATCGTATGGAACGAAGGTATGGTAGATTTAACCGGGAAAAAACCCGGAGACGTACTAGGTAAGGGAGATTGGGAATATTCCATTCCTTTTTTTGGGCATAAGTCTCCCATGCCTGAGCGATCTTATCTTTCAGGATGATGCTGCTATCCTTGAAAATAACTATTGTATAATTGAGAAAGAGAAGGGGACCGTCACAGCATGGACGAAAGCGACACCAGAAGAAGGACGTCAGACTGTTTTATGGATGAAATCCACTGCCCTCTATGACAGCAAGGGTGTATTCATCGGCGTAATGGGAAAAGTAAAAGATATCACTGAAGAGATGGGCTCAGAACTTTTAAGCAAGCCTACCGAAGCGTCCCATGATGATGAGTCTTCAGATACTCCGCGGTATAGTAAGGCTGGAATGTTTGATAAAATACTGGGAAAAGCAAAGTCAAATCACCGGGAGGGTATGAGACTGTCATTCCGCGAAGGGAAGTATATTGAGGCGATTCCTTATTTTGACCAGGCGTTGGGGATTGACCCTTCGCTTCCCTATGTCTGGCATGACCGTGGTGTGTGTTTCAGGGAGCTCTGGAAGGGACTGCAGAGGCGCTCCGTAATTTTACCAGGGCGGTTGAACTCGCACCAGATGATGAAGAGTATTTATTTTCCCGTGCTGAAATGCTTAAAACGCTCGGAATACTACGGCACCGGAAGGATCTTATTGAATTGGCAATTCAGGATTTGAATCGTCTGGTCGAGAAGAACCCGAACCATGCAGAGGCATGGAATTGTCTTGGTGTTTGCACCAAGGAACTGGGAAAAGAGGCACTTTCACGCCAGTATTATGAAAAGTCGCGTGAATTAATCAAGCATGGTAAGAACAGGAAAAAAACCCGTAATCTTGATGTGATTACCTGAACCTTAAATATCGATATATTTTACATCTTTCCCGTTAATACGCTCTTTGATCAGAGGAAACCATATGCCAGGTCTGGTCTATTTTGCAAGTCTGCGGGCGTATTCGGATCAAGAGATACAACCATGAAGGTGCAGCGGCTCTTTGATCGTGCCGGTTTTTCGGGTATTGTTGCACCTCATGACAAAACTGCTGTTAAACTCCATTTTGGTGAACTGGGGAATGATGGGTATATCAGTCCGGTCTATGTCAGGCAGGTTGTTGATAGGATAAAAACCTGCGGAGCGCTCCCGTTCCTGACCGATACGAGTACCCTCTATCTTGGCAGCCGGTCGAATGCGGTGGATCATATTACCACGGCAATTCTTCACGGGTTTGACTTTGCTGTTACCGGTGCCCCGATAATTATTGCAGACGGGCTCTCAGGAAAGAATGTAGCAGAGGTACCAATAGGGAAAAAACATTTCAACACCGTTACTATAGCCGGGGATATCGCCCGATCAGACAGCATGATAGTGATGAGTCATTTCAAGGGCCATATTGTATCAGGATTCGGAGGTGCGATCAAAAACCTTGCCATGGGGTGTGCTCCACCTGAAGGCAAACGAGCCCAGCACAATGCCCGCCCGTTCACTATACCCGATCGTTGCTCCGGATGCGGTACGTGTGTTGAAATCTGTCCGAAAACGGCGATTACGATTGAAAAAGAGAAATCTGTTATTAACCGGGATCTCTGCATAGGGTGTTTTGAATGCATGCATGTCTGCCCGGAACATGCGATAGATATTGACTGGGAAACCGAGATCCCGGTCTTTATGGAACGAATGGTCGAGTATGCATATGGCGCTGTAAAGGCAAAGAAAGGAAAAGTGGGGTACATGAATTTCCTCATCAGGATCACCCCGGATTGTGACTGTTTCCCGTTCAGCGATACGCCAATTGTAGCGGATATCGGGATTCTCGCATCAAAGGATCCTGTGGCTATCGATGCAGCAAGTTATGATCTCGTGAACCAGCAGACCGGGTTTACCGATTCACTTCTTACCGCTCATCATCACAAAGGCGGGGACAAGTTTAAAGGAGTCCATGCGCAGACTGACGGGTATCATCAGATAAAGTATGCAGAAGAGATCGGACTTGGCAATCGGTACTCATGATCTGATTAGAATCTGACGTTTTTTTGATTTTTTTTTTAATTTTGTATTTTTTGAGAGCATTTTATGCAAAACCTGGGTAAAAACGTGTTCCAATCACCATTCAAAACCGTAACGGTTATTAAGGGGTGGAAAGCAACCGCTTATTAGCGAACAGATTTTAAACAAAGTAGTTTGGGATCGGTATTCGCTCAAACAGTCCCTATTGTGTTTTCACAAGGGAGATTCTGTTAATCAAATGGAGTGTATTCATGAATCTTAGACAGCCAAATGCAAACGAAGCAACCGGCACGGTGAACCGATCACGGGATGTAGCCCCGTGTTCAGGTATCTGTACCCGTTGTATTGATGGATGCAAAGGCAGTGTGAGATCTGGTTATCATCGTTCCGGGGCAGGGAGGTACTCTATCCCGGCCCGTTTGGTGAGATCACTGCAGGTGCTGACAAGAATTACCCGATTGATTATTCCCATCTCAATATCCAGGGATATGCAGTCGGTGCAAGGGGACTCCCTGAGGGAGTCGAAGCCGGTCCGGATACAGCGGTCTTCTCAACCGTGGATACCGAGACCGAGTACGGGTGGGACAAAAAAGTAAAGATGCGCCTGCCAATTTTTACAGGCGCTCTTGGCTCCACTGAAATTGCACGGGTAAACTGGGAACACTTCGCGATCGGTGCAGCAATCTCAGGTATCACGCTTGTCTGTGGTGAAAACGTTTGCGGTATCGATCCGGGCTTAAAACGCGATAACAATGGTAAAGTTATCGAATCTCCCGAGATGGATCGCCGCATCAACATCTATAAGAAATTTCATGATGGCTATGGAGAAATGCTCGTCCAGATGAATGTCGAAGACACCCGGCTTGGAACCGCGGAGTATGTCGCAAGTAAACACAACCTGGATACGATCGAGCTGAAGTGGGGGCAGGGTGCCAAATGTATCGGTGGCGAGATCAAGGTCAAGTCGCTTGAGCGCGCGATAGAGCTTAAGAGGCGGGGCTATATCGTTCTGCCCGACCCGACTCTTCATGAGAACCAGGCAGCTTTCAAGGCAGGGGCGATCAAGGAATTCGAGCGCCACTCCCGGCTTGGTTTTGTTACCAAAGAAGGGTTCCTGGAAGAGGTTGACCGTCTCCGCGACATCGGGTTTAAGCGTGTCACCTTAAAGACCGGAGCGTACTCCATGGTCGAACTGGCAATGGCCCTCAGATACAGCTCCGAGGCAAAGATCGACCTGCTCACTATTGATGGTGCACCCGGTGGAACCGGTATGAGTCCGTGGCCGATGATGAACGAATGGGGTATTCCTTCGTTCTACCTGCAGTCACTCGCGTATGAATTTGCCTGCAAGCTGGATAAGAAAGGTTACCGTGTTCCTGATCTTGCAATGGCTGGCGGTTTCTCAGATGAACCTGGCGCATTCAAGGCACTTGCCATGGGCAGTCCGTATTTCAAGGCAGTCTGCATGGGGAGAGGCCTCATGATACCCGGCATGGTGGGCAAGAATATTGAGAAATGGATCAAAGAAGGCGATCTTCCCAAGACCGTTTCGAAGTATGGCAACAATATCGAAGAGATTTTTGTCTGCTACGAAGAGCTCAAGGAGAAATACGGCGCACGCATAAAGGATATACCGATGGGTGCAGTCGCAATTTACACCTACTCCCAGAAGTTCAGAGTCGGGCTCCAGCAGATTATGGCGGGCAGCAGAAACTTCCGGCTCTCAACGATGAGCCGTGACGATCTGATGGCACTCACTCCGGAAGCAGCAGAAGTATCCGGCATTGACTACGTCATGGGTGCACGGTACGATGAGGCAATGGGTGCACTGCTCGATTGAACCTGTTGTTTCAGGGAACTGTTCCCTACATTTTTTTTTATTTAAAAAACCGGTTTATTTCTTCGGTTGCCCGGTATTTGTAAATGATTCCAGCAGCTGGTGAGTAATCCGCGTACCGAGAGTCGGCTGGATGGCTTCTAGCCAGAGGAAAAAACCTACTTTCGGAGGAGTTGGCCGTTCAAATTTGAAATGCCCATCCTTTGCCTGGATCATTTTATGATACTCCTTTTTTTGCCGTGACCTGAGGTAGATAATCAGTTCGAAATTCGGAAGATCGGTTGCGATGATTGCCTTTGAATAATACTTTGAAAAATCCTCAAACCCGACCGTCCTGCTTTTTACGGTCAGACCGTAGGTATCACACAGCAATTTGACAGACTGAGGGAACAATCCGCCATAGAGAACTTTTTTTACGAGTTGTCCGGTCTCACTGGTGATCTTTGGAAGTTTTCGTTCACACCCTTTTGCAATCTCACTGAAGATCTGGGTGCGCACTTCGTCATGGTATCGTTTGTAGTCAAACGGGTTTTTCATCGGGAAATCTGTTGCCGGGATCAGGTTGGGATGATTTTCCGGGTTGTTGTACAGGATCCGTGGACGGTAATGCTTGAGGATTGACTTTATTTCCTCGCAGGAACTGGTATGGATAATTGCATTGGTCTTATCCTTTGCAAGTCTCTTGACAACAGAATAGTTGGAAAGGTCAAAGGAAGAAACAAGAAGAAAAGGCGTGATCTTCTGGTTGTAAAGGTAACCGAGGAGTCGTTTCTTGAAGGCGATTTCATGTTCAAATTCCTTCAAATCTGAAGGCGATGTCACAACTTCGGCAAATGCAACATGGTTATCTGAATCGAGGAGCAGCATATCAAATTCCGCAAGGTCCTGTCCATTTCCCCGGATTGTGATGTCACCATATTTCGAATAATAAAGGCCATTCTGTCCGAGTTTGACCTCTTCCCTTTTCCTGGGGGCATCCGCACCTTTACGTGCGAGGTATTTTATCTGGCTTGATTTCTTTGAGATATCCAAAAACATCTCATAGACAATTGCTTCGAACCACCTGCCTTCCGCAGTTCGCATAGGTTCAATATCCGGAGAAAAAAGTTTTTTTCGCTCAATCTTGTTCATATGACGTGTGGCATTGAGGGCTATGGCTGCGTTGGGTTTAAAATTTTTAAAATTTTCTGAGAGCCACGGGATCATAATAGCTGTATAGATTTTCAGCCACCATCGTAAATAACAATCTGTTTTGGTATTGAATTTTCGTTTTATAGAAAAATATAAATATCTAGGAAAGATATTGCTTTCGTACCCTTGGCACAATGCTGATTGAGCGTTGAGCAAGGGAATTGGGGTGGAAAAAATGCCGAAAGCAAAACAGGTCTATGGTGTGGAACCAGTGCCGCGATATGTAATGTCAGATAAGTCCACACCAAACTATGAACTCATTCTCGAGGAACTCCACAATCACGGGAAATCGCAGGTTGGATCGTCCTATTTTTATATAAAAAAAAGCGATGACTGGTGCTCCTTATGCAGAATTATGTATGGCGGAGGAAAAGTATTCTTTCACGAAGTGTTTGATCATAATAAGCACGGGATATCTGAAGCTGACATCGATCAGGCAGTAATGCATGGTACAGCTCTGACCACATTACCTGATCATTACTTCATATCGCCGCATATTGAGATGAAACTTCATACATTGATTGACTATAAATAAATTTTTTGAAGATCCAGCCTTATATCAATCCTGCTTCTTTTAATCCCCGAAAATAAATTACATTCTTCTGTGTAATAATTTTTATAAATTTTTATTTTTAATATTTGAATCGGGATTACTATGAATCGAATTTTATCCAACCAGTTCCAGCTAATAAAAAAATGTGAAAGAACAGACAGATCCCTGTCAATCCCGACCGTAAAATTTTTTGGATTTTTATTATGTATGGTTTTTACCCCTCCATTTCACCGGTTCGTATCCGTATGGATTTCTCTATTGGAACGACAAAGATCTTGCCATCACCAATTTTTCCGGTACGAGCTGATTCCATAATCAGAGCCAGAAGGGTATCGAGATCCTTATCTTTGACAACAATTTCAAGCTGGATCTTAGGGCAGGAGATCAACGGTCATCTGGCCACCACGATACTGAAGGGTAATCCCTTTCTGTTCACCTCGTCCTTTGACTTCAGTGATCGTCATACTGATGAACCCTTTGTCCTCAAGCGCTTTTTTTACAAACTCGAATCGTTCAGGTTTGATAATAGCTTTTACCATTTTCATGATAATCCCCCCGGATTAACACCGTTCTCCATGCTGGGAGATGTCGAGGCCGACATACTCTTCTTCCTCAGTGACCCGCAGACCGATAGTTTTGTCAATGATCACTGCGAGGACGTAGGTTACAACAAATGCGTAGATTACCGCAGCGAATGCACCAACTGCATTTGCAATGAACTGGTGAACATTTCCTTCGAGCAATCCAGATGCGCCATTTACTGCCGCTACAGCAAAGATACCGGTTGCCAGCGCTCCCCAGAGTCCTCCCATCCCATGGATTGCCCATGCATCCAGACTCTCATCCAGACCTTTCCGGATACGGAAGAGCAATATACCATAGCAGAGCGCTCCACCAATGGCTCCTATCAGCAAGGCTGCCATGGGTGTCACAAATCCTGCTCCTGGTGTAATTGCAACAAGTCCTGCAACTGCTCCGCTGACAAATCCGAGCGAACTCGGCTTTCCGTGTAACCAACTGACTAAAAGCCAGGCCATCGCACCTGCTGCCGCTGCGGTGTTTGTTGTTACAAATGCCTGGGCTGCAAGACCGTCAGCGCCGAGCGCACTCCCGGCGTTAAAACCGAACCAGCCAAACCAGAGAAGTGCAGCCCCGAGAATTGTCAGTGGGATGTTGTTTGGTTCCATCGCATACTTGCCAAATCCGACACGTTTTCCGATGACCAGCGCAATTGCAAGGGCGGCGAAACCGGAACTTATGTGTACAACTGTTCCTCCGGCAAAGTCAAGTGACCCGAACTGGGCTGCCCAGCCGCCACCCCATACCCAGTGGGCGAGTGGATTGTACACGATTGTGGTCCAGAGAAGTGCAAATACGAGATATGCACTGAATTTTATGCGTTCTGCGAAACCCGACGTCACAATCGCCATCGTTACCGTAGCGAAAACGAGTCTGGAATACCATGTAGAGCAGCCCGGGTATTGCAGGGCTATAGGAGCCGGGATCCGATACCAACGTTGTTCAGTCCCAGATACTCCAGGTTGCCAATAAACCCGCCGACATCGGAACCGAATGCGAGAGAGTACCCAAATAATACCCATTGGATACTTACCAGTGCGAAGGCGACGAACGACAGGGTAATCATTGATATGAAATTTTTCCTGCGTACCAGTCCGCCATAAAAGAATCCGACTCCCGGCGTCATTATCATAACAAGCGCCGTTGAAGCGAGGATCCATGCTGTTGCTCCAGTATCAATTGCCATTTTTTCACCTTATGTAATCAGATTTGCATTGGGAACCCATTGAATATGAATTCGGATCATAGTGCAAACAGTGTGTTTCAGAATGTACCAGAGATCGCACGGGATACCAATGCCGGATGGAAAGTCCGGGAAACTGGCGTTTTCCCTGTTTGGCGATACATATCTGCATAATTTTCTGACAATATTCAATTTACATATTGTTGGAAGGAAGTTGCATTCCTATGCTTATAAATATTTTTATTGTGAAAATTAACCTGCCGTCTGATAAAAAAACAGAACCGGAATAAAAGTAAATTAAAAAGGACGGCGCGCATTAATAACCGGCTTTCACCATAAGCCAGTTTTTAGCGTTCCATCTCACCGGTACGGACCCTGATGGCAGTTTCGACCGGAGGATAAAAATCTTGCCATCGCCAATTGTACCGGTCCTGGCAGCACTTATGATTGTGGTGATCAGTTTGTCCACCTCCTGGTCCCGGATGACAATCTCGATCTGGATCTTAGGAAGCATGTCGACGATCATCGGTTTTCCCCTGTACCTCCAGGGTAATACCTTTTTGTTCACCCCGTCCCTGGACTTCTGTGACCGTCATGCCAGTCACGCCATAGTCTTCAAGTGCTTTTTTTACGATATCGAATTGTTCTGGTTTGATGATTGCTTTTACCATTTTCATGATGATCACTTCAGACGCGTTCGCCGTGTTGAGAGATGTCCATGCCTACGTACTCTTCATTTGCAGTTACTCTGAGCCATAAGGTACGGTCAACGATTCTTGCAATACAATAGGTAACAACAAAAGAAAATACCAGTGCTGCCAGTGCAGCTATACCATTATTGATAAACTGCTGCAGGTTGCCTTCAAACAGGCCGGATATACCACAAACCGCCACTGTTGCGAATGCGCCGGTTGCAATCGTCCCCCAGAGTCCACCCATGCCATGGATAGCCCATGCATCAAGGCTTTCATCGAGCCCTTTCCTGATCCGGAATAACATCGTGCCATAACAGATCAAGACCGGCTATAGCGCCGATCAGGATCGAAATCATCGGTGTCACAAATCCTGCGGCGGGAGTAATCGCTACCATGCCCGGCGATGGCCCCGCTCACCATGCCCAGAGAGCTTGGTTTTCCATGATACCAGCTGGCTCCCATCCACGCGAGCGTTCCTGCAGCTGCAGCAGCATTTGTGGTCACAAATGCATTCACCATCAACCCGTTTACTGCAAGCGCACTGCCCGCATTGAATCCGAACCAGCCGAACCAGAGCAGTGCAGTTCCAATCAGGGCGAGGGGAATATTATGTGGTTCCATCGAATATTTTCCAAAGCCGGCCCGGCTTTTTATTACAAGGGCAATAGCAAGTGCAGAGAACCCGGAGCAGATCCAACAACGGTACCCCCGGCAAAGTCCAGGAGGCCCATTGACTGCGCCCAGCCCCCTCCCCATGCCCAGTGGGCAAGCGGGCAGTACACAAACGTCATCCAGAGCAGCATGAACACAATAAATGAGGAGATCCTGACGCGTTCTGCGACTCCGGATGTTATAATGGTTAAGGTTACTGCTGCAAAGAAGAGCTGGAAGACCATGAACGCCAGCGGGGCATACCCTTTCTCACCTGCATCCATTGATACACCATTCAGAAAGGCATAATCGAGGTTTCCAATAACTCCGCTAATATCCGGGCCAAAAGCGAGTGAGTACCCAATTACCATCCAGTAAATACTGACAACCGCGAGTGCAACAAAAGAAAGCGCGATCATTGAGATAATATTCTTTCTGCGAACAAGTCCTGCATAGAAAAGACCGACTCCCGGTACCATCAGCATCACGAGCGCTGCCGATACCATAAGCCAGGTTGTAACACCGGTATCCAAAACCATGTCTTTCACCTTAAGGGTTTTTTTTAGTAAACTGGCGACCGCTCTCTTGCGTACTGGAACTATCCTTTATTTTTTGGAGTGATGGGCTGTTTTTTTGGGCACGCCACTCTATTGTTTTACGTTATTTTGAGTCCTGACAATGGAGAACTCAACCAGAACACGTTCTCATCCTGTAAGAGTACAATCGACAGTCAGTTACCGGATTACAAGTCCGAACCTTGCCGATAAAATTTTAAAAAATTTGTTAAATCAGTATGTTGCCAGGTACCTGTCCAGCTCCCACGGGTGAACCGCAAGCCGGAATGAATCGGTCTCCATCTGTGCTATGCTGGAAAGGTTCGAGACAACATGGTCACCGAGAGTTTTGCAGAGTACATCGTCTTTCAGGAGTGCTGCGTTGGATTCCATCAGGCTGCCAGGCAACATTTCGATGTGGAGTCTCTTTCGGGCTTTCTCATCGAGATGATAGATGTTTGTATTCGTGCAATCAGGAGGCATTATCTTGTTTTTAATGCCATCAAGACCTGAAGCGAGCATGCAGGCAAATAAGAGATATGGGTTACACATCGGGTCCGGGCTGCGGAATTCAGCACGGGTGCTGTTACCGCGGGCTGCCGGAACGCGAACCAGTGCGGAACGATTGGCGGCACTCCAGGAAATATAGCAGGGAGTTCGATCACCGGGGACAAGCCGCTTATATAGAGTTGATCGTCGGATTTGCAACACGCGTGATTGCTTTTGCGTGTTTCAGGATACCTCCGATGTAATACATTGCGGTGTCGGAGAGCTGATTTTCACCATTGGGATCATAGAAAGCATTCTTACCATTCTTTGCCAGTGACCCATGTGTGTGCATACCGCTGCCGTTGATACCTGCAAGAGGTTTTGCCATAAAGCTCGCGTGCAGTCCGTACTGGAGAGCAATCGACTTGGTTGCAAACTTGAAAGTAATTACACGATCTGCAGTGATGAGGGCGTCACCATATTTGAAATCAATTTCATGCTGACTTTCCGCAACTTCGTGGTGAGATGCTTCAATCTCAAATCCCATATCACTCAATGCTATGTCAACATCTCTCCTGACATCCTCTGCAGAGTCGGTAGGAGCGAGATCGAAATACCCTCCATGGTCTTCAAATTCCGTGGTCGGTATGCCATCATACATTTTGAACAGGAAAAATTCGAGTTCGGGACCGGTATTAAATGAAAAGCCCGACTTTGCCGCTTCGGCAATTATTTTTCTTAGAATAAAGCGTGGATCACCTTCAAACGGTTTGTTGCCATACGTCTGGACATCGCAAATAAACCGGGCAACCTTTCCTTCCTGGGGTCTCCAGGGAAGAACCGCATACGTTGTCGGGTCCGGCGTGAGCATCATGTCGGATTCTTCAATCCGGGCAAATCCTTCGATGGAGGATCCATCGAACCAGATGCCCTCAGTCAGTGCTTTCTCTGCCTGAATAACCGGGATCGAGACATTTTTTGGCTGACCCTGGATGTCAGTAAACTGCAAGCGGATGAACTTAACTTTATCCGCCTCGATTTTTTTTAGGAGTTTGGTTACATCTGCTGACATATTGGAAGACATGTTCCACCCATTTGTATTTATACTTATTCAACCAATCTGATTGAACGAATGTTCATAAGCAATGAACATATGTTCATCTGTACAACATCATTCTGTATTGTGATAATATGTGTGGTATTATAGGTGTGTTGGATAAGCGCCGCCAGAGTGTGGATGGTACAAAAATAAAAGAAGCACTCTCCATGATGAATGAGCGGGGAAGTGGTGAAGGAGCCGGGTACGTAGCGTACGGAATCTATCCTGAATACAAAGATTATTTCGCACTGCATGTTTTTTTTGACAATATCCGGGAAAACAAGGGTGCACTTGATATCCTGCTGGAGAAATGGGGGACCATCGTCCATGATGAACAGATCAAAACATATGAGCAGCCCAATATCCGTAAAGTTCATACACCATGGCGTTATTTTTTCCGTCCTGACAGGAGCCTGATGCCGAAAAGTACCACACCCGATGAAGATATAGTTACACACCTGGTTATGAAAGTCAATGCGGAAAAGAATGGTGCTCTCATCTTCTCTTCCGGGAAAAACCTGGGCGTTTTCAAAGCCGCAGGCTGGCCTGAGGATGTCGCTGATTTCTACCGCATTCAGGATTATAAGGGGTATCTCTGGCTTGCGCATAACCGCTACCCGACCAATACACCCGGCTGGTGGGGGGGAGCACACCCTTTCAACCTCCTGAACTGGAGTGTTGTCCATAACGGCGAGATAACATCCTACGGAACCAACCGCCGCTACATCGAAAGCTATGGGTACAAATGTACCATGTATACTGATACTGAAGTGGTAGCTTATCTTGTAGACTTGTTAATCCGGAAACACGGGCTGCCGGAAAAGATGGCGGTGCGGGCTCTTGCACCGCCTTTCTGGGAAGATATTGACCGGATGCCGGTAAAAAGCGCAGGAACTCAACAGGGCAATCCGTCTTACGTATGGCTCCGCACTCATGAATGGTCCTTTTGCAATCTGTGTTGCAAACGAAAATACGCTGATGGGCTTTACTGACAGAATCAAGCTGCGTCCGCTTGTGACTGGTGAACTTGGGGGCCGCCTTTATATTTCAAGCGAGGAAGCAGCAATCCGGCGGATGGAGCCGGATGTCGATAATATTACGATGCCAAAAGCCGGTGAACCTGTCATTGGGAGAGTTATTGCATGACAATAGGCAGTATCCCTCTTCGTTATAAAGTCGAGATCGACTCCGACCAGTGCATGCTCTGCGGACGCTGCGTTGAAAACTGCTCATATGGTGTGTTCCGAAAAGACGGGGATGCAATACGGGTCAATTCCCGTAACTGTGTTGCCTGTCACCGGTGTTCAGCTTTCTGCCCGCGTGATGCTATAAGTATTTACGAAAAACCCACGGATTACCGCAGTCACCCGGTCTGGACGCGTGAGGTGCGGGAGAACATCTTCAACCAGGCAAAGACCGGAAAGATCGTTCTTGCCGGTATGGGTAACGCACTTCCCTATCCGATGATTTTCGACCGGCTCGTGCTTGACGCCTGCCAGGTGACAAATCCAAGCATCGACCCGCTTCGCGAACCCATGGAGTAGCGGACATACATTGGTAAGAAACCCGCATCATTATCCCTCAAAGAAACACCTGATGGTGATGTTGAGCTCTTAACAAAACTCTCTCCCAACCTCCAGATTGAAACCCCGATCATGATCGGGCACATGAGCTATGGAGCAATCAGCCTGAACGCTCAGACCGCGCTTGCAAAAGCCGTAAGCCGGATTCGTACCTTCATGGGGACCGGTGAGGGTGGACTCCATGAATCGCTCTACCCGTACCAGAAAAATATGATCGTTCAGGTAGCGAGCGGGCGGTTTGGTGTGGATATCAATTATCTCGAACGCGGCGCTGCCATTGAGATCAAGATTGGACAGGGTGCAAAACCGGGGATCGGCGGGCACCTGCCAGGTGAGAAAGTGTGCGCTGATGTATCGTGTACACGTATGATACCCGAAGGAAGTGATGCAATCAGTCCAGTCCCCCATCACGACATCTACAGTATCGAAGACCTCAAGCAGCTTGTGCGAAGTTTAAAGGAAGCGACCGAGTGGAAGAAACCCGTTTTTGTGAAAATCGCGGCAGTCCACAACTCTGCGGCAATAGCAGCGGGTATCGCACGTTCTTCTGCTGACGCGGTTGTAATCGACGGATTCCGTGGTGGTACCGGTGCAGCCCCCCGGGTGTTCCGGGATCATGTCGGAATACCCATTGAAGCAGCAGTCGCAAGTGTGGACGCCAAACTTCGCCAGCAGGGAATAAGAAACAAGGTATCGATTATTGCAAGTGGCGGGATCCGCGAAAGTGCGGATGTGGCAAAGATCATCTGTCTCGGTGCTGATGCGGTGTATATCGGAACTTCTGCACTGGTTGCCATGGGATGCCGTGTCTGCGGTACCTGTTACCGGGGGCAGTGCGCATGGGGTATTGCAACCCAGAAACCTGAACTAACCAAGAGATTGGACCCTGAAATCGAATCCGTGCATGTAGAGAACCTGATTCAAGGCTGGACTCTCGAGATAGCCGAACTGATGGGGGCTGCGGGCATCAATAGTATCGAAAGCCTGCGTGGTAACCGCGACCGTCTCCGGGGTTACATGCTGGATGAAGGACTCTTAAATGTTCTCGATGTGAAAACGGTGGGGGCATAATGACGACTTCTGTGACTATTGATGCAAAAGCGCTTCATTACACTCCCCTCAACCAGCAAATCCGGGCGGCGATTGCGGCCGGGGCAAAGGAGATTGTGATTGACAACGTTCTTGGGCAGCGGTTCATCGGTGATGGTATCAGGGGTGAAGGAGTTACCCTCACCGTAAACGGAGTTCCTGGCGGGGATCTCGCCATGTTCATGAGCGGACCGACCATCATTGTTCATGGGAATGCTGACCATGCACCAGGAAATACCATGGACAAGGGAATGATCATTATTCATGGCAGTGCCGGCGATGCGGTTGCTCACAGCATGCGGGGCGGCAGGGTATATGTGCGGGATAATATCGGTTACCGTGGGGGAATCCACATGAAGCAGTACATGGATAAACGTCCGATACTTGTCGTCGGTGGCGCGGCACGGGCATTCCTGGGAGAGTACATGGCAGGGGGTCTTCTTATTGTGCTTGGTTTAACCGGGATACCTCCAATTGAAGAGCGGGGTGTCGGAAGTGGTATTCACGGTGGTGAGATTTACATCCGTGGCCCGGTGGACTCAAGAAATCTTGGCGTTGGCGCAAAGCAGACACCGGCCACTGAAGAGCAGAAGATGATGATCAAACCGATCATCGAGGATTTCGCTCGGGTGTTTGGTATTGATGCAAAAGAGCTGATATGTTCGGAATTTACCCGGATTTCGCCGGCGAGTGCCCGACCATTTGCCAACAAGTATACCTGGGAGTGAAGAGTGATGGCTGCAAAAAGTTATCTTGATCTGAAAAAGGAGGTCTGGGATACGGGCAGATGCTCGGGATGCGGTGCATGTGTTGCAGTCTGCCCGGCGGATTCCCTGTTTTTTAAAGAAGGTGAAATGATAACCTCTCCGGTGTCTACCGGCTACTGCAAACAGGCGAGCGACAATGTCAGTTGCGGGGCATGTTATGCGGTATGCCCCCGGATCGGCGATCAGCCCACAGAAACGCTCGGCAACTATCTCGAACTGGTCACTGCCAAATCTTCCTTTAATGTACCGCACAAACAGAGCGGTGGAGCAGTTACCGCTATTCTTGCAAACGCACTTGACGAAGGTCTCATTGATGCAATTGTCACCGTCACCGAAGATCGATGGACGCTCAAACCCTCTTCAGTGATTATTACAAAAACCGATATACTCATTCAGCAGGCTGGCAGCCGGTACAGCTGGTCGGTACCACTCCTTGCTGCCCTCAAGTGTGCAGTGGTTGAACGGAAGTACCAACGGATCGCAGTTGTTGGTGTTCCCTGTGCCGTTCAGGCAGTAGCACGGATACGTGACAGTGATAATGATCTCCTGCAGCCGTATGGGAAAGCCATCCGTCTCGTGATCGGTCTTTTCTGCACAGAGACATTTGACTATAATGCGCTCATTTTGGGAAAACTCAAAACCCACTATAACCTCGAACCCCATGACATCAAAAAACTCAATGTGAAAGGAAAACTGGAGGTCCTGAAGCAGGACGGCAGCACAACAATCGTACCCCTCTTGGATCTGGAAACCTGCATTCGTAAAGGCTGCCATATCTGCACGGATCTCACGGCTGTACTTTCTGATATTTCTGCGGGTGCGATAGGGAGCCCACAAGGATCAACAACTCTTATTGTCCGGACGCCGACAGGTAAAGGATTCGTATCCAGTGCTGTGCAGAACCGGAAACTGGAGATCGGCACCGGTGTTGATAGTGCAGCCATTGAAAAACTGGCTTTGGCAAAAATCCGGAAAAATTCAAAAAAATAATTTTATAATCGCTCCCGGAAGTGAGGTACAGGAGTCTTATCACCAATGCAAGCACAATCTCCCGAATATTTTTTTTATTTTTCCCGTCGTATTTTGGTCAGTGGTGAGCACTGGTCAAAAAACTCCGCGATAAACGGAGCAAACTCTTCTTTCCAGCAATCCGGCCCCTCACGAAGTGTCCATCCAAGTTCCAGCGACTGCCGCACGTGTTTTCCGAGACTCACGTTCAGGAGAGCATCTGAAGACAGCAGGCTTTTTGCAGTCTGATATTCCCGGGGTACTTCCATTACATACCGCCCGTCTTCAATGAATGGCCCGGACTGAAGTTCCACAAGGTGTTTTTCCCGGAATTTATCTGCATTTGAGCGGTTCCAGAGTGGCGGTCCCAGATGCCGGCGTATTGCCGGAAGTTCCCCGACAAGCAGCTCGAGGAGTATCATACATTCTTCTGACTGCATATCATAGGATGCGTGGTTGACCGGAAACCCGTTACGTTCCAGCAGTTCCCTGATTGCAGAAACACTACGCTTGAGCTGTGGCACAACAATCTCCGGAATGTACCTGGGGTGTCGTAAAGGTGACAGCAAAAACAAATGTCTTCCGTTGAGCGATACGCACATCCAGTTCTTTTTTGAGGATGCATCGCTCCATCGGATGCAGGAAGAATTCGGTAACGGGTTTTTCACTATAGCCCCTCGCCAGCTCCACAAATCCCGCCATGCGATCCAGGGATACTGCTGCTGCCACATTGCGTTTTGGATCGACCGGATCGATCACAATCAATGGCTCCCCGAAATTTTTTTCCGCATGGTTCTCAATATCAATAATAATCCCGGGCCGCCATGCTGCTGCTGCCTGGATGAGGGGTGTAAATCCCCCATAATGGAATACGAGGAGCTCGCAAAGGTACCCTGAAAATCCTTCGGTCATCTGGTCTGAACCATAAATACCACCCGCTTTTGCAAATTGCTTAAGCAGGAGTACATCATCGATCAACCCGTTGATCCTGTCAGTGATATACCGTGTGTGAAATGGTGTGCGGTCAACCGCACTCTGGATGTTGGTTGCACTATCAACATTATAGCAGGGGACAAGATCCACATCAACACCGTCAATATTTGCGTTGATATAGGGATGTTCAGCGTATTTCTCGTGGAATTTATCGGTGAAAACAGCTGCAATGCTTCGGGCGAGGGCAAGCCCTTCAGCTTCGAGTGCATCACGGGACAAGTCAGGGTCAAAGAGCATGAATACATCGAGATCACGGTCTCCACGAATCCATGTATGCCGTGCAATGGAGCCCACGACCATACCTTCTGCTTTTCCGCTTTGGGCAATTGCATCCAGCAGACGCTTTGCCAGATCACAAACCTGCTCCTTTTCCTGAACCGTCGGGCGAATATTCAATAATACTCTTTCTTCGAGCGGTAACCGGTTCACCATTTCACCTCCAGCAGATCTTCGTAGACCGGGCCCTGGGGCAGGAGGGTGCTCTTTTTTAGTTTTATACCATGAATCTGGCAGTTGCCATAGGTCTTATCTTTCATACTATTCAAAACGGTAAAAAGTGAGGGATCCGGTGATTTCACCCGCGCTATCGTTGCATGGGGTGTGAAGCGGCGGGTCTCCCGCTCAAACCCGAGAGGTGCAAGCGCATCCTCTATAGAATGAAATAAACGTTCTCCCTCTCCCGCATCATCGATTGCACACCAGACTGTATGCGGGTGTTTTGGATTGTTCACCGTCACTGTTCCTGCTGTTATGGGAAATGGGGTAAATGTAACTGACCTGATGGCATCCATAACGTTTTTTAATTTTTCCTGTTCCACTTCACCAAGAAATTTTATGGTGATGTGGATATTTTTTGGATCCACAAAAGTAAGATGAGACTTTGCAGCCGCGGATCGTTCCTGCGCTCCTGAGAGCTGGTCTCGTATTTCCTGTGATAGTTCGAGTGCTATAAACGTCCTTACCATTACGGTACTATTATTTCATACCACTACTAATGATAATCGCTTTCGTGAGGCATCATATGAAGTGTCAAAACAATGATTTTTTTATCTCCAAAAAGCCAATTGCATAGTTGACTGAGTGAGGGTGTTTATATGTCGAAAAAATCGCAATTGATTGTTTATACGCTTGAATATTGCCCGAATTGTGATAGTCTGAAGGGATTTCTGACAACGGGCGGTTATACTTATATCGAACGTGATCTTTCGACTGCGGAATCACTCACCGAGCTGCGGATGAACGGCGTTTTTGTAAAAGAAGCCCCCGTTTTACAGAAAGATTCTGATTTCTACACATCTGCGGATCTTTTTCCCGCAGGTAAACTGGATGGGGAGCACCTATCAGCGCTGATATCAGGTGAATAATGGCACATCGGGAGACCAAGCAACTTACCTTTGAGGGAATCACTCTTCCCGCACTCCCCTTTGTCCGTACATCTGATGGGCACATCATCGAATGGGATCGCAATCGGATCGTCCGACAGATTGTTGAAGAGACAAAACTAGTCGAGAATTATGGGTATAAAGGTGCTGACGAAGCGACAGCACAGGAAATCGCGCACGATGTGGAAAACCGCATCAAAAATATGGCATTAAAGTCCCTCTCCGGACCGCTTATCCGTGAAATCGTGAATATTACCCTCCTTGAAAAGGGCATGATACAGTACCGCAATGTCTCGACCCGTGTCGGAACTCCGGTTTTTGACGCCCACCAGATCGATGTTGGCAGGGGATTTGAGGCGCACGATAACGCAAATCTTCAGGAAAATGCCGAGACCTCGCACAAGAAAAAGGCAGATAAAATATCAAAAGAACAGTACCTGCTTCAGCTCCCCCCCGACCTTGCAGATCACCACCTTTCGGGCGAGATGCACATTCATGATCTTGAGTATTTCGGCACACGCCCGTTCTGCCAGGACTGGGACCTTCGTTATTTCTTATATTATGGATTGATGCCTGACGGTAATGGTACAAAGGCTTCCTTGTGCGTTCCATCCAGGCCAGCATTTTCAGTCTCATGCGCAACAGCTCGCGCTGGCACGAGGGATCGGCGGCATAATTGATGATTTCGCCTGGGTCATTTTCAAGGTCATAGAGTTCATCTTCCGCCGTAGCATTCCAGACATATTTCCAGCGGCGGTCACGCACCATACGTTGGCTGTAAAGCCCAATTGGTTGCCATAATAAACCGAGAAAATATCCTGGCGCGACGGTTGTTCATATTCAGAGATAAGATTGTTGCCCGCAAAACTACTAGGAAGCAGAAGCTCCAGCAGCCACGCAAATCGTGGTCGCGATATCCAATGCCGCGGAGATGAAGGCGTCGCATTGGTGGCGGCGGGCAACTTTTTCGGGCCAACGCACCATCAGCGGCACGCGCACTAATTCCTCATACATGACAAAATGCTTGTCGATCAGGCCATGACCGCCGCAAAGGTCGCCGTGGTCTGCGCTGTAAATGACCAGTGTATTTTCGGCCAACCCTAATCTGTCCACTTCGTCGAGAATACGTCCGAATTGGTGGTCGAGCAGTGTGATTTCAGCCAAATAGCGGCTGACGATAGGCGCCCAGTCATCCCAAGTCCAATCTTTCAATGCCCCATGTGTGCCGTTGCTTACGCTGTATATAGGGTTTCCCCTCAAGAGGGTCGGGATATGACTGCCACGGAGCGATGCCCTGTGACGGGTAGAGCGATGCGTATGGCTCCGGCACGACGTTGGGAAGATGTGGTTCACTTGGATCCCAACGCAGAAAGAAGGGGCGGTCGCCTGCGGCGGCCTTATTTAAGAGAGTTATTGTTTGATCTGCGCCCCAAGCCAAGGCGCTTTGGCCGGCTGTTATGAAAGGGTCAATTTCACCAAAAAAACCATTGCTATGGGGCTTTGGCTGCAACCCTTGCGAGGACCGCCACGAATTGTAGTTGGATTCGGGAACATAGTCATCGGCGCCAAAAGTCGTGGGCAGCATTGTGCGGTGCACGTGCCACTTGCCCACGCTACCGATATAATAGCCGACATCTCGTAGACATTGGTAAAGCGTTGGCAGGGTAATGGATGCCGGCGGGTGGACTTCGGAGTCGGCGTTAGTGAGAAAGCCGTGACGAGCGGGCCAACTCCCTGTGAGCAAACTCGCGGCGTGCCGGCGTGCAGACAGGGATGGGGGTGAACGCATGGGTGAAGTGGACGCCTTCCTTTGCTAGACGGTCAAAAGTAGGCGTCTGGATGACGGGATGCCCGGCGGCGCCGAGACAATCGTAACGATGTTGGTCGGCATGGACAAGCAAGATATTAGGCTGTGACATAGCCATAGTGGGCTAGTTCCGGCGCAAAAAAGTCATAATCGTGGACGCCCGCGTCGAGTTTGTAACGTTCAACCGCGTCCGGGTCGCACGATGATACGACCGAGTGGGATGCCGAGTAATCTTCCTAGGCGGGCAAACGTTTGCTCTTGGCGGAGGACAAAATCCTCGAAGCGCACCTCGATCCAGTGCGCCGGGCGCGGCGTCGCCTCGACCAGGTCGTATTGGTATTTCCACGAGATGGCGCGGCGCAACCGCACAGTCGTTCGTCCGTCTCCGCGGATACTCGATGCCGAAGGTGCGCAGGTCGTCGGTGATGTGCCGATTGAGCACGCAATCGCGCGGGTCGCGGACCAGAAGATGTACCGGATGTCGGGGAACATCCGCACGATCCACGGATAGACCAGCGTGGTTTCGGGAATCTTCCAGCCGACCACCGCTTCAGGGCGTTTTGGCGTGTTCGTCCAGCACGCTCTTGAGATAGGCGTGGATGAGTTGCGTGAACTCGTCGGGGATGGGCATCGTGTGGAGGCGGCTGAAGTCCCACGACAGACCGCCGCGCCATTCCACATAGCGGGCCATCACGCGACAGGCTTCATACATCGCTTCGGGCGGGACCAAGTCACCGGAGCGGTTGAGCGTGGCCCCCATGTAGGCCCCGCTGGCGACAAACGTGTGTGAGATGGCGCGCGTCCCCGAATGGCCGCGGCCGATGATGGTCACTAGGGTCACAGTGGCCTCGTTCGTGCAATAGACCGGCCAGCGTACCGCCCAGCACCTGGGCCATGTCGTCCTGGCGGGATAAAGGGGCAATAGGTCCGCAGCGCCTCGAGCGATTGGCGATAGGTCATGATATCGGCGGACCACGGGATAATCGGACCCCCAACAGAGCCGGTGCGCGCCGAAATGCGCATAGAGCGTGCGGACCAGCCAGGTCGTGTCGCTATAGGGAAAGTCCCACTTGACCTGGGCGGCATAGGCAAAGCCCGACACCTTGAGATAGATGTTGGGCAGCGCCGCCGACCGCAAAACCTCTTCGATCTGGCGGAGGGGCGGCAGTTCGTCGGCGCGGTAATAGCCCAAGTGATGGATCAGGATCGGCAGGTCTGGGGAAGGCCGCCGCGACCTGGCGCAGCGCGGCGTGATGGTGCGGGCGGCTGGAGATGCTCGCCAGCAGCTTGCGCTCCGCTGCGACGCGGAAGAAGGCCAGCCCTTCGGCGGAGGTGAGCCACGCACCGTCATCCTCGTCGGCCAAATAGTGGGTGAAGCCGACCAGCGGCAGCGTCTCCGCCGCATCCGCCAGCCGTTGCGCCGCGCCCGGTGTGTGATAGGTGGGCCACCAGGAGCAATCGACATCGGCGACCATGAACAGCCGGTCGGGATGCGCGCGCACCTGGTCGGCGATGTACTCATTGTTGCCGGGGTTGTGGTCGATGCGCGCGCAGACGATCATCGCCCGGTCCACGCCGTGACTGTCCATCTCGAACAACAATTGTTCGACGCGCCCGCGCGATTCCGGGTCGGGGACCGGCGGCGTGTAGGGCCAGTAGGTCCAGGCGTGACAATGGCTGTCGATGATCATCGGCGTCAGCGACGAGCACGCGCCTGAAGTTGGGCGGCCTGATTCGGGTCGCCGATGTGGAGCGTGTCATAGGCTTGCTGCGAGGAGGTGAACGCGCCCACGCCCTCTTTGCCGTGCCAGTCGCCCTGGTGGTGGATCGGGTTGGGCAGCCCGGTTTCCGCTTCGCGCTTGGCGATCCACGCTCCATGCGCGCGTTGAGCAACTCGACGATCTGCGGCTGTTCGCCGGCCAGGTTGTCAGTCTCGCCGGGGTCCTCGATGAGGTTGTATAGCTCGACTTCGGGCTTGAAGTGGAAGTCGGGTTCCAGGGCGATGATCAGCTTCCATTCCGGCGTGCGCCA
Source organism: uncultured Methanoregulaceae archaeon (assembly GCA_963733045.1). Classification (GTDB taxonomy): domain Archaea; phylum Halobacteriota; class Methanomicrobia; order Methanomicrobiales; family Methanospirillaceae; genus Methanoregula. The sequence goes on along the minus strand of CAVTBZ010000006.1, from coordinate 6,060 downwards.
GCCGTGCTTGCGCATCCAGGTGCATTCGGTGATGTACATCTCCGACTCGTAGGGCGGGACCTCGCCGCGGATCAACTGCATCAGGCTGCGCCCGTCGAAGCCGATCTCGGTCTCGATCCCGGCCAGTTCCAGCAGGGTCGGCACTAGGTCCTTGTGCTGGTTGTAGCCGTGCACGCGTAGTCCCGCCGGGATCTTGCCCGGGATAGCGGATGATCAGCGGCACGTGCAGCGTCAGCTCGTACATGCCGTGGTGGTCGAAGTAGCATTCGTGATCGTAAAGCGTTTCGCCGTGGTCGCCGTTGACGACGACGATGGTGTTATCCGCCAGTCCCTTGGCTTCCAGCGCCGTGAAGATGGCCTGGATGGAGGCGTCCATGTAGGCGATCGCGCCGTCGTATTGGGCGATGACATAATCCTTGTCGGTGATGCCGGGCGGCATCCAACTGGCGAAGAAGTCGCGGAACGGCTTGAAGGCCATGACCGGATCCATCGAATTGTTGCGGCGGTCGGTTTCGTTGCCGTGATAAAACGTGCGCTCAAACGGCGCGGGCGGCAGATACGGGCGCGTGCGGGTCCATGTGGCGCAGGAAGAGGAAGAAGGGGTCGCGCTGTTTGGCGAGCCGGTCCAGTTCGGGGAGGGCCACCGCGTTGAGGTTTTCCGCCTTTGGCCTGCGGCCCTCGTTCCAACTGCCCCACCCTTCATAGTCGAGATAGTTGTCGAAGCCGCGCGAGACCGGGATTGCCGCTGAAACCGACGCAGGTGGTGTTGTAGCCCGCGGCCTTTGAGGATTTCGGCCAGGGTGCGGACTTCGTGACGCAACTCGCCTTTGTGGCGCAGGCGACGACTTGGTGCTAAAGACATCCATCCCGGTCAACATGGACGCATAGGCGCTGGTCGTGGGGATGAAGGCGCTGATGGTGTTCTCGAACAGCGTGCCGTCCTGGGCAAAGCGGTCAATGTGCGGCGTGGTGAGCCGGGGATAGCCGTAACAACTGAGATGGTCGCGGCGCAGCGAATCGATCCCGATGAGGACGATATTGGGCGAGCGGTGCCGGCGTCGTGTGGTCGCCATACGTCAACTGCTCCTTCACTCGTGCGTTCTGCAACGTTTGGATTGTCTATTGTTTTTCTGCGTATACCATACGTTCGACCGGCATGGAGTCCAGCGTCCGACCGGTCGGCTTCACATAACGGTCGGCCAATTCGTCATAGCCGAGATGCTCCACCACGCGCCAACCATACGCGGCGATAAAGTCCGCCACATCTTCGGGGGCCATGCCGAACAGCCAGAACTTGTCCTTCAGCACATACTGCTTGTACATGGCTTCTTGGCCGTATAGCTCTTGCCCGTCGATAAAGTCCTTGCGGACATAGGTAAAAGCCAGGCGGCTGCCGGAGGCGGCCTTTGCCAAGAAGTCGAAAGTGGCTCTGATGCCGGTTTCGGTGAGATACTGCGTCACTGCTTCCCAGATGAAGAATGTCCGCATGTCCGTCGAGTAGCCACGTGCCGTCAACGCGGCGCTCAGCGGCTCGCGTCCGAAGTCAATCGGTACCAGCGTGACGTGGCTTGGAAGGACGCCAAATATCTGCTGTAGCCGGACTCGCTTGCTCTCGATATTTTCGGGCTGGTCGATCTCCCATACCGGCAGATCGGCGAGCGCTGGCAGACGATAGACCCGCGTATCGAAACCTGCGCCCAGGTTCACCACGGCGTCGATTTGCCCGACCGACTCGACCAGTTTTTCGTCGATATACCGTTTCCGACATAACATGCCGCTCCAGATGCCGGGGATCGCCTTCTCGGTGGCGCGCACCATCCAATCCCTTACCGGCGCAAACCGTGTCAGCCAAACGAACGCCCGCTCGCCAAACGGCAAGATGCGAGGCGCGAGGTCGTCGTCGAGAATGCGCTGACCTGGCGGGAAGTATTGCTCGACGGCGACAATCGTCGTCGGACCTGACCCCGTTTTCGCTGCTGCTTTCGCCATGCCGATCCTTTCGATCTACCTTACTTCACATACACAACCGTCTCGTGGTTGAGCGACTCGATGGCGGCGGCCAGCACCTTCTGTGCCGCCAGGCCTTCCGCGCCCGAGCCGTCGATCTCCTCCGGGGCGACGCCCGCGTCCACCTGCTCCAGGAACCTGTGGATGCGGTTGATGAACGTGTCCACGAAGTCGCGCATCCCGCCGAAGAGGGGGTTGGTGTAGACGCGTCTTCTCCAGGTCGCCGGCCGGGATAGAGCGTCGCTTCGCGCCACATGTCGTCGATCACGAAGCGCCCGCCGGTGCCGGCCACCTCGCACCGTTCCATCGGGTGGCCGCGCTCGATGTCGTAGCTGCCCGTCAGAGCCCGCCGACCACGCCGTTCTTGAAGCGCATGTTGAAGTGCGCGGTGGACCAGATCTGGCGGCCCGGCGCCTTGGTCGCGAAGCACTGCACGGCCTCGATGTCGCCGCAGAAGTAGCGCATGACATCCACCGTGTGCGGGTGCAGCGCCTTGATCTGGAAGTAGGGCGAGCTCTCGCGTCGGGTTCATGATCCACATGCTCATGTTGATGAACAGCAGGTGGCCGAGGCGGCCCTCGTCCACCCACTTCTTGGCCAGCCGGGCGGCGGGCGTGAAGCGGTGGTTGAGGTTGATGCCGTAGCAGACGCCCTTGCTCTCGCGCCTTGGCGACCATCTCCTCGGCCTTCGGCGATCTCGTTGGAGATGGGCTTTTCGCACAGCACGTGGCAGCCGGCCTCGAGGGCCTGCATGGTGGGCAAGTAGTGGTCGCTGCCGTACTCGTAGCCGCCGGTGGCGACGCTGACCACGTCCGGGCGCAGCGCGTCCAGCATCGTTTGGACATCGTAGAAGGCCGGGACGCCATGCGTCGCCGCGGCGGCGTCGGCGCGGCCCTTGTCCATATCGCAGACGCCGACCAGTTCGGCCAACGGATCTTCTCGGTATAGCTCGGCATGGCGGTTGCCGATGGGTCCCAGCCCGATCACACAGACGCGCAACATGAGCATTCTCCTCGGCAGTGACGGGTATCGCTATAGCGCCGGGACCGGCTCGGCGCGGCCCGACTCGTGCGAGCGGATGGCGGCTTCGATGATCTCCTGGACGGCCAGCCCTTCGCGCCCGGAGGCTTCGATCGCGGACGGCGCAACCTCGGCGTGAATCTGCTCCAGCCAACGATGGATGCGGTTGGTAAAGGTTGCGCCAAAGCCGCTCAACCCGCCCATGATGCTGTTGCGGACCACGGTCAGTTCGTCGCCGTCGTGCGGATAGAGCGTGAGTTCCTCGTACAGATTATCCAGCACAAACCGGCCTTTGGTGCCCATGACCTCGCAGCGTTCCAGGTTGTGACGCGGCTGGGCGTCGTACGAGCCGGTCAGATGACCGACGACGCCGTTGGCAAATTCCAGGTTGACCTGGGCGTTGGAATAGCAGACGCGACCCGGGGCGCGGTTGATAAACGCATGGACACGCGTCACATCGCCGCAGAAAAAGCGCATGATGTCCAGTGAATGGGGGTGCAGCGCACGCAGATGGAACCACGGCGACGAGTTGTTGGGATTGTTGATCCACATCGTCATGTTGATCAACAGCAGGTCGCCCAACCGGCCTTCGGTGACCCACTGCTTGGCCCGTGCGGCGGGGGGTACAAAGCGGTGGTTGAGGTTGATGCCGTAATAGACGCCTTTTTCCTCGGCTTTGGCGACCATCTGCCGCGCTTTGGTGATGTCGTTGGAGATGGGCTTTTCGCCCAGCACGTTCAGCCCGGCTTCGAGGCATTGCATGGTCGGCTCGAAGTGGTCGCCGCCGTTTTCCGTGCCTGCGCTGGTCACGCTGACCGCGTCCAACTCGACGTTGCGAAGTAGCTCTTCCACGCTGTAAAAAGCGGGGACGCCATAGCGGGCGGCGGCTTTGTCGGCGCGCTCGGGGATGATGTCGCAGACGGCCACCAGGTCGGCCAACGGGTCGGCCTGATAGACCGGCGCGTGCGTGTTGCCGATGTTGCCCATGCCGATTACGGCCACTTTTAACATGGGTAAACTCCTACAAAGTGGCTAAAGAATCGCCAACTGCGATTCAGCAAAAGAGAGTGAGCGAAATATTTACTCTGGCCCATTTATTGTGTTCTGCCGTGTTGAAGCAGGTACAGCTTGCGACGTGATGTTGAGACAATGACGGGTAAGCAACAGGGAGCAACAAAAGTATTTGAACCTACTTGGTTGGCAGATTTGGGGCAATCAGATTGTTTTCATTGCGCTGGGATTACGTAACTGTTACGATTTTGGCACTATCACACAGTAGCAGAGATCCGTCAGAATATTGGTCACTCCAGCGGCAATCTGCTACCTCAGTTTGCAGTTTTCTGCCCCACATGCAGTAGGTGGGTTGCCGAGCTATGCCTCTGTAGCTCTTTGCCTGGCGATAGATTGAGAACGACCCACCATTCCCATGTTCACGCCTGTCAACGCGTGGATGCGCCCTATTGTTAGCAAAAGAGCGTCGCAAGTTCAGCCTGTGCGCTTAGAGTTGTTTCGTTAACGTCACGTCCTCGTCGCGAAAGCCGAAGTGATGGTACAAACGCAACGCCCGTGTATTGGCCGCGCCCGTCGAAAGCGTCAGGAGCGTATAGCCTTGTTCTCGCGCCCACTGGGCACAAGCCTCAAGCAAGGCTGTTCCCACGCCACGACCTTCAGCAACTTCGCTGGTTGCGACCTTGCCGATCTGGCTTGTGGCTGACCAGTGAAGTGGGTGCTGTGCCACACAGTGGCAAAGCCTAAGCCGCTGGCCGTCGTCGTCTTGAGCAATAAAGACCTGCGTTTTCTGATTCTGTTGATCAATGGCGCGAATAAGCCAATTTTCGGTCGAGGTTAGCCAGAGTTGTTCATCACGCCATGTTTGTCTGCCGAAAACCAGACGAGCGGCAAAGACTTAGAATGAATTCGCGGTTGGGAACATAGGGACGTATTTTAACCATAGCCTCTCCTCATCGCGCGACTTGAGTGAAGCCGAGTCCTTGTCGCCGCGCATATTTTCGTAACACAGGTGCGAGGTGGCCTACGCCCAATGCACAATGATGGGTCGGCGCTTCGGCACACCAGGCATCGACAAATTCAGCCGGGGGGAAGTTGAAGCGGATGCGACTGTTGGTGTTGCCGATTTGCAAGATAGGGCCAGGGATCGATTCGCCTTCGGCGGCGAGAAATTTGAGGTCGCCGCTCGCGTTTGCGTGCAGCCAAAGATGGTGACCGGGCCAAGCTTGACGTTGAATTCGACGGAGATGCCATAGCCGGACTTGCCGTGATAGAGGCCGAGGGCCGCGCAATAAGGGCTTGCGGTCGCTGATGGCGATGTGTCCGGGGCCGTCGTGCCCGGTCAGGACGCGAACTGTTCGCGAAAGTCCATTGCGTAGAATTCGGTGTAGGAGCCGCCTGCCCCCAAGACATCCACCACCTTCATTGCGACGGCATTTTTGAGATCGCCTTCCCCCGCCGCGGGAATGCCGCGGGCAGTCAGGAGGGTATTGCCGAGAATCAGCCCTGCGCCCAAGCGTTCGGCTTCGCTTTGGGGTGCGCCGCGATAGTAGTAAGCAAGGGCGGCGAGGTCGTAGTCGCTCACCATACGGTCAAGTCCGGCGGCAACCCGGCAAGCCCACTGCCGATGACCACGCCAACCGTACTGTCTACCTCGAAAATGGCCTGGGTTTCATCTTGCTTAGCCTTGATCTCTTGGTCGCTGACGGCACATTACGCACTCGCCAGATCGTGGATCTCTTCAGTACCTCGACATGGAGCCCCGAATTGGGCGTGGTGCTGTGTAAAGTCGGAATACATGAGCATACCGGGGTAGGTGTGGCCGAGAAGACCAAAGCACGCGCCGCGCAGGACGCGCTTGGCGGTAGCAGCGCGACACCATTCGCCCAACTTCCACGGGCGCGAGTTCATTGTCGTCGTCGAGTTCGCAGGAGATAACTAATATCGACCCCCGCGCGGTGAAAGGCGTTGGCGAGTTCGGCAGCACAGCATGTTGGAGCAATTCGCTAACCATTCGCCGGTGTC
>CAVTBZ010000005.1:0-70002 GCA_963733045.1 uncultured Methanoregulaceae archaeon | reverse complement strand
TTCCCGAAAAACATCCAAAAGAAACGGACAGGTTAACGTTTACCTTCGTAACGGATGGTATAAAAAGTGCTGTCCGGCAGGCAAAAGCAGCGGCTGGCGATAAAGATGTCACCATTATTGGTAGTGCAGGCACCACGAATGAATGTCTGAAAGCGGGAGTTGCTGATGAACTGCAGATTGACATCATACCGGTATTCCTGAAAGCCGGTTTCCGGCCATTTGAAGCCCCCGGTACTCCATCAATCAATGTGGAAAGAATAAAAGTGGTGGAACTTCCAGCCGGTAGGACACATATTAGATTCCGGATTATGAAATAAATGATGATTCTCTCCAACAAGGAGAACACGAAAAAGAGTTTAAAATATTTGAGATATCGCGTCTCCAGAGCCGTTTTTTTAATAAACCGTCTGTCTTTCCTACCTGATCAAACGCCTCTATGCCGGTGATCCTGGCATTGAAGGGTCACTGGCCATTATCCGGCACCGGTAACCACGGTATCTCCGGACCAGCTTTATCCCTTCCATGACGGCAACCGGGGCCAGGGAGATCAGGAGGACAATAAGCCAGTCAGGAAGTCCAAGCGGGACAGTCCCGAAGACAGCACGGAGAGGAACCCATTCAGAGATGAGGATCTGGGTGCCCGTCCCGAATCCGACGGCAACCCAGAGCCAGAGATTCCTGAACATGCCTGTTTTGAAGAGAGATTTCTCACGTGAACCGCTGAAGGCGAGGGCAACGAATAACTGTGAGATGACGATTATCGAGAAAGCCATTGTTCCGGCCTTTGCCGCCTGGTCAGGACCTGCAGCGAGGTATCCTGCAAAGATTCCGAACGTGACAAGCGCGATCACGAGCCCGGTGAGAATAAGTTCTTTTGATGACTGCCACGTGAGGATCTGTTGTCCCGGGTGACGCGGCGGGCGTTTCATCGTATCCGGATCACGGGGATCCATTGCAAGCGCAAGGGCCGGGGGCTGTCGGTAATAATATTCATCCAGAGGATCTGGATGGGAGCGAGCGGGCTTGAGAGTCCCACCAGCATTGCCATGGTAATCGCGGCAAGCTCCCCAGGTTGCAGGTGATCAGGAACCTTACAGATTTCAGGATATTTTCATAGATGACACGACCCTCTTCCACGGCCCGCTCGATGCTCGCGAAGTTGTCATCCATGATCACCATGTCACTCACATCCTTGGTCACCGCGGTGCCGGTGAGGCCCATCGCGATCCCGATATCGGCGCGGATGATGGCAGGAGCGTCATTGACGCCGTCACCCGTCATCGCGACGACCTCGCCGCAGTCCTGCAATGCACGAACGATATGGAGTCTTGTGCTCCGGGTTCACCCGGGCATAGACACGATCCTTCCGGACTGACGTGCGGAACTCCTCTTCGGACCAGTGTTCCATGTCCGCTCCTGTCACGACCGTTGCCTCTCCGGGAGCAAAAAGACCAAGTTCCCCGGCAACCGCCCTTGCCGTTTCCGGGTTGTCACCGGTGATCATGATGACCCGTATTCCGGCGTCATGACAGGCAGAAACAGCCTCCTTTGCTTCCGGGCGGGGCGGGTCTATCATCCCGGGCAAGCCCGACAAAAACCAGGTGCTCTTCGGTCTTTTCACGATCTCCCGTGACGATGTCCCGGTAGGCAAACGCAAGCACTCGCAGGGCCCCGCTTCCCATCTGGCGAACCGCATCATTGACCTGCTCCTGGTCCCTGCCGGTCAGGGTACGTTCAGTCCCTCCCATGAGAATGCGGTCACAGCGGGCAAGGAGGATCTCCGGTGCCCCCTTCACAAACGCCCTCTCATGATCTTCCACGTGGCAGATGACAGTCATCATCTTCCGGATCGAATCGAACGGAAGCTCATCACCGCACGGGAATTTCATTTTCACTTCCTTGCGGTCAAGTCCACCCTTTTCTGCAAGGACAAGAAGTGCTGTTTCCGTCGGGTCTCCGGCGATCTCCACGGTCCCGGTCACAGGATCCCGGGTAAGCCGGCTGGTATTGGCGAGGATCCCGGTGGTGAGCAGGGTGTCAAGGGCTTTCTGATCGGACGCTTCCGTCACCTCATTTCCGTCCTTGAGAAGTGTCCCTGTCCCGGTATAACCCTCTCCCGTGACCATGAAAAACGACCCGTTCACAAAAAGCCTGCGGACCGTCATCTCATTCTTTGTCAGGGTCCCGGTCTTGTCAGTACAGATAACGGTCGCAGCCCCCAATACCTCGACTGCAGGGAGCTTCCTTATGACTGCATGGTGTGCGGCCATTCTCTGGACCCCGATAGCCAGGGTGATAGTCACCACGGTCGGGAGGCCTTCTGGTATCGCCGCCACCGCAAGCGAGACCGTGATTAAGAATAATTCAAAGGGTGCGTATCCACGCAGGATTCCCAGGACAAAGATAAGAGCCACCAGCCCGAGTGCTGCGGTACCGAGTCTGCTTAGCCAGGACCCGGAGTTGCCCCTGGAGGGGTGTCTCCGGTTCGGGTTTATCCACCACCAGTTCGGCAATCCTGCCGAGCTCGGTCTTCACACCGGTCGCGGTAACGATTGCCCGACCCCTGCCGTGAGTGATCACGGTTCCCTGGTACACCATGTTCACCCGTTCACTCAGGGGCGTATCCGGGTCAAGAACAATGTGAGACTCCTTCTGGTCCGGGACGGACTCTCCGGTGAGCGTGGCCTCATTTGCTTCAAGCGCGACAACCTCCACGAGCCGTGCGTCGGCTGGCACCCGGTCCCCTTCTGCAATGAGAATGCAATCCCCCGGGACAAGCCCGGAGGTCTCAACAGTTACGCTCATGCCTCCCCGGATAACCTGGGAATGCGATGCGGTCATCCGCTTCAGGCTTTCCAGGGCTTTTTCTGCCCGGTACTCCTGGATGAACCCGATCACACCGTTGAGGAGGACGATGATGAGGATGGCAATTGCATCGGCCCATTCACCAAAGAGCCCGGAGATGACCGCTGCGATGATAAGGATCAGGATGAGCAGGCTCGTAAACTGCTGGAAAAAGAGCAGGATCACGCTCCTCTTTTTTGCTTCGCGGAGAGTATTTGGACCGTGCAATTGGAGGCGCCGTTCAACCTCTCCGGGGTCCAGCCCCCCGTCACCTGATCCGAGGGATGCAATAACCTGTCCGGGAGTGAGGGCATGGTACTGCGCAGGCTGCAGTGCAGAAGAACCTGATGTGCTGCCAACCGCTGGCTGAAGGTCAGATTTCATGGGATAACCGCTGAAATATGGCGAGTACGATGCTCACCAACAGAACATGCCCTTACTGTACAGAATCACGATCTCATACACCCCAAGTTTTGATACCTGTCGCAGCAACCGCCATCCGTATCCGGAAACTCCGCAGTTCTGATGGTTTTGAATATTCCCGCAATGTACTTATTCATTATCCTCATTTTTTTTCGATAAAAACCCGATACTGATGAAATAATCCCGGAATTCTGGAACCTGATCTGCAGCCGTACCATGAACTCGTCATCCTGCCAACAGACTCAAGTGAAAATGTGACTGATACGGGTCTGTAGGGCAATTCAGGAAAAACAGTACGATGATGTAAACGAAAAACCTGTGGAGAAGAACATACCCGAGCGTCTCCGGACCACCCGCTTCGGAACCGTTTCACCCCGTCCCCCCTCTTCTTATATCCCATATAATTCCATACAAAAGTATACGATGAAAAAGAGGTTGTACAAAAAATAAAATGGTATATTAAAGTGATAGATGTCCTTATCCAACAAAAACAACAAAAACAACAAAATTAATCAATGTTCCAGTATGCAAGTCTGATGCTGGGGGTGACGTTCCCAAAATCATAATATACCGCTAAATTTTTTGCCATTAAGGGAACCTCAAAATCGATTGACCCGCTTATACTTTGATTTGTGTTGAGGTCTGTCAGATAACTCCCGCTGGAGTTACTGGTTCCCATAAGAATTATGGGGTCATATCTGGTGCCTTCAGGATCCCTGATACTGAAATCCCCGCCGGATACCGTTATGGTGTCGGGGCCGATATTTTTCACACCGTATCTGACAAAGACGAACGTATATCCGGTCTTTGCAAATTCAGCACGTGTCCACGAGATTCCCCCACTCACCCCACCCCATTTATACGCAATCCCTTTTTCCGCTGAATTTACCGTTACCTGTTGTTCAGAGTTCTGGGCAGTTCCAGGAAGACGTACCTTCACGGGTGAGGTAATGACCGATGGTGCAGGAGGAATTACTTTAAACCTCGTCCATCCTTCATCGAGCAATGGCTGCATCTCGCTCGCGTTCACGGTGAGCCCGTAACGGTACGTCTCCAGGCAGACATCACAGGCCTGGCATGATACCGTGCCGAGCTGGATCTTCTTTATATCGCGGACATCGGTGCTGTAGACGGTAATATAGTAGCTCCTGATGATTTCCTCATCGGTAGGCGCCCGTATATATACCCGTCCGGAGTTCTCTTCCCAGGCCTGCCATGCCGTCTTCTCGCACATCTTTGGCTGGTACGAGAGGGATAGTTCAGAACCGACCATGAATTGACCTATCTCGTCCCATTTCCCGTCAATCACTGCTGATTCCACGTTGCCGTCAACTACCACGATCTTTATCGAGTGCTCCGTGATTACCTGGGCAGTCACCTTCCCAGACCTGTCGCCGTAACCTGCGTGGCTGCTCGTGAAGGTATAGGTGAGTACGTGCCGGACCGGGAATGACTCCTGCTGGACATAATTGACGAATCCAAGACCTGAACCGTCATACGTGTAGGTCGGCGCTTCCCGTATCCAGGACGCTGCGAGCTCCTTTATCTGGCTCTCGTCAAGCGTTTTGGTGAATGCGACGGTCTCCTGGAGTTTCTCGCGTATCCTGATGAGACCTGCCGGAGGTAGTCGTTGACGTTGTAGGTCGTTACGGTCTTCGTCTTCCCGTTCGCTGCGAACGTTATATCCGCAAAGCCAACATCGGCCAAGTGGTTCTGGCCCTCATCATACCGGTCCCCGTAGGAGGTGAAGTTGTTGTCAGTGAACACCTTCACGATAGCATTGAACTGCTCCTTTGTCAGGTTCTTTTCGAATCTTTCGGTAATGTTGCCGTCAGACTGCCTTGATGGTCCATGTTGCAGTATCCTTTGTTACCACCAGTTCCTGTATGGCGTACGCTGGCATGATGAACCCCCCGTAGAATTTGTAGGTTATCACGGCATTGGTGGTGTCGGGTTCCTGCACATTAGTGCATGCTGCGATCATCAATGAAATTATGAGGAGCACTGCGAATATTCCCACTATTTCAGTTTTTTTCATATATTCTCACTCGTCGTAACAGGTTCTTTTCCGTATCTAGTTTAATGCGGGGTTATGCATAAATCCTCTTTTGGAAATGGTGAGGATGATATCAGACGGGGACAGGGGAACTTCTGATGAGAGTTTGTCAGAGAGGGAGATATATGCAAGGGGGGAGCGTGAAAATAAAATGAAAAAACCTGTTCATGCCACAGAACTTAAAATTAACGTCATTGGATCTTGTCACGGTTTTTTTATCAGGCTACCGGTACGGGGATCACGAGGTACGTAGCGTACCCGTCACCGGTGTCCTTGTCAGGTGCCCCTTGCCGGCTGTATCCTCCAGCAGGACGAGGTCCCCCGGTTTAAACTGCCTGACCGTCCCGTCGGTTGTCTCCATCTCTACCGCACCCGACATAAGGGCCAGGAACTGCCGGGCAGGACACGGGTGCCAGTCACCGATCCAGCCGGGCTGGAACGTATAGAAGCGATACTTCGTTGCGGGCTTATCCCCGGAGACATAAAACGGGGCAGCGGGTGGGGCCCCGCTCGCAAGACTCTGTTCGACCGTCACGGAATCAAAATGCGAATTACCCTGTGCGTCCGCGTAGATTCTGTGATACTTCACAAGGGCGATAGTGGGCGGGAGTTTTTGCGTCATGGTTAATTTTCCTCCGTTCGATGTCGGGGTTGGGACATGTCTTCCCGATGAAAGTATAAACAGAACGATGAATGATAAATGTTGCGACACGCCTTCAGCCGTATGAAATGCGCAATGTATGGGCAGGAAAATGTCCGCTCACAGCACCTGTCGGAAGGCAAATCTCCCCGGATACCGGCTGTTGGTAAAGTATGGGACAAGATGGGAAAGGAAAGCCTGTTATCAAAGATCGTATTTTTTTCAGGTCATGGCAAAAGGGAAAATGTACTCTTCATCCGGACAGGAGAATTCTGGCAGGGGTAAGAATTGTTTTTCTTAGATCCTCGGTAACAACCACGTGGAGCCCGGCACGCTTCTGCGATCCTGCTTTCCGGTATACACCTGCTCCGATGATTCTGCACAACGATGAGATTACCGGACAGGAAAAAATTCAGGGGTTTTTTATGTCGCTGCTATTGTGGTGCCTGACTGCGGCCATGCGACCACAAGCCGCCATCCTGTCAGCGGGTCTGACCGGAACCTGGCCATATAGTGAATTCCCCCGTCATCATACGCAACAGTGCCGGAACTCTGTGCACGCATCGTGGCGATCGCCCGCCCGAACGATGACTCCGGCCCAATCATTGCAACATTCCGGGATATCTGCCCCTTGTCCGCATGCAGGGCAAACTTGCTTTCGGTATCGATAGCGTAGAATACCAGCGGCTCGGGCACCCTAGTGCGGAGCTTATCGGTCAGCGTGTCAAGGTATACCGAAATTCCCATAACTCCGGTAACCGTACTCTGATTCCTGACAGGAACTGCTATAACAGCAACATTTTTGCCGGTTGAATAACTCATGACCACAATCCCCACCGATTCTTTACCGGCAAGTACACCGGGGAAATAGGACCGGTTTTTCAGGTTGGCACTCGTAAGGCCGTCGACAACGGTATAATAACTCCCGTCCGGAAGCGCATACCACGTGCGGGCATCGGGCTCCTTTTCTTCAAGAGTGGCGAGCAGTGGCCGGATGTTCTGCCATTCTCCGGATTGTGCCTCCGTTGTTATGGCCAGCACCTCCAGCGGGCGGAGGGTGGCTTTCAGTTGTGCATCCGTTTCTGCAGCCATGATATTCAGGGCAAGGTCAGCCTGTGCTCCCGCCGACACGGGTACCCCCGCTACCGCAGCCGGAGTCATTCCGTATTTCTTCCTGATGGCATCAAACGTCCCATCCCCCTTCATCGCGTCAAGGGCATCCTGCCAGCGTGTAATGACACTGTCGGGTGTGTCATTGCTGAATGCGATGTAGAGCTGGACAGTCCGGGACCGGGTAAAGCGCCTGGTAAGCGGACGGATCAATGCCTTCTTTCCTTGCAATGTCAGTCTGCATTCGCACTGCTTCCCAGCCAGAGGTCCGTCGTTCCCGCCATCAGGTTGCGGAGGCATTCTGCATCGCTCCCGCAGGTCGTGATATTATCAAACCGGTTTTCCTGCAGAAACTGGTCCCTGACGTCATCTTTCACGACGCCGATACGCCCGGCCTTTTTTGCCGCTTCGAGGCTGTTAATCTCCAGGCCGGAACCGTTCCGTGCATAGAGCGTGTATTCAAGTGACGCAACCGGGCCGACCCACTTGAAAAGGTTTTCACGCTCATCGGTCCGGCCAGTTGAATACAGGGCTACCCGAGGCCCGGCACGAACTAAGGTGTATCCTTCGCTCCACGGCAGGATCTCAATTGCAGCCTTCTGGTTCAGCCGGGTGAGAATACTGTTTACAACGTCTGTTGCCTGACCGGTTGCCTTCCCGTCCGCACCGGCATAATTAAACGGAGGGAAGTCCTCAGTGATGATCCGGAGCCCTGCATCGGTAACCAGACCCTCAGGTGTCACACTTTTTTCAGTTTCCGCTGACGGTCCCTGCATGGAACAACCGCACGCGATTACGCAACCCACAACGACACATACTACAAGGATAAAGTACCCGGCATCTTTCATGTTACCTTCCCACCCGTTACATTCTCATCTTGTACTATAATAGGCATAAAGGATGCCACGCGGCCCGGCTCCTCATTAGGATTTTGCAAAAATATTCAAACGCAATTACCACAGACATATCTTCATGGATCCGTCCATAGACCAGAATATCTGACAGAGTTTCGTCGGGGAGATGGTCGATGAGGTAATGGACCGCCTTGGTTTTTTTCCGAGGACGGAACTGAATATAGTATAGTGGCTGTAGAGGATTCGTTAGATAATAATCCTTTTTTTAATTTTGGATATTTTTAGCCATTCGTTGACTTATTTCGGATTTTTGTAAAGTAGGGATCTCTTTTTAACTTTAGAGGGAAAAAAGATGCAACATGGCATTAATTGTTGGTACCCTGTTGATATTTGTTATCGCGTTGATCATTTCAACGGTAATAATTTATGTTATTGTAAAGTTTTTTGGTGAAAGAGAAGGTATATTCACAGCACTTCTCGCTGCTCTTGTTGGCACGGTGATCTACACTGTCCTATACGCTCTGTTGGGCCAAGGATTGCTAGCTGCATTCATAGCGGGAATCGCGTGGCTGCTGGCATTGCAGGTACTATACTCAATCGGCTGGATCAAATCCCTAATAATTGCTGTTGTTATTTGGGGAGTGACATCCATTGTCGGATGGTTCCTGCCAACGCTCATCGGTCCGATGTGAAAAGGTATACGAACCATTTTTCCGGATTTTAACCGTGGGAGACTCGCTCCCAACGAAGTGATCACAGTTACCAAAATAGCCTTCATTTTTAAAAAAAACAGCACTATTGTTTTCGGAATACTCCATTTTGATGCTCATTTGGCTATTTTGGGGCTCTATTCCGAAATAGACTGGCTGGGAAAGGAATATCAATCTTTTGGCTCTGTAGAAATCCTAAGTTCCCCGAAGTATACACTGACCACAAGAATTTAAAAAATATTTTGGAGAGAGTGAATACAGCTCGGTAGAATTTCTCATCCATGGGTTGGTGGGAGTGGCACCATGTCTGGCCGTGGCGGGTGGAGCCGGGCTCAAGGAGATTGTGGGATGGGGGGACGCGTATCTTATGCGGGAACGAAAAAGAAAGGGTACCTAAATCTTTATTACCTTGAACTCAATTCTCACATTGAAGTGATCACTATGACGGAACCTAAAAAAAATGTTATTGAATTCCCCAGCGTGCTCGATCAGGCCTACAAGGAATCCAGACGTCACCTGAACGTGGGCGAAATCATGAGCCGCAAGGTCATCACGACCACTCCTGAGACCACGATGATGCAGGCAGCAAAGATCATGGGTGAAAAGCACATCGGGAGCCTTATTGTCATGAAATACAAAACACCCGTCGCTATTGTAACAGAGAGGGACCTGCTCTCCCGGGTCATTGCAACCGGCATGGACATGAGAAAGACCCGGGTCGGGGATGTCATGTCGTACCCGCTCATCAAGATATGCACGACATTCGAGATCCGGGAAGCGGCACGGACCATGACCAACAAGAAAGGGAGGCTGGTCGTCTATGTATGCGGCAAGCTTGCCGGGATTATCACTGCGTCCGACCTGATCCGTGGCATGCCCGAGGCCCCGGAGACCTCGATGGTTGTCGATGAATTCATGACACGGGAGATCGTCAGCGTCAATGAAGATGAGACCGTTCTTGCCGCGGCCGGAATTATGGGGCAGCAGCGGGTTGGCAGCGTGATAGTTACCAGTGGTGAAAAGCCGCTCGGGATATTTACCGAACGGGACCTCCTCTCGACATTCATTGCCAGTTCACGATCGCTTGATATTCCCCTCGGTGAAGCATGTTCCGGGCTCATGACATCAGCTCCTGCCGGTATCAGCATCCATGAAGCAGCACGGATCATGGCTGCAAAACATATCCGGCGGCTTCCCATTATGAAAAAGAAGCAGATTGCCGGGATAATCACTGCACGGGACCTGGTGGAAGCATATGCAAAGTAAACGGCGCTAATTCGGGAAGATCAAATCCTATCCTTTTTTACCCGGGGATTGAATTCAATAAAACCTGAATGTTTCTTGTCCTTCAGACCAGATGACGTTTCGGATTTGAAAATTTCCGGGCAGGATTTAATCGATAAAAAACAAATGGGATTATTGTGCCACTCAAGGCAATTGTTGATGGGGAAACAATTATCGGTCCCGACCTTTCCAAAGAGGAATGGACAACACTGAAATCCCGGCATAAAAAGGGACTTCCTGTAAGGATGGGTTGTCGCGGAGCACCGGGACATTTAAGGAGATCAAAAAAGGGAACCCAGCACTTCTATCACGCGGTTGATACCGGGTGTAATTATGCACAGGAGTCCAGGGAGCACCTGGAAATCAAATACCAGATATACCGGACCTGCTAAACTGGATGGCTTTCTCTGTTGCCCTGATCCGGATATTGCTTTACCCCTTCCATGACGATGCTGTTCCCGGCGAAATACCGGAATCCTGCCCGATTTATTCGTTTATTTCAAGAAAATAGGGAAAAATATTCGGAAATTCAATTTATTTTCTTTTAGAGATTCTGGTATCGATCGTCCTACAAAATCTTCACTTTCCTGTATAATCAATTTCGTCTTCAGGGATAGGTTTCATTAAAAGAACCAATACTTCTTTCCCTGCGAGTTCTACGCCAACATTTATCTGTCCATGTTTATCGACTCTTTTATATTGAGGATCGTTTAGTAACTCTCTCTCGCCAATTGTATCTACATTAACAATTTTCATGATTCTACATATCTTTTAATCTATATTAAACTTCCAATCCAACCGAATTGCTTTACGAAAATGTCATTGTATTCAGGAATTTTTTGATTTTCCAGGTTATGATATCTGAATTTAATTACGCGAACGGCTTAATTTTCCCCCCAAGAACTGTCGCTTCAATTAATCCCACTCCCTCATTCGATATTCATTGTCGATATAAACACCATGAAGGAATGTTTCTGCAAACGCTCGATCTTTTGTGGGATTTTGAGCAGTACCCCATTCAGATTTCCAAATACCAGGTTGACTTTGTCTACCTTTATCTGGAGTTGCAAACACAACTTTCAAATCAGGGATTTTTTCACGATAAATTTTGGAATAGAAAAGCGTTTCAGAAAATCTGCTATGGAGACTCAACTTACAACTGATTAGTGATAGTGTTGGATAACCGTATGAGGTATCGCATTTGGGGGGAGCCAGGCGGCGGGGGTGAAACCCCTGTTGAGCGTTTTAATTTTTAAAACATTTCTCCAGAGTCGAATTTTTTTTTAATCCAACTCTGGCAGCAAAAAACCATGAGCCGGGACCAAAAAGGTTACCAAAAAAAAAGACCGGGTCGTATGGTTAAGCCCGTATCCATTCCCAGGCTTCGGCCAGCCGCTCCTTTTTGAAAAAGCGGAGTTCTGTCCGTGTCAGTGTGGTAAAAGCCTTACCCAACATGGTCAGCCATTCATCCCAGCTCCATCGATGACCGTTGCCATCTTCTCGACTACCGAAAACTTCATTCCAAGGAGGAAATCTTCCCATGCTCCCCCGACAGTCCAGCCCTCAAAGCCCTCTATGACCCATACGACCCGAATCTTCGGGTATTCCTTCATGGCCTTTTCCATCTCCGGATCAAGAACGTCGCGATAGTCGGCTTCGGTCAGTTTCCCCCGGTTTCCGGAACCCGAGGATATTCCCTGAACTTTCCGGAAGTTTTTCAATCACTGGTACTTCCTCCCATGCCAAAGGTGTAAGGAGCATCCATGATAAATGTTGTGTAAAGTCAGGTAGTATATGGGAAAAGACCAGAAAAATCCGGCCGTTCCCGATATCTTTAAGGAAGGGATAAACCGGCTCTGTAGAAACGGACATGAACCTATACCGTTCACTCCGGAACCATGAAAATTCGATTAATTTCGAGAGTCCCCCGCCTCCAGGCTGCCGGAATCCCGTTCATTGTGATCACCGGGAACCACAGCAGGGTCAAGACACGGTACACGACACCGGTACAGGGATATTTCTGAAATCTATTGCCGGAATCAGATGCAAACGTATATCGTAACACTTTCCAACAAAACCATATGCCCGATCTCGATCCCTTCTTTTTCAAAATCAATTCCTGGTCCTTCACCAAACACCGGGTCTGGAACCGGTGCCAGCGCCAGTACGATTTTGAATACATCGCCCCCTATGTCAAGTCTGCACCCGTCGTTAATCCTGAAAAAATCCGGTGGCTCAGGAACTTCACCTCAAAATTTGTCGTTCAGGGGCAGCTTATTCATGATATTATTGACAAGCAAATCCAGTTCCATTGCGAGAACAAGCCAATGGATCTGAACGAAGCAATGGATGCGTTTTCAAAAAAAGTTTCACTCTACAAAAATATCGGTGGTGAGACATTCACAGAATATCACAACGGTGAGAAGATCACTGATTCATTTTTTGCTGCCATCGATGAGAACGGCAAAACCTGCCTGCAAACTTTCTTCGGGAAATGGCCGGGATACCAGAACCGGGAATGCCTGCGCCACGAGGAGTTTGATCATTTCAACATCGGGGATACTCGGGGTAACGGTCAAAGTGGATTTTGTCGGGAGAATGCCGGACGGTACGCTCGTTCTCACGGACTGGAAGACCGGGCAGGGACGATGACGAATACGAGACGGAACTCCAGATGGCGGCGTATGTGCTCTGGGCAAAGGAGTATTACAAGAATGAGTGCCGATGAGATCAGCACCGAACTCGTGTTCCTGAAGACCGGCGCAACGAAGCCCTATGCTTTCTTTGAGGAGCAGTTACGCGAGGTGCAGGAAATGATCCCCCGGGAATTTGTGGCGATGAATGCTTCATATGAATATGGGGATTTCCCGGCCAGGCCCTCGCAGCGGGAGTGTCTGAGTTGTAAGTTTGCGGAGGTTTGTCCTGATACTGCAATCAAAAGAACGTAAAAATGATGCGGATTGAAACTGCACAATACTACAAAAAAGGCAACGAAAAACTGACTGAAACGGTCAGACCTTCTCAGTACACTATCCTTATTCGATAATTTCTCTCCTGCGTAATTCAAAATAACATTTTGCACAGGCTTCCACATCGGCACCGGCGTTGTGGCTGCAGGTAAATTCCTCCTGGAATAATTGCAGGTGCAGCTCGGGAAGGGTCGGCCATTTGTATCCATACCCGGAGGCTTTGGGAATTTTGCACCAGGAGACAATTTCCCGGGGTTTCATAGTACAGAAGTTTTGTTTTTTCATGAGATTTGTCTCCAGTTTGCATCGCATGAATTCAGTATTGACTATTGGCAGATCAAAATCAAGATTATGGGCAATGATTGTTCTCGCCTTTTCCACATCTGCATTAAAACGTGGAAGGACTTTATGTAACGATTCTCCTTCTTTTTTTGCCCGCTCTGTCGTGATTCCATGAATTCTTGCCGAGTCCATGGGGATGGTGAAATCCGTAGGATAAATGATAAAACTATTCTGGCTTTCGCGGATCCCATCACGGTCATATAACGACCATGCCAGCTGGACGACCCGTGGCCATTTTTCCCTATCGTTTGTTGCAGAATATTTTGGGAGGCCGGTGGTTTCCGTATCGATAAAAAGAAGCATAATTCTCATTCCATTATCATCGTATTAGGTTTTGCCTATGTTAATTTTAAAAATAGCCGGAATATATTCCAAAATTGTTATCTTCATTAAACTCAAGGTTCATTGGTTTCAGACTCAATTTCCGGGGAACCCCTGCAGTGCTCATTCACGCAGGCGACCTTCTCCACTTCGAGATTTAATCGTAAAATCAAAAAAGAATTGATTTATTTCATTTTTCCTGCGGCATTATAATCCATCCCCAATAATTGTAAGGGAACCCGGAACTGAATCAGATTTTTAATAGAAAGTATCTTTCATTTTTCACTTTCCCCATTTTTCCAAAAGTCTTATCCCCCTTCGGTCTCGTATGGCAAATCCCCGTTCCACCAATTCATTAAGAGCGTGACTGAAATCGGTATCATTCTTAAGAGAGGTAATTTTTATGACATCCTGCATCGGAATCGGGTATTCTTTTCCGAAGATATCATGCAATTCAGTATAAAGTTTCCGTGTGTTATCTGAAAACTCATAATATTTTGAAACCGATAAGGAATCGCCCATCCTGTATCGTACTCTCCGGTGCATCTCCTTCCATAATGTAATGACTTTTTTTACGTAGTCGGGTTTTACTTCAGCATCGAGATGAAGACGGGCAATTGATGCAGAAAGTTTTGGGATTGCATCCCCCAAATTCTGTCGATACGGAGATATTCCGGATTCAGGGTATTCATCACGGATTTCATATACCGCATCAGTTACCTGTTTGACCACAGTTTCCATCGGATCAGGGTTGATCATTAATGAATCAATCAGATAGGCTGTAATGAATTTCCGGTTATCCTCAATATCGTCTTTCCGAACCCCGTAACTACTGTTTATCGAAATATCTTCTATGACAATAGGAATATCAGCCATTAATTTTTCCGGGTTTAAAAATGCAAGATTGATCTCTTCACTCTTATTCTGAGGGAGTAACTTTTCTTTCGCAGATATACAGTAAAAATATTTTGAGTCAGTTTGGAAAAACTCCCGTGGAATAATATTCATTGGCCTTTTAAACGCTTCCCATTGTGTTTTTTTTGAAAGAATTGCAGCATTTAGTCCTCCTGCACCATATGTTATCGGTGGAGAGGAGAATGCATACAGCGCAGCACATGTTGATATGCTTTCAGTTACATTATCCTGACGTTGAAACGGAGACGAAAAGAACTGAATAATTTGATCATGCGCGATTAATTTTTGCCGTTGCGCAATCCGGAGAGGATTGAAAGGTTTCCATCCACATATTTTCTTAAGTATATCTTTGCGGAAACCATCTTTTGTCTGGATATACGTAATGTCTGCTGAGGATACTTCAACTTCGACAAATGTATTATCCGGAGGTGGATCGCAGGATTCAGCAAAAAAATGTTCATTATTCATAGGTTCGAAAAATAACGAGGGGTGAAGGGAGAATACTTTTCCATCTTTCGATATATAGTGAACAACACCGGTATTCTCCCTCCGAAAAATGAGTTCCTTCTCAAACTCTGAAAACTCATATCCCCTTGAACGATCCTGAAGTGACATATTTTCCTGAGAGAGTTTTGAATTTCATTTGACGATCATTTCATCAAAATGTTGGATTATTTTTAAACTATTTGCTTGTTTATCTGAATGTCATACTGTTTATCATAAGGGTTTTGAAATTACTTTTCATGTTAAAGAAAATATATTTGCAAACTTCCCGGGCAATTTTGACAGATTCAATTTTTTATCTCGTTATTTTTTTGGTATGCTTCATATCTCAAAACAAATCACCACCCTGACATTCATCGTCCTCAATATGATAGTATATCATGAACGCTCGTTGAAAAACCATTTTCACCCCATCCCCCACCCTCTTATATCCCTGCACCACCCAAATAAAAATCAACGACAATGCACCTCATCCACATCGCCGACACCCACCTGGGTTTAGCCGCGTTCAACCGCCTCGATCCCGAGAGCGGGATGAACCTCCGGGAAAAGCAGGTCTATGATAACTTCCTCAAGGCGATAGATGAGATCATCCACCAAAAACCCGACGTCCTCGTCCACGCGGGCGACCTCTTTGATGTCGTCAAGCCCAAGACCCGGGCCTATACCACCGTGCTTGAAGCACTGGACCGCCTCCAGGCTGCCGGGATTCCGTTCATCGTGATTGCCGGGAACCACAGCATGGTCAAGACGCGGTACACGACCTCTCCCTACGAAGTGCTCACCTATCACCCTTCAAAAATAACGGCAGCGTATAAATTCCGGTACGAGCAGGTGGAGATCGGAGATACGGTCTTCCACCTGATTCCCAACATGCTCCGTGTGGAGGATTACCGTACAGCATTTGAGGAGATCGAGTCGGCTTCCGGCGGATATCAAAATGTGCTGGTGACGCACGGGCTGGCGACAACGATCAAGGACAAGCGGCTTGCTACGGTGGCCGAGCACGAGCTGGACAGCACGATTCTGTCTGACCGCTTTGATTACATTGCACTCGGTCACTACCACAACCAGTGCCAGATCACGGACAATGCCTGGTACTCGGGCTCCACTGAATACTTTACGTTCGGTGAGATCGGGGATACCAAGGGAGGGCTGATGGTCGATCCCGGGCGGCACGAGGTGCGTCACCTGGATCTCCCCCATACGCCGATGATCGATCTCGGGACGATCAAATGCGAGGGAGTGCACCCGGGCGATATTACCGATGAGATTATCGACCGGGTCACAAAGAAGAACCTGCCAAAGTACGCGATGGCACAGGTGACCCTTGACGGCATGTCCCGGGAGCACGGGAAGGGGATCGACACAAAAGCCCTTGCCGGTGTAAAAGAGCAGCTGCTCGAACTGAAGATACGGGTGAAAAGCAAAGATGAAGAGTCGCCGGTCCCGCTCCAGCAGGACGTGCGGGCCATCGATTACCTGCAGGAGTTTTCCTCGTTTGCCGCACACCAGCAGCACCTCACGGCAAAACAAAAGGAGTTCATCGGGAAGTGCGGGTATAAGGTGCTGCAGACGGTAATGGACCAGCACCGGGAGACTGCGGAATGATTTCAATTCAAAACCGGGACCAGTTTTCCGGGAATTCTGTATTCAATAGAAATCATCCAGATGCATATTACCCGGTTTTTTGGATACAGATGCCCCCCTCTTGCACCACCAGTCCCCCATCGGGGGACGGGGCGCAGTGCGATTGGTACGTCAGAAGTACGGGTAATACGTCGTCATCGCAACCCGGGGTTGCCCCAGCGGCGGTGGCACAGCCCCCGAGAGCGCTCTTGAAAATTCTCTCATCAGGGGGTCTATCATGATCATCAACCGCCTTGTGCTGAAAAATTTCAAGCGGTTCCGGGATGAGGAGATCCACTTTAAGGACGGCATCACCGGCATCCTCGGGAACAACGGCACCGGCAAATCAAGTATTGTCCAGGCAATCTTCTTTGCGCTCTATGGGGTTCAGGCAACGGGTATTGCTGCCGATTATATTGTATCGTCTTTTGCGTCCCCGAAAGAGAAGTGCGAGGTACGTCTCGACTTCCGGATCGGCGGCGATACCTGCACGGTCCTCCGGACATTCAAAAAAGGAAAAACCGTTACTCACGATGCATCGTTCCACAAAAACGGGAAACTGATGGCCACGGGTGTGAGCCAGGTCGAGTCCGAGATAAAGCGGACACTCGGCATGGGCCCGGTGGATTTCAAAAATACCATCTACGCAGGCCAGAACGACCTCCTGACACTGCTCGAGAATACCCCCGGCAAGCGCAAGGAGTGGTTCTTACGGGCTCTTGGGATAGATTTCTTAAAAAACGAGAGCGAGAAGATCTTAAAAGATAAGGTTGATGCAAAAACCGCAGAACTCCAGCGGAAAGAAGGCGAGCTGGCTGCCATGGCCGACCGGCAGGACGAAGCAGAGTATGCCGCACTGCAGGCATCGGTTGCACAGTGCCATACAACGATTGCAGAGCATACAAGAGTCAGAGAGACCCTCATGTCCGCTCGTGTAAAACTCGGTGCCGATATGAAACTTCTCGAAGAGAAGAAGACTACCTGTGCCCGGCTCCTCCAGCAGCAGCAGGCGCTCCGGCATGAACTGGATACAGAGAGTGCACAGGCACAAAAGTCTCGAAGCTTCACTCGCACTTATTGCAGATGAGGAAGCCGAGTACAACCAGATCGAAAAGACCGCGTGTTCCTATACAACAGTCCGGCAGCGGCTGGACAGGCTCCGTGAGAAAAAAGCCGAGTACCTCCGGCTCACTGCAGAACTCGGCTTTGCCAGCCGGGAGATTGCCGACCTTGCTGCCCGGGCGGACAGACAACGGGCGTTGATCAAGGGACTGGATGCGGATGCAGACAAGAAAGCGGAGTTCATTGCCCGGGTCCGGCCGGTCTTGGCACTGCACAGGAAATTGCGGAGGACCGGCTTGAAGTAGCTGTGAGTTACCGCCTCGCGGAGATCAACCAGCGGACCGGGTACTCTTGCTACACAGCAGTCGTACTACAAGGAAGAGCGGGAGAAGATCCTGGCCGACCAGGAAACGATCCGGAATGCCGGGGCGGATGGCACCTGCCCGCTCTGCCGGCAGAAACTCGGTTCACATTTCGGGAGCATCGATGCCGAGTTTACAAAAAAACTGCAGGAACTTACCGATAAGGCTGGTGCCGACCACGAGAAACAGGAAAAGCTGGAAAAAGAGAAGACTGCCATTGAGTCCCTGAAACCGTTCCTTGTCCAGATCCGTCTCCTCTCTGACAAGCTCCGCCAGAAACCCGCCTGGGAATCCGAGATTGCCGAGCTCGAGGCAAAACGTGAAAGGAAAGGAAAAGAACACCTGGCCATCACCGGATCCATTGTGCTCCTGAATTTTTGTGAAGAGGAGTACCTGGCATGCGAACGGGAGACGGCGGAAGTCCAGAAGGTGCAGCTCCGATATATCGAGCTCGGGAAAAAGATCGGGCAGGGAATCATGACAAAACAGCAACTCGGCGAGCTTAAGGTCAGGATCACGGAAAGGAACGCTGGTCTTTCAAAACTCACCGGTGAGATTGAGACAGCATCGTTCGACCCTGCCGAGGCTATAAAGCTGGAAGCAGCAGTTGCAAAGACTGAAACCGCCCTGCGGAACGAAGAAGTCATGATCGCCAGCACAACAAAAGACCTCCATTTTGCCGAAGAAAAGATTGCAGCATATAAAAAAGCCGCAGAGCAGGTTGCCGTGTTCCGGAAACAGGCAGGTGCCCTCAAGGAAGAAATTGAGCTCCTGAAACTGACCCGGAAGGTCATCGCCGATTACGTGATCTATCTCATGCAGGTAGTACGGAGCCGGCTCGAAGGGGAGGTAAGCCGGATCATCGGGGAGATCACGGGCGGACGGTACGAACAGGTGCTGCTGGACGAGGACTTCAACCTCCTCATCCGCGATATTGACGATGACTATTCCATCGATCGGTTCAGCGGCGGCGAGCAGGACGATATTGCCGTTGCCCTGCGGATTGCGCTCTCCCGCTACCTGGCAGAACTCCACCAGGTGCACGAGAGCACGATCCTCATCTTTGACGAGATCTTCGGCAGCCAGGACGAAGAACGGCGCAGCAGCCTTTTAACAACCCTGCGGACACAGGAATCGCGGTTCCCCCAGATCCTCCTGATCTCCCATATCGCGGAAATGCAGGGCGAGTTTGCCAATACGCTGGTTGTTGAAATGGGAACGGACATGGTAAGCAGGGTACGGGAGGTCGGAGATTGAATAACCGCACATCCTACGAGGAATCATTAAACCTGGCGCTTCAGAAAATCGCAGAACACATCCCCATCGACCTGGTTGAAAAGTTTGCCCGGGCGAGCGGGATCACCCGGGATGATATCCATATGATCCCCCCGGCCCCTTCAGGAATAGTGAGCGCTGTCGATGCAAGCAACGCATGGATCACTGAAGGGGGAACGGTCTCCATCACGGCAATCAGGGCCGCCCGGACAACGTTTGACAGCATGGAACGCTCCAACCGATCCATTACCCCCTTAACACTGGTCACCATTGGTCCCGGTCACCGGAACCATGAATTTGACGAAATCTACCTGGACTGCTTCGGAATCCCGCCCCACAAGGGCCTGGACAACTCCGATCCCGAGCGGGCCTCAGCCATCCTCCGCGATACCCTGGAGTACCGGGTCACCCTGCAGACGGCAAAAATCCTGCCGGAAGGAGCTCTTCTCCTCATCGACGGTGCAATGCGGGTCTCCAGCCAGAACCATGAACCGGTCCTTGCCGATATCGTCAGGACTGCACAGGAACGCGGCATTCTTCTCGCCGGAGTGGTCAAGCGGACACGTGCGATGTGGGGCAGGGGACACCCGCTCCTCCCCGCGATAGGGGGTCTTGTGGAACAGGTCGGCATTTCCGGCCCCTGGTGGACAAAGATTGACCCCCACCTCCTTGATCAGAGTGAGTACCGTCAGGGAAGGCATGGCGAGATCTATATCGCATCGCTCCACCCCAAAATGAGCAGACCGATGAAAATAGAACTGCCAAAAGGGACCAGTGAGCAGGACACAGCCGCAACAATGCAGGCACTTGCCGCATGTTCCGGTGACGGCAGAATCCCCGGCTATCCCTACCCGCTTCTTGATGCTCACCGGACGGTCGTCATCGACCTGCCGCTGGTGATGCAGATACAGCAGGACATAAAAGCCGGCCTCTCGAAACAGGGAATACAGAACAGGACATTTGAAGATCTTTTTGGTGATTTACATGGTGACTTTGAACGATATTGATAACGTGGATCCAACGAAATTCCGGCTTACCGGCAGGAGTGTACTCTCCTATCGCTTCATCGCCCCTCACGGCGAGACGCTGTTTATCGGTGATATCAAGAAGATCGTTGATACAACCAAGGGCCTGACCTTCTTTGCCAAGATCACCGATCTCTCGCATGACAGCAACTTTGCCGACCCCAAATGGGATACCCGCCCGTTCAGCGAAAACTTCTACGGCCTTGGCGAGGATGTCTTCATCTCGGTCGATGCCGTACCGCTCGGGTTTGTCGACGCAGGAGGGAAATTCCACAAAGCCCGCACCATCCCCTCCAAGTTCTCCACGGTCGAGGACCCGACCGCCGACGACTTCATGTTCCTCACCCGGCAGATGGGGGAGATTGAAGTCGGCCTGATGCGGAGCGGTCAGGACGTCATTAAAGACGTCACCGTCCGCATTCCCGCAAAGGTCCTCCCCCAGCACATGGGTGTCTTTGCAACCACCGGCATGGGCAAGTCCAACTTCATGAAGACCTTCTGTGCCTCCTGCATGAAGGAGCAGAAGTTCGGCCTCCTCATCGTCGATCCCCATGGCGAATATGTCAATGGCGGGAAGTCCTCGACCGGGGAGCCGACAAAAGGCCTTGTCCACTACGCCGGGGAAAAGACGGGCTCGCCATCTTCACCATCCGGGGCGAGAGTGACCGGAAGAAGTACGCGATGAACCGGCTGAGCCTCGAGTACAACGACTTCCGGATCAGCGACCTCGCGATCCTCCACGACCTCTCGGCCCCGCAATTCGATATCATCGAAGCCCTCTCCCGTACACCGGGCAGTGAGGTCATTGAGTTTTTCAGCGGGGTTGACCCGGAAATCTTCCCATCCGGGACCCGGCGGCTGTGGGAGTGAAAGAGGGAAGTCCTGCATGGCTGATCAGGAATTCAATGGGTGGCCCGGTCCGGAATATCAAGCGCTACATCGACAATCTCACGAAGGGAAATGCCGCATTCTTCCGGGGACAGGGATCCTCGGTACCCGAGATCCTCAGCAACCTCCACGACAACATGGTCGTCCTTATAGACATTCCGGATATGGGCGAGCGCAGCGAGCTCTTTGTCCTTTCAGTGATTACCCGCATGATCATGGAGAAGCACCGGATGGAGGCCCGGGGCTATGGGATCGATGACAGGCATGAGGCCAGTCACCAGGTGCTTATCACGATCGAGGAGGCACAGCGGGTACTCGCAAGCGGCGGCTCCTCTACCCAGGTCTTCCGGGAATGTGCGATGGAGGGGCGCAAGTTCGGGGTCGGGCTCTGCGTCGTGACCCAGCAGCCGAAGAACGTGGACCCGAAAGTCCTTGCCCAGATCAATACCTTCGTCGTGATGGGCCTTGGTGACCGGGGCGACCGTGAGATCATCATGGGCAGCGCAAAGCAGGATCTCTCGAAGATGGAGATCGAGATCCAGACCCTTGACCGGGGCGAGGCGATCATATCAACGATAGGCATCCCTTTTCCGGTCAGCACCCGGATCCACAAGTTCGAAGACTATATCAGCGAGCTCAACAAGGACAAGAGGAAGGATATCCGCGAGGGGCTGGGAAGCGGGTTCTGACGCAGGCCGATGGAAAAAACGCAAAAGCTCATAAAAATTCAAAGTAACTATGCAGGTTCCGGTTCAACTATCAACCGTGATTAGTATAAGCTGAGGTGAACGATGGTATCCGATATTCTGGTGCAGATATCCGATCTCCTGCAATCGCTCTACCAGGTTCTGTTTCCGGTAGTGTTTCTGGTAAATATTTTTTTTATCATCACCATTGTTTTTATCGAAAGAAAAAAATCGGTACGCGCAGTCTCATGGATCCTGGTATTGTTGCTCCTGCCGGTTCTCGGCTTTTTCTTATACCTGATATTTGGCCAGAATTATCGGAAAGTGAAGTTATTTACCCTCAAAAGCGAGACTGACCAGAAATTAACGGACCTCATGACGTCCCAGATCCAGCAGATAAAATCCCGGAAGACCGGCTGGACGATCGATGGTCAGGTGCCTTCCGCAGGATGGCGCTGCTGCTGCTCCAGGACAACCAGGCTCTGGTCACGACCAACAATCAGATCACCCCGTATACTGACGGAAAAGCCAAATTTGCCGACCTGATTGAGGATATCAACAATGCCCGCGACCACGTGCACCTGGAATATTTTGTTCTGAAGGATGACGGGCTCGGCAGGGAGATCATGAAAGCGCTCACGAAAAAAGCCAGGGCGGGGGTGGAAGTCCGGCTTCTCGTTGATGGCGTGGGAAGCGGCGGGCTGCCGTCTCATTTTTACAACGACCTGTCTGCTGCCGGTGGTAAGCATGCGGTCTTTTTCCCCTCTTTCTTCTCCTATTTCAACTACCGGATCAACTTCCGAAATCACCGGAAAATAGCGGTCATTGACGGTGAGACCGCGTTTATCGGTGGCTATAATATCGGGGATGATTACCTCGGGCTGAACAAGCGGTGGGGATACTGGCGTGATACTGCGGTACGGATCAAAGGGACGGGTGCAATGGCTGCCCAGATGCGATTTTACCTTGACTGGAATTTCGCATCGCCGGATAAGATTCGCGTTATTGAACGTTATTTCCACCAGAGTCCCCACTCAGATGGTTCCACGCTGCAGATTGTCTCCGGCGGTCCTGATACCGGCTGGAACCCGGTGAAGGAATCATACCTGAAGATGATCAATACCGCAGTTGAAACAGTATATATCCAGACACCCTACTTCATTCCTGACGACAGTGTGATGGATGCGCTCCATATTGCCGCCATGTCCGGTATTGATGTCCGCATCATGCTCCCGAGTAAACCGGATCACATTTTTGTGTACTGGGCAAGTCATTCCTATATTGAAGACCTTATCAATTCCGGCGTCCGGGCATACACGTATGACCATGGCTTCCTTCACGCCAAGACCATCGTGATTGACGGGACTGTTGCATCGGTGGGAAGTGCCAACATCGATATCCGGAATTTTCCGGCTGAACTTCGAGACAAATGCGGTCATCTATGATGAACGCGTGGCCGGGGAATTAAAACAGGCGTTTATCGACGACCTCTCGGTACCTGTACGGCATTCACTCCCGAATGGTATGCACGCCGTTCCCGGTTGTTCCGGGCACGGGCTTCACTATCCCGTCTCTTCTCCCCCATCCTGTAATCCCGGGATTCTTTCCATCATCGACGGGAAAACAGGATTATTCAAGAAGATCATTGAGGTAGCGCTTCACCCGGTGCATATTCTGTTCATAGTGAACATGCAGGGAGGAGACGGTGTACGGGATGTAGTTCCAGGCAATCACGGCAGCGGTCATCCCTTTGTGAAGAGGGTTTGCCGTTGAACCGATGACAACGCTCTTCTTAGCAAGAACCCCGTCAAGAAATGCATCAACCGTATCTGCTTTCACCCCGGTGACAACGCCGCCGACTGATGAGAGTACATGGGAATCGGACCCCCCGGTGATCGGGAAATGATGTTCTCCGGCATACCGGATCGCCTTGTCATTGAGATCGCGACCCATTCCCCCGCATATCACCTCGATGCCATCGACATGGCCGATAATCTCTGCGGGGAGAGTCTTATTCTCGATACATTTCAGGATGCCACGGTTGAGGCCGAAGTACCCGAAGGGATGGGCAGCTATCCTCACGCAGCTATACTTCTCTGCTGACATCAGGATATCCTCAACTGACAGGTGCGTGGCCATATACTGGCTTCTTCCCAAGGATGCCCTGATATGGGTTGTAAAAAAGTCAGCAAGATCCCGGGGAGAATAAAAATACAAAAGAATATGAGGACCTTCACGTGAACTGACCTCAATGCCGGGGATGATGAGGGTATCCCGGGTCAGGTTCCATGCTTCGGCCACCCCTCTGATCTCGTTGTGATCGGTAATGGCAACCCCAATCCCAAGACGTTTTGCACGGCTGAGAAGTAAAGGAACGCGGATTGCAGCATCCGAATAGTGAGTATGAATATGCATATCCACCGGCGTATATCCCTTCTCCCTGATTCGGGGAAGAGCCGGAGACCGGGTGCGTATGCTCTGATGGTGGAGACCTGTCATACTAACTCCATGGGGTAACTGATTATTTACCGGGCTGGAAGAAAAAAACTGGTATTGTGCAGGATATCATTACATTTACTGCGTTATACGAGGACATGGATCATGGCCTGCCCGGATCGATACTCCCATCGTCATGGGCCTTGGTGACCGGGGCGACCGGGATATCATCATGGGGAGCGCAAAACAGGACCTCTCGAAAATGGAGATCGAGATCCAGACCCTCGACCAGGGAGAGGCCATCATCAGTACCATTGGCATACCGTTCCCGGTTAGCACACGGATCCATAAATTCGAGGACTATGTGAACGAGCTCAACAGGGAAAAGAAAACGAAAATTACCGAGGGTCTTGACACCGGCTTCTGATACTTCCCGGATTGGCCGGGCAATACCCCGTTTTTTTTTAAATACTACACAATTGACGGTGATTTAAGGAAAAATTACATTCGCCAGACCCGGGGACTTTTACACCACTAAGGAGTCTTTTGCTGAAATGTGAGAATCCTCAATCACAGGATTTTTAAAAAATGAGGAATTTTTCCCGGATATACTAAAACAGGGTCAGACCTACCTTTACTTCCACTCCCACCATTTGTCATGGATCGTTCCATCAGGCATCATCTCCAGCTCGAAGACCAGGGCCGCATTGTTGAGCCTGGCAAGGGTTGGAGATGTAGTCTGGGCATAGCGTATTCCCCGCATAGTCATACCCGGTCCCGTTCCGGTGATGCTGATACCGGACCCATGCAGAATCACTTTCTCTCCCTTCAGGGTCATCACAATTCCATTGCCATCGGTGAACATTCCCCCCTGGGGTCTTTCCATCGACTTTGTTGTTGCGATAAAGGTTACATCGGTACCAAGGATCTTTCCTTTTGATTCTATAGTCCTCTCAATTTTCAGCTCACCCGTGTGGTGGCGGCGTACGATACGCTGCCCGACAACTTTTCCGGTTAATTCACCGATCATATCACCGATCATAGAGATCACCAGTGTCTTTGAGAAGATATCAAACTAGAAATATATTACCCTGATTTTCAAAAATTGAGACAAATGCAATATATTCGTTGTGTCATTCGATCAGGATCAATACCGTGAAAATTGTTCTTCAAAGTCCTTTGAAGGTTACTACTTGTCATAGTGCCTGCATGGTTGCGGTCTGCGTATCGAAAATGCCCGAATTGAGCTGATACGATAATTCTTTCAATATAATAGCACGGTTTATGAATTGCATCATTGCCTCGCCAGCATTTATTATGCCTGCTTTGAAAAAATTGAGAGTACGGAAGATCCAGACAAGCATATCTACCTGAACACCCCTCATCGGGTCTTCCATCTCATTTTTACTCACATTCATATTCATGTTCTTCTGGAAGTCTTATCTGAAGCCCATGTCATATCTGACTGAGATTTGTTACATGTGGTACCAGAGGAATATTTTGCAAAATTTAATGTAATAAAAATATAGCAGCGACCATGACAGGTAAATCAAGTGATACATCAGGTGGTTCGGATTTCCTGCCAAACGATGATCCGCCACAGGAACAATGGTACCTGAAGTACGATAATGACCGGGCAGCACGGCTTGCCCACTACGCAGTGCGGGCGTACCTTAATTGAAAATTCGGATTCAGTGATGAAAAACCAGCTGATCTATACTAAGGAAGTACACTGGAACACATGAGTTTTTTAAAAAGAACTTTTTTGGGAATTGTAGAATTTCTTTTATTATAGCACAAAATAAAAAGGACACATGCTTTGAAGGAGGGAAAAGTGCCTGTTACCTCAAGACCGCCCCTGCGCAATGTGATAGTGCTGTTATTACCTTTTCGGGGGTTATCGCACCAGGGGGAGCCAGGTGCCGGGGGTGAAACCCCCATGAACGTTGAGAGTTTTTAAAAACATTTCTGCAGAGCCCATTTTTGGGAATTGCAATCTCTGTTCGACAGCTGAACCTATTCTTTGAAGTAGCAAATCCCGGATTACAGGCCCGGGATGCGACGGGAGAGTTCCGCCCAGTCGCTGCCAACGGCCTTTCTGATAAGTTCCTTTACACCGGCAAAGACAGGAGCGGGCATCACCATCTGCCATATCCGGGTCATGTTTTCCCGGTCGTCATTTCCGATTAAGGGATACAGCCATGCCACCAGCTCGGCAAACCGTTCTTTGGGAATCGTGCTTGCCATAATACCAATCGCTTTGCCCTGCTCGGGCATAGGGATTCGTTCTTTGAAAATCCGGTAAAGATGAGTATCTTCCTTTCTCAGGTGGCAGGTCAGATGAAAACGGAATGCAGCAGTTGCCCGGGCAGTTTTTATTAAGTCGTGTGCAGAATACGATGCAGTCAGTTCATCAAATGCCGCGTCAAGGCCCCGGTGATCTTTGATATAGGCTTCAGCAACCAGTGGAGCAACTTTCTCGAGTGCGGGAAATATCGCTAACTCTTCTCCTTGAGCATGCCAGACCAGTACTTCGTTGAAGAACCGGAAGCGCTCAATAGTTGCTTCAAGACCCTGCTTTCCCTTTGCTGATTCCAGGGCTGCTGTATCAATACGCACCATATCGTTCCTGAATGCATTATGAATCGCCAGTACTGCATCAACAGGTTCTGTCATGAGATTCACAATACTCCCTGTCCTTATAAAATTATCCCAGGTCTGGACATAAAAAGCTGATAACAACCTAAATTTCCCGGTCTGATGCAATTTCAACTCAAAAATCCTCAAAATTACGATAAATTTGTGTTGTTGAAAAAAATAAATAATATATATTATAAGATCATTTAGTGACATAAGGAACTGGCTTATCACAGTCCATTTTGAACATTAGGTGAATTGATGAATTCAAAACTACATAACGAGGACGGGTTCACCGGCCTTGAAGCAGCGATTGTGCTCATTGCATTTGTTGTCGTCGCGGCGGTGTTTTCGTATGTCGTGCTCGGTGCAGGATTTTTTACAACCCAGAAAGCCCAGGAGACCATATATAAAAGTGTGGAACAATCGACTGCAAACATTCAGCTGGTAGGGAATGTTTATGGAATATCAAATGACACGACACAAGGAATCAGCGAAATACGATTGTCGATCGGTCTTGTATCGGGTTCCCAGTCCCTTGACCTGTCAAAGCTTAAAATTGTCTTCTCGACCCCAACCACAACCCCGATTATTCTGACATGGACCGATGCAACAGCAAGTACCGCAGCATTTACTTCGAAAATAAATGGTGCCGGCAGTAGTGTGAGGTCAATTGATTCAGGCCAGCAGGTCGAAATTGATTTCCTCACTGAATATGTTCCGGCAAGTACCCGGATAAATATTGAAATTCACCCGGCTATTGGTGCTACATTGCCATTCGTAAAAACAACACCCGCAACCATTAGCGGCACCAGTATTCTCTACTAAAATCTTTTTTTTACGATATTGTATCGGACTATTTCGAGCTCATGAGTTTTTGTGCAAACACCTGGCAGGCAAGCAGGTGGGGACGGTCCTGTTCTGAATTATTCCATGCAGCACTGTACACCAGGAGAAGGGCATTATCGAGTGCGGCAAAAAATTCCATATCATCGTCCTGATCGGGAATTTCGGGCTTTGCCATCAGGGGGGAATCCTTTTCAGAAAAGGTCAGGAATGTCACGGGACGGGGTCGTGATGTGCTCAGAAGATCCGAATGTTCGCGGATGATACCAAATGCCCGCATGAGGGAACTCACCGAATCGGGATTATTTTCATCCTGCAGAAGAATTTTGGTACTCTGTGCCGCCTCGTCATAATTTCCTTCAGCAAACCGGACAAATACTACCGCGGCCCGGTGCGCTGCTTCCGGACTGATGCCGCTGAAAGCATCCCGGGTCTGATCGATATACGTTTTTATTGATCCCCCCAGTTCTTTTCCCAGCGCCACTGCCGTACCGGGTTTACCAAAGCGGTATTTCAGCCGTACCAGCAGTAGGGTAAGGCTCACTGCATACAACAACTGGAGCAGTATCCCGACTGAGTAATCGGTCGGGACGATAAAGAATATAAAAGCGTAAATGGGAGTCGAAAGCGCAACAATATCTTTTTTCGGTCGTATCCAGGCAAGGTAAGCGAGACAGCATGAAGCAAGGACGCATCCCAGTGCAGGAAAGTGAAAGTCCAGTGAAATGCCCTGCATCTCGAAAAGGATTGCAATGAGCGCACCTCCAAACGAGAAGAAGGGAACGGCGAGTTCCAGCAGGGTGTGCTTACTACTGTTTGGTTGATCGGGATTTTCATGGGAAATGTCTGCCATTATCATGCACCGGAGAGAGGTTATTCATTTATCTGATTTTCTTAATCTTAAAAATCAACAGGGAACAAAGGTTATGATTTTTTGATTTTCCTGATGGAAACGCAGTTGATAATCGGATCACCGGTCACAATGTACCGCTGGATTACCTGACCGATAACTTCAACGATATCATCCACCTTCACATCTTCGTCAGGACTGGTAAACATCTTGACTGATATCGATCCGGATCGGTCTGCCACAACATACTGGGGACGGTTCAGGAACTGGAAATGTACCTTTTCAACAACGCCTTCAACCCGTACCGGTTTACCGACCATACTCGCATTAATCAGTTTGATCCGGATTGTTTTTGCCTGTGCTTCATAGACGGGTGCTATACCATCATACTGGCTGCGGCTCATGTAATTGAGAGCTGCGGGGATAACGAGGAGCATAAACAGCATGGGGATAAGCCAGATCAACTGAGACCGGACTTCCGGGCTGAACACGGATCCAATGAATAAAAGAATAGAGAAGATTGCAAACACCAGGATTGCAACTATTGAAAACTTCACTTCGACCTTTCCGATCTTCATCGTTAAGCTTGTTTGCCGTTAATCTACTTCAGTTCTGCGATCTCTTTTCTGCTAATGCAGCCTGATACAGGATACCCGGAAAAAAGCAGCGGTCGGGCGGTACTCCTGTGCGGGAAGGTTCCAGCCGTTCACATCGGGAATATGCGGCAGAATCCAAAAAAAGGGAAGAACCAGTTAATTATCAGATGATCCGGCTGGCCCGTGAATAGATTCTCATCATATCGGTCCGGGTGAGAAAACCAACCATCAGGTCCGGGTGATCCGGTTCAGCAACCGGGAGATGATGGATATTATGGATCATCATCAGCCTCATTGCATTTTCCATCGTATCTATCGGTGAAACCACGATGAGTTCCCGGGTCATCGCGTCACGGACCAGTGAGGACAGGCCCGTACTGTTCTGGGTGCGGCGGACATCGCACACGGTAATGATACCGATGAGACGGTTATCGTCAATGACCGGGAAACCGGTATGGGCGGTCTGGTCGATAATCGTGCATGCCTTCTGTACAGGATCATCGGGTCGAAGGGTGATTACCCGGTCTGTGGGGATCATCGCCTCGCGAACCTTGATCTGTTCAAGCACACGCTTCCCATATTCGTGCCGGTGGGCTTCAGACTGGGCCTTGGTCTGTACCTGCTCACGGTAGATCGACCTCCCGCCCGTGATCAGGTATGCCATTCCGACTCCGCCCATGGCAGGAACAAGGAGCGAGAAGTTCCCCATCATCTCAACAACCATGATCAGGACTGCAATCGGGGCATTGGCGATCGACCCGAAGAGTGCGATCATCCCGACAATGCCAAAAACCGGTACTGACTGGAGCGGAATAATCTGCGGGTACAGAATATGAAAGATCATGCCGACCGCACCACCGGTTGCTGCACCGATGGTCAACCCCGGTGCAAAAACTCCTCCGCTCCCCCCGGATCCGAGGGTGAGGGAAGTTGTAAGAATTTTCATAAACGGGAGAAACAGGAGGACGACAAGAGGGACCATGGTGTAGAGCGAGAGCTGCACAAACCCGTATCCTGTTCCGAGCCCGGCAAGACCCAGCATCTGCCCGTCAGGAGAGATAGAAGTACAGCACAATGACGATGATGCCGAGAATGAACGCTCCGCTGACCGGCTTTAAAACGAGGGGGAGATTTCTCTCCCTGAAAAACCGTGCAAAAAAATCTTTTGTACCGTAAAAAAATGAGATGTACAGGAGCCCAACAAGCGCACAGAAAATCCCGAGAACAAGGAAAAACGGGAGCTGCCAGATGTTCCATGATACCGGCATTAAGGCAAATATGGGATCGAAACCCTCGAACAACCCGAAAATTGAATACCCGATGATCGATGCAAGAAACGAGGGGATAATCGCTTCCGACTCAAAATCGCGTATGTATAATATTTCTGCTGCAAGGACTGCTCCGCCAAGCGGCGCCTTGAAGATCGTCCCGATTCCCGCCCCGATCCCGGTTGTAAGGGCGAGCCTTCGCTCACGAGGTGACAAATTGAAATAATCTGCTACTATTGAGCCGAGACCTGCGGATATCTGGGCAGCAGGTCCCTCCCTGCCTGCACTTCCCCCGGTCGATATGGTCAGGATAGCAGTTATTGCCTTGAGAAACGGGATCCTCCGGCGAATCTTTCCTGACGTATGGAAGGCTTTTATCGCCGCATCGGTTCCGTGTCCCTCGGCTTCAGGAGCAAGGTACGTGATGAGCAGCCCGGAGAGCAATGCTCCCGTACAGATGATCGGTAGAAGAAGAAAGATATTATCCGGTCCCGACCACTGGGAAATAACTGCACTGCTTTCTCCCTCAAATGGCATCTGGTAGTTCATCAGGTATCCCATGAAAAACCGGGAGCCCAGTTTCAGTCCTTCGTAAAAAAGAAGCGAACCAATCCCGGAAATAACACCGACAACTATCGCGATGAAAAGGACACGCTTATAGGGATCAATGAGGCGATTAAATCGATACATTTACAGATGATATAATGTCGGGCTGGTGCCCTTTAAGATACTCGAAGCAGGCTGTTCAGAAGTATTAAGATTATGCTACTATTTAGGTGCACATGATTTTATCGTGTCGCACCAGGTGGGATTGGCATAAAAGCAAACAGCGGAATTCCCCCGGCCAGGAATGGTGCAGATACCATTGGAAGAGAAATCTCAAATAAAAAAGGAACGAAGAATCCGAAAGACCGCAATTGCGGCTGTCCGGATTTTCGCATGTATGGTTTTGATCTTCTTTTTGAAGATAACCTACTTCAGTGCTGCGATCTCTTTGCGGAACGCTACCCAGTAGATAATACCGACGAAGAACAGTCCACCAACGATGTTGCCGATGGTGACTATGATCAGGTTGTTTGTCCACATGGTGACCCAATTCAGTCCCGCGTTGATTGTTGTCGGATCAGCGAGATAGCCCTGAGTCCATATACCTGCCGGGATGAAGTACATGTTCGCGACACAGTGTTCAAATCCTGAGGAAACGAAGGCCATGATCGGGAACCAGATACCAAAGAACTTGCCGATAAGGTCATCTGCACAGATACCGAGCAGGACAGCGAGGTTGACGAGCCAGTTACAACCGATGGCTTTTAAGAATGCTGAATACTGTCCTATCATGGAGACATAGGAAACCTTACCAACGGCTATGGCGATTGCTCGTGCCCCAAATGCGTTTGAGGCAACAACACCAGCTGCGTTAATCGATACAAACGGGCCGTTTGCCATCAGGTATGCATAGAAGAGCGAGCCGATCAGGTTTCCGATATATACCCAGACCCAAAGGTTCATGACCTGCATCCAGCTCGATCTTGTGGATAAATGCTGCCATCGGGGCGAGCATCGCGTCACCAGTGAAGAGTTCTGCACCGGTAAGGACGATGATAATAAGCCCAACCGGGAACACTGCTCCCGTGATGAGCTGGGAAAACCCTGCACTTGCGGTACCATACCGCAGTGCGGCATCACTTGCCTGAATTCCGGCACTGCACATTGTTGCAAGAGCCCCACCCATTGCGATGTAGGCTCCAGCCATGAATCCCCTGAGGAGCATATTCCATGCAGGGATACCCACTTTGTATTTTCCGGCATCCGCAGCCTTAGCGACGATTGCTACCGGAGGATGAAACACCATTTTCTTAAACACCTCTGAAACGTTTCAACCTATACCAGCAACGTATTAAATCACTTTCCGTATAGGTCAATTTACACTCTTTTATGGGCATTATTAATAATTTTCGGATTGTTTGCCAATCGGAGGTATCTGGTGAGTGGAAGTGAGAATATCATAAATGAAATTGTTAAGTCTATTTAATTAATTTATGATTTTTTTAACTAAATATTTATAATATATTTCTCCGGATTTGTTGATTATATGCTTTCTGGTTATGCACTTACAACGATTTGGTTTGAACGCGCAACCCGGGAAAATATCAAAAATTATCAGGGGTGAAAAACCAAAATGGTTCTTAATTTTTTTACCGGGGTTCCTGCAGATATTCTAAAACCGGTACTTACCCTAAAAGAGGTAAAATTCACTGAAAATTCAGGATCGCCCGGTTCTGATACCAGAAAATCAAACCCGGGATCTTTCTGAATATAACGACGTTAAAAGCAATCTGATATATTCCAGTCAGTTTACCCTGTCTCCGGATAAACAATAAAGATGCCAGAATCAGAAGATTATTAAAATTCTATTGATCAATAGCAAACCGTTAAACAATAAAAGGTATAAAGACAACTGGATCTATGGAAAAAAACATAAAAATCCTGCTTGTTCTGGGGACGCTTATCACCATCATCCTGTTGTTTATCGATAACTATCTTGCAGGAATTGTATGCATAATTTTTATTATTATTCTGATGTCTATGCTGATAATGCAGGACAGCCAGGGTATACCGGATATCAGGTCAGTCCTTAAAGAAGATGCGAAGGCCATTCTTATTACCAATAAGGGAAATGCAAAGGCTGTAAAAATTCATGCTACACTCGTACCGGCTGATATAGAATTTGATATTCCGGTGCCTTGAAGTGGAATCAACCTTTGAATTTCCCCTTACAACAATGGTCGAAGAGATAAAAATTATCATAACCTTTCAAAATGAGAACGGAAGACAGTTTTCCAGATCTGTGAAGCTGTCGGCATTGGAAGAGGAGCCCGATCTCCTGAAACCGATGATTCCCCTGTTCAAATGGAAATAATACTCCGGCTCTGTAATTCATTGTATCAGACGTTAAAATTGAAAACACAAATATGATGGAGGGGGTAGTCCCTGTTCCCCTTCATCGCTCCTGCGCTCCGCGATAGTGCTGTATACCATTCTCCGGAGTTATCGGATTTGGGGGAAGCCAGACAGCAGGGGAGAAAAACCCGTGAGCGTTTTTGGTTTTTTAAACATTTCTGCAAAACCAATAAATCACTTTTTTTAGGACATGGATATATGCCCTGTTTTCTGGCAGGATGAAAATTTCTGCACACAGTATTTTCAGGTATCATGTTTTCGGGTCCTTTTATTATAGCGGACCAGAAGAGACCATGGTATTAAAAACAAGGGTATAGTGTCATTGTAACCACCAACTTTTTTTAAAATATTCTACGGGAAAAAAAGAATAATTCGATAACCAGAATAATTTTTTTAAAAAGTGAAACGCTGATTTTGATACAATAAATCCGGAAGTATGTTTACCAAAACTCGTTATATCGCATCCTGGGAACGCAAACAGGGGCGGCGACGAGCTGAAAAGCGAGTCCCAAGGAGCGGCTGAGTGAGACTTTTAATCAACAAATCCGAGATTTTTAGTCGCTAGAATGTAACTATACCAAAAAACAAATAGAATATGACTCAGTTTTTCACTATTATCACCGGTATGCGGGAGCGTGGGATCCCGGAAAAACCGATAATTATGAACGACACCGGAATTATCACGAAATTTTAAAAAATGGTAAAAAATTATTTGGGAACGGGATTGAACACGTTCTGGTAGATCATGTCGCTGCCGGTATTGGACAACCGTGCACGCTCTTCTTTCTCCTCGACCATTGCCATAAGCGGGAGTTCCATGTTGACGCCGGGGACGTGACCGAACATCTTCTCGAGTTCGACCTGCTGGGCGTGCATGAAGAGTGCATTCGGGATCTCGGATGGGCAGAGTTCCTCGCACTGTCCACAGTTCACGCAGGAGTCCGCGATATGGGCGAACCGGATGAGGTGGAACATGAAATTGGGCGGGAGTTCCCCGGGTTTGACATATGCAGGGTTCTTGGTTGTGCAGTCTTCACAGTAGCAGATCGGACAAGCTTCGATGCACGAGTAGCACTTCATACAGCGGGAAGTCTCGGCCATAATCTTTTTTAACCGCTCCTTGCCTTCGCCAAGCGCCTCAAAGTCGTGCTTGCGCCACTTGTCGCCAAGCTTCATCATTGCGCCCTCGACTTTGCCCCGGATCTCAAGACCTTTGGGGTTTGCTGCATCGGTCGCAAGGATACCGGATTTCACGGCACTGGTTAAGAGGTTTGCACCCTTCTCGCTGCAGACTTCAACAAAGGTTGCCTTGCCGGCCTTGTCGCCGATGACACCCCAGTTACCGCAGGCAAGATCTGCCTGGCGGGGAATCTTCATCTTGCAGCGGCGGCAGTTGGACCTGCGCCCGTAGCCTGCTTCTTCAAGTTCATCGATCGAAATGCCTTTGTGTCCGCCTTCGTACTCGATGATGAACTGGCCCTTGTCGATCTCTTCCTTGTGCACCTTGTCCGGGTCAACCCCGAATTTATCGGCAATCATCTTGCGTGCCTTGACCGGGCTGACCGATCCACCGCAGTTGACACCGATCATGACAATGTTGTCAAGGTTGATCTGCTTGCGCTTGGCAAGTTCATAGAATGCCATCGCATCGCAACCTTTGACGGTGACACCGATTTTCTGGTTCTTGGCACCGTCAAGGTATTTCTTGACCAGTTTTGGGAGCAGGAGAGTCCCGCAGTGGAGAGAGCCGGCGAGTCTGGGCAAGGTCCTTGGGATCCGTGATGAGTATTGGCTGGGCATCGTGCAGATCTGCACCTTTCCTGATCGCCAGCACTGCATCGACCGCCTTTGATTCGAGTGCATGCTTCCAGAGTGCGGTGACAGCACCTCCGAGTTCAGCTTCTTCTGGATATCTGCGTCGTTGGTCCATGCGTAGAGCATATCGCCTTTCTTTGCCATGTTACTTCGCCTCCGCAATCTTCTCTATCCGCACAGCACAGGCCTTGAACTCCGGAATACTTGCAACAGGGTCGAGTGCGTTGTTGGTCAGTATGTTTGCTGCGCATTCCCCGTAGTGGAATGGTATGAAGACCACACCTTTCTTGATATTTTTCGTGACCCGTGCACCGATCTTGATCTCTCCCCTGCGGGTGATTGCCTTGACCATCTCCTTGTCCTTGATGCCCAGGGCTTTTGCATCCTCCGGGTTGATCTCTACCCAGCCGGTTGGTTCTTCGCGCTCGAGGCTCTCTGAACGGCGGGTCATGGTACCGGTGTGCCACTGCCAGATGCAGCGACCAGTGGTCA
This sequence comes from uncultured Methanoregulaceae archaeon, assembly GCA_963733045.1. Taxonomy (GTDB): domain Archaea; phylum Halobacteriota; class Methanomicrobia; order Methanomicrobiales; family Methanospirillaceae; genus Methanoregula. The sequence goes on along the minus strand of CAVTBZ010000005.1, from coordinate 34,202 downwards.
TGATCAGCGGGTAGTCCTTGTCCGGAACTTCAGCCGGGTATTTGAACTCGATGGGAGTCAGGATGCCCAGCCCGTCCGGGTGGGTGAACTTCTCCTTGTGCAGGATAGGTGTACCGGGGTGCTCTTTCGTCGGGCAGGGCCAGTGGAGTGCTTCGGGTTTCTCTAACCGGACGTAGTCCATGCCACCGTAGGATGGGGTGACCTTTGCCACTTCGGTGAAGATCTCCTCTGCACTCTTGAACGGGAACTGTTTCTCGTAGCCCATTGCCGCTCCGAGTTCACAGATGATCTGCCAGTCGGCCTTTGCCTGTCCGGGCGGATCCTGTGCCTTTCTCCATTTCTGGACGCGGCGTTCGGTGGAGGTCTGGGTGCCGTCCTTTTCGGCAAAGCAGGCTGCCGGTAAGACAACGTGGGCGAGTTGTGCCGTCTCGTTCATGAAGATATCCTGCACGACCAGGAACTCAACATTCTTTAATCCCTTCTCTACGTGGTGGAGGTCCGGGTCGGAGAGCATCGGGTTCTCACCCATGATATAGACGCACTTGACCTTGCCGGGTTCGTCTGCAAGAACATTGATTAACTTGGTTACGGGCAAACCGACTTTACCTTCAGCAATATCACAGCCCCATGCATCAATCATCTTCTGGCGCATCGCGGGGACCAGGACTGACTGGTAACCGGAGTACACGTTCGCAAGGGCTCCCATGTCGCAGGCACCCTGCACGTTGTTCTGGCCTCGCAGTGCACAGACACCGCCACCGCGTTTCCCGAGGTGACCGGTGATCATCTGGAGGTTTGCTACCGATTTGACGTTGTCGACACCAGTGGTGTGCTGGGTGATACCCATGGAGTACAGGACATTGCTGGACTCTGCCTTTGCAATCCACTCCGCGGTGGTGGCAATATCCTTGGCCGGAATCTTGGTGATCTTGGAGACATTCTCAAGCGAGTATGTATCCTTCATCACAACTTCCTTGAGTTTGTCGTAATCCTTGGTCCGCTTTGCAATGAACTCCTTGTTCTCCCAGCCGTTCTTGATGATATACTGCATGATACCGTTCAGGAGCGCAACATCAGTACCGGAGTCAAAGGGCATATAGAGATCCGCAAGCCTTGCAGTTGGCGTAAACCGTGGATCTGCGCATATGACTTTGGCACCACGCTTCTTGGCGAGCATGATCTGCCTGCCAATCAGCGGGTGCTGTTCAACGGTGTTGGACCCAAGAACAAAGATGCATTTTGACTCACCGATATCTTCAATCGAGTTGGTCATTGCACCGGACCCAAACGCGCCGGCAAGACCGACGACCGTGGATGCGTGGCAGAGACGGGCGCAGTGGTCAACATTGGGGGTCTTTAACACTGCACGGGCGAACTTCTGCATCAGGTAGTTCTCTTCGTTGGAGACACGGGCTGATGACAGACATGCCATCTCTTCTCCCTTGTATGACTTGAACTTGGAGACGATGAGTCTGTAAGCCTCGTCCCAGCTGGCCTCGACAAATTTTCCATCCTTCTTGATAAGGGGTGTTGTCAGCCGGTCAGGGCTGTTCACAAATTCCCAGGCATAATTTCCCTTAGGGCAGAGCTTGCCCTCATTTACCGGGGAACGGTGAAACGGTGCGACGCCAACAACCTTCTTGTCTTTGACAACAAGGTTGAAGCTCAACCGGTCCCGCAATAGGGACATGTAGTTGGTACGTAGTTCATTTCCATGTTCTAACCTCGAACAAAAAAAATTTGGTCTGACGCTATTTAAACCTAGTGAATTTTGTGCCAAAAGTGATTAATAGCGGTGGGTTCCAAGAATTATCCAAAAAAAGAATAAAAATTCTCTCAATTAATCTTCCGGAAAAGTCAAACTATGTTGTTTGATATGTGATAATGAACATTCACGGTCGCGCACGATATGAAACGATTACGTATTCCACCCCTGCTCAAGGATATTGTCCAGAGCGGTCTTGTGACATGTGACGGAATAATTTTTGATTACCTTGATGCATGTCCGTTGTGTGGTGGAAAACTTTCCGGTTATGATATGAAAAAAAAACAATTTGCAGTCATACAGGAAGCCGATGAACAGAAACCGGTGCATGTTTTTGTCAAAAGGTTTTCCTGTCAGGAATGCAACACGATCTGTTTTGCCGATGAGCCATTCTATCCGGATACGAGGATCGGCTCGCCTGTTATCGATCTCTGCAGGACGCTTGGCACAATTATGCCTTTCAATCGTGTAGCGGTAAACCTGTTGCATCTGGGAATAGTCATTGACCGTGGTACTGTCAGGAATTATATGCACAGGTCATTTCCGGATATTCCGACTGCGGACCTCTTCGGGATACACCTGCCCGTCTCGATCCTTTCACTTGCTGACCTCGCTACCCGGTTGGAGAAGGGGAGTCGCGTCCCAGGGACAGAAGCGCTCGCTGCCTGTGGTCTCCCATCCACATACCGGGCAGCGCCGGATCGCCGGCTGCCTCCTTAACAAGGGAACGAGCGGAAGGAAGAGGAAGACAAAGAAGAACGGCAGGCCAATCATCCATAATACTACTGTAATCACCAGGGATCCGGCAAAAAGAATGAGGCTCATCTGCCACGGTTTTATCATACTGCTACCTCCCTTTTTAAAAACGCGGGGATTATAAAAACCGCCGCACCTGAAGGAACAATCCTCAGATATAATTCTCCCGTATTGCCAACTCCCGTACTGAAAATGCAGGCAGGGCATCACCATACGATCCCGGTTCTTTTGTGAGATCAATCCCATCCAGTTCTTTTGAGAACAGGTGCGCCCCGATACCCCCGACAAGTATCTGCCGTGCAGCAGTCTCAGTCGCGACCCTTTGCACCTGATCGCAGATCAAACCCCGCTGTTTTTCCCAGAACTGTTCGGCAATCTGGTACGCACCATCTGTTCCGATCTCGTCAAGATCCGCACAGACAACACGGGCCAGTCTTTTGAGAAGATGCGTCATTTGTCTTTTCTTTGCGATCAGGAGCATCACAGCTGTAATCTTCTAATCTGATATGACCGAGTACCAGGTGGACATCGGCACTTCCGGCAAAATATTCTGAACTGGTCGGAGTTTTTTTGCCCTGCAGCAGGACCGATTGCAGCAGGATTGCAACATTTCCCCTGAGCATTCCCGTATAGATGAGATATCCCTTCTGGAGCCTCAGGAGATCGGTGAGGCCCTTTAATGATTCAAAGCGGGATAACGGGATAATGTCAGCAGTCGTGCTCCCGATATCGAGAAGTACTGCATCAGGATATTTTGCCCGGAGGTAATCGGCTGAGGCAAGCCAGTTTGCAGCCGCCAGTCTGAGGTACTGCACCGTTATGGAACTGTCCGTCAGTGCCGTAAAATCGGGCAGACGGAAACGCGTTCCTGACCGCATTCACAATAAAAGAGATGCCCGCCATCTTGCTGTCAAAACAGTCAGCAAGTTCACCACTCATCACAACAGCCGCCTGTTCATCCGTTGTAGTGACATACCGGTTCAGCAGTGTGGTGATGGGAGCATTTTCCCACAGCGGGCAGTAATGGATATGGACACCATCGTCACTGACAACTTTGAGATTTGCGCCCCCGACATCAATCCCGATCATAGTCTTTGAGACCATTCCGTTTGTGTCAAACCGGACATGTCCGGTAAGATGAATCTCATCCGGCCCCTCTCCCTTCGATGCTGCAACAAGGATATCGGCGATCTCTTCTTTCATGCATGCCGTTATACCGACAAGACTGGTGGTAATCCGCGGGTTCACATCCACGACATATACCTGGTCGGCAAGCACCACATCAATACCACAATATCCCTGGCACCCCAGCACCTCCACCACGTTTTTGGCCACAGCAATAATTTCTTTTTCGCGTGCCGGATGCACCGGTGTTTCCCCGCCACGATAAACAAGTGCTCCGTCACTTCCTGTTTCAATAAACTGCCGGTTCACTGCCAGCACCAGCGGGGGTTTCCCTGAGAAATACATGCAGGCATCACCCACTACCCGGCTTGCCACGATACTTACAGAAAAGTGCTCCCCCTCAATATATTGTTGTGAAAACTCATCTTTCCCGGGTGAATCCACTGATACTCTCACACCCTGCGCGCCGCAGCCTTTCACGGGTTTGATCACCTTCTTCCCGGCGGATGCTTCAGCAGGCACCGGTATACCATGTGAACGCAGGATTTTTTCCGTCCCGACCTTGTTGGCACAGAGAGCAACTGTCATAAACCCGCACCCGAGATTGTGCGTGTGCTGCTCAAGGATCTGCGTGTACCGTGCGAGGACATGGTCTGGTGCGATTACAAGTCCCATAGTACAGGTCGGGGCAAGGCGTTCTATCTCTGCACCAAAGTCCCCGTTTTCAGGCAACACTACATCGTATCCGCAGCGTTCAAAACTCTGTTTCAGGACGGTGAGCATGGCAGCACCTTCCGCAGCAAGCAGGGGATCATGAGCTGAGGCATATTCAGCAAGCAGGACTTTCATTACTCATCTCTTTTGCGCTAAAAGAAAATTACCCTATCCGATCGGTGAACTATTTGAGGGGTGCGGTTCATACGTGAATGCACATGAAACCCTCGATCCTGCTGACCAATGATGATGGCGTGAGTTCCGTCGGGCTCTGGGCCGCGTACCGAAGCTCTCGCACCGATCGCCGATGTGACTGTTGTTGCCCCGGCAAGCCAGCAGAGTGCGGTGGGTCGATCGATTTCGATCTTTGAACCATTGCGGGCAAACCAGATCATAATGAATGAGATTCCGGCATGGTCAGTGGCCGGGAAACCTACTGATGCAGTCATAATCGGGTTATACGCCCTCAGGCTCAATCCGGTGCTTATCGTGAGCGGTATCAACATCGGTGAGAACCTCTCGTTTGAATCGATTATGACCTCAGGGACTGTTGGAGCTGCCCTGGAAGGTTCCAACCAGGGAACAAAAGGTATTGCATTCTCGCTTCAGGTTGAAGACCAGGGTGACAAGTTCGATGACCCGCGGCACCATGGACAGAACTTTGATGATGCAAAGCGGGTAGTCCGTGATATTGTATCCCGCATACTGGAACGGGAATTCTGTCCTCATGCAGATGTAATTAACGTCAATATACCCTCAGTCGTGAAAGGAGGATACGAAATCACCCGGCTCGCCAGAAAGCTCTTCGAGACCGGTGTTGAAAAACGGTTTGACCCCCGGGGCAGGCCATATTTCTGGATCAATGGTCCGATCCTTGAAGATGCAGAAGAAGGTACTGATGTGCATGCCATCCGTAAAGGAAACATCTCAATTACCCCCATTACGCTCGACTGCACTGCATATGCGGCAGAAAAAGAAGCACAGGAAATTTTTTTCCCGTAATTGTTTATGATGCCGGAGAATCCATTTTTAAAAAAACACACAGTCCACTGTGAAAAATCGCAAAAATGATAGGAGTGACGCTTCGCTACACGTGGATCACCTGGGCGATATTCATTGGTCCCGGTCTGGAGCCCGTCCTCCCATAAGGGAGGCTATCTTAAAAAAATGTATACATATCACCTGGATCGGGCTCCATGGTCGCTGGCAAAAACACACAGTTCGTTGTGTATTATTTAAAAAAATTTCCAGAAAAAGACCAAAATAAAAACAGCTGGAACATGATATTCATTTTCAATCCCTGATCCGGAAAATAAACAGACCGGTTTTTTTCAGATCTCCCTGCCATTTATCACCAGTATTAATTATTAAAAACTGATATCTATCTGATAGATGGACGATTCAGCAGAAGCTCTCACAGCCGCAAAAAGGACAGCAGGATACCGTGCTGCAGACATGGTAGAAGATGGTATGGTCATTGGTCTTGGTACCGGTTCTACGGTTTTTTATACCCTTGAACGGTTATCCTGCAGGATTAGCGAAGGATTACAGATTTCCGGTGTCCCGACTTCCTACCAGACCGCACGACGCGCCCGGGAATGTGGCATCCCTCTTACAACGCTGGATGAGGAACCTGTACTGGATCTCGCGGTGGACGGGGCAGACCAGGTTGATGGGCACCTTTACCTCATCAAAGGCAGGGGTGCAGCGCTTACCAGGGAAAAATGCGTTGCAGCCGCCGCGCTCCGTTTTATGGTTATTATCGATGAACCAAAGATGGTCTCTGACTTTTCAGCACCGGTTCCTGTTGAAGTGATCCCTTTTGCCATCAGGCCGGTCATAACTCATCTTGAGGATCTGGGTTGCAGGGCAGTGCTCCGGGAAGGCATTAAAAAAGACGGACCGGTCATAACCGATAATGGTAATTTTGTTGTCGATTGCGGGTTTACCGACATCAATCGGCCTGAAGAACTTGAGGAATCAATAAAATTGATCAACGGGGTTGTCGACAGCGGATTGTTCTGTGGTTTTACAGAAAAGACCACGGTAATCGTTGGAAATCAAAAAAAGTGCAGGGTGATTACTTCAGCTGATGTAATCCCGTAGCTTCTGAACAAGGGCAAGTTGTGTAGTTGCTTCTTTCTTCTTTTCTTTTTCAATGCTGTCCATGATTTCATGAATGGGTTTGGCCAGTTCGTAAATTTTGACCGGGCGCCCTTTACTCTCAGCTTTGCTTTCACGGCTGTTGATCCAGCTCTGTTCAATCAGGTAACGCATAGCGATGCTGACTTCAGGCTGACGAAGATCCGTACCCCGCTCAATCGCACGTGAAGTAGCTTCAGGAGTGTTTGCCAGAAATACCAGTACCTTTGCAACATTCCTCTTGGTTCCAATCTCAATGAGAAGATTGGCAAATTCCTCTTCTTTTTCAGTAAAATACATCACATTTTCGGTTCTCATGCATCACGTCCAGTATATGTGCAAATATTTACCATAATAATTATCCAATTATTGTTATATATAAAGTCTTATTGTTTGTCAATTAACAAAATATTTATATATTAAATCTAATAATCATTAAATAAAAAATTAAAAATATTATAATTAATTGATATTCTTATCATGTATAATTAATTACCTTGCCAAGATGATCATCAGATCAGACCCAGACTCCGCAGGTCAGACAGGATTTTAACAACGGCTTTCTTTGCATCATCCGGTTCCTTGCCACCGGTAATGATCAATTTTCCGGATCCAAACAGAAGGACTACAACTTTTGGAGTATCCAGCCGATATACGAGCCCGGGGAACTGTTCAGGTTCATATTCAATTTTATCCAGGTTGAAACCGACAGCAATCTTATTCAGGTTGATAGGCGTTGCAAGATCAGCTGAGGTTACGATATTCTGAATTTTGTAATCAAGCTTTTTCGGGATATCGATACCAAGCTCCCGCAGCTTGTTGCCAAGGATATTGAGCCCTTTGCTCAGACTATCAATACTCTTTGCACCAGTGAGAACAACTTTGCCCGAACCAAAAACAAGTGCGGCTATCTTGGGATCCTGCATCCGCAGCACGACACCGGGGAATCTTTTCTTGTTGTATTCGGCACCATCAATCCTGGACGCGATCTCGGGTAGATCCAGATAATCAGTCACCTTTGCAGAAGCAACAATGTTTTCAATTTTGAGGGAGTCTTCTGGTCTGACTTTCATATTACTACCTTCATAGTACTAAATGTCACAAAACAGTATTTAAAAAGGTGGGTTATATACCCCGTGTTCAATGCACTTTTCAAAGGCCGGTCTGTCGGCAGGTTACCCGTTTATATCCAAGCATGTGAGTACACAGGGTATCTTTTGCTATTCTGGGTCTTTACCAATGAAAAAACGACGGGCAACCTCCGGCAGAGTAACCGGTACCATAGTATCTGATAGAAAAAGAGCGCATATTTCGGCGGAATTCTCTTTATACAAAGATACAGGATATGAAAAAATACCTGATTTGTGGAGTAGATTGGAATCTTATTTTGGAATTCCAGGTGTCCCGTATCCCGTTGAAAGGGGAAAAAAGCGCGCTGTCGAAGTCTTTAACGGGCTCTGTAATAACTGAAAAAAACCCTGTGAGGTGCACATAATAACGGTTTTTAAGGATATCTGGAATATCCATATACGGAAAGAAATAATTAACGTCATTTGATCTAATGTACTATTATTATGAAAAATTATTCGGGTATGAAATATCTCTTCATTATCGTTTTTCTGGTGGCAGTTCTGGTAACTGCCGGGTGTTTTGGTGAAAATCAAAATTCCGTTGTTACATCTACACAAGTAACACCCCTAACGACATTTTCTCCCCTTCCAACCACAAATCCACCTGGTACATCAGCAACATTAGTTCAAATGACAACTCAATCCACTCGAACTCCATCATCTGTTCAAATGACTACTCAACCCACTCGAACTCCATCATCTGTTCAGATGACAACTCATGGATTAAATATAGGTGATACCGCGATTATTGAATATAATGGATTAAAAATTTCGGTTATAGTGACGGGGTTCAGTGAGACAAGCGGGCTTGTTTATTATAATGAAAAAAACATAGGTGATAACGCGATCACCCTGGCAACCCCAAAATGGGTTGTCGACCAGGAAGGAATACGACATGATTCGCCAGACCCTTGGTTAGGTAGAAATTTTTATCCAGGTGAATCTATTACCAGTGAATTAAACCTATTCTCTCTCCAGGGAATGAATAGAGGTGGTAAGGCTTGGAATGGGCAATTAACGTTCTATTACGGTTTGGGAAATCAATACGCATCATGGATAATTAAATCATATCAATGAATAACGAAAAAAAAACTTTTTTTCGGATATACGGTAATGATAAATAACCCCATCGTATTCGCGTTCTGTTAGCAGATCTTCCAGGCTCGCGTATATTTCTATACGGTAATATCAGCAAACAGGACCAAAGTTATTGTTCACTGAGCAACAATTTTTGTGATTAATCGGGCACCATCATTTTACCGATCGGGCAGTACTGCCTGGGAATTGTTAACCATTTTCGTTTTTTGTTTTTTTAGTAACCGAAATATGGCATCGATGCATAGATCCGTGATTCTTCGGGCATTGCCGGGAAGATGACTTCATAAAATGATATATCATTTTCAAAAAATAAAGGCAATCGAACAAAGGATAAGGGAGATATAAAAAGCGCGTTTGTATAAATACGACAGTTGCCTAATCGTATTGTCGCCAGGTGTGTTCGCACTTGGTGCAGCGGAAGAACCGGACCTCGCTCTCATCAGCCGCACGGAGTTGGCGGAGCCACCAGATAGCAAGATTGTTCGCGCACTTGGGACACTTGATCTGGATGGTAGGCATAGTCTTCATCCTGTCTTCCTCATCATCCACGATCATGATCTCCTTTTCCTTGCGCTTTCTCTCGTATTTCATCTGGTCAGCAACTTCAATCTTACGGATATAGCCGCATTTCCGGCACTTCAGTTGCCCCCCGGAAGAAATTAACAAACTTTTGCACTCAGGACAGAACATCGGTATAGCATGCGCAAGCATAGGAGATTAACCCTTTTGTCGGGGAAAAACATGTTTCATACCGGTTTATCTGCACTGATTTTTTGTTTCACCGTGTGAAAAACGATAAAAATCCACCATATAGTGTGCTCATTCAGAATCCTTTTTTTGGTATCGGGTGAATAATTCTATAATGATCGAGTATCTCGTCCTGATCTCCTGTATTGGATTTCTTGCATTTCTCATACCCGGTCGTCATCGGAAATACGCAGCTATAATCGGATGGACATTCATTGTCCTGTTCCTGTTTGCCGAGCTGCCGTATTATTTCTCATTAAATAATTTCATGTATCCCATCATGGCAGTCCTGTCCGTGCCATTCCTGTTTATCACCGCAAAATACCTCCTTGCTGAAAATGATAATGTAATGCACCTCTCACGTGCAGCAGCTGTCGCATTCCTGATCTATGCCCCGTTTGAATATATCCCGGTTCTGGGGGACTGGCTCATTGGAATAGTCGTGGGGCAGGTTGTCTGGATGCTCAATGCCTTTCATTACCCGGTTACTCTTGCGGACTGGAATATCGCTTCAAGAAATACATTCCGGGTCGAGATTATCCTTGCCTGTACCGGTATCCAGAGCATCGCAATCATGCTGGGTGTTGCAGCAGCAGTACCGACAACGATCAGGCAGAAGATCTATGCGTTCCTTCTTGTAGCCCCGACAATCTATATCCTGAACATTTTCCGGAACGTCTTTGTTATTACTGCATATACCGAACAATGGTTTCCTTATTACCCGGAAATTGCCAGCAACGGTGAGTGGGGATACGAGAGTTTTTTCTGGGCACATAATGTGATTGCTGAACTGCTGGCGCTCGTTTGCCTGGTGCTCATTGCCTACGGCCTTTTTACCATTACACCAAACCTGGGAAAATTTGCAGATGCCCTCTACCAGTCTGTATACAGGCGAAATCAGGAAAGTGTTCGATAAAGATACATAATTCTCTGCATGGCAGAAAGGTTCGTACAAACGGCAATAATAATCACTGAGGCGAATATAAATCCCGTGATGCCCCCGACAATCAGGAAAAGAAATGTTTCAGGTCTGCCGAAAAATCCGACACCTTCAAGCGGATCATCAATTTTACCTTCCACTTTTTCCCGGTACCCGATTTCTGCATAGACTACCGGTTTTATGAAAGTATTCATCAGTGATCCGATAATTGCCAGTGCGATAATTGCAAAATCGGTGAACGGAGGAACCGCAATATACTGGCTTACTATCGGAATACCGGAAAGTCCGATGCCAAGCAACACGAGTCCGTCCACATATTTATCGACAATCCAGTCAAGCACTGCCCCGAAGTTTGAATGTGAATCAGTTTTCCGTGCCACACTCCCGTCGATAAGATCAAAAATTGCGGAGAGGATCAGTGCAAAACTGCCCAGGATAAACTGGTGCCGGAAGAAGAAATAAGCACAGGCAATGCCGGTAAAAGGGCAAGCATTGAGATCTGGTTGGGGGTGATCCTGAACCTGACAAAAACCTCTGCAACCGGCTCAAGATATCGGATAAACCTTGGGCGGAGTGCAGTAATATTCATCCTATTTCATGAGGATGCAGGTCATTAATATTAATTGTCTTTAAGTCAGCCCGGACGTATCCTGGTATGTAACCGGACAGACAATCAGCCTGGAGTCCTTATCGCTTTCCATCGTCAACTTCTTTAAATCCCCCGCCCAATCTAACCGTATTCAGGAGTTGTAATGACTGATACTATGGACCGTCCTCATGTACTGATGATGTCGGAGATCACTGCGGACGGAAAACTCACCCTCAAAAAAGGAGCGTCTTCCAAAATCCTCATGAAATACATGTCACATGAAACCGAGATACTGCTGCATACGACACGGGCCGAGTACGATGCAATTATGGTCGGAGCCAATACAATCCGTATCGATAACTCCTTTCTTACCGTGAGGATTGTACCCGGCAAAAGTCCATTGCGTGTAATCCCGTGCAGCATGGCAGACCTCCCGCTCGATGCAAATGTACTGGGTCCTGATGCCCCTACTGCGATTGCGGTCTGTGAAGCAGCCCCGGCCGAACGGATCACCGCTATCAGGGAGAAAGGAGCGCACGTTATTGTTGCCGGTAAGAATCATGTTGAACTACCCCTTCTCTTAAAAATACTCAAACATAAATTTGGTGTACATAAGCTGATGATTGAAGGGGGACCTACCCTGAACTGGCATATGCTCCATGACAAACTCGTCGACGAGATCCGGCTTATTCACCTGCCATTTATTGTAGGAGGTTCTGACACACCATCGCTTGTCGGGGGAATGCACATCAATTCCGAGGATGAGATGATCAGGCTGAACCTTAAGAATTATTACATGTGCGGGAGCAATCTCGTGTCAGAATTCGACATTCTGTATCAAGAGGGATAACCGTGAATGGGATCACAACGCCTCCGGTCTGGAGATCAGAAACGGAATAATTCAGGCATAAAATGGTTTTTTATTATCCTGGCCGGTATCATTTTCATTACCGGTCTGCTCATTGCGGTATATTACTTCTCCAACGCAGACCAGATCGGAGTTAAGGTTGTCCGTATGGAGGGAACCATGGTGACCGGAGAGGTATCGGATGCAGAAACAATAGGCAGTGAAGTCGTTGGCGGAGAACTCAGGGACGCTGCTGATGATCCGATGGTTGAAGCGATTGTGCTGCGGGTGAACAGTCCGGGGGGTACACTGGCTGCAGCCCAGGAAATCATCCGCGATCTTGATTATGCAAAGTCAAAAAAGCCTGTTGTGGTCTCTATGGGAGATCAGGGGACATCAGCAGCATATTATGTCAGTGCCCATGCAGACCGGATCTACGCAAATCCTGACACATTCACCGCAGGTATTGGGGTCATCTGGAAGTTTTCAGACATCAGCCGCTGGATGGAAAAAGAAGGATATAATATCAGTATTGTTAAATCGGGAGCAAAAAAAGACATGGGAACGACATCCCGTCCGATCTCTGAGGATGAACAGATATACGCCCAGCAGATAGTCGATGAAAGTTTCGAGACCTTCATCACCGATGTCATAACCCAGCGACCAATCGCACGATCTGACATCGAAGACGGGAGGGTTATCCGTGGTGCTGATGCAGTCAGGTTACACATCGTTGATGAAATCGGAAACCTGAATGACGCGATTAATGGTGCAAAAAAAATTGCTCAGTCACGTCCCTAGATCATCTGGACAGGGTCAGCCTTCATATACTCCCGGCAGACCGTAGTTGCGTAATGCCCGGGAGGCAATGAAAATTTCAACCGTATATTATTTTTATCAAGTCCGGATTCAATATCAGTTTTCAATATGATTGGCCGCCATGCGCCATCGAATTTTGTGTGTACGAACGTTGATGCAGATTTGAAATCTTCTGCGGTAATATTGAAATTTTCAAGAAGGGTTACCAGCGCCAGCTCCCCCTCACTCTTCGGCTCAATCGGTTCTTTGCCCGGCATGAGAAGCGCGATATTACACCGCCCGCGCCGGATATGGATGGAAACGGCATTGCTGTTGGTTGTCGTGACGATATCTGTACGCCCGTTGGCAAAAATCAGGCGGTCGCCGACAAGGGGTCCGGTCAGGGTATGACCATCATCCAGCCGCTGGCTCAGGGCACAGTTGAACAGGTATGACTGGAATGCCGAGACAAACATTGACAGGAGTTTTGGCGGCAGTTCCAGAAGTGCCCCGGGATAATCGCCCGGGTGTGTATGCAGGTAATGGAGCATCGCACGCTCATAGGACATATGGGGCGGAAGGTCATGCAATGCTGCCGGAATATTCCGGTTTTCTAAAAATGCCGTACGGACCGCCCGGACATGTTCGGGTTCTCCGGGAAATTCCCTGCCTACATACGTCACTACTGCCTGTTCAAAATCACGTTTCAGGATCCATTCACCGACAAGGTGCGTTACCGGACGGATTGCCCCGAAACGCTGGATCCCGAAATAATTGGGAATTCCCTCACGGATGGTCTCAGTAATTGTCTGTACACGGGTTTCCAGGTCTGCCGGATCTGCGTCCCGGATGGTAATATCAAACCGGTTGCCCTGGAGGTCTCCCAAAGAGAGTCCTTCATTCACCTGACCCACCGGTTCAAGGGTGATATCCTTCAGCCGTATTCCAGATACCTGTTCCGCGGTCACCTTAAAGAGAGAAATCCTCTGTTTCGTGATGGCATTCCGGTCCTTGGTGCCTGCCCATCCTATCCGGCGGTGACTGATGCCGAGGCGTTTTGCAATTTCTTTGATCGCGTGCTGGAGTTCCCAGTTTGTCTTTGTGAGCGTGCAGATGAGATAGGGACCCTCAGTTCCCCCTTTTTCCGGCATCGGTATCTCTTCAACAATAAAATCTTCCGGCACTGGTACGGAGTTTTCCCCCGATCCCTTCAGCATCACTCGCGTAATACTTCATGCCGAGCAGGAGTTCAAGAGGATAGGTGCTCTGTTTCATAGGAGGGTGAGGGCGCCGGTGATTTTATCGAGGTCTTCGCTCTTTGCCGGCCCAAGGCCGAGTGCGGTGATCGTGCCCGGGGGGATCTCGGTCATTCCGGCATCCTGGATAAGGGATGAAGAGATTCCCGCCCGTTCGGCAATTACCTTGAGTTCAAAGAGCGTCCGCTCGTCATTTGCCTTGAGGACTACTTTCTTTTGTCCTTCAGAAAGCCAGGCTTTCTGGAGGGATTTGTCAGCATTATTATATGCACCTATAGATGCATGCGCTGCCTGTGCACACCGCTTGCCGCAGCTCATCTTCACATCGTTCCGGATGATAAGGCATTGTTTATACCGGAAATCAGGCTCGTATACCATTGTCTGGTATTCTTTGTCGCCACCAGTCAAATAGGTATAGTCATCAGAATCACTTTGTTGAACATTTTTTATGCCAGCAAGGAAAAAAACACCATTTTTCTATCGCCGAAACACTCCATTTATCCGGTCTGTCCGAATTTTCATGATTGCCGCAGATTCCGGAACTGCATCTGCTGCGGACTCGGTATTCTCATACAAGACCCGTAATATACCGGATCCCAAAACACGGTTTTTCATTCAAAAACAGAGAGAAAACACCCGGATCATTTCATTTAAATATTCTACATTGAGAATATTATAACAATGGAATATCCTGATCCACAGATAAACGAGCGTGAAGCAGCTGTTCTCGGCCTGCTGTATGAAAAACCGCTCTACGGTTACACCATCGAAAAGATTATCGAGGAACGGGGGATGCGGCACTGGACAGATATCGGGTTTTCTTCAATCTATTATGTATTAAAACGGCTCGAGAGCCGGAACCTGATTATAAGTTCCTGCCAGCAGCAGGAAGATAAACCCTCCCGTAAAGTGTATACCATATCCGAAGACGGCAGACACCTCATGAAAGTCAAAGTCCGGTCATTACTCTCACAGCATAAACGGATTGCATCACCGTTCGATCTCGGAGTGGCCCATCTTCATCTCTTATCAGCCGATGAAACGATTACCTGCCTGCAGGAGCGTGTAACGGCACTTGACCATGCGATTGAGCGTATCACATCACACCGGGCTCATCATGAAAAAGCAAAAAAACCGTTTTTCATCCTGGCACTTTCTGATCGTGTTCTCGCACATTTATGCACGGAGAAGAACTGGGTTGAAAAATTCATTGAGGAGGTAAAACTGCATGCCTGACCCGAAACAGATCGATGATACTGCCATAATAAGGGTAGAAAACCTTGAACATTCCTATGGGGAATTCAAGGCAGTTGACGGGATTAGTTTTTCAGTTAAAAAAGGTGAGATTTTCTCATTTCTGGGGCCAAACGGCGCCGGGAAGAGTACCGCAATCAATGTCCTCATCACCCTGCTTGCAAAACAAAAGGGGAATGCGTATGTTGCCGGGTATGATGTGACAAAAGACCCCCAGAAAGTCCGGGAGTCCATAGGCATTGTTTTTCAGGACATCACCCTCGATCGCGACATGACCGTCCGGGAAATCCTCGAATTTCATGGCAGGCTCTACAATATGCCGTCAGAAGATCGCAAAAAACGGATCGATGAACTCCTTCACCTCGTCCAGCTCGATGCAAAGAGAGATGAACGTACAAAAAACTTAAGCGGGGGTATGAAACGCCGCCTCGAGATCGCCCGCGGGCTGATGACCCGCCCAAAAGTACTCTTCCTGGATGAACCCACTATCGGGCTTGACCCGCAGACCCGGATGCGGATGTGGGAATATATCAAGGGCGTGAACGATGAGGGGACAACCATCTTCCTCACCACCCATTACATGGATGAAGCGGACCAGCTTTCTGACCGGATCAGTATTATCGACCAGGGAAAAATTATCATCTCCGGTACCTCGTGGGAACTCAAGAACACGCTCGGCCAGGATCTCATCTACCTTGAAACAAGCAACAATGAAGCCGCATTACGGCTTTTAAAGGACCTCCCCAGTGTCCGCGATGTGAAGACCAAGACAAAAGGATTTGTTCTCATGGTAAACACGGATGGCACAAAGGTGTTGCCGGTAGGTACTGGACACGCTCCGGAAAGCAGGGATTGACACTACGACTATCAACTTAAAAAAGCCCTCCATGGATGATGTTTTCGTTTTCTATACCGGAAAAGGAGCTCCGGGACGAACCAACCGGGAAAAGCGCTTTCCTTACCATGCGTCCGGGAGGGCGATAACATGCCCATGGGATTTACCACGATTTACTGGCGGGATATGATCCGGTTCGTCCGGTTCGAAGACTCTCCTGGTCTCATCGCTCCTCCAGCCGGCACTCTGGCTTGCCTTTTTTGGCATTGCGATGTCCAGCAGTTTCGACAGACTCATGGCAGGGATACCGGTACCTCCGGGAATGCATGTTGTCGGGTACCTCACGTTCATGGGTGCTGGGATTATCGCGATGACCACATTGTTCACCAGTCTCTTTGGCGGGATCGTGATCCTTTTTGACAAAAACTGGGGGCTGATGCGTGAGATCCTCGCAAGCCCGATGAACAGGAACCACATTATTTTCGGGATCGGGCTCTCGGGTGTCACCAAGTCATTTATCCAGGCAGTCATCATCATGGTCTTTGGTATCCTGATCGGTGCAGCATTCTTTGCCGTTTTCACTCCTGGTGGAGGTCGTCATCGGGATTGTCGGCATCCTTGCGTTTGTGGGGATGTTTGCACTCGGATTTTTGTTCCTCTCGGCTGCAATTGCTATTTCGATGGAGAGTCCCGAAGGTCTGCAGGGTGTTACCACACTTTTAACCATGCCGATTTTTTTTGCCAGCAACGCCCTGTACCCGATCGATGCGTTCCCGGAGTTCCTTAAAATTCTCTCAATATATAATCCTATGACGCTTCTTATCACCGGTATCCGGTACTTCGCAATGGGTCCGGATTTCATTGCTCTGGGACACCATTACCAGTACACCCCGTATGATATCCTCGTATCCTATCTTGGACTCATGCTGTTTACAGCGCTTATGTTCATATTAGCCTGGTGGCGGTTCAGAAAAGCGGTTGTCACCTGAAAAAAATTCTATTTTCATCGTTTTTTGCGAGTATCCGGATTTTTCATTATTTCATGGAGGTTCCTGCACATCATTGGGCCCTTATCTGCCGGTATGCCATAAAAATATCCAGAGGGTTCCTGACTTCATTTCATACCTTTATACTTATCCTGACACCGGAAGGAGGAATTCCTCTATAAAATTCTTTTATATGTCTCCACTCCTGATTCAGGAACATGCAGAATGATATGAACACCCTGCAACGAAAGGAGATGGTTTAAAAAAACAGCGTGATCCATTCAGAAGTTTCCGGTTAACCGCAGGGTACCGTAGACAGCGAGCATTGCAGTTGAGAGAATTATTGCCCTCGTGTTTATTATATCAATAAATTTTTCACGATATCCGGGTTCATTCATTGCTTTATAGACAGGAAATATAAGGAAAAGACCCAGCGGTACAAACGGCAGGAGCCAGAAAAAACCTGGAACAATGCAGGCAAAAATACCGATGATTACAAATGTCAGACCCATGAGCGCTGTCATCTGGAAAAATGCCTGGCGTTCCCCTATTCTTATAACGGTATTTTTCCGTTCGTACCGGTCTTTTTCGAGATCCCGTATCTCATTGCCCAGCTCACCAACTGCACCAAATATCCCGAGCAGGACAAAAAATACCGTACCTGTCAGATCCAGCGGGTGATAGAGCAAATAGCCGAGTAATCCATATAAGGCGGGGAAAAGGGCATGATACACAAGATCGAGCCCGGCAATATTCTTTGCTTCAATAAAAAATGAATACGTGATAAATACAAACAGCACGGCACATTCCACCACCAGGAGAAACGGGGGTAACAGCGCCATGCAAAAAAGAGATATCACAAGGAGCAGTGGACTGATACCATATGCTGTTCTGCAGGACATGGAACCATCCGCCAGCGGGTTCCGGGGTTTCACGGACCGTGCATCGAGGGCACTGTCGGAGATATCATTGATAACAAAACCAAAGGCTGATGATGCGGCAATAAAAATGATGAGAACTATCAGAGTACGATTTCACCGGTAACGCTGTCAGCAGCGCACCAAAGACACCCGCAAGTACGAAGAGAATGCCATATGCTTCAAAGCGGATAAGTCTTCGTAACGGGTGATAAATACAATCCTCTCCTTAAAAAATCTGTGCGGTACAGGTAAAGAGAACATTTAATAAGAATTTATTGATCCTGAATGATATTTTATTAAAATTGGTTTGTAGTAAGAAAAGTTCGAATCATTCAATACTCCGGCAGGAGAACTCTTACCATATCTATCGGAGAATGGCATGGCAAACGTAACTGGTCTCACCGCTGAACTGGGGTCTGGGTCATGCAACCCGGGATATTCCGATAATAAAAAAACTGCTTGATCAACATCATGAAGTGACGATTGCTGCCTGCGGGAATGCGCAGGCTGTCTTAAAAGCAGAATTTCCGGAATGCCGGTCCATCACCCTTCCTGATTACCCCGTACCCTATAGCGCAAGCCGGTTTTTTCTGCCAAAATTTGTTGCATTCTTCCCGCTTATGCTCAAGGCTGTTTCCGATGAAAGGAAAAACTTACAATCCATTCTTTTAAAAAACCAGTTCGACCTGATCATCAGTGACAACCGTCTTGGGGTCTATTCCTCAAAAATCCCTTCAGTCTTTATCACGCACCAGCTCCACTACCACCTCCCCATGATCTTCTGGCCTGTTGAGCCTCCTCGCCATTGCCATGAACGGCCACCTGCATAGTAAATACCTCCGGATTATTGTCCCGGATAATCCTCCGGTCCGGCAGCACTTGCCGGGAAAACTGTCAAGGCCGGGGACTGATGAAACAAAAAAAAGAGCATTTTTTTCCGGAATCCTGACAAGCACCCACCGGCTGGACATCGGTCAGGATCTTGATTATCTGGTTATGATATCGGGACCGGAACCCCAGAGGACCCGGCTTGAAGAAATCCTTGTCAACCAGATCCGCGAATTGGATGGATCCAAAGTCATTCTCCTTGGCAGTCCCAGGAATCATGATACGCAGGAACAATCAGAAAATTGCAGGATTATGGCATATGCATCAACACAGGAAAAAGAGAGCCTGATGAACCGGGCAAAATGTATCATCTGCCGTTCAGGATACACCTCCATAATGGAGATTGCAGAACTAGGAAAGAAACATGCCCTGTTTATCCCGACCCCGGGGCAGACCGAACAGGAATACCTGTCATGGTATTACGAAAAAAAGGGCTGGTTCCATTCGCAGAGCCAGGTACCATCTCGATCTTATCGAAGATATCAGGCGTGCACATCAGCCTCGTTACACCGCATTTCCCGAGGTCTCCCGTACCAGGGAAAATGTTGATCGGCTCTATGATCAGGTATTTGCACAGTACCTTGAATGAGGATTGATGGATTGAATAAAAACCTAAACGGTTTATAGACAAAACATCCACCATAGACTATGGATGATCTGGTCCTTACCGGAGTTGCCGGCATTATCGGGCTCTTTTTGGCTGGTGTTGTTCTCCTGTACGGGATGTTTTCGGTTGCAGGACTGATATATGCTGCATTTGTTTCCGGGGAATATGGCGGGGTCATTAGTATCGTTTGTGCAATCCTGATTGCCGGATCTTTGTATATGGCTGCCGGTTTCTGGCTGCATAAAACCGATCGGATCTAAAAGTTTTGTATGATAATAAAATCCCACAATTTGATTTTTAATTCCGGTTAATCACGCGCCAAGCCCGCGTAATGGTTACGGTTCAACCGCTTTTTTTCATACTATCCGTATCCGGAATATATGATACGGAAACGGATATTCTGCTTATAATAACGTTTCAGAAATGGTTATTCGTGTACTATAATAAATTACCGGTTTTTTAAGGAGTGAACCGGAACAAGGATTTACCTTGAACAACCGTTTCTAAAAAATGGAGAGAGGGAAAATATGAGAGCAGATGCTTAATAGTACCGTCAGCTGTCATTTTTCCTGTATTTTAAGGAAATTTAAAGGAATCCCCGATCAAAAGGGTGTTCTGGATTGAATCGGGGCTTTCCTGATTTACAAATTCTGCCCATGGATACATAAAATCTGGCAAGGCAGTGCTGCATTGCATTTCGGTAAAAAAGCGGCTGTGCCGTAACCGGGGATCAAAAGCTAAAAATCAGAATTTTCTTTTTTAAAAAGCAATAATAAAGGCTCTGGAGAAACGGGCATGAACAGAGTGTTTGCACCCAAACCATGAAAATCGTACAATATACGAAGGGCCCCGCCTCAGGGCCTCTCCGAGGCACGGCGGGACAGGAAGTTAATTGTATTTTTTGGTTGCTGATCCGCCGCGGGGGCGTCCCTCCGTGGGCGGCGGCGTTCATCGTAACTGAAGAATAGAGATGATAATCCCCTCATCATACCTGAACTTTTCGATTTTTATGGGAAATGCTCAGAAAAAAATTAATTATAACATTACAGGAGGCTTTTAATTTTACCTTCCCGCCTTATGTCCCTGCATTGCGATTACCACGATATGGTTACCTGGATTACAAAAAAGGGGGTCGGGGGATACACCCCCGGTTGCCTCCCCATGGGGTGAGCGAGGGAGTCACCTTCGAATTTTTTTTAAGTCAACAAAAAAATAAACAAAATCAGGTTTTCTGCAGAGCCATAATAAAAATAGGGTATAGTCACATTCTACCGACTAAAAATCTCGTATCTATTGAATAAAAAGGCTCACTCAGACGCTCCCGGGGACTCGCTTTTAGCTCGTCCCCGCCCCTTTTGCGTCCCCAGGATGCGATATAACGAGTTCTGGTAAACATACTCCGAATTTATTGTATCAAAATCAGTGTTTCACGTTTTTAAAAAATTATTCTGGTTATCGAATTATTCTTTTTTTCCCGTCGAATATTTTAAAAAAAGTTGGTGGTTACAATGACACTCTACCCTAAAAATAGTGTCCGCACATAAAAATCCAGGCAGGAAATTAAAAAAAATGTTCTTATGTCGGCCGGTAGCCCAGAGACTTCGACCAGCGCAATCATTTCATTGACCTGGTCTTCCTGTTTTTTTGTCAGTTTTCTGTTTTTCTGGATCAGACGGCCCATCCTGACGATCTGTATCCGCTGATCGTGAGAGAGTGTTCCCGAATGGCGGGCCCACTTTATAAGCTCGAACCATTGCCTGCGGTCAAAGGTGAAAACACCATGAGACAACGGTGTACCAGTATCATCCGTCAGAGTAGTGCTGTACCTCTTCTTCATTGACCTCATCCACATCTGCGAGATCATCATCCCCCGACTCATCTTCTCCACGTTCTGGTGCAGAAACCGGAGATCCGGTTGAAAATTCCTCACATTCCTCATCTGTTTTTGTTGCAGGTTCTTTTTGTGGATTTTCATCATTGAAAGCACCGGCAGATGTGCCTGCAGGTTCTGAGAGATTAACCTGAGATACCGGCGTTGGTTTGTGGTACGTCAAATCCTTTTCTGAACCGGAGATATTTGTATCTCATGAGGGGGAGTCTTTACCAGAGCCTGTGATGCCGGTTCGACAACAACCGGAAGATCTGGTTTTTGGGCACCGGCTTCCATGCTTTTTTCTTCATGCATGTGGCTTTCTTCTTCCGGGGATGATGACTGCTGCAACCGTTGCCGTTCTTTATAAGCAGCAGCAACACTGATCATATGATCCTCCCATTCATCAGCAAGTGCAGTCCTTGCCTGATCGAGTTCATGGGTGAGCTCCCCGATCGTCTTTTCACTCTGTAATTTTTCCTTTTTGAGGATAGTGACCTGCGCTTCAAGCGATTTTTGCAAATCTCTGACCAGTCCGTACTCCTTTTCAAGGTTCTGAAGTTTTATTGCTCCTTCATCCTCATGGTGCATCCTTTTATCGTCTATCGCACGAAGTTCCTGTTCGAGAAGTTCCTGTTTCTGAGCCGCTTCCTGTATTTTTGCTTCTGCAACCTGTCGTAACCTGCGTTCGTTTTCAAGTATTTTATCCAGCGAAGCCCTTTCATCTGATAATTTACGAAGATCCTGCTCCATACGCTGGACGTTCTGTTTATCCGTGGAGTAGATCTCATCTCGTGCGCGGTGCAGACCTTGTTCAGAAGCGAGTTGTGCTTGTGCCTGCTCTACTTCTTCAGTCAGCGAATGAACCTGTTGTGCGACCTGGGCCTTGGCCTGATATGCCAGGTTCAGTTCATCCGAAAGCGATTTATTCTGCGATTTTACCGCAATAAGTTCCTTTTCAAGAGATGCAGGTACTGCAGTTGCCGCATCGAGATCATGTTTCAACCGCAAAAACGTTGCTTTATATGAATCACGATCTGTTTTCAGCAGGTCTTCGATAGTTTCCTTTTCGGAAACAATGTCGGCAAGATTTTCTTTCAATGAGTTTGTTCTGCCCTGCTCAGTTTCAAGTGCTTCACGGGCACTCTCGTACTTTTTCTGTAAATCGCCAACCTGTTCTTTGAGCGTGATCATTGCGGAACTGATGGATGATTCCGACTGTAATTTCTCCTGTTGGATCGCTTCAGCCCGGTTTTCACTGGAGATCCGTTTTTGCGCCTCGCCCTCCAACTCGATTTTCAGTTTTTTCAGTTCACTGGTCTGCTGTTTTACGGTCTCGTTCAGACGCGTAATGGCAAGGTTCAGTTCCTCTTCAGCCCGGGTTTTTTCCTGCTTTATTTTTTCAATTTCCTGCTCTGCAGTCGATGCCTTCTTCCGGATTTCGTCATCAAATGCAGATTTCAGTTCTGTCAGTTCACCGGTCTGTTGCTTTGCCGTCTCGTTCAGGCGCGTAATGGCAAGGTTCAGTTCCTCTTCAGCCCGGGATTTTTCCTGGCTAATCTTTTCGATTTCCTGCTCTGCAGTCGATGCACGGTTCTTCTCATTATCAAATGCAGATTTCAGTTCTGTCAGTTCACCGGTCTGTTGCTTTGCCGTCTCGTTCAGGCCGGTAATGGCAAGGTTCAGTTCCTCTTCGACCCGCGTTTTTTCCTGCTGTATCTTTTCGATTTCCTGCTCTGCAGTCGATGCACGGTTCTTCTCATTATCAAATGCAGATTTCAGTTCTGTCAGTTCACCGGTCTGTTGCTTTGCCGTCTCGTTCAGGCGCGTAATGGCAAGGTTCAGTTCCTCTTCGACCCGGGATTTTTCCTGGCTAATCTTTTCGATTTCCTGCTCTGCAGTCGATGCACGGTTTTCTCTCATTATCAAATGCAGATTTCAGTTCTGTCAGTTCACCGGTCTGTTGCTTTGCCGTCTCGTTCAGGCGCGTAATGGCAAGGTTCAGTTCCTCTTCGACCCGGGATTTTTCCTGGCTAATCTTTTCGATTTCCTGCTCTGCAGTCGATGCACGGTTCTTCTCATTATCAAATGCAGATTTCAGTTCTGTCAGTTCACCGGTCTGTTGCTTTGCCGTCTCGTTCAGGCGCGTAATGGCAAGGTTCAGTTCCTCTTCGACCCGGGATTTTTCCTGGCTAATCTTTTCGATTTCCTGCTCTGCAGTCGATGCACGGTTCTTCTCATTATCAAATGCAGATTTCAGCTGGTCGTGTTCAAGAGTTAATGTATGAAAATTTTTCTCCTTTTCAGCAATGACACTGGCAAGATTTTCCTCAAGGGATGTTGTTTTGCCCTCTTCGACTTCAAGGGCCTGCTGAGTGCGCTCATATTTTTCCTGTACATCACCAAGCTGCTCTTTAAGGGAATTGATTGAAGACTGGAGAGATGATTCCAGCTGAGTTTTTTCCAGTCGGAGAGCATCTGATGTATTTTCCAGGGATACCCGCTTGTCTGTCTCAGATTCCAGCTCATCCTTGATCCGGGCCAAATCTGCAACCTGATGTTTTATATCTTCATCAAGAGTGTTGATTTTTGTTGTAAATACCTGTTCGGCCCGGGTTTTTTCCTGACTAATCTTTTCGATTTCCTGCTCGCCGGATAATGCCCGGTTTCGCTCATCATTAAACGCGGATTTCAGCTGGTCATGTTCAAGGGTTAGTTCATGCAAATTTTTTTCCGATTGCTCTTTTTGCTGAACCAGCAATTCAAGGGTACATTCCAGGGAAGTACAATGAATTTTTTCATCTTCAAGATCTCCCTTCACAGTTTCAAGACTTGTTTTTGTGGTATCAATCTCTGTTGACAATTCTGAAATCTGCCTGAGAAGTGTGGAAATTTCAGACTGGAGAAATGATTCGATATCCTTTCTTTCCTGAATACTGGCATGGAGATTTTCTTCAGACGTGGCAAGGCGTGTCCTTGTATCATCAAGTTGTCCCGAGAGATGTGCGATCAGTTCTGTTTTTTGTCCAATTATTTTTTTATCTCCCCCGACTTCCTGAGTCAGTGCTGAAATTTTTTGTTCTTTCTGCTGAATGGCATCATAAATACTGTCGATAACGCGGGTCTGCTCGCTGACACGTTCTTCAAGGACATTTGCTGATTCAGAAAGGATCTGAATTTCAGATTTTATACGGGATAACTCCAATGACTGGGTGACCGTGATTTCAAAAGAGGAGAGGAGGAATTCAAGGAGTTTCCTCCGGTTCGCAGCAACTACATAGATCTGTTCATTGTGACTGATCTTGAACTGTGTTTTTATTTGTTCCGGGGTCTGCCGCTCAACAGGAATGCTGAGCATGCTGTCAATAACTGAAAGGCAATAGGAAAGATCGAACGGGTGGGTAATGAAGTTGTCCGCATTGCAGTCCAGGATTTGCAGGAGGTCTGTCAGGTTTGAACCGCTCGTCAGGATCAGAACCGGGATTACCCAGAGATCGTCATCGGACTTGATCTGACGACAGATCTCAAATCCCTCTTCATCCAGTGTCGTGGTATCACAGATGAGGAGATTGGGTTTTCCTTCACGGAGCGTCTCAAGAAGATATCTGCCATCAGTAAAGATGGTAACACGGTATCCTTTTTTCTCCAGGTGCTCAGTAAACAGCGAGGTCACTGTCTCACTTACGCTTAAAATGAAAATATCGATGATACCTTCATTTACATCTGATGGTGGATCATTCATCGCTATCTCTCTTCCTCGATTTAAAAATTTCTGGTAAAATTATTAATCTTAATATATGATCTTGTATACTCAATTATAGCGCTTCTGGTCATAAGTCATGGATATGCGCATTATCAGGTGGTTAAACGTGAAACGCGTTAGTTGTTTGTATTAATCACTCTGTATTTCAGGAGTTTTTAAAAAAGAGACGAGCTGGTGCACCAGAAAGTTCATTGAACCGCGATAAAAAAAGGGTAAACTACCAGTTTACACCAACTTATTTCTTAGAACACACTCAGGATACGTCCCTCATAACACTCCTGGGGGCTTTTGCAATGCCTCAGCCCCCGCCGTTGCGGCGACCCCCATAATGTGATAGAACGGTGTATTCTTTTTTACAGCATCGAGTATTTCGGAAAAAAATGAGATACTTTTTTTCCATTCATTTTAGTTCAGGTGTAATAACTGATTTTTACGTCTCAATGTGATAGTTATTTTTGGTGTTTTATAAGCAATTTACCAAAAAAAATAGAGAATTCATTACACCAGTGGACTTGGCTGCTTATCACCGAGAGCCGGGAGCCGGGTGGGTTTGACCAGTACCGGTTCATCTGACTGGCGGATTTTTTCAAGGATAAGCAATTTTCCTTTCCGGGTCATGGCAAATATCGGAACTGAAATACCGGCCTGCAGGAGTGCACCGGCACCGGCGATTTCCCGGATAGTTTTTGATGCACAGGCGGTTACCAGATCGGATGCTGAGACCAGTAATTCTGCTTCATTATAAGAGAGTCCGGTCACATGGACTGCAAATATCAGGGTATCCGGATGGATACGGTGAATCAATCCGGCGGTTTCTGCCGTGGCGACGGTAACTGCGATGTTCCGGTAACCTTCAGCCAAGGCAAGAGCTACTCCCGCCGGCTGGTCAATCCGGGCATGTTCCCGGTCAAGCACCAGTCCGCCGCCCTGTTCAATCCGGTCCATGACCGATTTGTGAGGAGATGTTTTTACCAGCCCGGACATCCGTCCCCCGATCCCCTGCGCCATCGCAGGTTTCGTGACAATGACGGTTCCGGCGCCATCACAGACCAGTACCGCGGCATCGATCATCCCCGTATGAAGACCAAAACTTAATAATTCCGATGCGCCGAACCCGACAAATTCCCGGGTATCAAGGATTTCCCGGTCCTTCAGTACCACATTCCAAATGCTTTTATCCGGTGCTCAATATTCTCCCGGATGGCATCTTTGGTTATTGCAGGAATCGGGTGCGCAAACCGTTTTGCCAGAGGACAATCGGTAATATGCGCTTCGCCGACTTCAACTACCCGGCCATTCCGGATGACAATACGGCTCCGGCCAATTGCCTCGATAATATGTTCATCATTTTCCTGTGCCATGGTTATTCTCCTTACAACAACGGAATAAAAAAGGTGTTTGTTGTTCAGGTTTAAGGTATAGTGGCAGACACTAAAAATTCAGCTATTTTTAAAAACAGATATGACAATACAATGACGATGCTTGTACATGGATTCGATGTCACGATACCGGGAAATTGATCTTGTCCGTGGTATTGCGATCCTCATGATGGTGCTCTTTCATACACTTTTCGATATCAGCTTTTTCGGGATATATCCTGTTGATGTTTCGCATGGTTTCTGGAGGTATTTTGCATTTGCAACAGCGTCGCTGTTTCTTGTCGTTGTCGGCATTTCACTCACCATCAGCCGGTCACGGATACCACCGCAGGTATCCCCGTTTCAGGTCAGTTTGAAATTTTTGAAACGCGGGGTATTCATCTTTCTTCTCGGGCTCCTTATTACCCTGTGTACCTGGCTGTACCTTCACGAGGGTTTCATTGTTTTTGGGATCCTGCACATTATCGGGGTTTCTGTCATTCTCTCTCCCTTGTTTTTCCGGTTCAAAAAAAGAAATATTATATTTGGCGTTCTTTGTATCATCACCGGATATATCCTCTCATCCATACATGGCCCGCTCTGGCTTCTCCCGTTTGGCATTCACCCGGCAGACTTCTGGTCAGTGGATTATGAACCGATCTTTCCCTGGTTTGGTTGTGTGCTGATCGGTATGGGACTTGGGGCGTGTCTCTACCCGGACGGCGTACGAGGGTTTAGTCCTCTGCAGATACCGGAAATTATTTCACAACCCCTGACATTTCTGGGGCGGCATTCACTGCTTATTTACCTGGTACACCAACCGCTTATCATTATCCTGCTTGCAGCGCTGACAGGAATGCCCGTGTTCTGAAGGATTATCAGACACCGTGAGGGACGCATTACCATTTTCGGGACGCCAGCGATTATCCGGATACCGGACTATACCTATTCCTGCCCCTTCAAGGTCCGGGTTATTGCACTAAGGGATTGGACAGGATTATCAAAAGTCCAGTCCATATACTATCGTAGTTCCATGATCATCCCGTTCTTCACGCTCACCATTGAACTGTCAAATCCTTTCCAGCTGTCAGCTGATGACCTGCGCTCCTTTTTTTTAAAAAAATTAGAAGAGTATACTCCGTTTTACAAGGATTCAACTGACACTGTTATCTATCGCTATCCGGTTGTGCAGTGTAAACAGGTTAAAAGCATACTCATGGTAATCGGGATCAGCCAGGGTGCAGGTCTCCTGCAGGAGATTTCCCGTGGCGGGAACAGGATCCTGATAGGTGAAAATACCTGTATAATAACGGGGCAGGACAAAGAAATCAAAAAAGAGACATTCGGCATCTCAGATAAAACCCACACGTATGAATTCCTGACCCCGTGGCGTGCGCTGAACCAGCAGAATGCAAGAAAATTTTACGACCTGAAAGGAAAAACGGAGCGGGATGCTTTCATGCAAAAAATCCTCACCTCCAACCTCAAAACTCTTGCAAAATCCATTGACTATGATTTGCCTGAACCGCTTACCTGCGAGTGCAGGGTACGGTTCCGACGGGAGCGGATTTTACATGAAAATATCATGGTGTTTACCGGAACGTTCAGGACAAATCTCCTTATCCCTGATTATCTGGGAATCGGACAGTCGGTTTCATCAGGATTCGGGACAATACGGAAAATAACAGATAATCCTGGAAATGATAATGAGGCTGATGCAGTATGAAAGACGCGTTGTTGGTCATTGATGTCCAGAATGAATATTTCACCGGTTCAATGCCGGTGACCTATCCGCAGGGAAGTTTTGAAAATATCCTCAAAGCCATGGACCGGGCACATGCCGGATCCATTCCGGTCGTGGTAATTCAGCATACCAATCCGGCCTTGGGTGCAGTGGCCTTCAGGAAAGGGACGGAACACTGGGAACTTCACAACGGGATTAAGCAGCGACATGCGGATATCCTGATTGAAAAAACCCTGCCGGGAAGTTTTACCGATACTGTTCTTGAGAGCTGGTTAAAGGAGAGGAATATTTCAAAGGTTACCATTTCCGGCTACATGACCCAGATGTGCTGCGATACGACCGCACGGCAGGCATTTCATCGTGGTTTTGCAGTGAACTTCCTGTCTGATGCAACAGGAACACTGTCAGTTACCAATTCTGCAGGAAGTATCAGTGACAGTGACCTTCACCGGGCAATCCTTATAACCCAGCAGATGCGGTTCTCACGGGTTCTGACAACCAATGAATGGATAATGAAAACAGACCAGAAGCAATAAGCCCTTTAATCATATTCCGGCGGTCAATTCCGACTGATTAGAACCTGGTATGCAATAACACTCCGGGCCGGTGCCAGGTCAGGGAGTATCCTGCTCCTGATGAAGATTTTTTAAGGTAAAAAGCGGGATGTTCGCACCATCCATGACATCAAAAAGCCCCCGGTCCGTAATCCTTAATGACGGGATTACCGGAAGGGCAAGGAACGAGAGGTACATGAAAGGATCATCAATACTGCCCATGCGCCGGGTGACCGCATGAAGATCCCCGAGCCGCTTTACTACTTCGGGATAGGGTAAAGATGACATCAGGCCAGCGCAGTCAAGCGGGAGTACGGTTCTGGATTCTCCCATGACAGCAACCATGGCTCCCTGGTAATGGATGACCGTTTCAATCGCTTTCATGATTTCCCCGTCGTTTGTCCCAACGGCAATGATATTATGCGCGTCATGAGAAATGCTGGATGCAATGGCTCCCTGTTTCAGTGAGAAACCATGGACAAGCCCGACACCGGTTTCTCTGTCACGGTACCGGTTACAGACAACCACTTTCAGGATATCCCGCGTGAAATCAGGTATACCCTGCGTCATTACGGGGTATGTTAAGGATTCGGTGATGATCTGGTGAGGTACGAGCCCGATAACCCGGGCTTTTCCGCTTCCGGTGATACGGAGTGCATCAGGAGTGGGGGTTGTGCATGGGAACGGGGAATGAAAGTCTGCGGGGGCTGCCCGGGGAAACGAAGGGGAAATCTCTTTTCCCTTTACAAAGACTTTTTTGACATTACACTGTCGCGGGTCATCAATAACACAGAAATCCGCCCTCCGGCCCGGAGTCAGTGCACCCCGGTCGGACAAGCCAAACCGTTCTGCCGGAGAGAGAGTTGCCATCCGCAAGGCTAGTTCGGGCTCAAGCCCGCATTCAACAGCCCGCCGGACACACCGGTCGATATGCCCTTTTTTAAAAAGGATATCGGCATGGCAGTCATCGGTGGCAAAAGAGCACCGCGACACATTACAGGGAGTCACCAGCCCGATCAGACCGGCGATATTGCATTCGGTAGATCCTTCCCGGATGAATATATACATCCCGTGACGGAGTTTCTCTTCCGCTTCAGCCAGCAGGGTGGATTCATGGTCACTCTGCATACCTGCAAGGATATACGCATTGAGGTCATTTCCGCTCAGCAGGGGAGCGTGGCCATCACGCAGGGAAAAGAGCTGAAGTTTTTCACCGATGCCGCGGTCCGCAGCAAGGACACCGGGAACGTTCATCATTTCGCCAAGCCCTAAAATCCCATCATAGCCGACATACTGGTTAAGATCCCCGCTGTCCAGAACCGCCCCTCCGGTGCTCAGGGGAGTTGCCGGTACGCAGGAAGGAAGGAGATACAGGATATCAACAAGAGCACCCTCTCGTTCGCCCAGCATGAAATCAATTCCTTTTATACCGGAAACATTTGCAATTTCATGCGGGTCTGCAATCACCGTAGTCGTGCCATGATGTACGACAAGACGGGCATACTCACGGGGCATAAGAAGCGAGTTCTCGATATGGACATGAGCATCAATCAAACCGGGTATAATATATAAATCCGTAAAATCATATTCGGTTTTCCCGGTGTAGGTGCCAATACCAAGCACGAGTCCGTTTTTAACTGCCAGAGTGCCATGTTCCCAATCGCACGTGAAAGGGTTGAAAATATGTGCGTTGTTAAATACGGCATCCGCCGGTTTCAGACCGCGGGCTGCATCCAGCATGTCTTTTTTGAATGGTTCCATTCAGTCACACTACAATATCGCGGATTACTGCAGTTTTTCGCTCACCCTTCTCGAAAAGATATACATTGAGTTTATAGACCCCGGGTTCGAGGGTAACCGGAATGATGACGGTATTTTCACCACTCTCCAGTTTCATCCCTTTCATGACAACAGTATATTCATCTTGTGCAAGGCCATTCACCCTATAGATGGTAACCTGAATAAATCCATCAGCAGGCTGGCCGGGATTATTAATCGTTGCTGAAAGTCCGCTTCCTGTGTAGCTGATATCCCCTACATTACTTGAAACACACCCGCAAAGAAATAAGAAAAGAACCAGAAGTGCTAACGCGGTCGGAATTATCTGCGAATGTGCTGACATTAATCAATTGTAATTTTTTATAAACTTAATACTTTGGTACAT
Organism: uncultured Methanoregulaceae archaeon; assembly: GCA_963733045.1. Lineage (GTDB taxonomy): Archaea > Halobacteriota > Methanomicrobia > Methanomicrobiales > Methanospirillaceae > Methanoregula. The sequence continues at coordinate 3,352 of CAVTBZ010000005.1, read as the reverse complement.
TGTTTTTTTAATAATACATTGTCGATTGATTAAAAAATAAAAAATAGGCTCTGTAGAAATGTTCAAAAAAATCTCAACGTTCATGGGGGTTTCACCCCCGCCACTTGGCTCCCCCCAATGCGATGACCCCTAACAAGGTAATAACAGCACTATCACATTGCACAGGGGCGGTCCCGCGGTGACAGGCACTGTCCCCTCCTTCAAAGCATATGTCCTTTTTATTTTGTACTAGAATAAAAAGGAATTCTACAGAGCCAAAAAATATCTATCACCCATTATCTCCTCTCCACATGAGGGCATGATATGCCTCCACTTCGCTTCGGACGGGAACCTGGATCAGCTGAGATGCTCTGATATCTGCCCGTCCCCATCTCAAGGGGGTTATCGCCACCGCTCCCGTCCCCAGCTCTCAAATGAGGGTATGGTGAGCGTGACGGGGGTTTCAAGAATCCCCTTAGATGGTTATAAATTCGTTCTGATGGCAAAAGATGAAGATATCAAGGTATTATGCGAAGTTGGGGCGCGAACCGCCCCCTTTCAGACTTGACATCTATGATGGAAATGGAACCATTCTCTACTATTCAGAATTTACCAGATTTTTTTTAATTCATCACCATTGACAGTGTATTATTTAAAAAAATACTGACTTAACAGAATATTCCGGTTAAGCCACGATACGATACCGGATTGAAGTATATTACACATTTTTTTAAACGAGCCTTGCGGCACATCAGTATCCTCCGGTATATTCAGCCATGATGACTACAGGACAAATGTCCCAGATTTTCCTTTCAGTAGAGAAATGCGAATGTTGAATCAGAAAAACCAAAGAGATAACGTGCTGCGGTTTACTGGTTCTGAAGTTTTTCAACAGTAACCCGTACACGATCACCGGCCTTAACCGAATGTCCTTTCGGAATGTCGATGTTAAACCAGAGAGCATTCGGAGTTTCCTGAGTGGGATCCTGGGACATCAGGCAATCCTTGAAGTCATTGATGTCAGCAACGAATTCAACTTCAGTTTCAAATTCCAGAATTTTTGGCATAATAAAAAGGAGAAATGAATAGGCGGTATGTTTAAATCGCCCGGGACGTGACCATCCACGTTGTACTGTTCGAATAGCTCCAACGGATAATGTCGAGTTCCTTGCAAATATCTGCAAGAATCGCCATATTTGTTCCTACCTCTTTTGGTGATAACCCAAGTTCTTTTGCAATATATTTTGATTTGAAGTAGTGCTTACCCTTGGTTATACCCGAGCTCAGGTAGAGGACAATTTTGTGCTGGGTCTCGTTATAAGTCTCACGTAATTTTTTTGATGTTGACATGGTGTGCCTCAGCATTTAAATCACATATAGAACAAATAGTATATATAATTACCTGATTGTTTTGGTTAAAGAATCGGTCTTTTTTGTTTTACTGCACTTTGAATCTGGCCAGAAAAATATATCTGGCATGCTGATTGAGCGGATTTTTTTAAACCTGATTTGCAGGTTCTGTTGACATTTTTGGAGGATTTTAAGTGATATTTTGTAAAAATAATGAGAATAATTTTTATTTTTTCACATCTGCATCCGATATTTTACTGATAAGTGCTTCAAGGACCACATCGCGCATCCCTTCCACAAATTTTATGCTGCCAACCACCAGATGACCCCCGCCGCTGATACCGCCACCGGGTATCTCATTTCTGAGTTCCCGGACCATCTTTGGAATATTCATGAACACACCACGTGAACGCAGTACGGCAAAGTCCGGACCAAAACCAATGGTGACAACGGGTGCACCTGCATTCTGTCTGCAGAGACGGTCATGTACTTCACCGGAAGTCTTGCCGGGTGGCGGAAACGTGAACTTATGTGCATGGATTTCTACGTCAATCAAGAAGAGGTGTGCTTCATTTTTGAGGACTCTTGGGACGACATGAGGCATGCAGGCGCTCATCTGGTCTTCGATCATAGTATTTGCTCCTTCAACGAGAAGGGAAACGAGTTTACTGTGGCGGTCGGGAGTCCCGGTAAGGTTCAGGATATCCTTGACTATCTCCCTGCCATCATTGAAACGCAGCCAGAACTGCTCATAATCAAGGGCAAGAGCGATATCCTTGCACGCTGACTCCGGATACTGGTCCTGGACCAGATCGAGAAAGAGCTGACGTTCGGGTGCTTCGCTCCGGTCACCTACACCTGCCACTGCAGGGAGATGCCGGATAAGACGTTCGATTTTTGGATTGATCAACCGTGCGACTTCAGTGCCGAGCATTCCGGCAGTTATCCCGAAATCTCCGCCAACATGGTACGGGTTGACATGTGCTTTGAGATATTTATCAATGGTTGCATCCGGATGGTGATGGTCAATCACGACAAACGGGATATCATATACGCTGGCAATCTTGTAGGCTGGTTCATCCTCTTCAGTAGAACCATTATCCGTGAGAAGTACCAGCGGCATCTTCTGTCCGAACCTCACATGATCCTTGAGCGAAAAGTCGAGATCACGGGTAATGTCTTCAATCTCATAGAAAGGTGCTTTTGACGGGGCACGTTTGAAGAGATAGTAATCGGAATCAAAGTCACCCCCGCTGTCTTTGATAAGTGCTATTACGGCCTGTTCAATTGCCACAGCAGAACAAATCCCATCCGCATCAGCATGGTGGCGCAGGATGATAGGCTGCGAGGTAAAGACTGCTTTCCGGATAATTTTTGCAACCTTCTTCATCTCCGGCGAGTTTTTCCATCACATCACTTTGTACAAGAAGCGGGATATCTTCCGGTTCCGATCGTGCATCAAGCGCTTTTTCAATCCGGACCTTAACACCTGCTGCATCCTCACCGGTCAGGACTGAAAGGGAATCAACTTCAATCTGCAGCTGGTTGTTCCGCATCATTACTTCACCGATGATTTTGACAATATTGTCAAGCTCGGCTTCCGGATATGCCCGGACTCCGGCTTCCACAAAAGCCGCGGCATTCTGGGTGCCTGTCTCATCAACGACCGTAAAAATGGTAGGACCACTCGTCTGTTTGATCTGAGCGATCTCACCTTCTATTGCTACGGTCTTTCCAACCTTTTTGGATAATTCGGCGATACTTACTGTTGTAGATTTGCGATCGATATTCTGCACCTGGTAGACCTGGATTTGTACCTCTTCGAGATCGATATTTCCATTCGGACGGATCTGCCTGACCCTTACAAGAATCGGATCCCGTTCCTTATGTTCAGCCTTGACATTGCTTTTGTGCACAAGACCCTTGATCCGGTCATTCATCTGGGCAAACATCCCAAACGTAGCAAAACCCTGAACTTTTGCCTGATATATCTTTCCTTCTTCAATATCGGAAAGGTCGCATC
>CAVTBZ010000004.1:0-61222 GCA_963733045.1 uncultured Methanoregulaceae archaeon | reverse complement strand
GCTCAGTGACGCGTCCACCCCGACCTCGCGCTGATGCACTCGCCCGGCGCGAACGCGGGCCGCTGTGGCCTGACAAGCCCCTCCCATTATTTCAGAAATCGCGTGTGCGATACCGGGCAATTCCAGAACCAATTTTTCCACACAATCCACAAAAAAATCGCACTTAAATATATGTGCGGGTGTGCAGTGTGAAAGTGATTTACGCACGCCGTTTACGATTTGCAGCCCGTGTAACCCTTAAAACCAACACCTTTATTATAAACATTAACGCATCTTAACCAATCGGGTCAAGGGGCCAATAGGAATTTCTCCAATTCAAGGACGTTGCCCCCAGATAAACCCGAGAAGAAGGAGTTTTTTATGAAAAAATCTGTAATGTTGTCTGCGGAAAGATTCTCCGTAGTAAAAAACGATCCCGGACGCCGATTAATTCCACGGTCCCGGATTTTTGAAGTTTCCTTAAACAGGGGACCAGAAACCATAGGAAAAGATCACGCACTCAAAGAACGGGTGAGACCGTGAAGGACGAAGAAACCAAAGCAGGGGCCCTTGTCGCGAAACAGAATGCCCCTGCAACCACCCACCGAATACAGAGTAAAACAGTAGGGGCTGACTCAAATGTTGTACGGGAAGATTAAAGATTCTTGTTCTAATACACATCCCCTGCAAGTAACCCGCGAAGATATCGCAGCATTTGAAACCCAGACAGGTTTTTTTGGTCTCGGCCAACGTATGGTCCGGGCCGGTATCTGGATTATTGTTAACGAAGGGGACGGCTATGGCATCAAAGCCAGCGCATGAAACCCGCATCGGTGCTGATGCTCCGCTGGAATTCGTGATGCCCGATGTAATAGAATATCCCGATCTCGCCCTAGTGCAGATCGATGGCATCCCGCTCTACCTCATTCCGAGAGCGATCAAGGAGCATAATCCAAAAGAAGCGCGAAGCGGTTGCCTACATCGAAGTGCGACCGGGGAGAGGACACTTCTTCACGATCACGGTGAAGACATCAGAGCGCCGCATTTACCGGCCCAGTATTGCACGGAAGCAGGCGGAGAGACAGAGAGGAGAGAGCGATGAATAATCTCTCCTTCTCCCGGACAACCAGCAGCCAGAGCACAAGGGTGACCCGTGGATGGACAACTTCGTGATGCAGTTGCCCTGTTAGCCGGGGCCGGTCAGGTTGTCGAGGTCCGGGCGCTTGCAGACCTGAACACGCACAGCGGGTACTTCAACGACTATGAAGCGCTCGTGCGCCAGGTTGAAGCACTTGGTACTGACTCCACAATCCAGGGCATCTACATCACACTGAACGAAGTGAACCCCGCCCTCTTCTCACGGAGAGCGAACCGCATCAAGATGCGGCTGGGGAAAAAAGACAGTTCTACGGGAGACGCGGATATCCTGCGCCGCCGCTGGCTGCCCATTGATATCGACCCGCTGCGGCCGAGCGGCGTGTCGAGTACCGATGAGGAACACACTCTCGCGCTGAACAAGGCAGAGGAGATCGCCCGGTGGATTGCCGGGCTCGGCTTTCCCGAACCGATCCGGGCGGACAGCGGCAACGGTGCGCATTTACTCTACCGCATCGATCTGCCGAACGATGAGAGCGCAACTACGCTCGTAAAGGCGTGCCTCACTACGCTTGACACGCTCTTCTCGGACGACCGGGTGAACGTGGATACAGCGAATTTCAACGCAGCCCGCATCTGGAAACTCTACGGGACCGTATCCCGGAAGGGTGACAGCACCCCCGAACGCCCGCACCGGAGGAGTTGCATCATCTCGGCCCCAGCTGAGCTGAAGATTGTGAGTCCGGAGCAGCTCCCGCGATCTCACGGCCCGGCTCCCGACCGAGCAGCAGGCACAGCAGCAGCCGACCGCAGCAAAGGACAAAGGTTTCGACCTGCGCCGATGGTTATCCGATCACGGGCTTGGGGTGCGGTCCGGGAAACCTGTACAGCGGCGGCACGCTCTACACTCTCGACCAGTGCCCGTTCTCATCCGCACATAAGGACGGGGCGTTTGCGATCCAGTTCGGGAGCGGAGCGATCTTTGCGGGATGCAAGCACGCATCCTGCGGCGGCGGTACTCAGCGGTGGCAGGATCTCCGCGAGCAGTTCGAACCAGACCGTGCAGCGAAGCGGAAACAATGGGACCAGACACAGGCTGCACAGCGGAAAGAAAGGGCGAAGATGAAGGCAGAGGCGAGAAGGTGATGCAGGTCCGGCACTACCGGAGAACCTGGAACTGCGGGCAGAGGCTGCCGAAGTGCTCGCTCACGGTGACCCGCTCGCACTCATGCTCACTGCCTTTGCACAGGAGCATATCGGCGATGAGATTCTCGCACGATGCCTGATCCTCTCGATGGCATCGCAGGCAGTGAAGAACTCGGACGGGCTGCATGTCTCTGTCACGGGAGAATCCGGCAAGGGCAAGACCCACGCTTTCAAGAAGATGATGCGGCAGGTACCGGACCGGTACAAAGTGAGGGGCACGATGAGCAACAAGGCGCTCTATTACATGACAGACCTCTCGCCCCGGACCGTGCTGATGAGTGACGACACGGATCTGTCGGATGCCATCCAGGAGATCCTGAAGTCTGCGACCTCGAACTTCGATGAACCGATTACCCACACTACGGTAACAAAGGACCTGACCCCACGGGTCTGCACAATTCCCGAGCGGTGCGTCTGGTGGATTGCAAAGAAGGAAGGGAACGGGTGATGACCAGGTGATGAACCGGATGCTGACCTGCTGGATTGACGAATCCCCGGAGCAGGATGCAAAGGTGCTTGCGGCCAAACAGAAGAAGGAGCAGCAGGACCCGGACACGATCATCGATGAGATCACCAGAACTCGTGACCTGCCGGGCGATCTGGCAGATCATGCACGAGCAGATGATGTGGGTGATCATTCCGTTCTCGGAGCGGATCCGGTTTCACGCGATCAACAACCGGCGAAATCCCGACATGCTCTACGATCTGATCAAGAGCCACGCAGCGCTGTTCTATCAGGCAGCGCGAGCAGAAGACGAGCGAGGACGGGACGCTTTGCGTGTATGCGAACGAGGCGGATTTCACCGCAGCAAATGATGTCTTCACGCTGCTGAACGGCACGGCAGGCGGGCAGGAATCGAAGATGACGAAGAAAGAGTCGGACCTGCTCGGCGCTATCCAGCAGGCCCGGCGGGACGAGTTCACGATCCAGGACCTGCAACGGCTCACCGGCTGGTCGTATTCGAGCATCTACAAAACGCTGAAAGGCTACGAGAGCCGGGGGAAGAACTATACCGGGCTTCTCGAAAAGTGCCCGGCTCTTTCCTTTACCGACCGGACCGTGACGATCTCTGAAGAGCAGGGGAATTCGGTCCGTCGCAGGACGCGAGGCGTTCCAGTGGGACAAGGAACTGTACCGGCAGTGGAATGGTGGCGGTGTGTGCTGGCTTGACCGCGACCCGAAGGATGGGGACGGTTCGTTTGCGGCATTGCAGCATGTTTCCTGCACGTTTGCTGCAAACTGCCGCAAATGAAAATGGCGTTTTTGCGGGTTCCGTTTCCTGTAATGGTACCTGATATTGATAATAATTATGTAACTAAGAGAGGTGCTTTGCTGCAAAATGAGAATCATGACTGCTACTCAGCAACCGGGTCCGGACATAACACAGTGTCTCCATAATTCCGGAAATGCAGCAAACGAAAATCGAATTCCGCCCGGTGCCGCAGCAATCACCAGATATCGCACCTCAATGCGCTCCGATTGCTTGCAGCATCTGCTGCAAACATGACGCAAAAGTGCCGCAAACAACACCATCTGCCGCAAAACATAACCGGACCATCCGGGCCCGGGACTACAAACCGCTTGAACAACCGGAGCCGAAGTCGGTGTGCTCTGTGTGCGGGAAGAAAGGTTCGTCGTATGTGGAGAAGTTTACTGCCGAGCGGAAGGCCCGGCCCAGGGACCAGCAGGATGCCCGGCGGATCTGTAAAGCGTGCTACAAGGCGGCGGTGAAGGCGGAGCAGGATGGCTTCGGTTCCGTTACCGGGACGTTGATGTTTCCCGGTGTGAGCGGGTGACGGCGGAGATTGGGAAGTGCTCGGTCTGCGGGATTGGCGAAGGCTGAGTGGATTGACCGCGAGGCGGGGGTGAAGTTCTGCGAGCATTGTTACGGGAGAGGGGTGAGGGAGAATGCCCGGGAGGTTGGGGTGGTGTGACAGTCCCGCCAGCCCTGCTCTCGCACGAGAGCACGGAGCATTACACCCCGCAGTACATCCTCGATGCGGTGATTACCTGCATGGGCGCGATTGATCTGGACCCGTGCAGTAACTGCCGGGAGATCCCGAACGTGCCAGCAGCAAGGCATTACACAGCTCAGGATAACGGGCTTGTGCAGCCGTGGGTGGGAAATGTCTTTCTCAATCCTCCTTTCGGTCATGATGTTGAGCGATGGTTTTCGAAACTTTATATGGAGTGGTCAGCAGGCCGGACCACAGAAGCGGTTGTTTTGTGGAAGTCGGCGACCGAGACTGCAGCCTGGAAGACACTGACGGCGATATCGTGCCGGGTTTGTTTTCCTTCAGTAAGGATCCGGTTTGTTGGGTCCGCTGGGAAATGAATCGGGACCGACGTTTTCACCAGCGTTGTTCTATGTCGGGGAAATGCCAAAGCGGTTTGAGAGGGCATTTGCTGATATAGGTGCAGTTTGGGTTGTGCCTGGAAAATAATTATCTTTGATGTTTGATTAATTTTCGAGCAATGATGTCTTGAGATGATTTACCATCTTCTCTTCCCAGATTATGAAGTTCTTTGGATTAGAATGGAATTTTTTCCATGAGTCGTCAAGAATCAACGGTATTTTGATATTATCCTTGCCCTTCTTTTGAGAAACAAAAGATTTCAAACCAATACTTTTACAACCATTAACAACATTTTCTGCCAATATTCGTATGAGACTCTTCCGGATAACAAAGATCATCCTCAGTGGGTTTACTAAAATGGCAGATAGATTTGTAATGAGTCCACTTTTCGTTTAATTTCCTAACTTCAGTGTCCATCCCTATTATTTTTAATATTTCAGTAATCCCAAGGATTTGAGATTCAAACGAGGGATGGTCGTCCGGCTCGGTAATTATCTTGGCAGGGAAATAAACTTCTTCACCAGTATTTGCACAAATTCGAAGACATTGCCATCCGAATGATGATCCCAAGCAATAGGTTGCGATCATATTTGCTACGTGCTCTTTGATCCAACTGTCTTTCCATAATTTCTCGAGATTTTCATAAAAAACAGGGTCAATTGGCCGTGTTTGTACTTTTATCCGATTCCTCTCATTTAAAAGATAATCATTCAATTTAATAACGAATTCATTCGATAATTCTGTCTCTTGTTTTAAAAAAATCAGATGACCGATTTCATGGAATAAATCTGGTAAATTTAGTAAAAACATGTCATCAACAACAGGAACAAAAAAGGAAGATGAGAGAGGATTTTTGTCCGCAAACACTTCATAGTAATTTGTGCTTGCTGCAGAAATCAATGGAGTATCTATCCTATAATTAATTTGAAAAAGCGAGTGTTTTAAAAATCTATGGAAAAAAGCATCTTTTTCTGAATAGCGGAGTAATATTGGCAAATGTATTTTTTCGATCAGACTATATGATTCATAGCAGCGCTTATAGCTATTAATTTGATTTAGTAATAATTGCGGGGCGCCAAAATCAGGATCATTTAAAATTGACTCCAAATCTGTTTTAATCGTGTATGCTTTTTTTATTGTACTTTTTAAATTGGGTTGAATTTCTGGGGGTAGAGAAAGGTCTTCTAATAATGAAATAACCTTTGTACTTCGATTATGTAATTCAAAGACTAATGATGGGAAAAAAGAGTTCATATAGACCGTTTTCGCCAAAACTTCCGGAAAGATGCTGAAGTTTCCTCGTCCATTATTGAGCACATTTTATCAAGAATTTTTAAATCCTTCATAGAAAGATTCTGGTTTTGCTCTAAATTGTTGATTACCTCTTTCATATCTGCAATAAAATATGTCATTTCACTTTTATTGGAATTTTTTACATTATCGATAAAAGAAATGGGTAACTGGATCTGCTTTATTTTTTTTGAATCGAAATCATGTATGTCGGGCTGGATGTTTTTTAATAAATTGATAAAAATGTCTACCAAATACTGTTTGCTGTTCGCTAATTGAGAAGGAGAAATATCTTTTTTTCCCGCAAGATTGTAATGTACCTTTTTTGATAATTATTGCAGCATCATTAATCTCTCTCGACAAATCCGACATCGAATTATATCGATGAGAAAAGACGCCCAAATTACTCATATCACACCTTTCTCTTATAATTTAAGAGTTTCCGTTAATATATTTAATTGTAACGGCACTTTCAGACTTCATTCCGAAGAAAAGAATTAATCTCCATACCTGGCTCCATCTTCATCGGATTCGCCAGAAATTGGTTTAAGGAAATCATCCACCAATTTGATAGTTACCGGTAACCGTCCACATTTATCGGGAGACTACCCAAATAAGTTGTGAAAGCGAAAACACGTCTTCTGAAATTTTTAATATATCGAGATCCTTGGAATTATTTACGACGTATAGTGGTCTTACCGTTCCCTGATTAATAAATGGAACTCCAGTCGTACATATGAACGCTTCTTGAGGATTGAGAATAAAATATGACCCGATCTCTGGATTTTCATAATTTCCTGCATTATCGTAATCGACAATACGAATTCCTTTGGAATTTTGTTTCCTGATTTCAACAATGCCGGTTATTGTATCAACATCGAGTATTTTTTCACTTTTAAGTTTTTCAATCGCTTCTTTGAATCCGTTTCTCTCTTCGGAATATATCTTTCCGTCTCGCTGCAATACAAGAGATTTTATTTTCAGCCCATTGTTCTTGATATCATCTTTGAGACCGTCATAAACAATTGTCTTGATATGCGATGCCCGTAGTTTTTCTTTTCTTTGGGATGGATAACTTCTAAAAAAGCATATTCTTGCGTCGTTATAGATAAATGAAACCCCTGCAATAGAATTCGATACATCAACTCCGATATGAGCATCATAATTCAGAGCATCATTCAATGCCCAAGGCCATTTATGATTAACTATTAGCATTCCTAAAGCAATATTTCGAAGATATGACTGAAAATTATTGGATGTATTGTTTTTCACTCGATATTTCGTTTCATGGCCATCGTGAAAAATCTCGTAATAACTAGACAGTTTTTTAGCCATTGCACACTGGAATTGAAAATCAGGCCACAACTCTTTTTTCAAGAAATTGTGCAGATGGGTATCTGCATTCTCAGGTAAAACCAGCAAGACATATCCATTTTTAATTGAATTGGATCGAAGAGCATTTTTGATTGCATCGACTTGTGTTTTCAGATTCCTTGCGTGGCTGTTATCGTATAGTACTCTTTTGAGGGGAATATTGAAATTTCGAGAATTTTTGGAGGGTTTGAATAATTCGATCCTTGAAATCATCACTCACCTCTCTCGGCAATGTGGATGGTATCAGGAGGTATTGAGGATCAAAGGGGAAATCCGAAAAAATACCAATATTCGCGTTTTGTAGAGCATTTAATCGTTCTTTTCCCAAATTAAATAGGGCAACTCCTCCAATTTCATTGGATTTTTTTGTGTGAATCAGATAGTCATGGCCAAATAATTGAGCTGGGATCTCAAATTGCTTTGAAGGGATAATTAGCGGATTTTCTTGGATTTCTAAAGGAATTTCTGCATACTTTGAATTTTTAAAAATTTCTTTAATGTCTTTAATTATTTCAGTAAACCTCTGGGCTGGTTTTTGGATTGAACGGTAGTGGAGTGGTTTGACCCTGGGATCGTCCGTTTTAAATGTCTGTTTGCATAATGCAGCCGCTGCGGAGAGATTATTTTTCTTTCCCGGTTGAGAATAAAGAATAACTGGACTGTTTGGATCCAAATTTTTTATCAAATCGGTTTTTGGCTGAACGTTTTGTTGAATATAACTATAGACATCAATTCGCGCTCCGTTTCTTGCGTCTATAAAAAAATGGTCTTTAATACTTCGTTTTGGATCTCCAGATAATGTAATTTGATACCAGCGATTTCCATAATGATAAATGAAATTTTTATGTAAGTAAGATTGAATCGTGTCTATTTTTAGATAATCAACAAGAAATGTTCTATCCACATATTTTGTGGCGAGATCGATAGACAAAAAGATCCTTTGATCATGGATTACGATATTGTAACTAAATCCACTGAAAATATCAATATCCCGGTTAGAATCGTTTGCATTTCGGGGATTTTTCCAATAGTATGTTTTTCCGGAACTAGGCTGCCAAATATTCTGGTTATTCCAAAGCGTCGATTTTATTTGGTACTCTAAAAATGAACCAATAATTGGATATTCATCGACGGTTGCTTTTTCAAAAGTTAGTGGATATTTTACATTTTCTGGTATTAACTTCACAATATGTGGGATTAGTTTTTGTTCGTATTCAGGGTCCTTCGCAGCGTAGGGAATAACGATGTAATGTTTTTCCCCTTTTACTTTGTGTGTAACAGGTTTTCTCAACTCAAAGGCCAGTTTTCGTTTAAGAATTCCAATGTTCTTTTCAAAATCTTCTCCCTGAGCAAGACCAGAAATTTCCAATAATTTGTAATCAAAGGATAATTGTTTGACATTTTTAATTTCAAAGAGATTCACGCAACTATTTTTCATTTAACCTCCCCGAACATAAGATTCGATAATTACAAAATTCACAATTCGTGGAATTATGAGCTGTTTCGAAATCGTCGAAATTTAAATTATCGAATTTTTGTTCTCGTGTCACCGATTTAATGTCTGAAATGCTTTTATAGATAAAATCTTCTGTTTTTCGGAGTTTTTCTTCATCAATCCCATGCTCAACAATCTGCTTTTTCAACAAATTTACTTCAAATAATTTTATTCTGTCCGGTTTTCTCCCCATCTTGTGCGTCGCAGCTAATGCATAAACCAATAACTGATTTGAGTAATCTGACGTATCACTTGCTCCAATTTTCCAATCAACGATGTTTAAATTGTTTTTATCAATAAATGTCAAATCCAGCTTTGCATATACGGTTGTGGAGTCCATTTTAAAAGGCAGATTAATTTCATTCGTTATATTCTCGCAATTTTTTAACTGCTTCAGAAAATCGGTATTTGCATATAGATATTCATAACATTGGGAAATTTCTTTTTTCAGTATCTCTATCCTTTTTTCTTCTATTAGCGATCCGAATTCATGGTCATAAAGTGCACAGTAATGCGACCCGCATTCAGTTTTTGAAGAGCCGGCTCGATAACGACGATTTTTCGAAAAGGTAAATTGTTGATCTAAACGCTCAAGAGTGGTATTCGTTAAATCGATTTGGCTGATCAATTTTTCTTTGATTGTTGGCACAAAAAAATCACTCATGCATTCATGAACGAGAATACCTCTCCACACCGGTAGATGTTTCAATTGTTTTAAGATGAACGCCTCTCGTCTCCTAAGATCCTTGGCATTATGCGATGCCATAATATTACCGAAGAAAAACTGCCTCTGGCATCGTCGAAATGTGTTATGAGTTGAAATAGACCATTTCATAATTTTCTCAATTTCTTGTCTGTATATTTTTATCTCGGTAGATTCTCTTTTATCATGATATACGTTAAATGTTCGGGTTTTGGGACTTGATAAAGCCGCATCTGGAAATATTGACCAAATATCAAGCGGAATACTTAACGGTTGGAAAAATATAGATGAAACATAAAAGATAAGGATAGAAAACCCCTTCGATTATCAAACACATGGATGATCCTCATGCCTTCAACAATCCCCCCAAAAACATCAAACGGAACCAACCTGGGATTCGAATCCGAGTGCTGGAAGATGGCAGATAAGCTCCCGCAACAATATGGATGCTGGAGAATACAAGCATGTAGTCCTCGGTTTGGTTTTTTTGAAATACATTTCTGACGCGTTTCTTGAACGTCATACTCACCTCGAGTACGAATTGGGGGATCCTTCGAGCAAATGGTATGTACGGGAACCCGATATGCGGTATATGGCACTAGAAGATCCGGATGAATACCGAGCCGAACGAGTGTTTTGGGTACCCGAAAGAAGCCCGGTGGTCATACCTGTTAGCAAATGCGAAACAGCCTACCATCGGGAAACTTGTTGACGAAGCCATGATCGCGATCGAGCGCGACAATCCGCAGTTGAAAGGAGTGTTGCCAAAGGATTACTCGCGACCGTCACTCGACAAACAGAGGCTCGGAGAACTCATCGATCTTATAGGGCGGATCGGCATGGGGGATAAAGAGAGCCGTTCAAAAGACATTCTCGGACGGGTCTATGAATATTTCCTGTCGCAATTTGCAAGTGCTGAAGGTAAGAAAGGTGGGCAGTTCTATACGCCCCGGTGTGTTGTCGAAGTTCTCGTCGCCATGCTCTCACCGTATAAAGGACGGGTGTTTGATCCCTGCCGTGGATCCGGCGGGATGTTCGTCCAGAGCGAAAAGTTTGTTGAGGCACACGGGGGGAAAATTGGTGATATCAGCATTTATGGTCAAGAATCCAATCCCACTACTTGGCGTCTCGCAAAGATGAATCTCGCAATCCGTGGGATTGATAACGATCTTGGGAAAGAACATGCAGATAGCTTTCACCGCGACATGCACCCGGACCTGAAGGCAGATTTCATTCTTGCCAACCCGCCATTCAATATGAGCGACTGGGGTGGGGACCGGCTCCGGCAGGATGTTCGATGGAAATTTGGTATACCCCCGGCCAATAATGCAAACTTCGCATGGGTCCAGCATTTCATCCACCATCTTGCACCAACGGGAATTGCAGGTTTTGTTCTTGCCAACGGTTCGATGTCGAGCAACACTTCGGGTGAAGGTGAAATCCGGAAAATATCATCGAGGCTGATCTCGTGGACTGTATGGTAGCCATGCCAGGGCAGTTATTTTATTCCACCCAGATCCCCGTCTGCCTCTGGTTTGTTTCCCGTGATAAGAAAAATCACAAATTCAAAAACCGCCAAGGAAAAATTCTCTTCATCGATGCCCGGAAACTTGGTGTATTGAGAGACCGGGTTCATCGGGAACTTACTCCCGAAGATGTCGCGAAGATTGCCGACACCTACCACGCATGGCGGGGTGACGAGGATGCCGAAGAGTACTCCGATATTCCTGGATTCTGCATGAGTGCATCGATTGAAACGGTCCGGGAAAATAATTTCGTTCTCACACCGGGCCGGTACGTTGGCGCAGAAGTTGTTGAGGACGACGGGGAACCGTTTGATGAGAAGATGAAGCGGCTGACTACAACACTTGGTGAGCAGTTCACCGAGTCAGAGCGGCTGGAGAAGGTAATCCGTGAGAATCTCTCAGGGATTGGGTACCGGTTATGAAACGGACCGACGAAAAACTCCCTGTGAAGGGCAAGCGCCAGGATGTAAAAGCGCCGACAGATGGCGGTTTCCCGTCAGACTTCCCCGTTCTCCTTGGTGATATCCGGGACCTGATCGAAACTGCCCGTAATCGGGTGGCTGTTGGGGTCAATGTTACTCTCCTCCTTAAGGAACTGGGGCATTGGTTCGAGGATCAGGAAAGATATTCTCGGGAAAGAGCGCGCCCCATACGGGAAAAAGATAGTTGCGACACTGTCGCAACAATTGACCCAGGAATATGGGAAGGGATTTGAACGAACCGAACTCTTCCGGATGATACAGTTCTCGGCAAGCTTATCCCGATGAACAGATTGTCCAGACACTGTCGCAACAATTGAGCTGGTCCCATTTTGTTGAATTGATTAAGGTCGATGATCCTCTTGCCCGGGAATATTACGCAGCCCTGTGCCGAATTGAGCGATGGAATGTTCGGACTATGAGGGATAAAATTAATGGGATGCTCTTTGAGCGAACCGCCATCTCGAAGAAACCGGAAATCTTATCCGAAAGGAACTGGCAAAACTCACGGAAGCCGACCGTATCAGTCCTGACCTGGTCTTCCGTGACCCGTATTCCTCAATTTTCTTAAGTCTGAAGATACCTTTTCGGAACGGGATCTTGAGTCAGCAATCCTTCGGGACCTGGAGCGGTTTATCCTTGAACTCGGTACAGATTTCTCCTTCGTTGCCCGGCAAAAACGAATCACAGTTGATACCGAGGATTATTACATCGACCTGCTCTTCTATCACCGCAGGCTGCACCGCCTCGTTGCAATGGATCTGAAACTCGGAAAATTCCAGGCCGCTTTCAAAGGGCAGATGGGTCTTTACCTTCGATGGCTGGACAAGTACGATCGGCCTGACGGAGAAGAGCCACCGATCGGCCTGATCCTCTGCGCCGGAAAATCGACAGAACATGTCGAACTCCTTGAGCTGGAGCAGAGCGGTATCCGGGTAGCTGAGTATCTCACGGAACTCCCTCCTCGGGATCTGTTGGAGCGGAGACTGAAAGCGGCAGTGGAGGCGGCGAGGGAACGGTTTGCGATGAAAGGGGAGAAAGTGTGAAAATATGTGGATTTTTCCTCAATTTTTCGACATGTCCGGACGAGATGTCGATTGGCTCGACAGGTTGGAGTAGAGGGATCTATGAAAAATGAAGAAATAACGCAAGATATTGAAAAAAATCTTGCACCGAGTGCCGGAGATTATGCCCATACAGGAGTAAGAGCCGGACTCTCAACTGCCCCATTTCTTGGAGGCCCATTAGCAGAATTTTTCTCGATGATTATTACGCCACCATTGGAAAAGAGGCGCACTGAGTGGCTAATTGATATTTTTACCCGATTAAAACAGTTAGAAGAAAAAGTTGAAGGATTTAAAATAGAAAATCTTGCAGAGAATGAAATTTTTATCAGCACGTTGCTTTATGCAACACAGGTTGCAATGCGTACGCATTTACGGGAAAAACTCGACGCTTTGAGAAATGCCGTAATCAATTCAGCTGTTAAACTCCCTATTGATGAAAACCTACAATTAATTTTTTTGAATCTTGTTGATCGGTATACTCCGTGGCATTTGATTATCTTACATTTTCTGGATGATCCCCGTAAATATGGAGCGCGGAACAATATTTCATATCCCAGCTGGTCGATGGGCGGAACTTCGGCAGTATTAGAATTTGCAATGCCTGAACTGAAAGGAAAACGAGATTTTTATGATCAGATTGTAAGAGAATTGTTCTCGAACGGTTTGCTCAACTCAGATACTTTCCTGCATACAACAATGACTGATCAGGGTATGTTTGCTTCACGAACAACGGAAATGGGAAAACAATTTTTGGGATTCATTTCGTTGAAGGATGAGTAGTGTGATAACAAATGACTGATCTGTGGAACTTAAAGAAATTCGGTGATTGTGCGAATCTTATTCGAGATACAATAGCACCAGAAGCAGCACAAAATGTTCCATACATCGGTCTTGAGCATATTATCGAAGGGGGGCTCACTCTTTCAGGGTATGGATTTTCAGATGAGGTAATCAGCGCAAAAAATCGTTTTAAAAAAGGCGATATCCTCTTTGGAAAATTAAGGCCTTATTTCAGGAAAGTAATTATTGCACCCTTTGATGGAGTCTGTTCGACTGATATCTGGGTTGTGAGAGCAAAAACCGGTACTGATCAAAAGTTCCTGTTCTATTGGATGGCTTCCCAGGAATTTGTTGAAGAGGCTACTCGGGCATCCGAAGGAACGAAAATGCCGAGAGCAAAATGGGAGTTTGTCGCTCGAATTGAAAAAGAAATCCCCCCACTCCCCGCTCAACGTACCATTGCTCATATCCTCGGATCACTCGATGACCAAAACGAGGTTAACCGCAAGATGAACGAAACACTCGAAGCGATCGCCAAGGCCATTTTCCATTCCTGGTTCGTGGATTTCGATCCAGTCCGGGCGAAAGCGGGGTGCACGCAGCCGGAAGGAATGGATGTGGCAACGGCGGCGCTATTTCCGAGCGAGTTTGAAGAAGTTGAAGGGAGGGAAGTGCCGAAAGGGTGGTTGATCAGGTCATTACCGGAAATTTTTGAAATTAATCCCCAAAGATCTTTGGAAAAAGATCAAATTGCACCGTACTTGGATATGCAGAATGTGTCCACGCAGGGGCACAGACCGATAAATTGGGTTGAAAGAGCGTTCAGTTCCGGGACAAAATTTGTCAATGGCGATACCCTATTGGCGAGAATTACACCTTGTCTTGAAAATGGAAAAACAATTTTCGTGGATTTTCTTGAGGAAGCACAAGTCGGATGGGGTTCCACGGAATATATTGTTTTACGACCCAAACCGCCATTACCTCCTGAATTCGGATATCTTCTTGCCCGAAATGAAGAATTCCGTGCTCATGCAATCCTCAACATGAGTGGAACAAGTGGTCGGCAGAGGGTTCCCTCAAAATGTTTTGATTCTTATCAAATTGTTATACCGACGAAAGCCATTTCTGAAAAATTTGGGGAAAATATAAGATCATTAATGGCCCGGATTAAGAAAAACGATGAACAATCTCGCATTCTCGTCAGTCTTCGGGATGCATTGTTGCCGAGATTAATGAATGGGGATATTATCGTTCAGCAAAATTAAACAACGAAGGCAGAGTAATGAAAACCTTTGAAAAATACAATAAAGACTCTTGAATTTTTTAATTCTGAAAACATTCCTAACGCAAAAGCGCTTGTTTTAGAAGTTGAAACAGAATTACAAACCATCTCAGATCAAGTCCTCCATATACAAATCCAATCCAACCTCGGGGGATTAATGATCGATTTGGGTAAATACAATCATGATAAAGAGATGATTTCTCGTGGAAAAAACTATGTCGAGGAATTAGTCAGGCAAAATTCTGAAGACAGAATCTTGATAACTGAGCACTACAATCTGGCAAATGGCTATCTCGCATTATGGGAGTTGGAATCCGGAGAACATTTTAAAAAAGGAGAAATTGGTGATACATTCTCGCATGCAAAAAAAAATTACCGGACTGCTCTGGACATCGCAAAAAATTCAAAAGATTCAATCGATCCTCAACTTCTTGCTCAAATAAACACGAATTTGGGAAATTGTTTGCGGGAAATGGGAAGATTTGTTGAGGCGTTTTATTACTATGATGAAGCATTGAAAATAAACAAATTTCGTGGGGAAGCAATAGGGAATAAAGCAATCACGCTTCGATATCTCTCTCCATTAGCATATGGACACAGACACCTTTTCTTACTTGAATCGCATCGATTATTAAAAGAGTCGCTTAATACATCTATGCCCGATGATCTTCGACGTGCTTTTCAAAAAGAATATGATAAACTCACATCACTCATTCAACAACATGGTAAAATAACGCCAGAGACTTATAAAAATTCAAAAGCAAAATCAAAATTTCATCAATTTTCACGCGATTTTTGTATAAGAAACCAATTATATCTGACACCTGCAACCTTTGTCGGGAAAAAGAATGACGTGGTATACGGAGATCCCATGTTCATATCGACAATAATAGTGCCACTTAATGATGACACGACAATAAACCGCTATATCACCTTCTTAAATCAAATAAAACAAGATTTTGTTCTTGCGCGATATTTCCTGATTCAATCACATTATCGATCAACCGTCGTGGAAACGATCGATCGGGATGTAACCCTTTATGATCCCCTGGACTATTCAATTCATAATGCCTATATCCAATTCCTCAAAATGTCATTAAAATTAACTGTCGATACTTTTGATAAAATCGCTCAATTTCTACGAGAATACTGCAGCGTTCCGATAGATCCGAAGACTGAACAAATTTCCGGAATATTTGGATCAAAGAAAAAGGAAAAATTTCACTGCGTCCTGAATTTCTTCAAAAGCAAAACAAATTTTTATTTGCATTATTCGATTTATCATTAGATTTGCAAAAAGGGGGGTATTTTGAGAAGATTTATGATCGTAGAAATACAATCACCCATCGTTTTTTAGTAGTACATGAAATGATGACGCCCGACGATCAAACGGTTGTATCTTCAAGAATAAGTAAGGATGATCTCGTCGATGTATCAATCACTGCAATGAAGATGTTAAGGGCTGCTGTAATGTATTTGATTGTGTTTGTTGATACCGAAGAGAGAAAGAAGAAAGATTCGAATAAAATGTACCTTCCATTGTCATCAAATCGTATTTCAGAAAAAAATCAATGGCGACCATACGATGGTGAGAGAAATTGAATAAAAGTAATAATGTTCTATTACTGAAATCGATGTCAGGAGAAATCAATATGTCTTATCTTTGAGGAAATTATGGTTGAATCCGATCCATCATCAAACATCACGTTATCAGATCCAAAGCCATTTTCTATGCACGGCGCACTGGAAGTAATCGATGAAGGGGCACCATACATTATTCGTCAGGTTAATGGGTTGGAGCAGGCAGTAAGAAATAATGACGTGGGCTTAACGTTTGATTTTGCAAAATCCCTGATGGAAACAACCTGTGTGACTATTCTCAAAGACAGGAATATCGCGTACGCAAAAGATATTAATTTTCCAGGATTGGTGAATTTAACCGTTAAAAGTCTCCCGATTGTTCCAAAAAGTCATGAAAATATCCCGGAACTCAAAGAATCCGTAACAACGTTCATCGGCGGTATTAATGCAGTAATGAAGGGCTTAAGTGAAATACGAAATCACGAGGGACTTGCATCCCATGGAAAAGATGCATACTCTATTCAACTCGATAACACACAAGCTCATCTTGTTGCACGATCTGTCGATGCTCTGGTCAATTTTTTATTTAAAGTTCATCGTGGATATCCCCGGAGGGCATGCGACACGGGGCATTCGTTACAACGATAATCCGGAACTGAATGAGTATATTGATGGGAGTAATGAAGTCATTTCAATCTTTGATTACCGCTATCGCCCCAGTGAGGTTCTCTATAATGCCGACTTAGAAGCGTATTGCACACTGTTATCAGAGATGGGAGAGAAAACAGATCCTGTTGACATTGATTTATTGAAACAATTGCCTGGGGTTGAGGAGCAATAATGAAAACTCGTTCATTAAAAGAAAATCAGGTAGAGGAAATTGCGCTCGCGTGGCTCGAATCTCTCCGTTACAAAATTATCTTTGGTCCAGAAATTGCACCTGGTGAATTACGAGCTGAACGGGCCGACTATCATATCTGCATCCTTCCCTCCCGTCTTCGCGATGCCCTCAACACCCTGAATCCTAAAATCCCCGCAGATGCCATAGAAGAAGCATTCCTGAAAGTGACCACGCCCTCTTCACCCTCATTGATCACCAACAACAGGATTTTTCACCGGATGCTCACCGAAGGCGTCGAAGTGGAATACCAGCGACCCGATGGCTCCATAACCGGGGACCGGTACGGCTCGTGGATTTTGAAAACCCTGACAATAACGATTGGGTTGCGGTAAACCAGTTCACGGTTGTAGAAGGACAACACAACCGCAGACCCGACATCGTGCTCTTCGTGAACGGCCTGCCGCTCACGGTTATCGAACTGAAGAATCCGGCGGATGAGAACGCAACGCTCGCCGCTGCATTCAACCAATTCCAGACCTACAAACATCAGATCGGTTCGTTTTTCACCTTCAATGAGATGCTGATCATTTCCGATGGTATAGGGACCCGTCTCGGCACCATATCATCGAGCCGTGAATGGTTCATGCGCTGGCGAACAATCAGCGGCGACGATCTCGCCCCTACCGCTATGCCGGAACTTGAAGTCCTGATCAAAGGTGTGTGCGACAAGCGCCGGTTCCTCGATGTTATCCGGCATTTCATTGTTTTTGAAGAGGATACACACGGCACGATCATCAAAAAGATGGCCGGGTATCACCAGTTCCATGCTGTGCAAAGAGCAATTGATACGACCATCGCTGCAACCCGGCCCGGTGGTAGTCAGCGGTGTGGTGTCGTGTGGCACACTCAGGGCTCGGGAAAAAGCCTGACGATGGTCTTCTATGCCGGGCAGGTAATCCTGACATCCCGCGATGGAGAATCCGACAGGTACTTGTCATCACCGACCGGAACGATCTCGATGATCAGCTCTTCGGGACCTTCTCCCGCTGTCATGAGATCCTCCGCCAGAACCCGGTCCAGGTAACGGACCGGGATGACCTCCGCAAGAAACTCGCCATCGCTTCAGGTGGTGTTATCTTCACAACAATCCAGAAGTTCCTCCCAGAACGGGAGGAAATACACTATCCGATATTGTCGGACCGGAGGAATATCATTGTTATCGCGGACGAAGCTCAACCGGAGCCATACGGTTTTGGAGCCAATGTCAACAGCAAAAGCGGTGAGATCTCGTACGGGTTTGCCAAATATCTCCACGACGCTCTTCCGCATGCATCTTTTATCGGTTTCACCGGAACACCTATCGAGATAGCGGACCGGAGCACGAGAGCAATCTTCGGGGATTATATCGACATTTATGACGTGCAGCAGGCAATCGATGACGGTGCCACGGTCCCCATCTATTATGAAAGCCGGCTCGCGAAGATTGAGATCGACCAAAATGAGCGCCCGCACCTTGACACAGATTTTGAAGAAGTGACCGAGAGCGAAGAAGAGAGCGTCAAGGAAGGGCTGAAGAGCAAATGGGCAGCACTCGAAGCAGTCGTCGGTACAGAGGATAGGGTGGATCTCATCGCACGAGATCTTGTCGCCCACTTTGAAGAGCGTGACAAAGTCTCTGGAAGGAAAGGCGATGATCGTCTGTATGAGCCGGAGGATCTGTGTCGAACTCTACAATGCAATCACGCAGCTCCGCCCGGCATGGCATGATGATACCGATGCCGCTGGTGCCCTCAAGGTTGTCATGACGGGATCAGCATCCGATCTCGTTGACTGGCAACCGCACATCCGGAACAAACAGCGGCGAGAAATGCTTGCAACCCGGTTTAAAGACCCCGCAGATCCGTTCAAGATCGCCATCGTTCGTGACATGTGGCTGACCGGGTTTGATGTTCCTTGCCTCCACACGATGTACATTGACAAACCGATGAAGGGGCACACGCTCATGCAGGCCATCGCCCGGGTGAACCGTGTATACCCCAACAAACCCGGTGGCCTCATCGTTGATTATCTCGGTCTTGCCGATGAACTGAGGAAGGCGCTGCATGATTACACGCAGAATAAGGGGAAGGGCACACCCTGCATAGACCAGGAAGAAGTCTGTCGCGGTGATGCTGGAGAAATACGAGGTTTGTCTTGGGCTGTTCCACGGTTTTAACTTCTCCGCGTGGATGAGCGGTGAACCTGCACAACGACTCGGCCTTCTCCCCTCCGCAATGGAGTTTATTTATCTGCAAAAAGATGGGAAACAACGGTTGTTGCAGGCAGTCACTGAGCTCTCAAAAGCCTTTGCACTGGCCGTTCCTCACGAAGAAGCGCTCAAGATCCGCGATGATGTTGGTTTCTTCAAAGCTATACGGGTCCAGATGGTGAAATTGGGTGGAACCGAGGGGAAGTCTTCTGACGACATGGAACATGCCATCCGCCAGATCGTTTCCAAAGCAATTTCATCCGACGAAGTTGTGGATATCTTTGCGGCAGCCGGGCTCGATAAACCGGATATTTCTATCCTGTCCGATGAGTTTCTCGGTGATGTCTGGGCACTCCCCCAGAAGAACCTCGCCGTTGAGATGCTCAGACGGCTCTTGAATGATGAGATCAAAGCACGCTCACGGAAGAACCTGGTCCAATCTAAACTGTTCTCTGAGATGTTGGAACAGACGATCAGGAAATATCAGAACCGGGCAATTCACACAGCAATTGTGATTGAAGAGCTCATTGGTCTTGCAAAAGAGATGCGGGAAGCATACAAACGCGGGGATGAACTCGGATTGACCGAAGCAGAGATCGCCTTCTATGATGCGCTTGAAGTCAATGACAGCGCAGTAAAACTGCTCGGTGATGCGACACTCAAGGCGATTGCACATGAACTGGTCCAGACTGTCAAACAAAATGTCTCGATTGACTGGACCGTTCGTGAATCTGTCAGGGCGAAGTTGCGTATTATGATCAAGAGAATCCTGCGAAAATATGGTTACCCCCCGGACAAACAGGAACAGGCAACACTTACTGTTCTTGAACAGGCAGAATTATTGTGCAAGGATTTAGTAAAATAATCGATTGATCTCTTTTATCCCTTCAGTAAAACATAAGTTTCGCCTCCAATAATCCCGGATAAATCCCACCATTCTGCAATCACCCCCACGCATCATCAAGTCACGCTTATATTACTGCAAGTAATACATGAATATAGCCCAAGGGCCCGAGGGCAGGAACCAAAAACACAATGGCAGATTTCGTACAAAGCTCACAGAGCAAGAATGCGGTTCGCGAACTCGCGACCCCGATTGCAAGCGTAACGGCGTTCAACCTGATCGTCCAGTCGGTCATTGCCGACAACCCGTTCGGCTGTGTATCGTATATGACCGCCGGGGAAACCCACGACCCGGTTGAAAAGACCCGGGAAGGTTACACCGCGAAGATGGTGTACGAGGATGTTGACGCCAAGACCGTCGGCACCGGCTCGCACAAGTTCAACACCATCGCCGGGTTCAACGCCGGTGTGACCGCGTTGCTGGCTGCCGCGGATGTCACCACTGCACACACCGGTACAGCACTCCACGATGCAGAGAATGACGCCTTCAGCGCAACGCTCAGGTGTCATGACGCCAATGGCGAACTGTATATGCTGAACTTCAGCCGTACCCGGGTCACCCTCACGTCCTACGCGGACGAGGCTATCCGCACCGCGGTCGAAACCTGGGCCGACACTGTCCCAGCCCTCGCCTGAACTCGCCTGACGATACGACCCGGAGGGGAGGAGACCCCCCGGTCCCCTCTCTTTTTGGTCCTCTCGTCTTTTTTGCGGAGGACCGCTATGGAAACTGAAACTTTAGGGATTTTTCTGGGAGCTGTGCTTCCGCTCTATCCCATGCTGTTTGCCATCTACCAGAAGATCGGCAAATATGACGAGATTGTTGAGGAGTTCAAGAAACTCCGGAGCGAACACGAACGACACAAGGAGAACTATCATGGAAACTAAAATCATATCACATGCAGTCGCGAAAGTGACCGGTCTCTACCGGGGGAAATTCGGCGGGCTTGAACCGCTCACAGTGGATAAGCCACTCACCACGGACGAAGTCCGCCGGAATCCCATCTTCTACGAACTGGACCTGAACCCGGAGCAGAGTGATGAGAACCTGATCATCGATGTGATCTACGATAACCTCTCGCCCCTGCGGTTGCAGGACCTGCGCCGGGGAACGGATATCCCGCGAGGCGTCCGGCTCTGGCAGGACTGGTTCGATATCCCGCCCTATGAGGAGATGCACGATATTGATGGCCGCCGGGTGTATCCGCGAGCGCCAGGTATCCACACGGTGCAGATCCGGACCGGTCGCCGCAAGTTTGCGCAGATGGGTCGGGTCCGGGACTTCAGCCCGGAGAATGGGGGTTATACCAGTCCGGTGTTTGAGATCATGATCGCCAGGGAATCCTATGTTTGAGAACGAGTTGCAGACCCGGTGTGCCATCTGCGGGACCGGGGTCCTGCTTGGGCTTGTCTTCGTGCTGGCCCATCTTCCTCTTGTTCTTCTGATTGTACCGGTCGCGGTGCTGTTCCTCGGCATCGTTGCGGACCCGGAAGAGACGCATGCAGTGTGGTACGGGATGCTGAACACGCTCGGTATCTTTGATCTATCCGTGCTGACCGAATCGGAGAACGTGAACTATTCTCAGGAAAAACATTACTTCTGGTTCGGTGAAGTCGGGATGGCCGGTATGCTGGCGGGGAGTATCGCGATCCCTGCCGGGACCTGGTTTGCAGGACAGACCGAGATCTCCCTGGCATTCATCGGGGCTGCTATTCTATTTTTTCCGCTCTTCGTCTTCATGCCAAAGTTAATGCAGTGGGGTATGAAGGCAGATACAGACGCAGTCATCGAGGCGTTTGGGAAGAATGAGCAAGTGAAGAAAGTGTTCTGGGCCCTGTTTATTGCGATGGCCGGGTTGGTGATGGCCAGGGTGGTGGATCCTGTGACCGCTCAGCAGGTTGTCGGGTTGATTACGGGGATGGGTGTGTGAGGAGGAGGATTCACACTTCTTGATTTTTTTATAAGACACAATTGACTGTGAATAAAAAAATAAAAATTTAAATCAATCTAACTACTGGTCTGAATTCGGATAAAATTCCAATTCACAGGGATCTGGTCCTTTCCTGTGTTTATGAGCACCGAATGTTATATGAGCATCACATTCAGCCAGATGCGGACATTGCGAACAATCGGAAATGGTTTTGATGACCATGTTATCACTTCGTTGTTCATTACACGGATTCAATCAATATAAAATTGGGGGTTCTTTTCAAAAATTGCATCCTTGTTGAAACCCTCAGTATAAACTCCCATACATTATCCCTTTCCTAATACTCCCTCATTTACCCTCCATCGAAGATACCCGGTATATGAGGGTCCGAACCATGAGGGAAAATAAGCCCAAATAGGGCTCATTTTCCCTTCAAGATATATTCTTCAATACCGGAAAACCTCGTAAAATCGCCTTTTTCGGTTCCTGTGGGGAATAAGCCCAATTATTGTCCTGTTTGCCAAAATACGGCAGAAATGCACCTCACCGGATGGTCGGCAAAGCCGTTTAAATCGAGGCTTTTTTTGCCCCATATTTTATGCCATCCAGACCCCAGAAACCCTGCCAGAACACGAATATGAAGGTCATTTTTTCCGGGGATGTCTGAAAAACAGGGTTTTAGCCAGGAATAAGGGGAGCCGGTCGCAGAGCAGGTGCGAGCACGGTGAAGCTGTGCGAAGCGTGCGAAGAAGTCGGGGATTCAAGCGTGATTATGTGCAGTAGCGAAGATTTACGGAAGAGGTTACGCTCAACGGGGTTCCACCCCTCGCCTCGTTGGCTTGCTGACGGGAACTTGTTTTGTGGTTCCATGATGAACGCTTGGTCATGTTCACTCGTCCTCGCTGATGCTCTCGCTCGCTCCTCACATCACCTCGCTTGTTTTATGAGTTTGTTTTCTGGTTCTACAGAGCCCAAGTCTTTATATTCCATAAGAAATGATACTCGCCTTATGAGCAATAGAGGAAACGAAGCAGGGGGGATTCGTACTGGAGAAAACAACCTTCAAATATTAGTCTTAATCCTTGCCTGTCTGA
Source organism: uncultured Methanoregulaceae archaeon (assembly GCA_963733045.1). Taxonomy (GTDB): domain Archaea; phylum Halobacteriota; class Methanomicrobia; order Methanomicrobiales; family Methanospirillaceae; genus Methanoregula. Next base: position 37,990 of record CAVTBZ010000004.1, on the reverse strand, counting down.
TGATTATCTTCATCCTTGACATCGGTCCACCGCTTGGCTTTTCGGTGTGGATCCTGTATTTCATCCCGCTGTTCCTGACACTCTACCTGGAAATGCGAAACGGGCCGTTTTATGTCACCGGCCTCATCATTGTCCTGATTGCTGCGAGTTTCTTCCTCTCTTTGCAGGACATCTCCACGCTCTACGCACTTCTGAACCGGCTGTTTTTCAGTTGCATGCTTATTGCTTCGGCCTCCCTCATCTGGAATTATAAGACAAGTGGAGAGAACCTGAAAAAAAGCGAGAAAAATTACCGCATTCTTACGGAATGGTCACCGGATGCGGTGCTTGTGTCACTGGGACGGGGCTATCCATTATGCAAACCGGGCATTTCTCCGTTTGTTTGATGGAGATCCGGCCGGTACGCCCGTTGGCAGGGACATTCTCGATCTGATTCAGCCTGAACGTAAGGAGCTTGTCCGGGAGCGGAACCGGCAGGCGTCACTTGGAGCACAAGGGGAGGTTTCCGATGTCCGTCTCCTGCGGCCCGGCAGCAGAGATGTCCGGCTGGACATGGAATTCCGGGAAGTCTGCTGGGATGGCAGCTTCGGCGTCCTCATTCTCTCAAAAATCAGCGGCTCAGGGTAACTGGGATCCTGTTATTGCGCCTGCTTTCGGAAGGTTGCGGTCATATCTCAAAGTCGGTCGGGAAATGATTGATCCTCTCCTCCTTTTCTTATAATCAGTTCTTTTTAGGGAGTTCCATTCCGTGGAATATTTTTGTTTATGGCTTAATGAGGCAAACCGATTGTTTGCTTCGTTCTCCATCTATTCCCTCGACATCCTGACAAGGTTCACGCGTTCAAGAGCAAGAGCCATCTGGTTGGCAAACGCCGTGAGGACACGCTCCTGCTCATGCGTGATGATGCCATCGGGCTCCGCAGGTTTCACTCCAAGAATTCCATGAACACCCGCGGAACTCTGCAGGGGAATGTACCTGAGCCGGGACCCGTGTAATGTATCGGTATCGTACCCCGCAACGACTCCATGCTGGAACGCCCATGTCGCTACCGCGATATCATCTGCATCCAGGACAAGCCCGCTTTCGGAGGGGTGAACGATAAGGGTGTCCTTGTCCGGCAGCAGGACTATACATTCCCACCGGAATATTTCCTGGATATGCCGCGTCACCGCGGCAATAATTGAACCCGCATCCGTAGCAACGGCAAGATCCTGTGAAAGCGCATATAGCGTCCCAGTCTCCTTCTCCCGTTCCTGTGCGGCAAACGCATGCTCGCGTGCCCGCGCCACGAGCAGGCTGACAAGAACGCTGACAATAATCATACCCGCAAACGTGATGAGATATTCGGAATCCGAAACCCGGAATGTCATATAGGGGGGGATAAAGAAGAAATCAAACGCAAGAACACCGATGATAGCAGTGAATATTGCCGGCCGGAGACCTCTCCTGAATGCGACAACCACGACCGCGAGCAGGAACAGCATGGAAAGATTTGTCGGGGAGATAAATGACTTGATCAGCCATCCGATAAATGTGATGGCGGCGACAAGAACAATACAGGCGAGGTAATCCCGGGGAGGAGTTACCGGGAGTAAAAAATCCAGGTCGACAACATTTTGTGGGACATGTTCGCTGCTGCTGATCACATAAACATCGATAGAGCCACTGTAATGGATGAGCTCGTCGACAACGGATCCAAATACATACTCCTGCCATCGCGGGCGGAGTGTTTTTCCGATAATGATGCGGGTGATATTGTGCTGGCGTGCGTACTCGATCACCGCTGATGCGATATTGAGTCCGAAGAGGGTAATTGTCGTTGCCCCCAGTTTGTCCGCAAGCTGAAGGGTCCGGGCCAGCTGTTCTTTGGCTTCTTTTGACAGACGGTGATGGGCAGGGGTCTCGACATATATCACGGTCCACGGGGATCCAATTCGATCGGCCTGCCTGCGGGCGGTCCGCACCAGCCGCTCAGATAGCGGACCTGAGCTCACAGAAACAAGAATATGTTCACCTGCCGCCCACGGCCCCGGAATCGACCGTGTCTGCATATAAGCGAGCATCTGTTCGTCGATCCGCGCTGCAGCCCGGCGGAGGGTAAGTTCCCGCAGCGCGTAGAGGTTCCCTTCATTGAAGAACTGCTCGATAGCCCGGGCCGCCATATCGGGAACATAGACTTTCCCGTCCCGCAACCGCTGGAGAAGTTCCGGGGGGGCAAGATCGACAACCTCGATCTCTGCCGCTTCGTCGATCACCCGGTCGGGAACGGTCTCCCGTACAATCACCCGGGTGATCTGTGCAACAACATCATTGAGACTCTCAATGTGCTGGACATTGAGGGTCGTGTAGACATCAATGCCCGCATCGAGCAGTTCCTCGATATCCTGGTAACGTTTGAGGTGCCGGGAACCGGGAACATTGGTGTGGGCAAGTTCATCCACGAGAACGAGAACCGGTTTCAGTCGGAGTGTTTCATCGAGATCAAACTCCGGAAGCGTGACCCCGTGATACACCATCTGTTTCCGTGGGATGATGGAGAGTCCTTCAAGCAGCGCTTCAGTCTCGGGTCTTCCATGAGTTTCAATGTAGCCGGCTTTTACCTCAATACCTTCAGAACGCCGGAGATCTGCCGCTTTGAGCATCTGGTAGGTCTTACCGACGCCAGCGATATACCCAAGAAAGATTTTCAGTTTGCCCCGGTGTTTCTGTCGCTCCTCACCCTGCACCCGGGCAAGGAGGAGATCGGGATTGGGACGGCACTGAGGTGCATCAACCATGATACCTGTTCACCCTACTCCCATCAATACAAGTATTACATCAATAATCTTTATCCCGATAAAGGGTGAGATGAGACCGCCAATGCCATAGATAACAATATTGTTCCGCAGTGCGACTTCAGCCGTCATCGGGCGATACGTAACCCCCGGAGAGCAAGGGGGATCAGCGCAACGATGATCAGGGCATTGAAGATCACGGCAGACAGGATGGCATTGTGGAGACCTAGAATATTCAATACCGCAAGTGCGGGATACGTGGAAATAAAGGCAGCGGGAATGATGACAAAATATTTTGCAAGGTCGTTTGCGATCGAGAACGTAGTGAGGGCTCCCCGCGTCATGAGGAGTTGTTTTCCTATCTCGACAATCTCTATCAGTTTTGTCGGGTTGCTGTCGAGATCGATCATGTTCGCCGCCTCCCGGGCAGGCTGGGTACCGGTATTCATGGCAACGGCGACATCGGCCTGCGCAAGGGCCGGGGCATCGTTGGTCCCGTCGCCCGTCATGGCCACCATCCGCCCGCCGGACTGGTACTGCCCGGATGAGGTTTAACTTGCTCTCAGGTGTTGCCTCGGCAAGGAAATCATCGACACCGGCTTCTGCTGCAATGGTCGCGGCGGTAAGGCGGTTGTCTCCCGTGATCATGACCGTCTTGATACCCATTTTCCGGGAGCTGGGCAAACCTCTCCTTAATCCCACCCTTCACGATGTCTTTGAGGTGAACAACACCCATTGCTTTGCCATTCTTCGTGACAACAAGAGGTGTGCCTCCGGCAAGGGAGATAGTCTCGACGTCTTTTCTGAGGGATTCCGACACGTTATTGCCGCTCGCCCCGATATATCTGTACATGACGTCTGCGGCGCCTTTCCGTATATGAACATCATCCGAGTCAACGCCGCTCATCCGGGTCTGGCTCGAAAACGGGACGAACTGCATCCCGCTCCCTGACTCCGTTGCCCCGACGGTTCTGCCCCGGAGCCCGTACTTCTCCTTTGCCAGAACAACAATGCTGCGGCCTTCGGGTGTTTCATCTGCCAGCGATGCGAGCTGGGCAGTCTCGACCAGCACCATGATATCGGTTCCATCAACCGGGATCAGCTCGACTGCCTGCCGGTTACCGAGCGTGATCGTGCCGGTCTTGTCGAGCAGGAGGACATCTACATCCCCCGCAGCTTCAATCGCTCTTCCGGAGGTCGTGATGACGTTGCGCCGGATGAGCCGGTCCATTCCCGCGATACCGATGGCACTGAGCAGACCTCCGATAGTTGTCGGGGCAAGACAGACAAGCAGTGCCACAAGGACCGTGATCGTGACAGGAATCCCGGCACCTGACATCTGCACGCTGTAGACGGAAAACGCCCAGAGCGTTGCACACACAATGAGAAATACAGCGGTCAGGCCAATGAGCAGGATATTGAGGGCAATCTCGTTGGGAGTCTTCTGTCGCTTTGCCCCCTCAACGAGGCTGATCATGTGATCGAGGAACCCTTCACCCGCGTTGGCACTTACCTGGATGATGAGCCAGTCCGAGAGAACGGCCGTGCCGCCCGTAACCGCACTCCGGTCCCCGCCGGATTCGCGGATGACCGGGGCACTTTCACCGGTAATTGCACTCTCGTTTACCGATGCGATACCCTCGACTACTTCCCCGTCAACCGGGATCGTATCGCCGGCTTTGGCATAGAACAGATCGGTCTTGTGCAGGGTTGAGGAAGAGACTTCGAGATAATCGGCAGGGGAAGGTTCCCTGCCTTTGACAATCCCGTACCCCAGGTACAGTTTCTTTGCTGTCGTATCCTGCCGCATCTTCCGCAGGGATTCCGCCTGAGCCTTGCCCCGTCCCTCCGCGAGGGCTTCGGCAAAGTTTGCAAAGATGACAGTGAACCAGAGCCATGCCGAGATCGCACCAATGAACCCGGCAGGGGCTTCGCCATTGCCCGGCAAGCGCCTGGATCCAAAGCAGGGTCGTTAAGGCGCTACCGGCTTCGACTACAAACATGACCGGGTTTTTGATCATCAGGCGCGGATCGAGCTTGAGTACGGCTTCTATTACCGCACGCTGGTAAAGGGAAGACTGGAGCGGTTTTTTGTTCCGGTGCCGGAGGATTCATGCATGAATCATACACCTCCGCCCATCATGAGATGTTCGACAAGAGGACCAAGGGCGAGTGCCGGGAGGAAACTGAGCGCCCCGATAATCACGATTACAAATACCAGCCAGATGATGAAGAGCGGGCGATGGTCCGACAGGGTTCCCTCGCTTACCGGAACGATCTTTTTTACGACCAGCGAACCCGCAAGGGCAAGCGTAAGAATCGCGACACCGAACCGGCCGATGAGCATGCAGGCAGCGGTCAGGAGATTATAGAACATGCTGTTGGCAGACAAACCGGCAAAAGCACTGCCATTATTTTGCGAGGCCGAGGTAAAAGCATACAGGATCTCCGAGAAACCGTGGGGTCCCGGGTTGAAGACGGCTATTTTTCCCGGCTCCACCAGAACCGCGACGGCAGTACTGATGAGGATCAGGATGATGGGGATGAGAATGATTATAGTGGCAATTGCCATTTCGCGTGGCTCGATCTTTTTGCCGAGGTATTCAGGTGTGCGGCCAACCATCAGACCGGCGATAAACATCGCGATTATCACAAAGATAAGCATGCCATAAAGGCCGGACCCGATCCCCCCGTAGACTACCTCGCCAAACTGCATCATCAGCAACTGGACAAAACCTCCCAATGGGGTAAACGAGTCATGCATGGAGTTGACCGCACCACAAGAGGCAGCCGTCGTGACAACGGAGAAAAGTGCAGAGGGCATGATGCCGAACCGCACTTCTTTGCCTTCCATGTTGCCGCCCGGCTGGAACCCGGTCGTTGTCTGATCGATGCCCATCCCGGCAAATGCCGGATTACCTCCCAGCTCGGCCCATACGGCAAGACCGAGGAGGGGCAGGAAAATGAGGGTCATTGCGATAAGGAGACTGATGCCTTTTCTCCCGGCGCCGACCATCCGCCCGAATGAATAGCAGAGCGCTGACGGGATCAGCAGGATTGCAATAATCTCAATGAAATTAGAAAACGGCGTCGGGTTCTCGAACGGGTGGGCCGAATTCGTATTGAAGAAACCGCCCCCGTTTACGCCTACCTGTTTAATCGCGATCTGCGAGGCAGCAGGCCCAAGGGGGATCGTCTGGGTAGTAACCAGTGCGCCGCTTGCATCCCTTACGGGATCAAGAAGCGGAACGGTCACAGGTCCGCTGAAGGTCTGGACCGTTCCCTGCGATACCAGGATGAGTGCGATGATGATACTCAGGGGCAGGAGAATCATCACGCTCCGGATCAGCAGTACCCAGAAATTTCCAATTGTTGCAGAAGATCTCCGGGAAAGACCGTACGCAAGCCCCGCAAGGACTGCCAGGCCCGTTGCTGCGGAGGTGAAGTTCTGGACAGACAGGCCTGCCATCTGGGTCAGGTAGCTGACACCTGTTTCCCCAGCATACGCCTGCCAGTTGGTGTTGGTGACAAAACTGACCGCGGTATTGAGCGCAAGATCCCACGAGGGAGATCCAACCCCGGCGGGATTCAGCGGGAGGAATGGCTGGGCAAACTGGAGCAGAACAAGAAAAACAATCCCGATGAGCGAGAAGACCATCACGGCGATGGCAAACGTTGTCCAGTCCATCTCGTCACCGCTATTCACCTGTGACCATGAGAGAAGCCGCTGTTCGAGTGGCTGACTGATCGGTGAGAGGAGATGGGGTTCCCCCCGGATAACCTTCACTATGAACCTTCCCAGCGGGACAACCGTGACAACGAAGACTCCTATGAAAAGGACAAGGACAATCCAGTCCGGAAGACGAAGCCCGGGTTCATCCGGAAGGATGGGATCCTGCTGCGAAGGCAAGGGAGGAACGATATGGGTAGCACTCATGTCATCCAGTGCGAGGTTGAGTTCCAGGACATTCACCCGGGGTTCTCCAAATAAACCGAATTGCCCGGGGTTCGATCTGGCTTGCAACAAGTGCCCGTACATCCCCCTCGCCAAGATTCCGTTCGCGGGCGATCCGGTGAACCTGGTAGTATGCGGCGGCAACACTGATATCCGGGTCAAGCCCGCTTCCCGAAGCGGTGACGAGATCGATCGGAACTGGAAGCGTGTTGGACGGATCTGCCATATGGAGCGCATCAACTCGTGCTTTCACCGCACTGGCGAGGGCAGGATTCGAGGGACCCAGGTTCGAACCCGAAGAGAGCCGGGCGTTGTAGGGCACCGGGGTGGTGGCAGAGGGACGACCCAAGAAATATTCAGGTGAGGTAAATGGCTGCCCGATGAGTGCCGAGCCTGCAACAGCCCCGTTATGCACGATAAAGTTCCCGTTTGCCTGTACGGGAAAAACCACCTGTGCGATGCCGGTGATGAAAAGAGGATAGAAAATCCCGGTGATAAGTGTGAGCAGGAAAAAAATTACGAGTGCGGGTCTGAGTTGTTTTCGGATTATTGACGGGACTTGTTTCAATTCCATACTTTTGAGACCTCTTATGTATCCTCATAAGGAGGTTTTTTAGAGATTATCGATGCGGAACAATGTATCATCGGGTTACGATATATTTTCTTCAAACTACGGGCAGATAGAAGAATTCTTCCATCTTCTCCATAATAAATTAGTTATATTGAGCAGAATAAGAATTCTCCGGATAAAAAAAACTACGTAAAGATATCTTCGGCAGCAAAAATGCCCGGATTATGATTCAGCTCTTCAACGCTCACGGCTGGCCGGTCATTCAAGGTGACCTTATCTATTAAGTGGGACCGGGTGAAAACCATACATGCTATTTGGGAAATCCAGAAATGACACACACCAATACTCTGAATGGTGTCGTCAAGTCCATGGGACTTGTGTTTGGCGATATCGGTACCAGTCCTATCTATGCACTCACTGCGATCTTTTTCCTCATCCCGCCGACACCGGAGAATATCATGGGCATCCTCTCGCTGATCATCTGGACCATGACCATGCTCGTCACCGTCCAGTATACCTGGCTTGCCATGCACCTCGGTAAAAAAGGTGAGGGAGGGACCATCGTGCTCAAGGAGATCCTGCTGCCGATGTTAAAATCCGGCAACCAGATCGCCTTTGTCTCTCTTCTCGCTATTGTCGGCATTGCCCTTTTCATCGGCGATGGCGTGATCACCCCGGCGATCAGTATGCTCTCTGCCGTGGAGGGCATAACTCTCATCCCCGGGTTCGAGACCACTCCCGAGATGACGCTCATGATCATCGCGGGCATCATAGCGATTGGGCTCTTTGCCATCCAGGCAAAGGGAAGTGAACGGGTGGCGTGGGCTTTCGGGCCGGTCATGGTCCTCTGGTTCTCCGCACTCGCGGGAGCGGGTCTGTATGCGATCTGGTTCGCTCCGCAGGTCCTGCTTGCGATCAACCCGATGTATGGAATCACCTACTTAACCTCGCACGGGCTTGAAGGATTCTTAATCCTGTCCACTGTCATCCTTGTTGCAACGGGAGGCGAAGCCCTGTACGCGGATATGGGGCATTTGGGCAGGGAGCCGATTGTCAGGGCATGGTTACATTGTCTTTGTCGCCCTTTCCGTGAACTATCTCGGGCAGGGTGCATTCCTCATGACGCACCCTGGTGCGCACAATATCCTTTTTGAAATGATCTTCGCACAGTTCCGGATCCTGTACATTCCGTTCCTGCTCCTGAGCATCGCTGCCACCATCATTGCATCGCAGGCTATGATAGCCGGGATCTTTTCCATTGTGTACCAGGGAATCACCACCCGGATTATGCCGCTTTTGCGGATTGACTACACATCGCCGCAACTCCGCTCCCAGATCTATATCGATATCGTGAACTGGGCACTGCTCTTTGCCGTCCTCTTTGTCATCCTGATCTTCAAATCTTCCGGTAACCTCACCCACGCCTATGGTCTTGCGGTGTGCGGTACGATGGTGATTACCGGCATCCTTATGGTGTGGATCCTCCTCCTTCGCCGGCAGATCGTAAAGTCCCTTATCGCAATATCTCTCCTTGGAATCACGACTGTTTTCCTGCTTGCCAACTTCAACAAGATCCCGTATGGCGGCTACTGGTCGCTTGTTATCGCCTTCATTCCGTTCTGTATCATCATGATCTACGTGACCGGCCAGAAGAAACTCGCCGCCGCGCTGCGCCCGGTCCCCCTCGATGATTTCCTTGTCAGATTTAATGAAGCCTATCATTCGCTGAACAGGATCGCCGGCACGGCATTATTCTTTGCCCGGGATTTCCGGAACCTGCCGCAGTACATCCCCCGGATCATGTTCAACAACAGGATCATCTATGACGACAATATCATCGTCTCGATTATCCGGACAGAACAGCCGTTCGGGGTAACGTGGGGCGTCACCCGCGAGATTAACAGTGGCTTTTCGATCTTTGAGATATATCTCGGCTATATGGAGATTGTCGATATCGGAAGCATCCTCAAAGAGGCGGAGATTGATGAGCTGACTATCTTCTATGGCATGGAGGATATCGTGACGACCCATGTTGTCTGGCGTATCTTTGCAGCGATCAAGCGCCTCTCCCCCTCACTTGTGCAATTCTACAAGTTGCCAGCCGATAAGATTCATGGCGTTGTGACGCGGGTGGACATGTAAGGTTAAGTTTTTTTAAGGACCCCGTTGCCCGGATGGAAGAACTGCAAGAGGATTTACTTAAAAAATACTGTTAATCCAAAAAAGAGGTTGTAAAAACCTTAAGATCAATGGGGTTTTTTGTATATTACTCTCAATCCTGAAGGTTTCAGGAGTGGGAGTACGGATGAAATGCTCATAAATTATCACTCGTTTCTGTGGAAAAAGACATTTGGAATCAGGGGTCCAGACCCTGAGGGCAAATAAGCCCTATACGGGCTCCTTTTCCCCTTCCGATCTCTGGGCAAATACAGGAAAACCCCGTAAACCCGTCCTTTTATGTTCCTGTGGAAAATACGCTCAATTTTCGCCCAATTTGCCTAAATACGGCTGATTTGCAACTCATCTATTGGCCATCAAAGGCCCTTAAATCGAGATGAATTTTGCCACCTAGTTTACCCCTTCCGGGCCCCGAAAAGGCTGCCAAAACGCGAATATGAGGGTCATTTTTTCCGGGGAGGTCTGAAAAAATGGGCTTTTAGCAAGGAATGAAGGGAGCCGGTCGCGGAGCGGGGGCAAGCACGGTGAAGCTGTGCGAAGTGTGCGACGCGGGCAGCGATGATCTGTCCGGTAAAATACATAGCGCTAAGATCTTTTTGCTGACATGAAGATCGGTCGGTCATGTTCACTCGTCCTCATTCCGTTCGCTTGCGCTCACTTCACTCCGGCTCGCTTCACATCACCTCCCTTGTTTCCCGTTCGGTTTCCGGTTGGGATGCATGTACGCCCCTGGCTCGTCGCGATGCTCCAGCGCCAGCGGCTGCTCTCGCCCGCTCCTCACATACCGCTTCGCGGAATGTTCATCGCTGTTGATCGTACCCATGTATAACGCTCAGTGACTCGTTCGCACGACGCACAGGGGCTCGGACTCACCGCTGATGCGGCTCGTTACCTTCGCGCCCTGTTGCGGTGCTCATTCGGGCCGCTTGGCCGGGTTGCGATAGCCTCCTTGATAGGAGGACGGGCACGTGTACGGGCGGGAGGATAAAGCGACGGTTACAGGGCGCATCAGCGACTTGTCGATCGCTTTGTCGGGCGGGCCAACCTTTGCCAAGAAAGATAATGCCGCGGACGACGAATATCTGTCATATAACCCGGGCAGGGCTCTTTGGTTGGCGTCATGGTGTCCCTGTCGGGCTACCGTTTACCAGCAACGAAAAATGATTTTTTTCTTTGTCCGGTGCAGCCACCAGATCAGACGTTTCCACTTTCCCCAGATGGTTGAACGGTTTTTACGGTGCTCCCGGAATTTGCGCCTGCTGATCATGGGATACCTCAGTACTCCGATGGGGATCCTGTTCGGCAACGGATCAAAGACCATGCGATAGCATCCAGTCGTTGCCGTTCTGCGACAAGATTATCGAGTCCTTCCCGCTCGGCCCGGGCTGTCCATGATGCGATGATCTCATCGTGTCTCAAACGGAGGTCCTGCGCATCTGCCTGACACAGGAAAGCCCGCTGCTCCTTCTCGCTTACTGTGGTTTCGATGCGTTCGAGTTCTTCGAGAACCTTTACCGGCATGGCATCAAAAATAGTGTTCATGCCGTCACCCCTTCCGCTGCATCCGTCCCGGTGGCGCTGGCAGGGACCGGGGCAGAAGCCCCGATCATAAAGTCCGCTGCCTTCTCTGCCCTGCCTGCTGCATACATCACCAGATCTGCATCGGCCTTGATCGCCGTTGCCCAGTTCTGGAGATAGGCTGCCTGATTCTGGACAACCGCTGATGAGTCTATACCGGTAAGCGCTGCCAGGTAAGCACTCCCGATCTCGGCGACCAGTTCCTCGCGCCCGTAGGTATCGGAACCAAAGCAGACCGGATCGGTCCGCTTGAACCGGTCGAGCCGTGGCCCGGTGGAATGGATGCACTCATGAAACATCGTCGCATAATAGTGCTCCGATGTTCTGAACTGGCCGATATCCGGGCAGGTGATCATATCCATCTGCGGGAGGAATGCGGCCCGGTCTCCTGCGGTGATTTTTATTGTGTGCCGGTCCGTATAGTCGTGAATGACGGCATCGCATCCGAGAAGGTGAGCGTTTTCCTTCACATCGGGGAGTTTGTACCCCTGCTCTATGTAATCGGTCTGTGCGACGTTGAAGACAACGAAGGCTTTCAGGAACCGGATCTGTTTTTTGTTCTCCGTCTCCTCGCCGTTCTTATCGGTCTTCGTCTCGGTCTTTACGGTCCGCCCTGCGTAGATAATCCCGTGGCCGTGCTCTCCCTTCTGGACCTGCAGCCCTGCGGCGAGATACTGGCGATAGGTTGCCCAAAAAGGGAGAGGATAGGGACCGAGTCCGAGAATCAACCGGTTCAGCCCGGTGTATGCCCTGCCGCTGAAGAGGTTACGCGGGCCGTTTTCCGTCCACGGTTTCAGCCAGGGAATTTTTCCTTCGGAGAGCGCTTGTATGATCCGCTCGTTGATCTGCGCTTTTACATCAGCGGCTTTCATGCTGTCGCCTCTGCCTGGTTGCGTGGTCGCTGTGAGGGGCTGCACTTCGTGCATCATTGAGACGTTGGCATATTTTCGCTCCCCCTTGAGCATCCCTTTTACCTGCGCGAGCGGGGAGACATACTGCACATCGTTGATCGATGATCATCACCGCTTTACCGGACCGGGTGATCCATGCTTTCCCGACCGGTGCCGCGTCCGCGTTCTTCATTACATCTGATATGTCATAGACCGGTGCGGGCCAGTGTTCTTCAAGCCTGCGGACTTCGCCAGCGGGGATAACCGCCTGCATGGTCTTGACATCGATACGGACCGAGCCGTTATAGAGGCGGGCTGCCCCTATGTGCTCGAACTTTACATCTGTTTTTGTTGTTGGCATCATGGTGTTTTTCACCATACATTCATCGACGTGAGAGCATATAGTCCTCCGCCGTGCGCAGGGTGAAAGTAAAAGCGGTGCGTTGTCTGATTTACGAAATAACGTTTTTGCGTAGAATTTTGTTACGGTTGGCCCGCCCAGGCACACAGCGCGACAGGTCGCTGATGCGCCCCGTAACCGCGCCGTGTAGCCATCACCCGCCCACGCTTGCAGGAAATTTTACGGTGTCCTGTTGGCATGCGATCGCCAAAGCTGGACCCGCCCGGCGCTCACGCGACACGGCGAAGGTCGCCGTGTTCCGGCTCGCGCCTTCCCACCCGGACCGCCGTTTGAATCTCCACACCTGGATCCGTTGATGCTTGTTTTTGGCAGGGACTATCGTACCTGACTGCCCGTCCCATCAAGGGCGGGAGGAGTGCGACCCGAAGGGTTGTGAGTGTGGGGATGCTTGTCCATCCCCGTAAGCGAACAAAGCACGGGTGGCGGGTTCCGGGGCCCAGCGGCCCGAGTGAGCACCGCAACAGGGCGCGAAGGTAACGAGCCGCATCAGCGGTGAGTCCGAGCCCCTGTGCGTCGTGCGAATGAGTCACTGAGCGTTATACATGGGTACGATCAACAGCGACGAACATTCCGCGAAGCAGTTGTGAGGAGCGGGCGAGAGCAGCCGCTGGCGCCGGAGCATCGCGACGAGCCAGGGGCGTCATCCTATCAACAGGACAACTTCGGAAAAGCAAGGGAGAGTCTGTGAGCGGAGCGGAATGGAGGCGAGTGCCAGCGAGCCGGAGTGCAGTGGAGACGAACAGTCTCGACCGATATACGACCTACCGGACTCGGTGGTTCCTGCCCTCGGCGTGGTGGGCGGGACTCATGGGGGGCGGTCCGGGGGACTATCTCTCCCTCCTTTCATGAGCATGCGGTAATTGAGAATAGATTGGGTTGGAATAATCGAACAAATTTTTATTTTCTACTACTTGATAGGCATGATTAGCACATCCATATACTCCAAGGAAAAGAATACTGTATAAGGTTGTTACTTTAACAAACTTACTCTATATATAATGGTCATACTTATACATAACCAGTGACCGTGCTCATCGGGGAAAATCTATCAGTTTTAATCAAAGGCTCCGGTCAAAAAGCGCAGTTCCCGCAACTTTTTTTCGCATTTCTGCTCATAGTAAAATGAGGGATATAACCGGGGATATGTCCTGTCCTTTTCTGAATCCTGCTCCCGAAAAGTCAGGTCCTGAAACAGGTTTCTCATGTAAAAAGGAACTGTGCTGGAAAACCGGCCATAAATCCTGCGGGTTTTTATCCCCCTCCCTCACAGCTCTGGTCAGTAACTTTCCACGCGTCCTGCAGGTCGCGTCCTGAAACAAACTCCTTTTCTCTTTCGATTACTTTTTTTGCGTCATCAACGATTGCCTTTGATGATTTCTCCGGGCCTGTCACCGGGATAAGATGATCAATACGGTACAGGAGATTTGTGCTGTCCAGTTCGGCGAATACTTCTCCCCGTACCTGCTCGACGCGCAGAATGGTGCCGGTGGTTCTGGTCCGCGGGTACCGTACCCGCATCCCGAGATTGATCTCTTCTGCCAACATACCGGAAAATGATGTATATTCTGCTATAAAGGTGTTGTTACAAAAAATCGGCCATTATTACATTCTTATCTTTTTGAGTGCTGTTACAATATCGCGGGTAGTGCGACGAGGTTCACCCTGACCCGGGGCAACAGGTGTTCCCTGAAGAGAAGAAAAAATCTGGCGTATAGCATCACCATGCGAAGGTCCATACCCCCCTTCGAGGATAAGTGCCAGGGGATGATCGGTCGAGTCCCTCACGATTGCGGTAAGGGTTCCATAATCCTCAGGGAAGAAGCTTCATGCTGCTTTTAGGGTCATCAAACAGGGCATCCTGACCTGCGGATATGATTATGGCATCCGGCCTGAACATGTCAAGGGCAGGTACAAATACTTCTTCAAAGACGAGCCTGTAATCGGCGATACCCGATCCAGCCCGTAAGGGTGCGTTTATGGTAAATCCCTTGCCTGCCCCGGTTCCTATTTCATCAACCCAGCCGGTATGTGGAAAAATGTTTCCCTGATGTATCGAGCAGAAGAGCACCGAATCATCTGATGAGAATATCTTCTGGGTACCATTCCCGTGGTGGAGATCCCAGTCGATGATCGCGACTTTATCCACCCGATCCAGTGCCCGCTTTGCGGCAATTGCAGCATTGTTAAAAATACAAAAACCCATGGCCCGGTCGGGTTCAGCATGATGTCCGGGGGGACGGATTATGGCAAAACAGGATTCGCCATCGATTGAACGGTTCACTGCTTCTGCTGCGGTACCTGCTGCAAAAGAAGCTACCCTGTACGTCTCTCCATCAACATAGGTGCTCTGGTCAAGGAAATGTTGTCCACCACGGGAAGAAAATTCCCGGATCATGCGGATATAGGAAGGTGTATGGACCCTGGCAAGATCACTTTCGGATGCACATAACGGCGTTATTATCTTTACCCCTTCAGGTACTCCTTCCAGAGCTGCCTTCAGCCGTGTAGCGTTTTCATCATGGCTCTCCATGTCATGATGGGTGAAAATTTCCCCGTAAATCGCGGAACACCGGGTCATACTCGCAGGCATCCTCTTTTATTTGTGTGCCATCAAAAGGTTTGGTTTTGTGACTTGTTAATAAAATCCTTCCCTGCACATCTGCAGAACCTTCCGGAAAATGTAAACATGCAAAAGGTATAAATAATATTTTCCTCTTATTCCCTTGCAGGTGAACTGTATATGCCCTACCGCTGGAAAAAAAACATTGATGTGGATGAGACCATTGTAGTTATCAAGAACGTACCTGACAAACAACCCGAGCTGCCGAACTGGCTGGTCAACACTATTTACGGAGCGATACGTGATTCTGACGCCGCTTTTGCCAAGTATTTCTACGGTGAAGTGAAGAAGTTCGTACCGAAAGCGTTAAAATACTTCGAAGAAGGTTCAACCCGTGCTCCGGTCTGAACCCGGGATGTAAATCCACTTAAACAGCCCAAAGAACATCTTTTTTTCCCATCTTCATCATCATTTGAGATATTTGTAGTGGTAACTCTGGGATCTGTCTGTCTGTAGTAAAAGGATTATAGTACTATTGCGAAGTGGCACTTATACTATCATGTGTTCACGGGATCTTTATTTTGGTATAAATTGCAGAAAGAGTGAGTTCAGCGATTTTTTTTAAAACGAGGTGGTACAGGAATTTGTTCCCCCCTTCCCGTGAGCATTAGGAAGGGATATCTGCCCTTTTACCCCATCACATTCTCTTTTCATATCAGCCGTTACTATATCACATGAGGAATAACGTATGCCGGTTATAACACCTGGGGCGGGTATGCAGCGGAGGGGTATGCCGCCCCCTGAGGCGTGCATCTGTCCCAAATGCAAGAAAGAGTATCCGAAAACACGTGGGGTTCCCTGCCGGAGCCAGACATGTCCTGAGTGCGAGATCCCACTCATGGGGAAATAATCTTACACTATTTTCCTGTTCAGCGCCTTGAACTCAGTTATATATGTCCCACCTGAAGTCATCGGTCAGTGAATTCTGACTTCATTTCCGGAAAGCAGCAGATCGAAATGTAATCGGAAAGGTGCAAAACCCCAGTGTATACAAAAATGACTCTGCTGTAATTCATCCATGAAATAAGAAAAAAATTACTGGATTGTTGCGCCATCCATTATGGCGGATTCGGGGACATCATATTCCCGTCCTGATGACACGATCCGGTATTTACCCGTGGTCTTCACACCATAGGGATTCCCGGTTGTGGAATACGGTACGATAAATTCACCATTAATGCTCTGTTGCTGGTATGTGAATGCCCTGCCGGTGTTACTGATCACCGGGACCTGGATAATGCCCTCTCCCTTAATGTGTGCCCCTTTTACGTACTCGAACACTTTGACATATTTCACATCCGTGACATTCGAGTTGAACACATTGCTGGGAGATTCATGCACGAGCCGGTAATTCCTGAGTGCCGGTACGGTATCAACAGGGAGAGTTATTGCAGGACTCAACACAGCAGCATGGTACCCTGCCGGTGCCTTGAGGTTGTATTCAGCTGCACGATTCACCGCTTCGGTAACGTTGACCGCTTCCGCACCCGTAATCACCGGAAGAGATACCTGCGAAATACTCTGATCGGCATACTCAACATAATAGGCACTCGTGGGAGTTTTGAGAGAACCATCAAAGTTATGGAGCCGGGAGATCATGGTAAAGTAATATAGATGTGTGTTGAGCAGGACTGACTCGTAGCTGTTAAGATTATTCTGTGCCGGGGCAAGCAGCGTCATCTGGTACGGACTTGCACCAGCCGATTCATTATACCATGTTGCCATTGCCCAGAATTTCCCGGTGTCCATTTCGATATCCGTCACTATATACCGCGTTCCGGCACGGTCAAGGATTTGATTTCCATCATCCTCTGATGTGGACATGAAGAAATTTGCTGATCCGGTCGGGCCGGTGACTCCAGACTGGAATGGGTTGGCGTTCGGGATCCGTTTTGCAATATATGTGATCATGTGCCCATAGTCCCACCAGGACATGACCCCATAAGCTTCGGGAGGATACTGGAATGTTTCACGATTGTAAATGGCGGTATAATTCACACCGGTATCCGGGGTATTATTCCCCATCCAGTCAAGGGTCTCCCTCCAGTCGGGGTTCATCCGGATTGTACTGCCAGCTGCATTTTCGTAACTGAGTGATGCAGATGTGTAGGCAAACAGAATGCTGAGTACGATGGCAAGGATAACGAATGCAAGGGTAATTATATTCCCCTGTGATGAGCCAGCGTCTTTCTTCTGGACTTTTTTCTGTTTTTTTCTTTTTTGGGGTTCTTCTTTGTCTCCTTTATTATATTCCGTTTCATCTTTATCGGATGAAAATCGTGATGCAAGCCTGCGGATATCTGCCCAGCCATGCTCAAATGTAAAACTAACGCACACTGCGGACAACAGGGCCACATTCACCGCCAGGTAATACTCATAACGGATATGCTGCCAGGTTGAAACCAGCATGATAAGCGACCACACAAGCGCAAAGATCTGGTGCGGGTGCTCTTCCCTGATGTTATTGTAGAGCATGACCAGTGCCCCACCCGCCATCAGAATGAGACCATAGTTAAACGTCATCCATGCGAGGTCCAGTGCCCAGCCACGGGCTTCCTGAACCGTATTGGTAACTGCCTGCTGACCGAAAAATGAGAAGAGTGAACTGATAAACAGGTTATACAACTGGGGGCTGGCTATGAAGAGGATGAGAGAAAATATAATTCCGCTCCCGATAAGAATTGCAGGGTAGTAATACCATTCTTTTTCTTTCACGAAACGGGCAATCCCGTAGAGAAAACCCGTCCCGCCGATTAATGCCAGGTACGCGTATATATGCCCGACCGAATAAAAAATGAGATTAATTCCGGGATCTTTCAACCCGTACGCCAGAAGCCCGATAATTGCCATGGCAAAAATTACGGTATTGATTACCAGCAGGTATTCGCTTGTTTTGCCACGATATGCATCAATAACAAACTGAATAATGGTAAATATACCCACGATCATTGCAAAGAGGATCATGGTCGGCATGACGAACAGACCAAGGAGATAGGCAATCCCGGCAAGACCGGATAATAAAAGGGTTTTTTTATACGAAATGATATTTTTCAGCTCGATTTTACTGTCTTTTTCCGAGAAGACTGCAGACATATACAACAGGCAGAAGATTGTTGAAAAAAGGACCTCTGCGATATGGTGATCCATATATCCATAAAATGAGCGGTAAAAGAACTGGCCGGTTACAACCGCGGTAAAACCTGAGGCAAGAAGGCCGGTTTTCCAGTCACCACAGGTTTTTCCGACAAAATACATGACCGCTACCATCATGACTCCCATCAGGGGAGGAATTAAAAGACCTGTACTGATAATCTCCGGTCGCGTTGTGGCTCCGGTTATAAGGCAGACAGTCGCAATAATCGTAGGGAAAAGGGGACCCCAGGGAACTGACATTCCCGTGGGAAACAGGGACATGGGATCAAACCATGCATACTGCGGGAAGTTTGCCAGTATCTGTTCAACCTGTCGCAGGTTATACAGCGGGTCATCACTTGCCACCATCATCAGGACGTCAGTGTTACCCATATTGAGCATGGGGAGCAAACGAAGCCACAGTGCAAAGACACAAAATAATGAAATTAAGCCGACAATCAGTTGAGTCCGGCGGTTTTTAAGATCAAAATGTACCATGAAATCAACCTTTCTTGGGTACTTGGTTTAAAGTTAAGACCATTAATAAATATGGATGATTCCATCGGGAATAACCCCCGAAAAAATCCTCTGAACCGGCGGTATTCCTCCTAAAAATTTTACGGTTCAAAAAGGTCTCCGGTTATTGCATCACAGTATCTTTGCCACGTCTCAGGTAACCCTGAACGGGTGATTTTTTGCACACATCTTTGAGAAAATCTTGCCTGTCAATGGTTCTTGTCTTGAGTTACCCGGTAAAAACAGGGAAGTAAAAAAATCCGGTATTATTTTCCGGATCCTGCATGGACCATCTTTTTCGGCAGATCGGTGATTTTTGCCGGAGCACCGATAGCCAGCATATATGCGGGGACATCGCGGGTAACGATTGCACCGGCTGCAACCAGTGCACCCTTGCCTATGGTTACACCGGGAAGAAGGGTTGCATTCGCACCAATTGCCGCACCATCATGTATCTGCGGCCCTTTCAGCCCGCCAATTCGCGTCGGAGGGTATCGGTCATTGGTAAGCACGGTATTGGGCCCGATAAAGACATTGTTCCCAATCACGGTGTCAGTCGGAATGTAGACCATGCTCTGCAGGCTTACTTCATCCCCGATAATCGTGTTTCCCTCAATAACGGCTGACGTACCAATGGCAACCCGGTTACCAATCGTTGTTTTTTCACGGATCATGACATTGTGCCCGCTCTGAAAATGGTCCCCGATTGTCACATCACAATAGATAATGGTGCCGGACCTGATCACCGCATTTTTCCCGATGATTGTTCCGGTGAAACCGGTTTGTCCCATTTTATCCCGTGAGGGAAAGCCGAGGGTAACAGGTTCGAAAATCTGTGCACCTGTGCCAACCGTATTAATGCCATACTCAATCATTCGACAGTCACGCTCTTTGCCAGGTTTCTTGGCTTATCCACATCCCGGTTCAAACCAACGGCAGTGTAATAGGCCAGGAGCTGAAGTACAATAAGTGTTGTCAGTACCTGTACAAAAGGATGGGTCACCGGCAGGGCGATGAATATATCCGCAACCTCGGAAAGTTCCAGATCCCCCTCTTCTCCAAGGGCGATAACGGGTGCCCCCCTCGCTTTCATTTCCTTGATATTGGAAATCATTACCCCGTATGTTTCTCCAGGCATGCAAATTGCAACAACCGGGGTCTCTGTAGAGAGGAGTGCAAACGGTCCGTGTTTCAGCTCTCCGGCAGCATATCCTTCTGCGTGAATATAGGAAATCTCCTTCATTTTCAGTGATCCTTCAAGAGCTACCGGATAAAAAGGACCCCTTCCCACATAGAAGATGCTCCGGGCATTCAGACAGAGACTGACTGCCTCAGACAGTTCCATCAGGAGAACTTCTTCTATTGCCCGGTGCCCGTTCCGCAGCACATCCTCAAATTCGCTATTTCGCAGGAGATTGGCGATCTGCATCAGGACTGCGAGCTGTGCTATAAATGACTTTGTTGCTGCCACACTGATCTCGGGTCCGGCCCGCATGAAAAGGGTAAAATCGGCGGTCCTGCTGATAGAACTGCCCAGTACGTTTGTGATCGCAAGACTGGTGCAGTTGTGCGCCTTTGCCCGCTTGAGTGCAGAGATGGTATCTGCTGTTTCCCCTGATTGCGAGATACCAATTAACAACCCTTCTAATGGCGGGGGGAAATATTTAAACTCAGATGCGAAGTCAGGCCGTACCGGGATAGCACACGTATTTTCCAGAATGTACTTGAAGATAAGTCCGGCATTGTAGGATGATCCACAGGCAATAACTGTTACCGATTCAGCGGTTTTTACCGGTGCAGGAAGTGTTTCATTGGTAACAGACCTGACGGTATTATAAAATGCCTGTGGCTGCTCGTAGATTTCCTTGAGCATATAATGCGGGAACCCTCCTTTCCTGGTGTCTTCACCGGACCAGTCTATCAGCTCCAGAGGTCGTTGAACAGGTTTACCGTCATGGAACAGCTCAATTTTTTCATGGGATATACTGGCGATATCTCCGTCTTCGAGAAAAATTGCACGTTCTGTGTGATCAATAACCGGTGTCATGTCGGAAGCGGCAAAAAATTCCCCGTCACCGACCCCCAGGTACAAGCGGGCTTGCATAACGGGCGGCTATGATACGGTCTTCACCAGTGGCTATCACCAGGAGTGCATAAGAACCGGTCAGTCTGGAAACGGCCTTCTGGACCGCTGAAAGGAGATCTTTTTCCGTGTTATATTCCTCTTCTATGAGGTGTGCTGCCACTTCGGTATCGGTTTCAGACCGGAATATATGGCCCCGTGAGATCAGTTGCCTTTTAAGCTCTGCATAGTTTTCGATAATCCCGTTATGAACCACCGCAATCCGGCCGGAACAGTCCATATGGGGGTGCGCATTGACATCATTGGGAACGCCATGGGTAGCCCAGCGGGTATGTCCTATCCCGCTCTTTCCCTTGAGACGGAGCGCCGAGGCTGAAGCATCTGATATCCGTCCCTGGTGCTTGTCCAGCTGAATACCTCCGCTGATAGTGGCAACTCCAAACGAATCGTACCCGCGGTATTCCAGTTTCTTGAGCCCTTCCACGATGATTGGTGCAGCTTCCCTGCGGCCGATATAACCTACGATACCACACACGTTATATCACCCTGGATTCGTCGGCAAGGATACGGGAGATGACCTTACTTCCCCCTTCAATTGCGACATTATTTCCAACAATGCAGTTATTGAAGATAGTAAACGGTCCTGCAGTGACCTGATCGCCAAACACGGCACCAAATTCCGGCTTAATTACTGTCCCTTCGATATTCATCAGGCTTGCCGATAATGATACGCTCGTGTGGTCTGCAAGCCGGCACCCCTGGCCTGTTACCGTGTCAATGATCCGTGAATGTGAACCGATGGAGGTGTCATCCATAATCAACGAATTTCCCACTATCGTGAATGGTTCAACCTTGACCCGGGAACCCAGACTCGTATCGGGCATGATGCAGCAGTTAGGGCCAATCTCGCAGTCATTGCCGATGATGACCGGACCTGATATTACCGTATTGGGACCAATGGTGGTACCTTTTCCTATTCTTACCGGTCCCTGGATGATGGTCTGCCTGCTTGCGGACCCTTCACGAGCTTCGGGCAAATCTTTCAACAGGCGCATATTCATTTTCAGCAGGTCCCATGGATAGATGGCGTCCTGCCAGTCATCTGCAACAACCCCCTGCAGGGTTTCACCAGAAGCGAGCATTGAGGAAACGGCATCGGTAATGTCGTTTCCGGAGGTGAACGAAAAAAAGTCTTTTGTCAGAGAAAAGATGCCGGTGCTCACCATGAAACTTGGTGAATGCTCTGGTTTCTCAATAATCCCGCTTACAAGGCCGTCTTTTAACAATACCACGCCAAAATTTGACGGGTTGGGGTGCTCTTTTACCAGCATTGCATTTTTTATGTCTTTTATTCTTCCGACTGAATAGGTATCAATATAATTATCTCCCGGCAGGAGAAGAAAATCCCCGGTAATGTGTGATTTTGCACAGTTGAGTGCATGAGCTGTACCCAGCTGTTTGTTCTGGACTACAACGGTAATTGGCACATCAAGCTCGTTTAAAAACCGTATTACCTGCTCCTTTCGATACCCGACAACCACGATAATATCGCGTATCCCGTTTTTCAACAGCGCCTCAATGACATGTCCGATGATTGGGCGGTTTGCAACCGGAAGCAGCGCCTTGGGTCTGCTCCTGGTTAACGGACGAACACGTTTTCCTTCTCCTGCTGCTAATATAACTGCCTGCATCATTTCACCTAGCGAATAACTGCATTCTCCCCGATACACCCGGAAACATACGAGTTGGGAGCAAACTTTGCATTGCTCCCGATTATTGTCCCGACATTGATGGAGCAGTTGATACCAAACTGTACCCCATCCCCTATAATGGCACCAAATTTTTTCCTTCGCGTATCTTTTCCACAGACTCTGACATTGGCATGATCATGCCGAAGGTTTGCAATTTTTGTTCCTGCACCAAAATTACATTGCGTCCCGATGATTGAATCCCCTATATAGTTGAAATGCGGGATCTTTGTCCCGTTCATGATGATGGAGTTCTTAAGCTCTGAACAGTGCCCGATATGGCAATCGTCGCCTATACTGGTAGCCCCACGGATAAATGTGTGGGGGCCGATACGACAATTTTTTCCAATAATACATGGCCCTTCAATATACGTTCCGCTCTTCACCACGCTTCCCTCCCCGACAACAACGGTTCCGGTCAAGGTTACTCCCGCTTCCACCGTCCCCCTGATATCAGGTGAAATATCGCCCATAAGCGTGAGATTTGCATCAAGCATGTCCCACGGGTTCCCGACATCCATCCAGTAGGTTAACTGGTATGCCGACAGTTTTTTTTCCGCGATATAATATGAGAGTGCGTCGGTAAGTTCAAGTTCTCCGCGGCTTGAAGTCTGAACCCTGTCTATATACTCGAAAATATCCGGTGAGAAAAGATATGCCCCGGCATTGATCTGGGTGGACTGTGGATTTTTCGATTTCTCTTCAAGTGCAGTCACCATACCGTTTTCCACGATGACGACTCCATAATCCTGTGGATGATCCGTTGTGCTGGTGCTCACGCAGGGTGTCTGGCATGTGCAGAGATTTGCAATATCGGTTGTTTTTAGTATCATATCCCCGTTCAGCAGAAGAAATGGTCCCGTAATAAGGTCACGTGCAGAACGCAGTGCATCAGCTGTTCCCCGCTGTTGCCGCTGCGGTGTGTACCTGATATGAATTCCAAGACCGGATCCATCCCCAAAATGCCTGCGGATCTCCCGCTCACCATAGCCAACAACAAAAATAAAGTCGGTTATCCCCGCATCCCGTGCAGCCAGAACCAGGTGCTCCATCATCGGGCGGTTGGCAATGGGGAGCATTACTTTCGGGCGCTTCGCCGTAAGGGGGCGCATACGCTTCCCTTCTCCTGCGGCAAGAACGACACATTCCATACTAATGCTCGGATTACAACGTTTAAGCAGTTTTCCCCTCCTTAACCAGATTACGGCCTTCCTGCAGCATTTCCTTTGCTCTCATGGGAGTTTTGGCTTCTGCAGTAATGCGGATTTTAGGCTCGGTCCCGCTTGCCCGGATCAGGAACCAGCCATCCTCTTTTGCAACCCTGATCCCGTCGGTAGGACTCGTCGCCCCAAGAGCCAGAACCGTTTCCCGTGCAGTGTCGCAGGCAAAAGATTCCCTCAGGATCGGGTAGGATGGCATAGCATCCAGCTCACCTGAGATATTCCATTCAGATGCGATCTCGCAGAAAAGGGCTGCGGCGAACGGCCCGTCGGGACAGAGCGATATCTGCGGGAAAATCCATGCTCCTGAGGGTTCACCCCCGAAATCCCCCCATTTTAAAAGTTCTTCAGAAACATAGGTATCACCCACGGGTGTCCTTTTTACTTCAGCGATCTCTTCGATGATCATGGATGCATCGCTTGTGGTAACAACCCGTTTTGCGCCAAGATACCTTGCAAAAAGCATGAGAAGATGGTCACCGTCGATATAGCGTCCTTTGTTATCAAATGCCATCATCCGGTCGGCATCACCGTCATGCACAACTGCACATGCAGATCCTGTTTTTTTCACCATTTCCCCTACATATCCCAGATTTTCCTTCAATGGTTCTGAAGGGCGGGCAAAATGACCGGAAGGATTGCAGTTGATACAGTGGATTTTCACTCCTGCATCGGCAAGAAGGTGCGGGGTAAGGACACTTCCTGCACCGTTCCCGCAGTCGGCAATCACGGGGATTCCGGATTTTATATGGACACGATCAAGAATGGCATTCTTATGCGGGGTGAGTGCATCTATTGACCGTTCACTGCCCTGGTGCTGCCAGTCGATCCAGTACCGCCCTTTTAAAAGTTCCTCCATATCAGCCTGCTGGCCCTGGGTAAAAGATGAGCCATCAGGGTTGAAAAGTTTCAACCCGTTATATTCCTCAGGGTTATGGGACGCGGTGATCATACACCCGGCTTTAACTGTCCGGGTACCATAGGCAACAGAAGGGGTCGGTGCAATCCCGGTATTATATGCCGTGCCACCGCTCCCGAGGATTCCGGATGTTACCAGGTGAGCAAGAAGAGGACTCGTCGTCCGGGTATCCATACCGATAATAATATCGCTGGAACGGAATGCCAGCGCTGATCCCACTCTTAAGGCCGTATCGATAAGAGTTTCATCGAACTTCCTTCGTATTCCCGAAGACCCGAAAAGCATGATGATTTATTGGATCGCTGTCAAAAAGAGTTTACCTTTTTATCGGATTGCATGCATGTACCGGTTGCAGTTGCGTGCAGGTATCAGCATGTACCAAAGGGGCACCAGTGCTCAAGCTGGTTGATCCGTGCAACACCGGCTCGTTGACGGGTCGAGACACAGGATCCTCTTTTTTTCCTGAGCGTTCCGGATGATTTCACCTGTTCCCGGTTCAATTATCCCTTCACCATTGATGAGGATCACGTCAGCGTCATGAGGATTTGTGACAATAGTACTCCTGAACGCAGAATCGACCGCAGGCATGCTGCCTATACAAAAAATGCGTTTTCCCTCCAGTTCATGGTGCAGTTTCCGGTAACATTCGGTGTGGGAGGATTCGGGACATGCGTGAAGTATTCTTGAAAGACAGAAAAATCCCGAAGCCACATTTACGATTGCTACGGCAGCACCCCTCACCGGAGGTGTTTCAAGCGGCGTACCGAACATGAACGAGATCTTTGTTCTTGCCCGGATGGGGTCAAAGGTTACAAAATCCGCACTCCTCCCGCCAAATGTTGCAGTCATGCAGGCACCGCGTTCAAACTGGCAGTTTACGGTATCTGTACGTACATCAAGAACAACGCCGCTCTCCTCGCAGCCGCTCTCTTTTACCATCGTTTCGAGTTTTTTCACCGTTTCAATGATCAGATCCATCATTCACATCCAGTGTTGTCAATGAGTACAACCCGGGCAGGAGAACCGTCAAGCCCGGTTAAGCGCAGGGGTAGTGCCACCATTGTATAGTCCCCTTCCTCAACATCAGAGAGATCGAGGAGTTCTATGATAATGCAGCCATGGCTGAGCAGCTCACGGTGTACGGTCCCGTCGCAATTGTAGGATTCTATAGAGGGGGAATCGATACCAGTACATTTCATGTTGCATGCGGTGATGAAACGTGCTGCATCTGCTGTCAGGCAGGGGTAGTTCTCAAAAAAACGGTCGGTTCCGGAAAATGACGTTTTCAACAGGAGCCGGTCAATGCCATCCAGCCGCCCTTTCAGGTGATTTGCCGTGATACTGGTGCCCGCACGGGTTACATCCAGTACCCGGCAGGTTCCCATGATATGCGAGAGGGGGATTGTATCAATCGTATCGCCGGTTTTTAAGTAATGCACCGGAGCATCGATATGAGTCCCGGTATGGGTGCTCAGGTGCAGGTCAGAAATCAGGTAGTTTCCATGATCCGCCTGCGAAATTCCGGGGCGATATCCCCGGGATAAATAAGGGTGTTTTCTGAGAGGGGGCGCGTGATATCGATAATTTTCATCGATCTACCCGCTCCATCCACATTCCCCGATGAGGGGAACGAACCTGACTCCTCCGTGACGTTCCTCAGTTATCGATGTGCCCTTCTTTATGAGCCTGATAAGTTCCTGGATGTCACGTCCACCTACGGGTGCTACCAGCCTGCCCCCTTCAGCCAGTTGTTCGATAAGCGGCTTTGGAACCGATGGTGTCGCGGCAGTGATGATGATTCCATCATAAGGGGCCTTTTGTGGATAGCCGAGTGTTCCATCACCCACGATCACATCAACGTTTTTAATGTTCACCGCCGTGAGGTTTGCCCGTGCCAACCCTGCTACTTCCGGGATTCGCTCAATGGTCGTTACCTGTCGGACAATAGCTGAGAGTATTGCAGCCTGGTAACCACACCCGGTCCCTATCTCAAGCACACTGTCATCTGGCTTGAGGGCAAGGAGTTCTGTCATCAGCGCAACGATAAATGGCTGGGAGATGGTCTGGCCATTACCTATCGGCAGCGGACAGTCTTCGTATGCCGATTTGTCATAGGGAGACGGAACAAAAAGGTGGCGGGGGATTTCCTTCATTGCCGAAAGGACCTGCTGGTCATGTACGCCCCTGGATGCAATCTGGTACTCCACCATTCTCAAACGTTCATCGGCCCGTGGATAGAGTGGCATAGGTACCCGGTTTTTTTAAAATCCTGCTTTTTCCGCAACATCAATGGAGGCATCGATCTGCCTTTGCAGTGCTTCAGGAAGCCCGGCAATTTTCACATCCAGAAATCCCCTGATAATTGTCGCCGTCGCTTCGTCTTCGTCAAGCCCCCGTGACATAAGGTATTCGATCTCGTCCCGGGCTAGTTTTCCAACTGCAGCTTCGTGAGAGAGTTCCGTGCCAACCACCGACCCCTCAATTTCCGGGATTGCATAGATGATGCCATCCTCCAGAATAAGTCCCTTGCACTCAAGATGCCCGCGGGTTCCGGCAGTTTTACCACTGATGTGGCCCCGTGAAATGATTGTGCCTCCTTTTGTTATGGCGCGGGTGACCAGTTCTGCGCTTGCACCCTTGCCTTCAAGGATGGCACGGGACCCAAGATCCATGTATGAACCCGGTGTTGAGATGACAACACTGCTGAACCGTGCAACCGAGTTGGCCCCCGTGAGGGTTGCCGTGGGATACATCTGGATTTTTTTCACCGGTTGCATGCAGACGTAATTGGAAAGGTACACGCCATCGTCTTCAACGATCGCCGCACTTCTGGGATATACTTCAATGTTCTCGCTCCAGTTGTGGATCATCGTGAAACTGATCTTGGCACCTTTTTTTACATAGAATTCAGATACACCATAGTGAGCGCCGCCTTTTCCTACGTGTGTCCCACTTGTGCACCCTGATATGATGTGGAGTCGGCCCCCTCTTCAGCCACGATAATATTGTGGACATGCTGGATCTGTTCCCGCCCCAGATAGAGGCACGCCTGAATAGGAAGGATATTGTTTGAACCTTTATGTGCAATGATGACGTATCCTTTCGGGTCTTCCTGTGCTGCAACGTATCTGGTGATATCGTCTTTTTCCGGGGAAACTGCCTTCCAGGTATACTCTTTCAGGCCGTCATATTTTTCCATGGCCTTTTTATAGGAAAGGACTTCTATTCCCTGCTGTGAGCATTCTGCCTGGACAATATCCTGGTCCATCTGGAGATAGCTCCCGCACCGGTTTTGCATGGCCAGGTCCATTCCTGCCTGGGCAACCCGCTCTTTTTCCGCTTTGGAAAGCTCAGGGACTTTCACTGGTGACGGCATTCGAGACACTCCTTGTACCCGCGTCTTTTGATATCTTTTAAGATTTCCCGGGGATTACCATGGCACTTGATTTCCCCGTCACACATCACATGCCCCTTGTCAGCGTCCAGATAATCAAGGATGAACCCGGTATGCGTGATAACAAGACCGCTTTTTTTCCGGTTGATAAGATGCCTGTCTTTTTCCAGCAGAGAACCAATGGCAGTACCAATAAGCGAGATATTTTCCAGGTCAACGCCGCTTTCCGGTTCATCGAGCATGACAAAGTCAGGGTTCTGGATCATCAGTTGCAACACTTCACTGCGTTTTATCTCCCCACCGGAGAACCCCTTATTGATGTCACGCTCCAGAAATTTATCCATATGAACTGATCTGGCAAGCGCAGGGATGTCTACGTCCTTATTTTGGGAGATAGCAGTGAGCATCTTGCTCAGTTTGAGCCCGGAGATGGTTGGTGGTCGCTGGAAAAGCATGCCAATTCCCCTTTTTGCCCGTTCATGGGCTTTCATTCTTGTCACATCTTCTCCTTTGTACAGGATTTTTCCCTCAGTGATACCATAGTTGGCAAATCCCATGATAGTCATGAGGAGTGTTGTTTTGCCCGAGCCGTTGGGCCCGAGAAGAACGTGGGTTTCCCCCTCCTCAATGTTGAGATTGATGTCGTGCAACACCTCTTTTTCGCCGACATTCACGTGCAGGTCTTCGATTTGCAGCATAAAACAACCGTAGAGATATATCGATCACAACATTAAACGCTTTTTGAAGTGACCAACAACTACCAGTGTTATATGAACCTTTAACACATCTGGTAAACTACACACAGGTAGGATTTCATGAGACCTGAAAAGGTGCAGGATAAAGCCGGAAAGGCGGTAATCAGGAAGGGTACAAAAGGTGCCAGAAATTCGGTTTTATCCAGCGAACCGCGTGAGATTTTACCTTATGTCAACCGTATCATATGTGCGGATGCACTCCAGGCACTCTCACGCATACCCGACCAGAGTATCGACCTGATCATCACATCGCCTCCCTATAATTTCGGGCATGCATATGCACACGATCCCCATAATGATACCCACGAGTGGAACACCTATTTTGAAAAACTGCTCGGTGTATGGAAAGAGTGTGTACGGGTGCTCAGGCCGGGTGGCAGAATGGCAGTAAATATCCAGCCCCTTTTTTCTGACTATGTGCCTACCCACCACCTTATCTCTCACCAGCTTACAGGTCTGGGGCTTTTATGGAAAGCGGAGTTTCTCTGGGAGAAAAATAATTACAATGCGAAGTATACGGCATGGGGGAGCTGGAAATCCCCATCGATGCCGTATATCAAATATACCTGGGAGTTTATCGAAGTCTTTGACAAGGAGACCCACAAGAAGAGCGGGCGGCGCGAGGATATCGATATCACCGCTGAAGAGTTCAAGGAATGGGTGCTTGGCAGGTGGTCGTTTCCTCCGGAGATCCGTATGAAAGATTACAACCACCCGGCAATGTTCCCTGAGGAGCTGCCACGGAGGTTGATGAAACTGTTTTCTTATAAAAATGATATAGTGCTCGACCCGTTCAATGGTGCCGGGACCACGACACTCGTGGCGGGGAAGCTGCACCGCCGTTTTATCGGTATTGATATATCAGACCAGTACTGCGACAGGGCATTACAGCGACTTGCTGCTCTCGCAGAAAATGGCACCTTTTCCTCCCCGGAATATCCCCGGCCGTCAATTATGGTTACGAAACCCGATTAACCTGCCATCTCCCGTGCCCGTTTATGCCGGCATGTTTATTTTCAGATATTCATATACTCCTTTCCTGTCGTACATGTGCTCAAGGATATAATTATGGACCAGGGCATACTTTTCATAGAGCGCAAAGCGCTCCCGGTAGGTGCCCAGAAGGGCGTTGTAATCTGCGACAAGTGCATTATGGGCCGGTACCTGTGCATTGTAACCGACGGTATTTCCGGCAGTTTTTAATTCCTGCATTTGTAATTCGAGCCGGGTAATTTTTTCCTTTCTGGATGTGATGTCTGCTCCCATGCTTTTTACCTGGGGTTCGAGTTCCTTTACTTTCAGGTCAGACGACATATACATATCCTGAATATACTGTGTCTCCCTGCCGCTCCGATAGAATTTAGTGCCATTGCTGATGGGTATAATAACAGGATCTGAATACAGGGTCAGGTCTCCTCCAAGGTTATCGGTTGGCACGCCGATAAATGAGTAGTTGGTTGTTTCCACAAATGCATACCCGGTGTTTTTGTAACGATAATCGTCTGACCCCACACCTACCGCCATGTGTGATTCAGGACTAAACAGGAGAAGGGCAACCGTGTAACCTTCCCGTGATAACAATCCGGCCAAAAGGAGGCTCTTGTCATCACAGTCCCCTGCACGGTCAACAACAGTCTCTACCGGGAATTTTGCCGGGTTCTGCTCCCGGGTTTCATACTGAAGTGACTGAACATAGACCGCAAAAAGTTCGAGATATTCGTCATCGGTAAGTTTTTGCCGGATCCTGGTCTTGTCAGCTTCTGCGAGAAAAGCTGTGTAGAGACTGTCCTGTGCCGGATCCTGTACCATTGCACGATAACTTTTCGAAAGCCAGGCCGATTCGGAGATGTTGCCATACACCGTTGTAGCCTTTTCTGCCTGCTTTGCACCTTCATATACCGAGACATTGATGGGGACGGTCAGGCTGAGGGTGGTTTTTTCAAACGGGAATTGCTGGGAAATAATAACCGGGGGTGACTGGAGACGCGTGAGATCAGGAGCGATATGTGGCACAATTACTGCTTCTTTGGGGAAAATAACTGCGCTTATCAGCACTGCCGATAGTAGCAGGATAATGATGAATAAAAATATGCCAGTGAGTTTAAAGAACCGGTTACCCATTTTTCACCTTATACAATGCTTGTCCGATGTATTACAAAATATCCTGCAACTGGGCAATCGAGTCAATAACATAGTCCGGTTTGACACCTGCTTTGTCCAGCGCATCTTTCCGGTATTTTCCCGTCCGGACAAGGATGCCCTGCATTCCCATGGAACGGGCCCCGTCAATATCGGTAAGAATGTCATCACCGATCATTGCCACTTCATCGGCACGAAGTCCCATATCACGGAGGGCCAGTTCAAAGAACGTTTTTGAGGGTTTCCCCATGACTGTCGCGGTCTTGCCGGTTGCAAATTCGAGAGCGTGAACAAAGGGACCCGCGGAAAGCGCAAGTCCGTCAGGTGCCATCCAGTAACGGTCATTTTCAAGTGCAATCAGGTCTGCACCGTTCATGATATGACGGAACGCCGTGTTAAGGCTGTCATAGGAGACCTTGTCGCCGGCATCTCCCAGGATTACATAATCTATGGGTGCAGCGTCGTTACCGATACAATCCTGATTAAAGTCCTTATACACATCTCCCGTAGTGAGAAGGTAGCAGTGGTGTTTTCCGCTGTTTTTAATATAGGCAACAGCAGCGAGAGGGGGCGTGAAAATATACTCTGCGGGAATGTCAAACCCCAGGGATGATAACCGCTCTGAGATGGTTTTCCGGCATTTTCGCGTGGTGTTGGAAACAAACCTGAAGGTATACTTTTTGTCCCTGATGAGATCAATGGATTCCCGGGCACCGTTGATTGCCTGGTCCCCCACATACAGGACCCCGTCAAGATCGATAAGAAATCCCCTGACACCTTTCATTTTTTGCTCTTATCCTGCAGCGCTGCCAATTCCTGTCTGAATACAGGGATGATTCAAATATCATACTAAAATCCCTTATCGGGAGGATCTTTTTATCCCGATCTGGAAATCAGGAACGATAGTTCCCGTTGAACCGGGCATCCGGATGACGGATCAAACCTGTATACAGGTTTTTGACGGGCAGCATTGGTAAGCAGAGTTATTCCGCTGTAAATATTAAACGTCTCATTATAGCTATCGGATGACTCGGGAAACCGGAATCCTGCATGGGGGATAATGAGGGGAGTGCCGCAGACTGCCTGTTTTTCTAAAAAAGGGTTGCATTACTTTCACCCCTCGCGGCTGGATGTTTAAATCCCGGGCGCCGTTTTTTATTCAGACGATGTCGGCAATACAAGCCCCTGCACGGATTGGTGCTCTCTGGCAGCAACGCATGGAAACATTGCGGGAATACGAAGTTGTCCGTGACGGGAACATTTTTGGGACCGGCTTTTCAAATAATGTTGTTTTTTCATCGGACTTTGAACAGGCTCACCACCAGCTCGAGGTACTGGTTGAAAAGTACCGGGATGTCCCGTTCAGTAATGTCTTTTCGGGTACTGAAATTTTCAACGAATGCGGAGTCTGTTTTTCTTTAAAAAGTCAGCAATCTCTCAGACTGCCATCGCTCGATCCCGATCGGTTCGTTTCTGAAATCTTAAAAGATCTCACGCTTGTGCATGGTATAGGGCCAAGAACCCAGGCCCGGCTCGAGATCGAAAGGATTTCAGACATTACCGGATCTGATGCAGCACCCGAAGTTCCGGTCAAATACCAGGGATGTACTCAAATGCCTGTATGGCGGCAATTCTACAGAAATTATGGATTTAATCGGCTGCAGGCATGCAAAATCCCATCCTTGTGTTCTTGGTACGGCCGGATTCCACGAACCGGAAGAGTACGTGTTTCTTGATATTGAAACACTCGGGCTTTTTTCCCGCCCGATAATCCTCTTCGGTGTTGGTACCATCGAAAACGGCTCCCTTGCCGTATACCAGTACCTGCTGCGTGATATCGATGAGGAACAGGCTGCACTCATGGCAACACTCGGTCATGTGTCCGGTGACCGGCCGGCACTGGTAACGTTCAACGGCAAATCGTTTGATCTTCCGTACGTGACAGACCGGCTTGCCTACTACGGTATGGGCTCTCCGGCAAAAATCCCCCACTATGATGTACTCCATTTCAGCCGCAGGAGATGGAAGGATCAGTTCCCGTCCCTGCGACTGACTGCACTGGAAACAGAGATCCTGGGCATCTGCCGAAACGATGATATTCCCGGGCAGATGGTACCGGAATTCTACGAAACGTACCTGAGAACAGGTAACTGTGGTCCCCTTGTACCGATAATTGAACACAATAAGCAGGACGTAATATCGCTTGCCCTGCTTTTTTTTAACCTTCTGGGGGAGTCCTGTGGCTGTCACTGATATTATCCGGCTCCTCGGTGTGAACCCTGTCTACCGGAGCCGGACCGTATATACTGAAATAACCGGACCGGTCCCTCCCCGGTACGGGGCTCTTAACGCACCTCTTGATGAAACCCTGGAATCGTATCTCGACCAGCACCGGATACGCCTCTATTCCCACCAGTGTGAAGCGGTCAACCGCATACGAACCGGGAAAAACGTGATCATCACGACCCCTACAGCCAGTGGCAAAACTCTTGCATTCAACCTTCCGGTGTTCGAAGGACTTGAAATGGACCGTGACGCACGTGCCCTCTACCTGTACCCGACCAAAGCACTCTCCAATGATCAACTGGCCACCCTTGAACAGATGGCACAGTTCACCGGGATCTCAGCCCGGCCGGCAATCTACGATGGGGATACTCCCCAGTCAAAACGGGCAGCGGTTCGTGAGAACTCCCGGGTTATTATATCAAACCCGCACGAACTCCACCAGGTGCTCTCCTGGCACGCGAAGTGGCGAGTGTTCTTTTCCAACCTGAAGTTTATTGTGATAGATGAAGCGCACCGCTACCGGGGAGTCTTTGGATCCCATATTGCATTATTGCTCAGGAGGCTTGTGCGCCTGTGCAATTTTTATGGCTCATCACCGCAGTTTATTCTCTCGACCGCGACACTGGCCAACCCGCTGGAGTTTGCCGGCAGGCTTACGGGGCTGCCGTTTGAGCTCGTGGATGAGGACGGTTCTCCGCATGGCAGGAAACATTTTGTCCTTTACAACCCGTTTTACGATGGTATCGGTGAACGCTCCACGTACCAGGAAACAAAGGATCTCCTAGTTTCCTGTGTGAAAGACAATCTCCAAACACTCTGTTTCGCCGGTTCCCGGAAAATGGCAGAACTGGTGACGCTCTGGGCCCGGGAGGATGCCCGCCGTTCATCTGCACGTCTCGCGGAATCGATATCAGCTTACCGTGCCGGATATCTTCCTGAAGAACGGAGGGTTATCGAACGCCAGCTCAAAGAAGGTTTACTGAACGGTGTTGTGTCAACCAATGCGCTTGAACTCGGGATCGATGTAGGGTCACTGGATGCCGTCATTATTGCCGGGTATCCCGGAACCATGATGTCAACCCGCCAGCAGGCTGGCCGGGCGGGAGAAAAGGAGGTGATTCACTCGCGATTCTTGTCGCATTTGCAAACCCTCTCGACCAGTATTTCATGCATCACCCTCATCATTTTTTCAGTCTGTTCACACGAGCATGCGATTATCGATACAGCAAATCCCTATATTGTTTCCGGGCACCTGCTGTGCGCTGCTGCGGAGCTGCCATTGCGGGAAGATCAGGACCGGCACTATTTCGGAGATTCTTTTACCGGGCTCCTTCCGGAACTTGCATCGACCGACCTTATCCGGAAAACAAGCCGCGGGTGGGTATATTCCGGGCGGGGCAGGGCTGCGGATGCAGTAAGGCTTGACGGGATTCCCGGCTCAACATTTCGTATCCTGTGTCATGGGCGGCTGCTGGAAACGATGGACCGTGGGCAGGCTTACCGCGAAGCACATAAAGGGGCGATCATGCTGCACCAGGGAGAGACGTATATAGTCAGTGAAATGGATTTAGAAACGCACACTATCCGGGTAACAGAGACTGAAGTCGATTACTATACACAACCTCTCAAAGAGGTCAATCTCTCCATTATCGAAATCCTGGAGACACGGATGGTGCAGGGCGCACGGTGTATGTTTGGCGAAGTTGAAGTGACTGAACAGTATACCGGCTACAAGATCAAACGGAAGGATACTATCATCGGTGTTGAACCCCTCGATCTGCCACCGATTACCTTCAGGACAAAGGCGTTCTGGTTTGTTTCCACACCGGATACCGAACAACGCGTTGTTCGTGCAGACCTCGATCTCGCCGGAGGGCTGCATGGCGCTGAACACGCGATTATCGCTCTCATGCCCCTGCATGTAATGTGTGACCGCTGGGATATCGGGGGATTGTCGTCTCCGGCGTTTGGTGAGCATTGCGAACCCACCGTTTTTGTTTATGATGGTTACGAGGGGGGTATCGGGCTTGCAGAGAAAGCTTACGAGCTCCTTCCTGACGTATTTTTAAGTGCGTCATGAACTGGTGCGTGACTGCGGGTGCGATGAGGGATGCCCGTCCTGCATCTACTCGCCCAAATGCGGGAACGATAACCAGCCGCTCGATAAAGCGGCTGCTGTACTTATCCTCGGGGACTTATGTCTCTCCGGGGAAAAAAGCAAATGTCCCGGATTGTCCGCTGAGTCCGGGCAGGCTTCCCCAGCATCGGGAATATTCAATCTATAAGTATTTCGCGGTGTTCCGGGCTTTCCGGTTCATCATCAAAGATAAACAGGTCGTCTATTCCCGCGTGCAGGGCACGCGCAACATCGTGTGCGAGCCTGAGGGAGGGATTATACTTCCCCTGCTCTAAAAAGACAATTGTCTCCCGTCGCACGCCAACTTTTCTGGCGAGGTCATCCTGGGTCATGGACAAGCGGGCACGGTACTCTTTTATTCTTATCTGCACGGGTATAACCTCTGAAAAATCCTATTCAACATCCCCTCTCCGGAACAGGTATACCTGATACAGCCCTGCTGAAAGCGCGAGTACTACAATTGAAAGAGCGAGCGCAATCTGAGTCCCGAGCTTCACGATATTCAGGTAATCCAGCCAGAACAGGCCGAACATGAAGAAGAGTCCGGTCAGCCAGGCCCAGGAGAGACCATAGGCACCAATCTTTTTCGATCGTTCGTCAGATTCAGGCTCGTCACCATATTTTTTATGCCGGATAATTCCGGTGAGAAGAAAAGTAATTCCTGCTACGAGAAGGATAGTCCCGGTTATTGCTTCACCGGAGGTCATTATCATGGATACGAGACCGCTCACAACCATCAGTATGCCGATAATTATACGATACAGGTTTCTTTGTTTCATTCCGCTCACATTCTTTGTTATATATTTCTAACATCAAGGTTTATTAATGTTATCTATTTCTAACATATACAACCAGATAACTGACTTATTCAGGGCAGATAAAAAGAGGAAAATCTATTCCTGCACGGCTGATCGCACGGACAAAAACACCGGCCCCCGAACATCAACTTTTTTATTGTTATCGGTGACTGCCCGCATCGCGAATTCATCAATTTTTAAGTTAATGTCGCTGGGGAGTTTTGCCATCTTAACCTGGACGACCGTGGATTTCCTGCAGCGGGCGGCCTCTTCAATCCGTGCTGCTGCCAATGCAGCTACCGCGGAGAGATAGGAGATTCCCGTGGATATCCCCTCTGTTCGTACCTGGTTCCATTTTTCAGCATCCGGTACACCCAGGATCGAGCCATCATGGACAAAAATCTCATTGGCACAGGCAGGGCCGCAGAGTTTTGCATTGGATTCCGGTTCCTCAACGGTCACTTTCACCTGTTGCACCCCCGAGCATACCCTCCCATACATCAAACGAGCACGGACCCTGGGCTGCGGCATTCGCGGTAGCAATGCTGGCGATAGCGACAGCAAGCATCTTTCCTTCCGGTGAAGAGGGTTCTTCCCGCAGCCTGACCGCACGGGCGATCTCCGGGTCTGTCAGGGTGCGGGGAAGAACTGGGGGAAACAGAGCTGCCGGATATCATTTGCATTGTACCCAATCATCGCGAGCCGTTCCACGCCGAGGCCGAGGTTCATGACAGGGACACCGATTCCGTATTCAGCGAGAGCGGACGGAGAGTACATACCAAAGGTGGCCACCTCCACCCAGCCGTGCACGGGATGGCGTGCATAGACTTCAGTCTGGGAATCCGGCATGTAGTATTTTGACCGTTTCTCATCAGGCTGGAACCGGAAATCAGTATACCCGAATGCGGAGAGGAGCGCCCTGCTTATGGCTTTTCCCTCTTCATTGGTTACATCCTCACCTGCGACAATACAGGAAGCAGAATGGTAGGTCATCAGCCGTGTGGGGCCTTCTGCCTGTTCGCGCCGGAAGCAGCGGTCGACCGAGAAAAGCCGGAGCGGCATTGGTGAGCGATCCCAGATGCGCACCGAGCGTTAAGAACCAGCCGCTTGTCATGTGGCTGCGCAGGGTGCTGCGCGAGGACTCGGGGACAAGAGCCCGGAACTCCGGAAAGACCGCTTCAAGGATGTGCACGACAAGGGCATCATCCACGCCAAGCACTTTTGCCAGCTCGATGGTGAGTTCATCGCCATCAATCTCAGATTTCTTGTATCCATGGAGCGTTTCCCGCAATCGTTCCTCGGTTTCTTTGGTCATGGGGGAGTACGATGTGTGATGATGGGCTTCGCCAGCCGGAACAGAATGCGCATGGGCAAGCGGGCTCTGGTGGCTCATAAGGATCTCATTGATCTCATCGAGCTGCTTTCGTGCGATCCCCACGTTCGGCCTGGGGAGTCCCCCGAGATAGAACACCCGGTCCAGTACAGCCATTGCCTCGGGACCAAACTGGCGGTAAATATCCTTTTCCTCGATGATTACCGGGTTTTCCGCTTCGTCAAAGCCAAGCGAGAGGTAAGTTTCGCGCAGCCGGTTAATCGTGGTAAAGATCGGGTGCGCCAACGCCCGCTTATAGCTCAGGTGAGGGTAATGTCCTTCTTGCCCGGCCGTGTCAGAACTGATGGCCCTTCATGCCAGGCACCTTCAAAATTCTCATGTGTCTTTTTCTTCCAGTCTTCAGGATTGAACTTCATATCTCACGCTCCAGGCAGACTACTCTGCTCAGCACATTCTCATCTTTGATCCGGTAATCGCATGCAGCGGCGATTGTTTCGGCAAACGAGCGTACACGCTCATGCTCCGGCATATTTTTCCGCTCCA
>CAVTBZ010000003.1:0-133266 GCA_963733045.1 uncultured Methanoregulaceae archaeon | reverse complement strand
ATGTTGGCCTGGTTGCGGATTACGTATTGCTGGATAATTTTTGCAACCTTCTTCATCTCCGGCCGGAGTTTTTCCATCACTTCACTTTGTACAGAAGCGGGATATCTTCCGGTTCGATCGTGCATCAAGCGCTTTTTCGATCCGGACCTTAACACCTGCTGCATCCTCACCGGTCAGGACTGAAAGGGAATCAACTTCAATCTGCAACTGGTTGTTCCGCATCATTACTTCACCGATGATTTTGACAATATTGTCAAGCTCGGCTTCCGGATATGCCCGGACTCCGGCTTCCACAAAAGCCGCGGCATTCTGGGTGCCTGTCTCATCAACGACCGTAAAAATGGTAGGACCACTCGTCTGTTTGATCTGAGCGATCTCACCTTCTATTGCTACGGTCTTTCCAACCTTTTTGGATAATTCGGCGATACTTACTGTTGTAGATTTGCGATCGATATTCTGCACCTGGTAGACCTGGATTTGTACCTCTTCGAGATCGATATTTCCATTCGGACGGATCTGCCTGACCCTTACAAGAATCGGATCCCGTTCCTTATGTTCAGCCTTGACATTGCTTTTGTGCACAAGACCCTTGATCCGGTCATTCATCTGGGCAAACATCCCAAACGTAGCAAAACCCTGAACTTTTGCCTGATATATCTTTCCTTCTTCAATATCGGAAAGGTCGCATCCTGCACCTAACCTATAGACAATCACATCATTATTTTCCATATTTTTTTCACCACACACAGCGAAGCGAACTTATTGTCTGCATTGTTGTAATTTTCATTCAGCCACAACGTTGCATAACGAAACAAAGGCTGATACTAGTAATAGGAACTGCCACGTTTAAGTTCATTGTATAGGGCACCCGTAATAATGGAATATATTCATTTTTTTATGATGACCTCAACCCTGGACCTCCAAAAAGCGCTCCCAAACCTTTTTTCCTGATGATATTCATGAATTTCGGGTTATTTTGTACAGGATACGAAAAAGTATCCTGTTCAAAAAAAAATTTCACGACAAAAGGGGAGTGGGGGAAGAGAGTACCAGTGTCCTTTGCGGACCTGATAATTTGGCTCTGCAGAAATGTTTAAAAAAAATCTCAACGTTCATGGGGGTTTCACCCCCGCCACCTGGCTCCCCCCAATGCGATAACCCCCGGGAAGGTAATAACAGCACTATCACATTGCGCAGGGGAGGGCCCGAGGTGACTGGCACTGTCCCCTCCTTCAAAGCATATGTCCTTTTTATTTTGTGCTATAATAAAAGGAATTCTGAAGACCTGCGAATTTTTAATAGTCACGTAATCGATCAGACTTCATCGCGGAAAGCAATTTCAATCATATCCAGATCATTGGGGGCAATAACTGACCCGGAGAATTTTTTCTTCGCATCACTGACATGTGCCTGCGCATCCGGATAGCGTGGACTGGTATGGACAAGCGCCAGGGTGCGTGCATTGAGAAATGAGGCTGCCTCTCCGGCCTGTGCAGCAGTTGCGTGATGAAACTCCGCTCCCCGTTCTGCTTCAGATTCATCATAGGTTGCATCGTGGATGAGAAGATCGGCATCATGCGCAATCTCCTGAATATTCATATGAACAGCCCGGGTATCACCGGTATAAACAATTTTACGACCAGGTCGTGAACTTCCCATCACCTGTTCGGGTCGGACCTCACGGGAATCATCTCCCGTCCCCAGCCTGATGACCTCGCCGCGCTGGAGTCGCCCGAAGAGCGAGACCGGGCGGAACGCCCAGATCGATGGCCTGTTCCCGGTTGAACCTGCCAGGCCTCGGATCTTCTTCAAGCACAAACCCGAGTGAAGGAATTCCGTGTTTTACGAAAAACGCCGTAACCGTATATCCATCAAAGCGCACCCATGAGCCCTGTGTCATCTCGACAGATTCCAGCGAAAATTTGAGATTGTAGCGTGCGACCTGACGGAGGATGGTGACAAATTCATGTACCCACTCCGGGCCGTATATGGTAAGTGGTTCGGTCCGTCCGTTAAATGACATCGTCTGGACAAGACCGAAAAGGCCAAGGAAGTGGTCTGCATGCCAGTGAGAGATAAAAACTGCATTTACGGTAAACCCACACCGCGAACGCATCATCTGCTGCTGGGCGCCTTCGCCGCAATCAAAGAGAAGAGTATCAGAACCACGCTTAACCATAATGCTGGAGGGGTTCCGCAGGGGAGTGGGGAGTGCCCCGGCGGTCCCGAGGAAGTAAACATGCAGGGTTTCACCGCTCATACAAAATATCTCCGGAATACTGCAAGACTTTTCTTTGCTTCTTCAATTGATCTTCCTTCAATAACAACTACTCCCTGGTAGTCGTCGGCGATTCTTTTTCCCACGGTTTTCCACGGGATTGTCCCGTCTCCCAGTGCAAGGTGTTCATCGGACATGCCATGATTATCGTGAATATGGATGTGATGACTTTTTTGACGTGTGCAAGAAAATCGGGCACTTTCCCGATAGTGTTTGCGTGTCCGAAATCAAAGGTCATGCCGATACCCTCGATTCCTTCTGTCATACCAATGAGCCTCTTCAGGAAGCCGGCAGAGAAATTCTTTCATGCCGATCATATTTTCGAGACATGCAAGCACGGAGTGTTCATGTGCACATTTTCCAATCTGCCGGAGCGCTTCCTTCTGGAGATCCCACACTTTATGGGGCATCAGTTTGCCCACGGGAGAGAGATAACCGGGATGTATGGTAACCCGGTCGGTAAGTGCTGATGCACGTTCAATACATGCACAGATCTGCCGAATCGATTCACGCCAGATCGGATCATTCAGCGTAGCGAGGTTGAGGTCTCCATACGGTGCATGTACCGATATCCCCAGGTGCGTGCTCGCGACTACCTCTTCAATTTTTGAAAAACATGCAGGACTGGTAAGCTGGTAATTGCCATCGCCGACAATCTCCCAGCCTGAATATCCTGCTTCTTCAATACCATAGACCCAGGTTATATCGTCCCAGACTTTTGCCGATGATGAAAAATATGGCACGGATATTCATACATCACACCCCGTCTGTTTTAGAACCCGGTGAACGTCACAGGCAAAGTCCTCAAGTGTTTTTTCATTGCTGATATGAATGTCTGCACTCTCCATGGCTTTTTGCAGACCCCAGCCCAACTCACGTATATCGCGCCGGTGAAGTTCTTCGGCTGATTCAAAATCATCTGAGCGTCCCCGTGCCTTTATCCGCTCCAGCCGCGTTTCGAAAGAAGAATCGATACTGATCAGGGTAAATCCTGGAAAAACCCTGCGGAACAGCGTTACTTCGGCGTCTCCCCGGATACCATCGACGAGTACGAGTGGCGCAGTCTGGCGCTGTATTTCAGGAACACAGAGATGTGCGATTGCGTCCATACCTCGTTCCTGCCTCAGTTTATTTGCTATCGCCCCGAGATTTGCATCGGTGGGGTCAAGTCCGCTCTCGTTTACGGCTTTCCGGATCATATCACCCATGACTATCACCGGGATGCCCATCCCGTCAGCGATCTTTGAAAACTCGCCTTTACCGCTTGCGGGAAGCCCGACAACGCCGATGACTTTCATACCTTACCTCTCCATGTTCTTTTGTCCGGATACGCAACTGGTTTTTCCAGTTTCTCAGCAATTGATTTAATTTCATCCAGTGTCAGTGGCGGATGCTTTTCCTTTTGTATTTGTTTTTTGTAAATATATTCCCCATCGGTCATTCCCGGTGATGCAGGGAACAGTACGGGCATTTTATGCTCACCCTGCTGAAGAACAAGAGGTACATCCCCGATTTTTCTCGAAATTTCCAGCAGGTATTCCTGGTTCTCATAAAAAATCGTGAAAACCACTTCAAACTCTTCCAGCGTTTTTAGTTCATGTGCTTTTTTGCACAAGCCAATTGATTTTAACACATTTTTTTCATAATTTTCCTTAACAACCGGATAATAGCCGCCGGTCATGCCCGGAATATCCTTCCCAGGTTGTTTTGTAATCAATTGCAATTTTATCTGCCAGATTTTGTGACAGTAATGATTCAAGAGTATCAGGAAAAAAACCATTTGTCTGGATCCCGACGGCCAGGTGCTTTTTTTTAACATATTGTGCAAGGGCGATCAATCCTTCCTTCTGCATGGTCGGTTCGCCCCCGGAAAAAATAACCCCGCTGATAAATGGTGATGAAGTGCTTATCATCTCAAAAATTTCATGAATTTCGCGCCAGTCCTCTCCCGATTGTATTTCCTCATTCTGGCAGTATGAACAGCGGAGCGGACAGCCCCTTAAAAATATTGTAAGCACGGATTTGCCCCGCCAGTCGATGGTCGATAGTGAAACAAATCCTCCGAAATTTATCTTAAATGAAATCACCGTTCTTATAGTTGTGTAACGAGGTTATTTTATTGTATTTGAGTTGCAGCCTGAGATTTTTATGCACCTTATGCAGTATCCCCACCACAACGGTAAATCCCGGCTTCAGTTACAACCAGGTCCATTTTCACATCACTGGGCTCGCAGGGTATACAACCGGTTTCCATACAGCCGAATGCAAGTCCGATTTTTTTGATATGAGGTAAATCGGCAAGGAACCGGTCGTAATATCCCGCCCCGTACCCAAGCCGGTTTCCGGACTGGTCAAATGCCAGCATAGGCACGACGACGGCTTTGACTTCGTCCGGGCGGGCAGGGATCTCATTTCCTACCGGCTCCGGGACGTGAAAGGTACTTTTTACCAGAACAGAGGGATACCGGATATAGGAAAGACGCAGGGTCCGCGTATCCGTTTCAATGACCGGGACGATTACCCGTCCCCTGCCGGTGATGAGATACTCGATAAGGTCCCGGGTATTCACCTCGAGCGGTTTTGAAACATACACCATGACAGGATCGATTCCATCGAGGATTTGTTGAACGATCCTGCAGATGCAGGCACTTTTTTCTTCTATCTGCGCCGGGGATAACGTCGACCGTCCAGGTGCGTGCATGATCTCGTAATGCTTTCTTACGGGTCTGGATATCGGAGTCCGGCATGGTATCTGGTATATCATTGGCCGCGTATGTCCAATAATCCTGATGTTCTGATAAGCAGGAGCGGGATAATTATGGAATAAAAAATGGTGGTGAGATTTAAAATTTAAAATGACGGTTCACTATTTTTATCGCGCAGTAATCTCCGCACATGGTACAGGCATCGGAATCTACCGGCTTTCGTTCATTCCGTATTGCCCGGGCACGGGGAGCGTTAATGGCAACGGCAAACTGGCGTTCCCAGTCAAGATCGCGGCGGGCATGTCCCATCTCAAGGTCCGCTTCACGGGTTTTTTTGAGTTTTATCATATCGCCGATATGAGCGGCAATTCTTGAGCTGATAACGCCTTCAAACACTTCCTCGGGTGTCGGGAGGGCCAGGTGCTCTGCAGGGGTCACATAACAGATGAAATCCGCACCAAGGGACGATGAGATCGCAGCTCCGATAGCAGCGACGCGGTCATCGTAACCGGGAGCAATATCGGTGACAATCGGTCCGAGCATGTAAAACGGCTTGTTGTTGGTGACGCGTTTCATAAGTGTGACATTGGTGGCAATCTCATCGATCGGTACATGTCCCGGTCCTTCGACAATGACCTGGACACCCTCGTTATGCGCCTTATCCGCAAGTTCGGCATTGATCAGGAGTTCCTGAACGGCTGCCCTGTCAGTGGCATCGTGAATTGCACCGGCCCTCATGCCGTTTCCCATTGAGAGGGTGACTTCATGCTCCTTCATGATCTCGAGCAGGTAGTCGAATTCAGCATAGAGAGGATTTTCTTTTTCATTGTGGAGCATCCAGGCCGTCATGAATGCGCCGCCCCGGGAAACCAGTCCCCCATGCCTCCCCTGGTTCTTTAAACGCTTGACCGTTTCCCAGTTGATGCCGGTATGGATGGCCATGAAGTTCGTCCCGAGCTTGGCCTGTTCCGCGGTAATCCGGAACAGGTCATCCTCATTCATGTTGACAACAGCACCATCTTTCAGTGCAGCTTCGATAAAAGCCTGGTACAGGGCACACACCCGACAGACAGTGATGTATTGGCAATTACCTGCTTGCGGATCTCAACAAAGTCCCCGCCCGTGGAAAGTTCCATCAGCGTATCGGCACCGGCAAGCTCTGCCTGGCGTGCTTTTTCGAGTTCTTCGGGAATATTGACGATATCTGTTGATGTTCCAATGGACGCGTTCACTTTGGTGCGCAGCCCTTCGCCAATCCCGCATATCCTGACTTTCCGGTAGGG
The DNA here is from genome assembly GCA_963733045.1 of uncultured Methanoregulaceae archaeon. Classification (GTDB taxonomy): domain Archaea; phylum Halobacteriota; class Methanomicrobia; order Methanomicrobiales; family Methanospirillaceae; genus Methanoregula. The sequence continues at coordinate 127,000 of CAVTBZ010000003.1, read as the reverse complement.
AGAGACGGGAATGACAATATGTCCCTCGGCAACCCCGCGCCTGACGAAGTCTTCAGTGACTCCTTCCTGTTTTGCAACGATCTTCATCTCTTCGGTGACGATGCCGTTTTTCGCATCTTTAACAATACTCATAGCATACACGTTTCTGTAAAGACAAGATAAAGGCTCGGTTTTTGATTTCTGGACTAAATCTGGCTTGTTAAGTAAACAAGTAAAGTTGATTTGGATTAACGAAAAAATTTTTGAATTTTCATGCGTTCCTGTACCCAAAGTGCGGTAAAAATTGTACCTGAATTTGTGGAAAATGTTTATATATCCTTGAACACTAACTTATGGTAAACCTTGAAGTTTACGAGGAATTTAAGATGACAGAAAAAGATTTTACAGAAGTTACGGTAAAGGAAGCAGCCCACGAGGATGCAGGACGGGGCATTGCTCGGGTGAGCATTGAAGTTATGAAGAAGCTCGGGCTGGTCTCCGGCGATGTAATCGAAATACAGGGCAAGAAGAAAGCCGCAGCGATAATCTGGCCCGGGTTCCAGCAGGACACCGGGTACGCAATCCTCCGTATAGACGGGAATATACGGAGCAACCTGAGCACCGGTATTGACGAGAAGGTGAAGATAAGAAAATCAGAAGCGGAATATGCCAAGAAGGTGGTGATCCAGCCCACTCAGCCAATACGCCTTGTCGGAGGTGAACAATACCTTTCACGGGTCCTGCGGGGACGGGCAGTCTTCGAAGGGCAGACACAGCGGATCGATGTAATCGGCAATTCCATTACCCTTGTTATTGCAAAAGTCATGCCAAAAGGCATTGCAATCGTTACTGACGAAACCGAAATTGAACTCAAAGAGGAACCCTATAACCCCGAAGAGGGCAAAAAGGAAGTCTCTGATATCCATTACGAAGATATCGGCGGGCTCGGGAGAGAACTGCAGCTTGTCCGGGAGATGATCGAGCTCCCGCTCCGGCACCCCGAAATCTTTGAACGCCTCGGCATCCAGCCTCCCAAAGGAGTGTTGCTCTACGGGCCGGCCCGGGACAGGAAAGACCCTGATCGCAAAGGCGGTGGCAAATGAAGTGGATGCCCATTTCATCTCACTCTCAGGCCCTGAGATAATGAGCAAATATTATGGTGAGAGCGAGAAAGGACTGCGCGAAAAATTTGAAGAAGCGGAACAGAATGCACCGGCTGTCATCTTCATTGATGAAATCGATTCCATTGCTCCCAAACGCGAAGAGACCAAAGGCGAAGTCGAACGGCGGGTCGTTGCCCAGCTCCTTTCGCTCATGGACGGGCTGAAAGGGCGGGGACAGGTTATTGTTATTGCTGCAACCAACCTGCCGGATGCAATTGATCCTGCACTTCGGCGCGGAGGACGGTTTGACCGGGAAATAGAGATCGGCATCCCGGATAAGAAAGGGAGACTGGAGATTTTCCAGGTCCATTCCCGGGGTGTGCCGCTTGCAGAGGATGTGAAACTTGAGGACTTTGCCAACTCCACCCATGGATTTGTGGGTGCTGATATCTCATTGCTGGTCAAGGAAGCAGCCATGCATGCACTGCGAAAGGTGATTCCCCAGATCAAGATCGATGAAGAAATCCCCGATGAAGTGCTTGACCAGTTGAAAGTAACCAACGAGGATTTTGCCGAAGCACGCAAGCATGTCGAACCGAGCGCGATGCGTGAAGTGCTCGTTGAGGTACCTGATGTGACCTGGAAGCAGATCGGAGGTCTCGAAGATGTCAAACAGGAATTGAAAGAAGCGGTGGAATGGCCGCTCAGATACCCGGATGTGTTTGAACGGCTCCAGACAAAACCCCCGAAAGGTATCCTGCTCTTCGGCCCAGCCCAGGAACCGGAAAAACCCTGCTGGCTAAAGCGGTGGCAAATGAGAGCGAATGCAACTTCATCGCGGTGAAGGGTCCTGAGACTCCTCTCGAAATGGGTGGGTGAATCAGAAAAAGGTGTCAGGGAAATCTTCCGCAAGGCGCGGCAGGCATCACCTTCCATCATCTTCTTCGATGAGATCGATGCCCTCGTTCCCAAACGGGGGACCTACCAGGGCTCATCCCATGTAACCGAGAGTGTCGTCAGCCAGATCCTTACCGAACTCGATGGCATGGAGGAACTCAAAAACGTGACGATCCTTGCAGCAACCAATCGTCCGGATATGCTCGACGATGCACTGTTGCGCCCGGGACGCCTGGAGCGCCATATCTATGTCCCGGCCCCCGATGAAGAAAGCCGCAGGAAGATCTTTGAAGTCTATCTCGGGGGAGATACCGGAGATATCCTTGCAAAAGATGTTGATATCGATGTTCTGGTCAAACAGACTGAAGGATATGTCGGGGCCGACATTGAAGCGCTCGTCCGGGAAGCCAAGATGGCCGCGATGCGTGATTTCATCATCCAGATGGGGACGAGTAATGAAGAGGAACGCAAAGACGCGATCAAGAACGTGATGCTGACACGCGCTCACTTTGAGGCCGCGGTTCTCAAAGTGAAAGGATCGCTCGATCGTGACGCTCTTGAGAATTCCGAACGACAGGCATGGGAGATGCTGTACAACCAGGATCAGCGTACCATCCTCGATAAGGCTCTGTCGTTACTCAACCGTGGGAAGATGGCCCCCAAAAAAATCGACGAAGCGCTCATTGCCGGTCTCCGTACAGCAACCTATCAAAGGAAGAAAGACTTCGGGGAGATCACAAAACTTACCCAAGAACTGGAAAAGAAGGTCAACCAGAAATAATCGCAGGAGGGGGAAAATTGAACGAAGATCCTCATGATATGTTCAGTGAGAGGGATACACTCTTCTCCCAACTTTTTGCCCGGATGACCCGCGATTTTTCCGCAGGAGAAAATCCGGTGTTCAGTTTTCATATGATCATCCCGGTTGGCGGGGAGCCCCCAATGGGTACAGGACACCACTCAAAGGGGAAGCACCGGGCCCGTTGCGGAAGTTCACCGGATTGATGATGAGGTGAAAGTTATCGCTGAACGTCCCGGAACAACAATCGACGCGATCAGGCTCAGACTCAATGGATCTGTGCTTAGTATCGATGCCGATGGTGATACGGCACCATACCATACATCCGCTGTAATACCACCGGTAGATCCCGGTTCAATGCAGACCACGTGCAAAAACGGGGTGCTTGAAGTGACGTTCAAAGTCGTACCGGATATATCAGAAAAAGAAAGCTCGTAAGAGCGATCCGGTATACTATTTTTTCCCGTTATCAAAGGCAATCATTCTGACGAGTATTGGTATTTTGCCGTTTTCATCCAAATGGATTGCCATGAAAAATATTTTTTTATCGGTTTGGTTTATCTCCGGTTCCTATCTGAATGATGTATATTCAAGATCTATAAAACCATTTAAAAAAACTTAATCGCTCCCGGGGGTTTTACCCAAAACCGCTTAAATCTCCCCCAGATACGACACTACCTGAACAGGTAATACGCCACCATCGCGCTCAGCGCAGGGGCGATACGGAGGACAGACACGGTCACTTCCTTCATTTAAGATGGGTTTTTTCGGCTTTGTAGAAATGTTTTTAAAAAACTTAAACGTTCAATAGGGGTTTTACTCCCGCCGCTTGGCTCCCCCCAAATGCGATAACTCCTGAGGAGGTTATACAGCACTATCGCGCAGCGCTGGGCGGTCAGGGAGGACAGGCACTGTCCCCTCCTTCATATTCTGTGCTTTAATTTTATACTCTGATAAAAATGAATTCTGCAGAGCCTTTTTTTTATATCCTTAAAAAAGAAATTCTACAAAACCTATTTTTTTCTTCAAAGCATAGAATAGTATATCCGGATTTATATTTTATTATCAGAAAATGAAAGACTCCGGAAAAAATACGGATATCATGAACAGGGAGCTCATACCTTTTGCGGATGAAAAACCCCTATATTATATGATAAATTGATAAACCTCGGGATCAAACGACTACACAAATCCGGGCATCCGTCGGATTATCCGGGGTGTAACGCTCTTTGCGACAGATGGAGGCTGCAGGAAATGATACTCAAAGATTTTCTTATTGGTGCAGGAACAGAAAAAAATTTATCTGAGCTCATTCTCTTCCTGAGCACACAGGTTCAGGATGTGAAGAACGGTTTTTTTCCTACCTGTATGAAAACACAGGCATGTGAACAGACAAAAAATGTATTTGGCGAAGAGCAGATGGCCCTTGACAAGTATGCTGACGCCGTATTTGTTTCAGGACTCCGTAAATCAGGACTTGTCCGTTATATTGCAACAGAAGAGCAGGACCACCTCATCGAAATAAAAGATTCAAAGCACAATTTCGGGGTTGTTATCGATCCTCTTGACGGCTCATCGCTTATTGATGTGAACCTTTGCATTGGCTCGATTATCGGCATCTATCCCGGACATGTCCTGGAAAAGGGTTCGGACATGGTTGCAGCCCTCTATATCCTTTACGGACCTCTCACTACGCTGACCCTGACAACGGGAAAAGGGGTTCATGAATTCGTTCTGGATGATACCGGTGAATTCGTCTTAAAACAACAGGATATCAGGATACCTGAAGGGAAAATTTATGCACCGGGTGCGTTGAGGAAAGACTATCTCCCAGCTCACGCACGCTGGATAGAGCATCTCGAACAGGCTGGATATAAACTCCGGTTCAGTGGCTGTTTTGTTGCTGATGTGCACCAGATCCTGCATAAGGGGGGAGTGTTCACCTATCCCGGATTCAAAGGAAAGGAAAAAGGAAAACTGAGACTGTTATATGAGGCAAATCCCATGGGGAAGATAATTCAGGAAGCCGGGGGGGCTATCAGTAACGGGAAGGGCGATATTCTTGAAATCAAGCCCAATGCAATCGACCAGATAACTCCAATCTATGTCGGGGGCAAAAAGGAGATCAGCCTTATTGAAAAGTTTATGACTGAAGGCGATAAAAACAGGAGTGATTAGGTTATGACGAACAATTATGGTCCAATCCCGGGTTCAACGATTTTTCGCGGTATTTCCGGGCAGAAAACAATTATCATGGCAGCGAATACCCGGATTACCACAGTCGCACAAGGAATATTCAGGGCTGCAAAAGATACCGATTCTGCCGTAATCATGGAACTTGCACGGTCTGAATGTGACCTGAAAGGAGGATATACCGGATTAAAACCAAAGGATTTCGCAGAAAAGATGCGAGAAGCTGCCAGGAAAGAAGAATTTGATATCTGGGCTCTTCACGCTGATCATATCACCATTAAGACGGGTGATGCTGCAGAAATCGAAAGCACAAAACAGTTAATCGACGCCCAGATCAATGCAGGATACACATCATTTGCTATTGACGCTTCTCACCTTTTTAATTTTGAAGGAAAAAATGTCCGGCAGGAGCTGGATAAGAATATCCGGGCTACCTCTGATCTCGCCATCTACATAAAAAAAGGCATGAAGGAAAAGGATTTCGGCCTGGAAGTGGAAGTGGGGGAGATCGGGAGGAAAGACACCCACGGCATGGTACTGACAAGGCCCGAAGAAGCGGTTGAATTCATCAAAGCATTACATGCAAATGACGTATATCCCCAGGTGCTTGCAATCGCCAACGGGAGTACCCATGGGCATGTCTATGATGAAAAAGGAAACATAATTGAACAACTTTCCATTGATATCCCCCAGACAAAGGCAGTTGCAAGTGCCCTTCGTGAGAATAACCTGCATGTCGGTATCGCCCAGCATGGGATTACCGGCACCCCCCGGGAACTCATCAATCAGCACTTCCCGAAAGGAGATATCATCAAAGGAAATGTCGGAACGTTCTGGCAGGATGTAGTTTTCAATATACTCAAGGTGTATGAACCTGCGCTTTACAAAGACATACAGGAATGGACCCTTGAGAAATACCGCCCCGCCAATCCCGGCAAAAAAGACAGCCAGATATTTGATGGCAACTGTAAGCATGCAATCAAAGAATTTTTCAAAGAGCTGTATTCGGTAGATGGAACAACCGAACAGGCAATTCAGGCGATGGCATATGCTGAAAGTCTTGTATTTTTCAGGGCATTCAGTTCATATGGGTCTGCAACCCTTGTAAGAAAAGTCCTGAAGTAAAAATTCAACGATACTTTTTTTTCTGGCAAAGAGATTCTATAGTGTGATTTCTCATGCCGAAGACCACGATTTCTGTCATTAAAGCGGACGTGGGAAGTTTCCCCGGACACTCCCGCACCCACCCGAAACTTCTGGAAAAGGCAGCAAAGATGCTCAAGGATGAAGAGGGCAAACTGCTCATCGATTCCTTTGTCACCCATTGCGGTGATGACCTTGAACTGATCATGACGCATACCCATGGGGTGGACAATGAAAAGATTCACCAACTTTCATGGAATGTCTTTTTGGAATGCACCAGGATAGCAAAAAGCCTGAAACTCTATGGTGCCGGCCAGGATATGCTATCAGATGCATTTTCCGGTAATGTCAGGGGTATGGGCCCGGGTGTTGCCGAGATGGAGTTTGAGGAACGGGCAAGTGATCCTGTTCTTGTGTTCATGGCAGACAAAACAGAGCCCGGTGCATGGAATTTCTTCCTCTACAAGATCTTTGCAGACCCGTTCAATACCGCAGGACTGGTAATTGACCCTTCTATGCATAAGGGCTTTGTCTTTGAGGTCCACGATCTCATTGAAAAACGCCGTATCATGTTCCGGTGCCCGAAGAGATCTATAATCTTCTCGCGTACATTGGTGCACCATCGCGGTACGTGATCAAGCATGTTTTCAGGGTCGATGGGGATATTGCTGCTGCTTCCAGCACCCAGCGCCTGAGTCTGATCGCGGGAAAGTACGTTGGTAAGGATGACCCGGTTATGATCGTCCGGGCCCAGAGCGGTTTTCCTGCCGTAGGTGAAGTGCTCGAACCGTTCTGCACACCGGTGCTTGTCGCAGGCTGGATGCGTGGATCGCACCATGGTCCGTTCATGCCGGTCGGACTGTGCGATGCCAACTGTACCAGGTTTGACGGCCCGCCCCGGGTCATCTGCATGGGTTTCCAGGTCAGTAACGGGAAACTCATCGGTCCTGCAGATATGTTTGATGATGTTGGATTCGACCGCGTGCGGGCACGGTGCAATGAGATCGCTGACCTCATCCGGGCGCAGGGACCATTCGAGCCTCACCGCCTCTCGCTTGGGGAGATGGAATATACTACCCTCCCCGCCGTGGAAAAGGAGCTTTCAAAACGCTGGGAGCCAATTCCCCAAAAATAAGGTTACTTTTTTTTTGTTTTTTAAGGAACACTTTTGCTCACGGATTTCATGCGAATGATTCACCTTACAGTTGGGCAATGAGCAAACTTTAATTATCTCACATCCCAAATTAGGGCAGATGGTTAACGGAATTGTTTTGCCGATAAAAAAAGTGTTCGGGCTTGTTGATTCAAAAATATCTGTCGAGATCAAAGACGAAGGCCGAAAACTGCAGGGGCGTCTTGTTGCCGTAGATGAGTACCTGAACATTCATATGGACGAGACCATTGAATTTGTCGATAATCAGCGGGGAAGGAGCCTGGGGACTGTTGTTATCAGGGGCAATAATATTCTTACCATAGCACCGGTTATCTGATGGGCAAAAAGGTGGGAACGAATGACAGATCCTGTTGATGAAGCACTGAAACTGATTCAGTCGAAACCCGAAGGCATTCTCCAGAGCGAACTCTGGAAGGAACTGGGTGTCGACAGTCGTAAATGTTCGCGGATTGTCAAGAAGCTTGAAGACAGCGGGCTCATTGATCGATCCGAATTCAAAAAAGACGGGATTAAGACATACCTTCTGCATGCAAAACAGATGCCGGTAAATCCATCCGACCTGCTTGCCGGAGATGAACTGATTCCCTGTATCAACTGCGAACTTGAATGCATTGTTGAAGAATGCCATCCGCTCATGGACTGGATGTACCAGCTGGCTATCGTCCAGCACACAGAATAATTTTTTTCCTTTTTATCGATTCGTCAATTTTGTTTCGACAGGCTCAATAGGCATCCTGAATAATAGACTTATCCTGTTTACTATGTCCAGGTACAGGTTGCTGTTATTATCCCAGGTCCTGATTTTCCTGATACCTCTGAATATCTATATGTGGGGTGAATGGCTGCTGGTCGATGTCCAGTGGGCGCTCTTCCGGTATCAGCAATCTGAATATGGAACGAGTCTGATTCTCGGTTACAAAGATATTCTTTATATTTATCTTGGCCAGAACACAGGATGGTATAACATAGCAGCAGCCTTATTCTGGACAACCGGAGCCGTAATTCTTCTTATCGGGCTTTATATTACAATTATTGCCTGTATCGAACAAAATTCCGAAAAAATCAGGACTGCCTCTTATTTTACACTCAGTGGCGGAACCTTACTTTGCTTATCGGCAATATGTCGTTTTTTCGGAGGTTTTGCCATTCCTGTTGGTGTCCCCGTTATTCTTATTCTTGGCTGGTGGATTTACCAGGGGAATTTTGAAGCTGATGATACCGGACAGGAATCCGACGAAGAGGAAGAATCCGCTCCGGAATAATGTAACGTATGTGGCATCCGGATACGCATTTTTTTAAATAGTATTGTCCGGACCGCACATTTTCGGACAACTATTTATCACACAACTATCTACCTCATATGAGTGAATAATCCGCAATTTCCCCCGGGGGATATATGATTTCTGTTTTATTTGTCGACGACAATACAGATCTTTTCGGCCAGATCCGCTCATTTCTGGAAAAAGCCGGAGATATCAGGCTTGACAAGGCACATTCAATAAAACAGGCGATGGAGAAAATCAAGGGCCGCACGTATGACGTGATCGTTTCCTATGAACGGATACCCGAAGTAAATGGCATCGAATTCATGTCTGACACAAATGGCATCGAATTTTTACAATATCTCAAATCAGTGGGGAACACCACCCCGGTTATCCTGCTCTGCCGGTGATCTGCCAACAAAATAGTAGTCCAGGAGGTTGCGAATGGTACAGAAATTAATCTGCCTGCAACCGGGGATATACGCCAGAACCTGCTGGAAATGGTTACGGTTATCAAACAGACCATGCTGCGCAGGAAAGCGGAGCGGGAGATCAAGTGGCAGAACGAACACTCACTGCCATTCTTTCCGCCACTCCATTGGGGGTATTCCAGGTCAGAAACGGGTTTTTTGTATGGACGAACCAGCAATTTGCAGAAATGCTGGGGTATGAAGAGTCGAATCTTGTGGGAAAAGAATTGCAGAAAATTTTCAGGACTCCTGAAGATTACGACCGGGTATGCCATGAACTCCAGTTTACACGAAACGCAAAGGGTTTTGGCCAGGCGGAATGCAAGCTGGCAAAAAAAGATGCTTCATCACTTGCATGCCAGATGCAGGTGCAGGCAGTTGATCCACACACTATCAGTAAGGGCGGTACATTTATTGTTACTGATATCTCAGAAAAACGAAAAATTGCAGATGCACTTAAAGAAAGCGAAGCGAAGTACAGGGAAGTGCTCCAGAACACCCAGAGCATCATCATCAGGATGGACACATCAGGGAATGTTACATTTATCAACCATTTTGCCCTCTCGTTTTTCGATTATACCAGCGATGAAATCATCGGCAAGAATGTTGTCGGCACTATAGTCCCCGCAAAGACCCGCCCCGGTCATGATCTCTCCATGATGGCAAATGACCTCGGGTTTAATGCCGAGGGCTATGCGGTTAATATCAGCGAGAATGTGCGTCGCAACGGTGACCGTGTCTGGATCGCATGGATAAATAAGGCGATCCGCGATGAAAAAGGCCATATTATCGAAATTCTCTGCATTGGCAACGATATCACCGATCGAAAGCGAAACGGTGAAGTCCGCATCAGGACCCATACCTGGAAGGATATCGTTGTTGCAGATACCGATGTAAAAGAAGAAGTTTTTGATACGGTTTTCCATATCTGTACCGAGATATCCATTGAGGGGAGGGAAGGCAAACCCGTTGGCACAACCTTCCTGATTGGCGATGCCGATAATGTCATGACAAAATCGCGACAGATATCGATCAATGCCTTTGAGGGGCAGAAACCTGAGTCCCGTATGGTCACAAACCAGGACATCAAGGAAAATATCAAGGAATTCGCCCAGCTTGACGGGGCTTTTGTCATCGATGGCGAGGGATATGTCCGTGCCCAGAGCCGTTATATCACGGTCGATACCAGCAATGTTTCCCTCCCCAAGGGAATGGGGACCCGCCATAACTCGGTTGCCGCAATAACGCAGGTCACCAATACGGTCGGTATCGTTGTATCCCAAAGTGGCGGGGGCATTACGATCTTTAAAAACGGGTTGATCCTCAAAAAGATTACGCTGTGATTCCCGGAATTTTTCATAAATTGTATATCATTCCTGCATACCAGATCAAGTGTCCTGCATACTTGCTTCCAGGGTCGTTTTTCCTGCCGTAAGGACATCCTCTCCGTCACAACAAATTCATAAAAGTGTTATGGAACCGGACTCAACCGGTACAGGAAGTTGACATCACCTTTACGATGATGCCATCACATCGGAAAAACCAAAAATAGTGATCAGGGACGCTTTTTCGGGTTGCAGTTTTTCCCATGGAACTCTTCCCAGCAGATATGCCGGCAGATATTCCCTACTGCCCGGAACGCATCCTCAAGGTCCGGGAAATTCGGAATCCCTGAATCCCTCAGGATTCGGAGCGGTGTCTTCATGGAATCACCACCGATCATGCACCCGACAATCATCTTGTGGGTATTTTTTGAGAACCGGACCAGTTCATTTGCCACACGTATGGGATCAGATATTGCAGATGGCACAGCGATTACAAAAGCAATGTCCCAGATATCCTGGTTTTTTATCATAACGTCAAATGTGCGGGCAAACCGGTCCGCTGAAGCATCCCCCACCATATCGATCGGGTTACGCTTGTTCCAGTCTGCGGGAAGAATTGCGTTCAGTTCCGTGAGTATGATCGGTGAGAAATCCACGAGCTCGATGCCGAACCGCTCTGCATAATCAGATGACAGGACGGCAAATCCTCCGGCGTTGCTGATGACGATGGCACGGATACCCTTCGGGTAGCCTTCCGAGGACAGGAGCTCAGCGGTCTGGAATGCTTCCCGCATGGATCGGACAGGAATTATACCGGACTCCCAGAAAGCCGTCATGTATACCTCATAACTGCCTGAAAGCGATCCGGTGTGGGATGCAGCTGTTTCCTGTCCGATCCTGGAAGAACCGGACTTTATGGCAACAACCGGTTTTTTTTGTGTAACCTCATGGGCAATCTTCATAAACCTTCGTCCATTCCGGATTTCCTCGATATACAGGATAACGGCCTTTGTACTGGGATCATCCTTTGCATACAGCAGGAAATCTTCAAAGCCGAGTATCAGCCTGGTTGCCGATGCTGATAACCGCGGAAAATCCTATCTCTTCGGGAAGGCTCCAGTCAACAATAGTAGAGATAATCGCACCGCTCTGTGAGATAAACGCAATAGAGCCCGGCTTGGGAGAGATGGGGTCAAACGTAGTATTGATTCCCTTGTAAGGAAGCATAATCCCGAGGCAGTTCGGGCCCATGATGCGTATGCCATACTGCTCTGCGATTGCCAGTACCTGGGATTCCAGGTCCGACCCGGCTTTTCCGGACTCGCGGAAACCGGATGATATGATAATCACCAGGGGAATGCCTTTTTCCCCGGCTTCCTGCACGACCTGAGGAACAAAACGTGCCGGCACTACAACAACGGCAATGCTGACCTGATCGGGAATGGATGCAAGGGACGGATAGACATCCCGTCCCAGAATTTTTTTGTGTTTCGGGTTTACCGGGTATACCGTCCCGGGGAATGCGAGCAGGTTTCGAAGGACTGCATACCCGACTTTATTGGGTTCAGGGGAGGCCCCGATGACCGCAATCGATTTCGCGTTGAATATGTCCGAAGACAGGGACTGTTTTTCTTCTTTTCTTTGTTCGACACTCTCGTCAGATTCATAGATCCGGGCATCGACAACACAGACTCCTTTTTCATATAAAAATACCGGATTGAGATCAAATTCCACCACACGGGGATTGTCAGCAAAAAAACGGGCAACCGTTCCGATAAGGGAGATAAGTCCCTGTTTGTCCAGGGGTGGTTTATTCCGGAATCCCCGGATAAGAGGATATCCCTGGAGTTCCCGGAGCATGGCATCTATATCCTCAGGACTGACCGGAAGTATCCTGATTGAAATGTCTCTGATAAGTTCAACCAGGGTACCCCCATTCCAACCGTAATTACCTTGCCAAATGTCGGATCCGTTCTTCCCCCGACAAGGATCTCCAGCCCCTCTGGTTTCTGCTGTTCTATAATAATACCGGAAATGACCGCTGACGGATCGAATACTTTCACCTTAGACGTGATCGAATCAAAGGCATGTTCCGCATCTCCGGCTGACAGGACATTGGTGACAACACCTCCCGAATCGCTCTTGTGACTGATCGTCGCAGAGATAACCTTCATGACAAGCGGGTACCCGATTTTACCGGCAGCTTCGGCCACTTCCTCACGTGTCCTGATTATGGTATATTCAGGTACTGGAATATCGTGTTTTTTCAGGATTGTGTATCCTTCCGCTTCTGAAAGCATTCTCCGGGTCATGGCAATAACTCCTGGTGATGATATTACTTTTGAGGGATTATGAGGTTTTGGAACGAAAAAATCACAGGATTCTTAGACACGATGGATTCCGGTATTTGATCTGGCCCCGGCACGTCCGATCGCCCTGATTATTCAGGCACTTGAGGATCCGGCATTCGTATCAGGATGAATCCGTTATAGCTCTTTGCCGCAATTGGTACAAAACCTGATGCCATCAGGATACTTCGTTCCACAATTAGTACAATAATGAGCCGCATATTTTTGATTCTGGTTTTGATATTCGGGCATTGGACTGTCCTGACTGTTCGGTTGCGGGGGAGTCAGAACAGTTCCTGCCACAATCTCCGGATTCCTGATCTGCTGTTGACCGGATCCCTTGCAGGAAGATTTCTGCAGTCTTGAAAATCCGGATTGTGGATCGGCATGCGCTGTCCGGATATTCCGCCGGGTAAACCACCAACCGGATGGAATCAGGAGAAACACGATAAACAGAAGGCCGCCAAACTCAAAATATTCAAGACTGAAGTTGAAGATCCCGTGCAGCAGTATTGCTGCGGCAAGACCTGCGGCTATAATTCCTCCACGGGCCGGATCATGGCGGAATTTCGCGATCCCGAGCGCAAAACCCCATGTGCATGAGAAGATCATAGGTCCGGGAACCGAGGCAATTGCCCTGAAGATCCCCACAGCAATGCCTCCTTCCAGGACATAGACGATATTCTCTACTGCGGCAAATCCCAGTCCGGCAGCAGCAGCATACACGATTCCATCCCTCGGTTCATTGAATTCGGAAAGACGGTATACAAAAACAAAGACTATGGAAAATTTTAACAGTTCCTCAATAACCGGAGCAATAACAGAGGACAGGATAATACCGGGGGGGGAAAGGATATTCGAGGATGGCAGCAGGGATGACCATGAGTGCTCCAAGAAAAAACACCCGGACTACCAGGCTCAGGGGTTCAGGTTCATAGCAATCCTTCCTGAGCACGTACCAGAGGAGAAAAACGGCAGGGGCAATAGCGAGCACCAGGATCTCCAGCATCAATCATCCATTGGCAGACACTGGAGAAAAAGGGTCTGGTTTTTTAAAAACCATGCATTATCCGGCCCTGCAGGAAACCTGATTTTGTTCATCTTTTCGTTGGATAAAAATTCGAAAGTGACCCCTTCTCTCACCTATGGGGGGAGGCACCCCAACGGGAGTAAACCCTTGACCCCCTATAGCAATCCGGTCAACTGTATGAGAGGTAATCGTAATGCAGGAAGAAGCCTTACTTACAGGAGCAGAGGTAAAAACAAAAGCCCCGACGAACACTATTATGTTTTTTTCTCCAGCATTTCCTATGAAAATCGTAGTATTCATAATAAATGGGAGAATGTTCGGCTCTGTAGAATTCCTTTCATTCTAGCACAAAATAAAAAGGACCTATGCTTTGAAGGAGGGGGACAGTGCCTGTCCACCCAGACCGCCCCTGCGCAATGTGATAGTGCTGTTATTACCTTTCCGGGGGTTATCGCATCGGGGGGAGCCAAGTGGCGGGGGTGAAACCCCCATGAACGTTAGGAGTTTTTCTAAACATTTCTACAGAGCCGAAGGTTCCTCTTTTAAAAAAGCGATGAACGCCACCTCCCAAAAACAGGTCACCATTACGGTTGTTTTTGTGACTAAAAATGCTGAAATCTCCTTGCCCCGCCGTGTCTCGGAGAGGGCATGAGGCGGGGGACTCTCGAAATTAATCGATTTTCATGGTTCCGGGGTGAACTCAATCCGGTTCATGTCTGTTTCTACAGACTCCTTTATTTTGTCTCCGGCCGTTGCTGAAAGGTATCCTGCAATTACATGATCCCACATGACAAAAAAGAGCCTGCCTTCCGGATACTATCGGCTTTCTTGCAAATGGCAGTTGAAGGCTCAAAAAAATCCTGCGGTCCGTATCATAATCTTTGATAGGGAGTGTTCATCCTCAGGCACTTCGCCAGATCAAAAAGAACAGGGATAATCTCCCCGTCTTTTAAAAACCGTTCACGAAACAGCTCTGCAAGACTCCCCTTCCCGATCCTGTCCCGGATTACAGGAAGATAGACCCGTTCATCATCCGTTGCATGACTCCACGCAGCGTCTGTACAACCCTTCGAGTTCCGGCCTGAGTGTTGCAGGTACCATGCTGGATTGCCTCTTCTGTTAATGCATACAGAGTGTCCTGGTCGGTTTCTACCGGAAGCGTAGGGCACCGCAGCAGTGACCGCACGAATGCGCAAACCGCCATATCCGAACGGATGCACTCCTGCTCATCGAGAGCCTTGATCTCGATACAGGTACGGGAGAAACGGATGATAAGCCCGCCCGAGTTCACCCACTCTTCACAGAGAATACCGGCACCCCGGGCACGAAGTTTTTCATAAATCCGCTGCTGCAGTGCATGGTAATCGCCGATACTCCGGATTTTTTCCGGTATAATCCGGTTACAGATAAGGGGAATTTCCTTTTGGTTCTCCCGGTACCAGATAAGGCGGTTATCAGCAATTCCGGTAAGATGCCCTTCAACCATCGGGGAAGATGCTGTTACCGCGATAAGATATGGCAGAAGAGACCTGAGCCGGTTATAGGTCCTGACCAGTTCCTTTTCGCTCGCATAGGAGAGGTTAATCTGCAGGGACTGGATGTTCAGCCATCCATGCTGATGAATATTGAAAAGCCGGTCATAGACTTCGTAATATTCACGTTCATCATGATCCCAGACAGCCGTTCGATCCAGGGTCAGCGTGGGATGCATACCGAGACCAAGGAGCATGTACCGTTCAGGGAAAATGTGATAAAATTTTTGTATCCCCTTAACGAGTTGCCCTTCAAGATCGGCGAGATTGTGAGCAGGTGTGCGGGGGATAATCTCAAGCACCGTTTTCTGTAGTTCTTTACTGAGTTTAACATCACCAAACAGGATCTCTGATTCAAAAGACCCGCAGATGGATTTTATAATCTGGTCAGAAACAGGAAGAGCATTAAACCTGGCATCATTAATCGAGTATTCGTGTTCGGTTCCGATAGTCATATGATTTTACCGATATTTTCGCGGGATTTCTGATACTTTTTCTGTTTCAGGTTCATCGATCCGGCAGATAACAATGAGCTCGTCATCATTCAGGTGTTGTACGAGGTGGGTAATATTCTGAACCGCACGCTCGTATTGCTGACGGTATGCTTCGGGAACCTCTTTTAACAGCTTCACGATGGGGCAGACAGACTCGTTTTTGATATAAATCTCAACGATATCCCCTTTTATGTCAAAGGTAAACGGCCCGGCACGGCAGGTTTCCGGTTTGATCGCATGAATCACGCATTTGCCATTATCTGACAAAATACAGGTACCATTCTCTCTGGTCTTTAGCCGGGTGTAACCGGTAAATTCAAACGAACCCGGGTTGATCCCGGCATGAGTCAGCCGTTCGTAGCAGGATGCTGAAACCGGCGGGTGAGCATCAACGCAACAATGCCCCCCGCACCGGAAACAAATATCTTCAGCCCGTAGTAACCAGTCATCAGTCAAAAATATCACTTCGCAAAAAGATGCGATACAATCTTTTCAAAAACATGAGGATAACAGTCATCTTCACCGCTCTCTATTGAGGGATTGTCATTTACCTCTATTACATACGCATCCCCGTTATTATTTTTTATGTCAACCCCGTAGAGTCCGCTGCCGATTGCATGTGCTGCATCAATACCGAGCCTGATAACATGGGGAGGAACCTTGTCAGGTGTGACGCTTTCGACCCCGCAATACACAAGATGCCCGTTCACCGATGCCTGGATTTTAAACGTGTCAGAAGGAATCGTATATTTACACACGTACAGGAGCTCTCCTCCAAGCACCCCGATCCGCCAGTCATATTTACTCTCGATGTACTGTTGCACCACTATCCAGTCAGATAACCTGATAAAACGGCGGGCAACCCGGAAAAATTCAGCAATATCATGGACTTTTTCAACGCGGAGTGAGAATGATGTCGAGGGTTCTTTTACAATGAGGGGGAAGCCAAGTTCATCGAAAAGGTGCGCAACGCGTTCGATAGTGAGATCATGTTTTGATAAAAAGACCGTCCCGGGCATTGAGATGTGGTTTTTGATCAGGTGAGAATACATGTTGATTTTGTCAGAACATATCTGTATAGAGCGGTGATCGTCGATAGCGGGGATCCCGTAAAAGCTCGCCATCCGGGCTGCAACGTACGTGATATTCATCGGGTCCGTCCGGGCGCGGATGAAAAGCGCATCCATCTTTGGTATCTTGTTGATATCTACCGGGAAGATGAAGTCTACATCGTGTCCCATACCTTCAGCTACATCCCGGCACCGGATCAGGGCATTGAGTCTGTTCTGAATTCGCAAGTGTTTTCCGGTCAACAAAGATACCAAGCTGACTCATAAGAATTCCTGGTGGGAGAGGTATGCAAAAAGCAGTGTTCGTTCTTCTGCACTAAGCCGGGAGTATTTCGTGGGGGCAAGAGAGGAAAGAAAATACTGGTCGCCATTTTTTACAAAAACCATTGTTACGAGGGGGATCGAAAAGTGTTCATACACGCTCTTTGCATGAAGTGCGATTGTGGGGCAGGGGGAGGTCGTTTTGCCAAAGATCCCGACGCATGAATGAATTGATGCAGATTCGGGTAGTTTCTGGTAGCAGAAAGGATACTTTCCCTTGTTCGTGATGTGTTTGATTACCTCTTTTGCTTCTTCGCTGGTATTTACAACAAAGTAGTCTGCGGTTGTCGCGAAATAATTCAGCCCATAGAGAATTGCAGGGAGCGGGACATAGACCTGCGATATGCCCCACGTGCACACCGGGATACCGGCCAGTTTTGCCCGTTCAAGACATACCGGAACAACATATGCATCGAGAATTGCACTACTGGAAGGGCATACGGGTGTTCCCTCCAGTTCGTGGTGCAGGATAGCATAATAGGCCTCGGTTTTATAGGAATAATTCTCACTGATGACATGGAATGTATCTCCACGCCTCACGGTGATAAGAGAGTCTTTTATAATATTTTGATCCCGTTTCATATTCTGTTTTGCCGCTGTTTTCCGGTGAGATGCACTATCGGGGAGTATTTCGGATTCCTGAACCATGGCATTGGATGTAAGACCGGGGGCAGCAGGCAATGCCGCAGAAGAATATTTTTCAGGAACTGATTTGACTTCTCGTGTCCTCATCCGGTAATCAGCCCGTAATAACCACGGTTTCCTGAAATAAGAGTAATTATCTGGTGTATTTCATCGATTTCCGGCGAATAATTACCAGAACAGAAGTTGGACAGAAAATTTTTATGCCAGTGTATCGGAATTCCGCTTTCAGATAACAGAACAGGATCAGAACTGGAAAAGGACCACCTATGGTCCCCTTCATCATCATCAGGGATGGTGAGACACTCGTGCATGGTCAACACTAATCCAATATCAGATACATTGGATTATCGCTCATAGCTATATGCATTGCTCTTTAAAGAATTTTGCAGGATATGAACAAATATTACCGGGATTCATATTCGATCAAGTGACACATGGTAGTATTCGATCCCGGATCAGGATTTTTCCGATATTTCCTGTCATTCGGCCTGTTCATTCAGGATCATAAAATTAATATTATTCTATCACCATCAGTAATCAGATGCATATCCCCATTCCGGAAGAACTTCGTGGACGGCGTGAAGCCCTTGGCTTGAAACAGACCGAACTTGCCAGACGTGCCGGCATCAGCCAGTCAATGGTCGCCCGGATTGAAGCAGGAAATGTAGATCCGCGGGTAAGTACCTTATCGAAAATCATTAAGGTACTGAATAGTGCTGAGCCAAAAAAGATACGAGCCGCACAGATAATGCACACACCCGTCCTGTCCGTTCAGCCTCAGGATGCAATTTCCCGGGCTGTTGAGATTTTTGAAAAGAATAACATCTCGCAACTGCCGGTTATCGAACGGGGAGTTCCGGTGGGTTGCATTTCTGAAACGGTTATCGTGAAAGCGATTGAACAACAGCGACTGCATAAAACACACCTTTTTTTTGTCCGGGACTTTATGGAGCCCGGGTTTCCCACGGTTCCCCCGGATATGGATGTGGAAACGGTAATAAATATCCTCCAGCAGAACCACGCAGTTCTGGTGATTGACGGCAGATTAGTCATCGGTGTAATAACAAAACATGACCTGATCTCGCTGATTGTTTGATCGGTACAGGTTAGAAAATTTTTGCAGATGATTCCTGTCATAACAAGCCGGACAGGATATTTTAATAATGCCATCCTTATTTTTTATAAGAAAAATCAAAAAAATCCTTATGAGATTTTGCCCTGTAAAATCATTTTTTTGGAGTATGAAATTAAATGCCCGGAATACGAAGGAGGGGACGGTGCCTGTCCCCCCTGGCTGCCCCTGCGCTGCGCGATAGTGCTGTTATTACCTTCTCGGGGGTTATCGCATTTGGGGGGAGCCACAGCGGCGGGGGCGAAACCCCTATTGAACGTTTTACGTTTTATGAAACATTTCTCCAGAGCCTTAAAGTTTAGAAACCAGATCGCGAGGTACCGTCGCGGGTTCCGGTGCCTTTACTACACTCGAGGCAAGGAGTACTCCATCAGTACCGAGATCAACGGCTATCTTTACACATTCCCCGGACTGGATACCCGCACCGGTCAGTACCCTGACAGACGGATTTACCGCATGGACTGCTGCAACAGATCGCCGGATAATATCCGGGTTGGCTTTCGATACCGAGACACCGCTTCCGATCAGTTCCGGCGGTTCAATCGCCACATACTCCGGGCCGAGCGCCGCTGCACCAGCGCTCGTGGCTTCATTGTTCGAACAGATCACCGAAATGAGTTTTTGTGCCTGCAAAGCCCGGACTGATGATTCGATATCGGCAAGCGTGAGGCGCCTTTCCGAATGATTGATCAGCGATCCGGCAGCTCCTGCCATTTTGATTGCATCGGCGGAAATATGCCCCGTATGAGCACCCGGCGCAAAACCATCGACATGCTGTGAGTATACCGGGATTGCGAAGTGGTGACAGAGCGGGTGAAGATCGATATACGACGGTGCGATCCCGATGGTAACTCCGCTTTCATGCGCCACCAGTTGTGCGGCGTTTGCGATCATGTGGGCACGATTGCCCATCCCTTCCCTGAAGGTTTTTGTATTGATAAGAATCAGTGGTGAAGGCATAGTCATTCCTCATTTCTACTCGGACTTTAATCCTCTGATCCTCCTTTTTAGGTTCAATTATGATGAACATTTGGACAGGATACTTGAGTTTACATCATTCTTTCAGCCCGCGAAGGTAGTGCCCTGCAGTGATCCCCCCCAGAGCACAGAGTTTTACTGCTTCTTTCAGTGGCTCAAACCGCTGATCACCGTCGTTAATTCCTTTTTGTACCAGCGCCAGTGCATTTTTGTAGATACCGGTCATGTCCCTGGCATAGGTTCTTGTCCGCCCGCGGGCATCGATTATAACTTCGCCAATGCCCATCTGCATGAGTGACGGAAGATGATCGATAAGGCATATCTCTGAGGCATTGTAAATATGCGTCCCGGCACTCACCATCGATGCGAACCGGGAAAATATGCCCGGTTGCATCCCTGATACCAAAAAAACCGGAATGTATCCGTATCACTGTTTTTCCCGTTACCCGGTAACCATGGCCGGGGAAGAGTATCCTCAGACACCATCGCCTCACTATTCCCCTGGACAATAAGCGCAAATGCTGTCCGACATCCCCTGGAACGCGCGGCACGGATCAGCTGTCCTGTTTCATCACGCGATAGTTCCGGAGAGAGTGTAAGCGATGAAAAAAGGAAAGCGAGGTGACACACTGCTTCATGATTGAAAATATTGAGCCCCCCGGCTCCGGATAATGCAGCATGGGGTTGGATGTGCAGAAGGGCGTTTGCAGTGCCGTAATTTTCCACCATATAACCTGCGATGTCACTATCAGATTGTGCCAGAACGGGAAGGACTTCCTGGAGGTAGTTGTTTTTAGTGATGCGGGGAAATTTGAGAATAAACCGGATCCCTGCATCACTGCACACGGACGATGCAGCGACAATCTGTGATTCCACAGAGGTAAAACCGGAAACCATCCTGCATTTTCTGTCGTTTGAGGTGAACACAGGTTCAAAACAGATGACATCGCATCCTCCTTCGACGGCTCCCTGCACAACCGTAACTGAATCCGCATATACCACAAGCACCGGTAAAGACGAAGTCACGCCACCTGCAGTACCGGAAAGAGGGGGAACAGCGTGCGGTTTTTGCATATTCCATAGCTGGAGTGCCTGTGCAATGCTCTCTTGGGATGGAAGGGATTTGGCTGCCATTATCTCTTCAGCACGGTTTAAGAATTCCCGGCGCATCTGGTTCAGCCGGGCAATGGGGATAAAACCACCTCCCTCATACTCAAGAGTAAATCTCCCGACAGAGAACGGGGTGTCCCCGCTCTTTTTAAAGTGCAGTTCGATCTGTTCGCGGCTCAGCGGGTGAGACCGCGCAGGAACCAGGTTATCGTCGGGCTGACAGGTGATTCGGATTTCTCCTCCGATCCTGGAATGTACCAGACCAGCGATTGTTATCTTTCCCCCGGTATCTATCCTGACATCGATATCAAGCGGAACGGTATGTCGTAACCCGGGTGGCGGATGGGAGATAATCCGGCGTGCCCGCAGGTCAAATTCCGGGGAGGAGGTGATAAAGACTCTCGTGCCGGGTTCGACCGGTTGGGGAACTTTAATTGCAATTTCCCCGTCATTTTTTACCGGGACGGTATTGAGGGAAAAACCAAATTCATGCCGTGGATTTTCCGTTTGAGAAAAGAGAAGCCCATCACCGGGAGAGGGGATTTTTCTTTGGGTGATACGAATCCATGCGGTCTTTGATTTTTTATCGTACCGGTTCACTGCCCCGATACTGATACCACGGTTGTCCGGGGCATCCCTTCCCATCAGTCCGGTACCTTGTTTTCCAAAGAGGTATCCGGCCGTCAGGCCGCGGTTAAAGGCAAGGCAGAGATCCTCTGAAGGCTTCATTCGATGAATACACCCTTCCTGCTGCAATCGCATCGAGGGCCCGCCGGTACGTGCTGACAACCATCGCGACATATTCCGGAGATTTCATACGCCCTTCAATTTTTAAAGAAACTACCGGGGAATCGACAAGCTGTGAAAGGTTCTCATAGGTGCAAAGGTCTTTTGGGGAAAGAAGGTAGTGCTCATCTGAGGGCATTTCATGGATCCCTGCTGGCCTGCCATATTCATCAATATCCGAAGATACCATTGTGTAGGGTTTGCGGCACGGTTGGGCACACATGCCGCGGTTCCCGCTTCTTCCCCCTATTACCGATGAGAGCAGGCACTGACCTGAATAGCAATAGCAGAGCGCGCCATGAGCAAAGACTTCAAGGCCAATACCGGATCCGGTAGTTTCCTGTCCGATAAGGGTTATTTCTTTGAGCGTCAGCTCACGGGCAAGGACAACCCGGGAAAAACCCTGTTCTGCTGCCCACCGGACACCATCCGTTGAATGGATAGTCATCTGGGTTGAGGCATGAAGCGGCAAGGATGGAACAATTTCGCGGGCAAGGGCAGCCACTCCTGTATCCTGGACAAGGGCTGCATCAGCACCGGTTGAATACAGCCAGATGAGATATTCCGCAATGCCTTTAAGTTCCCGGTCATGAATGAGCGTGTTTATCGTTACATAGACCCTGACATCCCTTCGATGAGCATAGTCTATTGCTTCTTTGATCTCATTATCAGTAAAATTCGGGGCAAATTTCCGGGCGCCAAACCGCTTCCCGCTCAGGTATACTGCATCAGCCCCTGCAGCTACTGCTGCCCGGAACGCTTCCGGTGAACCTGCCGGTGCGAGAAGCTCTGGGAGTTTTTGTTTTTTCCGGATTTGTGATGATGACGTCATATCCCGCTCTTACCTATACATGAACAATTGCGAAAAATCCTAAAGTCGCAAGAATCGTTACTATCGAAATGGTGATATATCCTGCCATGATCAGAATGACAGACCTGACCCGGGGCCAGCCCAGCACCCACGAAACAGGCGGGCAAACATAAAAACCAAGCGTTATTACACAGGGTACCAGGCCATAAATCCCATACTTTTTCAAAAACACTGAACGTCCTGCCCGTGCTGACGACTTTTCAAGGAACCGCGATACCCGTTCTGAATGTTTGCCCAGCAGGTCAAAAATACCAAAAAGGGTAAGGGTGACTCCCAGAGCAACGCAGCTCAGGACATACAGAATGTAAAGAGGTGGCAGGCCAAGACCAACACCAAGAGCGGCTGCGCCGTACTCGATGACCAGGGTGCCGGTGATGAGCGCAAGGGCAGACGGGACTGGGATATTGAAGAGAAGTGCGGGAGCAAGAGGCAGGATAAGAACAAACACGATACCACGGATAACCGTCATGATTAGATCCCGCAGGTAATGGGGGATTGTTCCGCTCTCCATATCTGTGATAGGATTATCGTTTTAAAAAGGATAAACAGGTAGACTTCTGGAACAATAAAGAACGGGCACTACCGGAAGCCGGAGTAGGTGTATTTTTTTCCCTGACGGAACATGACTTAAAAAGGGTACATCTTTTTTTATCCTGCACTCCAACAGATGTTTTAGATGAAGATTGTCGCCGCTCTCACAGATCCGGTTCACGCATCCCTGGCGCAGGAACAGGGAGCAGACATCATCGAACTCCGGTTTGACCTGATGGCTGGTGATCCGGTGAACCTCGTCCAAACCTGCAAAGAAAGGTGTTCATTACCCGTTATCGCCACAATCCGTTCTGCGCAGGAAGGGGGGCAATTTTTCGGTGATGCACAAGAATGGTTTGAAAAGATAGAGCCGATCGTTCCGGTTGTTGATTACATTGATATTGAGCAGCGGTTTGCTTCCTATGCCCCGCTGATTAAGGAAGCCGGAAAAGAAAATTATTGCCTCTCATCATACCGGGGAGATGATCTCCCTTCATGACCTGTTCATGCTGGAGCGTGAGCTCAGGACGTATGGAGATATGGTAAAGATCATCGTTACTCCCGGTGATGAGGATGATATTATCGATCTGATCTCCTTTACCCACACCATACAAAAACCGCTCGTTACCGGTGTGATGGGGATACAGTTCCGGTATGCCCGTGCAATTCTTCCCCTGTTTGGTTCACAGCTAGTCTATTGCAGTGCCGGAACTGCAACTGCTGACGGGCAATATTCTATACAAGATTTTATCCGGCTCATGGGATTGATGAAAGGAAGTCCATAGTCACCAATCCCTTTTATTTTTCTCTGGCAGGTCCGGTACAGCATATACCATTTTATATTTTTGAACGGCGGTTATTGAATCAGGGTACCTGGAAAACAAAAGGACACACGCAGGATAAAATACACGTGATGGATGAACATGCATGACCGGACAGAATTTACCTGATCCTTACCGTCGCACGGTACACTGGATATCTACAGAATGGCTGGCAGATCGTCTTGATAACCCTCAAATCCTGATAATTGATTGCCGCCAGCCTTATCATGCCTATATCCACGACCATATCCCCGGCTCCATCCACCTGAATGAAGGACTGCTGCGGATGCATATCGGAAAATTCCCAGTCCGGTGGATCTCTCCTGAGGCAGCACAGACTCGTTCTTTCCACTATTGGCGTTGAACAGGACCGCCCGGTGGTAGTATACTCGGATACCGCATCTCTGGCAACATCACCGCAGACCGGAAATGACGGGCTCGAACAAACCTTTGTTGCCTATTCCCTTGCCCGTTTCGGATGCCGCAATGTCATGATCCTTGACGGCGGTCTTTTAAAATGGAAATCAGAAAACCGTCCGGTAGTAAACGATCCCGGGATTGCCTGCCCCTCAGCATTTACCGTGGACGTGCAGATCGATTTCCTGGCAGGGTACGATGCATGTACCAGGCTGAAAGATGAGCCGGATGTTGTTTTGCTGGATACACGGCCGTCATCCATGTACGAAGGTCAGGGCCCGTGGCCAAAACCCGGCCACATACCAGGTGCTGTCAACCTGCCGTCAGCACTGGTAATGGATTCTGACAATACCACACGGTTAAAACCGGAAGAGGAGATACGCAGGCTCCTGTTTTCTGCCGGCATCACCCCGGATAAAACGGTTATCTGTTCCTGCGGAACGGGGAGAACGGCAACTGCAGTCTTTCTTGTCCTCAAATATTTCCTTGGCTACCCGGATGTGCTCATGTATGAGGCGGGGTTTACCGAATGGTCATCAATTCCTGATAATCCTGTGGTGACCGGAAAGAATCCCCGGTAACCTCATTTATTTCAGGTACTTTGCCTGTTCCAGCATGCAGTCCGCCAGTACCAGCGCCAGCATCGCTTCAGCAACCGGCACAATCCGGGGGACGATACAGGGATCGTGTCTTCCCTTGATGGAGATCTCAACCGCTTTTCCGTGAATGTCGCGTGTCTGCTGGGTCTTTGCAATAGACGGGGTTGGCTTGACTGCAATCCGGACGATTATATCCTGCCCGGAGGAGATGCCTCCCAGTATACCGCCAGCATGGTTGCTCGCAAACCCATCCTGCGTCATCGGGTCATTGTTCTCGCTCCCGAACCTTCCGGCCGCAGCAAACCCGTTGCCAATTTCGACCCCTTTTACCGCACCGATACCCATCATGGCCCCGGCTATAAGCGAGTCCAGCTTGCCAAAGACAGGATCGCCAAGCCCGGGCGGGCACCCGCGGGCAGTTATTTCAACAATGCCACCTACGGAATCCCCGGACTCTTTTGCTGCCAGTATCTCCCGTTCGATTTCAGGAGATGAGGTTTTACCGTGAACGGACAGGATTTTACCCGATATAGTGATACCCTGTGCTGCGAGGTACTTTGCTGCAACTGCTCCCGCAGCAACACGGCCGATAGTTTCCCGCCCGGAACTCCTCCCTCCGCCGCGGTGGTCCCGGATACCGTACTTTTCCCGGTACGTGAAATCCGCATGGCCCGGGCGGAATTTGTTACGGAGTTCCTCGTAATCCTTTGATTGTTGATCGTGGTTGCGCACGAAAAGCGCGATCGGTGAACCCGTGGTTTTGCCTTCAAAGATCCCTGATAGTATCTCTACTTTGTCCTGCTCCTGCCGTGGTGAGGTGAGCGGCGAGGTTCCCGGACGTCGCCGGTCAAGGAACGGCTGGATATCCTGTTCATCCAGTTCCATACCCGGAGGGCAGCCATCGATAACAACACCGATTCCGGGACCATGGCTCTCACCGAAACTGGTAATACAGAAATTTCTGCCAAACGAATTCATCGGACCAGCTCGTGTACCTTTTCAGCAGGGACATCAATGCCAAAGAACAGGTAGAACTGCTCCCGGGCCTGTTCTATAAACATTTCAAGGCCGCTGATGGTAGTGCACCCTTGGGCACGTGCTGCCTCAATCAGGGGAGTCACCGGTGGCGTATATACCAGGTCGAATACAGTCATATCCTTGTGCAGCTGATCCTCCCGTAACGGGTTCCGGGTATCAGGCTGCATTCCAAGCGGTGTCGCATTCACCACAAGGTCCGGTTTAATCCGGTCAAATTCATCCCAGGTACCCCACCTGCATCCGAACCGTTCAGCAAGTTTTTGTGCGTTTTCCGGTGTCCGGTTCAGGATCGTCACATCCATATCAAGGTCAGTAAGTGCATATGCGGCACCGGCTGCTACACCCCCGGCTCCCAGAAGTACTGCCTTTGCCCCTTTTAATGAAACAAGCGGTTTCCGTACCTCCCAGCCAGTCGGTGTTGTACCCGATGGTGGTCCCGCATGCAAACACCACGGTATTAACTGCACCAATCTCCTGTGCGGCGTGTTCATCAATCTCATCGAGATAAGCTACTACTTTCTTCTTGAACGGGATTGTGACTGAAAGTCCTTTAGCATCGATTCCCCGTGCTACATTCATGATCTCGTCAAGTTCGGGATCCTCAAACAACGTATAATGATAATTCAGATGGTAGTAATCAAAGAGTGCATTAAAGAGATTCGGGCTCCTGCTGTGAGCACACGGGTAACCGGCAACGCCCATTATCCGGGTTTGCGGGTCACGTTCAGGGCCGGTAAGGATATCTGTCAGTGTTTTTAGCGGGGCGGGGGGCAGGCGGCCGGTTTTGAAAAATGCCAGTGCAGTATTCCGCTGGTTGTGGGTGGGGACCCCGTTTTTTAAGAGCGTAAGAATTTTATCACCGGCTTCTGATGGCGATGTCTCTGAAGTATCCATGCAGAAATCAGACGATGCATAATAATTCCTCCGCCGGCGGTCCATCATCTCGGCGATCTCTCTTCGTAAGGGGAGACTGGTAAGCGGCGGTCGTGGCTTGTTCAGAACCCTTTTTTCAATGGTATTGAGATCTGCAACCAGGAGCACGACGCTGCTGTCGCGGCGGAGATATTCCATGTTCTGTGGATCGCATACAACACCCCCACCAGTACCTATAATCACATCTTTTTTGGGGAGCGATGCCATAACCTCGCGTTCGATACTCCGGAACCGCTCTTCCCCCTCGTAATGGAAAATGTCCGGAATCGACCGGCCGGTCTTTGTCTCAATCACTTCATCGGTATCGATGAAGGCAGCATTCAGCCGCAAGGACAGGACTTTTCCAATTTCGGTCTTCCCGTCCCGCGAAAGCCGGTAAGGACAATCCTTTTCATTTCATTACTCCTGCAAGTGAATCCCAGAATCCCGGGAACGATTTGCTCACGCACTCCGCATTCGTTATCGTAACTCCCCCGATCCCAAGACCCAGTACGGCAAAACTCATGGCCGTGCGGTGGTCATCACCCGGATCGATGAGCCCCCCGTGCAGGGAAGATGGGGAGATAGTGATGCGGTCGTCCTGTACCTGTATCGTTCCCCCAAGAGCCTGTAACCCTTCTGCTGTACTGGTGATACGGTCGCTTTCTTTATACTTTAAATGGCTGATACCGCTGATAGTTGTTGGTGTTTTAGCCACCGCTGCCACCATGCAGAGGGTCTGGACAGTATCGGGGGAGGAGGACATATCAAAAGAGATACCCTGCAGGTGACCCGTCCTCTCAACTGTCACGGTATTTTTATCATACGTCACGGAGCATCCCATCTGCTCCAGGGCATCAAGAAACCTGCGGTCTCCCTGGACGGAGTGCGGCACGAGATTTTCTACCGTCACCCTCCCACCGCATATTGCCGCAATGGCAAAAAAATACGAAGATGATGAATAATCCCCTTCAATGCTGTACGTCCGTCCCGTGTAATGTGCATGATTGTTTACCAGAAACCGGGCATATCCTTCCTGCGTTACCACTGCACCAAACGACCGCATGACATCAAGGGTAATATCGAGATATGACTGTGATGCGGGAGGTGACGGGATCATCACGTTAACTTCTGTCCCTGCATACGGCGAGGCGATGAGTACTGAAGATATGAACTGGCTGCTCATCGTCCCGTCAATGGTTACCGGGCCTCCATCCAGGTGCCCGCTTACTTCGATAGGAGGATACCCGGTATTTTTTAAATACCTGCAGGATCCCCCGAGCTGAGAAAGAGCCTCTGCAAGCGGTCCGACGGGGCGTTCCTGCATCCGCAGGCTCCCCGTCAGGGTTACCGGATGCCTGCAGAGCAGGGCAAGCGATGCCATGAGACGCAGGCTTGTTCCCGAATTACCGAGATCCAGCGTAACCGGTTCAGGAGGGGAAAATATCCCGTTGCATCCCGATACAACAATCCGGTCCGTTTGATCCGTTATCGTTGCCCCAAGCATCCTGAGGGCGTTTATGGTAATCCGCGTGTCCTGTGCATAGAGCGGCTGCAGAATCGTGGTTGTACCGCTGCCAAGAGCCCCGATGATGAGTGCACGGTGAGTGTAACTCTTTGATGGGGGAGCGGTAACTGCCATTTCAATGCTTTTTAACCGTGACAGGGTGACAATCATACGCTCGACCCCGGTTTTTTTGTAGCATCCGAGCTCTTTTACATTCGTTAAGGATTTGAGCTCTTCAAGGGCCTGAACCGTATCGGGCGACCACGCATAGTCCAGGAAGAACACATAGTTTCCCATGCCCCTTTTTGACGGGCGGGATTCAATCCTGGTGAGATTTATCCTGCGGTGTGCAAACACTTCCAGCAGGTCGTGCAGGAGTCCGGCGCGGTCCGTGCTCGGGTCAATTATTATACTGCATTTTTCTGCGCTATCCTGAAGCGGTGGCGTGCGGGAAATGCGCACAAACCGGGTCGTGTTGGAGGGGTTGTTCTCGATGTTTGTGGCGAGAATGGGCATTTTATAGATTGATGCGGCGGAGGCAGAGAGTATTGCTCCCGCATTGGGGGTCTTTTTAGCTTCAAGGGCACTCGATGCATTGCTGCTGGTATGGATGACCGGGCCTTCCCATTTCTCCAGGTAATCACTGCATTGTTCATGAGTCTGGGGGTGGGCATAGATTACTCTCAACCGGGAAAGAGAAACCTGGGATGCAAGATGGTGGTGGACAGGCATGTACATCTCTGCAGTGATGAAGAGCGGGTAGCGCAATAACCCGTCAAGAGTCTCGCCGACACCACCGGCTTCAGAATTTTCCAATGGGACTATCCCGTCACCCTCACCCCCCGCAACTGCAGAAAAAATGCCCCGAATCGTTGAAGACAGGTGTATGGGCGTACATCCCAGTTTCAGGGCCAGTTCGTGAGAGAATGTCCCTTCCGGCCCCAGCGTGACGATCGTCATCGGTTCACCATATATTCAATCAGGGCGTCGGTCGTTTTCATGCCTTCATCGCAATAGGCACCAAGATGCCGGTTGTTCGCCTCGAAAAATTCCCGAAACAGAACCGGGTCTTTAGAAGTCACAATCCCGGTGAGAGTTTCTGCTGATAATGTGCATGCAGAAAGTACCTCCGGTACAAAAGGGTTCTCCTGCAGAATATCTGCATAGAGCGACGGGTCCTGCGACAGCAGTCTTCCGACAAGTGATAGTTCAAGCTGGTATACCGGGCTGGTGAAAGCCCGTGTGGATTCTATATCAACACCCAGCCGCCGGACTGATTCTGCCATGCAGAGCGTCACAAAATGGGTGAGCCCCTGCACAACAGCCATCATCCGGTCGTGCTGTTCGGGAGTTGCCCGGGTACACCGGGCTCCTTCGTTGCTGAAGATGGAGATGAGAGACTTCACTCTATGTTCTTCAGCCCGTGCCGGGCAGACAATAATCGTCTGGTTACGAAGCGATGGGACCGTTGGCCCGAACATCGGGTGCAACCCGATCACGCGGGCTTCTGATTTCAGCATGGCTGCAACAGGTGCTGTCTTCAGAGACGTGAAATCGCAGAGTACCTGGTCTTTTGTCAGAACCGGTGAAATCTCTTCAATAACCCGGACCGTATCGTGGATGGGCACCGATACAATGACCAGGTCGCACTGTTCTGCCAGGTCTGCATTTGTCAGGGATGTCGACCTGCCCGAAACCAGTACCTTCGTACCCTGCCCGCTCAAAAACCGGCGTAAAGAACCTGCCCATTTTCCCGGTACCGCCGATAATTCCTGCCTTCATGGATCACTTCTCACGGATGGTCTCTTTTACTGCCATTCCAAAATGCCTGCCACCTTCGAGGACGCACCCCATGATTGTGTCGCCCTTCTGGAGGTTCACCACAGAGATGGCTTTCCCGTCCTCTCCGACCAGCCGGATAGTCTCCGCGTTCTGGAGGATGAGGCTGACCTTTGCCGTTCCGGCTTCTGCTTCAACCAGCAGCAGGGGCCGGCGTTCGATCTTGGTCCTGCCGATAATGGCGGTATGGGCTGTTCCCTTCCCATCGGAGACCAGCACCTGCCCGCCTATGGCGAGGTCCGACAGGTACGCGGTCTTCCCATCCGGCAGGAGGATGTAGGCATGGACTGCCCCGGCATTCACCCGGAACGGGCGGGGAGCCACGTACGGGTTCTCCAGTGTCTCGGCATGGACAAGCAGCATGGCTGACGAAGTGTTGCCCATCAGCATGCCTTCGCCGTCGCTGAGCATGGAGCAGGTGTCCACGCAGACCCGGTCGCCCATCCCGACGGGGTGGATCTTCGTCACCGTAAAGGGAACGAGATCGACCTTACTGGCGGGTGATTTTATGAGTGCTGCAACGGATTTCACCATGGCCGGACTGTCAGTTTTCAGGAGGAGGCCATGCGTTCCTTTCTCAAGCACGTGGAGTGCCATCCGGGCATCTTTCTCGTCTTTCACCAGCGCAATGATCTTATCGGACTGTGCCACAAGATTCTCGAGCGGGATGACGGTCCAGTCGCTCGTGGTCACGATCACGTACCGGTTCTTCCCGGCCTGTGCGGCTGCATTCTCGCTTGCCTTATCGGTGATCGTGCATTCGATCACATCTTTCCCGGGCCTGATGTCGCCATCAGGTGCAACCGTGGTGATGCGGCCGAGCCTTTTGACATCTTCTGCTTTGTCAACGACCAGCGCATCCGCTCCGCTCTCGATTGCCGTAGTGGCAATCTCCTTGTTCCATGGCCTGATATCGACCCAGAACTGTTTCATTTCTTCTTCCCCAGGGCCTTCTCCGGGTCAGTGTTGTCATGCACAACTGCGCAGAGGGCTTTGACAAAAGACGTTGTGTCATCGCGCTGGAAGGAGTTCCTTCCCACGCAGACACCAGCCCCGCCAACCTTGACCGAGTCGCGGATGATCTGGAGGGACTCGAGGTCGACCGGTCTTCTCGCCACCGGCAATGAAGACGGGTACCGAGCAGGCCTTGACGATCTTCCCGAATGCCTCGGGGCTGCCCGGGTAGTTGGTCTTGATCATGTCCGCACCGAGCCTCTTCTGCTACCCGGACCGCATGACCTACTGACTGCGGTGAGAAGGAGTCGATCCCCTTGCCCCGCGGGTAACTCATGATGAGGAGCGGCATGCCCCAGCGGTTGCAGTCCCGTGCAACATTGGCACCGATCTCGAGCATCTTGGACTCGTTGGGCGAGCCGAGGTTGATGTGGATCGAGACGGCGTCAGCCCCGAGAGCGATTGCCTCTTCCACCGTGCAGACCTGCACCTTGTCGTTCGGGTCCGGGTTGAGCGACGTACTCCCCGAGAGATGGATGAACAGGCCGATGTCGCGGCCGTGCTTCCGGTGCCCGCGTTTCACGAGCCCCTTGTGGAGCACGATCGCGTTTGCACCGCCTTCGCTCACGTCCGAGATGACTTTCGTCATATCCAGCAGTCCTTCAATCTGTCCCATTGAGAAACCATGGTCCATCGGTACGATCGACCGCCCGGTTCGTGTTCCGGTTTATGATCCGTTCGATCCTGATGTCCTTTCCAATCATGATTATTCCTCCAGAATTTTCAGTGCTTCATCCACACTCTTGTTCGCATGTCCGATACACGCCGCTGCCCGTACGAACTGTGCCGGGTGCTTGTGCTGGAATGCGTTCCGGCCAATGGAGATGCCTGCCGCACCCCCGGCCATCGCGCCTTCTATCAGTTCAAGCGTTGTGCGGTCATCAGTCTTTGAACCTCCGGCCACCACAACCGGCACCGGACAGCCCCGGGTGACCTCACGGAAGCTCTCCGGGTCACCGGTATACACCGTCTTCACAATATCAGCGCCGAGCTCCGCAGCAACTCTCGCAGCCAGCTTCACCTGTTCAAGGTCGTTGGAGGTAGCGATGTTCTTGCCCCGAGGGTACATCATGGCAAGGAGCGGCATGCCCCATTCCATGCATTCCACCGCAACCATCCCAAGGTCCTGCAGCATCTTCGCCTCGGACTCCGCACCAATGTTGACATGCATCGACACCGCATCGGCACCCATCTTCAGGGCATTGGTCACCGAGTTCACGAGCACCTTCTCGTTCGGGTCCGGTGCGAGCATCGTGCTTGCGGACAGGTGCAGGATCAGCCCCACGTCCCGACCACCCTGCCGATGGCCGTGGAGAGCAAGCCCCACATGGCCGATCACCGCGTTCGCCCCGCCTTCCGCCACCAGGTTGACGGCCTGGCCGAGATCGATCAGGCCCGGTATCGGCCCATTGGTCACGCCGTGATCCATCGGTATGATGACGGTTTTTTTCGTATTACGGTTCATGATCCTTTCCAGACGAATTTCCTTTCCTCTCATAACAACAACAACCTCCCCCTGCGTTCACTCACAAATTTATTGTGCAAACCAGAGGGCTTGATCAATACCAGAAATAATACCGGTAATAAAAGCTAAAAAAACCAAAGACGCGGGACCATGCGGTCTTCGCATTCAAAGACTGTTCAGAAACGATTTCACTGATGCAGCGGGCGGGTGAACTAGTGGAGATAAAGGCCTTCACGGGCGAAAAAACCCTCATGAATGCTGTAGCACTCGTCCTGCATACTTTATTGTATTGAAGTGCTGCTATTTAAGGATGTGTGCTACAGTGTAGCACGGTTCGGATGGGTTCCGCTGCCCCGAAGCGGAATAGGATATAATAGGGGCGGATGGTGAGTGGGAGTGGGAAAATTTTAACAAAATCCTTTAAAGAGAAAAATTTTGCATTTTTTATAACTAGATTTAATAATCCATAATGCCGATTTCAGACATGAAAATATATGGAAAAACCTTGGAAAGAAATCCAAGACTTAGTGGCCTATTTTGAACGCGAATTAGCTGGGCAGGGTATCATAATAAAATCTCCAGATTGGATTTGGGATAAATTTGCTCTGACGAAAAGAGAAGTCGACATATCATTAAAAAAGCAAGAAGCCTCCGAGGATGTATTAATCATTTTTGAAGTAAGAGATTGGAATGCAGTGCAGGATATCACATGGATAGAGCAATTAGTTACTAAAAAAAAGCACCTTTGCGCTAATCATTTAATTGCAGTCATTACATCAGATTTTTCGAAATCCGCGAGAAATGTCGCAGAAAAATATGACATTGAAATTAGACTAATTTCTGAAGTTACTGCCAAAGATATCGGATTATGGTTTACTCTTTCAGAAATGAAAGTAAGAAAGCCAGATATTAAAATTTCAAATATCGAGTTTGGTGTGCACTCCTTTATCGATAAAAAAAATTTCGTTCCATACGAGGGAATAATCATACGAGAGAAAATGTCTGGCATAGTCCTTTCCGAGGCAAGGCTAACTCGGTTAATCCATTCACATCCAGAATTTCAAGCGATAATAAAAAAAATATTTCCAACTGCACCAAAGAGAAATATTGAGCACCAAATTTTTGTTAGTGACAAAATTCGAGCTAAATATGAATTATTGGTAAATGGCAAATTTGCTGATCTTTCACTTCTTGAAATTGCGTTTCGATGTTTTAGTTGATGAAATAAAAATATCAGTAAAACTTAAACGCAAATATACTAAAAGAACAAAAAATGCCAAAGATGTGGAGGTGTTTGCTCAAATATCTGAATTTGAAGGCCAATTTCTTGGGAGACCAATTCTCATTAGAGCTTTTCAATTATCCGGTAATTAAAAAATCTAATATTGTTGTGTTTTACGAAAATCCAGATTTCGAAATATCCGATGCAACACTTGATATCGAATATCATGATGAATCGAAGATACCAAAAACTATGCAATTTAATCCCGAAAAGTTGAATTAATTAAAAAAAATCTGAATTTTTATTATTTTTTTTATCTCAAAATTTTTTTAATGACCTATGATCCTAATTGAAAAATCCTGATCAATTTAACATTGAAATTTTTCAGGCACACTTCAATTGAAATTTCATCAACCAGACCTTGAGCGCAAAATGTTAACCGAATTCTAACCGTAATCTACGTATGAGCCTAATTTAGCAATGTCGCTCCACCTCATTCTATCAATGTTCACTTACCCAACCCCTACCAAAACCCCTTATGAGATAGTGCAAATCCGGCCTTCCATTGGAACATCGGAAATTTCACTGACCCGACCAATCACCTGACCTGGGGATAAGAAACTTAAAATATTTGGCAAAGTCCCGGCACTCGCCCGGTGAAACGCTATTTTTCCCGCTAAACTGGCATCCCCTCCCGCACCCTATCCGGCCCTCAGTTCCGCCTCCAGGTTCTTTCATCTTTCCGGCCTCATCCCATTTTTACAAAACCAGTCTCGAATATCCGCGCCCCCTTCCCTTCAAATCCATTGTTAAAATCCCAGGATTTCCGTTCCCGGAATTTATTCAGCCAAGCGCATTTCCTTTAGCAGATCCATGCATTCTGTCAAAGGGACTATAAGACTGGAGCAGGACTAAAAAAGAGTGATGAAAACGGAGCGCCCGCCCAAGGAACATTTCTGTTCCTTCAAAAAACCAAAGCAACAGCCCAGGATGGAGATAAATCGTTCATAAATCTCATCATTTTCTACTTTAACCGGTTTATAATAAAAGCCCACTATCTATCCAGATCGATGTTCCTTTGTCAAAGGACCCGGAGACGCATTGAGTAAAAAGGAGGTAACATATCATGAATAAACCAACGAAAAATTATAGAGAGACGAGGAAAACCCCATGACCCGCGGTCCCCGTCCCCACCGGGCGCTGGCGGAAGCGGTCCCGATCGCGAAGGCCCGGGGCATTGTCCAGCTGGCAATGGGCGGGCCGGAGCGGGTCTTTGACATCGCGATCATTTCGAAGGTCCCGGTCACGTTCGCCCGGGTCATGTTCGCACCGGCAATCCTCTCGACCATTCAGCAGCTTGCTAAGGATTTCAAGGAGGAGATCGCCCAGCTCCGGATTATTGCCCGGGATGCGGCCATCACGGCCGAGCTCTGGCTCCGGTCGAAGCACGGGACGTGGCGGTTCTTTCTCGTCACTCCGTCCACGCTGGTCGAGATCGATCGCGAGGGCAAACGGCTTGAGTCGGGTCAGATAGTTGCGTACGTGACCGGGACTCCTGTCAGTGAGGGGGGAGTATCCCCCACCTGAAAACCCCTGCATTTCCACGGCTGCACCGGAGCCTGAATTGGGCCCGGTTGTACCTCTTTTCCCTCACCCCCGGATTCCAGCGGTCATAATTCGCAAAAACGCGGAATCCGGGTCGGATTAATTGGCCGTTCTCCGGCAGGAATTGGTGCGGTCGTATTTGGCGATGTTAGAGGGGCAAAAAAACAAAGGCACGTGTTTCTGGACATGGGGGGCATCGCTGTATCCCAGGTTACGGGGAAAATACTGAAGCAATCGAAAAAAGTCAGAGTGATTTAGTTCAAGGAAACGAAAATCAGATCTCCACAATCTCTCCGGTTTCCCCGTTGACAAAACAGTTGTAAGCAATACCGTTCATCGTGAAATGGGAGCGGGACCGGACCGTCCCATCGGTGCTCCACGATGAAATCACCGCTGTGGTTTCCAGATACCTGCGCCCTTCGGACGCGCCGGGAAGGACCGGGCGGTCGCTCCCGCTCAAACCGCCATAGTTGTCGATGAGCAGGAATGTTTTTTCAGATGCGCCGGTCCGGGCATTGATGAGATATCCCAGTTTGTCATGGTAGAGATATACAATGCCGCTGTCGATTGTCGCAATGATGGTATCGTCTGCAAAGTCCATGCGCAGCAGGATCCTGTTGTCGCTCCTGTTCACGACATAGACAGTGCTCGGGTAAGGCGCTTTGGTGTAATCGATCATCACGAGCACAGCGGTTTGTTCATCGCCTGTGATCAACATGCCGGTTCCTGTGCCCGGGAGTTCGTATGCAAGCATCGGAGCAGGATGAGGGCTGCTGTCAAAGCCGTCGCAATATTCCGGCAGCAGCACACTTGTGCGATCGAAGTGAGGCAGGACCGCGTAGGTAACGAAAAACACTACGAGCACTGCGCCGAACACGGCACAACCTGAAATGAGAAATGCCCTGTATTTGTGTTCACGGGACTGGACAGCGCCTGTCGTTCCGGCGATGAGCGGACCGCCCAGGAAAACAAGGGCAGCGAAAGGGTAAAATAACGGACCCGGTTCATGGAGCAGGATAATGAACACCATGCCCGCTATAACACTGAACAGTGTCCCGGAAACGATACTTGTTGCAACAGGCGCATATTGCATAAATTTTATTTTATCTGCTCTGGAGAAAACCTTCACGATAAGAAATTGCAGAACCTATTGTAGATTACCGGCAATCATTTTCTGGGGATATTGAACATCGGCTCTCCACTGTCAGAACCTTTGAATCCTGTGATTCGCTTGCGATCTATCCTTCAAACACCATGGCAAGGAGGAGTGTCCCAGTACCGGAAGAGAAAATGGGAAGCTGGGGAATTATCATTATGGGACAATCACCGGACTTACCCTTGAGGTTTCCGGCCAACCGGGCAGACATCGGCACATATCGTACAGTACCTGAATTCCTTCTCCGGCCCGATCGGGACATACTCCCCTTTTTCTGTACGGTAACTGCGGCAGCGGAGCCCGTCAAATGAATCTTCCCGGATTGCTCCTCCCGGACACGATACGATACATTCACCACAGCGGGTGCAGACAGGCGGGTAACATACCGGACGGTACCGTGACGGCGCATCGGTCGCAAGAACATTCGAGCTGGATCCACGGGCCCCAGAGAGGGTGCAACAGAAAGACATTGATCCCGATCCTGCCCGCTCCTGCGGCCTGTGCAACCGACCGGAATTGCAGGCCACTCTCTCCGGGGTACGGGATCAGATCCGTCCGGAATCCATGAACTCCAAGAGTCTCTGCGATCTCTGTACAGATTTTTTTACTGTGATCATCTGCATCGCAGTGATGCAGCCCGTCTTCCTTTTCAAACCATGTCCATTCATCTTTTCTCACAATATGATAACCAAGCACGATCGCTGTTCCGGATGCCGGAAAGAACCGGGAAAAAAATTCCCGTTCCCGCGTATCCAGCAATGGAATGGAGACTGCCCAGGCTGCGCAACCGGGATATTTTTTGATAACAGTCTGGAGGATATCTTCCGCAAATACCATGCAGTTCAACACCGGTTATGAGTGAGACGTTTGTTAACAGGAATGGGATTTGCCGCACCTTAATCATATCACGACATCATGAGGCTACGCCGGACCTATCTTACCAGATCACCTGCTTCTTCACAGCATAAACGGGATCAGCATCTTCGTCTCTTCAATATACGCCCTATACTCCTCCCCGAACTTCGCGACCAGCGCTTTCTCCTCTACCTTGATCCGGTAACCGTACACAATACATGAAGCCAGCAGCAGGACGAGTACCGCTCCCCATGACAGGATGGCAAGTCCTATCCCGGTAAAGATCATAATTGCTCCCGTGTAGGACGGGTGGCGGACGTAGCGGTACGGCCCTTTCCTGATGATGGTCTGGCCTTCCTGGACACTGATGAGCGCGGAGAAGAACCCGCCGAGGAGCGAAATGGACCACTGCCGGAGAAAGATCCCCAGGACCATGAGCGCAATCCCGGGGTAAAACAACCAGTCGGGCAAGAGTGCAATTCCTGCAAGGGAAAGACCAAAAGCAAGGTAAATTGCTGCGATGAGTCCGATAATCACGACCAGCCCTGACCGCCGGTCCTTCGTCTCAAGTTTTGTC
Organism: uncultured Methanoregulaceae archaeon; assembly: GCA_963733045.1. Classification (GTDB taxonomy): domain Archaea; phylum Halobacteriota; class Methanomicrobia; order Methanomicrobiales; family Methanospirillaceae; genus Methanoregula. The sequence continues at coordinate 88,780 of CAVTBZ010000003.1, read as the reverse complement.
CCTTCGCGGTGGCGGCGGAGCCGGGGAAGGATCGTGGCCCCGATGATCTCACTTGCGATCCATCCGAAGAACGCTATGGCAAAGAGGAATGCCTCAGTACCCGGAAGAGGAAATGGGAAGCTGGGGGATCATCGCCATGGAACAATCACCGGTATGCTGACCGGAATATCAGAGCCGATCTGATATAGAGTTGCTGAACTTTGGATTAGCCAGTATTCCCTTCACGTTCCCCTGGTACTTTGAAACCTGCATCTGGATTGAGGTTGCCCCACAGGAGACTAAAATGGGATTTCAGATGCTTTTTTTTCCCGTATATTCCCATTGGTTCGCACGCCCGGCTTCAGACCGAACCCTTTTTTTGGAACCGGTATGCACCCTTCGGCACAAGGAGTTCGAACCTGGCCCCGACTCCTTCAGTGCCGGTTTCCTGTATAGCGATACCGGTGATAGAAAGGATCTCGCGGACAAGGAACAGCCCGGACCCATCCCGGCCATTATATCCCCGTTCGAAAATCTTTTCCTTTGACGATGCCGGGATGCCAGGGCCATTATCCTCGATCAGGATCGTGATGCCGTCCGGAGTTTCCCGGTAGGTCAGGCTGACCATGGTTGCCCCGGTGGCGTGCCTGACGATATTTTCCATGAGGTTATAGAAGACATTCTCAAGAAGGGAATCGGCATAGATTTCGAGATCACCAAGGTTCATTGTCCGTGAATACCGGGAAAAATCAAGATGGGAGATCGCATAGGTAAAAACGTAATTTACGTTCAGCCATTTGGGCTGGCTGATCCCCATATCCTGGTAATTTTTCGCAAAGCGCAGGGAGCTTTCGACAGAACGCATGATTGCCACCCCTCTCACGAGGTATGTCTTTGCGGGCTCGTTGCACCCGGCTTCCTTTGCAAGTTCAATAAAACCGGACAGCGAAAATATTCCGTTCTGGATATCCTGGAACGTGAGCGTATTCAAAAGGTTCAGTTTTTTCCTCGCCATGCTGAGGGCCTTTTCGCTTTTGGCAAGTTCATAAAAGTTCACCCGCAGGCTCATCCTCAATTGAAGTCAGCTCCTCGTATGCAGCCTGCAGTTCCTCATTTTTCCGGACCAGCTCTGTTTCTGCCCGTGTACGGCTGGCAACCTCTGACTGCAGTTCCTCATTCTGCCGGAAAAGTTCGGCAGTCTTGCTCATGACATTCCGCCTGAGAATCAGACTCATAACTAAAAAGAGGGCAACCAGGCTGGTTGTTACGCCAAGGCCCCACAAGATATAGGGCGGGATAACCCAGCCTGATTCTTCACCAAACCATTTCTGCATCGTCAGGCTGTAATAAGAAGAAGGGTCGCGCTTTTCTTTTATGAGGTAGCGGTCGATAGCCTGCAGGAGATCCTCGTTCTTTCCTTTCGGCACCGCAAAACCAAGAGGATTGGGAAAGAACATCACGGGGGTCGCGAAAAGACCGTATTTCTGTTCATAATACTGGCCTGCCACCCGGCTCGCAACTGCGATATCCGCGTTTCCTGCAGCGGTCTGTTCGAAAACCTCGCTCAGGGTGCCTAGTTCAATGTACGTGGGATTTATGTTGAATTTTGTCGCATAATCCCGGAATGAGATCGCGTTGACATCTCCCTTGAGAACCGCAACACACTTTCCGTCAATATCAAGGATTGTATTGATGTCTGTTCCCGGTGCTGCATAGACCTGCGTCCAGGAAGAGACTGCCGCCTCGCGGTTGAAATCGTAGACATTTTCCCGTTCCGGAGTGTCGGTCAGCGCCATAACGAGGTCTATCTGGCCGGAGGAAAGACGATCAAGGTTTTCCTGGAATGTGCCGTGAACGTATATGAGATTCCAGTCTTCCTTTTTGGCAATGTTCTGGATCAGGTCAACAAAAATTCCCGCGGGCTTTCCCTGTTCATCGGTATAAAGTGAAGGCCGGATCTCGTGGATCGCCACCCTGACATCACGTGCCGCAACAACCGGCTGGCAGAGTGCGAGCAGGAAGACACCCACAATTACTGCTAAAATAGCGATACGCGGAATGTGAGACATGCAGCGATCATTCCCCAAGGGGATATTCATAATTATATCAAACCACCTGGATCAAAAAATTCCCGGAGAGGGAATGAATTTGAGCACCTGATGTTCGTTGTATAGTAGTAAAGAATCGGGTATAGTTCTTTGGATATTGTATCTTTTTTTCACCCGTAAAAAAAAATTCTGGTATTAAAACAGGAAAATCAGTATTGAAAAAATGCAATTTAAAAATACGGGGTTTGTATTGTTTTTATAATTTTACAGGAGCGGAAAACAGATCCCGCTGATACCACTGCTTAAACCGGCCACCCACCGGCACAAGGAACCGGATGAGGGTATTTATTATCCTGCAGTGAGGGACGTATACATGACCGAAAAGTCTATCCTGACTAAAAAACCCCATTACGTATATGGCGCTTTTCATGCGTTCTGAAGTCTGCAGAAGTATGCAATTGGATAGTGCTCTCATTATATTGGTTCTCTTTTTTTTGCCTGTAGCATGTACGGCATCCACACCTCCAATCCAGCCATCACTGCTCCTTGAGGTCTCGGATCAGAATCCCACCATTATCCTCTCGGTTACCTGGAATGGATATGTTTCATACAATAAACCACCCGAACAAATTATGATAGATGTGTTTTTTGTACAGGATGGTTCACGGCTCGGAAGTTTCCCAATCCCAAGAATTGATGGAGTATGCACATCAGATAACACCTGTATTTACCGCACATCAGTCGAAGTTAAGGAGTTTCCATCCGGTACATTCATGCTGATTGCCTCTGACCCGCTCTCAGGAGCAATGACCCGGCAGATGATTTCCGTCCCCCTGCAGGGCAAAGGAAATAGTGGTTTTTTTAAACAGGCTGAACATGATCTGATATTTTGGATAACTTCTGGTGTACTCGGAGCATGTATTGCATTTATCCTTGCGATCCTGCTCCGTGATACAACCTTAAACTCTCCTCCTTCCGGGTGACACAATCTCAACTTCATCGAATCGGAAGGGATCACCCCCACCCCATGATGTATTATTTCCGGACGAATCAACCAGGAATGAAAAGGTGATAAACCATATTCCGGTTAGGTATTGCCTCTACCCGCGTTCCGCCACGCCCCCTCCGGCAACGCAATCTCAAACCGTGCCCCTTTCCCAATTTCCCCGGTTTCACGGATGGTGATACCGGTGATCGCAAGAATTTCCCGTGACAGGGCTAAACCAAGCCCGGTGTTCTTCCCGAATCCCCGTTCGAAGATCTTCTCCTTCTCACTGGCCGGGACACCCACACCATCATCCTCGCAGACGATCATCCGGTCCCTGTCGCGGTCCTCGACAGTGAACCGGATTGTCGTGATGTTCCCGCCGTACTGCATGGCATTTTCTATCAGGTTGTAGAAGACTTTGACGATGAGCGGATTGGCGAACACTTCTAAAACGGCAGGGAGATCATTCTTCCTTGTCACCTGCCTCACTCTCCTTAAAAGACCCTTTGAATCACTATGCTGGTGAAGATTTTCATTCACGATGATGAATCGCAGGCCTGAATAGTCACCGGAAAAAGTAAAAAACTAGTTCTGTTTGCCAATAGTGGGTTGCGCAGATTTCCAGAGCCAGAGGAATGCTCCAAGAGCCGCGATCTGCATGAGGACAGAATATCCGACAAGGACATCAAGATTTATTTCATAGAGCCAGCCGAGCACAAGACTCCCGGCAAACCAGGCTCCGCCATAGAGAGTATTGAAAATGCCATAGGCTGTGCCCCGTTTTTTTATTGAGGTGAGATCCGCAAGTGCTGCCCGGAGAATAGTTTCCTGTGCTCCCATTGAAAGTCCCCAGAGGATGGCACCTGCCAGCGCTCCGTAATACCCGCTTGAAAATACCAGCACTGCAACAGGAATGTTCACGAGCGGCACTACGAGCAGAACACGTATCCCTTTTTGATCATACAGCCTGCCGATAGCAAGGGCAAAGAAAGCATCCGCAGCCATGGCGATCGCGTAAAAGACGGGTATCTGGACTTCGGGAACAACTGATGTTGCATTGAAATGGTAGGCAATCAACGGGAAGACGATGAACCCGGCCATTGTCAGCGCGGTGAATATGCCATAGGGCAGCAGAAGGCGGGGGAACTGGTCTGCATCCGCAGGTTCCCTCTTATTCTCGTAATTTTCCAGCAAAGAAGGATCCGGAACATTCCGGTATGCGAGAACCAGTGCCGCGATGAGCAGGATAAACGGCAGCGAGAGCAGTGCAAACCCTTCCTGGTACCCTCCGGTCACTGCAATCGAAGCAGCAAAGATCAGGGGACCCAATACCGCCCCAATCTGGTCAAGAGCTTCATGGATGCCAAATCCCCACCCCCGCCCGATCTGATGGGAAGCATGGGAAACGATAGTATCTTTAGCCGGTGACCGGATCCCTTTACCCAGACGCTCGATGATTATCAGCACCGCAGCGGCTTCCCATGCCCGGGCAAAAACCAGGAAGGGAATTGCACCAATCATGAGGTAGCCAATAATGACAAATGTCCAGTACGACCGCGTCCGGTCGGCAAAGTATCCGGATACCAGCCGTACTGCGTAGCCGATGAATTCGCCAAAACCGGCAATGAATGCAACGGTAAATGCAGAAGCCCCAAGGTAAAGGAGATAGGGTCCGGCGATACTTCGGCTGCCTTCATAGACGATATCACCAAAGAGACTTACTATTCCCATCAGGAGAATTAACCTGAATGCCAGTGAACTCTTCAGCACAGAGAGAGAAACCATACCTGGTTCACTAAATCCTTTTTTTTGCTTTGATTCTATCTAAACCTGATACAAAGTCACAATTCACCAACAAATCCCGTAAAAAATAAAAAATCAATGAAATACATGATAGAAAAACCAGATGTCATCCCATCCGGATGACCAATGATGAATCACCTGAGGCCAATAAACATCAGCGGGTTATTGATCGCGAAAAAAGGGTTATTTCTTTACTTTTTTAATGATGGTAAGATCGCCCAGTGTGGGAGTAAGTTTACTCTGCACCTTTTTCTCTGCTTCCGTTTCCGGTGCATCGATGAGTCGTATCTCAAGGACCTTCTCAAGTTTTTTCCGCACGTCTTCCTCTGGCATCAGCTCGCTGTTCTCGATCTTTTTGATAAGGTGTTCACGTTCCTTAATCATCATAGCTGAGATCTTTTGAGGAAAGCCCTTTATCCATCCGTGCTTTCCGTATGCGGGCTGCATAATCCTCGACAATCTCTCCTTCCATGTAATCAAAGAGATCCCGTTTTCTCCGTTCGGCGGGCACTGCTGCTGTCGCAGATCTCCCCGGGCGGGGAGGTGCAGCACCCGGACGCACAAGATCGGTGCGCCGCACCTGCTGCACTTCGGTGCCGAATTTTTCACATCTGTTACATACCTGTAATTCGGCACCCTCTATACGGACTAATTTCGCGGCGCCGCGAATCGTTTCTCCACACATTTCGCACTGCATATTCTCACAAACACTTTATATGCAGTTTCCCTATATAGCTGAATTGAGAAACAAAATGGGAGACATTCTCCACCAGTCACCGGATCCTCAGACGCCAGAAGAGCTCTACAGGCTGTATCGTACCCTTTCAGAGCAGCTTCGGGGACAACTGAGCCAGATAGAAAATGACAAGCACGACCTCGAAGTGCAGATGCTTGAGCGTGTCGGAAACCTCGAATCCCGCAACCTTGAACTCCGCGAACAGTTACGACAGGTTGAGGCAGATAAACGATATATTGAGACCCAGAAGATCCGGTACGAACGGGAGGTACGGAAACTCAAGAGCGAGAGCGAGCAGCTCCGCAGCCCCCCGCTGATTATCGGTACAATCACTGATGTAGTGGACTCATCAAGGGTGATAGTCAGGAGCAGTGCAGGCCCACGATTTATGGTACGGAGTTCTCCATCCATCAATGCCGAGGAACTCAAGCCCGGTGTCCGCTGCACCCTCAACCAGCAGTCGCTGGCGATAGTTGAGATTATTCCCTCCAGCTTCGATGCGCAGATATATGGCATGGAACTGGTGGATTCCCCGCAGGAAACCTATGCAGATATCGGCGGTCTTGAAGAACAGATAAATGAAATAGTTGAAGCCGTCGAACTGCCGCTGAAGCGTCCCGACCTTTTCCTCCGGATCGGTGTGGATCCTCCAAAGGGTGTGCTCCTCCACGGACCTCCGGGCACAGGAAAGACCTTGCTTGCAAAAGCCGTAGCCCACGAGACCAATGCCCACTTCATGCGGGTGGTGGGATCCGAGCTTGTCCAGAAATATATAGGGGAAGGTGCGCGACTGGTCCGGGAGCTGTTCGATCTTGCCAAGAAAAAGGCCCCGACCATTATCTTTATCGATGAAATAGATGCCGTTGGCGCGTCCCGGACCGAGGCAAATACCTCCGGTGACCGGGAAGTCCAGCGTACGCTCATGCAGCTCCTTGCAGGCATGGACGGGTTTGAGAACCGGGGCGATGTGAAAATCATCGGTGCGACAAACCGGATAGACATCCTCGACCGGGCACTGCTCCGGCCGGCGTTTTGACCGGATTATCGAGATCCCGCTACCGGATGAAAAGGGACGCCTGTCAATCTTAAAAGTCCATTGCCGGGCGCTGACAATTGATGAGAGTGTGAACCTCGAAGAAGTTGCAAAACAAACAGAAGGCAAAAACGGTGCAGATCTTCGTGCAATCTGCATGGAAGCCGGTATGTTTGCAATCAGGAAGGAGCGCCCAGCAATTACGCAGGAAGATTTCCAGTCTGCAATAACAAAAATCCGTATAGACTTCCACCGCGGTTCAGACGACGTTGAAGGCGCTATGTTTGCGTAAAGCACAATTTTTTTTAATAATACACGGTCAACGGTGATTATTTTAAAATTTATTTTATCTGACTCTTGGAAATCCCTAAATTTCTTCGACATAAGAAATTCTATTCGGTGCATAGATATCAAGATCAAAGGCGGGTGCTTCGAGCCCGCCAGGATCGGCTCTTTTCCCGATAGATTCATTTGGCACCATCAGAACGAATCTATAATCCTTCCAGGAGGATTCCAGAAGAAATATTACCCCCCTTTACGCTCACCATCCCCCGGGGGGAGGGAGCGTGGCAGGATAGGCCCATTGAGATGGGGACGGGCAGGAACCAGAGCATATCAGCTGATCCAGGTGCCCGTCCGAAGCGTAGCGGAGGAGTATCATGGCCCCGATGGAAGAGATAACGGGTGCAAGATAATTTTCTATTTTTTTCGAGTCGGATATGTTCGAGTCGGATATGTATTTGTTTTTAAAAAGCTACATACCTCATTTTTTGTTCCAGCCGAGCTTTTCAATCAGGGTTCCTGTCTCGTCCTGTGCCTTGTACCCGGCACTGCGGGGCTGCACGACCAGCGTTATCGCATCTTTCAGCAGGATATTTTTTCCTTTTTCCTTGCACAATACACAATTACCGTTGAAACGCTGAAGGGCTTTTTCAAAGGCATCGAGGATCTTTTTCCTGCTTTTCAGGTCGCTTTTTTTCAGTTTCATCAGGTGTTCAAAGATTGAGACATCGATAAGCGTGCTTGCCATCCATCCTATTTCACAGGTATACCCGAAGATCCATGCAATATGCGAATTTTTCGTTGTTGAAATGAAATCATTGATATTGTTACCCACACTGCAGGATCCGATAAGCACACCTTCAATATTTGCATAATTGGCCGCACTTCGCACTGCTTTGAACATTGCAGGAAGTTTCATACCGGTCTTTGATTTTAAGCCCCCGATACGTTTACCGGTCCCGTGCGCAGCAACATACAGGAACAGACGGTCTTCGCGGGTGTTTGTCAAATCATCCTCAAGTGCCCGGCGGAAACCGGTTTTTTCATAAAAGTTCGCGTAATAGATGTTGAAATCCCCACGGTAACTTTCCAATCCTTCCAAAAATTGCAGGACTGACGGGCGTTTGGGTTTTTGTTCCGGAGTCCACCAGAGCCCTTCTATAACGAGGAGTGCTTCACTTGACATAGGATCACATCTTTATAAGCTTTAAAAAGGAGAGTACCGTTCAGAAGATTAACCTTTCTGGTCTGAACTGCAGGAGAGAAAATATAAATTCTTACGGACAAGAGGTTTGTAAATCACCTGTTCTTCTATGCCTTTTAAGTCTGTCAGACAGGTTTGTGATTCAATGGATGAGAACCGAAATGCCGGACCAACATGGAAATAATAACTGCGATATTCCGGGAAACAATGATACTGCAGGCTGATGATAGTGTACCTCCTGAAGTCGGAATGACACTGGAAAAAATTATCGATCTCACCGGAGAGATCGAACACCTGAACGAGCTGATCATGCTCCACATCGATAAAGGCGGAGGATTTACCTGCACGGAATCGTATTTTTGCACGGTACAGCCGCTCCTGGATCTGCTTGAAGTTGAGATCAGGATCCGCTATTATTCCGGGCATGAATAACCAGGAAATAAAACTCCTCATTCAGGACTGGATAGATAAAGAGATTGCAGAAGCCAAGAAAACATGTGACACATCGGATCCATTTTCATAGCGGTTTCAGCAGAATTTTCTTTTTACACTCTTTTTTATTCTCTTCTGATATAACGCTGGTGAGCAAGGAGACCAGAACACAGGCAATTAAGAATTTCATTTTTTGGGAGGTGATGAACCATTGGCTCATGTCATTTACCAGAAAAGTTAAGGAGATAATCCTTACATGATTTTTTCTCAGTCATCTCAATTCATCCACTCCAGTCCGGGATTACTCAGCTGGCCCCATGCAACAACAGTCCCGTCTTTTTTCAGGGCAAGACTCTGACCATTAGCCGCTGCGATGGCAACAACATCATGTAAATTTTCCGGGACATTGCATTCACCCCTTTTATTACCTCCCCAGCATACTACAGTCCCATCTTTTTTCAGGGCAAGGCTTTGACTAAATCCCGCTGCGATTGCCGTTACATCAGTCAACCCTTTCGGAATATCGGTTTGCCCCGCCGCATTATCACCCCATCCGACAACAGTTCCATCTTTTTTCAGGGCAAGATCATAGCCCCATCCTTCTGATACCGCTACAACTCCGGTAAGATTGCGGGGAACATTGTTTTGTCCTTGCATATTATTTCCCCATGCCGTGACCGATCCATCAGTTTTCAGTGCGACAGTATGTTGACCATATATCGAGGAAACATCGGTTACATTGTCCAGTCGTTGCGAGATATTGTAACCGGTCAGGTTATAACTCAGGACAACAAGGTTCCCGTTTTTCAGCGCGAACAGCGCATTGCCTCCACCGAAAAGTGTTAGGTATTTATGGGGAATACGTTTCACCGGGTATGGACCAAATTCGTCGTCTCCCCATCTATAGATGGTGTCGTTGTTCATGAGAATGAGATTTTGATAACCTTCGGAACGTATCCCAGTTACATTCCTGACACCTTCCGGTCTCATGCCCATACACGCAACATAAACCCTTAAACCCATTATCCCAAGTTACAATTGTTCCATCATTTCTCAGGACCAGAATACGTCGATTTTCGGGAGATATTGATTTCACATTACTAAGTTTGCCCGGTGTGAATAACTGGCCGTACTCATTACTACCCCATGCGATGATCGAACCGTCATTCTTCAGGGCAAGATCGGTATACCCGCTCGCTGAAATTTCAGCGATATCGGTGAGATTTTGTGATCGCAGAGAATCCTCTGTCCATGAGAAAACGGTTCCGTCCTGTCTCAAGGCAAGACCGTGGTCATACCCTGCCGATATCGCTCGTATTTCTGTTAAATTATTCACAACATGTATCGGGACAACCGTACCAGCATTCTCTGGGCCTGTATCCAGGACCTTCCATGCCACAACTGTTCCATCCTTTCTCAGGGCCGCATAGTACTCACCCTGATTAGATATTGCGATTATATTTGACAGATCTGGAAATGAAGGTTGGATATTTTCACTAACATTCCATCCATTAATATACCAAGTAACAACCGTGCCATCTTTTTTCAGCCCGAGATTGCCGGAGACACTGGTGAGACCCGACTGGTTTGCGATTCTCGCGAATTGTGCATCCGATTCCGGCTTGTAAAACTCAGGAGAATCCGACGGCGACCATGCCACTAAGGTACCATCACCCTTGAGTGCGATGTTAAAGAATTGTGATCGTGTGACAGCAACAACATTCGCTAAATTTGAAGGGATCGGACTTTTATTTGCCAGTCCCCACGTAGCAATTGTGCCGTCATTTTTTACAGCAAAGTTCGTAGAGGAAATAGATTTAACATCGGTAAGATTGGAGGGGATATCACATAATCCCTGCATCATTCAATCCCCAACACACAACCTTTCCATCTGTTCTCAATGCCAGATTGGCAACTCCCAAGGAGGCGATTGCGGTAAAACGGGGGCTGCCATTATTCGAAGATTCGTTTGCCGGGGTGGACTGGTACATGCAGCCGCCCGTTAAAACCAAGAGGGAGACCAGAACACAGGCAATGAAGAATTTCATTTTCGTGCATTTGTGGAATAATTTGGGCATATCAACTCACCCAGGGGTATTCTGTGCTGCGATTGTGTTAGAGACCGGTGCAGAAAAATTACCGGAGATTTTATTCATCACTTCTGGTTTATAGTTAGAAGTTAGGGGAATTAACGCATCTTGCACACCCTCTTTGTTTGCTGCTATCACTACCGGTTCAAAAGGATCGGTTGAATTTTCGTTGTAGATATCTCCCTCAAAAATATAGACCGGCTCGAGATATTCTGAAACACCCGACTGGTTTATTTGATAACCGAGTAGGACTTTAGTCACGGTCACTTTTTCCGGTAGTCCTTTGAAATTCTGTGTATGATGATCCGGAACTCGCTGAATGCATCCTCTGGCGATTTCGGGGAGATCTCTTTGAAGGATTCATATTCGCGCCAGTTTCTGGTAAACCCGATTATATTTCCATCAGAATCTACTTCAACATTAAACTGGGCATTGAATACCGGCAATCCATCGATCAATTGAGGGTAAATTACAATATATGTTTTCCGTTCACCTATACGTTCACCCGTGCCGGAAAAACTCACAGCGGTAATATTTACAACTCGAGGTTCCGGATTTTTAGAGGGCAGAAGATTATTTTCTTGCAGGAACGTATTCGCCACGGATATAGATTGATTATCCGATTGCAGAGCATCTGAAATCCCATTGAAACTCCTATTATTATTCCTAAACAGGATCATTGAAGAATTTTTCTGAACAACAAAAAGAAATTGTTCTTTGTCTTTATCGCCGGCATAAAATGAATCTTCCGTTTCCCGTATGTCACCGGACATTCCAAGATTCTTCGCAAGTGAACTGACCCATTCTTTAGCATATCCAGACTTCAACGCCACATATATCATAGTATTATTCCCTGCAATAGGGAAAGATGCAATGAGTGAAAAATTTTCAGCAGTCAGGTTCATCGGGAGGGAATTTGTACGGCCGGCAGTGTTTTTTGCAAATACAAGTCTGGGTTCCCAAATTATGGTTTCCGTTACTCCCGGATTCAGTACATATATCGCCATAGCCGGGAAGGTAATCATTTCCGCAGTTATTCCAGTATATGACTGCATTATATATATCGAACGATGAATGTCCGGGATGTCTTTGATAAGTGCACCATCCCGCCAACCACCAAGCATCTCTAATTGTATAAAGCGTCGGGTTACCGGGATATGTACCTTTTAAAAGCTCGGCGAATGCCTCTCCCCGATAATTGGAATAATCATCATTTGATGGTGAAACATCGGTGTGCCATCCGAGCAGCATGTGCAATCCCTTGTTGAATGAAAGGGCCCAGGTCTGCCACCCGTCGCCATCACCATTCAACGCTGAACACGCATCTAGAACAGCCCATTTGACTCGCCCGGTACTATTCAATCCCATATTTGTAGAGTACGCGTTGTTACCGTAGTCATCAGTAAAAGCAAGACCCTCTGGGAATCCATGACCGGAATAAAATAGAAAATCTGCCTGGCCTATCCACTGACTCGCATCACTGGTCCAGTGAATTGCCCTGGGACAGGAATCACCAGTACAACTAGGACCTGACGGCTTTACTAATAATCCCCTCCCCGAATCGGCCCATGTTATCCCTCCGTATTGACCACTGCGTATATTGTCCCAGAATCCCCGTGCTGAATCAACAAGCGACCACTCCCCAACTTCCGCATAGACCTTATACGATGTCTGAATCCATTTCCCGGTAAACCGGCTTATCCGTGCTTAGTCCGTATGTAATCCGGGTTATTGGTACAGTATTCAAAATGAACTGACGCGTTGATGGTCGGAAAACACCAGCATCCGTACTGCCGTCTCCATTCCAGTCCCCGGTAATCGGGATATCACCGGTTGTGCCAAAATTCACCGTTGCGTCAGGAACTCCATCATTGTTGTAATCCAGCTTCCAAACTCCGTTCCGGAATACACCAATATCTGTTATGACATCTCCATTCCAGTCCCCGGTGACCGGAATATCGGGTGCTCAGTCCAAAGGTAATCCGGGTTATTGGTGAAGTATTCAAGATGAACTGCCGGGCAGACGGTCGGAATACACCAATATCTGTAATGCCGTCTCCATTCCAGTCCCCGGTAATCGGGATATCGGTATTTAAACCGAAGATAATTCGTGTTATTGGTGAAGTATTTAAGATGAACTGTTGTGCAGATGGTCGGAAAACGCCGCTTTCCGTAATGCCGTCTCCATTCCAGTCCCCGGTAATCGGGATATCAGTGGATGTTCCAAAATAGAAGGAATAATCTGTAACTCCGTCATTGTTGTAATCCAGCTTCCATTCACCATTCCGGAAAACTCCGATTTTTGAACCAGTCTCCAACAAACTTACATCCAACGGGTCAAGGATACCATCATTATCACCGGCTTCGTTCAAAGATTCAGGTCCCGGTTCTCCGGGAGCCGTTCCGTTTATTACCGTCTGTTCTCCGCTGTATACGGCTGAGCCAGTGTTAGTTACAATCTTAGCGGATGCTGAAGATATGATTATTATGAGTAAGAAAAATACCGTTAACAGAATTATCTGATTTCTAAAGATTTTCATGACAAAACTCTGGGGCTGAATAAGCCATCCATCAGCCTGAAAAAGCAGAATCACCAAGGCTGTGTTTTTTGAGGGGGCTCTATTATTTTCGCATTTTTTAGTATTGCAGAATAATGTTGCCTATGCGTATTTTCCTTATCCAGACTGAACATTTATATAAATTGTGGCTCTGTTGAAATAACGCGTCATAGCACATTGAACACCCGCTGATTTTTGAGGAAACGATCGATGGAGAAAATGATACATTTCAACTTGATTTCTTTTACTTGCAGACGGTAAGATCGAGAGTAGATAGTCTCCCCGAAGAGTCTTTTCAAGATCGAAAAAACCGTTTCGGCCATATTTCTACGGCCGTAGGTTTTTCGTCGAAGGAGTTAGCCATTATCTGTCGATATTTTCCAGAAACATAAGAGGCGAGCCAGTTTCTGATTGGAATCATGGATTGAGATTCCAAATCCTCATGGATCAACTGGTGAATACGTTCAGAATCGTAGCCCTTATCCATCACGTAACACCTTGATTTTTTTACCCGATTCGATGCACGAAGTACGATCGGAGCTATTTGTGAATCGTGGCGTCGATTATTTGTGACGTGAAATGCTAGCAGGTAGATACGATCCGAATCTACGGAGATTGTCGTTTTGAGATAGTCATGACGGGTCTTCCCGGTTCTGACAGAGTAATAGGGTCCTGGAAGAGTCCGGTGTGAAAACCGGATGAGTCAATTGCAACTACCGACGAGAAGTTTTTCCATTCCGTCATGAATGAACACGCTTTTCGGAATAACTGGTTTAAGACGGTTGCAGGAACTCGTTTTGAAAATTTACAGAGAGTGGAATAATGGGGGATCTCATTGAGTTGCAATTGTTCCTGGACAATGCCCATGATCTCAACAAGTTGTACCAAATCACTATAATGAGTTCCCAGATATTCTTTGAATAAAAGTAACGTGAGTAATTGATCCTGAGTGAAATCCCTCCTCAAAAGCGTGAGGAGTATTCTGGGACACCGGTCAGCCTAACCGCATTCTGGCACGATGTCAGAAAACAAATATACTTCTAATTTGAGAAGAAGTAGTGCTCCTTGTTTGGGTTTGCCATAACTTTTACAAGGAGCAACTTATTGCTATTAACCTCATCCACGGAAACTTCAGGGTTTCAACAGAGCCTAGATTTCATTTATTTATCACGGAGTATTCAGATTATCCGCTGCGATTAACATTCACCGGACCTACGAATGGTTCTTCTGTCCTTGAATTTATTCATGGACTCTTTCAGATATCTTTGGGTATAACTGTTATTGCGATGCCGATTGGAAAATATGGTCTTTTCTCTTTCAGGGGATAGTGGGTTATGAAAAATTCTTTCTCGGGTCTCATGTTCATGATACCACACGACAACAAACCCGGATCCTGTAAAAACCACTCTTCCCTTAATAGAAAACATGTCGGACTTCCTGATTGTAATTTTTTCTCCCTGTAAAATACTCCGATTGGGCTCTCATCAAAAATCTAAAATTCAAGACTTATTTGGCAAGATATCCACATTATGAACCCCAATTTCGATACCCAAAAAATGCGTGAGTTTTAATCTCGTGCTTACTTCATTAAATCATGAACAGGATCGGCACTCTAAACGCCCTTGGCGACCTGTTTACCAAGGATCGAGAATAGACGAATATTTCAGGTTTTTTTCGCTGATAGTCATGATTTTTTTGCGATATTTTGTCACGACAAAGAGATGATATGATAAGAAAAAGAGGATTTGTTATCTGAATAAGCAGGATTGGTCGGTCATTCCTGACATTTCAAGCCCGGGAAAAAAGGAAAAAGATTTTTACATCCACCCGGTTGCAAATACCCACATATTGTGGAGTCCGGCCGAGATCACGATACGGGGATCAATTCCCAGCACCGGGAAAACGAAGATGAAATAGAAGACTGTGCCCAGGATACTGCCGAGATTGCCGAGAGTCGCGACAAGAACAACCCGGAAGAGCGGGATTCTTGACATATCGGTCAGGGTCTCAGATTCGATATATTTTCCGGAAGTCAGAGACGGGTGGTTTTCTCACCTTTGCCTCAACATATGCACCAATCCAGCCTGCCTGGATCATGGGGTTGAGCGAGGTAAACCATGCAACACAGAAACACGTCAGGGCCGAGTAGGGATGCCCTCCGGCGAGAAGCGTGAACAGTGCAGAGAAGTACCCCATGGATGATCACCCAGAAGAGGAACGCATAGAGCAGCACATCCAGACCAACACCGGAGAATGCAATCGCGGCGAGCAGCAAAATGAAAATGGCTGTTACGCCAAATCCAAACACTTTTGCCCAGGGAAATGATGCGGGTTCCCTTATGAGAGGATCATAGGGAGGGAGCGTGTCTGGTTTGTCAAGATAATTTGAAATCCCCTGGCGGTGTCCGGCTCCAACCACCGCGAGGATACGTCCTTGTGGCCTCTGGACTTTCAATAAGATGAGCTGGTGGGCGATGAAAGCATCGCGTTCATCGATTAACGCACGTGCACCATTCGGAGAGAACTTCCGGAATTCCTCCATAACCGCATCGATTACGTTCTGTTCCTTAAGCGACTCGATATCGATCTCCTGCCCGTTATCGATTTCAGCTGATCGAGGTAATTAACGCCCAGAACATCTTGATCTTTTCAAAAATTCCCAGCGAACTCCAGAAGCGCAGGAGTGTCAGGCGGATATCCCGGTCTACCAGAGCTATGGGAATACCCCGTTGTTCTGCCTCTTCGATTGCAATTTTCATTTCTGCGCCGGGCTCAACACCGACATCGATCCCGATCTTGCGCTGGAGATAGGCAAGCAACCACTGGACAAGGAGCGAATTGAAGTTCTTCACTTCCAGCACGTCACTTACCGAAGGATCCTGCGCCTGTTTTTTAATGGCGGTAAACCGTGCAGAATCAAGTTCTATGGCTACGACATCGGGCTTAAAATCCCCGATCGCTGCCCGCACCTCATCGACGCTCTGCTGTGAGACATGTGCTGTCCCGACAATCTTAACCTCTGCCATTGTGCTCCGTTATTCCACCATTATTTGCGCTTCATCCAGATTAAGAATGAGGTGCGTGTGGAAGATACCGATTGTGGAAGTTGTCACGATTCACGAAAATCACACCTCAGCAACCTGGGAGGATAATCCCACCACATATAACCCGGAAACCGGGGTTTTTACTACCCATGCATCGCATTTCTGTTGTTTCGCGCTATTCACCAGGGCGGTTTCTCCACCACATTCTGCACCAGTAACAACAATCCAGGCTCCTGTCCTGGAAAAAGAGATATCCCCGCCAGCGCCTACCGCTCTGACCATTTTTTCAGGATTAATACTCTGGGTCATTGACAAGGCAATAAAAAATCTGATACTTGTTGCAGGACTCTTAATCCTTGCAGTTGCAATCTTTTTGTATGGCAGGAAACGGCGGCGTGATCGGATAATGTATCTTTTCTAATACATGTCCTGATGATCGTACACCGGAGGCGCCGGTTTCTGTTTTGTAATATCCTCCTGTATCCCCTTGAAAACACCCAGTGCAATAATTATCACCGGAACGATCTCAAGTCTTCCCAGCCACATCAGAATAATAAAAATCCATTTAATGGAAAGGGGACTCGCTGCGGAGATGAACCCGATAGTGAGACCGACATTACTTAGCGCGGAAACAAGTTCAAAGATTACTTCTTCAAGCCTGAACGAGGTGATATACACGTGCAGGGAAACAATAGTTGCAACAAATATTGTCAGAACATAGACAATGATAACGAGCATATTCTTCGAGATCGCAAGATCCGAGATCTCCCTGGAAAGAGTTCGCCCGCCAAAATGGAGTGGCACCAGTACCCGGCTGCTTACAAAGAAACGCCGGAACCACCACTTTATTCCTTCATACGCGAGCATTACACGGTTCACCTTGATTCCCCCGGCAGCACTTCCCATTGCCCCACCGATGAACATCATCATCGCGACAATGGCAATAGGGATGACGACCCAGTGATGCGGATCAGAGTTCTGCAGTCCACAGGTGCAGAGGCCCGATACAGCGGTAAATGTTCCCTGGCGAAGTGCTGTAGTGACCGGCAGATTGCTAAAGATATACAGGTCCCAGGATGTGATAAGCGATCCTGCAAGGGCTATCAGCACCAGTATTTTAACGGTTTTATCGCGAAACATCTCGCGGATTTTCCCATGATACAGAAAAAAGAAGACCTTAAAGGGAATCGCACCTGCAAACATCACCGGAATCAACAGGATTTCAAGAAGCGGGTTGTTGTAATATGCCAGCCCACCCGTATGAACCGTAAAACCTCCTGTCGCAATAGCAACCATCACCAGATTCAGCGAATCCCATAACGGTATACCTGCAAGCATGATGAGACCGGTGAATGAAAACGTTAACACAAGATAGATCATCCACATCCGCCGGCTGGTTGATACGGCCGAGGACATCAGTTCTTCTTCGCGTCCTTCCGCACGATACAACCGGAACAATGAGACCCGGGTTTTCCGTCGCAATGAAATCCCGAAAGCGATGATTCCGATACCCCCGATCCACTGGGTAAATGACCGCCAGAAAAGAAGCGTTTTGGGAGTGGTGTCAAGGGAGGTTATCATTGAAAAACCGGTCCCTGTCCATCCTGACATTGCCTCAAAAACACTGTCCGTGTAGGACATGTGCAACCCGAACACAAAGGGAAGTGCACCGATCAGGGCAATTGCGAACCATGAGAATGCAACAGCGAGAAGGGTACCGGAAAACGAAGGCTCGAGGTCTTTATACGAGATATGCGAGGTTATTCCGCCAAATACCAGAAACAGGAGGGGGGCAGAGGCCATGGGAAGCAGCATATCCCATTCACCGAAAATGACGAGTACAAGAAAAGGCAGCAATGACGCGATGCCAAGGAACTCAAAAATGAGCCCCATGTCGTGCGCGATCATGACGATATGCTCGGTACTCTTCATCAGATATCCAAGCTGATTGGTAATTTAATAGTGTTATGGGTATCGCTCTTTCTGGCAAACTCTCATTTAAAAAAACACACCTATTAATTTCTGGTACGGCACACTACGTATTCAATCATGAAATCGCACCGGACCGATCTGTTCCCGTTCGTTCTGATTATTGTACTCACCCTCATAGCGTTTGTGATTTTCTGGCTGGTGATGGATATGGTGCTCCTGGGCGCATCAGTTGCAATCGTTCTCCTTCCGCTGCACCACCACATTTCAAAATATGCACGGCCACGTGTCTCGGCCGTGATGGTGACGCTCGCTGTCTTCATTGCATTGGCGATAGTGATAATCATTACCCTTTATGTCCTGACTACAAACGCCGCTACACTCAAAGAATTATTTGGATCCATCGGGATATGGTTAAACAACCCTGCCACCAATCCCATGGATTTTGGTATTCCGGTTACCAAGGCAACCCTCTCAGCGATCCTTGATGAGGGAAACGCTCTTTTTGTCGATTACCAAAAGACGCTTATCAGCAATCTCTCCCTCATATTGTTCAAGATGCTCGTGTTATTTGTTTCATTATTTTCACTGCTCCGGTGGGGAGAGGAACTGAAAATGAAACTCACGCGCCACGTGCCCCTGGTATTTACGGGATATATCAGTAAATTATCTGAAGTGACAGTTGATACCCTGTATGCAATATATATCGTCCAGATCGCAATTGCTGTCCTCACATTCTTTATTGCACTACCGGTTTTTTACCTGCTGGGATACGGGAATATTATTTTTTATTCTTTCCTCGCCGCATTCTGTGAGTCTGATTCCCATCCTCGGATCATCGGTTGCATTTATCCTGATTGGTACGTATGCTTTCGCGATTGGCGATACACGGGGAGTATTTATTTTATTTCTCCTTGGTTACCTGGTCGTTTCCTGCTTACCGGAGATCTATGTCCGTCCGGTGCTCGTGGGCAGGCGCGTTAAAATTCACCCGTTAATCATGTTTATCGGCATCATCAGCGGGATCCTCACCATGGGACTTGCAGGTTTTGTCTTAGGCCCGGTCATCATTGTCCTGATCATCACCAGTTACCGGATGTATGTTGAAGAGAAAAAAGCGCGGGAAACCTTCTTTTAATATATAATAAAATCCCTTTTTCTCCAGAGAAAGGATTATACACTCACCATGTTGATGACAGCTTGATAATGCAAAAACAAAATTCCGGTAAGGGAATTGTCAAATCAATAGGCCTCGTATTTGGCGATATTGGCACAAGTCCCATTTATGCCCTTACTGCAATCTTTTTAATTATCCCCCCAACACCTGAAAATGTAATGGGAATTCTTTCGCTGGTCATATGGACACTGACAATCCTGGTGACCATTGAATACACGTTTCTTGCCATGAACCTGGGAAAAAAGGGAGAGGGGGGTACAATTGTATTAAAAGAAATTCTTCTGCCACTGTTGAAATCCAGAAAACAAGTCACGTTTGTTTCCACCCTTACAATTATCGGCATTGCACTGTTTGTCGGCGATGGTGTTATCACACCTGCAATCAGCATTCTTTCCGCAGTTGAAGGTATCCTGCTCATTCCCTCATTTGAATATACCACCCAGACAACACTTATGATCATTGCGTGTATCATCGCAATCGGGCTCTTTTTATTCCAGACAAAAGGCACCGAACGGATTGCCTGGACATTTGGCCCTATCATGGTCCTCTGGTTTATCGCACTGGCAGGAGCCGGTTTTATTGCATTACTATCCGCCCCCCAGGTACTGCTTGCAATCAATCCGTTGTATGGAGTCAATTACCTGACACATCACGGGATTGCAGGGTTCCTCATCCTGTCGTCAGTCATCCTGGTTGCTACCGGTGGTGAAGCACTGTACGCAGATATGGGACACCTGGGCAGGGAACCGATTATACAGGCATGGCACCTTGTTTTTATCGCACTGGCTTTATGTTATTTCGGACAGGGAGCATTTTTACTGACACACCCCGGCGTCCATAGCATCCTGTTCGAAATGATATTATCGGAGTTTGGAATCCTGTATATTCCATTTCTTCTGTTAAGTATCGCAGCTACCATAATTGCTTCGCAGGCTATGATTTCCGGCATTTTTTCCATTGTTTACCAGGGTATCACGACACGGATAATGCCCCTGCTTAAAATTGATTTCACCTCACCTCACCTTCGTTCACAAATTTATATTGATGTAATCAACTGGCTTTTACTGGGGGCAGTTCTCCTTGTCATTATTATTTTTGGATCGTCGAATAATCTGGCGCATGCATATGGACTCGCGGTAAGCGGCACGATGGCAATTACCGGAATCATGATGGCCTGGATTTTAATCCTGCGCGGCAGGATAATCCTGAGCCTTTTAGCAATTGGGGTGATCGGGGTAGATTTCCTGTTCCTGCTCGCAAATATCAATAAAATACCCTCCGGGGGATTCTGGTCTCTTGTGATCGCATTTATTCCGTTTTGTATTATTTTCATCTATATCAAAGGGCAGAAAAAACTTGCAGCCACGTTAGTTCCCGTAACATGGGAGGATTTTCTCTCTAATTTTAAAAAGGCTTATACTACCGCAAACCGCATTCCGGGATCTGCACTCTTCTTTCTACGCGACTTCCGCAGGATCCCTCAATTTATCCTTCGGATTATGTTCACCAATACCATCATGTATGATGAAAATATCCTTGTCTCCATTATCAGGACAGAACAACCATTTGGTATCATATGGGGTTTCACCCGTGAAATCACAAAAGGCCTGTCAATTTTTGAAATATATCTTGGATATATGGAGATTGTTGATATCGGGGATATCCTGAATGAAGCGGGTGTTCAGGAAAAGACCATTTTTTATGGAATGGAAGAAATCATTACAACGAACCCGGTATGGCAGATTTTTTCAGCAATAAAACGACTGACACCCTCTGTAGTCCAGTTCTATAAATTGCCTCCGGATAAGATCCATGGGGTTATAACCCGGGTAGAGATGTAATCTCAATTTTTCCATTCATTCGTTTTTTTAAAGAAAAAGAGAAAGGATTATTCCTATTTCCACTAATTGGTATTGAAGGAATGCCGAAACACACTGTATCCATGTCCGAAATCGTCAAGTCCATGGGACTTGTCTTTGGCGATATCGGAACAAGTCCCATCTACGCTCTCACCGCAATTTTCCTTCTCATCCCCCCCACCCCCGATAACGTAATGGGTATTCTGTCCCTGATCATCTGGACTCTTACGATCCTTGTAACCGTTGAATATACGTTTCTTGCGATGCATCTTGGGAAAAAAGGTGAGGGAGGGACAATCGTGCTCAAGGAGACGCTCCTTCCCCTCCTGAAATCCGGAAATAAAGTTGTATTTGTTTCATTGCTCGCTATTATCGGGATTTCATTATTTATCGGTGATGGAGTTATTACTCCTGCAATCAGCATTCTGTCAGCAGTTGAAGGCATCCTTCTTATACCCGGCTTTGGGGATACTCCGCAAACGATTCTTATGATCCTTGCCGGCATTATTGCGATCGCCCTTTTTTCATTCCAGACCAAAGGTACCGAGCGGGTTGCATGGACCTTTGGGCCGGTCATGGTTGTGTGGTTTCTGGCACTTGCCGGTTTTGGACTGGTGGCACTTTTTAATGCACCTTCGGTCATTCTCGCTATCAATCCAATGTATGGCATCAATTACCTGCTGGGGAACGGCCTTGCAGGGATTCTCATCCTGTCATCAGTAATCCTGTGTGCAACGGGCAGCGAAGCCCTGTATGCTGATATGGGGCACCTCGGCAGAGATCCGATTATCCGGGCATGGTATATTGTTTTTTTTGCCCTGGTCCTGAACTATCTTGGCCAGGGAGCGTTTATTATGACACACCCGGGTGCTGAAAATATTCTTTTTGAAATGGTATTTTCCCAGATGCAGTTACTGTATATCCCATTTCTCTTACTGAGTATTGCAGCAACGGTCATTGCGTCCCAGGCAATGATATCAGGGATTTTTTCCATTATCTACCAGGGAATTACCACACGCATCATGCCCCTGCTGAAAATAGAATATACATCCATCCACCTCAGGTCCCAGATCTATATCGATGTAATGAACTGGCTCTTGCTTTTTGCGGTCCTTCTCGTGATTCTGATTTTCAGAACATCGAATAATCTTACACTTGCCTATGGACTCGCCGTAAGCGGGGATATGGTTATCACGGGAATTCTCATAACATCCATTTTCTTAATCCGCGGTGATATCATCAAAACAATTCTCGCATTCTGCGTAATGGGAGTAAATTTTGTATTTCTCTTTGCCACACTGAATAAAATTCCCAATGGCGGTTATATCTCCCTGTTGGTTGCATTCATCCCGTTTGCTATCATCATGATCTATGTATACGGCCAGAAAAAACTCGCCGCAGCCCTGAAACCGGTTCCCATTGACGATTTCTTAAAACAGTTTGAGGAGGTATATAATTCCATCAACAGGATTTCGGGCTCTGCATTATTTTTCGCACGCGACTTCCGCAAGGTACCCCAGTATATCCCCCGGATAATGTTTACGAACAACATTATGTATGAGGATAATATTATCGTATCAATCATCCGGACGGAACAGCCCTTTGGCGTGACATGGGGAGTCACCCGCGAGATTGCACAAGGACTCTCCATCTTTGAGATATACTTAGGGTATATGGAAATTGTCGATATCGGTGCAATCTTAAAAGAAGCCGAGATTGATGAAAAGACTATCTTCTATGGTATGGAAGACATTGTCACCACCCATCCGGTCTGGCGAATCTTTGCAGCAATAAAACGCCTGACTCCCTCAATGGTCCAGTTCTACAAGCTGCCGTCAGATAAGATCCACGGCGTGGTAACCAGGGTGGAATTATAATCGGGATTTTTGACAGGGTCAACCGGACCGATAGTGCCGGCACCTATCACCACCAGTCCCTGATGATTCTGTCATCCACCGGTTATACTAATGAACCGTTACGCATTCCCTGATTACCAGGATTTTTTTTGCGATCACGCAGGCACCAGAATTCCTCCGATAAAAATGTCGATATGCTCTTATTTTCCCCGCACCTATGTAATTAGCACGCGGGTTTGATCCTACCGGCACATCATCGGAAATCAATACTCGTTAAAAAAAGCAGATCTCTTTGCAGGGTCTGGGTATCCCCCTCACGTCAAAGGAGCGGGATTTGGGGTCAGATGAGAAACTTCACACGAAGACCCATAAAATTACATAAGAACAATCATGCGAGGATCGCCGAGCCAGGTCAAAGGCGATGGATTTAGGGTCCATTCCCGCAGGGGTTCGCCGGTTCGAATCCGGCTCCTCGCATTTTTTTAAATAACCTACGGTCGACGGGTATAAAAATAAAAAATACCTGTCAACCACGTTCTCCCCTCTTCACAGGGGTCATGGTACCCCTCCGCTTCGCTTCGGACGGGCACCTGGATCAGCTGAGATGCTCTGATACCTGCCCGTCCCCCTCTCGATGGGGCTATCCTGTCACGCTACCTCCCCCCGGGGGATTGAGAGCGTAAAGGGGGGCGTCGTAGTTCTTCTGGAATCCCTCTGGAAGCTCATGAAGCGTTCTGATGGCGAATAGTGGATTTGTCAAGGAAATATGAATAGGAGTGTGTCCCTGGGGGTGCGAACCGCCCCCATTAGACTTGACAACTATGTTACAAATACATCCATTCTCGTCGGAAAAAATGGGCGATTTTCAAAAATCAGATTAGATAAATTTTACAAAAAATTACACTTAAGAGAGTATTATTTAAGAAATAGATATGGGTAAGCACAAAAAAAGCTAATCTTTTCTTTTGGATAATCCGAAAAGAAAAGATTGATCTGATCACCTTTCTCAGGAAAAGAATGCCATGCGCTGGCGCGATGCATTTATTTATCAGAAATGGTGTGAGAGCACTCAGCATATATGAATGGTATAAAAGAAAATGAATTTCAGAATCCTTATTCATTCGTGAAAAAATATCATCGTCATATTCTGTGGATTATTCTTGGATTATTATTCGGACTGGATATCCTGACAACAAGTATTGGTCTGCAACTGGGGAATGTTGAAATAAATCCCTATATGATTCCCTTCGTTACAAACCCGGGTTTTCACGGCATCGTAAAAATTATTGCCTACATCATTCTGTTTGTTGTGGTGGAAGGCGCGGTAGTGTTCATTAACGAAGGAAAACCGGAAAAAAAACCATTCTGGATAAAACTGAATTTCCAGACATTATACGGACTGATAATTTTCGCCCTGATTTATCTAATCTGGCTGTATGTATATGTTGTAACAAGCAACATACGATTGATTGCCTGAGAATAATGTAATAATCAGCGTATGCATCGGGATTGTTACCACTGCATTCATCATTATGATGAATGGTGCACCCCCCAGGAATGGATTTTTCTGCAGTTGACCGAACGAAACTGCACTATTTCACCATTCAGCGAGGTTCCGTTCATTCGTGAATCATGGTCAGCATCATTTTAAACGGTTGCTCTGCATGCAGCGCATGCGGTTTGTTGGCCGGCATGATGATCATCTGTCCTTCATGTAAAACGTATTGTGTCTTCTCTATCGAAATTTTTGCTTCACCATCTATGATCATGGCTATTGCATCATACGGTGCGGTATGTTCTGACAATCCTTCACCGGCATCAAAAGCAAAAAGCGTGATCGTGCCACTTTTTTTGTACACAATCATCCGGCTTACGACAGAGTTTTCCTGGTAAGCGATGAGATCTTTCGGATTCAGGATTTGTCCGGAGAGGTTTTCGTTTTTCTTGTCTGGCATTCTGACTCCTGAAATTGTATTGTTTCTGTGGATTCTTAAAGTCAATACTTCCTCTCCGTTTTATGGAAGGAGGTATCTTATAAGGAAGAAGTGACACTATTTCAGTCCCTGTTTTCAAAACAGAGTCAGATTTGCGCTCATTATAATGTGCCCATGACAGCCCAAAAATGGTCGTCAAAAGGCAACTTTTTTTTCTTTATCGATTTGGCTACCCGGCAGGTGATCGACTCACAGAACGCCAATAACGAAGGTCTTTTAATTCGTCAGTTTGCCAAAATAACGATGATTTGAGGACTTATGGAATCGGGGCCTGAAACCAGGCTTCTTTTACTCTTGTCAGACATCAATCGGAGCCATTATTGGGCTTGGATTGAGTGTGGGTAAATACAGGGAATTTGGATGATAAAATTTAACATATGAGGAAGATTTAGAAGATTTATGCGTTTTATGGTTTGATACAAGGTTATTCAAAGAGGATATAACAATCAGACTTTTGGTATTATAGCAACAAAAAAGGAGAAATCAGAAATAAGAATCCAAGATGACCTGCTTAATCCCGTCACTGAAAAAACCAACAGCATAAACGCGCTTCTGTCCGGTTGGCCAATCAGGAGCCGGATATAATTTCATCGTGGCACCAACCCGAGGTTTGACAGGTGCAGGCGAAGTCGCCGTACTTGATCGTCAGCGCACCATCAGAGCTGCTTGTATACCATACGGATCCGTTGGGTGCAGTGATATTAATTGCTGCAAGCGAAATGTCATCTGGTCCACCATGATATGATAACAGGATTAAACCCTGGGACATTTCCATCTGAACCGATGACCCCATAAGTTTGGCTTTCTGGATGCTCATCGGCATTCCAAACACATAGGATCCGATAACTGCTGCAAGGATCACCGTTACCGCGACCATTAAAATTGTGCCAATAACGGGTGATACTGCTTCGTCAGTTTTCCTCAATATCATCTATTAAGCACCTTACGCAAACCCATTCCGAATAGAAATTCTTTTGGGTAACTCCCTGATGGAGTTATCAAAAAAAGGTTTATACGTAGGTATCTATGAGTACCTGCGAAGCACCATCGTTGAAAACACCAGTGACAACGACGTGATCTTTCAGCTGGGGTTCCTGGATACTTTCACAGAGGTACCGACCGTATTTGCGACAGTAGTTGTAGTGTTTAACACTTCATTAATAGATACACTTGCATTAATGAAGGCCCCCGCATCCTGTCCTCCCTGGTAAGTCACGACAATTTCGTTTCCAGCGACTTTTTGAACCGAAAACGCGACAACTTTGGTCTTGCTGATATTCCCAGACATACCGAACACGAACGCAGCGATGACTGCTGCGAGGATCACAGTGATTGCGACCATCAGGATCACACCGATAACGGGTGATACTGCTTCATCATTTTTTCTTGTTACTACCATAATTTTTAAACACCCTTCACAATGCCCACGTTGGACATGACAATGTATACCATTCCTATTAATAATATTTGTATATAAACTTTTCTTTTTGTTCAAATCAAATATTTGAGTGCTATAGTAAAAATGAGACAATTTTCTCCAGTATGGGGAAAACTACTTACATTAAAAATAATTTTTAGCGGCATTTTGAGGATTTTTACCTGCAGATACCTTATTTTCAACAACAGGGTCAGAATTGCTAAAGAATTACTCTCTCTACGAAAAATAAAAAAAACGGAATATCAGTATCTGAATCATCACATTGGACACCACGATTACCGATCAAAAACCACTATTGATTTCCCGGTATTACGGGATTTCCCGTGTCGGATCCAGTAACACTTCATGGGGGAGTCCTGCGAGGGCAACGGCACCAAGAGCCCCGATGATGCCATTACCCCCATGCAGGGTGATGCCATACCGCTCTGCAGTCGCTTCTGCAATCGTCTTTGAGATTACCGTTTCCCGGACAAGCCTCCCGTATTCCCTCAGACCATCGGGCATCCGGAGTCCGTGACGGATAGCAATCCCCCACTCGCGGGAAAGAGACTCGTCTGCAACAAACCGTACTATCTTTTCTTCAAGATCCGAAAAATTTTCAGGAGTGACTGCCACTTCAATAAAACTCGCTGAGTTGCCGGCAGTTTTTGCAAAAACGTCCTGGTTCAGCATCGCAACATGGTGGCTGATGGGGAGAACCCCTTTGATCCGGGTTACATGCGAAAGCAATGCCAGTGCAAGAGCAAATGTTGCCCCTCCTTCATGGGAATCGGTATCATCAATACCAATAGTGACATGCATCAGCGCCAGCGTACGGACACTGCCTTCAACAATCGGGCCGGCCTGGCGGGTCTGAACCTGTACCACGCCTTCTGCCCGTGCCATCATATCGGATAACGAATATGCCGGACCGCCGATGCAGCGGATATGCTGGATCACCGTATCCCCATCCCGCTCTATGCCGGTAACCCCAACGGCCGGGAGAGGTGAGAGCCCGACACGAACCTCATACGTCCCGAGCCGGGCACTTTCTCTGAGAAGTGTGCCGTCACGCTCAACGCTGTCCAGTACACCTCCTGCCAGTGCGTGATGATACCCGCAGAAGGCTGCGCAGGCCCCGCTCATGCAGTCATGATATATTTCTACGAGGTCCTCATCAATCGTCGTAAAAATCCGTCGGCAGGCGCTCGATGGCATCGCACTGATCGCGACATAGTGTGCCGCGCTCCTCCCGCGTTTCTCTTCGCGCATAAGAACGCAGCCTTCACCGAGCAGACGGTTTACCCAGTCCTGCGCCGTAGTGCGGGGAATACTGGTAGCATGCTGGATATCAGTGATCGTAAAATAACCTTTATCCAGCGTAAACTGCCGCATCAGCTGCAGATACTCACGCCGGCGCTCAAGCACGCTGGACATAACAGTCTTTAATGAAAAGCAGGTCGCCGATAATAGCACTCGCCGTTTCTGTCGACCCGGCGCCCCTGCCTATCAGGGTAATTTCCTTTGCCATATCCGTCACCAGCGTAAGTGCGTTCAGCGTGCCCTCTACTACAAGCGGGTGATTCTTTTCGATGATACGGGGCGAAACCCGGAGTATATTTTTCCTCGGAATCGCTTCAGCGATGAGGCGAATCGTGCACCCCTGACTGTCCGCCAACCGTAATGCATCGGGTGTCAGCAGATCGATTCCCGTACGATCAATATCATTTAATTTTACGCTATTTCCCCATATCGTATTTGCAAGAATCACGAGCTCTTATTGCCGCATCAATTCCCTGCACATCATAGGTAGGATCGGCTTCAGCATAGCCCATCTCCCGGGCTTCCAGTAATGCCTGTTCATACGTAAGTCCCTCTGCTGCCATCCGGGTGAGGATATAATTACAGGTACCATTCAGCACACCATACAGGGCGAGGATCTCGTTACCGGGAAGCCCATGTTCCAGGGTATGCATAACAGGGATCGCACCTGCCACCGTCGCTTCGTACCGCAGGGCAACACCCTGCTTTTCTGCCATCGTGCGGAGTTCTTTATAGGCAAGGGCAATCGGTCCCTTGTTTGACGT
Source organism: uncultured Methanoregulaceae archaeon (assembly GCA_963733045.1). Taxonomy (GTDB): domain Archaea; phylum Halobacteriota; class Methanomicrobia; order Methanomicrobiales; family Methanospirillaceae; genus Methanoregula. The sequence goes on along the minus strand of CAVTBZ010000003.1, from coordinate 60,264 downwards.
CACAACATGCTTCTTGTGTAAAAGAGCAGCTTTGATGTATCCAATCGCGGGTTGACCGGTTAGCGCATTGGTTGGGGTCACTTCGATGAGTGCATCATATTCTGCATTTTTGATAACGTCGGAAGCTGAAACTTTTTGATCCCCGCAATACCCCTTTTTACTCTTCTTTAAAAGGATGTTTTCGATGTCCAGTCCATCAGGATCCATACACCCGCTTTTCGAATCGGCAATCCCGGTCAGGGTAATGCCGAGATCCTTTTTTGCAATCATGCCGGCAACTCCTTTGCCGACTGACCCCAACCCGATCAGTGCCACCCTCATCATGCTATTTCCTCCAGGGGTTCTATAAGCAGGAGGGACTTCTTGTTTGAAACACGACGAAGAATTGCAAGAGCCGCCTCCATATCCTGTTTACTCACCGCTTTTATGGTTATTCTCGAACTGGAGCGCTCATTCACGGCTGGCATACTCATGGAAAGTTCACAGACTTCGGCAAAACCGGTATTATCAATCTGGTCTACCGTGTCAGACAGAATCGGTGTGCATAAGGTGCCCGATCATAATCACCGTCCGTTTGTACAGAAGGCGTTCCTCATTAATTCGCTGTATTCGCACTCCCTGTTCCTTCAGAAGGGTGACAAGTTTCTCCAGACGCCCTTTTGGCAGCTCGAGGACAATCTGCACATTCAGGGTATCATTATCAAGGTCTGGTTCATGCTGGTGAATTACCGCGATGATATTTCCGCCTACTTCAGAAATGGGTTTGAGGGCAGCTACCAGTTGACCTGGAGAGTCCTTCATCTCGAGTTTCATGGAAACCTGCACACTTCCACCTGTCAAGTACTGGATCGGCTTTAAAGATAAGTCTTTTATTTTGAAAATACCGGGAATGTTACTAAAATCATAAAAATACCGGATAATTTCCCGGGAATTATCATTACGCACAGATTCATCCGTAAAAGATGAACCTGTTACTCTTTTGAGTAACAATCATTTTCGAAGAATGAAATCAGATAGTTCAGAGCTTCCGGAGTTTTTTGTCCACTTTTTCAAAAAAATTCCGTTTAACATCGATAAATAGTGCAGGATATTCGGATCTTTTTATGTTTATTGTCATAAATGTCCCCATCCCGACAGTCTTCTGGCCATCAATCACAAGATTGGCGGATTTTGAGTCTCTCCAGCAGGATTTTGAGGTTCCGGTCGCTGCTGATGAGATGTGGCCGGGACGACAGGAGATAGGGAGCAAGCGGAACAAGTAAAAAACCCTGTATTCGCGGGTCGACAATAGGTCCTCCTGCACTCATTGCATAGGCCGTGGAGCCGGTTGGCGTGCTGATCAGGAGACCGTCAGCGCGGAACTGCTCCGTAGTGACTCCATCAATAATTACCGAGAATTTCAGCATCTTTCCCGGCCGGGTAGTAACGATCAACGCTTCGTTGAGGGCGTTGCCAAAACAGGCGTCCTCATTTGAGAGCGAGATCCTCATCCGTTCATCAATAGCGAATCCAGAGGGAAGTGTTTTAATAAATTCCAGTGCTTCAGAGGGTTCCAGATCCGCAAGAAAACCAACTTCACCCCAGTTGATACCAAGAACCGGGATTGGCGCGGTCATCTGCTGGATCGTACAGGAGGATAGTGCCATCCCCCCCGACAATAATTACGGCATCTGCGTTTGCACCTCCAATGGAAGATCCTGCAGTTCCGAGAGATTTTGCCGTGTCGTTCTCGAATAAAACTTCTGATCCTTCGTTTTCCAGAACAGTTTTGATCTTTTCTGTGAATTCCAGTGCTCCCTGGATATCAATACGTGAAACGAGAAGAAACCGCATGACCGTCACCGCAGGTACTCGATCACCTTGTGGTGCAGCAAGGCGTTGGTGGCAATGAGACATCGCCCGATCGTCACCTCATTGGGAAAACGAATTGATTTTCCATCGATATCCGTCACCGTTCCCCCCGCCTCACTACAAATAAGCATTCCGGCGGCGGCATCGGTTATCCTGAGTCTTCCCCTGAGATCTTACAAAACCATCAACCCTTCCGCAGCCAATGTAACAGAGTTCGAGAGCTGATGCCCCCAACAGGCGCCAGCGTCGTATCTTCTGCCCGACTGCGTCATACGTGTGAGATCGAATTTTCTCCCATAGATGCTCATCGCACATTCATCGAGCCGGGAGACTTTCGATACCTGTATGGGATTGCCATTGCATCGCGCGTATTTCCCTTTTTCTGCGGTAAATGTTTCACCGCTCGCAAGGTCGCGGACAAATGCTTTCTGTACCACACCTTTTTCGGCATATGCAATCGACAGGGCATAAAAAGGGATACCGGCTACGGCATTGAATGTTCCATCAACCGGATCAAGAAAGATGGTCCCGCTATCGCCTTCAAATTTAATCTTCCCTGCCTCTTCGCTGACCAGAAGAGAGCAGAGAGGGTGTTCCTGCAGGTACGTGACAATACAATCCTCTGCGACCTGATCTATTTTTTTTGTTGGAGTGAGATCAGCACCCATCTTTATAATTTCTCCACCTTCAGGAGTTCCTACAAGGTCACGGATGCTCTCTTCAACAAGCTCCGCCATCTGATTACATGCAGAAAGAAACTCCATAAGCTCAAGAACACTTCCTTTATTTACACGCTGTATTTATGTAATGCAACAGAGATAAATTACTACCGCGTTTACGATATGTGGTTATTCAGGTGTATATTACATGAAAGAGCAGACCGAAATCGGGAAAATCAAAGAGGGACGTTATGTTGTTATCGAAGACGAGCCGTGCAGGGTGCTCGGTATTGCCACATCAAAGCCCGGAAAACATGGTGCCGCAAAGGCGCGAATCGATGCTGTAGGTATCTTTGACGGTGTGAAACGATCTGTCGTTTCACCGGTATCAGCAAAAGCCTATATTCCCGTAGTTGAGCGCAAGAGTGGCCAGGTCATCTCTATTGCCGGCAACACGGCACAACTGATGGACATGAAAGATTTTTCAAATTTTGAAATTCCCATTCCTGAAGATAAGAAAGGTGTTGTTGAAGTCGGAAAAGAGATTGTCTATATTGAATCTATGGGAAAAAGAAAGATCGATTAAAAAGTGCTTTTTTTAAACAGACTGTATTCCTGACTCTCGGTTGAGCAGGTAAAATACTTTTTTTGATTTTTTAAATCCCTTGCTATTCAGGGGCACGGAATCGTATTATAATTCTGGTTGAGTTTTAATACCTGCCTATATATTCTTCCGGGATCCGTATTTCCATGCTGTAGGAGTCGAGAGACTGGGTGCTGATAATGAAAAAGTAGTTTTTCCGGCCTTTGAAGAATTTCTCTTTCCAGGGACGGGGATCGGATTCAGTCCACAAGGTAGAATCAAGACCCCCCGGGGGCGTGATGGTTCTGACAATCCGGTTAGGGATCGTCAGCATCCATCACCTTGACAGCAAACACCGGAGTGGTTACGGAAAATGATCCCTGGATAACAGAATGGGATATCCCGCTTCCCTCACCACCATCGACCGTTGAAGAACTCAGTTTCTGGTCCTTCCCTCCCATCTTTCCTGCAGGTTCAACAGTATACCAGATTTCCCAATAGGGAAACGGGATTGAAATCACCTGGGTTGTAGCACTGTATTGCCCCGATATCTTTGCAAAAAGTATTCTGCTGGTGTTACGACCAACACTGTCAATTCGTGCGCTGTTCGGAAGTGATTGGTTCAGTGAAATACCATAGGATGAAGGATCAACAAATTCCACCACCTTAACATTCTTGTCCCACGTGGGAACCGTTGTCGGGACAGGAGTTGATGGTGCTGAAACAACACTGTAACTGATATTGACGGATTCGGGTGTTGTCAACGGCATTGTCGGGGATGGCGAGGTAGTACCAGGAAGACCTAAATTGAGCGGCTGCCCGGTCACAACCGGTTTTATAACCAGTGCTATAATGAGTATCAGCACCAGCGCTCCGATTGCATACATAACAGCTTTTTTTATCCATGTGTTTACGGCAAAAATATTTTGGTTTCCTAACATAAATACTCGTTTACATGCCAGAAAGGGTAATTAACAGGGAATAAATCAATTATATTTTTATCAGATACCCCAAAGTGAATATAAAAAATAAAAATGGCATAGTATTCTCCGCAATTATTGGATTTTTTATTGAAATAACCTTAAAATCTCAAAAAAAAGACAGATTTTAAGGAGAATGACTTTATATTATGACATCATTTAAAAAAATAAGGACGTTGGTATATCCAGGGTCCAAAGTGTTAAGGTGAATTCATGAATTCGTTTAAAGCTAATGATAAAGGGTTCACTGGCCTTGAAGCAGCGATTGGACTTATTGCATTCGTTGTCGTCGCGGCAGTGTTCTCGTATGTCGTACTCGGAGCCGGGTTCTTTACAACCCAGAAGGCTCAGGAGACCGTGTACAAAGGTGTTGAACAGTCGACTGCAAACATCCAGATGATAGGTAGTGTCTATGGCCTGTCCACGGATAATTCTAGTATAACCAATATCACGTTCGTTATTGGTCTCGCTCCTGGTGCATCGGCTATTGATTTGACCAAGATGAAGATTGTCTTCTCCACGCCCACCACCACTCCTGTTATCCTCACACAGGGAACTACTGCGAGTGATGCAGTCTTTAGCACTATGATAGGTACTACAGCTGTCACTTCAATGAATCCCAATGACCAGGTAGAAGTTGCATTTAACGTAGCCGGGGTATCAGCGAATACCAAAATGACTATGGAATTGAGACCTTCTGTTGGTGCTGCACTGCCGTTCTCAAAGACAGCCCCTGCAACAATTACCAACACGAATGTACCCTATTAATCACTCCTTTTTTTCGTTCGCATCATCATCCACGTGCGGTTAACTGAATATTCGGATCCTTATTTGACTATTACCGGATAATTCACGGTAAATCCAGGTTCGTTTGTTTCCTTGTATCGATTAAATATGAAATCAAATGATTTCTGGATAACTTCTTTATTTCATGAAAATCCATACGGAATCGTCTCACATGTATGACTAAATGTTAGTGTGGATCGTTTGCAACCAATGGGATGCATACAGAGCAAAATTCAGGCAAAGATAGTAAGAGAGAAATTGCTGATAATACATTTTCGCATTTATTTTCAATAAATTCCGGTTTGATGCTTTTAAAAAGGATACTCTTATAAAAGCGCACTTCAAAAAATAGATTACTCAGGTGATTTTTTACAATGGTAAATAATTCTTCAGATGCATTCACGGGTCTTGAGGCAGCGATTGTACTCATCGCGTTTGTTGTCGTAGCGGCCGTCTTTTCCTATGTTGTACTTGGCGCCGGGTTTTTCACAGCCCAGAAAGCTCAGGAAACCATATATAAAAGCGTTGAGCAATCGACCACAAATCTCCTGTTGATTGGAAACGTGTATGGGCTCTCAACAGATAATGCCACTATTTCCGAAATCAGGTTCTCAATTGGTCTTGCCCCGGGTGCTCCGCCGATTGATTTAACAAAATTAAAAGTCGTCTTCTCCACACCTGCCACTCCCCCGGTAATCCTCACCCAGGGTGCCATATCTTCTGAAACAGTTTTCACTGCCAAAGAAGGCGGTGCAGGTTCCAGTCTCGATTCAATGGTTCAAAACCAGCAGATTGAAATTGCATTCAATGTTACACCGGTTCCCGCAAATACCGTAATAAATTTAGAGATCAGGCCTGCGGTTGGTGCTGCATTGCCATTTACGAAGACCACAGGTGCAACGATAACCGTTACCAATGTATTATCCTGAACAATTCTTTTTTCGTCCATCAGGGAATTTATTCAAGAGAGATCTGACTTCTCTAAATAATTTTCTATAAAAAAAATATTAAAAAATCGGCTCTGTAGTAATGTTTTAAAAATACTCGAACGTTCAGGTTTCACCCCCGCCACCTGGCTCCCCCAAATGCGATAACCCCCGAGAAGGTAATAACTGGACTATCACATTGCGCAGGGGCGGTCCCGAGGTGACAGGCACGGTCCCCTCCTTCAAAGCATGTGTCCTTTTTATTTTGTGCCAGAATAAAAGGAATTTTACAGAGCCAAAAAAACCAACTGATGAAAGAGTGCAGGGCAAATAAACAATTGCGCAACATTACGGTAATAGGATTAAAAAAATGAGATAACCTACCATAATATTTCGATATTTCAGGATTTACCTGCCGGATTACCCGGAGACCGATACCGCGTTCTCATGAACAAATGAGGATTAATTACCAAAAACGCACCTATACCAAAAATTCGGGTTCTTATCAGGCTGAATAAAAAAGGTCACCGGTTATGAAATATTGTTATCATTCTATGTCCAGGGAAGATTTAGGAGACGAATTGAAATTCTCTAAAGGAAGAGTCTTGAGATAAATCGTTTCGATTTTTTTAATTTTAGCAATTTCAGCGATAATTAATTACATATGAATTATTGCCAGCTCGACATCATCTTTGGACAAACGCTCATGTAATGCTTTATTTTTTTCATGAGATTTTTCTGATTTTGCAAATATATATGCCATTTCTGACTCGATCATGAATAATAACGGATCATTTCTTGCATTCTGTTCGATATACGAAAAAATCCGGTTGAGTACCGGTGGGGTTCCATGTCCGTTCCCGGCCTTTCTTATCCAGGTATATTTTTTCAGCCGAAGGAACAACAGTATCGGCAACTATGACCAGGATTTTCTGTACCGCATGAAGTGCCTGTGAAAAGGACTCCGGATCAATAATATTTCATCCTCTCATTTATTGCAAGGAGTCGGCTTGCCTGCCCGTGGACAATTTTCCCTGATGAATTTGTCTGCAGCAAGGCGTGTGTCTTCAAAAATATCCTCAGGAGAATCTCCTACGGAGAGTGAGATATTTACTTCTGTCACATAATTATGGATCGTAGTTTTCAGACGTTCAAAATCATTAACCAGCTCATGGTGTTTATTCAGGATCTGCATTTTCTGGCTTTCGTTTGCCCCGAGTTTGGATACCGATTCGATTTTAGTCGAATTGATATAGGATTCCAGGTGAGGAAGACCAATGGAGTGGGGGCGACGCGTCTTTTCGTCCCGGATGACCGGGCGGTTGCTCATGTAATATTTTTTACAGGAACCAAGATCAATCGGATCAAATACTACAGGATAACCCATAATCTCATAATCCAGCCATTTCTGAGCGTCCGAATCGTGCAGCATCCGGGCAAGTCGTTTTGCCTTCATTAAAATCTGCGATATGGGCACTGGTTGATTTCCAAATCTCCTAAAATGACATATGATAATTCTTTTGCCTGTCTCAGGTTTGAAGTCTGATAATCGTCCATAACCATTTTTTAGTTCTTCTCCCACGTTGGAATGCTCGATTTATAGTAATAGATACTTATCATTAAGGACTATAACTCTATTGTTGCAATATCCGCATTATCCATGGAATATATCTTTATGGATCAAGAACCAGCCGAACCGGAAATCAAAAAAACAAGAATTACAGGAATTTTTAAAATAAAAAAACCAAGCCAGGTTGTGAGAGCAATAGAAGCCGGGGAATAGTTCATCTACCGGATAATGATAAATTATTATACATAAAATCCAGGTTTGTTATTATGTACCGCATTACAGGAAAAATTACCGGAAAAAAACAAATAAAATAAAAACAGAGTTTGTATACATTGTTTAATATTCACTGGTAATTTTTTTTTTAATTTCTGCGATAACCTATAATTATTGCTATTTTTTTAACAAAAACTTTATTAACATTGAATTAAATATAATTATTTGATCTATTATGGCGGTAAATCAATCTCAGGTTGACAATATTATTACTGCCGCATCGGAAGATGATCCGGAAGTAAAGCTCCAGAACCTGGAGCGGGAGGTTGACCTCATCAAAACCTCTATCAAACGTCTTCTGATGGATATCCGGGAACGGATGAATGAACTGGAAAATCCATTTACCTTAGTGACTCCTGCACCTGGCGGATCACCAGCAGGAATTTCAGCTGCAGCGCTTGAAGAACACGAGAGCAAGATAGCTGCACTGGAAGCCCGTGAAGCAGAAATTAAAGAACGCGAATTACAGTTTAATGCGGTAAAAGCAAAAAGCGAAACTGAAAATAAAACAGAATCGCTGTCCGGTAAAACTGAACCAGTATTATCGTCAACCGAACAGAGTAAAAGGATGCTTGACGAACAGATGCTTGCTATCCTGAGATCCCAGACTCAGTCGCCTTCAAAAACGGTTTATGAGACCCAGACCGAGCAGGCAAGCGAGAAACTCCGGCTCCAGAAAGTCTACAAACTCTTCAAGTGGACACAGCAGTCAGTCAAAAAAGTCGGACATGACCGGCTGGAGATTATCCTTGAGTCTTACCGGGCGATGGGATATATCACAAAAGAATCCTGTGATGAGATCCGTGAGATCTCGCGTCTTATGCCGGCAAACCTTGGAGAAGAACATGAAGTCGGTCCGGATGAGTTTGTATCAGAACTCTATGCATTGAACAGGATTCTTTCACCAAACGATACTTCGCTTGACCGCGATATGATAGAAGTCATGATGGAACAACGCCAGAGTTTACCCGCCAGTCATATGCGAAGCGCAGAGGAAAGAATCGATCTTTCCCGCATCTCTATGGGTGAGAGGAAATCTTCCATAAAGAAAGAAAAAGATGAAGAATGGATGAATTTACCGGATAGGATCTGATCGATGTCTGCCGATTCAATTACTACGGCATTGTTTTTGATCACCGCAGTGGTCGCATCGGCAGTGCTGATAAACGCAATTTATCCGGTCATCTCAAATATGGCAGGAACTTTTTCTTCAACCACACATGAAACAGATGTGAGGATCCGCACGGATTTTAAGATTATTGCCACCTACGCATCCCAATCAACAGGTACTGCCCAGGTATGGATGAAAAATACCGGGGGTGAGCCCATAGCACTCCTGGATATCCAGCGGGCCGATGTCTTTGGCGGGGCAACCGGAAATTTCGAGCACTTTGTGCATACATCCGGCAGTCCGGGAGATAACCAGTGGACCGAGACATTTACGAGTCCGGAATACGATCTCAATGGCAATCATTACTGGGATCCCGGGGAAACCGTGAAAATAACCCTCAAAACAACAATTCCTTCCACGGGAAACAAGGTTTATTTCCAGTTTGCTATCGGTTCCGGTATCTGGAGATCAACCGAATTCACGGTGAGCTGATCAGAGATGGCTGCTGCAGAGATTATCGGGGCTGCGGTGGGGGTATTCCTCCTTATTATAGTAGCGTATATCGTTTTAGGCAGTACCCTTGCCGCAGTCGAAACCATTTCAAATTCCCAAAAAAATCTTGCCCAGATCAGCGAAGAACGTCTGAGAACCAGCATCACCGTGAACAAAACAGAGACTAACCTTTCCGGACAGGGACTGAATTTCAGCGTGACAAATACCGGCAACGAGATGATAAGTGACTTTACTCATATGGATGTCCTCATCCGTACCAACGGCTATTCCGGGGGATACCAGCACCTGACGTATGACACAACGTGCGGAACGGAGGGCAGATGGTGCATTTTCGGTGAACTTGTCCCGGACACCATCCATCCCAGACAACTGGATCCCGGTGAGAAGATGTGGGTCTGGGCAACATTTACCGGGGCAAGTCCGGAGTGGTTTCAGATGACAACAAGCAATGGGATTAATGCACAGACAACTTATCCCTGATAACAACAAGGAGTCCGATGGCAAACATTTCTGATCTGATGGGAGGGGAAGACCGGCGGATTATCTCGACGGGTAACACCGAACTGGATAAAAAAATTGCTGATGGACTTCCACTTGAATCCCTTACCCTTATTGAAGGCGAGAATGATACCGGGAAAAGCGTCCTTACCCAGCAGATCGTCTGGGGGGCGATGAAGCAGGGATTGTCTGTCGATCTGTTCACTACAGAGAATACCAGTAAGAGTTTTATCAAGCAGATGGAATCCATGAGCCTCGATATCTCGGAATATTTCTCATGGGGTTACCTCAAAGTCTTCCCCCTCCACGTTGTCGGTTTTGAATGGAAAAAAGAAGAGATGGCAGGCATTCTCGCACGTCTTATCAGTCATATGGAGAAAAGCAAATCCCAGGTTATTATTGTTGATTCACTGACACTTTTTACCGAATATGCACAGACTGACCATATTCTTACCTTCTTTACAAACTGCAAATCAATGGTCGATCATGGCAAGACGGTCCTGGTAACCCTGCACACGTATGCATTTGAGGAAGACACGCTTGTAAGAATACGGTCAATCTGTGATGCCCACCTGAACATGAAAAAAGCCCTCGTCGGGAACAAGTATGTCATGGTGATGGAAGTCGTAAAGGTCCGGGGTGCACATAAGACTTACCGGAAACGTTGTCAGTTTCGAAGTCCATCCCGGTTATGGGATGAAAGTCATTCCAATGAGTTTCGCGAAGGTCTGATATGGGTACTCTCTCAATTGCTGTTAACCTCCCGTTTAAAAAGGAGGAAATCGATTCAACGGTTGATTTTTATAATGATATTGAATCAAGTCCACTCTATAAAATGCTCCCGGCGAACGCCAAAGAGTACGTCAAAGCCAGTCCCCACCTTCTTGAATACCTTCACACGTTCCCGGTAAACACGTATGGAATTCCGCTTTTCTTCTCGGAACTGAAAAAAGATCTCCGCAAGATGGAGAATCCGAATATTATTTATCCGGTGAATGATACTACGTTCGTCCATATTCTCCCGGACCCGGATGATGTACAGAATTTTTACATCCCTATCGAACCATCATTTCTCCATAGCGTAGACCAGATCCTTCCGGAAATTGAGACAAAACTCATTAACCTGATTGACGCACTCGAAGACGATCCGATTTCTGATAAAGAACGGGCTGATGTTATAAGGAAAATGCTGGCATCAGTCAGTGTAATTCTGCCAAAAGGAAAAGATATTTCCCTCCTTACCGGAGGAGGTCCCAGTCAGCAGGATTTTAAATCAAAATTCACGACATTTTTAAACACGGACTTCACTGCACAGAAAAAAATGAAAGATACCAAAAAGAAGTTCCAGGTGCCCCTTACTCCTGAAGGTAAAGTGATCCTTACTGATGAACAATACCGGGCAATCGAGTACCTGCTGATCCGGGATAAGATCGATATGGGTGTGCTCAAACCGTTCCTGTCCGACTCATATATTGAAGATATTTCCTGTGATGGTGTCGGCCCTATCTTTATTGAGCATAAAATTTTCAAAGGTCTAAAATCAGTGATAGAGTTTAAAGTCTCCAGTGAGCTGGATGAATTTGTCGTAAAAGTAGCAGAGCGGATCAAACGTCCTATCACATACAGAAGCCCCATTGTTGATGCTACTCTGCCCGATGGTTCCCGTATCAACATTGTCTACGGAACTGCAATCAGCCGGCATGGCAGTAACTTCAGTATCCGTAAAGTGAATGATGTTCCGTTAAGTATTCTCAATATTGTTGAAAGCAATGGTATTGACTATCTGGCAGCCGCATATATCTGGATTTGCGTGGAGTATGGTATGTCGCTCTTTGTATCGGGAGAGACTGCGAGCGGAAAGACCACGCTCCTGAACGCAATTACCGGATTCATTCCTCCTGAAAATAAGATTGTTACCATTGAGGATACCCCGGAACTGAATGTTCCTCACCGTAACTGGATACGGGAAGTCGCTCTCGCCAAGGGAAAAGGAGAGGGTGGGGGAGCCAGCGGGGAAGTTTCCATGTTTGACCTGCTCAAAGCTGCTCTTCCGCCAGCGTCCCAACCAGATTCTTGTCGGTGAGATCCGAGGTGTTGAGGGGGCAGTTGCATTTGGTGCCATGCAGACTGGTCACCCGGTGATGAGTACATTTCACGCGGCATCGGTGGAAAAACTTATCCAGCGTCTCTGCGGAGATCCCATCAACATTCCCAAAACTTACGTAGATAACCTCAACCTTGTCATCATCCAGAGCGCGGTCAAGCGTCCTGATGGCCAGCTGGTACGCCGGATGATCAGCTGTAATGAACTGGTTGGTTTTAACGCGGAAACTCAGGGATTCACCTTTGTAGAGATGTTCACCTGGGAACCCATCACTGACACGTTTATCTGGTCCGGCAAGGGAGTTCCTATTTACTTGAAAATAAAATCGCTACCATGCTCGGTATGCCTGAAAATAAAAAGTCAGAAATTTATCTTGAAGTGGAAAAACGTGCCAAAATTCTTGAGCGCCTCCACAAAGCAGGGTATACCAAGTTCTGGGACCTGTTCTCGATGCTGACGAAGATCAAGAAACAGGGGTTGCTGAAGATTGGTTCCTGATATAGCGGAAAACACGCCGAATCAGGATAAAAAAACCCGAGAGACGTGAAATCCCATTTGCCTCGCATATAAAAGCTTTAAAAGAGCGGGTTTCACAGGTTACCGAAGACCGTCTGATGGGAGCCGATCTCCTTTTTTTGAACACCTACATGGCCTCACTTGCTCTTGCAAGTGCCTCCCGCCCGGAGATCTTTGCCTATGCATCAAACCGGAAGGAGTACATATCAGCGAAATATATTACCAAAGTTGATACGTTTGTCAAAAAATGGAGCTATAGCTATTCAGAAGCTCTCGGGATAGTGGCTGAGAGGACTCATAACACTATCCTGAGAAGCATGCTGAACCGGTACGCGAATGCAATAGACTCCGGTGTCCCTGATGATGATTTCTTAAAAAATGAACTCTCTACGGTCAGAAGCGTGTATCGCAGCCAGGTCGAACAGGGACTTGATATGCTCACAAAATGGGGAGATGCATATATCGCCATGCTTCTTTCCGGCACGGTCATCGCAGTTACCCTGATGATCTCCGTTGCCATCTATTCACCTACTGGCCTTGAGTCCACATTGAGTATGGCCTATGGGATTGTCCTGCTGATCTGTGTGGGTGGCAACCTGCTCATGTACACTTCCGTACCAGATGACCCAAAATCCCATGGGCTCACGGAAAGAGCGTCCAAGGAACAAATGACAATCCATGCCATGGAGAGGATAATTATCCCCCTGACCGTGGGTGCGATTATCATAATGGCATTGCTTGGGATCAATGCAGGGGTAGTATTCCTCCTGGTGGGTATCCTTATGGCACCCCTTGGTATCATCGGGTTTATTGATGATAGTAATATCACCCTCCGGGACAGTGATTTTTCAACCTTCATAAGGAGTCTGGGGTCGATAATGGGGGGTCAGGGTACCACTGCGGTGTATGCTCTCGGTACCATTGATAAAAAATCCCTCGTCGCTCTCGAACCTCTCGTGAATACTGTCTATTCCCAGATGAATCTTGGCCTTGATAACAAACAGATCTGGGATAAATTCATCGGTGATTCGGGAAGCAACCTCATTTACAAATATCTCAATATCTACCTGGATACCGTGATTATGGGGGGTCCTCCGGAACCAATCGGTACGGTAGTCGGCTCATCAGGTACTCGAACAGACCCTTCTGCGGGAAAAAAAAGATATGCATGCACGCAGTTTTATCGTGCTCCTCGTACCCATGCACGCGGCAATGGTGGGGATCCTTGTTGTTCTTTTCCATATAATGCTGACACTAACCGGTTCTGTTTCAGCGATGATGAATAAATTCGCGGAAACGACTGCTGCCTCCGGAGGAGTAGCCAGCGCCGGAGGTGTATCTGCGAACAGTGCTCTGGGAGGGATGTCAATGTTTACCAACTTCCCCGAAAAGGAGATGGGCGACTTCGTGGTGATAATCCTGATTATCATTACCGTCGGAAACATATTCGCTGCACGAATTGTCGGGGGAGGGGATCGGTATATGTTTTATTTCTATGCAGCCCTATTCTGTACAATCACTGGACTCGTATTATTGATCGCCCCCATAGGAGTGAACATATTCTTCAGCCCGGAGGGGCTGACGAATATGGGAAAGTCCGCTACGGGCGCAGTCGGGATGTATCTTATATGAAAGAGAGTCTGCGCAGGGTTATCCTCTTTACCGTGATTGTTATCACCGGTTCGGTCATGATCCTGGTTGATGTACCGTTAATCCTCATGATCCCCATTATTCTGGCAGTCGGGTTTGTGATACTCCTGCTTCTGGGTGCAATAACGGTTACCGAAATCAGGTCAGTCTTCACACGGAAAAAGCAGCAGAACCTCAAAAAGAAGGGTATCCTGAAGCGCCTGGATGATATGAAATTTTTTGAAAAAAAACCTGCACAACCGGACAAAAAGCCTGCTTCTCCCGCAAAAAAAGAGGAGAAACCAATAATTAAGGTGAATAAAACCGGTTTTGGTTTACATCTGCGTTCATTTATCTCATCACTTGGTTCTTTAGGAACTGTCATTCAACAACGCAGCAGACACGAGAAAAAAGTTGAACACATAAACGAGCTGCTCGATAAAACGATTAGTGAGAAAGTCAAAGGTTCTGCGCTTGCAAAAGCCGGAAATAATCTCAACTCAAAAACCTCTCCTCCTGCCGGTACCGCTGGATCAGGGTCGCAGGAACATGCAAAAGACCAGGATCCTTTCATGTCCCTTTCGGGAGATGAATTTGACATCAGCCTCCTGGATGGACTGGATGATCAGGATAGTCCCCTGCCGGGATCGTCCCACGGTCAGGAACCCTCTCTTGTAGTATCCGTAAGTGGTCCGGATATGGCAATTGCTGAGCCCGATATCTCTCTGCCACCGCTGGATATCGAGCTCGGAAACGGATGACATCCTCAAAGATAATGCGGAAGGCCTTGAAGAATTCAAAGGACTTGAAGGAGGGGAATCCATTGATGAGGATTTTGGAGATTTGGATAACCTGAGTCTTGATGATATTGATCTTGATATTGATCTTGAAGAAGAAACTCCGCCGGAATCCGGCACCCCTTCACCGAATACAGAAAATCCGGTCGTTTCACCACCTGCTCCTTCATCACCTTCCCCGTCATCAAAAACCATAACAACTGACTGGATTCCATCAGACGCGCCTAAAAATCTGGATATGGCAGAGAACGAGGTCTCCACCCAGACTGAAATGGCTTCCTTTACAGGAGGAGCCTCCGGCAGCGATGCCGACATGTTAAGTTCTCTGGCATCGGATGTCAAGCGTGTAACAAAAGAAAAAAATACCAGTCTTTTAAGAGAATTGAAAGATTTTAAAGCCCCGGCAGATGATATCGAGAATGAACTGAAAGGGGTATACGAAACAATGAAATCAGTCCCGAATCAAAAGAAAAAAATAATTCCGCCTTCAAAGGGAGTGAAATGATCCTGCTGATAGTATTATTTATCGAAAAAGAAAATCATTTCAAAAAAGAAAAGCCCGTGAGGATACATGAAAGAAGTCCCGGTTAAAATCCAGCACAACAACGAATGGATCGTCGTCAAACTGGGTATCGGAGAGGACCGTATTGCAATCCCTGCTCCGGTTTCCAAAGAAATTCTGTTCAAGACCATTGCCGATATTGCAGAAAAGAAAAACGTCCTGATAATTACTGTAAAAACGGATGCAGAAACAGTGTACAGGATCCTGTCCGTTGAGAAAGTCCTGCAAATATTAAAAAAACTCATCCTTGGGTCCTGCAATGCCTACCGTCTCATGGCATATTTCATGTCTCCGGCAATCCGGGGCGGGGTAATGATCAAGGATGCGCAATGGGACAAAGGAAGTGTAGTTGTGGTCCGATCAGGAATCTGGTTCGTCTCCGCCACAAAACAGGTATGTGTCCCGGTTAATGATGTCGCAGCCATTGAACTCACCAAGCGGGACGTCCAGGGCAAACCTACAGATGTCATCCGAATCGATCACCTTGAATCAGGTGAGGTATCCTCATCCTTCGTGCTCTGTCCGTTATCCACCCTCCAGGTACTCTACAATTTCTTAAAAGATACAACAAAGGGGATGGATATGAAAGGTACCGAGTGGATAGTATCGACCAGCAGGTTGCTATGCTCGTTTATTCCGGTATGGACTCGCACGCAATTGAAAATATGCTCAATATCCCTCACAAACAGCTGGACTTAATCTATGATAAAATCCTGAACCTCGGTCTTGGCGAAGTTGCAGTCATACGCAGGGAGATACAGCTTACCACAAAAGGAGTGCGATTTATTTCTGATGCAACAAAATCGCAGACAAACTAGATCCTGATTATATTTTCATTTCCAATACTTCTTTAAAGAAATCTGCCAAATAGTTTGTTGATTGGCGATGGGAAAAATTCTGATTGTGGATGATACTCTCTTCATGAGAACGCTGTTAAAAAATATTCTTTTCTCCGGGGGTCATACAATAGCCGGTGAAGCTGGTGACGGTGAGGAGGGGATTTTGAAATATAAAGAGCTGAAGCCGGATCTCGTTACAATGGACATCGTGATGCCAAAGTTGAACGGGATTGAAGCATTAAAGGCAATAAAAGCGTTTGATCCGGCAGCGAAAATTGTAATGTGCACCGCAGTAGGACAGGAACAGATGGTAAAACTCGCC
The DNA here is from genome assembly GCA_963733045.1 of uncultured Methanoregulaceae archaeon. Classification (GTDB taxonomy): domain Archaea; phylum Halobacteriota; class Methanomicrobia; order Methanomicrobiales; family Methanospirillaceae; genus Methanoregula. Next base: position 43,745 of record CAVTBZ010000003.1, on the reverse strand, counting down.
ATCAAAAGCGGTGCGAAAGGCTATATTATCAAACCATTCCAGGCCCCGAAAGTATTAGAAGAAGTTAAAAATGTGCTAGCATCCTGACGGTTATGGTGAAAGTTCTCATTGTTGATGATTCCGTGTTTATGCGCACGGTCATCCGGGATATTCCGTCAAAAGAGGATTCTATTGAAATAGTAGGTACGGCATCGAATGGTCTGGATGCGCTTGAAAAGATCAAAGAAAACCATCCGGATTTAATTACTCTTGATATTGAGATGCCTAAAATGAACGGTCTTGAGGTCCTCCGGGAACTCAAAAAGATAAAGGAGTCTCCCAAAGTCCTGATGCTGAGTTCCTTACTTCAAAAGACGCCGAGATGACCCATGAGGCGATCCGACTTGGTGCTGATGATTTTATGCTAAAACCAACAGATCTTCCCCGTTTACGCGAGATCGGTGAAGAATTAATTTCCAAAGTCAAACACCTCGCCACTCTTCCATCATCGGCAACCTATCGGAAAATAATCCCATCTCACCATATCCCGGCGATCGGGTCGTTCTTATCGGGTCTTCCGCCGGGGGACCCCAGCAGGTTGATACCCTGCTATCCATGTTACCTCCTGATCTCCCTGCCGGTATTATTATCACCCAGCATATGCCCCTGGGTTTTACCGCACCACTTGCCGAGCGTTTTAACAGGATTGCCAGCATGCCGGTCAAAGAAACCCAGAACGGCGATATGCTTGAAACAGGAAAAATCCTGCTTTCGAAAGCGGGCGTTCACACAGTTATTTCCGGAGTAATGGGAGCGGATGGCAAAACAACAGGGCGAATTGTCCATACTTCTTCACCCCAGGTCCATGGCGTCAGGCCAGCGGTGGATAAAACGTTTGAATCCGCTGCTCAGGTATATGGAAAAAACGTTGTTTCAGTAATATTAAGTGGTATGGGAAATGATGCCGGTATGGGCGCACAATCCGTAAAACAAGCCGGAGGTGTGAGCCTTATCTGTGATGAGAAGGATTGTCTTGTATACGGGATGGCACGATCCGCGATAAAGAATAATGCCGTTGATCTCGTCCTCCCATTGAAAAAACTCGCAGCAGAGATAGAACGGGTTGTGCATATGATGGAGGGAACTCATGTCAGAATTTGAGGCATATCGCGGGTTGTTTGTTGCAGAATCCCGGGAAAACCATGAAAATCTGGTCAAAAACCTCCTGCTCCTTGAACTGGGCTCATACCAGAATGCCATAGATGAAATCTTCCGTTCTATCCATACCCTGAAAGGGGCATCTGCGTCAATGGGCTTTTCCAATATGGAGCATCTCTGTCATTCAATGGAAGATGTCTTCCAGCTCATCCGCAGCGGCACTGCAGAAATTTCACCGGAACTGGTCAACCTGCTCCTTTCATGCTCCGATCTCATCGAGCAGATGCTGGATGAAATTGAAGCGGGTGGAGATTCTTCGTCCAAAAACCCGGATGAACAGGTTACTGCCCTCAAAGAATGGATTGAACAATGCGGCGGCACACCGAAAGCAAAAACGACTGAAATGCCGGTCATTCCGGCAGAAGTCCCACAGGCTTCTGGGGATATATCGGGTACTGATGCAGAGAATTGCGTGGAATACGAGATGCAAATCACCGTTGCAAGTGAATGCATAATGAAAGATGTACGTGCCATGCTTGCCCTGGGAAATTTAAAATCCGTGGGAACTATTCATTCCGTTAACCCGACCATGGAAGCAATTGAGGAGGGAAAGTTTGAGGGCCGGCTTGAGCTTATCATCGCAAGTGATGCCGGTGAAGAGGCGTTAAAAACTGCTGCTTCCGGAACCGAGATCACCGAAGTTATAATCTGTCCGGTGAAAAGGCCAGCATCCTTACCAGCGGTGGAGGGTTCCGAAGATACAAAAAAGCCGGAAACCGATAAAAAGCAGTCCCTTATACCAGATAAAACCCGTGAGATCAAAAATCTGCGGGTAGACATCCATCAGCTTGACCACATCATGAATCTGGTTGAAGATCTCGTCATAAACCGGGGCAGACTGAAACAGATTGCCGAAAAGCACAAGATCAAGGAGATGGATGAAGCCATCGGAATGGTCGACCGGTCAGTCTCCGATCTCCAGAACCTGATGATGAATATCAGGATGATCCCCTTAAATCAAATCTTTAACCGGCTGCCACGGGTTGTCCGCGATGTTGCCCAGTATGACGGTAAAGAAGTCGATTTTTTCATTGAAGGGGGAGAAACTGAACTAGACCGGAGCGTAATGGACGGGCTCAACGATCCGCTTCTTCACCTTATCAGGAATGCAGTAAATCACGGCATTGAATCTCCCGAAGTACGGGAAAAAGCCGGAAAACCGCGCAAAGGGTTTGTCAGACTCGCTGCACACCGTGACCGGGATAATGTAATCATAGAACTTATCGATGACGGTGCCGGCATCAATGTCGATAAAGTCAAGGCAAAAGGTATTGAAAGGGGCCTTGTTACTGCTGAAATGGCTGAAACATTCACTACCGAACAGGCAATTGACCTGTTGTTTCAGCCAGGTTTCTCCACGGCCGATAAAATATCTGATATCAGTGGCAGGGGAGTCGGTCTTGATGTAGTCAGGAGATCCATCGAAGCGCTGAAAGGTCACTATCCGGGTTGAAACAACCCCCAATAAAGGAAGCAGGTTTGAACTGCTACTCCCACCGACGATGGCTATTGTTGATGTAATGATTGTGAGAATCAATAACAAACGGTTTGGCATCCCCATCAGCAGTATTGTGGAAGTTGCGAATTTTAAAAAAGATGAAACCCACCAGATAGGAAAAGGTGAAGCAATCCTCCTGCGCGATGAGGTGCTCCAGCTCCTCTGGCTGAACGAGATGTCAGGAGAATCAAAAAATTGTGAGGTCCTCATAGTTGTGCAATACCAGAAGCGGAAGTGCTGTATTCCGGTGGATGTTGTTGAAGGCAAGCAGGAAGTGGTCGTGAAACCACTGAGCGGGTTTATCGGGAAAACCCGTGGCGTGAGCGGTGTGACCATTCTCGGAGATGGCGGGGTCATTCCGGTTATTGATGTAAACACCATAGTATAGGAGAATATCATGAAATTATCAACAATCCAGGCAGATGCAATTCAGGAACTGGGAAATATCGGAGCTGCACATGCAGCAACCACCCTTTCACTGATGCTGGGAAGCACAATTGAGATGAGCGTTCCCGCAATTAAAATAGTAGATCTCGCTCAGCTGGGAAATTACATGGGTGAAGAGTCGGCGGCAATGGTAGTGTTTGAGCTCCAGGGCGATATACCCCACGGAGGATATATTCTCTTTTACATCACGCGGGAATCCGCAATCCGCATGACGAACACAATGCTCGGAATTACGGAGACCAACCGCCCGCTCAGTGAAATGGACGAGAGTGCACTGCTCGAAGTGGGTAATATCATGGTATCGGCATTTCTTGACGCCACCGCAGAACTTCTCGGTTTTGTGATGCTTCCATCACCCCCGGCCCTGACTATCGATATGGCGCACGCGGCCATGCAGTCTCTCATTGCACAGATGCAGGAAGAAACCAATGAGGTATTACTGTTCTCTACCGAACTTGTCTGCGCAGAGTACAAAATTGATAGTGATATCATTATGATGCCGGAGAGAAGCACACTTGAAAGGATCATTACCCTCCTTGAAAATATGATGAAGACCAGTTGATTAAGGCTGTGCATGTTATGCCCGACCCACCCACACGGAATGAACTGATTTCCATGATAGGAATAGGTGAGTACAGTATCGGTTCCTTCCCGATGATGACCATCGGTCTGGGTTCCTGTATCGGGCTGACCATGTATGATCCAAATCTGAAACTGGGTGCAATGGTGCACATCATGCTTCCGGAAAGTTCCGGCAGAAGTGATCGACCGGGAAAGTACGCGGATACTGCAGTTCCGCTGCTGGTAAAAGAACTCCTTGCCCTTGGGTGTAAATCACGGTCCATCACGGCAAAGATTGCCGGCGGGGCATGTATGTTTGAATATTTCGGAACGAATCTCAATATTGGTGAGAGAAATGCTGAAAAGGTCAGGAAGCTGTTAAAAGAGCACCACATCTGTCTCGCAGCCGAGGATGTGGGAGGGAAGGTTGGCCGATCTGTCACATTCCTGCCATCCAGTGATGGCAAGGTATCCATCCGCAGGGCAGACGGGACTACAACCGATCTCTGAACACTAGCAGAAATATCAGGTTCATATCATTTTTTTTGCGGGGGTTTCCACGGTTGCCATTACCGGAAACCTCCACCGATAATCTCGACAGGACGTTTCCCCATGTGCGTGCTTTTAAGAGCGAGTATTAAAATTAATACACTCCCGAGGCTTGTCTCCCTGATTATGATGGATTGCCTTTCTTTTTAAGGTCTTCAAGGCAATACTGGTCGATAGAATCCAGAAGCGCCTTTCGAGCCTTTTTTTTCTGCATCTCATCACTCGAAAAGAAATCGCCTGCAATATACCTGATTGTGGTCGCGTAGTATTGTAAATGGGGAAATTCTTTTTCGAGGTCTGCAATACCACGTAATGCATCTGTTTTTTCCTTGTTGAGAAGATCAAAAGCAATATCAAAAAGGGATAGTATGTAATCAGGCATCCCTTTTGTGCTGGCCAGTTTCCTGAAGCTATGATAGGTGATCTTTTTTTTCGTCAGGAGGGAGAATCTGAGCCCGAGATAAATAGGTTCAAGATTATCAGGATACTGCCTGATAAGGTGGTTGAGTACACCTGCAGCACCACCAGCATCCCGGTTATCAAGGTAATAATAGTACATCACACGCAGGAAATGAAAATCATTATAAAATCGCTCTGAACTTATATCCAGCAACCGCTTTCTCATCTCGGTATCATTGGCAAGAGCCGCGTTTTCTAACCCGATTTCTATAAACCATCTCTCACTGGGGAACCATTCGAGACCCAAAAAAATCATCTGCCAGAAAAATTTCTCAAGAAATGACGGGTCTTCCAGCTCCAGCTGTTTCAGCCTGTTTATGGGTGTTGAATTTTGAGCGATATTCAGCAGGGTTTCGCGTGCGAGAAGTTCCATCTCACCGGGGCGCTGGTTTTCGGCAGACTCATTGTCACTCCGGAACTCTCGCAGGGAAAGAGCATAATAACAGTGTGCCAGCGCTGTGCCAATCTTGGCATCCAGATTACGATAGTTTTTCAGATATTCAATGGCATGAGGATAGTCCCCGACTTTTAATAATTTGAGTCCAACGACAATATTGACACCGGCTTCTGCATCTTTTTTCTTTTTAAAACGAATGGCATTCTGGATGACCTTCCGGATATATTCAAAATCACCGCCGTTCTTGCTTGCGTCCAGCACTTCAAACGTGATATAATCAACAAAATCATCATACGATTCATCGGGAATGTCGGGAAATGAATTCTCGAGTGTAGAGATCACATGTCCGTAAAAAACCGGAAGGTTCGCATCGACTTTTTCTGTATTGCGTTCAATATAGCCAAAAAAATCCTTTTTCAAGAGGTTCAGCTTGTTATAGGCAATGGCATCAGAAAGCTTCTCTCCCCGCATACAGGAAAAATAGCATGTTAAGATATTAAAAGGTATGACAGGTTCTGGCATGTGAGGCGCAGTCTGTCTCTACGTTCCTGATCGTAAATGAACATGAATAGAGTAAACACTTCCCAAAGTTGACGGATATTTTTAAAAGCCAACCTTCCCGTTCACAGACTTGAGATGCGTTCTATGACTACGGAGTCAAATGATAGTATCAGGGAGGTTATAAAAAATCTTTTTTTTTTACACACAGTCCACTTTTGAAAAATCGTAAAAAATGACAGGAGTGACGCTTCGCTACAAGTGGATCACCTGGGCGATGTTCATGGGTCCCGGTCTGGAGCCCGTCCTCCCATCAGGGAGGCTATCATAAAAAAAAGTATACATATCATTTGGATCGGGCTCCCTGGTCGCTGGCAAAAACACACAGTCCGTTGTGTATTATTATTAAAAAAAAGGACTCTCAAAAAAATTTTAAAGCATCTTTCACTTTTTAGAATCCGGGATACTACCTGAGGGATATCCTGAACCGAAACACTACCACCTGCATCCTGCCATTATTGAGGATGCTTAAGATACTTCAAAATTCATTTTTGCGATTCCAGAAATACTTTTGTGATCTCTGGAAGACAGAGATTATCATCGCCATAGAGAAACGGGATCAGGATTTCGCCGACCCATCCGGTCTTACGCCATATTGTTTTGTATGCACTATCGTATTGATCCTGTTCTCCTTCACTGAATCAAAAATTGCCTGGCGGAGTTTAGAAAAATTCGCACCGGAATTACTCATTTTTTCGATGACTGAAACCTGCCTGAACTGTTTTGCCTCGTCATCATACTGAGTATCCCTGAACACCACGAAATACACAAAGGGTATCCTTTCTCCCTTCGCCCGGACATTTCGCAGGAGCTCGTTTCCGTTATTTCCTTTGGCGGTGTAGTCGGTGACAATCACATCATAGGAAATATACCTCATTTTATTCATCGCTTCTTCGACTGATCCTGATGTATCGACCATCATTTCTCCGGTCTTTTCAAGATACATACAGATCAGATTAATCAGTTCGGGGTCATCATCAAGATAGAGCACTGAAATAAGGCGGTTATTAACGGTATCTGCAGATGTATCAGGAATCAGAAACATTTCCAATGAGTTTTTTTTCAGAATCATATCATTATTAAACGTCATTTCTCTCTCCCCTGGTAAAATGATCAGATATTCTCCCTGACGATAGACCCCTGATAATAATCCAGTGCTGCATCGATATTCAATCTGCGACCGGTACAGTCAGAAGCCATATCAGTCCAGGACACGTGATCAGTAAATTTCATCCGGTTCGCTTCCGTTTCAAACGTGATGCCAGTCGTTTGCATATCGCACGATCCCTTTTATCCAGCAACCTGCATTCTCTGGATATCCGCACACGGCAAAACCATTTCTTTTACCGGCGCCCGCACTATGATCTCTCCGGGAAGTAATGTCATGAATCTGTACCCTTGCCAGTATGTTGTTCCACTGCACAACGTGATCATTGGTATCCTTGTAATCATGGAATGTCCCACCTCTTCTTCGTTATTCCTGAATTAAACCTTGAAAATCCAAACCGTGTCTGGCAGAAATTGTCGTAATTGCAAGATATTCCCCGATCCTTGCAAAAAAGAATACTTAACCTAGTGAAATGAACCCTCACAATATTTTTTACAGAATAAATACGGGATGAAATTTTTCCATGAATCCCTGTGTTTTGTGCTTTTATATTCACACCTTCACTTCCTTTTAAAAATCCGGAACCACAATACCCCCTCTTTTCTGGCCTGAACACTTGTGGTAATTACTCCTTTTTTTAATAGTATTTAAACATATCTTATATTGATGATTATTATTGTTGATTGGATTTATTTATTAAAAGCGATGAGTAATAATAATTTATATATTCAATCACCATAAAATTCTATCGGGTTATAATCACATGGAAGGGGAAAGCGAGCTGGAAAGGATAAAGGATTTATTGAAGATCAACCCAAAAGGCTTGTCCATTGAAGAAGTATCCAAGAAGCTGATTGTCAACCGGGCAACAGACTGCCAAATATCTCAATTCTCTGGTTATGTCGGGTCAGGCAGATATGAGGAACCTTGGACCGGCAAAATTATTCTATCTCTCCCACAGGCTGACGTTACCCAATCTGTTAAGTCTTGCTACGGATCTGATCCTTATCCTCGACAATGATCTTTTTATCCAGGAATTAAATGATCCGTTTCTCAACTGTTTCCATGTATCAAAAGAGGAGCTGAAAGGTAAAAAAATTGAACACTCTGCCCTTGCCCGTTATATTACCTGGGAACATCTGGATGCTATCGAAAAAGCACTCGAGGGCCAGGAGCAATCGTTTGATGTACACTTCGATGCCCTTGAAGAAGATCGTTTCTTCAGAATGAAATTTATCCCGTTTGTCTTTGAAGGAGGTGAACGGGCTGTCGTTATAATCCTTGAAGATATTACTGAAATGAAAAAATATCAGCAGGACCTTGAAGAGCAGGTCCGGCAGAGGACTGCTGAACTGGTAAAGACAAACGACGCACTGCGGGAGAGCGAGTACCGGTTCAGGCAGGTCACCGAGAACGCTGAAGAATGGATCTGGGAAGTGGATGCGGATGGCAAGTACCGCTACAGCAGTAATGCGGTGGAAAGGATTCTTGGGTATTCTCCTGAAGAACTGGTTTTTAAGAAATATTTTTACGACCTTTTTGATCCAAATGTCCGGGAGGATCTGAAAAAATCGGCATTTGCCATAATCGAACAAAAAGAGCCGTTTCAACATTTTTTCAACCAGAATATTCACAAAAACGGCAGCATAGTAATCCTTGAAAAAAGCGGTTCGCCAATTCTGGATGAATCCGGGAATCTCACAGGATACCGTGGAGCTGATATGAATATTACGGAACGCAAAAGGGCAGAAGATGCCATAAAAAAGGCAAATAAACAGATTATCCTGCTCAACAGCGTCACCCGTCACGATGTGCTAAACCAGCTCAACACCCTGACTGGATATCTTGGCATTATGAAAAAAATGCAGAACGACGAAAAAATGGCAGAACTTATCCGGATCGAACAACAGGTTGCTGAAACCATCCGCCGCCAGATCACCTTTACCCGCGACTACCAGAATATCGGAGTACAGCCCCCACAGTGGAACAGGATTAATGATACCATTACAAAAGTGCTGACAACGATAGATCTGAGCGGGACAGCAGTTATTGTTGAACCAAACACTCTGGAAATATATACAGATTTCCTTATCGAAAAAGTCTTTTTTAACCTGATCGATAATTCCCTCCGTCATGGAGAAAAGGTTACCAGTATCCATATCGGATTCCACGAAGGTGATTCAGGTCTTTCTATTATCTACAAGGATAATGGAATCGGAGTACCGGATGAGGACAAAGAGCAGATTTTCGAAAGGGGTTTTGGAAAAAATACCGGCTATGGATTGTTCCTTATCCGTGAAATCCTTTCCATTACCGGTCTTTCGATACAAGAGAACGGTATCTTTGAAAAAGGAATACGCTTTGAAATTTTTGTTCCCCGGGGACTGTATAAGTTTTCACCCTGACCGGGTTAAAAAAATTTCTTTATACTACAATGTTTTTGACTGATTTTCTGACATTTTCCAATGATTTTTTTGCTCTGTAGAATTCATTTTTATCAAAGTATAAAATTAAAGCACAGAATATGAAGGAGGGGACCGTGCCTGTCCCCCCTGACCGCCCCTGCGCTGCGCGATAGTGCTGTATACCATTCTCAGGAGTTATCGCATTTGGGGGAGCCAGGCGGCGGGGGGAAAAACCCCTATTGAGCGTTTAAGTTTTTAAAAAACATTTCTACAAAGCCAATTTTTTAAAATTTTTTGTGGATTAAAACACTTTTTTTGTTACTCAGCCAAAGTATCAGGAATTATACGCATCAAAATATGATCGCGGGGTTTCCAGGTATATCTGAAAACGGTCGAGATTCTGAGTTGCAATAATTAAATACATATCAGTATTTGATGTCTGGACAACACGGTATGAAGTTCCCTGGTTCAGGATTTCTTCACCTTCAATGATGCCACCGGTATCTGCGTAACAGAGGGCAAATCGCAGGTTGCTATACTGGGGGTGATATTCTGCAATGACGGTAGTGTTTATTACCCAAACCGGATAAGGTACGGAAAAAACCTGTGTCAGACCTCCCCGGCTCTCCTCAATCACGGCAAAAGGCACCCACTCTTGGTTCTTCCAGGGAATTTCCGATGCTCCAAAGGTTTCCATGTTTTCCGGCATTCTGTATATCGGGTAGGTGAAGGGTTTGTCGGTATAGTATATGCGATACAGGTTCGTTTCCTCAAAAGTTTTGCCGGAAGTCGGGGAAGGGCCAGGAAGTGTTGTCATATCAGGAACAGAGGATTGCGTGACGGTCCCTGCAGGCTGTACTGCTATTCCGGAGGTATACCGGTTTTTCAGATCAGATCGGGAGGATTTGCTAATACTGCTATGAAGATCACGATCGCAATGCCCACGATGAGGGTAATGATGTCACCGGATTCCACATACAATACTGGACAGGAAAGGATTAAAAAACCTTCACACTCCCCATTTTACTCCTCGAAGCCACATTGTGCGAAAAACAGGTTTCCTCAACCGGGTTATCAGGATAATAATAAATTTTTGCATGTGTAAACAATACTTATTAAAGGATATGTACCTAATTTTTAATTTGAATCAGGTGGTAAAATTACAATCATTACTTTTTCTCACCATAAAGGTGGTACTGGCAAGACAACTTCCTGTCTGAATATTGCCGGCTTTTGTCAGCAATCCGGGAGAAAAGTACTGGTTGTTGATTGCGATCCTCAGGCGAATGCAACCGCCGGGCTCGGTGTCGACCCCAGTGCTTCGGGCAATACCATGTACCAAGTGTTCATGAGTGGTATAGACGATTTTCCCACGGTCAAAATACAGGATATTATTAAAAAAACTGCCTCTGGAATTGATTTGGCACCTGCGCACCTTGATCTGGTCGGTGCGGAACCATATCTCTATCACGCGGAGTTCCCCACCGGGGTATTAAAACAAGCTCTTGCAAATGTTAAAAATAAATATTCTTATATCTTTATTGATACGCCACCGAGTTTAGGTCAGTTTGTTATCAACGGGCTTTTTGCAGCGGACCATGTCATAGTAACCCTTGATTCGGGATCGTTCGCACTCAACGGGATTACAACACTCACAACAATATTCTCTGACATTAAAGAAGGTCTGGGTAAAGAGATTCATCCGGAAATGGCAATTGTCAGCCGCTGGGGCGAGGGGTTAATCCGATCATGTCCGCAACCTGGATCAGAAGAAGGCACAGATCTTTTTTCCAGGATTCGGAACATTTTTTACAAACCACCTGAAGCATCTCCTGAAAGCCTGAAAGCTGAAGAAGAGCGTAAAGAAGAACAGACGCGGTTGCTTGTCACGCTCAATGAGATCAAGCATAGGTTTCCAAGCGTGTACACCGTCCCGTACTCTCCGGTTATATACGAAGCACAGAAACGAGGTATGCCGATTTCTCATTTTGCCCCGGGCAGCAGTGCCGGGATTGCATACAAAACCATCGCAGATGAGGTGATGAGATGGAATTAAAGGAGATTGAAAATATATTAAGGAAAACCAGTGAAGGGAATTTCGCTGCCCGTGTTGATGAAAGTAAACTTGACACTGAATTAAAAGCAATAGGACAGATGCTGAACAGGACGCTTGAAAAGGCTGCAGTGGCAAAGGAGTTAAAACATCGTGCTGACGTGATGATCCAATATAATCCTATGGCGATTGCCATATTGAGAAAGGACAAGACCAGGATACATATCAACAAAGCCTATGAAACGGTCTGGCGGGATTCCCGTGAAGAACTCTTAAAAAAGAACTCAGTGATTTCAATATTACTGTTCTTTCCGGAGACCACTTCTACGCCTGCTTTGAGACCAAAAAACTTTCAATTACCAGCTGTCTTGTCACCTTTCCTGACGGAATTAAAAAATACCTGACCCTGAATGCTATTCCGATCCTGGATAAAAACGCTGATGTGGACGGGGCTTTCTATATCTGGATCGATCAAACCGAGCTTCATGAAAAGATAGAAGCGGTAAAAGAAGTTGAGCAACAGGTCGACAGGATCATCCGGGAGAATCCATATCCCATTTTCACGATCGATCTGGACCTTTCGGTGAAAATCTGTAACCAGGCGTTTTTGGAACTTACGGGATATTCCAAGGAGAGGGCATCATCCCTGTCGATGAAGGAATTTAAGTACCTTAAAAACAAGGGCGAAACGGTCGAAGGAACAATAAAATCCAAAAAACGCAGCAGGGGGGAGTCAACGATAGAATTCCCCTCCGGAACCTTCGTACTCGAATGGTATTACATACCTCTTCTTGATGCGGAAGATCATGTCGAAAGCCTGCTCATCGTGTTCAACAATATCACAGACCGGATTAAAAAAGAAAAAGAGATCAACCAGCTGATGGAAGAATCCAAAAAGAGAACAGAAGCACTTTCGTTGAGTGCTGCTGTGCTGGAAAGCGGACTCGAAAGGATTGCAAAAGGGGATCTCACAACCCGAGCTTCCCATCGCTGACGGAGATCCGTTAATCAAGCTGAAAAAGGACTACAATGTTTCTGTCGATTCCATTAAAAAAGTCATAGAAGAGCTGGAAAAATCGGTGAAACAAATTGAGGTCACAACACACGATACCAGCCGGGGCACAACGGAAATCTCCAAATCAACCGAACAGGTTGCAATAGGGACGCAGAAATCAGCTGACGGAGCAAAAAAGCAACTTGTAGAGATAGAAAAGGTTGGAAAAGAGGTATCCGATCTCTCCGCATCTATCGAAGAAATTGCCAGTACATCGCAGGACCTGATGAGTCATGCCCAGAAGGCGGCGATGGAAGGGAACAATGCGTCAGATTTGGGCAAAATCGCAACTGCCAAGATGACCATGGTGGAAAAAATTGCCGGGGAAAGTGTAAACGAAATTACCGCACTTAATGACCGGATGAAAGAGATCTCCAATATCGTAAAGATGATTGCCGACATTTCCAGCCAGACAAATTTGCTTGCACTCAATGCGGCGATTGAAGCGGCACGGGCTGGTGAGCACGGGCGCGGTTTTGCGGTAGTTGCCGGTGAGGTGCGCAACCTTGCCGGAGAGTCGAAAACCGCTACCAACCATATTGAGAGTCTTATCAGCTCTATCCAGAACAACAGTGACAAAACCGCAGCTGCAATAAAAAGCTCTTACACCGAGATTCAAGCCGGAATCGAGAGCGTAAATAAGACAATTGAAGCCCTTAACCGGATTATTGCCGAGTCGAATGTGGTCGCACAGGGTGTAAGCGAAATTACAAAGGCAACTGAGGACCAGGCAGAGGCTACAACCCGCGTTGTTCACGGAATAGAAAGGACGAACGCAATTACCCGTGAGAGCCAGGGGCGGATGGAGGATATGGCGACTCTTGCACAGGAGACAAGTGCATCTACCGAAGAGATCGCAAGTGCATCTGCCGAACTTGCTGAACTGGCAAACCGGTTGAAGAAGTTAATGGATCGATTCAACCTGAGGTGAGAAATGGTTTCAACCGTTGAAGTAGTGGAATTTATACTGGGTGGTGAGCGCTATGCTCTCGATATACATCTTGTTCGTGAAATCGTCGAGATGCTTCAGATAACCCCCATTCCCCGGGCTCCCCATTACATCTCAGGCGTAGTTAATCTTCGCGGGGAGATTACCAACATCATGAACCTCAATTCCATGCTCGGACTGGGAAATCATGATCTGCGCGATAACCAGAAGATTATCGTGCTCGTTCCTGAAGCGGTATCAGGAAGCAATGTTGGTATAATTGTCGATGATGTAATAGGTGTCCTCCAGGTCGCAGAAGCCAATGTCGAACGCCTCGGTGAGGGATTGGCATCTGAGGTGTCTGGTTTTGTAAAAGGCATCATCAAGATTAAGCGTGATGAGGCAGATAAAAAAAGCACGTACCTTATCATCTGGATCGATATGCAGAAAGTGATCGAAGAAGTGGCAAAAAAGTAAACCTCAGGAATTTACATGGCAAAAAATACGAATGCTGAACCATTGACGAGGGGAAGAATATGACACAACTACCCGGGAGAAAAGCGTTATTTACCGGCGCCGGTCACTCAGATACCACAACATGAATTCCCAGAAGAGAGCACAGATAACAGTAATTATGAAAGGATAATCGCGGAAATCGAGAAACCAGCTTGAAATGATGGTCAGGAAGAATCCAGTCCCTATGATTCTTACCAACCCCTCATTCACGATCACTGAAGCTAACCCCGCATATATCCAGATGAGCGGAATAAGTGAGAAAGATCTCGTAAAGACGAATCTTAAAAATTTCAGGATTATAAACCAGACGGGAGAGGGGGCAAAGGTAGCAATCCAGGAGAAAAGGCGCTCATTTGGTGAGGTGACGGTAGAATTACCTTCAGGCACGCGTATTCTCGAACAATACTGTATTCCGATAATGGACAGCAGCCATGTGATTACCAGCCTGCTCTTTGTGTATAGTGATATTACTTCCCAGAAGAAAAGGAATGAAGAGATCGAACAACTCAGGCAGCGTTCTGAAACAATTGTTCAGCAGAATCCCATCCCGATGCTGATGACTACAACGGATTTCATCGTTGTTGAGGTAAATTCAGCATATACGAAAATGAGCGGTATTCCCCGCGACCGTGTTATGGGGATGAGATTACGGGATGTAAAAATTATCGAACAGAAGGGCGATGGTGCACGAGTGGCAATCGGGAAAAAACAGCGTGCCTTTGGCGAAGTTACTGTTGAGCTCCCCAGTGGTATACATATTCTTGAGCAGTATGTCATGCCCATTCTTGATTCAAATAATGACATTTCGCACCTCCTTTTTGTCTATAATGAGGTTACTGATCAACGCAAAAGCCAGCAGGATCTGCTTAAAAAGATGGATGAGGTTGCACTCCTCAAGCTGCGGTCTGATATTATCGTCAACCAGAATCCTATGCCAATTATGCTGATGGATACATCGTTTAAGATTATTATGGTAAATGATGCATACATCGCTCTCACCGGTCTTTCCAAAGAACGCCTTATGGGTATGAGTGCAAGAGAATTCAGGATCCTGGAGCAGCACGGAGAAGGGCTCAAGAAGGTGCTCCAGGAAAAAAAGCGGAGTTTTGGCGAGATTAAAATTGAATTCCCGACCGGGATCCATATTCTCCACCAGTATGGCATTCCTATGGTAGACCACAAAGGAGTGCTCCAGACTATCGTATGTGTATATAATGATATAACTACACAACGCCAGCAGGAAAATAAGATTAAGGAGATGATGGACGAGGCACGATCAAACGCTGAACTTCTTACCTCAAGTGCATCCGAACTTCAGACTGCTCTCTCGAAGATTGCATCCGGTGACCTTACCTACCGGGTAAGCATTGATGATGCCGATCCGCTCGTCAGACTGAAAACTGACTATAATGCAGCAATGGATGCGATCAGGAGCGTCCTGTCTGACCTTATGCAATCAATGGTTAAGCTCGATGTGACCATCAATGATACCATTCGAAGCACGGAAGAAATAGCAAAAGCAACCGAACAGGTTGCAATATCTTCCCAGAAGGCAGCTGACAATTCAAAAATGCAGATAAAAAATGTTGAAAAAATATCCACGGATATTTCGAATATTTCTGCATCCATCCAGGAGATTGCGAGCTCATCACACGATGTAATGACACATGCTGACAAAGCATCCAAAGAAGGTGTGCAGGCAGCAGATATCGGCAAAGTTGCAACCCTGAAAATGCAGAATGTAGAGAAGATCTCCAAGCAGAGCGTTGATGATATTACTGCATTGAACGAGCAGATGCGGGCAATTTCAAAAATCGTAAACCTCATCACTGATATTGCCAACCAGACGAATCTTCTTGCACTCAACGCGGCAATTGAAGCTGCCCGGGCCGGTGAACATGGACGCGGCTTTGCAGTGGTTGCCGGTGAAGTCAAGAATCTTGCCGGTGAATCCAAGAAAGCAAGCAGCCAGATCGAGAACCTCATCAAATCTATCCAGGCAAAGAGTGACCAGACTGCGGGTTCCATGAAAAAATCGTTTGAAGAGATTAAAGCAGGTATCGACAGTGTCAATAAGACTGTCGACTCGCTCAACCTGATCATATCCGAAGCAAACATTGTAACGCTTGGTGTCAAGGAGATCACAAAAGCAACAGAAGATGAAGCACAGGCAGCCAACACACTCATGTCAGGTATCGAATCCGTAACTGACCTGACCCGGGAAAACCAGGAGCGGATGGAGGATATGGCCGCACTTGCCCAGGAGACCAGTGCTTCGACAGAAGAGATTGCAAGCGCATCGACCGAGCTTGCGGAGATGGCGGATTGCAGCCGGAAGATGATGGAGAAGTTCAGCCTGAATTAAACAGGCAGTTACTCATTCTCTTGTATTTTTTATGAACTCTTAATTCCATGAAGTTATTATATCTTTGAAAAAGGAGTTTCTGGGAAGATATTGCAGGAATATCATGGATGATTTTGTAATACTGAAACGGTTCATCGAACAGACACTGGGAGTCCGGTGTTCCAATTACAAGGAAGACTATATCAAGCGCCGGCTTCTTTCACGGATGCGATCAACGAACAGTGAATCATATGATGATTATCTAAAGTATCTGAAAGCAAACCCCCCCGAACTGGAGACCCTGCGGAATGCACTCACCATAAACGTTACTGAATTTTTCCGGGACGCCGACGTGTATGAGATTTTAAGAAAAGAGATACTCCCCAATTTATTTAAGGGAAAAAAACGGCTGCACATCTGGTGTGCCGGATGTTCCACGGGTGAAGAACCATACTCACTTGCGATGATCCTTTCCGAGATTATGGCACAGAACAGCGCGGTCTCTGCCCGGATAATCGCAACAGATATTGACAAAATTGTGCTTGCAAAGGCCCAGGAGGGCATTTATTCTCCTAAAGCAATGGTTAAACTTTCTGAACCGCAGATCAACCGTCATTTCACCAGACTTCCCGATGGGAATTTCCAGGTAAAGCCTCATTTAAAAGAACTGATACGGTTTCGTCCGCATGACCTGATGAGCGATGTTCCCGCTTCCAGATGGCTGGACCTTATAACCTGCCGGAATGTCACCATTTATTTCACTGAAAAGCAGAAAGATGAACTGGCAAAAATGTTCCATGAAGCGCTTACATCCGGGGGTTTCTATATCATGGGCAAGACTGAATATCTTGGCAGGCAGGTCGAAAACCTGTTCATACCCCACAATTCAATCCAGAAAATTTTCATCAGAAAGGATTAAAGGATACCGTATTTAGGTTTTTTCAACGTCCTCTTCCTTTGGACCCTGCTCGAATCCCTGTACCAGGTTCCGCAGCATCTCCTTTCGGGCTGCACGCAGTTTTAACTGATTATATACCGTGAAAAAGTTTATCCCGACAATAACTATGACCAGAAACAGGCTGACCCAGAGCATGACCCCCTGTACGGAAAGAAAGACTGCCCAGAGAAGTCCCACAAATGAAATTAAGTAAAACATTATCCAGGTCCGGAGTTCCGGGAGTTCCATGTGGATCTCATATTACCTGATCAGGTAATAAAATATAGGGAAACGCCGCCGCGGTTGCAGAAGCCATGGGGCAGGTATCAGAAACCGGCTTTCAGGTAATCAATTCCACAGCACATTTCAGGACGCTGCGCACAATCCTAAAAAAAGAGGTTTTTTTAAAAGGCAGGAGATGCACCGGGGACTATCCGGTTCTTTTGTGAGACTTTCAGGATATACTGTCCTGTGGGCACAGCAGAGTCGTGGAAATTGAGGTTTTTATCGATTGTTTCTCTGGGAGAATGGGTACCGGCATAATACATGAGTGACCGTTTCATGTACCGAATTTCTTCTTCTCAGCTTCCATATCAAGAATAATCTCAAGTTCCAGGGATTTGCCGTACGCTTCCTGGGCTTCGTCAATTCTCCCGAGTTCATCGAGACAGACTCCCTTGATATACCAGGCAGATGCATCATTTCCGTTCAGGGCAAGTGCTCTGGTGCAGGCAAATACGGCATCTTCAAACCGTTCGAGATTGTACAGCGCATGTCCCTTCTTGGACCATGCATCAGCATAATTCTGGTTGAGTGCAATAGCCCGCTCGCAGTCCCTGAGAGCCTCTCGTTCCTGCCGGTCTCGATAAACGCTGCGGCCCGGAGATACCATGCTTCAGCAGTGTTGGGAGCGAGCGCCAGAACCTTATCATAATAGGCAAGTGCCTCCTTGTATTTTGTCCGGATGGCATACGCCCGCCCCTTCTTTAACAGCCCCTCAACATCCTGTGCTGTTGTCATAGATCTTTACCTGTAGATCCCATGCACATGCAATTCATCAATATCCCATTTCCCCTTCAAATGATGATTTGTCAATCAGATCACCAAAGATCCTTTTTAATGCCTCATACTCATAGTGTGCTTTTTTTTCCCGGGCTTCCTGCAGATGTTTCGGGGATTCCCAGACAAACCAGCCTTTCATCGACATATAAGAGATAAAATGATTGGTCATGTTGACGCCAATCTGGTAGATTTCATAGAAATAATCAAGATCTGGTTCTGCAGTCCAGTCGATTTTTTGCAGGTACTTCTCCATGATCTCCAGCATGGTGTCACCAAAAACCTTGGATTGGTACCACGACGTTTGTGTCCAGCGGGTGGTAAGCATTTCTTTTACTTCAAGGTGATTGAACTTCTTCATCTGGGGGATATTAACAACCGGCATCAGCTGGTCTGCCGGAAGGATTTTTGCCAGATACAGGTCACGGGCATAGAACATCGACTTGTTAAGAACAAAATACCGCCTGGGAATGATATCTTCAAACTCCTTCATTTTATCCATATCCTTCTTCCCCTCTTTTATCAGGTAATACAGCTGGGTCTTCCTGATCTGGGGCATACGGTGATAAACACGGGCGTTTATTATCGGATTCCAGGGAAATTCATTAATATCATCATTAAAGTCCGCGTACAGGATATTGAGCATCCGGATAAATTTCTGGACCGGGAGTTTTCTCTCTTTTTAGCCTCGTCTTTGAGAGCATCAATATAGATCTGGTGTATCCCCCGGTATACGGAATCCCCGGTAAAAGAGCAGACAAGATAGTGGGATTTTTTTGCCGCCGCTCCTTTGATGAGAAGGCTCACGCAGTGCCTGGCAATAATAAAATCCTTTAAAAGTCCCAGGTAATGCGTTGGAAAAATAATAATATTTTTATCGGTATTATAGGTATAAATATCCACCAGGGTCCCGTTCGGATCTGCATCAGGATTGCGCAAAAGGGAGATGTCTGTGTCCAGAATATCTTCTGTCTGCCTGATAAAAAGTCGTATGGGTTTGGATAAGGGCATATCAGTTTTCATTGTCTCTCACGGAAAACTGCTCGTAATGTATCAATCAGATCCTTTCTGTTCAGTTTGTGGGATATAACTTTATATATCTGGTGACTCGCTTACAGGACATGGCTCCCGGTTTTAGGATACTCCTGAAAGAAGATCTTACATATCTCATGAAAAAATCAGAAATCCGCACCAATTCGGGTTAGAATAAAAATATAACCAACTGATATCCATACCTTGTGTGGATCACAACAAAAATTCATTCAATATATTTATCTGGTTGTTTTCGTAAAAGACAATGAGAAGTGCTATGGCAGACATGCTCACAGATTTGTTGATTTACATTGGTATCGGGATCATGACCTTTGCAATTGGGACAATTATAGGGTACCAGAGTCCTGAAAATGTATTATAACCGGCGGTTCATGGATATCGCCAGGCAATGTTATGATGTGGACTCCGTGATTCCGATCATTGATGAACTTGCCCGGGAGACATAATAACAGAGGAATTGACCATGGTTGATGTCATAAGTTATACCTTAATCAGCATCACGTGCTTTTGCTTCGGGTTGATTGTCAGTTTCCAGATGGCACATATTCACTACTGCCGCAAATTAACCGTTCTTGTGAGGCGATCAATTGGTACTAAAACGATCGCCCCGGTTCTTGTCGAATATGAAGCAGGCAGAAAAGACAAGTAATTTTTTTTTAAACCTGAACGGTTTTAATATAGCCTGTAATATCTGATAGATTTCCTTTTTTTCAAACTGGAAGAAGAGTTTCCTGAGAGAATATAAAAAAAATTGTAGTTACGTTATCCATTTGGTAAGGGACTATTGTGCCCGTTCCTGTACATTGCAGGGGGATTCGGACAAAATTGGTCCTTTCCGTTCATAATATTTTTTTTCATTTTTTAAAAGGACTTAACGGAGCAGAGATAAACCTCCGGTATTTTTTTTAGGGACTAAAGAGCAATTCCTCAAAGAAAAGAAAGGTCTTTTGTAGCATTAAAAAGTAATCCAGTGAAAATATTCACTCGTCAGCGGAATAGTAATAATATTCGCCCAGTGTTTTTTGTTCACGGTCAAGGAATGATCCGGGTTTGTTAATCCGGGGTCTGCCACTCTGATCCCTCCGGAAAGTAACTTCGAGTGCTTTAAGGAAGCGGTTCATTCCTTCCCGCATCATGAACGGTCCTGCAGCAGTGCCCTCCCGGCCCGGTTCCCCTTCAAAGAACAGTATCCGCTCACTGATCATATCAACAAGATAAATATCATGATCGATCACCATGATCCCAACAGATTTGCCTTCAGCATGGCGTTTGATCATCCGTGTCACTTTGACCCGCTGTTCAACATCAAGATGGGCACTGGGTTCATCGAGAATATAGAGATCTGCATCCCGTGAGAGGCACCCTGCGATTGCAACCCTCTGGAGTTCTCCGCCGGATAATGAATCCACGGGTGACTGGAGGATTACTTCAAGGGAGAGTGATTCGATAATCTCATGCTGGTAAAGAGAGGAATCAAACTTTGTCGTACGCTGGCGGAGGAACATTTCAACAGTATCGGTTGTGTCAGCCTTGATGTACTGGGGTTTGTAGGAAATCCTCAGGGAGGTCTCGATCTTTCCTGTTGTCGGGGTTTCAACACCGGCAAGGAGCCGGGCAAATGTGCTCTTGCCCATTCCGTTGGCTCCAACAACTCCCAGTACCTCTCCGGCCCTGATTGTTCCTCCATTCACGGTCAGATGAAAAGCCTCATCAGCTTTGGTCATTGCAGGGATCTCAAAAAGGGACTCCCGATGTGATCCTTTATCATGAGACCGTTTTTCAAACACTACCTGTGAATTACGGAAACGGACGTTTTCTTCCACCAGGTAACCTTCGAGATACTGGTTGATTCCGACACGGACTCCTTTGGGACGGGTGATGATACCAAAGACTTCCGGTTTACCATATCCAACATGTACCGTATCTGCAAGCATGTCAAGAATTGCAAGATCGTGCTCAACGATAACTACCGGACGTTGTGTGGCCAGATCCCGTATAAGTTTTGCAGCGGCTATCCGCTGGTAAATATCCAGAAAGGGTGTTATTTCATCAAAAAAATAGAGATCTGCATCCCGTGCAAGACACGCTGCAATCGCTACCCTCTGCAGTTCGCCCCCGCTCAGCGTGCTGATATCATGATCCAGAATCGCATCAAGTTTGAGTACAGGCGTAATTTCTGTAAGTTTATTGCGTTCATCGGTAGTTTTTAACAAAGTCCTGACAGTTCCTGGAAAAAACATTGGGGATATAATCAATATACTGGGGTTTTGAAGCAATCTTCAAGCTCTTTTTTGAAACGGTCTGCAGATAGTCAAAGAGCTCGGTACCGGAGTATCGCCTGAAGATATCTTCCCACCCGACTTCGCTGTCAAAGTTGCCGAGATTGGGCGGAGTTGCCCGGACAGGATCTTGACTGCTGTGCTCTTGCCGATACCATTTGCCCCCAGGATTCCGGTTACCTTTCCCTCAACCGGTATGGGGAGACCGTACAGGGCAAACCCGTTCCTGCCATACCGGTGAGTTGGGTGCTCGAGCTCCTCGGGCAGGCTTACGATATCGATCGCACCAAAAGGACACTTCTTGATGCAGATACCACACCCGACACATAGTTCCTCAGAGATGAGTGCCTTTCCGTCCTCACCAATGATCACTGTCTCGTCCCCGGTCCTTACCCGGGGGCAATAGAGTATACACTCCGTTCCACACTTTTTTGCGTGGCAGCGGTCTTTGTGGACCATCGCAATTCTCATGGAAATCAGTGAAAAGGGTTGGTTATTTCAAACGGGGGATAATGAGGTCAACAGAATCGTCCAGGTCAGGAACCAGAAGGCAAAGGTAATGAAACTCTGGTAGAACCAGTCTTTTGCACCCAGTTTTGAGGTGTCCATGCCCAAGAGTATAAAGATGTGCTTCTGGATTACTATTCCGGCAAGCATCAGCATCAGCGCCAGAAATCCATTGTCCTGAATCCCGGCAGCATTGGGTATTCCCCCGGACCAGTATGACAGGATACCGGTAAAAATACCCAGCAGGGATGCGACAAGTGTCCGTTTAATGCGGGCAATATGTTCCGCCTGTTTGTCTGCCTTGGTCTTTTGTTTTTTCGTCAGGACAGGCTTTTCTTCTGTTATTTCTTCACTCACTCCGCATCACCAGTAGTCTTATTTTTTAGTGCGCAAGCCATATGTAATTTGGTACACCTATGGCGTCCGAACAGGGAATGAGCGGAATCGATGTGAAGGCAGTCACCTCAGAATTGTCAAAGAAGCTTCCGCTCTGGATAGATAAAACCTACCAGTACCAGACACGGACGCTGAGTATCCGGTTGAACGGGGAGAATAAAGCACGGTACCAGATGATTATTGAAGCGGGAAGAAGAGCTCACTTGGTAAAAGACCTGCCGGAACCCCCGAAAAACCCACCGCAGTTTGCAATGCTTCTGCGCAGGTACCTTTCAGGGGGGAAAGTGCTCGCTATCCGACAGCATGGTCTTGAGCGTATCATGATTTTTGATATCGGAAAAGGCAGCCATATCTACCATCTCATCCTCGAACTTTTTGATGAGGGAAATATCATTCTTGCCGAGGAGGACTACACCATCATCAAACCTCTCCGGCACCACCGGTTCAAGGATCGGGAAATTATTCCCCGTGCCACCTATACCCTTGGGGCAACAAATCCCACGGCATCTGTAGAAAATCTTGCATCTATAATCAGGAACGATGACCGTGACCTTGTCCGGAGCCTTGCGATTGGCTGTATGTTGGGTGGCACCTACGCCGAGTATGTCTGTGAGAAATCCGGCGTTGACAAAACACTTCCTGCCAGTTCGGTAAATCCTGAAATAATCTATTCGGCAGTTCAGGATTCTTTTTCCGGGTAATCAATGCACCGGAACCGGTCATCTATGCAAAACATTGTGAACCCATTGCACTTCGGAACGGGAATGAAGGTCAGCATTTTCAAACGTTCTCAGAAGCACTGGAAGCATTTTATCCGCTGACAAAAGCCGAGAAAAAAACTGCTGATGGAAAATCAAAACTTACCAGGGAAGAGAGGATACTGAAATACCAGAAATCTGCAATAAAAAAATTCGAAGACAAGATTGAAAAGACAGAAGAGATGATTGCTGCTCTCTATGAAAATTATCAGTTTGTCATCAATGTAATCAGCTCACTTGATTTGGCAAGTAAAACGCATTCATGGCAGGAGATAGAAAAAATAACCCGGCAGAGCAATTCCCCTGATGCCCAGAAGATTGTCGCGTTCTACCCGGAAGAAGCGGCAGTTGAAATCGATATAGGCAAGCGGGCAAAAATTTTTGTCCATGAAGGAATAGAGCAGAACGCTGGCCGATATTATGACGTGATAAAAAAATTCCGGAAGAAAAAAGAAGGTGCACTCAAAGCGATGAAGACTGCCCCGCCAAAGAAAAAAGAAGGGCGACGGGATTTTGTTTTCATGAAGAAGTTATGGTACCACCGTTTCCGCTGGTTTGTGACAAGCGATGGTGTTGTGGTGCTTGGAGGGAGGGATGCATCGCAGAATGAGGAACTGGTAAAAAAATACATGGGAGGTCAGGACCTTTTCGTACATGCCGATGTGCACGGGGCCAGTGTTGTGATCGTCAAAGGAAAAACCGGGCGGATGGATGAGGTGGCACAATTCGCTGCATCTTATTCCGGAGCATGGCGGAGCGGGCACTTCTCTGCCGATGTATACAGTGCCCTTCCAACTCAGGTCAGCAAGACTCCGGAATCCGGTGAATTTGTCTCCCGGGGCTCCTTTATTGTCCGCGGGGAACGCACCTATTACCGGAACATCCCACTCGCGGTTGGAATCGGGCTCATGCTCGAACCTCACGCAGCGGTAATAGGGGGTCCGCCTTCTGTGATACAAGGAAAAACAAAAGCCTTTGTCGAACTCAAACCGGGACAGTTCGAACCCAATGATGTGGCAAAAAAAGTGCTGCGCATTCTCAAACAAAAAATATCTGATGACGAAGTAAAGGCACTCAAAGGTGTCCTGAATACCGATCAGGTAGCAGTTTTCGTTCCTCCCGGCGGATCGGATATTTTAGGTGATCATGAAGGCTGAATATGGTGAATTAAAGGACAGGTATGGCGAAATCCGGCTATTCCCGGAGAGTATCGATGACATCTGGCACATCCAGCACCTCATCAGTGCCGGTGATCTGGTCTTTGCCACAACCTTCAGGAGCGTGGATACCGCTTCTGATAAAATCAGGCCGGAAAAAGCAGAGAAACGACCGGTCAGGCTGGGTGTCAGGATCGACCGGGTTGAGTTTTCCGAACATGGAGTCCGTCTCAGGCTTACCGGCATCATTGAACACGGAGTCGATACCGGGGCATATCACACTATCAACGTTGAAACAGGCTTTGAGATATCGGTTATCAAACAATGGCGTCCGATCGACCTCGAACGGATAGAAAGAGCAGTGAAGGCTTCAGTATGCGGTGTAATTCATATCCTGACAATTGAGGAAGGAGAAGCAGAACTCTTCCGGTTGTGACAGTACGGCCCGGAAAGCGTAATCTCTATTACATCCGGTAGTGGTAAGGGTGCTGAGTCTGATTCCCGTGGGGGTTTTTTTGGACAGGTCCTCACGGTTATAGCCGATATTTCAGGTCCGCTGATCATCGCCGGTCCCGGGTTTATCAAGGATGATTTTTTACAATTTGCCAAAAACCGTTCCAGCACTGTTGCGGATCGTGCAATTGTCGTTGAAACACGGCGAATCGGGCGCGGAGCAGTACAGGAAGTGGTTGGTCTAGGAGCACTTGATAAGCTGATTGATGACATCCAGTTGTTACGGGAAGTCAAAATGATGGATGAAGTGCTTCTCAGGATATCACAGGACGGTGCTGTCGCATATGGGTACCAGGAAGTCAGGGATGCTGTTGAATACGGTGCTGTCGAGCAGATGCTTATTGCAGATACGCTCCTGAGGGATGAGATAATTACCAGCATTATCGAAAAAGCTGAGGCCATGCGTGCAACCATCGTCATTCTTTCATCGGCTTTTGAGCCGGGAGAACGGCTGATTGCACTGGGCGGAATTGCGGCATTGCTGCGATACCGTCTTGTAAAACGATAACTCAGTATCGTCCAAAAATCAACCGGAATGGCATGATCAGGAGCACTAAAATATTTTTATGTTTTTAAAAAACAGGAAAAAAATACCTGACCCTGCTCTCATTATGCATTTATTTCAAACCCGTTCGTCAAAGTTCGCGTGGTACCATCAGGATTTATCACAACAACAGTCCAGGTCCCTTTTGATCCTTCCAGAATTGTAAACCATGCGGTAACTTGTGTTGCACTGTCCCAGCGGACATTTCTTGCCGTAATGAGTGTTCTCGCACCCGTGCTCTTTGTCAGTTGTGCCTTGATGTTGCCAGACTGAAAACCTGAACCGGTGATCGTCATCATAACATCGTTTCCTAGTGTTGAGGTTGGACTGACGCTGGAAATTCCTTCCGAACCAGACGATGATGTAGTCTCAGCGGCGCCTACTGGTGCGTGAATGGAGAATATATAGGAATATCTCACGAACTGGCCATCCGGATTTGTAATAACAACGTCCCATGCGCCGGCTGTTGTATTTACCGGCGGGGTAATCGTGCACGTCATCAGAGTTGAAGACTCAACATCAACATTTGTTGCCGTGATATTCGGGTTATCTTCTTTCATGAGAATGACCGTGGCACCGGTCCGGAAATTTGTGCCTGTGAGAGAGGTTATGGAAATTGCTGTCCCGGCAGTCCCTTCATCTGGGATAATTTTCTTGAAGCTGGGTTTGTCGGCCGAAGAAACGGTTGTCGTTGTTGTCGTTGATGTTGATGGTGTCGGTGTTGTTATCGTTGCTGTACTAACAGGACGTATTACTATTGAGGAAAGTGGCTTGTTGGTAATTTTTTCGGAAAAAACTTTCTCGAAGTCAAGCCGGTTTTCCATATCGGTAATTGAATTCCTTCGGTATCCCCAACTGCCATCCTCATTCGGATAGATTAACGCCCTCTGGTAAGAATCGGCAGAAGAGTTGTACCCCATGACCAACCAGGCTGTGGAGATACTGACTTTCGGGTTCCTCACAATATCACCGGATACATAGACAGGACCGGTAGATGGGGCTGTTGTCACAAGGCTTATTTGCGGTGTTGTATCCACCGGACTGGAATCATTTGTGCATCCCGTACATAGAACACCTGCGATAAGGATAATAAGCAGACCTGAAAACAGGAATCCATTCTTGTTCATACTACTGATTATGCCGGAGGCATATTTTAAAAAATCGTTTTAAATGTGTGATATTGTCTTACTCAAACTCAATACAGGATTCAAATTAAAATCACTCTTTACAGAAATTCAAAACCCGGGGTAATTTGTCAGGCTGGAAAAATCCGCACCAGACCAGATCGGTTTTATTGCGATTGGGAATAATTTTTCACCCCGTTACTAAAGAAAATCACTGGTTCGCAATAGTTCTTTAACCCTTGATACAATTCCATGGCGATTTCCGGAGGAATTGATACTGTAGGGGGACGATATGATCCCTACGGATACCCCATACTCATTTTATTATGAATAATAAAAACAAAAAACACTGGTTTTTTAATGATGATTCCAGTGAGTATCAATAAAAACAGATTTTTTTTGGAAATTTTTTTTAAGGAATACTATTCCTCTTTCTTTTCCGGAACGCTTGAAGGTTTCAACAAGGATAATTTCTGCAATACCCTCGATTAATTCGAATCCTTCATGAATGATCCTGCCCCTCCAGAGAAGCCACCGGCGATCATAATTGATACCCGGGGGCAGCGTGACAGTTGCTTTCCCATTGTCCAATACGATCTCCATTTCGCGGCCTGCATATAACCGGACAAGTCCCTTGAGCTGCTCGAGGGGATCAGCAACTTCCTCTTCAATCGTATAATGGTATAACAGTGTCTGTCCGGCGAGAGGGGGATTGAAATCAACGATTACCTTGGAACCAATAACATCAACAACCGTCCCTTCGCCCATTTCTTCCATCTTTACGGGCATACCGCGGACAGGTTTTTCCTTAAACTGGTTCTTCGGGAAGGACTGGATGCGTTTGGGGTCGCGGTCGCCAAATGCCTTTTCAGGAAGGACAACAATGTCTCCGGAATCGCTGGCGTTCTTGCCGGCAAGTTCCTCATCCAGACCAAGGATTACATGTTTCTGGCCGACACAAATCGTAACCGGGCCATAAATGGCATTCGGGCTGTGGATACCGGCAGATTTTGCCTCTGCACCATCAGTGGTATCAAAAACAGTTTCGTTAACACTGCCAGAATAACTCAGTTTGATAAAATCTCCATTTTTTATAACCATAATTCACCTGACTATATTAAATTGCAACGAAAACAGATAAACGTGTGGCATAATCATGCTCGAAATTGAATTAAAAGTCAGGGTTTCGTCGCTCAGTCCTCTGCGCCAGCAGTTAATCAGGCTCAATGCGCAACCGTGCGGCAGATTACATGAACACGATATTTACTACAATGCTCCGCATCGCGATTTTGGCATGACCGACGAGGCTGTTCGGGTGAGATATACCAATGATCATGCTGTTGTTACCTATAAAGGAGCGAAAATCAAAGCTTCGGGTCTCAAGGCTCGTGAAGAACTCTCGACAGCGGTGGAATCCGGTGAGGTTTTTGAACAGATACTTGACCGGCTCGGTTTTACAAAAACAGCAGAAGTCAACAAGTGGCGCGAGAATTTCCGGTTCAGGAACGCTGCGATTTCGCTGGACTCCGTTGATGAACTCGGAACGTTTGCAGAGATAGAAATAATGGCAGAGGATAAAGATTCGGATGCCTCTGCACAAATCGAAAAGATTTCAAAAGAAATTGGTATACAAGGTGAGCCGATACTCACCTCTTACCTTGAAATGCTGATGTCTAAACGGTCAGCAATTCAACCTTAATATCCCGTGATTCTGTTCCAAAGTGGAGCATTGCACAGTAACCGTCCATTGCGGCACCGGGGTTGATAACTTTTACCCCATCAATATCCATGACACCACGCTGTTCGTGGATATGAGCGCAACAGACAATGTCAAATGACTTCATGTGTCGCCGGATACTCTGGCTGCCCACATGTTCACCATTAATCTTATCGAGCGTCTCATAGGGGGGGCATGGGTGAGAAGAACGTTATGAACAGTTTTTTCCATCTTTTTCATTGCATGATGTAAAACGTCATCTATCTGCTTATCGGTCATCTCAAACGGTGTGCCGAATGGCGTGGGATTTGATCCTCCGACACCTACGATGGTTATCTTTCCCAGATTAATCTGGGAACCATGGAGACAAACCGTGTCTGAGTGTTCGATTGTTTCAATGATCTCACGCGGGTCGCAGTTTCCGGGCACTGCAAAACACGGCACATCGATGCGCGAAAGCACATCATCGACCGTGTCAACCGGACCCATATTGGTGATATCACCTGCAATAAATACCGCTTCCGGATTCAAATCCAGAAATGAATCAATTTTACCGAATTGACCATGGAGATCTGCTATCAATAGCACATCTTTCATGGTATATCATTTGAAGGATGTCTAAAAAACCTTATCTCAGGATCATTCCACGAGCCGGTTAATTTGCCTGAAAAAGCGAGTTTTCCGCAGATTTTTTCTGTTTCCGGCAGGAGTGATCGCGCGGTGGTTCCTGCAAGTGATGTCCCGGGAAGCGGGATAAACCGGTGAACGTGCACTTTACCAAATCGTGCTACCCACTGTATCAGGTCCAGGGTCAGCATCTGGTCTTCATCTGTTTCGAAAGGAATCCCGATAATAAAATCCACGACCGGGGTTATCGAAAACTCTGTGCAGAGTTCGACTGCATGGATGACATCATCAACCGTATGGCCCCGCTGAAGCCGTTCCAGGACAGAGTTACTTCCCGATTGTGCACCGAAATGAAGTTTTGTATTGGAACAGTACCTGTAAAATGAGGGATAGTGATTCCTCACAGATGAATTCCGGTCTCACCTCACTGGGGAATGTACCAAAATAGATTGAGTTTTTCAGCTTTTTGAAAAGCCGTTCAATTTTTTCAAACCGCGGATGAATCCCATCAGAACCGTATGCAAATGCATTCGGGGATACAAACCGGGCATGCTCGTACCTGTTTGCATATTCAGCAATAGTATCGATTGAACGATGACGCATGGAGTGGCCGAAAAGGCGTGGTGTCTGGCAATACCCGCACGAGAACGGACAGCCCCGGGTAATTTCCACGAATCCTTTTTTTTTCGAAAATGCTGGATATGCATCAAGAAGAACACAGGAATCTGCCGGTTTGCAAAAACGGGCAGTGGCTACACCGGGTATTTTCTCATCACCACCACATTCTATCTGTGAAAGAAGCCGGGGAAGTGTGAATTCTCCTTCCCCGATAATCACATAATCTGCATGCGCTGCCACTTCACGCGGACATGCAGATGCATGGGGGCCGCCAACAATAGTGATGGATTCTGAAGCGGAAATCTCTGCCATGTACTGGGATTCATTCACGGAGTTGAGACTGTAGCATGTGACATCATCAGCAGGATGGTCGACAGGATTGAGAACGAATCCTTCCTGCCCGCATGCCGCCAACAGCGCTGCATATGAGTTCCGTGCGGCATGGATCTGCCGCCAGTTAACTTTCATAAGAATTACCGGGAAAAAATGGGGGGATATTTTTCTTTGGGGCGGATTTATTATCCACGCGAGCGGTATTCACGCAGAACGTCAGTTACCTTGTAGGTCTGACCATCGTTAATCAGGACCCATACCTCGACACGGTCTATTTGACCTCTGTCGGATCCCTCGCCCCGGGTTCCCTGAAGTTCCACTTCATCCCCTTTTCTCGTTCCAACCGTGGCAGTCTGGATTGTCCCGTCAGCTCGTGTGAGTTTTACATCTATTTTTTTCACACCGTTCATTCCTATGCCCCCCTGGAAGATGACCGGAATGATCCCGAGGTAGTCTTTTTCTCCTACATCTACCGTGACCATGTTGTAACTTGGCACTATATCCGTTGGCCCGGTGGTCAGAGTATCCTGAGGTGATCCTGATCCGGATGTCGCAGATGCGGTCGGTATTCCGGACCCCGGAGTGGTTACACCAGGAGAAGTCTGGGAACCTGTGCACCCGGCTATGGCGATTGCGCTGCAGAGAAGTATTATTCCAATAACCGTTATTCTGAACTGCATACCAGAAAATGCGAGCCGGTGTTATATCATGTTTTTGCTCGTTGTGAATTGCCCGGAACCAATACATTGGTATTGATTTTTTCATTTGATGGTGATGATTTCACGTGGGGAATCCATGGTTTCAAGGTGGGACACCATGAAGGGTACAAATCCCACTCAGAGGATAGGCGGTTCTGTTCAGTACTATCGGCTTTCGTGAGGTAAATCGGCTATATAATGCCATCGCGGAAACGAATGCTATCTTCCCCTCGTGTCAGCCTCACGTACCTCGTAAAACTGTCGTATTGTTTCCCTCGTGTGTTTAGTTCCAGTATTCGTTACCTTAATTGTCGGTACAAAAGTGGAAAAATGGTGACTATCACTGTTTCATTTATCGAAAAGCACTACAAATCTCCATATAAATGCCTGATTTTTTGGCTCTGTAGAATTCATGTTTATCAGAGTATAAAATTAAAAGCACAGAATATGATGGAGGGGGACAGTGCCTGTCCCTCCTGACCGCCCCTGCGCTGCGCGAAATTGCTGTATAACAGTTTCAGGAGTTATCGCATTTGGAGGGGGGCAGGCGGCGGGGGGAAAAACCCCTATTGAGCGTTAAAGTTTTTTCAAACATTTCTACAAAGCCGATTTTTTTATTATCAGCTGATCCCGGGATCTTTGTCAAACCGTCCCGCCAGCACCAGGATCGCCGGCATAACGATGATCGCACCAACAAGTGCAAAAAACACCGAGATTACGGTAACCAGACCGAAGTTGCTGATAATACCAAAAGATGATAGTAACAGGGCAGCAAAGCCAAAAACCGTTGTCATGCCCGAAACCGTAATTGCAGTCCCGATCTGCTGGACACTTGTCTGGAGCGCAGGAATGAGGCCAAGGCCATGAATGCGTTCCTCGTAGAATCGTTCCATAATAAGGATGGTGTATTCCGATGCCACACCAACGGACATCGAACCGAGTGTTGCAGTGAGCGGAGTATAATCGATACCCAGTACGAACATGATCAGGCCGTTCCAGCCAACAATCAGCACAATCGGGACAAGCGGAATTGCAGACTTTACTATCCTGCGGTAAACCACAAGGAGAAAACCAAAAATCATGCCAAAACCCAGAATGGTCATCAGCATTTTCCCATCGCGTATTTCCCGGATCAGGTTGGAGAACATCTCCCCCATACCGGTCAATGATGCCGTAGTGCCAACGGGGGGCTTATACCACTCCAGATCTTTTCTCATCTGGTCCATCATGGACATGCCCACCTCATTTTCCATTTCAACCGTGGAAAACTCAATTATTGCCTGTGTCTTACCATCGAGGTATCGTTTCCTGATATCCGGGGGAATCCGTGAAACAGTATCGGTAACCTCACTTCTGGTCTCAGGCATTTTACCATCATTATACTGGATAATAAAACTGGCAATACTGTGTGACCCGGTGATCTTGGCATTGTGTGTTTCTTCATACTGCTGGAAGTCGATCATCCAACGGATCGTATCAGTTGAAAGGACATTTTCACTCCTGATTATAATGGGAGTGGCAGATGTCGATCCCATAGCCCGGCTTACCTTGTCCAGGTAGATCTTCGCAGGCATATCCTTGGGTACAAAAGTATCTTCATTGGTATTGACAATAATCTGGTCATCAAGCTGGAACCCGATAAGAGCGATCAGTCCTATAACAAGAAGAACCGGAACGGGATTTTTTGCAACTTTTACCGCCACGTTTCCAAGCAGCCGGTTGTACTGTTGTGTAAAACCCACCGGTTTCTTTGCCAGACTACAATTTTTCAGGGGTTCTTCCTTTGCCCGGTAATTGACCAGAACGCAAAAGGTCGGGACAAGTACAATCGCAGCAAGATAACAGGATATTACCCCGATCACACAGACCAGCCCAAAACTCCTTATCATCGGCAGGGGGGAGATATGCATTGCAAGAAAACCCATGGAAGTTGCAAGCATCGCATAGAGTACCGAAGGGCCTGTAAGTGTTATCGTATTTTTTACTGCACTGGCCAGTGTTCCTTTTCGGATTTCTTCGTCAAACCGGGAATGGAACTGGATGGCATAATCTATACCAATGCCGATGAGAACCGGGAAGGCCCCGATGGTTGCCATGTTGATCTGCATACCGGAATAACCGATAATCCCAAAGGTCAGGATAAGACCTGTTGCGACTATTGCAACAGAAAGGTGGCGGTTACGCACGTGCCCGAACAACAACCCTACAGCGATCACCATAAGCGCCATCGCAGCAAGAATGAGCACCCCCATGGATGTACCCATTTCGGTCTGCATCTGCTGCTGGAACGCGGGATTGCCCGTAAGAACCACGGAAACACCGGGAGGCCTGTCGGAAATCCCGATACGGGTATTCAGACTTTTAACCACCAGATCCTGTTGAACCTGGGTGAGACCGGGTTTTAGTGTTGCCGCGGCAAATGTCATCGTCCCGGAAGGCGCATAACGGGAAAGTATGTCGGCAGGGATGCGTTTTTCTGCCAGTGAAATATCTGCCGAGGAAGTTGGAAGAATACCCCCATTGACAGATTTGAGCAGATCAGGGATACCTGATACACTTTCGATGTTCTGTTCCTTTGTTATCTCTTTCTCAAGTCCATCGATATATGAAAGAACAGAGGGGGTTAATACGTCATCTGCTTCAACAAGCACAAGGATACTGTCTGACTGGAACGTTGTTGTATAATCATCAAGAAGCATTCCCCGTTTTGTATCCTTGTCAAGGTACGTATCACTCCCTGAAGCCATGGATACAAATCCCATTCCAAAAAACGCTGCGATCAATACAATCGCAAATGCTATTGCAACATATCGCGGGTGATCGATAATGAGATCAGCAAGACTCTGAAAAGGAGAATTCACAAAAACATATCTTCCTGTGGCTGTATTCTTCAATTTTGGGATTTCAAAATGGATAAATAATATGTCATTTCCTGATCGACCGTATCATACCGACATTCATAGTAATGATGATAGATCCTATGGACAGGGAGCACCGCAGTCTATAGTCTGATGCCGATTGAGACCATGAATGGCATTGCAATCTGGGAGTGGAACCTCGTATTATACCTCCTGCTATTCCTGCCATTGATGATTTTTTACTTCTTCACGTATATGATAGCCTGAACGGGTCTGACCGGGCTGCTCCCCTTTTTTCCGGAGTATATCTTCTGGCAAAGGAATTCTTTATCGCTTCCGGCATCACAAATATCCGGAAATGGATCTGTTTTTTTCCCTCATCGATATCGTCATTCACTTTGACAAATACCTGCCCGGGAATAATCCAGGCATACGGTATCTGGACCTACCTGATCCTGTTTGCAATCATCTTCTGTGAAACGGGTCTGGTAGTGTTTCCTTATCTTCCCGGGGACTCACTTCTTTTTGTCGCCGGTGCACTTGCGGGAGCCGGATACCTCAACCCGGAACTCCTGATCGCAACACTGATCGTCGCGGCAGTGCTCGGCGATTCTGCAAATTACTGGATAGGGCATACTCTTGGAATGAAAGTTCTGGAAAAGAAGTATAGTTTTGTAAAAAGGGATCACCTGGAAAAAACAGAAGAATATTTTACCCGGTACGGAGGTCTGACAATTGTGATTGCCCGCTTTGTCCCGTTCATCCGGACGTTTGCACCATTCCTTGCCGGTGTCGGTAATATGAGGTACCGCTGGTTCCTCACCTATAACATTATAGGTGCCGTCATGTGGATCTGTGCATTTACGCTTGCAGGATATTTCTTTGGCAGCCTTCCGCTCGTTCAGGAGAACTTCAACGTTATCATCTACGCAATCATAGGAATTTCACTTCTTGCCGTGGGATCCATAATCATAGGTATGATACGATCTGCCAGAACAAGCCTGGGGGAAACAAATGAACCGGCAAAAAAAGAATGATATGACACCTGACTTTTTTCCTTAAAACGCCCCTGCCATGCCCGTAATCTGAGATTTAAACCACGGCTAAAAAGCGGACACCTTCTTTTGTTCCTGAATGCGAGAATATATTTCAGGGACATGCAAAATATATCTGCGATTTAGGAATCATTGAGTTCAACTCAGGATTTTATCAGAATGTTATCTTTTAAGGAAATAATTAATATCACCGGTGATTCAGGTCTGCAAACATCCCGGTCACTGAGTTCCGCCAGAAATTCGGCGCAAACGAGATGACTCCCCCGATAAGGGAACCATTCTGGAAACAGTACCCTGAAAAAATTCAATGACCCGATAATTAAAATCCTCCTTCTTGCAGTCACCATCTCTTTAGTTGTTTCAGTCATTCAGGGAGGCGGATTTTTAGACACCATCGGCATCATACTTGCAATCCTGCTCTCAACAGTTATCTCGTTTTTCAATGAATACCGGAGCAGCAAGGAATTCGAAGTGCTCAATGCTCACCGGGATGATATGGCTGTCAAAGTCGTACGGGATGGTCATCCCGCAGCCTGTTCCGTCGCGCGATATCGTTGTCGGTGATCTCATTCTCCTTGAAGCCGGAGACGCGGTACCAGCTGATGGCTGGATTCGATCTGCGGATGATATTTTTACGGATGAATCTGCTTTTACCGGAGAGAGTGAACCCGTTAAAAAAGAAGTGCAGCAGCGTGTCCTTAAAGGTACTTTTGTGACTGCAGGAAAAGGACAGATGATCGCTGCAGCGGTTGGAGATTCTGCCGAAATGGGTGTAATCGCTTCATCGCTTGGTATTGACCACGCGACGCAGACACCGCTGGAACATAAACTGGAAGATCTCGCCGGATCATCAGCAAATTCGGGTATGCAATGGCTGTTCTCATATGCAGTGCCCTGCTCATCCGGGGCATTATCTTTGGGGATGTAACCGGGTTGAACATCGATTCGGCAAACCACCTGCTCCATTATATCATGCTCGCGGTCGTGATCGTTGTTGCCGCTGTTCCTGAAGGTTTGCCGATGAGTGTTGCACTCTCACTGTCACTTGCCATGCGCAAGATGACCCGGGCCAACTGCCTCGTCCGCCGACTTATTGCCTGTGAGACAATAGGTTCTGCTACGACAATCTGTACAGACAAAACCGGTACACTGACAAAAAACCAGATGGAGGTGGAAGCGGGGTCATCCGGGAATCCGGCGCATAGCAGGTGTCTCCCCATAACTCCTGCAGAATGGATTACGCTGAATGCTGCCGTGAACAGTACCGCACATCTCCAGGAACGGGAGGACAGGACAATTGTTATCGGGAACTCAACTGAAGGTGCATTGCTCCGCTGGCTCAAAAAACATAATCTTGACTACATGCAGATCCGGGCAGAAACACATTCAACCAAACAATATCTCTTTGATGGTAAACGGAAACGGATGTCCACGGTAATTCAGATGGATGGCAGGTCCTGGCTTCTTATGAAAGGGGCCCCGGAAATCCTCGCCTCATTCTGTGAACAGAAACCGATATCAGCGGCGTCAGCAGTCTCGCGGCCTGTGCGATGCGGACACTTGCATTCGCCCACAAGGAGATAATAAACAATAATGAAACCGAAACGGGTCTCATCTGGGATGGATATGTTGGCATCCGCGATCCCATGAGAGATGATATTGTAAAATCCGTATCCTGCTGCCAGGATGCGGGGATTCGGGTCCGGATGGTTACCGGGGATAATCCTGTAACGGCTCAGGCCATTGCCCAGGATGCCGGAATTCTGCAGGGTGGCAGCATCATGACCGGACACGAGTTCCGGTCTCTTGATACTGAAGGACAGGTAACTGCAGCAAGGGGGCTCGATGTAATGGCTCGCGCAGAACCGATAGACAAGCTTCTCCTTGTAGAGGCTCTCCAGAAGACCGGGGCTGTTGTAGCTGTTACGGGTGACGGGACAAATGACGCCCCTGCGCTCAAACATGCCAACGTGGGGCTCGCGATGGGGATCGCTGGTACCGAAGTGGCCCGGGAGGCAAGTGACATTATCCTCCTTGATGATTCCTTCGCATCGATCACCAATGCCGTTTGGTGGGGGCGGTCACTCTATGAAAATATCCAGCGATTTGTGCTCTTCCAGCTGACGATAAACTTCTGTGCATGTATGCTGCTGTTCATTGTCCCGCTCCTGGGGTATCCTGAGCCATTCACCATAATTCAGATCCTCTGGATCAATATCATCATGGATACCCTTGCCGCGTTTGCTCTCTGTTCTGAAGCCCCGCACAGAGATCTGATGAAACGTCGTCCAATCCCTCATGATGCAAATATCATCACTCCGTTTATGTGGACATCGATAATTGTCACTGGTTTATTCTTAATTCTTGGCGGAATCCTGCAGATTACTACCGGTTTTTTGGGCGGAACGTCTGCTGCCGAGATCAATACTGTGTTCTTTGCAGCATTCATCATCGCCGCAGTCTGGAATGGCATCAACTGCCGTGCACTCGACGGGAAGATGCCCTCCTTTTTCCGTGGCAACCCGACATTCTTTGTTGTCATGAGTGGGGTAGTGGTCACTCAGGTACTTATAATCCAGTACCGGGGGGGCTGTCTTTGGGACGGTACCTTTGTCCCTTGAACAGTGGGTGAAGATAATCGCTGCCACGGCGTCAGTACCTCATCATCGGTGTTACGCTCAGGGTTTCGTACCGGTTTAAGCATGCGGGTAAAACGGCAGTTCAGGACATGGGACTTCTGGCTGACAAGATTTTATTCTGATTTCGGGTAACTTGTACGCGAGAAAAAATGCGCTCTATACTTTTTTTTAAAAAATTTTCTTCTTCCACATCAACAGGCCCATCGCTACTGAAATTATAACCGAAAATCCAAAGATTATTTCAAAAGCAAGAGGTTTGTCAGATAGCGGAAGGTTCAGTACATTCATACCATAAAAACTTGCAATCATAGTCGGTACAGCGATAATAATCGTCACCGATGCGAGAAACTTCATCACAATATTGAGATTATTGGAGATGATGGTTGCAAAAGCCTGGGTCATCCCGTTAAGGATATGCAGGTAAATCTGTGACATCTCCATTGCCTGCTTGTTTTCGATGATGACGTCTTCTAATAATTCGTCATCCTCCTCGTACATTTTCAGCGGCTTCGAGCGCAGGATGCGTTCCAACACTGCCTCGTTGCTTTTGAGCGATGTTGAGAAATAGATCAGGCTCTTTTCCAGTTCCATCATCTGGAAAAGTTCCTCATTCTTCATAGACCGGTGAAGTTCCACTTCAATCCGGGAGATTGATCTTTCTATCTGGCGCAGATGGCTGAGATAATACGAAGCATTCCGGTTAAAGATCTGGAACATGAACCGGGTTCGCTTTGCGGTAGTAAAATGCCGCACCTTTCCGGCAACAAAATCATTCAGGACCTGGGACTTCCGGCTGCAAACTGTGACCAGGTAGTCTTTGCTGATGATAATTCCCAGTGGATGCGTGGTCAGGGTCTTTATCTCTTCATATTCAGTTATCACCGGAATATCCATTACAATCAGGACTACATCATCCTCCGCATCAATGCGTGGCCGTTCCTCTTCATCAAGGGCTGCCTTTAAAAATTCAGGAGGAATTGAACATTTCTCAGCAACCATCGCAAGTTCGGATTCTGAAGGGTCGAATAACCGTATCCATGCATCCTCGCAGATCACCTCTATTTCTTCGGTGATGGCTGGTTCCTGCTCTTTTTTTGTTTTATAGATCTGCATCAAGGCCAAATCCCTCCTGAACGCTCATTTCCCTGTGAGGGGACTTTTTACCCGTACACGCTGAACATGTATGGTCCTCCGAACATGGAACTCAATTGCTGTACAGATTAAAGAATAGTTTTCACTCGTCTTTATTTATTGGGTAGTATTGGTGGTATGCGGGTAAACCAGTTAAGTCCACAACTATTGTTCTCTTATTTCTCCCGGCAGGCAAAAATCAATTCATGAAAACGTATATATAATAAAAAAACTCTTTTCTAGGATACGTTTATACCACATGACCACAGAGTGGTAATCATTGAGAATGATCTGGTGAGGGAAAGTGAGATGAGATTAAATCTGGTGGTTGTTGTCAGTCTTATGGTCGTTTTATCAGCGACGATGGTTGTTCCTGTAATGGCAGCTGAAACAGGGACTTCAACGATTACGGGTAACCCGGGTGCGGCTATCGATATTACCGTTACGGGAAGTATCACAAACTGGCCGCTCGTGGTGGGACCTAATTCGGATCCGACATCTGTTGATCTGACAGTCTCATCGAATAAAATCGGTTGGACCGTTGCGGTGAAAGATGCCATGGATGGATTAAAAATTACCGGTACAGAAGGTAAAATGGCAAACTGGACAGGATCTGCCTGGGCTGCAAGTGGTAACCTGGAAGCCGCTATGCACGTCACAGGTGCGAGTGTGCCCACAAAAACTACCGGAGCAGAAGTTGCATTGACCGGTTCCGACCAGCTGATTGAAACAGGGCTTGGTGTAGTCGATACGGAACCAATGGATATTACCATCGGGCAGGACGTTGCATATACTGACCCGAACCTGCCTGGTTCCAATGTTTACCGGATCATCGTCACATTCACCGGGTCAGTTGCATAATCGTTACGGTGGCGATCCGACACAACAACATTTTTATTTTCCCTTATCAAGTCTTCCACTGGGGTGAACCATGAGCGGCTGTTTTCAAAGATCCCGTGCGATAATACTTGCAATTCCGGTCCTGCTGTTTGTTGTGCTGGTGTTCACCGGACCGGTAACTGCAGCGACTATCGATATCTCTGTTTCAGGGGATATTCCTGATATGGTGCTGACCCCGGGAATTACCAGTCAGAATGCCTCTGTTTATCTTTATGTAACTTCCGATACTGCTACATGGACTGTTTCGGTAAAAGATGCCTCCGATGATTCGAAACCCCCCTCATATGCAGGTCGGATGGTGGAGTGGGACGGCACGTCTGCATATGTCGCGAGCCCGGGCAGTCCTGGGAGCCAATATGACGGTAACGGGTGCAACAGTCGCGGGTTCCAGCGGATCCTCGGTGACGTTAAGTTCTGACGACCAGATCATTGAAACCGGGAATGAAACAGTAACTTCCCTTGAGATTCCCCTTACATTTGCACAGGCAGTTGCCTACACTGACCCGCACCTGACCGTTCCGGATCATGTATACAGGATTATCATAACATTCACCGGTGCAGCAACATGATTACATGGCCGTGGGAAAACCAGAACAGGGCAATGCTTTTTAAAAGGCGTTCCCGGTGCATTTTCCGGCATTCTGTGAGGAGGAGCATATGAGAGCCATTTTTCAGAGATTCTTTATTGCAACAACCGTGATCCCGGTATTGCTTATTCTGATGCTTGCGTGTTCCGCACCGGTATCTGCAATAAGTGTAACCGGGGCAAAATACATGAACAGTATCCCTGCCGGGGGAACAGATATCCAGAAAATGACCGTTGGCATCGGAGCGGATGAAGATCCGACAGATGTAATGATTGAAGTACTTGGGTTTGGTCAGACCAGGGACATGGTTTATACAACCCTGAGTCCGGCCAATGATATTAGCCCCTATTCAGCACGGAAATTTATCTCTCTTGATACAAACACCGTCCATATCGAACCCGGAACAAAAAAAGAAGTTACGGCAACAATCACACTCCCAAAGGATGTCGGGGCCGGCGGGAGATATGCGATTATTTATATCCATGCCATCCCGGGAAAGGGAAAATCGTTTACAACAGCAGTAAATGTTCCAGGTACCTGGTTACTGTTTCGGGTTCCTCTCCGACAGAAGCGGGAAGTATCACCCATCTGGACGTGGGCAATGTAACCATCGGTCAGCCGATTTCAATTATCACGTCGTTTAAAAATACCGGCAATTACCATTATTATCATACCGTAAATGTTGTCACTCTGACAAATGCAAACGGGAATATCATTGCACAGAACTCAACACTCCCCTCGGTCTATGCGATTATCCCGGGAAATACGGTGGATTTTGCCGTCAGACCTGATGTGAAAGACCTGCCGGCCGGCACCTACACGGTAAGGTCAAAGATCATCCTTGAAAGTGGACGGGTTCTTGACGAGAAAACAACTACTTTCGAGATGAAGGAACCATACATCCCACCGCCATCCGAGTCCAGTGTCTCGCTTTCTCCCGGCAGATTGGGCTCTCTGACCTCCCCTGACGGGCGGTATTCGGTTATATTCCCTCAGGGAGCGGTCCTCGGCGATGTTGTTGTTGTGCTGAAACCGTATTCACGTGAAGATCTTCATCCGGCTCCTGAAAGGGCAAGACTGGGTGCAACCTGCTTTGAAATCACCGGGCTGTCAGGACTTCTCAGTAAAAGACGCCACGGTCAGGGTCACCTATTCAGCAGATGACCTTGCAATGGCAGGTGGTGATGCATCACAGCTGAAACTCTCCTACTGGGATACCGTACAGGGTGCGTGGACGATACTGCCTACTCAACTTTCAAACTGAGAATATGAAGCTGACAGCAACAACCAATCACCTGAGTGCTCTGGGCTGTACTTATCTCCCCTCCAAAAACAACAGTCCCAGCCACTGAAACACCCCTGCCTGTGATGTTGAATATTGCGGCTCTCGCGGTGGCTGTCATTATCTCCGGTTGCATTATAAGGCAGTGGAAATGACCGTGAAAAAAAACCATTCCGTTTTTTTTGTTTTCATCTGCTTTTTCCTTTTACTATCAGGTTTCCTTGTAATCCCTGCATCCGCAGGAAATACGGATGCAACGCAAATCACGGCCAAAGTATCGATCATCGTGTTTGATATTAACGTCACAGATATTGGTCAGACCCTCGCAACAATCAGGTGGAAAACAAACGGTAATGCTGACAGGTACTGTCGAGTATGGCCTCACAACCCACTACGGATTCTCCCGTTCAAATCCGGTTATGGGAACAAACCACACCATTGACCTTGACGAACTTTTTCCTGGTGCATTATACCACTTTCGGGTGATATCAAGCAACCAGGACGGAAATAAGTCTGAAAGTTCTGACTATACGTTATGGACATTACCTGCATACGCCTTGATCCCTGGTGGAGATGGTAGTAGCGTGCCGGGCCAGAACATCAGTTCCGGGATCTCATCAATCAATACTACACTTATACCAACAATCGGTACGACACCGATGTCAGTTGTGACCGATGCTCCTGCGACGACGACATCAATTACGGCCGGAACAGCGATACCGGCACAGACCACTGCAATTCTCACCCCCGTTGGAAGCTTTCAGTGGATAATAATATTCAGCGTATTTATCATTATCATCTCGGCAGGTGTTGGATATTACTTTATCAATAAGAAAAGGTAAGTTGCCGGTTTGCAGGTACTCTGAATTTTTTCTTTTCCTTATATATCGCACGATAAACAATACATTTGCAAATCTGTTGAAAACATTGCACCTTGTTGCGTAGAATACCAAATAGGATAGGAACAGGAAATGAAAATTGAAATCCCTTAAAACAGAATGCGAGGGATGGGATTCGAACCCAAGAACTCCTACGAGACTAGGCCCTCAACATAGTGCGAAACAAAGGCGCTATATACTATTTAAAGCCCATCAGCATGTGTGGAAAATATACTGGCAAAATACAAGCGGTTGGATCCGGTCAACCGCCAATATTTCACTGATTATCTTCGGTATCTTCCAGCTCAGGAACATCGGGGCACAAACGGTAGTAACAAAGCTCTGGAAGGTCTATGGATATTTGATCTGGTCGGAGTTCCGCGATGCTAAGTCAGCCAAACCGGAAGATCTTGAAAACTTCTACCTCCTCCGGAAAAAGGCACTCAGCCCAATCACAGCGTTTGGCGATATCCAGGAGCTGCGCCTGTTCTTTGCATGGCTCCTGCCAGGTCGTGAGCTCATCACCTTCAAACCGCAAAAGCCCCGGGTCGATGTGCCTCCAGAGAAAGTGCTGCAATCAGATAATGTCAAGAAAATACTCGAGGTGTGCGAGTCTCAGCGGGACCGTGCGCTTGTCGCGCTTTTCTGGGATACCGGGGCCCGACTCAATGAGATTCTGGACTGCAATATCGGGCATGTAAAATTTGATCAACATTATGGGATTATATCTGTTTCCGGTAAAACAGGCCGCCGACCTATACCGATTCGAGATTCATTACCGGAGTTGCAGGCATGGATTAACCTCCACCCAATGAAAGACAATCCAGCGGCCCCGTTATTCACAACATCCCGAAGGCGCGGAACCCTCACGG
Organism: uncultured Methanoregulaceae archaeon; assembly: GCA_963733045.1. Classification (GTDB taxonomy): domain Archaea; phylum Halobacteriota; class Methanomicrobia; order Methanomicrobiales; family Methanospirillaceae; genus Methanoregula. The sequence continues at coordinate 1,149 of CAVTBZ010000003.1, read as the reverse complement.
TTACCCGATTAACCCCTCGACGGGTCCAGAACATTTTTGCACGGCTCGGTGATCTGGCAGGATGCCCAAAGGACACGAACCCGCACAGCTTCCGGCACGGAAGATTAACCGTTCGGGGTAAGCAGCTTACCGAATCCGAGCTCCGGATATACGCAGGATGGAGCAAAGGATCGAGCATGGCACAGGTCTATGTGCATTTGTCCTCGCGGGATATTGAAAACAAGATCCTTGCAGTTGATGGCGTTAAGATGGAGGAAGAACCGGCCCCGGATCCTATGGCCCCTGTTATGTGCCCTCGCTGTAAAAAAGCAAACGCCCCGGATGACCGATATTGTGCCGCGTGCAGCATGACGCTTACCGATGAGGCCGTATTTGAACAGGAGAAACTCAAGCGGTTCGTAGTTGAGAATCCGTGCGGCAATTGAATTTCTCCAGGAACAGCAGAAGAAAAAAGTCGCTGCTGGGAAAGGATGAGCATAGATTGTGCCGCGCACGGTTGATAGGAAATCGGTCGGTCATGTTCACTCGTCCTCGCTGATGCTCCGGCTCGCTTCACATCACCTCCCTTGTTTTCCGTTCGGTTTCCGATTGAGATGCATGTACGCCCCTGGCTTGTCGCGATGCTCCGGCGCCAGCGGCTGTTCCGGCCCGCTCCTCACACCATGCTCCGCATCGTGTTCGTCGCTGTTGATCGTACTCATGCCTAACGCTCAGTGACTCCTTCACGCGACGCACAGGGGCTCGGACTCACCGCCTGATAGCGGTTCGTTACCTTCGCACCCTGTTGCGGCGTTCAGTCAGGCCGCTGGGCCGAGTTGCGATAGCCTCCCTGAGGGGAGGACGGGCTCCGTTCCGGGGGGGGAGGATGCGAGCCGGAACACGGCGACCATCGCCGTGTCGCGTGAGCATCGGGTGGGCCAAGGAAGACCAGGGCATCTCAACAGAACAGGAACAAAGCAGCGGTCCAGGGCGGGAAGAAGGCGAGCCGGATACGGGACCGCATCAGCGGGCCTGTCGTGTGAGCCTTCAGGGTGGGCCAACCTTTGCCAAAAAAGATAATGCCGGACGTCGATACTGTATCAACCGGGCAGGGCTCTTGATTGGAGTCATGGTGTCCCTGTCGGGCCACCTTCGTTTTAACAATAAGTA
>CAVTBZ010000002.1:0-56366 GCA_963733045.1 uncultured Methanoregulaceae archaeon | reverse complement strand
TTGTCAAAAACGGTGAGATTATCACACCCCCTACGCTTAACAACCTCCGGGGCATTACCCGCATGGTTCTTATTGAGTCTGCAAAATCTCTTGGTATCACCGTTAAAGAGCAGAACATCGGATACTTTGATCTCTATTCTGCTGATGAGATGATCTGTACTGGCACTGCGGCTGAGGTCGCGCCTATTACATGGGTGGACGGGCGAACAATAGGAACCTGTAAACCAGGGCCGGTCACACGGCAGCTGATGGCTGCGTTCAAGACCGTAACCGAGACTGAAGGCTATCCTATCAATAAAAAATAACGATAAAAATACTTATATCCGGTAAAACCAGCAGCATCCCCCAATTTATCTGTTCCATCCTATTCCATAATCTATTTATCAGGTGCCGAGAAATTAGATAGAGCAATAACGCGCTGCTATAGTGTAGTCCGGCCAATCATGCGGGCCTTTCACGCCCGCGACTGGGGTTCGAATCCCCATAGCAGCACTTTTTCACGGATTGTTCTATTCTCAGGATCCTTAAACTGATAGCAATTGCTGAAAATAATCCTGTACCATTGTTTTCAGGAGTGAGATGTCTGTTTATCTAAAAAAATCGCGGATTTTATATCAGTGACGTTCTGATGACAGAACGCAACCATGAAAGTCATTGTCGCGCCCAATAAGAAAAATATATCCTCTTTACGTGCAAGGAAAAATTATGAGGTATCTGATTTTTATGTTACTCATTGGAGCAGTAATAATTACTACCGGATGTACTGGCGAAAATAAAATAACCAATGTTACCTCTACCCCAACACCAATCGATTTACACAAGACCATTGATTTATCGGCATTACAGGCAAAGTATGGAATTTATGGTTCATGTTCAGACGTAACAAGGATTTCTTCAGAGATTTCCCAAACAGACGCCATATATAAATGTTCAGACCCGAAAAAATCCATGCAGTTAGATAACCAGAATTGTTTTTTCAATGGATTGTATATTGACAGTCAGTCCAGATATGATTTGGCATCGTTATCGACGGGGATCTGTGCAAGAGAGGAAGCTGGAAGAATATGATATCCCCACAACGGAGGAACGACAGAATAACGCAAATAAGGAGATTAGAACTTTTTTCCATCCTTTTGTATTGACAAAGGAGATCAGAATCCCCATAACAGCACCCTGATGATTTCTTCCTCTTGATACAGATTCAGGATATTTTGGCTCTGTAGAATTCCTTTTATTCTAGCACAAAATAAAAAGGACACATGCTTTGAAGGAGGGGACAGTGCCTGTCATCTCGGGACCGCCCCTGCGCAATGTGATAGTGCTGTTATTACCTTCTTGGGGGGTTATCGTTTTGGGGGGAGCCAAGTGGCGGGGGTGAATCCCCCATGAACGTTCGAGATTTTTGAGCATTTCTACAGAGCTGTTATTTTCAAACACCATTATCCGATTGACACGATCATCAGTTTCTTTATTGAATTATCTGATATGACATATCAGAAACAATTACACCATTCATCGAATGATACCGGGTGAATTCCCCGATGTAAAAATTATTTATTTCCTTAAAACCACGTGTGTATGTAAAAGAAAAATTATCGGACTCCAGCACGAAAAAAATATTATTCCCGGGGAGTGGAATTACCGGTACTGGGCAGTGTTTTCAGATCGAGTTGAACTTCAACTATGCCCTTTGGGGTGGTGGTCGATTCACGATAGACCATTACACCATTTTTATAAACTTCCAGAATGATTTTGTCTCCCGATCCATCCTTTTTCTGAAGGGCGGCGGATACAATTCCATCAGTGGTAGAGATCGGGAAAAATTTATCTCCGGTGTCGGTCACTTCAACCGTGTTTCCCGGTGTGCCATAAAAACCTATGTATGAACCTGCATAGGCTGCCCTCACCCATACTCCATTCTGGGGAATCATCAGCTGTGTCGGTGTGGGGGCAAGTGAGGGTGTCGCAGAAAGTGTACGGGTGAGTTGCGGTGTAGGTGTTGGAATCGTTGTCATTACGGTAGTAATTACGGGCGTAGTGAGCGCACTACCGGAAGGCCCGGACATGATATTTACAACAATCACCAGCCCGGCGATGATGGGCAGGATGGCAATTATGAGAATACCAATCGCGAGATAATTGGGTTTTTTCCCTGCAGGTGCCGGGGGAGCCGGGGAGGGGTGGGGGAGATTCGGGTTCTGCTGGTGTTGACTCCTGAACTGGTGCCAAAGGTGATCCGGTGTTTGGTAATACCGGCCAAAGGACTTTGGGGGGAGTTTCAGCCTGTACTTCGGGTATTTCAGGTTGTGGCGTCTGTTCAGGAATATGTTTTTTGAATTGTGGTGCCTGATGGGGACGTGGCACTGAATCTTCGATCAGCGGTTCAATGGAATGGATGATCTGGTCAATAGGGGTGCCTTTCGTTACTCCTATTGAACCAGCCTGAGGAGGAACCGTCACTTGCTGCCTTGGAGCCACAGGTTGTGGCGAGGGTGAAGTACCCGTCTCCGGGATTTTTGGAGCGACTTTTGGAGTGACCTGTTGAGGCGTTACTGGCGGGACCGGTACCTGTTCCTGGGGAGTCACAGGTTGTGGCGAACGAACGTGCGCCGGAACATTGATAACCGTGGTGCCACAGTGGTTGCAGAATGGTGATTTAAACGGGATACGATTCCCGCATCGCGAGCAGAACGAGCCTGAAGGAAGAGATGAAGTTTCAACCGGTACCGGTGCAACAGGACTTTTTTCAGTAATTGTTCCCAGGGGTCGGACGATTTCGATCTTCTTTTTTGACGGGCGCGTCATGGTAGCGCCGGACTGTGTGCTGTCCGGGCCTTCACGTTTTGTCAAAGGCAGTTTTTCGGCCAGATTTTCGGTCACAGGAGGGACAGAAGCAGCGGTTGTTTCCAGGGATGGTGGGGAGATAAGACTTTTTAATTTCTTTGCCCATTCATTGCATTCCCGTTTTCTTTCTCCGCCCGCACTGCGTAAAAACGTAAGAACCGTCTGTTGCTTTTCACCAGAATCGGTGGTGATTGCAAGGATTAAAAAGTGGTCGCGTATCGCGTTTTCTCCGGATTCAACATTCCTTATCGTTGCGAGCACAATATCCTGAGGAGGAATGATATTCTTTTTACTATCGGTAAGGATAATACGCTTATTCGTAAGTACTGCATCAAACGAGATGGATTTATATTTTACATTTTTGGTTTCCAGTATTATGGACTCGTCGCGGTCCAGTTCAGGATAGCCCATAGTATTACACCCTTACTTAGAGTTGCGTTATCCAACAGCAAATAAGTATTTGTTACAACTACTGTTTGATGTCCGCACATAAATAATCAGAGATATTCCCGGTCGTTCATGTAAGGCCGGAGGACCAGGGGGATTTCAACAGACCCATCCATATTCTGAAAGTTTTCGAGTATAGCACGCATCACACGCGATGTGGCAATTGCAGTTGAATTGAGGGTATGAACATACTGTTTTGACTCAAAATCACTCTTATCCCGGTACTTTGATATTCAGCCGGACTGCCTGGTATGAGGTACAATTTGAGCAGGATACAACTTCCTTGTACTCGTTCTCACGGGGCATCCATGCTTCTATATCATATTTTTTTGCTGCGACAGTTCCGATATCACCAGTACAAATATTTACGATACGGTAGGGAATTTCAAGGTTCTGAAATACCTCTTCGGCATTTGACAGTAATTCCTCATGAATCTGCCATGAATCTTCTGGTTTGCAGAACACAAACTGTTCAACTTTGGTAAACTGGTGAACACGGAACAGACCTTTTGTATCAAGCCCGTGCGCTCCGATCTCCCGCCGGAAACAGGGGGATATCCCGGGAAGACGAAGCGGGAGATCTTTTTCTTCAAAGATCTCGTCCTTATGCATTGCACCAATGGGGTGCTCGCTTGTCGCAATCAGGTACGAGTCATCCCCTTCGATTTTATACATGACTTTTTCGAAATCTTCCAGATCTGTTACACCCTCATACGAGGGCCGGTTGATCATATAAGGAGGGATTATCGGGGTAAATCCTTTTCGTGCCAGCAGATCAATCGCATAACGCTGGAGTGCCATATCCAGGAGGGCAAGACTGCCTTTTAAGAAATAAAAACCTGCTCCTGATATTTTTGTCGCCCGTTCGAAATCAGCCCATCCCTTGTCTGCAGCAAGTCTGTCCATGATTTTTCAGTTCGAAATCAAAAGTCCTGACTGACCCCACCCGCCTGATTTCAATATTGTCAGTATCGTCTTTTCCACGGGGAACACTTTCATGCAGAATGTTAGGCAGACGCATCAGGTAATGACGAATCGCGTGTGCGATCTCTTCCTGTTCCTCATCATAACACTTGATCTTCCGGGAAGGTCAGCAGCTTCGGCCATGAGGACCGCTGCGTCCTTTCCGGATTTTCGCACCGCGTTGATCTCGCGGGCAATCGTGTTGCGGCGCTGACGCAGCATATCCGTCTCAATTTTAAGTTCGCGTGACCGGATATCTTTTCTGAGCAGGTCATCTACCCACGCGAGTCTTTTCTGTATCATTGCGTTTTACAAGATCTGCCCTGATTACCTCCGGGCTGGATCTGGACGAACCTGATGTCGAGCATTGGTTATACCTTCTGATCTATGCCTTTTCTGTATACTATGGAATGGATGTACATCATAATTTATCCCCTTCGTACTTATGCTGATTAGATGAATGCGCCATAAACAATAGTACTTTTTTGTTATTTTCAGATCACCCTACATTCTTTACACGCGAAAAATACCCTGAATAATTAAACCCAACTCTTAAATCATTAAAAAGAAATGGGAACTTACAATGCAGTCCGGTATGGTCCTGCTGTTTGTGTATAATATCGAAAGAGGCAATCTATCGGGTATGACGGATTACCGCCAGAGTCTTGCATCAGCAAAAACCCCCCGGTGCAATCTCTTTGCTTTGATTTTCACACCTGTTGGCATGAAAAAGACATGGAAACGCTTCATTAATGATCTCGGCTTTCCGGCAAATTTCTATTCCGTGACGAATTTCAACAGGTATCCGGGGAACAAAAACCATCTCTGCCCGCTGTATACATTCATTCAGGAAAGTCCTATCATGAGGCTATCAATTCTGATGAGATTAACCGTATCGGTTCAACTGATATTCTCATCGGACTTGTGACACAGCGGCTTAAACAATACTTCACGTGATCCTGGTATAAACCTGCAGGTAAAAACAGGATATTACCACAAGGAAACTATCATTTTTAAAAAAAAAATATCCCATTTTGAAGAAGCTGCGTCAGCAAGGGTATACTCACTTTTGCAGAGTCCGATTTCAATTGTTCAGTTCCAAAAAGAATTATTATCGTTTTTTGTATTCAAAGATTTGATCAAGAACCGTATACCGATCCCCATTATAATAATAAGCGATAACCTGAATGCGGTCGGTCATCTTTGTTCCCTGGAGGGTCTCGCTCTTTCCTACCTGCGTGAGAGTGAAAGTTTTCGTGACAACCTGCCCATCAGACCGGGTGAGAACAGATACTACTTCCCTGACGCCGTTTTCGACCCGCACCTCCGGTAAAGGTGACAGTTACTATACCGGATATTGGATCACGTTCAGCCCGGAAGTTCACTGCAAGGGTAGGAAGGTACGGCATCTGTCGGTCCGGGTGTGAGGGTTCCTGTCACAAGAGAAGATCCTCCGGATTGGGATAGCCCCTGTGCGGTACCTGTAGCGGCAGGGATTACAGGAGCTGGAATACTTCCTCCACTGTTTTGCGAAGTGCCTGTGCCGGAAAGCCCTGGTAAAACAACAACGTATGCTCCCAGAGCCAGAACGATAAGGATGACGATACCGGCAATTGCTAATGTCATGGTCGGAAGGGGTTTTTTTGGCAGTTGTGAATTTGTAGTATCCTGAATCGTTCCAGGCACCGGAGCGTGCCCGGGAATATCAGGAATGATCTCCGGGGATTTTACTTCCACAGGCTCACCAAGAGACGCTCCACACGACTCGCAGAATTTTATTCCTTCACTGACAGGTGCACCGCACTGAGAGCAGCGGAGAGGGGCATCAATTTTTGCACCGCATGACTCACAGAACTTCTTCCCGGGAGGAACCGGGCTGTTGCAATCCGGGCATATCTGCCGGGAATTTTCCGGCGGGAAATATCGGCCATTTTCATTCTCCACTAAAACATGGTCTTCAGATTAATAAGTATACTAAAGGGATTGTTTGTGAAAACGATATTGATTTTGTTTTAATCCGGAGGGATAAGAAGAAATTAAAGATTATAGGGTGTTTTTGGAGATCCCCGTGTGAATATCACACTAGTTTTGCTCCGCAATTGTAGCAGAATTTTGTTCCCGGTTTTTTGGGCAGCTCCGCATTGGGGGCAGAACATCTTTTTTTGCACTCTTTTGGCAGGAGGCGGGAGTGAGGTGCCCCGAACACAGCCGGAGGTGAACTGTATCCGTTTCTGTTCTGCTTCATTAAAATTCATAAGACCATCCTTTGTTCCCTTCAAAACAAAGTGTAATCAGGTTGTTTTACTGTGGTATTCACTAATATTTCAGTTATATTGAAAATCCGAAGAGATAAAAAAGAGGTTATAAAAACCATTTCAGATAATCTTAGCCCCACACTGGGAGCAGAACATTTTCCCTTGAGGGATGGCTGTCCCACACGAAGGGCAGAGATTATTTTTATCAATCGCCGCGGCGGGTTGATGTGCAGATGGAGCAGATTGTGATTCTACCGGTATACTTATTATCTCATGATCCGACAGGAATTTTCCCACAAGGTCCAGCAGTTCAGCGGCAGTAATGCATTTGACAATGATTTCTTCTCCATGTCCTTCGAGATAAAGCACATCATTCACGCCAGCCTGCAGCGACAGGAACGTCCCGCCCCACATCGTGTTCGTCTGATCGAGTTTTCCCGATTCTAAAACAACGAAACTATCCATGATCAGGAACCTGCTGGTTATCGCGTAAAGGGCATCGCTAAGCGAATACCGGGTACCCTGCTGGAGAACCAGTCCTTTCCCGGCCAGGATCTTAAGCCCACCCTCGATTTGTTCTGGAGCCGGTATACTTTCAAGAATGATCCGGGACTGAAGGACAAATTCGAGCGACTGGAAATTTTTTTTCGGAGTTTTTACCTGGTTTATTATGGCGGGAAGATCAAACCCGGGATTTTGGGGATCCGAAACCGTCGGCAAGTCCATGGAGAAGAGGTACTCTCGTTCAAGGTCCATGAGAGCAAAGAGTGCAAGAGCTTCCGGCTGGGTAAATTCCCCGTTAAAAGTTGTACTGGAAAGGATGCTGTGACCGATATACTGGTCTATGAGTGTGAATGCCGTAGTAACTTCCAGAGGGTCGTGCACAACAAACTGGCTGCCGTTATGGACCAGAGAGACAGGACTTGACCGGTCAGTTGGGAAAAACACGATAAATTCAAAAATCTTCTCTCCGGCATCTGAATTTCAGCCTTGAAAAACTGCGGGTATGTGCCAGTGTATCCAGTGCATGCTGGTATTCCGGTTGAATCTTTCCTGATGCATCGGTAATCCCTGCTGTGCGGATCCGTGATATCATGTCTCCGGTTACCTGCAGCCCTGTACTCCTGAAAAGGGAAAGCGGACTTTTCTCTCCCGGTAAGATCGATCCTATCGCTTCAAACAGGTCTTCTTCAATTGTAAACGTGGTTTTGTCACTCATAGTTTTTCCATCCTTTCTCTAATCCATTCGATATTTGCGAAATCCATCATTTGCCGATAAAGTTATCTTTGATTGCATCGGTGCCATAACCCATGCCCCCATCCTTTCAGCCAGCCTTTTGCTGCGTTCCCAATTCCCCGCGCAGCAATCTCTGTCTTGTTCGAACCGAAGATCCTGAGTGCCATGGGATCTGGATTGACTTTTATGTCCTTGTTGAGCCAGTTAATGAACTTCCCGGCATTTCCACTGTTACCAAGCTTCTCACCCAGTTTTCCAAATCCCTTATCCACAATTTTGTCACCAATAAGATCAACAGCGGCTTTTCCGGCGCCTTTTGCCAGGTGTGAGGTGTAATTTCCACCTTCCGCCATGCCTTCCCCCAGACCTTCCCCAAGATTTGTTCCGACTTTATAGACCTTCGCGATAGTTTTACCGGGCAGGCCCGGTGATTTGGCTGATAACGTCAATGGTTTTATCAGAACCCCACTTAACCCATTCACCCGTCTCGGTTATTGTATTCATAATGCCCGCCTGGTTGTGGAGCATATTGCTGGTAAATTCGTTTGTTTTCTGGGCTTGTTCCAGGTACTCCCTGTACCATTTCTCAAATGCGAGAGTCTCCGGCGATTTATAGTTTTTTATCGCCTCCATTTCCTTGGCGTAGGCATCCATCCGTTCAAGGGCATCGGCCGCTTCCTTTGCCCGCTGTTCTGACATCCATGCCTGATTTGCCTGGTACTGCTTCCGCGCCTCGTCCAGGCCTTCCATATTCACCAGGGTACCTTCTTCCGATACCCAGTACCCGTCAGCCCCAAGAGTGGCAGTGCGGCGCTGGCCCCGTTGGTCAATAAACTCCCGTTTTTCTCCCGCATACGGTCCTTCCGGGGGTGCTGATGGCTTGACTCTCGCTCCAGCCCCTGCACCCGCTGCGCCCTGGAGCAATCCCTGGAGAATGATCGGTCCGTTTATGAGCGTGGCAAGAATGGTAGTGATAAAGCCTGCCATCGCCTCGGCATACCCGTTAGTCCTCAGACAGTCCTGGGCATTGAGAGGATCACTCGCACAGTCATCTGCCAGGACCGGAGCAATAACGCACGAGCAGAGCATGATCGTAAAGATGATCATGGCGGTTCCCGCACGCGGTCCTTTTTTGGATATGACACTTCCCAATTGCGGGTCCCGGGTCATGATATAGGCCGCAAATGTCCCCACAACCATGTTTGCCTGCATCAGGGGATACTGGCTGATATTGAAAATATTATAGAGAATCCATGCAGTCAGGAACGGTATTGCGATACCCAGGCCGATCAAAATAATCTTTGAAATTTTTTTCCGGTGGGGCTGGAGAGGCAGGAGTATCTGATCGATATCTGCCCGGAACCATACCAGGATTACCGGAATTGCGATCATCAGGAGCGGCGTGATGAAATCAAATCCTTCACGACCGCTCCGGATGCCTCCTGTACAGGAACCAGAGGATTGCTGCAACAATACCTCCAAGGATGGAGAGAAGGTCCCACCATTTCTGCGGTCGTTTTGCGAGCGGGACACCCTTTGATACTTTTTTGAATTCATCGATGCTCATCAGCGAGGACTTGAACTCGTTAAAATCCTTTGCTGATTTCTGCGGGGCACCTGTTCCGGTCTGCCATACCCGGCCCGGATATCCCCAAGGGCGTTCCCGGCTGCCACGCCGTACCGGTCCAGAATATCCAACCATCCCCGGAAGGATTGGGCTGCCAGATCGTTCCCCGGGCATCGGTCACCTGCAGGCTGGTTAAGGCCCTGGCGTATTGGGGCGGAGTGAGGTGCCCCGAACGCATCCGGGTGGAGAATAGTATCCGTTTCTGTTCTGCTTCGTTAAAATCCATGAAACGCTCCTTAGCCTAAAATAAAAAGGTGTATGTGGATTATCACAGTGGGATTCAATAATATTTCATGTTATTGAAACAACCTGCCATCCGTAAAAAAAAGGATTTTTCCTGAAGTGTGGCATCCTAATGGTGGAAAAAGATCGGGTTCCATCATCCACTATTCTGCCATCACGATGACGTTAACATCCACTCACCCGATCCTGACCTCAGAAGAAATCCGCGACAGCCCGCCGTTGGTGCCAAGCCAGTAGACACCTTCATTATCCTGTACCATTGTCTTGACCTCATTGCCCGCAAGCCCTTCCTTCTCAGTCAGGATCTTCCAGGTACTATCGTCACGGACTGCAATACCGTCATACTCGGACCCGAACCAGATCCGCCCACGCGTATCCAAAAAGACCGAGCGGGTAGACTCACCGGGCAAGCCCATCCGCCCGGGTCAGGTTCGTCCAGACTCCATGAGAGTAGCGGGCCGCACCACCGTTCCGGGAGTAACCGGTGGCAACCCAGATGGTGCCGTCATCCGTTTCTGTCAGCGCCCGAACCGCCGGGTGAGGGAGACCGTCACTTACCGTATACGTTTGCCACAACGTCCCGTTCAGCCGGTAAGTGCTCCCCGCATCAGGGCCCCGCAGCCAACCCAGAGATCACCGGAACGGGTAGCAAGAAGGACATCTGCCGAAGCGATCTCAGGCATACCCAGGGTATGAAGACTGCACCACCCGCTGCCGTTATCCATGTAAACATCGGTCTCAGTCCCTGCAACCATCGTCCCGTCACTGCGTTCGGCAAGACTTAAGACTTTCGTGAAAGGAACACCGGGACCCGGGGCGATGATCTGCCATGATGCATTGGCATACTTCACCAGCCCTCCATCGTGGCCGATCCAGATCGTGCCGGTATGGTCCCGGAAGATCTGCCGGACATAACTCGTGGGCGGGGCCCCTTCCGGAAGAGGGATACGGGAGCGGTTCATGCGGCTGATAAGAATAATTCCTTCTTTTCCACCGGTCCAGAGCGTATCGTTATCGATAAGGAGGGTGGACACTTCCGCTGGAGGGCGGATGATCTCCCAGCCTGGGGGTGTGCTTTTGACCTGCACATACCCATGGGCTGCCTGGAGAATAATGACGAGCACTGCGATAATCAGGATCCCGGCAACCAGGTGGCCTGCATTGGTGACGAGGTTGCGATATTTTCGGCCTTGCATGGTATCAATTCACCGGATGACCCGGCCCTTGTCGAACCGGATAATGGTATCAGCAACCGTTGTTGCCTCGTATTCATCATGGGTCACATAGAGCATGCTGGAACCGTCAGCCCTGACCGACTCAGCAATCAACCGGAGGAGATCATCCCGCAGCAGCCGGTCAAGATTGGTTAAGGGTTCATCGAACAACAGCGTTTCAGGACGGGGTGCAAGGGCCCGTGCAAGGGCTACCCGCCGTGCTTCCCCACCGGAGACCTGGTCCGGGTACCGGTCTTTAAGGTGGGAAATCCCCATGCGATCAAGGAGGGAGGCAAGGCGCAGGTGTTGTTCTGCTTCCGGCAACGCATCGATGGCAAAGAGGATATTTTCCGCGACCGTCATATGCGGCCAGAGAGCCGCAGACTGGAAAACAAACCCAATCCTGCGATCCGAGGGAGGGACGAACACCTCCGGGCTGCTGACAATCCTGCCGCCCATCGAAATAGTACCTTCATCGGGCATTTCCAGCCCTGCAATCAGGCGGAGGAGGGTGGTCTTGCCACTACCCGAGGGGCCGAGGATGGCAACATGTGCCTGATCCGGTATTTCCAGGGAAACGTGGTTCACGGCAGTATGGTTATCGAATGTTTTAGAGACATCTTCAAGGATGATCATTCTTTTACGCTCCCGTTAATTTCCCCGGTTCTGCCGGGTCCCCGGTACAGCCAGGTACAGGGCAGCAATGGTACACGCTCCTGCAATCAGAGAAAGTATCGTAATCATGAGACATAAGCCTGCCACTTCCCCGGCAGCCCCGTAATGGAGGTAATTGTAGATCCGCATCGTCAGAGTGCCATGACCGGGCGGTGCCACGACAAGCGTTGCCCCGAGCTCCGCCAGCGTCAGCGCCGCAAGGATTCCCGCGGCAACAAAAAGCCCGGGGGCATACAGGGGAAGGCGGATCTGCACCCACGTATCAAGGAGACTGCGGGAGAAGACTGCTGCAGCGTCAAAGAGGATCGGATCGATGAACCGCAGCTGGACAAAGAGGATGATGGCTGCAAAGGGAGCGAACCGTGCAACCGAAACGAGGACAGGCATAAGCAGACCCGGGTACAGCATCGCGGGGCCGGGGGTATTCCAGAACATGATCATGCCGATACCCGTCAGGCATGCCGGAGTTGCGAGCGGAAGGAGGACAAGGATCCACGCGGCTGCTCCGCGAAGACCCGGTTGTCGCAGCTGGTACGCAGCTGCCAGTGCCAGGGGCAACGAGATGAGGATAACCCCCCCGGCAATCAGCAGGCTGTACATCAACTCTCCCTGCGCCACAACAACAGAATGGGTGAAGGTCGACAGGGTGCCCGTGGTGAGGATAAGACCGGAAAAGAGGACGAGGATCTGGAGTGCGATGATCCCGCATGCAATGACCTGCAGAAGGATGAAAGATCCGGGGTAACGGGGAGCTGTGCCGTACCGGGCCGACAACCAGTCCGGGGTCTGGGCAAGAGTGCGGATTCCCGAGCGGCAGGCAATCATGACGATAATCGTGACGGCCATGAGGGGCAGGGCATAGAGGAATGCCAGTGCTGAACTCCCGGAAGCGCTGAACTGGGCGAAGATATCCAGTGCATAGACATCAGCCCCGAAGAGGGAGGGGATCGAGTAGTCGGAACAGCAGATCAAAAAGAGGAAACCGAAGGCTGCACCAAGGGCCGGTGCCGAAAGTGGCAGCAGGATCCGCCGGAATACATCCATATCCGTCCGGAAGACCCGCCCGGCTTCGACCAGATAGTGATCGACCGATGCAAATGCAATCCAGACAAGGAGCGTGGCAAGCGGGAGCAGTGCCATGAGCTCCACCCAGAAACTGATACCCCAGCCGGTTACCGGTATGCCGGGCAGGAACCCGGTCAGTACCCGAGAAGGGAAGACCAGGTGAGAGCGTGAATATACGGGGGAATGGCGGCAAGTGCGAGCAGTGCGAGAAGTTACAACAACGAGGGACTTCCGGGAAGTCCGCCAGAGAAGAGAAACGAGGAGAACTCCTGCCACGATGCCGGTAAATGCCACCGCTGCGGCAAGACCGATGCTGGCAGCAAGGAGCCCAGCCCGCCGTGACGTGAAAAGGAGCGGGGAGGAGAGATCGAGGCTTCCTCCAAGGGCCGTATGAAGGAGATCCAGGCACAGCCCAATGAGCGGGCAGGTGATCAGCAGGAAAAAAATGCCCAGTATTAGGGCATACAGGCAATGTTCAGGAGTCAGGTGTGCTCTGGCCTTGTGAAAAAAAGGGTGCGGTGTTGCCATAGTGGTTATCGGATGAAGATCTCAATGAGGTCTTTCTGGGTAGCCGGGATGCCGTTGTAGACTTCCTGGTACGATATGTTCATGGTCTTTATCCCGGTGATGTTCATGCATGCGGTCTTTGTCGGGACATCACGGCTCGGGATCTGGATCCACCCGGAGGAGACCAGCGAGTCCTCGGTTTTCCGGTCCAGTACGTAATCGATGAAGCTTTTTGCCTCTGCTGTGTGCGGGAGCTCCGGCAATCATTGCAACGGTGTTGGGAATGACCAGTGTCCCCATTTCACCGGGTTTCTGGTCAGGAACTATGATTACAACAGGGCTGCCCCTATCCACCGCACCACAGGCATCATCAGTATCGGTCAGGCCAAAGGCGAGTTGCCCGTCTGCCACGAGATCGCGGACAACTCAGTTGCCGTCAACGACCCGGACCTGCCGCTGGCTGACACGGGAGAAGAAATCCCGGGCATCTTCCCTGCCCCGGTAACTGTAGAGAGCTGCTGCATGGGTGGCAGAGGTTCCGAACATGGGATAGGCAATCCCTATCGAGTTGCCCGGGTACCGGGAATCGAGCATATCATTTACGGACTGGGGGTATTGATCCGGTGTGAGTTTGTCCGTATTGACAATGAAAACCCGGGCCCTGCCGCCAAACCCGGTCCAGTAACCCTCCGGATCCGTGAACTGCGGTGGGAGGTCTGTGGCTGAAGGTGAGGAATATGCAGCAAGAATACTCTCATTCTTTAAAAGAAGGGTCTGGCCGAACTCCCCGCTCCAGAACACATCAGCCTGGGGCCGGTTCTTCTCTGCGATCAGGCGGTTGACAAGTCCTGTGGTTTTGGTTGCTTCAACATCATACACCGCGAGGACTTTTATGCCCGTTGTATTTTCAAAATCCCTGAACAACGGTTCCGAATAGACCTGATCCACCGATGTGTACACAACAACGGTTTTTTTTTGGTCGTCTGGAAGGAGAAGCATTGCTGCAACAATAATCGCTGCAAGCACTGTGAGTATCCCCATTATCTGAAAGAAACGTGTACCGTGCATTATAATACCTGAAAACTGAGGTAAGATATTTCATCCCGTTTTAAAAAAATCCTCGCATTCCATTTTAAATAGTATTTTTCTTATTCCACGAGTAGAGGATTTTTATAACGCCCGGTATCCGCTCCTGAAAAAATACCGGAATGTGGTTGTATTAACGTGAAATGGGCATAACATGTTTTCGTGACCGGATATTATACTATTCCAGGCCTCCAATACAATGAAGATTACACGAAACGCTCTATACTGATAAAATTTAAAGAAGAGTAGTTTTTCTATGGGACCTGTCACAAATGCCTGGGAAGCTGATTATTCAAAAAGAGGATTACTCTGGGGAGGCATAACTCACGATCTGCCGGAACTTCCCGTTGGATCCAGTGTGCTCGAACTTGGATGCGGAAACGGCAAAACACTCTCAGCAATGATTCAGCGGGGGTGGGATGTATCAGCGATCGATTTCTCTCCAAGGGCTGTTTCATTAAGCCGCGAAAGATTCAAAAATACTTCATCGGGTGAATTCATTGTTGCCGATGTACGCCATTCACCCTTTAAAATAAACTCATTTGATGGGATTTTCGCGATCCATATGTTTGGACATCTGCAGAAACCTGACAGGGAACTGATACCCTCTGCACTGGTAAAAACTCTCAAACCAGGTGGCGTCCTGTTTTTTTCTGACTTTTCCACGGATGATTTCAGATGTGGATCCGGAGATGAGATGGAAACCTTAACATTCCAGAGAGGAACAGGTATCATCACCCATTATTTTTCCCAAAAGGAGGTAATTGATCTTTTTTCCTGTCTCACTCCTCTGTCGATAAAAGTTCACCAGTGGCCAATGCGTGTCAGGGGAAAAAACCTGATGCGTTCGGAAATAAAAGGTATCTTTTCCAAATAAATTACCCTGTTTTTTCCGGCTTCCCAAAGTAAAAAATATCCTGTCCGTTCCCGCAGCGGGAGGAAATATCGGAAAATGCAGGATCGCATATACGATATCCCTTCATCTGTTCCGGAGGGGAAAGCTCTAAAAAAATTTAAGAGATTTTCAACCCTTCATTATCTGCTTTTGTGACAATTGCGATGTGAAGGCCCAAAGGCTTGAGGATTTTTTCCATCGCTTTTTTATCCAGTCGGGTTACAACGGCGATGGAAGGTCCTACAGAACTCATGCCGACAAATTCCAGTTTTGCCTCCCTGAGCTGGCTCATATAATGGTAAATCTCATAACTGTGGTGTTCAACCTCAGCCCGTTTTGATCCCCTGAATTCAATCTCCCAGATAACGTCACCTGCTTTCTTTACATTATCCTGTTCAAGCGCCGGTACGAGATCCATCAGGAACAGATATGCCTTTAGTTCCCGGTCACGGTAATCGAGGTTCCGCGCCTTATTCATCAGGAGGTCAAATTCCTGAGTTCCGGCAGAAGAGATATTCGTGGGGGGAATAATGATATACACGTTTTTACCGGGAGCAAAGGGATGGTGATAGACTAAAGAGAGTTCATCTCCAAGAATTGCCATCCCCCCATACGTGCTTACCGCCGGTCCGACACCGGTTTCAAAACCAAACGCGATATTGCCGTCAGCTGTTTCCTCAACATAATTATGCCCGATCAGTTTTCTTAGCTGGTCGTTTGTCAGCGGCCGCCCGAGCGCTTCGTTCATTCCGGTCGCTACCGCAATCATAATTGTGCTGGTGGAGCCGAGTCCGACATGTTTATACTGATGATCGATTGCTCTGATTTTAAAGCCACCAGAATATCCTACCGTTTTTTTGAAGACTGCCACAAAATTTTCTATGATGGCAGAACGACTGTAATCGATCTCCACGCCTTTTTTTATGCAGGTAACTTCTGCTGTGCAATAGACCTGAATTGCAAACCCGATCCCGCCACCTCCGGGATGATCGGGAGCAAACCGGTTCATATCGAGCACTGTTAGATGGATTCGTGCCGGGGCTGTCACGGTAATTTTTTCTTTAACGGGTTTCAGTTTGTATGTCTTCTTTTCATACCCCAGAGTTTTGAGATTTTGTCCCGGCGGAAATGAAGTGAATTCATACTCGACAAGATCGAGGTCTCCTCCACGGATTTTCATAATTGGCATAATGAACAATTCCTGTCAGAATATATCAATGAATAGGTTTTCCCATCATTTTACAAAATCACTAAAAAAGCCGTGGATGAAAAACCAATCCGGCTGGAGGTACCGTTTTTTTAATAATATTTCCTGTTCCATGCCGGTTAATAACTGTATTATTAAAATAAAACAAATAAATCCCGTCAGCCGGGAGAGGTACGCGTAGTAGTGTGCACGTAATATCTAGTATTCAGGGAAAGAAATTGATCGTCGCGGATTGAACAGGCTATCCATGCGAACAGATATATGACGTAGTTCCCTGCGCCAGAGGAGGAATTGCTGACAGTTGCCATATATGATACCGCCAACACAGTCTTTATTGCAGGTATCACACGGGTTTTCTGTCATAGCTCCCCTTTTTCCCTTTCCATATATTATAATCACGGGATTGTCTGAGTTACAACAGGTAACACGATGGTTATCCAAATGATCCAAACGGTTGCAAGCGTTGGCAGATCTCATCTCACAGGTGTTCTTCTGTTTTTAAAAGGGGATTACTCTGTTATTTTGAAAAATACTGAATCCTGAGTATCTGCAGGATCTTTTTTTTCAAAAAAAAGTAAAAAAAGATTGACGAAGGGGACAGTGCCTGTTCTCCCTTCCTGCCTCTTTTCGTTGAGCGCGATGATGGCATAGTGACCTGTTCAGGAGTTATCGTATCCTTATGACCGCCGTACAGGCGGGGATGAAAAACCCATGCGTGTTTTAGATTTTTTTGAACATTTCTGCAGAGCCGACTCCGGAACATATCAATAACCTGATAATCGTGCAGAAGCATTAAAATCATGTAAAAACAAGGCTTTTTTTATCTTTTGTTTAGAGCGGAACCATTGGCCCTGATTGCTACGCCGTCAAACTCTGCGATTATGCGTTCGTCCTGATATACAAGGACACGAAACACGGAATGTGTACCATTCTCGTCAACACGATGGGCAACTGCAACAAGAGGACCGGTAGCCGGGGCAATATACTGGATGTGGATTGAGACTGCAACCCGGTTTATTCCCGCACAGTTTGCAGCTATACCAAAAGCCTGATCTGCAAGAGCAAAAATCGCCCCGCCATGGGCAATATTATACGGATTTTTTTTCCCATTACAATCCATGACAACGCGGGCATAGCCATCATAAGCGGCAGTAATCTGCATCCCTAAAAGCCGGGCGAATTCACTCTGATTAAACGCAGATATCGTATCAGTAATCTTTTGTTTATCGTTTGCTTTCTGGTGATCCGCTGGCATGCAACACCAAGTATAAAAATGAAGGGCCGGAGAATGGCGGGTTATTTGTATTTTTTCTGGGTATACGAATACTTCTGGGTCTCGCCACCATGGGATACGATATAGACCCATTCATAAAGGGATTTCAGAGTACCGTATTGTTCATAACGGCGCATCGAAAAACCTACCTTAAGCCTGCCATCAAACACGACCTTTCCCTGATCCTTCATGCGCAAAGCTATTTCCAGATCGTCTCCTGCATCGATACAACGGTACATCCCGGCTTTGATGAACGCATCTTTCCGGAATGCCGTATTGCATCCAAGGGTGTAATAAAACGTCTGGCTGTAATATCCGACCCGGGAGAAGGTATTTGCAAGAAGCAGGGATAATTTATTGCCGATTCCCACCTCGATCGGATAAACCGGGCCATACAACTGGACAAGGTGTTCATCAAGAAAGTCCTTTTTTATAAGTTCTATCCAGTTCGGTGGAAGAATGCAATCGGCATCAGTGGTAGCAACAATTTCCCCTTTTGCTGCCATGATTCCATCATTTCTGGCACCACCCACTTTTTTGCTGGTCTGGACGAATACTGTATCAGCATATTTCCCTGCGATACTGCAGGTTTCATCCTTTGAGCCGCCATCCACCACAATAATCTCATACTCAGCCCGGGGAACCGTCTGGTGAGTGAGTGAAACGAGACACTGTGCTATATTCTCTTCTTCATTAAAGGTCGGGATAATGACCGATATCATGGGGATAAAATCTCCTGTACAATGTAGAAGTTTACGTATTATAAGCGTGATGTAATTAAATAATCAATCCTGTAGTTGCCGGGATGACACAAAATCCATAACACTTCTGATACAACCATCCATATTCAGATACTCAAACTGTGCGAACCTGCCGACAAGGGGAATGCCGATTTTATTAAAATATTCCTTTACAATTGCAATATTTTTCTGGTAGTCAAGATCATACACCACATAGGCAAATGGCTGCCTTTCGACGGATGAATAAACAATCTGATCCTCACGTATGATCTCCATTTTCCGGAGCATCTCCGACACCTGGCATATGAGTTCATCGTCAGACATGGCAGAGACCTCGTCACCAGGCTGGTGGGTGATTTCAGCGAGAATCGCACTGCATCCTTCGGGTGCCACATGCCGGCTGTATCCTGAGGGAAAAGATATCCTGTTGGTTCTTCCGACAGCGGGATCCGGAACGTAGAGCCATGAAATTGCCGGCACGGGTCCTCTGATACCGATATTAACACAAACCAGGGAATTATACTTCAAGGATTCTGTTGCCTTTTTAACCTCGTCGGGAACACCCATTAAACAAGGCACCAGGTGCTGCACCGGCATGGTGCAGATACAGTGATCTGCCCTGATAATTTTATCACCATTCCTGATGAGCCATTTTTTGCCGGATCTTGTTATGGAAGTAACCCTGAACCCGGTCCGGATACATTTTTCGACGGGGTGTGCTATCGCACGCACGAGCGCTTCAATCCCGCCGTCCAGCGGATAGGAAAAAACCGACTGGTGGGTATATCCTTCAGTTTTTATTCCAATCGCGGATTTGATAACATCCTCGACCGGAGGGCGGGGTATCCGTCCATCGACCCAGTGCAGCGACATCCGGTCCGTGGGGTACTTCCAGATTTTCTCATTATAGGGAACCATGTAGCATTCAGCAATCCCGTCCCCGAAGGTATAGTAAATCCATTCGCGGAAATTTGCAGGAGGGGACACCTCACCCTTTTCAACAGCAATCAGGGTTTTTATAAAGCCATAGATACAGCCAAACCGGTCATCTTCGGGTAAATCAGAAATCCCGTTCTCGAAGGGGTATTTTACGAACTGTTGTTTATAGAAAATTTTTGTATTACGATCATTAACCTGTTCATTGCCCGGCAATCATTCGGCGCATAAAAGAGAGCACTTCTGCATCGCGTGAAAAAATGATATGCGAACCGCCAATGTCAAAGGTAAATCCCTTTTTTGTTTTTGACCGGCAGAGTCCGCCATAGTCCGGCTCCGCTTCGAGAACAATAATTTCCCTGCCATTTTCATGCAACAGGCGCGCCAGGGTAAGCCCGGAAAGCCCACCACCAAGAATTGCGGTTTTCACTGTTCATTACATTAGCAGTGATTATTAATATTGTTCACCGTCTGATTTAAAAAAAAATTATTGTTTTGAGATGTACCAGCCGGTCTGAGTATCGTCAAGAACTTTTTCACTTGTCTTTTTTGTAAGCAGGCTGACAATAACCATTGCCAGAATTGCAATGATAAATGAGTACGCAGAAAAATGCAGGGGAATTTTACCAAAGTCAATTCCCAGTATCGTCACCTTTGCATAATTAAGCATCCCGAATGCCAGGGATGAGATAAGACCGAGTGTCATAGCGGTGAGTGCTCCTTCCCGGGTTGCGCCTCTCCAGTAGAGTCCTGCAAGAAGGGGTATAGCAAAAGTGGAAAGCATTACACCAATCCCCATCCAGATAAGGATTGCAAGCATTTCCGGTGGATTTATGGCAAGGATCATTGTTCCAAGAGCAGAAAGCACAACAACAATCTTTGAGAGGAGGAGAACTGTCTTGTCATCAGCATCAGGTTTGAGTACTTTTTTATAGATATCCCATGAAAACATCGCACCGATGGTAAGCATCGAGCCGGTCGGTTGTTGACATGACTGCAGCAAGCACGATGACAGCAAAAACCGAGTAAAGCATCACGACAGGCATCGCGTACTGGATACCGTACAGGATAACAAAATCTCCTGCATTCGGGACATTCGGGAGGGTAAAAACACCTTCCTTTACCATTACAGCACCTGCAAATCCGGTGAACTTGAGCAGGAACATCACGGTGGTATAAATCACGAATGCGATAAGGGGCGCCCACTTGAAGTACTTCACGTCTTTTATGGCGAGTACATTGTTGATAACATGGGGTGCACAGGAAAGTCCTACCATAAGGAGAATTGCAAAGGATACAAGATATGGCGGAGCAAATGCGCCGCTCGGCATCCATGGCATTACAAGGTTCGGGTTTACGGTTGACAGGAATTCATTAACATGGGTGAAACCCCCGGCATAGAAAATGATAATCGGGGCCATAATGACAACACCAATAATAAGAATGACCGATTGGATCAGGGCCGCCCAGGCAACAGCATACAGGCCACCGATTGCCGTATATATTGTTGTGACAAGTGTCGCGATAACCAATGCAAGCCAGAGCGGTATCTGGAAGAGCCACATAAGTACGATGGCAATTGCAGTATACTGTCCGACAAGGTAAATCAATGAAACAATGATCCCTGCAACGGCAGAAAGTGTAAGTAATGCGGTAGGACTTTCATATCTTTGTGCAAGGTAATCCTGAACGGTAACATACCCGGCAGTCTTTGCCACGTTATGGAGTTTGACACCAAAGAATATGATACAGAACCCGATAGACAGCGGAACAAAAATTTGTTCCCATATTGTCGGCCAGCCGGCTTTGAAGCCGAGTCCTGAAACCCCAAGGAGAGACATGCCCGAAGCTACGGTTCCTATCATGAGAAGAATAAAAACCCAGAACCCGAGTTGACGCCCGGCAACAAGATAGTCTTCTGTATTTTTGATTTTCTTTGATGCCCAGACGCCTATCGCAAGCATTCCGAGGAAATAAAGCGAGACAATGATAATGGTGAAAATGTCTGCAGCCATTTAATCATACCCCTTGAAAGTTAGTCCCCAGAAGAGAAGCGCGGCGATTACAACAACGATCGTTATACCAACCGATACAATAGTGATATCCGGTAATCCAAGCATTATATCAAAATACATTGTGGTATGCTAACATATAACATAATCGAAAAAACCCCTAAAAACTTTGGAAAAATATAATAACGATAATATTTTTTGTCTTGAAAAACAGGACGGGGGTACTCGTTTACCGGATATTTTCAACTGGTCATCCGGATCGATCGAAAAGCGTTATTTTACCTGCCTTTCGTTGATAATTATCATCTCTTGCCTGTACGGTCCACTATTGTAAAGCTCGAAATCGAAACACGGGTAACAATTTTTTTAAATCCCCACTCCGTAGATACTTCTGTCAGTCTACTGTTTTTTTTAAGAACCTGTTCAGCATGGAAGTCACCACTCTTTCTGAAACGAAGAGAAAGATAAAAAACAATTCGCGAAATTATTGTCCTGATAAGTATATTTTTTTAAAAGGCAAAGGAACCAAAGAAAAATTAAACCTGAAATACCGTTTGGAGGGTCTAAGAAAAATCAATAATATTTGAAAAAAATTGCGAATGAATCAATCAATTCAAATAATCCACAGACAAAATCAGTAACGTTGAGTTATGAACCGGGCAAAAATATTGGTTGTGGATGATGAACCCGAAGTATCAGCAACTCTTGAATTAACACTACAAAAATTTGGCTATACTGTTGTCGGGTGCGAGAGCACGGCTGAGAATGCTATACAAAAATCTGGTGAGTTGCATCCGGATATTGTCCTGATGGATATCGAACTTGCAGGAGAAATGGACGGTGTACAAGCGGCTGATATTATCAGGAAAAAATACCACATACCGGTAATTTATATTACTGCGATCTGTGACACCAAGACACTGGAGCGGGTCGGTGCAAGCATACCGTACGGATATATCCTGAAACCATTCAAAGACAATGAACTTCACACCGTAATCGAGATAGCGCTTGAAACCATCGCAAAAAAAGTGTAGTTCCCGTCTTCCACATACTGTTTTTATATAATCATGGCCTGTGCTTCCAGACACCGGTATATTGAAATGTCCTGCAATCCCTCATCGTACTGTTTCACCCGGACGCTCTTTCTAAATCGAAGGGGATACGGGCACTTACTGAACAGGGAAATAAAAAATGCCAAAACATACCCCCTATAATTAAAAAACTGTTGCTATCATAGGACTATCGATGAGATCGACACTCAATAAGTGTTAATCAGGCACTTTTTTTCCTGAAATCTATTTCTACAAATGAAGCCGGTATTTTTCAATAACCAAAAAAATATTATTTCCCACTTGTTACCGTCTTTGATCCACGAAGAATCCCAATTGTTCCCGTCCGGACAAACTCCTTGATCCCGTACTGGCGCAGCAGTTTTTCAAGTGCATCGATCTTATCCGTATCTCCTATAACCTGAAGGATCAGGGTTTTTGCTCCGACATCGACAATCTGTGCCCGGAATATGGAAGCGATCTGCATGATCTCCGCACGGGAAGTCCCCAGTTCGGCAGTAACCTTAATCAGGGCGACTCCCGCTCCACCCGCTCGCTATCTGTCAGATCCGAGACTTTGATTATATCGATCGAGCTTATTGAGCTGTTTCATTACCTGCTCGATCTTTTCATCGTCACCGATGACAACGATAGTGATCCTGCTCATATCCGGCTCCTCGCAGGGGCCAACCGCAAGGCTCTCGATGTTGAATCCCCGGCGAGAGAAGAGTCCCGTGACCCGCGAGAGTACACCAGCCTTGTTCTCGACAAGGATGGATAACGTGTGCGGCTTCATAACCGGGGATGCCCCCCTATCATCTCATTGATCGCGGCACCGGCACGGGACCATAGGAAACACGTTCTCTTCGCGTTCGATCCGGAAATCCATCACGAACGGCCCGTCACAGTCAAGGGAGGCCTGTAATCCCGGGAGCACCTCATCCGGTGATTCAACCCGAATCCCTTCGATACCGTAGGCATTCGCGATCTTGACAAAATCGACTGGTGGGAGCTCTGTAAACGAATACCGGTGGTCATAGAAAAGCTCCTGCCATTGTCGGACCATGCCGAGATACATGTTGTTCAAGATGGCAACCTTTACCGGGATCTTGTTGGATGCGATGGTACCGAACTCCTGGATATTCATCTGGATACTTCCATCACCAGCAATATCGAAAACCGGAACATCCGGCAGGGCAAAATGCGCCCCCATTGCAGCCGGGAGCCCGTATCCCATAGTACCAAGACCCCCGGATGTTATCCAGGTACGCGGGTTGTGGAAACAGAAGTGCTGCGCTGTCCACATCTGGTTCTGGCCAACTTCAGAAACTATTACAGCCTTATCTTTCACGAGATCGCTCAGTGTCCTGATAATAAACTGCGGGTGTAGTGCACCGTTCTTCGGGCATTTAAGCGGGTGGTGCTGTTTCCAGTGCTTGATCTTTTTTAACCAAGTCTCATGAGCATCACGCTTCTTCATGAGCACCAGCACGTCCTGTAACACCGCTTTTACATCGCCGACAATTGGTATATCGACACGTTTGTTCTTGCCAATCTCGGCAGGGTCGATATCGATATGGATGATCTTTGCATGAGGAGCAAAGGTATCGATCTTTACCGGTTACCCGGTCATCGAACCGTGCCCCGATTGCGATCATGAGATCGCATTCCGTCACCGCGAAATTTGCATATTCTGTCCCATGCATCCCCAGCATACCAAGGTTAAGGGGGTGATGGCAGGGAATGCACCCGATCCCCATCAGCGTTGTCGTGACCGGGATGGCTGCAAGTGTGGCAAATTCCAGAAGTTCGGGAGATGCATTCGATGAGATAATGCCCCCTCCGGCATAGATGAGAGGGCGCTCGGCATGACCGAGCAGTTCGAGGGCTTTCTCTATCTGGCGTTTATGCCCTTTGTAAGTAGGATTGTAGCCACGGAGCGTGACCTTTATCGGTAACTTCACATCTTCGGAAAGACCGGTACTCACGTCCTTGGGGATGTCAATGAGAACCGGCCCCTGCCTGCCAGGTACCTGCGATATAGAATGCTTCCTGGATAATTCTGCTGAGTTCACCTGCACTTTTTACCAGGTAGTTGTGTTTGGTGACCGGCATAGTAATACCGGTGATATCAGATTCCTGAAATGCATCATTTCCGAGAAGATTCGTCGGGACCTGCCCGGTAAGTGCAACAATCGGCACAGAATCCATATATGCAGTGGCTATCCCGGTAACGAGGTTACATGCTCCGGGGCCTGATGTTGCGAGGCATACACCTACACGACCGCTCGCCCGTGCATAGCCGTCCGCGGCATGCGCTGCTGCCTGTTCGTGCCGTACAAGGATGTGCCGTAATGGTGAATCGTAGAGTTCATCATAGATCGGCAGCACCACACCGCCCGGGTAGCCGAATATGGTTTCGACCCCTTCGCGCTGCAGTGATTCAACGAGGATTTTTGCCCCGGTTTTTCATGTTCTTCCCTCAATAGTCTGTTCATGCCGGCAATCATCGCTTCGACACTGGCCATAATGATGTCGGTGCGAGCGCCGCGTGAAGTAATTATCTTCCCGTCTTTACTTAATCTTACTGTTACGTCGACCAGCGCGTCAGTTCCACCCTGGATCGCATCCACATGGTCCTGCTTCAAGCCGGATATCAGCTACATCGGCAACGCATTTCCGGAGAACTTCCATCGCCGCATCCACGGGACCATCTCCGGTGGCAGCCCCGGTCATCTCCTGCCCGTTTACAACAAGAGTGACTGATGCTGTCGGGATCATATTGCTTCCCGATACCGCTGTAAACTGGCGCATTTTGATAATCGGTTTGCATTCAATTGCAAGCACTGCATCAGCTATCGCCATGAGATCCGAATCGGTCACCCGTTTGCCTGAATCACCCAGTTGTTTGATCCGTTTTACAATCTCTTTTATCTGGAGATCATCGAGCTTTGTAATTCATCTCGTTGAGGGCAGATTCTACGGATGCGGTGCCGGAATGCTTTCCGAGAACAATCCGGCGTTTCCGCCCAATCATTTCCGGCTTGATCGACTCGTATGTCGTGGGTTCACGCATCACGCCATGAGCATGAATTCCGCTTTCATGAGTAAATGCCATCTCCCCGACAATCGCTTTGTTGATGGGCAGGGGAACACCGGTAAGACGTGAGACAAGGGTGGAAAGCGAATAAATCTCCTCTTTCTGGATTCTTGTCCGATAATCATAGAGGATTTCAAGTGCCATTACTACTTCCTCAAGCGGAGTATTGCCGGCCCGCTCTCCCAGGCCATTCACGGTTACGTGGGCGCAGGAGGCCCCGGACTTAAGTGCTGCCATCGTGTTCGTAAGTGCAAACCCAAGGTCATCATGACAGTGGATGGAAAGCGGCGCAATCTTTGAGAGCGGGGGGATATCCCTTGCAATCTTTTCCGGAGTCAGGAGCCCCACCGTATCACAGAAGCAAAGACGGTCAGACTCCACGGTTTACTCCTTCAGAAAAGATTTCCTGCAGGAAGGTTTGATCAGCCCGTGAAGCATCTTCGCCGGAAGCTCAACTAAAAGACCCCGGCTTTTCGCGTACTCAACGGCATCATAGGTCATTGCTGCTACCTGATCGCGTGATTTGCGCATCTTTTTTGCAATATGCAAATCACTCACCGGAATTACCAGATGAACTGAACAGGCCCCATAGTCAGCAGCAAAATCGATGTCCTGATGCAGTGCCCGGACATAGGTACAAATCTCTGCGGGAAGCCCGGCTTCTGATATGAGCTTTATTGCATCCCGCTCGCCTTCAGATGCAGCGGCAGAACCAACCTCGATCACATCTATGCCAATGGCTGCAAGCTTTGTCGCGATCTCGAGTTTCTGATTCCGGGTTTAACAAAACACCGGAGTCTGTTCCCCATCCCGTAACGTGGTATCTAAAAAACGCAGGTTATTGACAAATAAAACATTCACTCATGGCAATCACCATAGTATGAAGTAGGAAAGGAGAATATAAAAATATTCGGACATAAGAACCCAAATTCCCCAAAATTATATGATTCCTCTTCACAAATCACATCAGTACAATACTATGGATAGTATACCATCAATACTAAACGATAATTCCGCTACTCTTCCGGTTGAAGCGACCATTGGACAGATGTGTCGGTACCTGCAACAGGCAAAAAACCGTGGCGATCTTTGGGGAGCGTATCGCACTCCTGGTTATGCAGCATTCCCCGGCTGATATCCAGAAGATGAAACAGAATTTCAGCAACCATGTCCAGGACATTTCGCCGGAATACCGGACCGGCTCACCAGGAAAATCAACGAACACCTGCTGGGAACGTACCAGCGCCTGCGCATTTTACAACAGCAGGGTGTTTTCAGGACAATGAACGAACCGGTTACGGATTATCAGAAAAAGTACCTGGGGCATGGCCGGGGACCAGTGCCGGGCTGATGACAAGGAAGATGCCCCGTCCATAAGGTTTTTGAAATACCTGCTTGCCGGTTTTTGTATGCTTGTATTGAATGAACCGGGACATCCGGCAGGTACACCGTTCCCCGGAGGAGATTCTGTCCAGTTTACCAGCGGGGCCTGCTTTTGCCCGGTCAGGGAAAAAGCCAATGATGTGGATGCTGCGCTCTGCCCGTTCTGTCCGGCACTCCAGACACCGGAAATCGGGTATCTCAGGCCTCCCGTCAACCCGAGCGATAACCGGAAGCAGCAGTTTATTGAACACTGTCACAAATTCCACAACTTTAACGGGTAATCAGGAAAGTCTCCTGGAAGTCAATATCTGGCAAAAAATCTGGCATTCCTGCCTTTTTTGTGATCCCATGCCTCCGGTCAGGGAAGAATATATTTTATTATGCACCTATCACTACTGGTAACACACCGGGGAGCGCAGCCTAAAACACATCCTTGTTTACGGGGACATGACAATGGATACACCGAAACCTTCTGTAATTAACCCTTCGTTCTATATCAACCGTGAACTGGAGCTGGATCCGGTTCAACCGGCACGTGCTCGATGAGGCACGAGATAAAAGCCACCCGGTACTGGAACGGGTAAAATTTCTTTCGATTTTTGCGAATAACATCGATGAATTTTTCATGGTCAGGGTTTCCGGACTCCAGCGGCAGGTCTCTAAAGGGGTATTGAAGTCTCCACCGGACGGGATGACACCCACCCAGCAGCTCGACACTATCCGCCAGATGATGATCCCGGAACTTGAAGCCCAGTCAGAAACGTGGTACAAGGAAATACTCCCCCAACTGGATAGCGCCGGCATTCATATCCATATGTATTCCAGCCTGTCAGAAGAACAGAAAAAATTCATGCATACATTTTTTATAAACGAAATCTTTCCGGTCTTAACTCCCCTTGCTTTTGACAGCGCCCACCCGTTTCCCTTTATCTCAAATCTATCGCTCAACCTTGCAATCATCATACGGGACCCATCCAAAAAGGAATACTTTGCCCGTGTCAAAGTACCCGACTAACCTTTTTTCCCGCCTTGTCCGGATCCCGAATTCGGGGGGAAACGGGCGGGTGGATGAAACCAAAGTACATTTTGTCTATCTTGAGGAAATTATCGCAGCACATCTCGATATGCTTTTTTCGGGACTAGAGGTAATCGCATCTTTCCCATTCAGGATTACCCGGGATGCTGATCTGGAAATTGAAGTGGATGAGGCTTCAGATCTTCCTGACTACGGTCGAAGAGATCATGGAGCAGCGTGCACGGGGAAAACCAGTGCGCATCGAACTTGACTGTTCAATGCATGAGAATATATGTCACATGCTTGAGAAGAAACTGGGTGCCACTTCAGATATGGTCTACCGTGTCGGCCATCCGGTCGGCATGGCGGATCTGATGCAACTGATGTCCCTCGATCGTCCCGGACCTCAAAGACATACCATTCCTTCCATCGACCCCAGCAGAACTTGCAGAGGGGAAAGATATTTTTTCTGCTATCCGTCACCGGGACATCCTCCTCTATCACCCCTATGACAGTTTTTCACCGGTGGTCAATTTTCTCCGGCAGGCAGCGCATGATCCGGATGTACTGGCTATCAAGATCACCTTATATCGTGTAGGTTCCAATTCGCCGATTGTCAACGCCCTTATGGAAGCCCGGGAAAATGGCAAGGCAGTTGCAGCACTCATTGAACTGAAGGCCCGGTTCGACGAGGAGAACAATATAGGATGGGCACGGGCACTTGAGCATGATGGAGTCCACGTCGTTTATGGGGTTGTCGGGCTCAAAGTCCATGCAAAACTGTGCATGGTCGTCCGGAGGGAAAAAGACGGTATCCGCAGCTATGTACACCTTGGTACCGGCAATTACAATGCCACAACGAGCAGAATCTATACCGATTTTGGTTTTTTTACCTGTGATCGCACTATTGGAGAGGATGTTGCCCACCTGTTCAATTTCCTTACCGGATATTCACGAATTGAAACGTACCGGAAACTGCTGGTTGCTCCTGTTACCCTGCGCAATGGAATAATCAGTCGTATCGACCGGGAAATCTCCCGGCATCAGGAACATGGTGATGGACACATTATTTTTAAGATGAACGCACTGGTTGATCCCCTTTGTATCGCTGCTCTCTACCGTGCATCCCAGGCCGGGGTGCGTGTGGATTTGCAGGTAAGGGGCATTTGCTGCCTGCGCCCGGGAATCCCCGGTCTGAGTGAAAATATCTCTGTTTCCAGTATTGTCGGGAGATTCCTTGAACACGCCCGCATCTACTACTTCCGTAACGGGGGGAACGAAGAAGTGTTTCTGGGGAGTGCCGATCTAATGCCACGGAACCTGGACCGGCGTGTTGAAACTCTTTTCCCGGTTGAAAATCCCCAGATAAGAAAAAATATCATAACAACAATTCTCCCTGTCCAATTCGGGGATACGGTCAAAGTCCGCTTTTTAAAAAGTGATGGTTCGTATGAACGCCGTCAGCCATCAGAAGATATGCCCCTCCTGAATGCACAAACATGGCTGGTCGATCACCGGGGAATCTGGTATAATGATGTTCATTGAGAAACCGGAATCAATACGGGCAGAATGCATTTTTGGTACACAGCAACTCCTTCCCCTTCTCGATGCATTTTCACAAGAGATCCGCGGCGTTAAAGCAGCACAGGATAGTGAATATATCCACCGTATGAGGGTTGCATCCCGGCGACTGCGTGCAGCGCTCCCCCTCTTTGCTTCATGCATTCCTGAAAAAAAATACCGGCAGTGGATGCAGGAGATACAAAGGATCACCAGGGCGCTGGGAGATGCCCGGGATACTGATGTCCAGATTGCTTTTTTAAAAAAACTTGAAAAAAGAAAAACCGCAGGATTACGGGCAAAAGATACGAATCCTGCTCAACCTGACCTTCTAAAAGGAGACGCGGAGACAATACTCCTCTCATTGTTACAGAAAAAACGCGTAAAACTCCAGACTGCAGTGGTATCAGCTCTTGAAAAACTGGAAAACAGTGGTGTAATTAATGATATGAGGATTTTTTTTGGCGATCAAAAAGAAAAGGCACGCTCTATTCGGAAAAAACCGTCTCCCTATGGAATTGCCCCGGTTGCTGCCACCCGTATCGCCAGACGCCTTGATCTGCTGCTCTCTCATGAACAATGGGTGCATAATCCTGATGCTATTGCAGAACATCATGCCATAAGAATTGCTGCAAAAAAACTCAGGTACACGATGGAAATATATGCCCCTCTCTATCGGCGTGGTCTCAAAAAAACTCTGAGGCGTATAAAAAAGATCCAGGAAATCCTCGGGGATCTGCATGACTGTGATGTCTGGATCGATATGGTGATGGCCATGCTGTTAAAAGAACGCCAGTCCTCCAGTGAAATGAACACCGTAAAAAATACTCAGGTGAGCAAAGTCACCAGTTACAAGCATTTCCTCTCCGAACGGGAAAAGGAGCGAAAAATCATTTACCGGAGATTCGTCCGTTACTGGGATTCACTCGGGCGTACACGGCTTTGGGATGAACTGCGCAAAAACCTGGACAGGGAAAGGAAAATCAAATACAGGTTTTCGGTCATTTATAATGAGGACGAGATCCGGCCTGCAGTATCATATCTCGCAACTCTGTACCCTGAGGGATTAGACCACTGCCGTAAAGTAACCCGGCTTGCCCTTATGCTGTTTGATGAACTGAAATCACTGCACCGGATGGGAAGTCGCGAGCGGTTCTTACTTGAATGTACAGGTCTGTTGCATGATATCGGCTGGAAATTCGGGCAGAAAGGACATGCAGGTCGCAGTGCGGATATGATACTGTCAGATGAGAATCTTCCTCTCGGACTTGTAGATCGGGGTATTGTCGCGCTTGTGGTGAAAGCCCATCAGGGAAAAATCCGTTTTGAATCAGAGAGTTTTTTCTCTCTCCTTTCCTCAGATGATCGCAACAATGTCCTTATGCTTGCAGCTTTTCTCCGGGTTGCTGACGGCCTGGACTATCTCCACCACGGATCAATAACCTCATTTCATTGTATGATAAACCCTCTGGAAATAATCATGGAAATTTCTTCACTGCAGGATGTAACAGTGGAAAAAGAACGGGCTCTCATTAAAAGTGATCTCCTGAACAGGATATTCAAACGGACACTGGTGATCCGGTGAAAAACGAGAAACTCGGTCCGGGCGGACGTGTCGTATCATTTATTGATATCGGCACGAACTCCGTCCGCCTGCTTGTTGTACGACTCAACCCCAATCATTCGTACAGCATTCTTACGCAACAGAAACAACAGATACGGCTTGGCGAGGGAGAGTTTGAAGAAGAGCAAATCCAGCCTGATGCAATTGAACGACTGGTTATTGTATGCAAAAAATTAACAGAACTGGCCGCAACATTTAAAACTGACGAATTTGTCGCTGTTGCCACATCTGCGATGCGGGAGGCAGCCAACCAGCATGAGATCCTGCACCTTTTAAGACTCGAAGCTCAGCTGGATGTCCGCGTTATTTCAGGCCAAGAAGAAGCCCGCCTCATTTACCTTGGCGTTTCAAGCGGGATTCATCTGGGGGACAAACAGGCTTTTTTTATTGATATTGGTGGTGGAAGTACTGAAATTGCGATTGGTGGTGAGAGTAACTATCACTATCTGGAGAGCTTCAAGATTGGGGCGATCCGGCTGTCTAACATGTATTTATCCGGTACTGTTTCCGGCCCGGTCTCTCAGGAACAGGTACAGGAAAGTCCAGCACCACGTTAAAGATACCATTATCCATTCCATCCAGAAAATCCGCCGACAAAAACCTGATCTTGCCATCGGAAGTTCCGGTACTATCATGAATCTTGCCGAAATTGCTCATAAAGCGTTTTCCCAGAATGGAAATTCAGGTGAAAATGTCCTTGTGTACAGGGATTTGAGAAAAGTCATCGATATGCTCTGTTCTGTCCCCCTTGATGAACGCCGGAAAATACCGGGTATGAATCCTGACCGTGCAGATATCATCATACCCGGCGCGGCTGTTCTTGACGTATTCATGAAAGAACTGTCGCTTGATTCCATTACGGTTACCGGGCGGGGGTTACAGGACGGTCTGCTGGTTGATTACCTTTCAAGGATAGATGCTTTCCCTCTTCTTGGCGAGCTCTCTCCGCGGCAGCGAAGTGTCCTCCAGCTGGGAAGGTCCTGTGGGATCAATGAGGTTCATGCCCGCACGGTTACATCCCTTGTACTGGAATTGTTTGATTCGGCAAAAGAGCAAAAACTTCATAATTTTGGGGAGTGGGAACGGGAACTCCTTGAATATGCAACATTTCTCCACGATATAGGGTCATTCATTTCCTATACCAATCATCATGCACATTCGTATTATATTATAAAAAATTCGGAACTCCTTGGTTTTGATGAAAAAGAGATTATTTTCATGGCAAATATTGCACGGTTCCACCGGAAAAAAACCCCGCGAAAAAAAGATCCGGAAATTCTGGAACTTGATCCACGTGAACGGGAAATATTAAAGATCCTGTCAACATTCATCAGGCTGGGAGAAAGTCTTGACCGTAGTCATACGGCGTTGATCCAGCATGTGCGTTTCTCTCACGTTGACAAGGCTTCTGTGTTTCTCGAGGTTGTAGCCCGCGGGGATTGCCAGATGGAGATATGGGGAGTAGAAGCAGAGAAAAAAGCGTTTGAAAAAATCTTTGGCAAAGAACTTGTACTGGAACGAGTGCAGACAAGGCAGTAGATGAAAAAAACTGCCTTTTAAAAAATTCTGATTTTATTTATAGTGTCGAGAATCAGGTAAAATAAATTTATTACAGTAGATACTTTCCGGAGTAAAGAATCTTTTTTTTTATAAAAAGACTCGACATGTTCAATTACATTATTGGTAAGGCTAGTTTTGCCTCCATTAACTATTGATGTCCGCTCTTTGAAGGAAAAGGCAGGAACCTTTGCGTTGTCAGTGCAGAGAGAGACCGGAAAAATCCAGCCCTGCAGCGGTTCCACGGGTATGTCATGAACATGTCCATGAATGCAGCTCGCGGTGAGTACCATGAAGACTCCGGGTAAATATATTAAAATCACTTTGTAAATTTTTAAAAAAATCTTCAAAAAGGGTTAGATCTGAAAAACGAACGAACGGTATACTTGTCGCTAAAAGAATATGAAGACTGTTTCGAATTTGCGATTAAAATGGTTTGCGGAGGGCTGGCTCTAAATGGCATCAGAGGCCAAAGAAGCGAATTTCTATGTTCTGAAGGCTTTCATACGTCTAACACGGTAAAGGAGAATCCCCTATGCAAATAGTCGACAAACTTATGATGTTTAAAGTCTGTCATTGACATGCCAAAAGGTTCTGCATAAACTCGTGTGCGCTTGAATCAAAGGAAAGAGGAGGAACTACGAATGAGAAATTATAGCGCAAAAGACGTTGATTCTTACATTGCCAGTTCAGGCAGTGAAGCCCATCCGACGCTCGAAGAACTCCGGAAAAATAATAAAATCGACTATTCCAGACGTAGAAGAAGGAATAAGCTGGGGCGTGCCATTCTACAAATATCACGGTGTTCTTGCTGGATTTGCCGCATTCAAAAACCACGTAAGCTTTGGCTTTGCAGCCGTGCTGCAAAGTAAAGACCGCAAAATGCTTGAAGAAAAAGGTTACAAAACCGGGAAAAAAACCATACAAATCAGGTTCGACCAAAAGGTGCCAACTACAGCGATAAAGCAAATTCTAAAAACCAGAGCAAAAATGAATGAAGCCAAAAAAAAGGCATAAAATTGAACGTCGCATTTTTTAGGGTAATCAACAAATAAACCCACTTTGCAAAAGTGGCATTTTAAAAAAAAAATACCATCTGCAGGTTTTACTCTTCGCGCAGCATCGTATCAATCGCATGCGCTGCCTGCTTGGCTGCACCCATCGCCAGGATCACGGTAGCAGCTCCTGTTGCAACATCCCCGCCGGGATAGACTTTGCGCATGGAGGTATGGAATTCCTCATCAACGATAACATTACCTCTTTTCCCCCGGGTTAATTCCGGAAGTTCACTGATAAGGAGCGGATTGGGACCTTGTCCGATTGCTGCAATAAATACATCCGCATCAATGGTGAAATGGCTTCCTTTTACAGGAGCAGGTTCCGGACGACCCGTTGTATCCAGATCACACATCTCCATTTTCACACATTCAACGCCTGTCATTACCTGATCCCCGATGATCCGCACCGGGTTTGTGCAGGTAAGAAATTCGATCCCTTCTTCTTTTGCCCGGGTGGTTTCTGCTTTACGGGCCGGGAGATTTTCTTCCCGCCTGCGATAGACAAGAGTGACCTTCCCCCCCAGACGACGGGCTACACGGGCTGCATCCATAGCAACATTGCCACCCCCGGCTACCACAACCCGGTTCTTCCTTTCTTTATTGGCGTGTCATAGATCGGAAAACGATCCGCATGCATCAGGTTAACGCGGGTCAGAAACTCATTTGCCGAATAAACGCCCGGAGGTTCTCCCCGGGTAAACCCATGAAATACGGAAGTCCGGCACCAGTGCCAAGAAATACGGCATCATAGCGCAGGCAGCTCCTGTATCGTCACGCTCCTTCCCACCAGATGATTGAGATACAGGTCTACCCCAAGGGAAAGAACCGCATCAATTTCAGCTTTGACAATTTCCTTGGGAAGGCGGAACGCAGGGATACCATACATCAGTACGCCACCAGCTTCATGAAGAGATTCGAAGAGGGTCACATGATAGCCCATTCGTGCAAGTTCGGCTGATGCGGTCAGACTGGCCGGACCTGCACCGACTACGGCAACCCGCCTCCCGGTTCAGCTTTTTTTCTGGGGAATGACTGCACCATTCTTCCGTTCCCAGTCAGCGATAAATCGTTCGAGGGTCCCGATAGCGACCGGGATATCCTTGTTTCCCAGGATACAGGAACCCTCGCACTGCACTTCCTGGGGACAGACACGCCCGCAGATTGCGGGCAGCATGTTCTGTTCCTTGATGATCACTGCCGCTTTTTTGAAATTTCCCGCAGCAATTTCCCTGATAAATGACGGAATATCAATATTGACCGGACATCCGGTTACGCAGAGCGGCTTTTTACACTGGAGGCACCGTTCAGCTTCATGCATTGCTTCATCTGGTGCAAGACCTGTTTCAACTTCATAAAAATCGTGAATTCGCTGGTCCACAGGACGATCATGCATGGTGCTCATCTCCTTTACAGGTACAGGTATGCGCCTGGTAATGTTCCAATGACTCTTTTTCTTCAGGCTGGTACATACGCAGCCTCTGCATCAGGCTGTTGAAGTCCACTTCATGGGCATCAAATTCAGGACCGTCGACACAGGCGAATTTGGTTATACCATTTATTTGTACCCTGCACGAACCACACATACCGGTACCGTCCACCATAACGGGATTAAGGCTTACAAATGTTTTGATACCGGTATTTCGTGTACATTCAGAGGTGACCTTCATCATAATTGCCGGGCCGATTATCCAGACACAGTCCACTTTTTCCTTTGCCATAACCTGTTTTAAGAAATCGGCAGCAAATCCGTGAAACCCGCGGCTTCCATCATCTGTGGTTATGTGTAACTCATCGCAGGCTTTCTGCATCTCATCTTCAAGAATGAGAAGACCTGCATTGCGGGCACCGATAATCCCGATGACCCGGTTACCCGCTTTTTTGGCTGCACGGGCGATGATGGGAAGACTGGCTGTGCCAACACCACCCCCGACCACAACACAGGTCCCGTAGTTTTTAATTTCGCTGGGCTTTCCCAAAGGACCTGCTACATCCCGTATATAATCCCCGGCAGTAAGTGATGCAAGGTGTGTGGTTGTCTTTCCCACGGTCATAAAAATTACACGGACTGAATCACCATCGACTGCGGATATTGTGAGAGGGATGCGCTCACCTTTTTCGTCTATTCTGAAAATTACAAACTGTCCTGCCTGAGGCATGGTGGGCAACATGGGGCGCTCTGACCCACATCTGGTACACCTTATCGGCAAGCTGCTCCGTCTTCTCTACGAAAAACAACCCTGTCACTCCATGATTAACATTCAATATGTATCCTAGTAATTAGCCCTGCATCCTTTTTATTTTGCGCATTAACACCCGTCAGTGTTGCGAACACTGCACCGTGGATACCACGAACCCTGGAATCTGCTTCGCGTGCCGTACCAAGGCGCACTACGCGGGGACATTTCCGATGGCAATGTCCAGTACAGGCGAATGCAGTTACAACTGATTCAATCAGAGTCCGCTTTTGCGTATTATCTCCTCTGCACGTTTCCGTTCTGTGATAGCGTCAATGGTCAGCAGCCCTTTTCCATTTGCAAAAAAGAAAACTGTGAACCGTATATCCTTGTCTTTTCCATCACTACAATGAATACGGAATATATTGTCTGCGTGAAAATTTGTCCCGCAGGTGGTCTGAATGTGCTCAAACCAGGCGCCAAATATTTTTTTCCGGTATTCAGCATCGGGAAATACCTTTTCGCCCCAGAGAGTGAGATCCGGAAATTCTTCCCGGGAATACCCGCATATCTTTTCAAATGCCGGATTGGCATATTCGATTTTTCCGGTACTGGTGATAAAAGAGATACCAAACGGTACACTCTCCACGAGAAGACGGAATCGTTCCTCACTCTCCTTTAGCGTCGCTCCTGCTCGTTTGCGATCAGAGATGTCAATGCCAATACCTCTCATACCGGTAATTTTATTTTCATGAACAATGGGCACATGATAGGTTAACAAGGGGAATGTGCTGCCATCTTTGCGAATTGACATAAATTCATGACATGCAGGGAATTCATCGGGTTCCTCCGTTAAAGCCCGGATAAAATCACCCAATACCCTTTCCCGGTCATCGGGATGTATTGTCTGCCAGAGGGTCATTCCCTTTTCGACATCTTCACGGGTATACCCATACATCTCATATGTGCGGTGGTTAACAAACGTTACATTTCCACGGTCATCACATTCCCAGATACTCTGGGGCAGCATTTCCACCAGGGACTGGAATCGCTTCTCGCTTGCAAAAAGCGCCTCTTCAGCACGTTTGCGTTCAGTGATATCAATGAAACTTTCGAGAAGACATGCCCGCCCCCCCAGCTGTACCGGAACAACCGTTTTGATAATCGGTCTCTCTTCACCATTCATATTGCGGAGAACTCCTTCCGAACGAACAAGTTCCTGCCCGAGATCGATAACGGGGCACTTTTGATTTTCTACCGGGCAGAGATATTCATTGCAGGATGACCCGATAAGGGAATCCTTCTCTTTGCCGATGAGGGCAATAGCGGTTGAATTGGCATCATAGATCGAGCGGGTTTCCGGATCGATAACCACAAGTCCAGACTGGGTGGCATTGAATATTGTCAGTAAATAATTTTCACTGTTCTTCAGCGCATCTTCTGCCCTTTTCATCTCACTTTCCTTGAACGCATTCTCTGCAATCTGGCGCTGAAGAGCAATCGATGCTGCCCGGGCATAGGTCTCGATGAGAGAAGCAGCTTCAGCGATGTTCCTTTCCGGAGAGCAAATGTCATGTTTCCCAGGAGCAAATCCTGCCAGACAAGGCCAACAGAATAGAGATTTTCCAGACTGAGATACTCTGAAAATTCCCCGCAGGAATCAGCAGGGACGTGAGGATACAATAAATCGGGGAGATTTTTTGTGACACGGTACACCTTTCCGGTCAACACATTTTCAGAAACAGTTTGATCGACGGGAACTGAAATCTTAAAAAAATCTTTCCCGAAAAAACTGTCAACGCAATCACGCTCCTTTTCACCAAATACTGCTTTTACGGTCAGTGTTCCTGATCCGGAATTATAAGAGCTAACCGCAATTGCTGTATCCGGAAGAAGTTCTTCAAGACCTGCACCTATCGCATGGTAGATATCAACGTCCGGGGATAGTTCGATGAATTCCTGCAGTTTCCGGGAGAAGAAACCCATCTCGGAGATGTACTGATTGATCCTTCCTGCAGCTTCTCTTTTCTCGGTAGTATCCCATCCTACTCCCTGGTACTCATGGAGATTCCCCTCCTCATTAAAAAGTGCACGGATGTTCCAGACGTTCCAGCGCAGCTGGCCGGACGGGTCGACAATACGACACTCTACAGACACCTGGGGATGTTCCGCATTAAGGCACTGGACTGATTTACTTACGGTTACACGATCGTTGTCGCAGATCCCGGGCATATGATACTGACCAAGTAACTCTGAAGGTTTTTTTTCCAGATAGCGGGCATAGGAGTTATTCACAAAAATGAGAGTTCCATCAGGACGGAATCGCGAGATGAATTCCGTCTGGTCCTCAACGATGCCCCGGTATCGTTTTTCGCTCATCTGCAGGGCTTCTTCATATGTTTTCTTGGCGGTAATATCCTCAAAAATCAATGTCCATCCCTGACTCCCGTCTTCAAATGCGGTCGGTACCTGTTTCACCCTGAAGTGGAATATACTCGCGTTGCGTACACAGTTTATTTCTGTAATTCCATCTTCATCATTTTCCGGATCTTTTGGATACTTAATAGTTAAAAGACTTTTAAAGAAAGGATTATTACATTCACTGATTTTTTTTCCTACCAGATCTTCTCTTTTTTCGAGAAGAAGTGAAAGGACCTTTTTATTTACCTGAATAATCTCTTGTTCCGTATTTAGAACGATTACATAATCTGATGAAAATTCAAGCATGGCAGAAATCGGTACCCGTTGGGAGAGGAAATACACTTTTGCAGCCCCGATGACCTGCTTCTCCACCTGCCCGGAAATGAGGAGCAGGTCAAGATACCTTGCTACCATATTCCTGTTTAATTTTATTTTTGAAGAAAGATCAGAGATGGTCATCCCCCGCTTGTGCGACCGGAGGTGCCGCTTGATTGTATCAACGATAATCTGATCGAGGACAGGCATAAAAGTACAACTGTTAATATTTTAAGTGATGAATATTAAAAAATTTGCATGGCATTTCATCATGCAAATTACTATGGCAATTCTATACTGCAAATGCTTATAAAAATTATAAAATATAGGTATTTTTGCCCTTGATTAGTCACAAAGGCCATCGTATTGGGGAAGGATGAGATGAAAGAGATTGATGGGGGGGAGGCGGTACCTGAAGCGGAATACCTCTGGCGGCAGGCACGTGAAAAGGTGAATGAAGGGGAGTATCAGCAGGCTATGGATATTCTGCATTGGGCAGTAAAAATTGCGCCCCATCATCTTCATTCCCTCATTGAGATTGGCAACTGTTATGAATATCTCAGTCAGTCGGATAAAGCAATTCTGTGCTATGAAAAAGTCATTCGGATTGATCCTTTTTATGCAGATGCCTGGTTCAACAAGGGAATGAGTATAAGAAAAATGGGGAACGAAAAAGAAGCCTCATTATGTATCAAAAGAGCAATCGAACTCTATTTCGGCCGATAGTCCGATCAACAGAAACAGGGGTTTTTACTATTATACTCTTCAGACACGATGAATTGGGCGGGGGGGAGGCGAAATAATCAACTTTCGACAAAACAATATACACATAGTCGGGTCCGGTAAAAAAATATCGGGAATTCCCGACATTTTCTATTTAGACTGCATAATAACTGTAATACAGGATTCATTATGTAAATATCATCAGTTTTCTTCCAACCAAAAGGCAGAAATTTTGTTGATGGTTCAATCCGCGTGAATTTTCAACGGAAGAAATAACCGCAATGATTCAAGTGGATTCCAGTCTCTTTATCTTACGCACCCGGACTGCCACACCGCGCCGTGAACGCCGGGTATCATCCATCGGCAACGCTGCACGTCCGGTAGCGTGTGCACGATCCCCGACAACAAGTACCTTCGTCGCCATCCCGTATTCCTGGGTCAGCTTTCACAATACCGGGAACAAGGACATCCCCTTCCGGTACAAGATCATCAATATACACCCGGTATCCTTCCGGGATAAGACGCCAGCCATCAAAGGTGGGGCGGAGAAGACCTGTTCCGGTATCAATCGAGAAAATCTGGACATTATTTTTACTGTAAAAAAGTTCCGGATAGTGCCCCCGGCACGTTGTGCCTTTCGTGTAAGATCAATATTAAACTGGTACGATACCATTCCATGAAGCCGGTCATCCTTAATCCGCCGTTCTCCTGCAAGAGAGGAATCAAGTGCATTCAGTGCGACATCGCTGGTGGGATGGTCCTGGCATGAATATTCCAGGTCTATACCGCATTGTTCAGCCTGCATCCGGGCTACCTTCAGTGCACCACCCTCAAGATGTGCAATAATACGACGGTACGAATGGCGTTTTAAATAGCGTGTGAGAATACTGGTAATAACTGCACATTCTTCGGCATCCCCGATTAACCGGTAACCGGCAGATCATAATGTCCTGCAGGGTAGATGCACTCCAGTTCGCGGGGAACAAGTCCCAACGGAGATGTAATGATAAGTTCATGGGCGCGACCTGCAATCGCCCGCTGGAACTTTTTATGGCTCTGGGAGAGGGGGATTAGGTTTTTTTGCTGAACAGGGGAGGAGAACCGCAACATCTGTTTTTGGTGGGCAGTACCGGTTGATTACCCGTTCTGCAAAACCACGGACCTCAGCCCGCTGCAGGGATTCTCCCGAATTTGCCCGCATCACGCTATTGCGGGCAATTGGCAGGTGCTGTTCCATGAACTGGTATTGATTGTCAAGGAATCGCATGATAGCGACATGTGCCGCATTCATACCGGCAGCGTGATTCTACCAGATCGCGCACCTGTGATTCTTCAATGAACCGTGTAATAAGTGCAATCTCATGGAGAAGTGCCGCCGGTTATGCAGACTGCAGATTTTTCTTCTGGCATCCGGTACGCGTGCAGATCCCGCTATCAAGTGCATCGGCAGGATACTCACCTTTCGGTGTACAAAACAGCCCCTGAGCGGTTTTAAGGTCAACTGCCCGGAAATCAAACAGGTCAAATCCTGAATAGCACAGGATATGAACGTTTGAGGGCAATGCAGACCCCGGCGCGTACCGTGCTCTATCGACCGGTGTTTTTTCCTTAAGCCCTATAAGCCAGTCAACATAATTCCTTGGATTTGAAAATGCCGTATGCCAGTCCGCTACCATCACGCAATCGCCACTTTGAGCAGGATTGTCAAGACTGTGGGTGAATAGTTACCGGCTGGCCAATATCTGGCGGAGGAAACTGGTTCACCAGCGATGAGGGAGCACAGAGAGGCAGATTGGTTCCCTGAAGGGTTTTGAGTTCAGGGAAGAGAGTTTCTGTTGCACACGCCATCGGAAATTTCATTGTTGCGTATCGGTACTGAAGAGTCCGGTCCGCGCCAGTCCGTCCCGTTTCCTGATATCAAACCTCGTCATACGCACCTCTATATCACCCAGTTCCTGCCGGACAATCGGTTCCCAGCATGAATTGCAGGAAACAACAAACTGGCTGTCCGGGTGACTCTCCATAAGCAGTT
Organism: uncultured Methanoregulaceae archaeon; assembly: GCA_963733045.1. Lineage (GTDB taxonomy): Archaea > Halobacteriota > Methanomicrobia > Methanomicrobiales > Methanospirillaceae > Methanoregula. Next base: position 15,129 of record CAVTBZ010000002.1, on the reverse strand, counting down.
GTATCCCCCTGCACCCTGTCCTTACCATTCTATCGTCCCACTCGGGAATTTCACTCTGCCCGACAGGAAATGTTTCCTTGAGTTCCTTAGGATATGGGCCGAAGGGTGGTTTGAAGAACAGCGTATCGTTAAATTCATCCCGGGTGCCCCCATCAAATGCGATAAGGACTCGTTTTCCAAGAACCAGCCGGGAGAGCATCTGCTGATACCGGAATACCTCAGGTACCAACTGCAGGCTCTCGCGTCTCCCCTGTAGAAAAACCGGCGTTTTGAGACCCGGTCATTTTTTTCCAGGGACACGGTCTGTTTCAGGAGCGCCCGGTAACCCGCAAGAAGTTGCGGGTGTCCACGGCATCGTTCATCGACAAGTTCCCAGAGCGTTCCGTCAAAAATTGCCTGGCGGATCCGGGAGATCTCGGCAAGAGTTACGTACAGGTTGTGGAACGCCAGCAGGCGGTCGCGATCGGGTGCAGTACGCAATTCTTCACAGGTATGTGTCCGGCACACGTTACATGCACACGGGAGATTAGGAGAGCTCATCAATTTTGAAACTCCCGTGGGTAGTGAGGTAACGTCCCTCTTTTGCATACAGTGCATATGCAGCGGAATCAAAAAGGTCGCAGCCCATCGCCGTGGCAAGGGCAAACATTAACGGGTGGCCGGCCCGAACAGGTGAACGCATGCAGAAGGGGACAGAGTCCCAGCTGACTGCCATCACCACGCTGACAAGATCCCGGTAACGGTAGGATTCCATCAGAGGAACGACCGCACCAATCGGACAAAAGGAAAAACCAGATCCGTCACTTCACGGCCGGCGCGTTCGCGGAGATCCGTAAAACTGCCGCCTTGGACAGGTCCCGCAACAGGCGCTCCTTACCAAAGACTTCCCGCGCTTCGGCCAGGCGCTGCATGGTTATTACGAGTTCCCGCTCAGTTGTGGCACGGTCAGACGCAGGGGATGTCGGGATGTCCAGCGGTACCAGATATCACTCCCGATATCACGCTGGAAGGAGAGGGTTTCAGTATTGGTGATGGAAGCCTGTCCATAGACAGAAAAGCTGGAATGAAACGGAATCGGTCATTATGACACCATCAAAATCCAGCACCTTATGCAACCCTTCTGCCAGAGCACGGTCCCGGTATTGTTTACTTTGGGAAAAGATGTAGGCGTTCGTGATGAGCGCCTCAACACCCATCGACTGGATCTCTTTTGGCGTTACGAGCTGGAGATGGGGGTTGATGACGGGGAGAAGTGCCGGGGTTTTTATCGTTTTTTTCCCCACCGTCAGTTTGCCGCAGCGTCCTGCGATATCGCTGTACAAACTCTCAAAAGCAATTGCCATTGTGCACCGTGTTGTCCCCTTATATGTGCTGTATTGAGGTTAAACGGTTGCCCTCATATGCGTTCAGTGAAGATCTGCCCTTCGAAGGTGAGCACCTCTACATTTGGGTGCGTCCAGCATCTTTCAGAGAGCCCCGCTTTGATACAGGTATGATCGAGAAATGTTAAACTGTCCCATCCATTTTCAGTTGCTACCTGGGGAAGTAAAAGCCCGCTTGTCCCCCGGCCACGCACGATAAGACCATGCCTGCCCACTTCAATTTTTTCCGGCCGCTTTTCCGGATCGCCTTCAATGGGAAAAGGGACGGTCAGGATCGTTACTTCGAGCCTGATAGTTGCAAGTTCATCCCTGCGCACCGCGGGAAACCGTGGATCTCCGGTTGCAGCTGCGACAGCAGCATCCTCGATTGCATCTCCAAGGGGCATAACCGGGTACGGAAACCCGATACACCCGCGAAGTTCTCCCGCTTTTGTAAGCGTGACAAAAACTCCCCGCTTATCCCCAAAAATTGGTGTAAGTGAGAGTGAGGGTTTCGGTTTTTTTGCAATAACGTATTCAATGGCACCGCGTGCAAGCTGAACCGCCATATCACCTTCTTTTGCATCGAGCAGGTACATTCGCATTTCCCCCTTACCTTTGTGACTGTCTTTAGTGCACTTTATTTAACAATCTATCGAACAAGCATTCCGGAGAAATTCTTTTTTATACTGTGAAAAAAAGGTGGTCGGAAAAGAGGGGCGTGAAAAACCCGTGAGCGTTCGGGTTGTTTAAAACATATCTCCAGGGCCAAAAACCCATATTTTAATCAGGAAAAACCTGCCACAAGCGCTGTGCTTATCTCCTGAAACCTCAAAGTTATACAGGAGAGGGAGAGCGCGGCCGACGGTGACCATTCAGGTTGCTGAGGAAAGTCCCCCACCCACCGGGCACGCAGCCGTACACAGTACGGGTGGCGAGAGTCACGGCAATGGCACAGAAACGACACGGCCTGTTTTCAGTAATGAAGCGATTGAGACGGATATTTCCGTCAAGTGCACACGGCATGTGTGATAACTCGCTGAGCGTCAACAAACAGGAATCGGTGAAACGGCGAACCCCTGCGGGTGCAAGTCAGAACAGGACAATTGGATCGCTCGGTATCCGTCCGGGTATGACGCATAGCTGAATGCCGCTAAAACAGAAGGAGGCTTACTCCTCCCACTCACTTCTTCTTTCCTTTGACCTGGTTTTTCACATTATTATTTTATCCTGTCCCGAGGCAGTTTTGCATCGAATGTGGGCAGGTTGACAGATTCAGCAACCAGACACCTTCATCAGCGTTCAGGTACCATATCAGCTGATTCGTATGACAAAACCCTCTATCCGCACATTGGTTTTCCTTCTGATTCTGAGTGCCATTCTCATTATTCCACCGGTATCATCTGTTACCTTATCTCCCGGTACCTCGTTTGCCGGGGCGCCGACAATCGCAAACGGGGATCCGGTATTTATTCATGGCATTGCAACAGGCCACCCAGTCAATGGTCTGCAGGTCTGGCTGCTCGGGTACAATTATGTAAAGATTTCCACCGTTTACACAAATGATGATAACACGTACGAGTATGAACTAAAATCCGCTGACACCCAAAACCTTGCACCCGGCCAGGCCACTATGTCCTGGTCCAGCACCCGATGATGAATGGAGAGTTCGATATTTACTATGACAGCTCGACAGGCAGTATAATCAACCGGCAGTTGGGAACCGGCACTTCCATTTTCCAGCTCACCGGAACCGGCAGTCTCCAGACCCCGGATGGCGCCAATGCACTGATGCGGGCGATCAACAGCCAGAACCTCGACGATACATTTGCCACCACGTCATTTATCATCGGGAATCCCACTGCATTTATCAATCCGATTGGGGATCATGTTGTTGGTGACAGGTTTACCATCACCGGATCGACCAACCTTGCAGTTGGAGATAAACTTCTCGTTGAAATCACTTCCTCATCGTTCAAACCATCACAGAAATCGCAGAGTGGTGAATTTTCAGGTTCATCCGGAACAGTCACTATCGAACCGGGCAGCGGAGGAATGAACCAGTGGTCATTTGACGTTGATGCATCAACATTCAGACCGGATGAGTATATTGTCAGGGTATCAGGGACCGTAATTGAGGTAACAGGATCTACAACATTCAATATATTTGAGAAAATGCCTTCAACCCCAGCAACACTGGCACCGGCAACAACACTCCAGACTGCACCTCCCACCACCACTCCATCCCAGCCTCCCACAACTACGCAGAAATCTCCACTATCGTCTCTTACGATTCTCGTTGCATTCGCACTTGTCGGATGCGCATTAATACCAAAAAGAAAATAATTTTTTACCAGCCAAGAAACAGGGTTTTTGTCTGCGTGTAGCTGTCAAGTGCATGCTGGCCGTTCTCCCGTCCAATGCCACTTTCGTTTATTCCCCCGAAGGGTACCTCAGGTGGTACGGTAAGATGACGGTTCACCCAGATGATACCGGCTTTCACTTCATCGAATACCCGTTTTGTTGTGGCGAGATCTTTTGTCCAGATCGAAGCTCCCAGCCCGTACCGGGTATTATTTGCCTCACGGATAGCGGTGTCTAGATCCGGCACGGTCATTACCGGTAATACCGGGCCAAAAATTTCACTGCTTACCAGGTGTGCATCAGGGACGACATCGCTGACCAGTGTCGGACGATAGAAAAATCCCTTTTCATATGCAGTCCCCTTCAGAGAATATCCCCCGGTAAGGATAGTCCCCTCCCTGTTGCTTCGGGTTTCTTCAACCACGTGCGAGATTTTCTCCCGTTGTTCCGCACTATTCATCGGGCCAATATCGATCTTCGATCCCAGCCCGTTTCCTACGGTCAGGGCATCGACACGTTCTTTTAATTTCCGGATAAATTCCGGGTAAATTTTTTCATGGACATAGAGCCGCTTTACCGCAGTGCATGTCTGCCCTGCATTGTAAAACCTGCCCCGGAGTGCCCCCTCTACTGCCTTGTCGATTGCGGCATCCGGCATAACTATCATCGGATCGGAGCCGCCAAGTTCAAGAGTGATGTCTTTGAGATGCGTCCCGGCCATCTCCCGTATTTTATTGCCGGTTGCGCAGTCACCGGTAAATGACAGTTTCCGGATTGCAGGGTGCTTTACAAGAGCTTCACCTGCTGATTCGCCGCTCCCGGTTACTACATTCAGCACTCCGGGAGGTAGCCCTGAATCTTCAAGGATCTGTGCAAGACGCAGGTTTGTCAATGGGGTTGATGATGCCGGTTTCAGCACAATCGTGTTTCCTGCAAGCAGGGCTGGACCAGTTTTCCAGCCCATGATCAATACCGGCATGTTCCAGGGAATGATTGCTCCGCAGACACCGATCGGCTGGCGCAGAACAATGCAATCGCCCTGGTTCCCAAGCCTTACTGCTTCGCCGTTCTGCCGTGCGGAAATACCGGCATAGAATTCGAGAATATTTGCATACCCCCGCACTTCGTCAACTGATTCCCTGATCGGTTTGCCCTGTTCCAGCGTTAGAAGCCGGGCAAGATCCTTATGCTGATCCCTAACGTTGCGGGCAGCATGATACAGGATCATCCCGCGGTCACGCATTGCCTTTTTCGCCCAGGAATCGAAAGCCGATTCTGCAACATCAACTGCAAAAGATACATCCTCTTTTGTCCCGGACGGCACCCTGTCGATCAACTCACCAGTTGCCGGGTTCTTCACTTCAATCCAGCGTGCATCGACCCCTTCTGTGTCCTTACCGCCAATCCGCATCAGCATCCTGCTTCCCACCCTCAATTATCGATCCTGATATGCTTTCCCTGTGCAATAAATTGACAGGATAGTTGGGATAAAATGTTCATGAGCGCTGGTATACATGTAACGATAAATTCCATGGCTCCGCAGAAATACAAACCAGAAACCTAAATCAGGACAAACTATATGAGCAGCATTCTCTAATGTCTGGCTGAGAGGGAACCCGATGGCAGACGAACCGGTGATTGAAGCGGATGACCGCACCTGGGAAAAAACCGTAGAGAAAGGATCCAAACCAGTTGCAGTGATGTTCTATAGTCCCACCTGTGCATTCTGTCACCAGATGGAACCCTATTTCAGGAATTATGCCGGGGAGTACAAGGATTCCGTGGTCTTTGTGCGGATGGATATCATGGCAAACCAATGGACGGCAGAACGTTACGGTATCCGGAGTACCCGACCTTTAAGTTTTTCTGTGATGGAAAGCCCGTGCAGGAAATGGTAGGGGCAATCTATCCGGCACTGCTCAAAAAGACGATCGATGAAGTACTTGTCCACGGTAAAGAGTGTGCAAAAAATTCTACCACCATAAATTATGACATCACCGGATACGGGTGAAAGGATTGCAGAAGTAAGGGATCGGTATGGATGCATTTGAACAATGGCTGAACATGTCATGGGAGAGAAATGCGAAAGAACGTAAACAAATTACTCATGAAAAGCGGCAGTCCTGTATCTGCCCGGCATGCTCTTCCTACAACCGCTGCGCCCGGGAAAATAATGAGTTACTGTACTGTATAGCCGGAAAAAGTATGCTCTGCATTTCAGAAGATATGGGGTGCTCCTGCAGGGCATGTCCGGTTACCCGGGAACTCGGGCTTACCTATCAGAATTTCTGTATAAACGGTGGGGAAGCCGCACAACGCTATGAGCACGAAGTCCATTAAAACTGGATTTTTTCGGCCCTGTTGAATTCCTTTTATCAGGATACGTTGAAGGAGGGGACAGTGCCTGTCCCCCCAGACCGCCCCTGCGCTTTTTTTAATGGTGCAGTACGTACCTTTTCAGGAACTAACACGTCGGGGTCGAGCCCTGGTGGCAGTGGACTAAAAACCCGTCCTTCGAGCATTTGACTTTTTGAGATTTTCCCATGAAAATTGAAAAATTCAGGTATGATGAGTGGATTATCATCTCGATTCTTCAGTTACGATGAACGCCGCCGCCCCCGGAGGGACGCCCCCGCGGCGGATCAGTAACTAAAAAAAATACAATTAACCTCCCTGTCCCGCCGTGCCTCGGAGAGGCCCTGAGGCGGGGCCCTTCGTATATTATACAATTTTCATGGTTTGGGCTGAGAACATATAGGTTCATACCTGTTTCCACAGAGCCATTTTTTCATATTTTCCTGCTGCAGCCGCAGTTCTCTGCAGCCATTGCCACAGCTTTTGCTACTGCCCGGGTCACGTCCTTATCGAGGATATTTGGCAGGATACGCTCTTTGTGGGGTTTTTTTATGTAATCTGCAATCGCATGCGCTGCTGCAATCTTCATTTCATCAGTTATCCGTGTCGCACGCGCATCGAGCGCACCCCTGAATATACCCGGAAATGCAAGCACGTTATTGATCTGGTTGGGAAAATCACTTCTCCCGGTCCCCACCACGGCAGCACCGGCATTTTTCGCTGCATCCGGCCATATTTCCGGCACCGGGTTTGCCATTGCAAAAACAATGGCATTCTTATTCATCGACCGGACCATCTCTTCGGTGACGATTTGCGGTGCCGACACGCCGATAAAGACATCGGCACCGGTCATCGCGTCTGCAAGTGTTCCTGAAAGAGCCGGCTGATTTGTTTCTTCTGCCAGGATGAACTTATACTTGTTTTTGTACAGTCCTTCCCGTCCACGAAAAATAGTCCCCTGCGTATCACAGACGATGATCTCGTTTACTTTTGTACAGACCGCGGGATTATACCCTATACATTTAAGTAAACGGGCAATGGCGTAACCGGCTGCACCGGCCCCGCATATGACAATATTCAGATCCTCATATTTTCTTCCGGTCACTTTGCAGGCATTGAGAATCGCAGCAAGAACCACAACAGCAGTCCCGTGCTGGTCATCATGCATCACCGGAATTCCTATATCCTGCAGGGCATCCTCAACCTCAAAACATTTGGGGGCGGCGATATCCTCGAGATTGATCCCTCCAAAAACCGGTGCGATGTTTTTAACCTGATCGGTAAAGTCCGTTTCATAATTTTCATAGCATATCGGGAACGCATCGATACCGGCAAATTCCTTGAAAAGGATCGCTTTTCCCTCCATAACGGGTATCGCCGCATAGCCCCCGATGTTGCCAAGCCCAAGCACGGCAGAACCATCCGTAACAATCGCGATCGTATTTGCCTTCATCGTATACTTGTAGGCAAGGTCCTTATCTCTGGCAATTTCCCGGCACACTTCTGCCACACCCGGGGTATACGCAAGGGAGAGATCATGTTTGTTCTTAAGCGGAACCTTTGAACGGATCTCCAGTTTTCCACGGTGCTTTTCGTGAAGGTCGAGCGCTTCTTTATAGATTTCATCGCTTGCCGGTGTAAACAGCATCCCCAGTCATCCCGTATACGTGAAAGTGTCTGTATAGGCAAAGAATGTTACTGGCAGACGGACGCTTTCAGGCATCCGACTTTTCCTGCCCGTTTAAGGATTTCCTTAATAAAGGAGGTGTGCGAAATGCAAACACAATCTCTTCCCATGCCTTTTCCAGCAGGGTATGGTAATAGGAGAGATCAAAATCTGCAGCATCCCATTCAGTACCCACAGAATACTTCCGTGCGTCACGGACAATGTACCCGATCTTCATTCCCGGTGCAATTTCAATGCCACGGTCACGGTATACCTGTACCTGCTGCTCCTTCAAGACAGCGGTGTGCATAGGTAAGCCGGCTGATCCGTCGGTTGATCACCAGTTCCCTGGGATCTGAATCAGGAAGGCACCTTACCGTATCCCGGAAAATATCCCTGGTCTCTTCTTCCTTGTCTTTGAGCGCTGCGACACTTTTGGCATCCGCCATGACCTCAAGCATTCTGCCCTGCATCGAGCGGACAAAATCCGGTGTATCGTGTCGCCGTGCTGCGATCCCCCGGACTTTCACGCTCCCGTCAGACAGTCTGCCGAAATACCGGTTGTATGCCCCGGACCCGTCATTCATTGGTTGAAAGACAATCCAGTTGAAATGTTCAATCTCAGTAAGAAGCCCTGTCTCCTTCTCGACTTTTTGTTTCAGCTCTTCAACGGCAGATCCCTGGACCCAGAGGCAATCCACGATCCCGTGCAAGACGGTAAAACCCGTTTCTTCTGCAATATCTTTCGTGCGGATCAGGATATCTCTGGACCGTGCCGTGATTCCTTCATGGACTTCGATCCTCCCGAACTTCGCGTTCTTGTCAGCCGGTATACCCAAAGCAGGTGACGAGCATCCACTTCAGGATTGAATCTATGCCGGCAAACCGGGGATCCGTTTTCTTCAGTCGTTTTGTGGTGATACGCAGGTCAAGAAGAGGTTTCAGCGCTGCAGGAAGGAAACCCGCACGGTGGGGGTGCTCAATCGTCTCGGGTGACAGGTTGGCCCGAACGATAATCGAGGGATACATGGAGGTGAAATCAATCTCCTCAACGTTTTCGTAGATCCCCGCCGCCGGCTGGAACATCATCCCTCCCCGGTCCGCAGCCTGAAGCCGGGAGATCCGCCGGATCGTCTCCGGGTCGCTCTTCCGGAACGGGACGGCTATCCCACGCTTTACTGCTTCATAGACTTCATAACTGCTGATGAGTGTGCCGGGCGTGAAACGGGATGCAAGGTTCGGCGGGAGCCCTGAAAGCCGGGCCGCCATCAGTACCCCTTCAAGCCCGCCTTCCTGGTACACAAACGACTGTTCGGTGTCAATCAGGATACGCCCATCCGGAATGAGCGCGGATTCTTTGTGCTCCATCCTCCCATAACTCCAGTATGACCGGGCATCCATCTGCCGGTACTTCCCGTTTCGGGAGAAGGGCATGTCGAGACCGTGTTTTTGTGCTTCCTTTTGAATCCTGGGCATCCAGGTATCAGCATGCGGCATGAGGATTACATCGGGATTGAGCGACCTGACGAGTAAGAAGAGATCTGCAAGCACGTCACCTGCCTTCCCGGTCAGCCGCTCGGTGTGTCCGCACATGACCTCAACATCTGAACACATTGATGTAAGTGCAGGATTATCGTGGACCTTAACCTCAATAATGTTCAGTTCGTGCGAGAATTCCGGAGAGCATCTCGAATCATTCTCTGCACCGCAGGGGAAGATCCCATTCTCCGCCATGAAGCGCTGGTCCCGGCGCACATCAACATTGAAGAGCTGAACGTCAAATTGTGCCTGGTGTTCGATAACTTCGGCAACATCACGGCCTGCATATACTGAGTACCCGGAAGATCCCCAAAAATGGTCCGGATGATACACTCCTCTGCACCGTACCGCTCTTTGAGGGCATCAATCATCTCATGATGAGCAGGCGGGTCATTGAAGTGGATGAAAAAAGGGGGGTTGTAATCGTGATGGACTTTTGAGACCATCCCATCTTTTGTCCAGAGATCCACCCCGCCGTTCCGGTACGCTGAGTCAATGATCCACATCTTCCCTCAGGCGGGATTCGATCTGGTCCTGGCGCTTGATTGTCTCGACAAGCGCCGAGAAGACAGCAGCTTCGAGCGGATCATCACAGGCAATGAATGCTTCGCTTGAATGTTTTTTTGCCAGTTCCACCAGCTTCTCACCATACGGCTGATCCTCCTTTTTAAGAGCCCGCGATGACCGGGCCCAGCGGGCAGCAATGCTTTTCACACCCTGTCGGACACTCTCAAAACTTCTTCCCATCATGACACCTCCCGGGCCCTGGATAACCGGTTGATTGTAGAGAGAAGGAGCGAGTTGTTGTCACTCATGTAGAGGATGAGGAAACGCCGGAGATCCGTTTTGTTGCCGGGTGCAGGGACCATCACATTCCCGGGTCCGATCACCGCATGAAAGGTGCACGGGTGGAGCGTCATTCCCTTACGGAGTTCGATCACCATAGCACCGGATCACTCCCACTCAGGGGTGGATAAGGATCAGGTCTGAGCGGTGTGAAAGTGGTTGAAAATCGATTCAGTTCACACCCAAACCCACAAAATCGTAGTATATACGAAGAAATCCCCGTCTCATGGCCCCTCCGGGGCACGGCGGGCAGAGAGTTTTTTTTGAATTTTTTAAGAACAGATCCGCCGAGGGGGCGTCCCTTCAGGAGCGGCGGCATTCATCATAACAAATGGATGGAGGAGTTACAATCCCTGCACCATAGTGAATAATGCAATTTCATAGGAAATCATGTATCGAATCCCAATGATGTGTTCTTTTTACGAACGGTATGATTTATCGTACAAGTTTTGCTGCAATCCCTGCGACATACCTGTCCTGGAACCGGGCTCCCGCCAGCTCGTTTTCGCTGGCCCACCGCTGCCCGTTGTTTCCTGCAATGGTCGATGCACCATAGGGAGAGCAGCCGGTGATCTCATCAAGCCGTGACTGCCCGGTAAAGGTATACGGGAGGCCTGCAATGATCATGCCGTGATGGAGAAGAGTTGTGTGGACGCTTTAGGATTGTTGATTCCTGACCCCCGTGCCGGGTCGAGGAACTGGTAAACACGCTCCCGACTTTCCCCACCAGCGATCCTGTTTTCCAGATGCCCCCGGTGGCATCAAAGAACTGCCGCACCTGGCCGCACATGTTGCCAAACCGTGTCGGCGTCCCGAAGATCACCGCATCGGCAGCCGCAAGTTCCTGCAGTGTGCAGACCGGGATGTGGGAAAATTTTTTCTGGGCTTCTGTGGCACCCGTCTTTTCCAGTACTTCTTTTGGCAGGGTCTCAGGGACACGGCGCAGTATCACCTCTGTACCCGGCACTTCACGAGCTCCTTCTGCCAGTGCTTCTGCCATCCGGTGCACATGACCAAACATTGAATAATACAGGATCAGGAATTTCATGGTATGTGTTCCTCAATACCTGTGAGAATTGTGAGAAATAATAAGGATGCTGATGAATCATGAATGCCATCTTTCGTCACCTGCCGTGCATAATCCTTCCATATTAACAGCAAAGCACAGATAAGTTAATTTTAATACATTGATGAACAAAATTATACATTAAGGTATAATTAGGTGACCTGCGTGCTATTGCAGGCACCTGACACATTGAAACCTCTGATTACCAACATAAAAATCAAAAAAAAGTGATGTACATGAAGTCAAAAGATATTGCAATTGTCGGAATTCTGCTCGCCATCGGTGCAATTCTGCGTTTCTTCCTCGCAATGCTCCATACTCCGCTTACGCCGAATATGATCATTGCGTTCTACTGTCTTGCGATCATCCTCATCCAGCCAAAAGTATACGAAGCACTGGGTATAGGCTTTGTTGCCGGGTTGCTGTCCATGCTGATCTCAAGTTCCATGTTCCCTCCGGCAAACCTGGTCAGTGAACCGCTTGGTGCACTGGTCTGTTTCGGGATCTATGCTCTCATGAAGAACAGGACGAAATTTGCACCGACAGTCACTACGTTTCTTGCAACGCTCGCGAGCGGGTTTACGTTTGCCGCGATTGCCATCATCTTTGTTGGTGCGACAATTCTCACCAAATATAATGGAAACCTGCTGGATTTTGTTGCGGTATTTGTTCCGATCGTTGTTATCACGGCAGTGTTTAATGCCATTATTGTCCAGATCCTCTACATCCCCTCAAGCAGGGTGCTGGTGAGAGGACAGGAATGATTGAGTCCCATAACTTCAGTTATACCTATCCTCACACGGTGCAGGCTGCCCTGCACCATCTTTCCCTGCCGGTAGAGAAAGGCAGGTGCGTGATGGTGACCGGGCCATCTGGTGCCGGCAAAACCACCCTTTGCCTTGCGGCAGCGGGTATACTGCAGCATGAATACAGCGGCAAAAAAGACGGACTGGTGACTGTTGACGGGAAAGACGTGGCTGCCTATGCCACCCTGTCTGAGTCTGCAAAGACCATCGGCATCGTTTTTGATGATGCAGAAGCACAGATGATCTTCACAACGGTCGAAGAAGAGATACTCTCAGCACTTGAGTACCGGGGTCTTGATGCCGGGGTCATTGAAGAACGCCTTGCCTCAATCACGGAAATAACCTATCTCACCGATCTTATGAACCGTTCCCCTCACCATCTTTCCGGGGACAGAAACAACGCGTTGCATTAGCTGCTACACTGGCACTTGGAAACGATGTGCTTATACTGGACGAGCCTACCTCAGAACTCGATGAACATGCTACCCGGCGTATTGTTGATATCTTAACCACCTTGAAAGCACAAGGAAAGACAATACTCCTGGTTGAGCATAAATACCTGCACTTCCGCGACATGGTAGATACACTCGTCGTGCTCGAGTCGGGCAATATCAGCGCAATGGGACCGCCGGATGAGGTTCTCAGGGACGAACGGATCCGGAAGGTCGTGATACCGGATTTTTCCGGAATACGGGATATACAGCCGGAAAGCGGGGTAAAGAAGGCTGCTCCATCCCCGGAGGTCGTCTCTGTACACCACCTTTCTTATACATACGGTGATGTTTTTGCCCTCAATGATATCAGTATCGATATCCATGCTGGAGAATTCGTAGCAATTGTAGGAGAGAATGGATCAGGAAAAACAACGCTCGTCAAGCACTTCAACCGCCTCCTTTCCCCGACGAGCGGTGATGTGATAGTCAATGGGAAAAATACTAAAACTTCAACGATTACTGACCTTGCCAGGGAAGTCGGCCTCGTCTTCCAGAACCCGGATCACATGTTTTTTGCCGATACGGTAAAAGACGAGATCGGGTTCGGGTTAAAAAATCTCAAAATTCAAAATGGCGACACCATCATTGACGCAGCCCTGCGTGAAGTCGGGCTCCTGCATACAAAAGACCTGTACCCCCGCTGGCTCTCGCGGGGAGAGCGACAGCGGCTTGCCATTGCCTGTGTCATTGCCATGTCACCTTCCATTATTGTGCTGGATGAGCCGACAACCGGTCTTGATGGCAATGAAGCCCGGCTTGTTATGGAAATATTAAAAAATCTCCAGAACGAGGGGCATACGATCATTGTCATCACCCATAACAAAGAGATTGCACAGAACTGCGCTGATCGAATCATTACCATGGAAAAGGGATCCATTATTTCGGACACGCTGGTCCGGGGGGCCTGACATGGCAGAAATATTACAATACGTTCACAAGGACGGGTTCTTTCACCGCCTTACCCCGATTTCCAAGATCGTGTTCATTATTGCCACCAGTCTGATGTGCATCATCACAACAAACCTGGCATTTCTGGCAATCCTTGTTATTGCACTTCTTGTTATCGCATATTTTTGCAACCTGCATCACGAGGTCCTGCACCAGACAAAACTCATTCTTGTCATGAGTGTGGTGTTTATCATCATTACCCTCATCACCATGCCAAATGGAGCAATTCTCGGGTACCTTATTCCCCAGGGCATTCCGCTCATCGGGGGAAGCATTCCTCTAACCCAGGGAGCCATTGAGATCGGCCTTATCCTGACCTTCCGGTTTATGGTGCTTATCTTCGCATTCCAGTTATTCCTGATATCCACCCAGCCACGGGACCTTGTCCATACCTTAGAGAAGATGAAGATGCCGATAGATTACACCCTCATGTTCATCATTGCCCTCAGGTTCATACCCACGCTCCAGGTAGAGGGCACCCGCATTCACGAGGCGCAGCTTGCACGGGGGTACAACCCGGGCACCGGCTTTATCGGCAAGATCCGGAGCGTTGCTCCCATCGTTGTACCCCTCGTATCCAACGCACTCCTGCGGTCTAATGTCCTGGGACTTACTATTGATATGCGGGGATACCGGACAGGAAAAAGGACACATGTACGTGAATCAATGCTCCAGTACAGGGATTATGGCATGTTGTTCGTGCTGGTTGTTGCCAGTTGCGGATATATTGTACTTTTCATGAAACAGATTATATGAAGAACAGTATGAGAAAAATTACCTTTTTTAACGGATATAATTCTGACGTATCGTAAGACCTGTTGGGGTATGTATCCGTAAGGTTCTCCTGTTCCTGCAAAAAAAGAATGAGTCCCTGTTCCTGCTTACCACTCGACTTCCTTAATGGTGCGGATGATTGAATCTGCAAACTCCTGTGCGGCCGATGGACCATTTGCCGTAATGATCCATCCATCCACGACAACCGGTTTGTTTACAAGCATTGCTCCGCCGGCTTTCATTTCCCAGAACGAAGCAGGACTTTCATAACAGGTTGCCTTCTTCCCTTTCAGGATCCCTGCACGGGCGAGAACCACAGGTGCAAGACATATGGCAGCGACAATCTTTCGTGATTCATGGAAATATTTAGCCAGCTGGACAAGCAGGTCATCATTCCAGAGATAGGTCTGGGAGCCGCTGCCTCCGATAATTACCAGGCATCCATACTCTTTAGGATCGATCTCTTCAAACATGAGAGACGCTGTTGTCTTTGCCCCCAGCATTCCCGTACACATTCCGCGACGCGTGGAAGTCTATGTCAAATGCAATACCAGATTTCTGGAATGCAGCAACCGGCACTGCCACTCCTCGTCCCTGAATTTTTCCGGGGCAATCGCGATCAGGATTTTCATACTGTTCGAAGGAACTTTTGTTCATATAAGGGTATTGGGATCCTGATCCACCAGGCATCATGATTTGACTCAAAGAGGGATACACGAGAGAGTTTGCCGCCTTGAGAGGAGCGCGAGCAATTTAGGTGTGTTATATTTTAGTACCGATTGTCTGAAGAGATTCCAGACTGATACCTTATAAAATTAAGATCAAAAACAAAAACGCCTCGGCCGGGATTTTGAACCC
Organism: uncultured Methanoregulaceae archaeon; assembly: GCA_963733045.1. GTDB lineage: Archaea > Halobacteriota > Methanomicrobia > Methanomicrobiales > Methanospirillaceae > Methanoregula. The sequence continues at coordinate 52 of CAVTBZ010000002.1, read as the reverse complement.
GGGTCAAAAACTCCGGAGGCTTCTAGGATGTCCACTACCCTACCGAGGCAAC
>CAVTBZ010000001.1:0-3036 GCA_963733045.1 uncultured Methanoregulaceae archaeon | reverse complement strand
AAAAATACTGATGAGCAGCTCCCAATGCCCGGCCGGAAGGAGCGAACGGTCGCTGACATCACACGGATGACAGACGGGGGAGAAAATAAAGCACGAAAAGACTCTATATTCGGCCTGAAAGATATCCCGTCCTCCGATAACAGGGGACCCCGTGATATGGCACTTGTCGGGGAGACCATTCGTATTGGCAAACAGGATAAACGTCCAAATGATGCTTCTTTTAACGGAAAAGAAGTAGACATTTCATTTGTCAAAGGGCCAAACGATTCCGCTTTTTTGGGACGTTCATTCTCTGTTACATCTCCCCAAAAGGCGAACGACAGTGCACTCATGGGGAAGAAGGTCTCAGTTAAATCACCCGGAATACGCCCCAATGACAGTACAATTACCGGTGATTCGGTACGCCTGTCACGTGCCCCTCACAAAACGAAAGAGAGTCTCAACGGGGACCTGAAGATGTCTGCACGAGTCCCTGCACCAAAAGATGACCTTCTCACCCGTGCAGAACGGCGGATGAGCAAAGCACAGGAAGCGGCAAAAGAGCCGGAGAAAGAGTCAACATACAAAAAAGGGACCATTTCGGGCGGCTACGAAAAGAAGAAAGAACCGGAAGACGACGACACGGATGACGACCTCTTCTGGATTAAATAAGTTTTTTCAATACCATTTTACCGGCACGAAACAGCACCATTGCTGTCCTGGTACCGCCCTTCATACTCCCGCGTGCCTGCTTTTACTTCATGCATGATTATCTGCACCACCCGTTCACCCGCTGAGAGGGTGATATCCTCCGAACCGACATTGACGAGGCAGAGGGTCAGCTGCCCCCGGAAACCAGGGTCCACAAACCCGCCGCCGATAAGGACACCACGCCTGCCGAATGATGAACGGCACATGAGGGTTGCTGCAGCATCAGCGGGGAGTTCCACCCGCTCCAGGGATGCGACAAGCGTGCATTCACCTTTGCGGAGAAGATAGTCTTCTGCTGATCGCAGGTCATAAGACGCCGGCTGCTGCGAATCTTTGCTGTATGGCGTTATCACGAGATTGCCTGCCGCGATTCGTTCACCGATATCTGACTCTGAGAGAATCATCGTATGTAGGTTTGTGTCTGTGAGGGGAAAATTGCTGTTGCCGGTGAAAGACACGAAGAAGAAAACAGTGAGAAAGAACAGCCCAATCCAGAATGATTATCACCCTGTATCACGAATAAGATGGGTGGATCCATAGGGTAGAGGATATCCTCTTGGGCTTCGAACCCAAGGACGCGGGTTCGATTCCCGCTGGATCCATTCATTTTCAGGATACGTTTTAAAAGATATTATTCGAGGAGAATGTAGTTACGTACACCCTTGCCAATTAATATCGCGGGCGTCTCAACGACTGAGTCCGCCGCATCGTCAGCCATTGCACGCACCCTGGTTTGTACTCACCGGCGGGAAGTCCGCGACATAGAGCTGTTTGGTAAAGGAGGGATCGGGAGCCCTGCTCAGAGGGCCGGGCTTATCAAACCTGTCAAACAGAATCCAGAAACCATCATCCACCTTCTGGTAGTACAGACACTGGGTTACCGTATTGTTACCGGAATAATTCAGGCACCATTCCATCGTCAGATCGGTTTTAATCATGGGACAGGTCTTGTTCTCTTCATATTCCTTACACATCAGGTCATAGGCCCGGAGACTGGTGAAATTGATGCCGGTGGCATTCAGGTCAGGTTCTGCGGTAATGTAGGTCTTCGGCAGGTTCAGAGTCGCGCCGTCATTGAAGGAGATGGATGATCCGTTGCCGAAGATGTTGATATTGCCCGGCTTCATGGGAATCAGCCTGAATTTTGCCTGCCATGTCTGCCCCAGCTGAATTTTACCAATTTTAGTGGAATCAAAGCTCAGACATTGGGTCGCATCCCACTCGGCTTTCTGATTAAGGGTCAGATTATATATATTATTGGACGAGCCTTCTGAGCCCATCCAGCTCTTCACAAGAGTGGATGCGCCTTTCTCATATTCATATTCCAGTATCGGATCATACTTGCTATTCGGCTGTGATACATTGTTTAACTCAATGTTCGACATATTTAAGTCCATCTTTGTGTTGACTCCGGCCGCGGTCTTCAGTTCACCTGCGATGCTCGTATAAATCCCTACAAGGTCATCACCCTGTGGTGCATAATAGTATTTTCCGCCGGTATTATTTGCAAGTATTTTGAGAGTCTCATTTCCTTCGAGTGAGAGCCCGTCATTACCTAGCGCAATTGAATAGAGAGTAACATTTTTAGAAGTAGCATAATAGCTCAGATCCTGATTTTCCTTTGAAAGAACACTTATCCAGTAATAGTCTTCAGTCAAATTATCACTGTCATACAAAAAGGGAGCCCACTTTCGGATTGCCAGTATGATTTGTCCCACGGGCAAGCGGATCACCATAATAGTTATAGTCCCCATCTGAAAGGAGAATTACCGCCCGCGCTACATCAATACGTCCCGATATATTAAATTCCTGTATTGACATAAAGAGCCCGTACCGCATTGATGTGTCCCCCACAATGTCGATTTAAGATCAACAATCTTGCTATTTACATCATCCTTTTTCGAAGTAAAGTTAAGGACCACCTCGGCATCGTTCGAAAACGTGGTCATCCCTACCCAGTTCGTGTCATCTGTCATATTTCCATTAAAGTCATTCAGGGCAACCTTTAGTGCATTCATCTTCCCATCGTTCGTGCATACTTCCAGGATTCGTCCGCACAGAGCATCACGTCAATCGGTTCTGGAGAGGGTCATCGCCATCCCCTATCAAACGGACAGTCACATTCACCGGCTTCCCTACTTCGACGGTTTCCCGGTCGACTTCTGTTTCCACCCGGAGATAGGGATAGTTCTTCCACTCAAGATCAATGGTTCTCGACTCCCCATCCCAAATAGCCTCAACCGTACATGAGTCTGATGTGGGCTCATTGATTTCAAAGACACCAGAGGTAAAGTGCACTGTGGCAATGCCATCCTCATTGGTCACATCCCTATAGGCATTAAGAGT